>NZ_AROI01000011.1 GCF_000410875.1 Halopseudomonas pelagia CL-AP6
GTACTTACCGGATGCTTACTCTAGTAAGCCAGTTGGGGCATGAGGTCATCAGTGCGGAAAACGGCCTGGAGGCGGTCGAACGCTTTATTTCCCAGCGTCCTGACCTGGTGCTGCTGGATGCGCTGATGCCGGTGATGGACGGCTTTGAAGCGGCCCGACAGATCAAACAGGCGTCCGGCGAAGATCTGGTGCCGATTATCTTCTTGACCAGCCTGACCGAAACCGGAGCACTGGTGCAGTGCCTGGAAGCGGGTGGCGATGACTTTCTGACCAAGCCGTACAATCCCGTGATCTTGCAAGCCAAGATTCTCGCCTTCAATCGCATGCAGGACATGCATCAGACGTTGCAGCAGCAACGTGACCTGATTTCCCAGCAGCACCAACGGCTGTTGCAGGAGCAGCAACTGGCCAAGATCATTTTCGATCGCGTTGCCCATGCCGGCAGCCTGGCTGCCGAGAATCTGCGTTACTCGCAATCGGCCTATGCGATGTTCAATGGCGATATTCTGCTGGCGGCTTACAAACCCTCGGGGGGCATGCATATCCTCCTGGGGGACTTCACCGGGCATGGTCTGTCTGCGGCTATTGGCGCGATGCCGCTGGCCGAGGTGTTCTATTCGATGACGGCGCGCGGGTTCAATCTGCGCGACATTCTGGTTGAACTCAACAGCAAGCTTAGCCGCATTTTGCCGGTCGGCATCTTCTGCTGCGCGGTGCTGATTGAGGTCAACCCGGATAAGGGGCTGGTTGAAATCTGGAACGGCGGGCTGCCAGAGGTGCTGGTGTTGGGTAGCGCAGGTGAAATCCTGCACCGGGTGGCCTCAACGCATCTGCCGTTGGCGGTGGCGCGCTCGGAGCGCTTCGATCCGACCCCGGTAGTGCTGCCGTTGGCGACGGGCGAGCGCTTGCTGTGCTGGACCGACGGCGTTATCGAGAGCCGTAATCTACAGGGCGAACAATTTGGTGAGCCGCGTGTGCTGGCCTTGGTGGAAAGTTACGCGGGGCAGCCGGGGGCGGTTTTCGATGGGTTGCTGCAAGCGCTGGAAGCATTCCATGGCAGCCCTGAAGACGATATCAGCCTGCTGGAAGTGGTTATGCAGGCCCCCAGCGTGGCCCTCAGCGTACCCCAGGCGATGCTCTTTCAGCCGGACGTGAGGCAGTTGGAGGCGCAGGACTGGCACCTGGCTTATACCTTCCGCGCGGCCTCGATTCGCGAGCACAACCCCTTACCTTTTCTGCTCAAGGTGTTGATGGAGGTGCCCGGCTTGCGTGAGCATGGTGGCAGCCTCTTTACCATTCTCAGCGAGCTGTACAGCAATGCGCTGGAGCACGGCCTGCTGCAGTTGGATTCGGCACTCAAATGCAACTATCTAGGCTTCACGCGCTATTACCAGGCGCGCAACGAAGGCTTGGCGGCGTTGCAGGACGCCTGGATCAGGGTTGCTCTGGATCATCGACCGAACCCGTCCGGCGGGGTGCTGACAATAGAAGTGGAGGACAGTGGCCCCGGGTTTAGAGCGATGCAGGGTGGACCTTCGGCGCTTTTTGCCGCACCTGAGGCCGATGCTGAAAACCACAGCGGCAGCGCTGAAGGCTATTCCGGGAGAGGTTTGGCGTTGGTTAAAGCCTTGGCTGATGAGCTGGAATTCAATGCCGCAGGCAACCGGGTGCGAGTGGTCTTTGCCTGGCGCCTTGGGCATACTGCGGGCAGACCGGCTTAGCCGGCCAAGTTATGGCGACCAGGAGGAGACCCGTATTGCATGTCTGATTTACCCAAGGACCTTGACCCTGCCGTTCAGTCTAATCTGCGTGAATTGATGCAGGAAGATTACCCGTTACTCATCGATACTTTCATTCAGGATGCACAAAAGCGCCTGGCGGCTCTTGCGGATGCTCTGGAGCACCAGCAATGGAATGCCTTCAGGCAGGCCGCGCACAGCTTCAAAGGCAGTTGCGGCAATATGGGCGCGCAGACGCTGGAACAGGCCTGTGAGCGCGCGGAACAAGCCGGGCTGCTGGCCGACGCCGAGGCTGCCGGGCAGTGCTATCTGGAGATCAGGCGCTTGTACCAGCGTGTGCAATTGCATCTGCAGCACTGATAGTTTTCGCTTCTATACATGCTGAGTATAAATGGCCCGGTGTTTGCAAAGGACTAGGTATTGCAGTCCAACTCCGTAGCCATGGAGACATCCACGATGTCAGTCAGTCAGAACATGCTGGCGCTTTTTTCCAGCGTTCCCCGCCCGGGTGGCACGCAGCCCACGTTCATGGAGCCCGTGCAAGCGGGCGACGGCGAAGGCCTGGGCTCTTTTTCTGAAGTGCTGTCCGGGCAGCAGTCAGAGCAGCTTGATGCGTTGTTGACGCTGCTCGGTGAGGCCGAGGGTGACGGCGAACTGGCGGCATTGCAGCAGATACAGTTTGCCGCCGACGGCAAGGATTTGCCGGAGAGCATGCAGGGCTGGCTTGAACAGCTGGCCGAGCTGAGTGCAGAGGACGGCGAGCACGCGGTGGCTGCCGAGACTGATCCGGCGTTACTCAAGACCTTGGCCGAGGATTGGGCGCAATGGCTGACCCAGGCACGGCTGACGCTTAATCAGCAGCCGGCCGATGCGACAATTGAAGCCGAAGTCGACGTGGATAGCGATCTTATCGCGCTTCAGGCGCAGCAAGCTCAGCTATCCGGTTTCTCGGATACGCGCGGTGCAGCGGTGGCCGGCCTGCAGGGTGCTACGGCTACCGCAGCCCAGGGTAACCTGACGGCCGATCAACTGCAGCTGTCGCAGCTGGAGCGGGAGCTGCGCCAGGAGGCCGGCAGCGGATCCTCCAGGGCCGAGCGCACCAGTGCGCTCGAAGCGCAACTACAGCGGCCGCAGGATCCGTCGATGGCCGGTGCTGATACCCGGGCGGCCTTTACCGCCAAACTGACCGATGCACTCGAATCGCTCACAGGCAAGCGCGCCAGCGCCGAGCCAGAATCCCTAGAGGCGCTGCAACGGCCAGGTACACCGGGGCAGGCAGCCGCGCAGGGAGCCCTGGCAGCGCGCCCGGTATTGGCAACGAGCCAGACGCTGGGGGTGCCCTTTGGTCAGACTGGTTGGGGTGATGCGCTGATCGACAAGATGCAGTGGATGTCGAGCCAAAATCTACGCAGTGTGGAAATCCGCTTGGACCCGGCCGAGTTGGGGCCGCTGGAAATTCACATCCAGACCCGCGGGCAGGAACACCAGGTGCAGTTTGTCAGCCAGAACCCCTCCGTGCGTGAAGCGTTGGAAGCGCAGATGTTCCGTCTGCGTGAGTCATTTTCGCAGCAAGGTCTGGATCTGGTGAATGTCTCCGTTGGCGATTCGGCAGTGGGTCAGCAAGCCCGACAGGAAAGTGACGGTCGCTCTGCGGGCCGGGGCGAGGCAGTGGCTGCCGGGGCTGTTACGCAGGGAGCAGATGAGGCAGGTATGTCGATGGCTGCCGAGGCAGCCAGCCAGGCGATGTCCAACAGGTTGATTGATTACTACGCCTGATACTCCGTGGTTTCTTTACCTGCCGCACCTTGCAAGGCGCTAGCCTGTAAGCTGTGGTCTGCGCCGAGCCACCAGCCGCTATTGCGCGGGCCCGATCAAACCGGCCTGGTGGCTTGCCCTGCAAACCAAACGTGCGCCTCAATCACAACCCTAGGGCCGTAAGTCTTTTTCCGCCGCGCCAAGACTTTTGCGGCGCTTGGCTTTATCCTTGGCCTTTATCCGGTGACCCTTGTTCAGCGACGCTGTTCAGTAACCGCCGTCCAGTGAACCCTGTACAGTGATCTGGCACCCAGGCCCAAGCACGCATCGACGAGTTGGCATGGACGATGCAGAGCTTTTACCCCAAGACCCCAAAAAGCAGGATTTTCCTGTTTTGATGACGGAATTTTGTCATGGCAAAACAAGCACGAGAAGAACAGCCGGCAACAGACGCCGCAGAGACCCCGGTCAAGAGCAAGAAAAAGCTGCTGATACTCGTTGGAGTCGGTTTGTTGGCGGTATTGCTGTCAGCCGGTGGCGTGTCCTATATGTTGATGGGCGGCGACGATGAGGTGGCCGATAGCGCCGAGGCGGCGCAACCGCTCCGGGCTACTGCCCTATACCAGCCACTGGACCCGGCCTTCGTGGTGAATTACACCCATGAGGGGCGCAAACGCTATATGCAGGTCAATGTGGTATTGATGGGGCGTGATGCTGAGGGTATGGCCGGCGTGGCTAGCCATATGCCGCTGCTGCGCAACGAGTTGGTGCTGTTGTTTAGCAGCGAGGAATTCCAGACGCTGTTCTCGCCCGAGGGCAAGGAAGCACTGCGTGAACGGGCCACGTTAGCCGTCAAGGCTCTGCTGGAGCGGGAACTCGGCAATCCGGTTATCGAGTCGGTGCTGTTCACCAATATAGTTTTGCAATAGGAAGCCTCCATGGCCGTTCAGGATCTGCTCTCACAGGACGAAATCGATGCCTTGTTACACGGGGTCGATGACGGGGCAGTTGAGACCGAAATCGATTCCACGCCAGGCTCAGTCAAGCATTATGATCTGACCAGTCAGGACCGTATTGTCCGGGGTCGCATGCCGACCCTGGAGATGATCAATGAGCGTTTCGCCCGCTATACCCGTATTAGCATCTTCAACCTGCTGCGCCGTTCAGCCGATGTGGCGGTGGGCGGTGTGCAGGTAATGAAGTTCGGTGAGTATGTGCACTCACTGTACGTGCCCACCAGCCTTAATCTGGTGAAGATGAAGCCGCTGCGCGGCACGGCGTTGTTTATTTTGGATGCGCGCTTGGTGTTCAAGCTGGTTGATAACTTTTTTGGTGGCGATGGCCGGCATGCCAAGATCGAGGGGCGTGAATTCACTCCGACCGAGCTGCGTGTGGTGCGTATGGTCCTGGATCAAGCCTTTCTGGATTTGAAAGAAGCCTGGCAGGCGGTGCAGGAAGTGAACTTCGAGTATGTGAATTCCGAAGTCAATCCGGCTCTGGCGAACATCGTCAGCCCGAGTGAAGTGGTGGTGGTATCGACCTTTCATATCGAGCTTGATGGCGGCGGCGGGGATATGCATATCACCTTTCCGTATTCGATGATCGAACCGCTCAGAGAGGTGCTGGACTCGGGTGTGCAATCGGACGTGGACGAACATGACGAACGCTGGGTCAAGGCCCTGCGTGAAGAGATTACCGCTGCCAAGGTGCCGCTGAGTGCCACGGTGGTACGTCGTCAGCTCAAGCTCCGGGATCTGTTGAGCATGCAGCCGGGCGATGTGATTCCGGTGGAGCTGCCTGAGCATATGGTGCTCTGTGCCAACGGTGTGCCGACGTTCAAGGCCAAGCTGGGCTCGGTTAAGGGTAATCTGGCATTACAAATTCTGGGACCGATCGTGCGCCCTCGCTAGGGCCCGGTGGACCGCTTTATTCGTGTAGAGGAAGAGCAAGATGGCTGATGACAACAAGTCCGACGAAGTCACCCCCGAGGAGCAGGCGCTAGCAGATGAGTGGGCTGCGGCCTTGGATGAGGCGGGTGATGCGGATCAGGACGATATCGATGCAATGCTGGCCACCGCCAATAGCTCGCCACGCATGCCGATGGAAGAGTTCAACGCACCGTCCGCCAGTGGCGGCGACCAGTTCGACGGTACCGATAGCCCGAACCTGGATGTGATTCTGGACATCCCGGTAACCATTTCCATGGAAGTTGGCAATACCGACATTACCATCCGTAATCTGCTGCAATTGAACCAGGGCTCGGTAGTGGAGCTGGACCGGCTTGCCGGTGAGCCGCTGGATGTAAAGGTCAACGGTACCTTGATTGCGCATGGGGAAGTGGTGGTGGTCAACGAGAAGTTTGGTATTCGCCTGACCGATGTGATCAGCCCTTCCGAACGAATCAAGAAACTGCGTTGATGAAAGCGGCGGCGATCATTCCCTTTATCTTTACCGCGTTGCCTTCGACTGTGGTGTGGGCGCAGGCCAGCTCGGCGCCGGCCGCCAGTCAAGTGTCGCTGATGGGGCAACTGGTGCAGTTGGGCGGCGGCTTGTTGCTGGTGGTCGGGCTGATCTTTCTGATGGGCTACCTGATGCGCCGTGTGGGGCCACTGGCGCCCCAGGGCGGGCAGCATATCCGCCTGGTCAGCAGTCTCCCGCTGGGCCCGCGCGACCGGCTGTTATTGATTGACGTGGGTGGCAAACAGTTGTTGCTGGGCGCATCACCGGGGCGTATCAATACCTTGCATGTGTTTGAGGAGCCGGTGGCCGAGGTTGCCGCCAGCGGCGCAATGCCTGCTGATTTCGCCCGCACGCTGCGCGGCCTGCTGAAGCGGGAGCCGAAAGCATGATCCGCTGGTTGTTATTAGGCCTCATGTTGCTGGCGCCTTCAGTGCTGGCGCAAACGGCGGCTGACCCGTTAAGTATGCCGGCCATCACGCTGAGCACCGACCAGGAAGGCGAGCAGACCTACTCGGTCAGCTTGCAGATTCTGTTGTTGATGTCGGCGCTGACCTTTATACCGGCGTTCGTGATGATGATGACCAGCTTCACCCGGATCATTATCGTGTTCTCGATTCTGCGTCAGGCATTGGGCTTGCAGCAGACACCGTCCAGCCAGATTCTGGTGGGGCTGGCGTTATTTCTGACCTTGTTTGTTATGGCGCCGGTGTTCGAGCGGATCAATGAGACGGCGCTGCAGCCTTATTTGGCCGAGGAACTGACGCCCCAGCAAGCCGTAGATGCTGCGAGCATTCCGCTTAGAGGCTTTATGCTGGCGCAAACCCGGGAAACCGATCTGGAGCTGTTCGTGCGCCTGGCACGGCGCGACGATCTGGCCAGCCCGGATGACGTGCCCTTTCATATTCTGGTACCGGCGTTTGTTACCTCCGAGTTAAAAACCGCTTTTCAGATCGGTTTCATGATTTTCATCCCATTTCTGGTGATCGATCTGGTGGTGGCCAGTGTGCTGATGGCTATGGGTATGATGATGCTGTCGCCGTTGATCATTTCGCTGCCGTTCAAGATCATGCTGTTTGTGCTGGTGGACGGCTGGGCGCTGATCATAGGCACTTTGGCAGCCAGCTTTGCGCTGACATAGGAGCCTGTCGATGACACCTGAAGTAGCGGTAGACCTGTTTCGCCAGGCGCTGTGGCTGACCACGACGATGGTCGCGGTGATCGTATTGCCGAGCTTGATGGTGGGTTTGATCGTCGCCATGTTCCAGGCCGCCACGCAGATCAACGAGCAGACCCTGAGCTTCCTGCCGCGCCTGCTGTTTACCTTTATGACCCTGATCTGGCTGGGTCCCTGGCTGGTTAGCCAACTGATCGAGTTCACTGATCGGCTCTACCGGAATATCCCCGGACTGATAGGCTGATGATTGAGCTGTCCAGCGCGGCCATCACCCAATGGGTCATGAGCTACCTCTGGGTGCTGTTTCGTATTGGAAGTGTAATGATGACCATGCCGGTGATCGGCACGCAACTGGTGCCAGTGCGCATCCGCTTGTTTTTGGCCATGGCGATTACTGCCGTTATTGCCCCGCATATTCCGCCCGCTCCGATGATTGACGCCCTGTCACTGGGTACTTGGTTAATGATTGCCGAGCAGATTCTGATTGGCGTGGCGATGGGCTTTGCCTTGCAACTGTTGTTTCAGATTCACGTGTTGGCGGGGCAGATAGTGGCGATGCAGATGGGCCTGGGTTTTGCTTCGATGAACGATCCGAGCATGGGTATCTCGGTGGCCGTGGTCGCTCAGGTCTTTACCATGCTGGTCACCTTGCTATTCCTGGCCATGAATGGGCATCTGGTGGTGATCGAAGTGATGGTCGAAAGTTTCACCACGCTACCTATCGGGGAGACCTTGCAGGCCGGTGATTTTATGGCGCTGGTGCTGCGCTTCTCCTGGGTTATGTCGGCAGCGCTGCTGGTTGGTCTGCCAGCCATCACCGCGCTGCTGATCGTTAACCTGTCGTTCGGGGTGATGATGCGCGCGGCGCCGCAGCTGAATATTTTCTCCATCGGTTTTCCACTGACACTGGTGTTTGGTCTTTTTATCATCTGGGTATTGTTGGGCAGCGTGGCCGAGCAGTATCAAGTGGTGACCACCGAAACGCTGATCTGGCTTCGCGGCCTGGTGCGGGCTAACTGATGGCAGAACAATCGGATAGCGGTCAGGACAAAAGCGAAGACCCCACGGAGAAACGCCTCAAGGAATCCCGTGACAAGGGCCAGATTGCGCGCTCCAAGGAGCTCAATACGCTGGCGGTGGTGATGGTCTCCGCAGCCGGTTTGATCATGCTCGGGCCGGAAATGGGCCAGCGTCTGCTTGATCTGATGCGCTTCAACTTCAGTATTGAGCGTGAAGCACTGTATTCAACCGATACCATGGGCTTGCAGTTATTGGCCTCGGTGGGTATTGGCCTGGACGTGATCGGGCCACTGTTTTTCATGCTGTTGATCGCTGCCTTGGTCGGACCGATTTTGCTCGGAGGCTGGTTGCTCAGTGCCAAGTCGATGGCGCCCAAGTTCTCGCGGATGAATCCGTTTGCCGGGCTCAAGCGCATGTTTTCCGTCAAGGCGCTGGTGGAACTGCTCAAAGCGCTGGCGAAATTTCTAGTGGTGTTGGTCACGGCACTGACCGTGCTCAATCTGTTCCAGGATCAAATGCTCACCCTGGACCGGCAGCCGCTGCCGGATGCGATTGCGCACAGTGGCAAGATTATTGGCACAGCATTGCTGATCCTGGCCTGCTCACTGATCCTTATCGCTGCGGTGGATATCCCGTTTCAGCTCTGGGATAACAAGCAAAAAATGAAAATGACCAAGCAGGAGGTCAAGGACGAATACAAGGACTCCGAGGGCAAGCCCGAGGTCAAATCTCGCATTCGGCAATTGCAGCGCGAGATGGCCGAGCGGCGCATGATGGGTGAAGTGCCCAAGGCCGATGTAGTCATCACCAACCCGACGCATTTTGCGGTGGCGTTGAAGTACGATCCGATCAAATCGGGTGCGCCGATTGTTATCGCCAAAGGGGCTGATTTTACCGCACTGCGCATCCGGGAAGTGGCGGCCGAGCACGATATCATCGTGCTGGAGTCGCCTCCTCTGGCGCGGGCGGTGTTCTACAGCACCGAGTTGGATCAACAGATCCCCGCGGGGCTGTATCTGGCGGTGGCGCAGGTACTGGCCTACGTGTTCCAGCTGCGTCAGTACCGGGCAGGGCAGGGCAAGCGCCCTGGGCCCATGCCCAAACCTGATATTCCAGAGGATTTGCGCAAGGATGAGTAAGCGCTTGTCTTCGCGCCTGGCCTTGTTGGCCGCATAGGCGAGCCTTGACGGCCAGATAGTCACGCTTCAATTGGTAACCATCTTGGTGCTCGACGGGATGGCGCCGATGCTGCTCACGCCCTGGCCGGCACACAGCAGAATCAGCCCGTCGACACTGGCGTCAACGGCCTTTGCAGGTTCGCCACGGCGATGAAAAATAAGCTACATTAGGGTTCTTTCTTCCTGCTTCAGGAGCAGCGATATGCGCAGTTCACGGTTTTCCGGTTTGTCGATCATCGCCGCAGCGCTGATTGCATTATCTCTGGCTTTTATGGCGATCAGTATCAAGGCCGGGCTATTGCAGTTTCGTGATGCGGATCGGGTGGTCAGCGTAAAGGGCTTGGCAGAGCGTACAGTCGAGGCGGATCTGGCGCTGTGGCCGATCAATTTCTCGGTCGCAGGTAACTCGCTCGACCAACTACAAACCGATATTGAAGCGCAGCAGAGCCTGATTCGTTCCTTCCTGCTGCTCAAAGGGTTTGTTGAAGAGGATATCCAGCTATCGATGCCCAAGATCACCGACCAGCATGCGAATGTCTACGGTCAGACCTTACCTCCTGAGCGCTACCGGGCAGAAGTCACTGTGCTGGTTCGTACCGAAGACGTGGAGCGGGTTAAAACGGGTATGCAGATGGTCGGTGAATTGGTCAAGTCTGGCGTTGCGCTAACCCAGAGCTATGAGTTCCAACCGCGCTTTATCTTTACTCAGTTGGAATCGATCAAGCCGGAGATGATAGCCCACGCTACCCGCGATGCGCGTGCGGCCGCCGACCAGTTCGCCCGGGACGCGCAAGCTGAGGTCGGGAGTATTCGCCGGGCTTCGCAGGGCTACTTCTCGATTGAGGATGTCGACGCCTTTACGCCAGAGATCAAGCGCGTGCGCGTGGTCACCAGCGTGGACTATATCCTGCGTTAATCTATGGTTTGAATGACAAAGGGGGTGAATACCTCACCCTCGACTTCCTGCGCCTCACCCAGCACACAGATCACGCGATCGACCAGCACGGCCTCCGGCAGGCTGACGTGGAAGGGTGGCTGCTGGCCGTTCACTTGGGCGACGAATTGCTGCTGCGCGTCAGGCTCCAGGCGCGCAAGAATTTGCAACAGCATATCCTGATCAAAATCCAGGGACAGGGCATGCAACTGCTGATCCTCGCCCCACGGCACCTCAAACAGGGTGGTGCACAGCTCGTTGCTGACAAAATCGATATCGCTGAAGCGTATCTGCAGAAATTCGACCGCGCTGTCTGCTGCGGATGACTGCTGGTAAACGGTGCCGAGATCTGGATTCATAGTCGACCATGGTGGCGAAGTGGAGCAACTATTTTAGCAGTTGCAATGATGCAGCATCACATTCTCCTTATCTATTTTATTGTTATGTTATAACAATAAAGCTACGATAACGTTTCCCGTGATTATTGCCCACATCCTCTCCACCAGGAGCCCCTATGTCATCTGCTGCTGCACTGCTACCTGTCACTGTTCTGTCCGGATTCCTCGGCGCCGGCAAGAGTACCCTCCTCAACCAGATATTGCGTAACCGCGACAATCTCCGCGTAGCGGTGATCGTCAATGACATGAGCGAGATCAATATTGACGCCAGCGAGGTGCAGCGCGATGTCACGCTCAATCGCGCTGAGGAGCGGTTGGTGGAAATGAGTAACGGCTGTATTTGCTGCACCCTGCGGGAGGATCTGTTGGAGGAAGTAGCCCGATTGGCTGAGGAAGGCCGTTTTGACTACCTGTTGATCGAATCCACCGGAATCTCCGAGCCGATGCCCGTAGCGGAAACCTTCACCTTCCGCGATGAGCAAGGGCGCAGCCTGTCAGACTTGGCGCGCCTGGATACGATGGTCACCGTGGTGGATGGGGTGAATTTTCTGATCGATTTTCAGGCTGCCGAGAGCCTGGCCAGTCGGGGCGAAACGCTGGGTGATGAAGATGAGCGCTCGATCACCGATCTATTGATTGAGCAGGTCGAGTTTGCTGACGTACTGCTGGTCAGCAAGATGGACCTGATCTCGACTGATCAGCGTGAGGAATTGATGGCGATCTTGCGTGGCTTGAACGCTGAGGCGGAAGTGATCCCGATGGTCATGGGTCAGGTGCCACTGGAGAAGCTGCTCAACACCGGCCGTTTCAGCTTCGAAAAGGCCTCCATGGCCCCAGGCTGGTTGAAAGAAATGCGTGGTGAGCATGTGCCGGAAACCGAGGAGTACGGTATTGCCGCAGATACCTATCAGGCGCGCAGACCTTTTCATCCGCAGCGCTTTTTCAGTTTCCTTAACCGTACCTGGGAGAATGGCCGGCTGCTGCGCTCCAAAGGCTTCTTCTGGCTGGCCACGAGGCCGCTGGAGGCTGGTAGCTGGTCGCAAGCGGGCGGTTTGATGCGCTACAGCTATGCCGGTCGCTGGTGGCGCTCAGTGCCAAAAGCGCATTGGCCAGGCGAAGGTGAGGGGTTGGAGGCGATCATGGCTAACTGGGATCCGCAGACCGGTGACTGCCGGCAGGAGCTGGTATTTATCGGCCAGCATATTGATTTTGCCAGGCTGGCGCGGGAATTGGATGCCTGTCTTTTGACTGACGCGGAAATGCTAGGCGGCGCAGAGGCTTGGCAAGCACTGCCTGATCCTTTCGGCCCCTGGACGGAGGAGGCGGCCTGATGTTGGCTCGTGCTATGCCCGCAACGCCCTGCCAGGTAGCAGGGACAGAGGTCGAGACCTTGCTCGATATTCTGCGCGATGAGGTGAACCTGGCGGTCTGGCAACGCCAGCTGGATCCTGCAGTGCTGCATTTCGCTCAGGCTGTGCTGGCGTCCGGCAGCGTACTGGCTGAGATCTATACATGGACGCAGGAGGATCCGCAAGCAGCCGATAAGGTCAAGCTGCCGGGTTTTGCTCAGCTGGTAGCCGGGGTGCCCGGATACGCCCAATTTATCGCAGATATTGCTTACCTTGTTAGCCTGTTTGCATGTCTGCTGGATGCGCGCACGGTGGGTGTGCGATTGCGCACGCTGGATAAGGCCATGTGCCCCCGCTGGCATGTCGACAAGGTGCCGGTAAGGCTGGTTACCAGCTACGCCGGTCCAGGATCGGAGTGGTTGTCAGAGCAGGACTCGCCGCGTCAGCAACTGGGCGGCCCGGCTGTTGACCCCTATATGAAGGATGATGCAGCGCATGCGCTGGCTTGCGCGGAGGTGGCGCTGCTCAAGGGCGAACGTTGGCAAGGCAACGAAGGCCGCGGCCTGGTACACCGCTCGCCGGGCCTTCCGGCTGGGCAGCGGCGACTGTTGCTGACCCTGGACTGGCTCGACTGAGCGGATCATTGAGAGCGCAGTTTCCCGCTGACAGAGGAGCGGTAGCACTCTAGAATGTCGGCTTTATTCGATCGAGTAGCCTTACATGCAGTTGCTACCCTGGCACCATACCACGACCGCAGGATTCGTCATGCGCGGTTGGCACACGCCCGTCTCGGGCAAGCCGCTGCTGCACTTCCTGCATGGCAATGGGTTCTGCACGCGCACCTATGAGCCGCTGCTGGCGTTACTGGCGGAGCATTTCGATCTCTGGTTGTGTGATCTGCAAGGCCACGGCGAGAGTGATCACGGTGGCCCTTTTCTTGGTTGGAATCGCAACGCCGAACTGGCTGTGGAAGCCTTCGAGGCAGGCCGTCAGCGCTTTGCGGACGTGCCCCGATTTGCCTGCGGCCACAGTTTTGGCGGTGTGCTGACCAGCCTGATTCTGGCGGCCCATCCGGGCCTGTTCGAACGTGCGGTATTGCTTGATCCGGTGCTGTTTCCGCTGAGCCTGATTCAGTTGCGCACCAGCTTGAGTCTGCTCGGCGTGCGCCGTAATCCGATGGCCGAAGGTGCCAAGGCGCGGCGGCATCATTGGCCTGATCGGGAAACCGCCTTTGGCGCACTGCATAATCGCGGCATATTTCGTGGTTGGGAGGAGCCGGCGTTCCGCGCGCATATCGATCATGCGCTGAAGGATCACCATGAGCATGGGGTTGAACTCAAATGCCGGCCCAGTCGTGAGGCAGAGGTGTTCGAGACCATGCCCAGGCGCCTGTGGCCTGCGCTCAAGCGCATCAGGATGCCGACCTTGCTTGTTCACGGCGACAAGACCTATCCCTTTGTACGGCAGTCGACCCAGCGCCTGGCGGCGATTAATCCGCAGGTCAGCACGACCTCCACGCCCGGCGGACACTGTTTTATGCAGGAAGACTCGGCGCGCAGTGCCGCTTTGGTTCGTGGTTTTTTACTCGGCGGTTAGAGCCGGACAACAAAAAAGCAGGCGGTCGTTGAAGGCGCGCCTGCTTTTTTGACTACCTACCTAGTAATCCCAGGGTCATCCGCTCAGGCAGCGGCAATCACGTCGCCGTGATTTTCCGGCTCAATCAGCGCCTGGTGCAGGGCCGCCACTGCAGCGTCGTAATCTTCTTCCTTGATAATGCACTGCATCTCCACCTGACGAATCGACTGGTGGATGGCCTGGATGCTGATGTCGGCACTGGCCAGGGCCGCAACGGTCTTGGCCAGAATGCCCTTGACCTTGAGGTCCGAGCCGATCGCCGAGACGATGGCGATGTTGTGCACATGCACCTCAGCCATCGGGTACTTTTCCTCGATCAGCCGTGCCGCGCGGTTGATCATCTTGCGCGAGCCCGAGGCATAGTAGGTGATGCTGTTGGCGTCGGAATCCTTGTTCACCACATACAGCTTGAGCTGTTTGAGCAGCTTGGTGATCTCGATGTCGTAGCCCACATCGCCGAGCATTTCCTGGTCGAAGACTTCCAGACCAAATACGTCCTTGCGACCGGCGATGATCTCTACACAGGGCTTTTCGCTGCAGTAATCCTGGCTGATCAGGGTGCCGGCGTGGTCCGGCTCGAAGGCATTCTTGATGCGCAGCTGAATGCCAGCGCGGCGCAAAGTCCGTGCGGCCTTGGGGTGAATGGCTTCCATCCCCAGGTTGGACAGCTGGTCGGCCACGTCATAGTTGGTGCGGCCGATGGTTACCACGTTATCCAGACCGACCAGATTCGGATCAGCACTGGAGAGGTGGTATTCCTTGTGGATGATCGCTTCCCGGGCACTGGTGGTCGCGGCGATTTGGGCGAAGGTAATTTCGCTGTAGCCGCGATCGAAGGTATTCATCAAGCCTTCGCTGCAATGCGTGTATCCAGTGGCAACCACCAACTCCTTGCTCAGGTCGATGCCGTCGAAGCTGTCTTTGATCATGTCCTGGAAGGTTTTGGGTGCGGGCTGATTCCAGCCGGTCAAATCCACCAGGCGGGCATTGGCGCCATGCTTCTTCAGCGCTAATACGGTATTGAAGGCGCTATGCGCTTCACCCAGGGAGGCGAGCATTTCGCGCACCTTCATCAGGTGTTCGGTCAGCTGAAAATGGCCATAGGTGCACAGTTGCTGGAGGCTGAGCATGCAGTCGCGTACGTCACTGAAACGTCCTTCGATAAAGCGGTCTGCGGCCTGACGCTCATACTCGCCGCTGAACAGCTCGGCGTTTTTGCCGCGCATGGCGTCCAGTACCGCATCCAGCGCATCCAGCCAGGCGTCTTCGTTTTGCGCATCGGCAAAACGCTCGTACACACCGGGGTCACCGGACTTTTTGTGTTCGAGCAGCATATTGGTCATGCCGCCATAGGCGGAGACCACGAATACACGGTTATAGAGTTCGGTCTGCTTGCGCTGGCCGATAAACAGGGTGTCGAGTACTTCATCGAAGCGGCTCATCGAGGTGCCGCCAATCTTTTCTACGGTATGCATAATCTCAGGTGTCTGTCGTTGGTGAATGTTGCCGACCATCCTGATTCTGGGGCGGCATGACTTCTGGCCAACGGCTCTAGCCGCTGATGCTGGTCGAGTGCGGGTGCGCTCCCGACCAGCAGGCTGGTACTCAGGTAGCGTCTACGGGGTACACACCGTCCGCATCGTGTACTTCCTTGCCGCTCAGTGGCGGGTTGAAGACGCAAGCCATTTTCATGTCTTCGCTGCCGCCGCGCAGCATATGGTCATCATGCTGGTCGAGAATATACAGCGTGCCCGGCTCGATCTTGTAGACCTTGCCATCAGCCAGGGTCTCGATCTCGCCATTGCCGCTCATGCAGTACACCGACTCAAGATGGTTTTTGTACCAGATGTGCGTCTCGGTATTGGCGTAGATGGTGGTGATGTGAAAGGAAAAGCCCATCTTGTCGTCTTTCAACAACATGCGGGTGCTTTCCCAGTTCTGGGAGACGACGCGTCGTTCGGATGCTTCGCAATCCTTCAATGTACGTACGATCATAGTGCGTTCTCCTCAGGAAGCCTGTTCGGCAGATTCTGCTTTCATTATCTTGGCAAAGGCGGCGTCCAGAATGGTCATGGCCTGGTCGATCTGTTCTTCGCTGATGGTCAGCGGAGCCAGACACTTGACCACCTGGCTGTGGTTGCCGCTGGTTTCGATCACCAGGCCGTGCTGGAAGGCTTCCTGGCAGATAGCCGAGGCTATTTCACCGTTGGGGCAGTTGATACCAACCATCATGCCACGACCCTTTACGAATAGGGAATCGGGACCGTGCTTGCGGACGATCTTCTGCATGCGTTCCTTGACCATCTTGCCCTTGGCCTGAACGCTCTTGGCGAACTCGTCGGTGGTCCAGAAGTGCTCCATGGCGGCGGCGGCGGTAACAAAGGCGAGGTTGTTGCCTCTAAAAGTACCGTTGTGCTCACCCGGTTCCCACTGGTCCAGGTCGCGGCGGATGAGTACTAAAGCAAAGGGCAGACCATAGCCACTCAGCGACTTGGACAGGGTGATCATGTCCGGCTGAATACCCATGCCTTCAAAGCTGAAGAAGGTGCCAGTACGGCCACAGCCGGCCTGGATGTCATCGGCAATCAGCAGCATGCCGTGCTTGCGGCAGAGTTTCTGCAGCTTGCGCATCCACTCGGCTGATGCGGTATTCAAGCCGCCTTCGCCCTGTACGACTTCGACAATCACCGCGGCGGGCTTGTCGATACCGCTGCTCGGATCGCTGAGCATCTTGTCCATCATGGCGATGGTGTTGGCACTGTCGCCGAAATAGTTGGCATAGGGCATGCGGCTGACGTCGGTCAGCGCCACGCCGGCGGCACCACGGTGATGCTGGTTGCCGGTGACGGCCAGGGCGCCGATGCTGCAGCCATGAAAGCCATTGGTGAAGCTGATCACATTGCTGCGGCCAGTGACCTTGCGCGCCAGTTTCAGCGCGGCTTCTACCGAGTTGGTTCCGGTCGGGCCGCTGAACTGGGTGACGTAATCGCCAAAGCCGCGGGGCTCGAGAATCACCCGGTGGAAGACTTCAAGGAAGTTTTCCTTGGCGCTGGAATACATGTCCAGACCGTGGGTGATGCCATCGTCGGAAATATAGTCGATCAGCGCTTTCTTCAGCACCGGATGGTTATGGCCGTAGTTCAGGGTGCCGGCACCGGCGAGAAAATCGATGTAGTGCTTGCCTTCGCTGGTGATCAGTTCCGCACCGCGAGCTTGTTTAAAGATCACGGGGAACGAGCGGCAATAGCTACGGATACCGGATTCATGTTTTTCGAACTGTTCGAAGTTGGTCATGTTGTCTCCTGGTTTCTAAATTAGGCAGTCTGTGCCGCTGAGGCGGCCGCAGAAAAAGGGGTGGCAAACGGGCCAGCGCTGTAGAGCACTTCATCATCATGCTGGCCGTTGAAATGTTGCTCCCGGGAAAAGATCGTCCGGGTGCTGTAGTCGGTGCCGAGTTGGCGGAAGGCTTTTTTAAACAGCGCTTCCGAGGCTTCGTTACCGGGTGAAATCGTGGTTTCCAGGTGCGTGACGCCATCGGCGGCAACACGCTCTACCAGACCCATCAGCATTTTCAACGCCAGACCTTGGCCGCGCATGCGGCTATCTACCGCGACCTGCCAGACAAACAGCGTGCTGGGCTTGTGCGGTGGGCGGTAGCCGGAAATAAAGCCGACCATCTCGCCTTCAGCGGTGACGGCGGTGATGGCTGTGTCGGCAAAATCACCACACTGAAGCAGGTTGCAGTACACCGAGTTGGTGTCCAGCGGGTTGCAGCGGGCCACCAGCTCATTAAGCGCAAAACCGTCCGTGGGCTCTGGTTTTCGTAGTGTTACGGGGATATTTGTCATCGCGTCCTGATCTTTACTGATAAATACTATTTACATGATAAACATATCCAGGAAATTATCTCAACCCGCAGTAAATGGCATTTGTAGGGCAACTTGCTTGCTAGTGAAATGTTTACAGCTGTTAAATAGATTTGTCATATTCCTCCTATATGACCTTCGCGTGAGGAAACATATCCCGCCTATGCAGCCGTTATCGGGGCTTGGCCGTGGAGTCATAATGGAAGCCTGGGCCCGCCGCTGCGCTTCACGCAGCAGCACCTGGGTTCCTCAGTGTGTGACGGCGATTTGCTGGTATACCCGGACGGCGATGAATTTATTGTGCGGACGAATATCAAGTCTGAAGAGGTGCGGGTGACCACTCGTCAGGTGGCTGCGCGAACACTGAATGCGTGGGGTGCACCGATGTTGATTGCGGGGTGCAGAGGCAGGTTGGCTGTAGAATCGGCGGCGTTTGGTTCGGACGTCTAACCGGGCTGGCATCAACCGGCCCGGTTAACGCCAGGCTATAGCGTAAAGCCGCCATCGATCGGGATAATGTTGCCAGTCATATAGGCGCCAGCGGTACTGGCCAGCATGATCGCCAATGCCGACATTTCCTCCTCGCGACCCCAGCGCTTCATGGGGATGTGCCGGCAATCCTCAGCGAGTGCCTCGGGATCATTGTGTATATGGCTGGTCATCTTGCTCGGGAAGCGGCCTGGGGCGATCACATTCACGTTGATATGCTCAGTCACCAGTTCCTTCGCCAATATGCGTGACAATTGATGTACCGCCGCCTTGCTCGGGCCATAGGAGTAGGCTTGCTCGCCAAAGGCGCTGATGCCAGCGACCGAGCCGATATTGATCACCCGCGCTGGACTCTCGGCGGTGCCTGCCTTGCGCAGCATGGGCAACAATTGCTGGATGCAGCTGAACACCGAGGTGACGTTCAGTTGCATGACTTTTTCCCAACCTTTCACCGGGAAATCCTCCAGCGGCGCGCCCCAACTGGTGCCGGCGTTGTTGACCAGAATATCCAGGTGTTGAGTGTGGGCCTGCAAGTCCGCAAACAGCGCCTTGGCACCCGCTTCGGATGAGAGGTCGGCACTGACCGCAATGCATTCCCCGTACTGGCTCAACTCACTGGCCGTGGCCTCGCATTCGTCTTTTTTGCGGCTGCAGATAATTACCTTGGCACCGGCCTGGAGAAAGCCCTGTGCGATCATTCTGCCGATACCACGGCTGCCGCCAGTCACCAGTGCGGTACGTCCTTTGAGGCTAAAATATTCTTGCATCTGTTAACTCCACAAATAAGGTTGGCATAACCAGGACTGTCATTCAGTTGCATTACAGTAGAGGGCGGGCAGCGGCACGCCAAGTGTTTGCCGGGCTTATCCAGCAGGCAAATGCCAGATCATCGAAGCGGCAGCTGTGACGCTTTTGCTTTATCCTGTAGTCAGTTTTTTCCAGCTTATGACAAGAGGTGTATTTGATGGCGCAACAGCGACGTTCACGCAAGGAAGATGCTTCAGCCTGGACGGTTGCCGATAGCCGCAGCGTTTTCGGCATTCGTCATTGGGGGGCTGGCTATTTCAACGTCAACGAGCAGGGTCATGTGGAAGTAAAGCCGCGCGGCCCCGACGGCAAAGCCATTGATCTGCATGAGCTGGTTGCTCAGCTGCGCGAGAGCGGGCTGGATTTGCCGCTGCTGGTGCGTTTCCCGGATATCCTGCAGGACCGCGTGCGGCAATTGACCGGCGCGTTTGACAGCAATATTGCCGAGCTGGAATACACCAACGGCTACACTGCATTGTATCCGATCAAGGTCAACCAGCAGGAAGCAGTGGTCGAGAATATTATCGCCACCGAGGATGTTTCTATTGGGCTTGAAGCTGGCTCCAAGCCGGAATTGATGGCCGTGCTGGCGTTGGCGCCCAAGGGCGGCACCATTGTTTGCAACGGCTATAAAGACCGCGAGTTCATCAATCTGGCATTGATAGGCCAGAAGCTCGGGCATAACGTGTTTATCGTTATCGAGAAAGAGTCTGAAGTCCGCCTGGTAATCGAGGAGGCGGCGAAAATGGGTTTGACGCCACAGGTCGGCCTGCGCGTGCGTCTTTCCTCGCTTGCTTCGAGCAAATGGGCCGATACCGGTGGCGAAAAATCCAAGTTCGGCCTGTCTGCTGCTCAACTGCTGCGCGTGGTTGAGCAGTTCCGTAACGCCGGCCTACAGGATGGTGTGCGGCTGCTGCATTTTCATATGGGCTCGCAGATTGCCAACCTGGCGGACTATCAGCACGGCTTCCGCGAAGCGATTCGCTACTTCGGTGAATTGCGCGCGCTGGGTCTGCCGGTCGATCATATCGACGTTGGTGGCGGCCTCGGCGTTGATTACGACGGTACCCACTCGCGCAATGCCAGCTCGATGAATTACGACGTCAATGAATATGCCCATACCGTGGTCGCCATGCTCAGGGACTTCTGTAATGAACAGGGCCTGCCGCATCCACATATTTTTTCCGAAAGTGGCCGGGCGATGACCGCACATCATGCGGTGTTGGTCGTGCAGGTGACTGACGTCGAGCGCCACAACGACACGCTGCCGCCCATCGACGATCTGGACAGCCTGCCGCAGGTGGTGCGCAATCTGGTGGGGTTGCTGGATAATAATGACATCGAGATGGTCACTGAAACCTACTGGCGCGCTACGCACTATATGGCCGATGTGGCAACGCAGTATGCCGAGGGCAAACTGAGTCTGTCCGAGAAAGCGCTGGCAGAGCAGTGCTATTTCGCCCTGTGTTCGCGCTTGCATGATCAGCTTAAGGCGCGTCAGCGTTCGCACCGTCAGGTGCTGGATGAGTTGAATGACAAGATGGCCGACAAGTATATCTGTAACTTCTCGGTGTTTCAGAGCCTGCCTGACACCTGGGCGATTGATCAGGTGTTACCGATCATGCCCATCAATCGGCTCGAGGAAGAACCCTTGCGCCGAGCGGTGCTGCAAGATCTGACCTGTGATTCCGATGGCAAGATTCGCCATTATGTTGATGAGCAGAGCATTGAGAACAGTCTGCCAGTGCACGAGTTGCGTGAGGGCGAGGACTATCTGCTGGGGATTTTCCTGGTAGGGGCCTATCAGGAAATTCTTGGTGACATGCATAACCTGTTTGGCGACACCGATTCGGTGAACGTCTATTTGCGCAGCGATGGCCGGGTGGTGCATGGCGGTATTGAAACCCACGACACTATCGAGGACATGTTGCGTTACGTGCACTTCGAGCCAGACGAGCTGGTCACCCTGTACCGTGACAAGGTCGCGGGTGCGCGGCTCAGCCCTGCCGAGCGTGCGCGTTTCGTCGACGCCCTGCGCCTGGGATTGACGCGGTCATCCTACCTGACTGCCGAGTAGGCGGTTATCCCGAGAGCGCCTATAGGCATTTGAATTCGCTGCCGGAGGCAGATCGCCAACCGGCAGTTGCAGGCTGTCTTCAACAGATATTAGCCGCAGTAGGATATCAAACGGCGTGGCGCGTGTAGCGTCACCACCGCTAGAGCGGCGTCCTTTTTGCCAGCCTGATGGTGTGCTGTCAGTCTGCCCAGCCGCCGCACACGGGAAAAATCTGCCCAACAAAACAGTTGGCCGCGTCACTGCACAAATAGGCGGCGAACTGGGCATCTTCCTCGGCGGACACCAGGCGGCCGAGGGGCACTTCCCGTCGCAAGCGTTCCTGAAAGGCCGTATTGGCCTGTACTTCGGCAGGGAAATAGGTCGGGTTATCGACGAAGTTTTGCGCGATCGCATTGACCTGGATGTTATGCCGGGCGACTTCCACACCCACCGCCCGAATATAAGCCAGTTGCGCGCCGCGCGCGGCACTGTAGCTGGAGGCGCGCTTTATGCCTCGCAGCGCTGAGGCGCTGCCCATCAGCAGGATCTTGCCGCACTGGCGTTCGATCATTGCCGGCAGGATGGCGCGGGTAAGCTGCTGCAAAGGGTCAACCATGTGGGTAAACATCAAACGCCACTCGTCGTCACTGACCTGTACCGCCGCGGTTGAAGGTGCCGGTACGCCTAGATTGGCCACCAGTACGTCGATGTGCCCTGACTGGCTGACCAACTGGTCAACGGCTTCCCGTGTGTCCAGAGTACCCGTGTCAGCAATCACCTGCGCACCACAGCGGCTGAGCATGTTATGCAGCGCCGGGCCCATGAACGCATCGGCCTGGGTCAGTAGAATGCGCTTGCCGGTCAGATCGGCGGGCGTCATGGTGCGACCTTCGGGGTAAATTCACGGGCGAGAAATTCCAGCAGTAGCTGGTTTACCGGTTCCGGTTTTTCGCACTGGATCCAGTGGCCACAATCGCGGATCACGTGCTGTTCGACGCGCGGCACTACGTTGGGCATTTTTTTGATGGTGTAGCTTTCCAGCTCGCCGACCGGATCGGCATCGCCAATGATGAAAAGGGCTGGCTGGTCGATCTGTTTGCCGGCCAATGGCTCGGTGTTTTCCCAATTGCGCTCGAAGTTGCGGTACCAGTTGACTGGGCCGTGGAAGCCGCTGCGCTCGAAGGTGTCGACATACACCTGAAAGGCCTGCGCTGAGCACCAGTCTGGTGGTACACCGGGGTCGACACGGTCATCCAGCCAGCGTGCATCGGCGGGCTTATCCTGCACCAGCGTGCTAGCGCCAGCGGTGCCAGACATACCGTGCATCATGACGCGCAGGGTACGTGGGATGTTCTCGGCCATCTCGGCTTCGGCCAGCCCAGGTTTTTGAAAGTACAGCATGTAATGGAAGCGATCCTGGTACAGCTCTCGCATCATGCCAATGGCGGGCTTTTTCGGGCGCCCACCGAAGGGTACCGAGAGCGCGCCGACGACTTGAACTCGCTGTGGCTCCAGTAATGCCAGATGCCAGGCAACCGGCGCGCCCCAGTCATGACCGATCATGGCGACCCGGGTATGGCCGAGCAGATCCATCGCCGCTTGAATGTCGCTGCACAGGGAGATCAAATCATACTTGGCCGGGTCTTTCGGCGCGCTGCTGGCGCCGTAGCCGCGCATTTCAGGGGCAAAAACGCGGTAACCGGCCTCGCTCAGTGCTTTTATCTGATGGCGCCAGGAGTACCAGCACTCGGGGAAGCCATGCAGCAGCCAAACTACCGGGCCCAGCTCGGGGCCAGCGCTGTAGAGGCTGAGCTGGATACCATTGAGATCAAGGATCTGATGTTGGGTCAGGGGCATGCGAATCTCCCAGGCTATTGAGCTGATCAGGCTGAATACTATGCCAAATTGCAGTCCAATAGCTTATGCCCGCGCTACCATTCACTGCCGGAACGCCTGGGTATGCATGCGGGCTATGTGGGCGGCTAGAGCGGTGCTCCTGGTTAAAGGCGGCTCAGCACCAGTACTAGGGCAATAACGCTGATAACCAGTGCGGCGATGCTAATGGCCAGACTCAGCTTCGCGGAGCCGCTTGCGGCCGCAGGGGCGAGGGTGTCAGTTTGGGTTGGCAGCCCCGCAGCTAACACCGTGCGAGCTGGAGCCGAAGCGCGGCCTTCGACCGGTGGGATGGTCGGGTCGGGCACGCCTTGCAGTAATTGCATGACCCTCTCGACCAAGTGGTGATCGAAGCGATAGGGGTCGAAATGCTCGAAGCCATGCTCTTCAAGCAATTTGCACATGTGCTCATCCACTGGCACGTATTTCATCGACCAATCAGGAAACGACAATCGTTTGATTGGCTCGCTGGCGAGAATCTTCAGATCCTTGTGGCGTGGGTCCTTGAGCAGCGTTTTGTACAAGGCCTGCACCTTGGAGGTTTCACCTTCCAGGCACTGAAAGAAACAGCCGTCACCGTAATACAGCATGCCAACCAGGCCATTCTTGCGATTATTGGTTCGTGAAGTGGAAAGAATACGCGAAACCGTTGGCTCGACCCCGTCGTCGGGATTGGCAGTGGCGAAGGTGGCTCGGCTGATATACACGATACGAATGAGATCGGTCATGGGTGTTCAGGTAATCCTTGATTCGATGCGCCCAGCATAGGCTGTTATGACGGCAGCGGGGCGGGCTTTATATTTCAAGAGACGTCTGTTCCCTGCGAGGCCGCAGTGCACAGGTCTGGGAGGATACATGCTGATACCTGAAGGACGGATGCTTAGGTCGCCGCTAAATGAAATTGTCCACCCTCCGCCTCCAGCGGCGCCAGCTGTTCGCGACAAAATGCCAGTTCCTGCAGCAGCGAATCAAGGTCTTGGGTCTGAAACTGGAGGTTCTCGCCGCGCTGCAAGTGCAGGCTAATCGCCTCCAGGCTGGTCATGCCGAGGGCAACTGGGTGCCAGCTCAGATCTTCAATGGCCAGGGCACCGCCGGTTTCGGGATCGGGATCCAGCGTGCTCGGCTCGGCACCGGCCAGGCTCGCAGCTTCTTGCCACTCGATAGCGCTGATATCGACAAAGCTGCTCAACGGGCTGACGCCGAGGCTCTTGCATAGCGCATCCAGTGCCGGCAGCTCGCGTTTAAGTTGTTCCAGAGGTAGCGGGCGCTGGGCATAAACGCGCTCCAGCAGGGTGGTCAGCCGTAAGGTATGGGGCACTCGACACTCCAGGGTAAGCCAGTCTCAAGTGCGCAGCTTACCCTAGGTCATCATCAGTATACATCTGCGCCTGTGCTTGCCAGCCGCCGCCGAGCGCCCGGTACAGGTCGATGCTGGCGAGCAGCCAGGTGGCGCGTTGCTGGGTCAGGCTGTCGAGGCTACCGTACCAGGTGCGCTGGGTATCCAGCAGCGTTTGTAGACTGATCGAGCCCTCACGGTAGCGCGCCTCGGCCAGTTGGAACGCTCGTTCGGCCTGATCGCTGGCGGTTAACAGAAAGCCGTAACGCTGCTCAGCCTGTTGCACAGCGCCCAGCGCGGTATCCACCTCGCCGAGGGCTGTGAGCAGCGTACGCCGGTAATCGACCAGCAACTCTTCCTGCCGCGCAGTGGAAACATCCACTTGCGCTCGTAGCTGTCCGCCCTGGAATATCGGCTGAACCAGGCCGGCGGCCAAGCTCCAGCTGGTGGCTGGATTGCTTACCAGGCTACCCAATGCCAGACTTTGCGCGCCCAGTTGGGCAGTTAGTTGAATGCTTGGGAACAAAGCCGCTCTGGCTGCGCTGAGGTCGGCATTAGCGCCTTGCAGGCGGGCTTCGCTGGCACGGATATCAGGGCGACGCTCGAGCAGTTCAGAGGGCAGGCCTGCGGCTACAGGCGGAATAGCAATGTCGGTCAACGGGCTGCTGGGTGGCAGAACGCTGTCAGGCGGGTCGCCGAGCAGTAATGCCAGGCTGTTGCGCAGTTGCAGTTGACGCTGCTGCAGGGTCGGCAAGCCTGCGCGCAACTGGGCCACCAGGGTTCTCTGCTGACTCAGCTCCAGGCTGTCGGCGGCGCCAAAGCGGTAGCGCGCCTCAACCAGCTCGAGTACGCGCACGGCGCTGTCCAGGCTGTCCTCGGCCAGTTGCAGGCGCTGATCATTTTCGAGAATTTGCAGCCAGGTCGTCACCACAGCAGCCTCAATACTGATGGCCAGCGTTTCCTGATCGAAACGGGTAGCTTGCAGACTGGCCAGTGAGGCATTGCGCAATGCCTGGTTGCGACCCCAGAAATCGACTTCGTAGCGGGTGCTCAGGCCAGCGCTGTAACTGCTGCCGGAGTTGCTGGTATCGGTACCGCTGCGATTGGTTGAAAGGCTGCCATCAACCTGTGGCAGCAAGGCGGCGCCGGCCTGGCGTAACTGAGCATCGGCTTGCAGCAGCCGGCTGGCTGCGGTGGCCAGGTCCAGGTTGCCACTGCGTGCCCGCAGGATCAGCGCCTCCAGCGGCTCGTTGTCATAGGCTCGCCACCAATCGACACTGGGCCATGCAAGCTGGTTGGCGGGCTGAGTCCAGTTCGCCGGTGCGCTAACCTGTGCTTGCGGCACCGGGCTGTTGATAGTGCATGCGCTTAACAACAGGCTGGCGGTAAGCAGGCCGAGAGCGGTTTTGACGGGCCGTTGTTTAATCTGCACTGAGAGCCACCACTGGATCAAGATGCGCGGCCTTGTGGGCGGGCATGTAACCAAAAATCAGGCCGGTAGCGAAGGCACAACTGAACGCCAACACCACCGGGCCGGGGGTAAATTGAATCGGTGTGCCCAGCGCTTGGAGCCCGGCGGCAAAGCCCAATCCGCCGATGACGCCGAGGGCGCCGCCGATGGCCGAGACCACCAGAGCCTCGACGATAAACTGCTGAAGGATATGCCGGGTGCGCGCGCCGGTCGCCACGCGTATGCCAATCTCGCGGGTGCGTTCGGTCACATTCACCAGCATGATGTTCATCACGCCGATGCCGCCCACCAGCAGGGAAATGGCCGCAATCGATCCAAGCAGCACGGTAAAGGTGTTCTGGGTGTCGGCCACGTCTTCCAGTAACGACGCCATGTTGCGAATCTGAAAATCCTCAACCCCGCCGTGGGCCTGAAGGATGGTCTGGCGGACCGCCTCCTGGGTCAACTGCGACTGGTTCAGGTCGTCGACCACGATGGTGATCGAGTTCAGGCTGCGCTGGCCGATCAAGCGCAAGCTACCGGTATTCAGCGGCACGAATATCACATCGTCCTGATCAGCACCCCAGGGCGTCGCGCCTTTTTCCTCCATCACGCCAATGACCTGAAAGGGCACATTATTGACCAGTACGTACTCGCCGAGCGGATTGGCGCCGGGGCCATACAGATTATTTGCCACAGTCATGCCGAGTACCGCAACGGCGGCGTAGCGCTGGTTGTCTTCGGCGTTGAGAAACACACCCTGGGCCACATCCCAGTCTCGGGCCATGGGCAGGTCCGGGCTAGTGGCGGTGACCTGGGTCTGGTAATCGGTATTGCCGCTGCGCAGGGTGACCCGGCCGTTCATCTCCGGCATCGAGGCGAGCACATTGTCCAGCTGCCCGGCCAGTTCGGCATCCAGTGGCATCAGCGTATTGGTCGTGCCGTCTGCTGAGCGGCGGGTGTTAGGGGCGCCGGGACGCACTAGCAGCAGATTGGTGCCCAGTGAGCTGATGCGGTCGATGACCTCCTGCCGGGCGCCGTTGCCCACGGCCAGCATGACCACCACCGAGGCAACGCCGATGACGATGCCCAGCAGGGTCAGGACCGTGCGAAACAGGTTGGCCCGCAGGGCGCGCAGGGCCATACGCACGGCCTCGGCGCTGTCAGCCAGGAGAATTGAAGGTTGGCGCGGCTGTAACGGCTGGTGGGGTGGGGCAGTCTTGCTGCTGGGCTGGTTGATGGCTGGGATTGCAGGTTTGCCGCTATCGCTGATGATGCGGCCATCACGCATCTCGATCAGCCGTTCGGCATGGCTGGCAACCTCGGCATCGTGGGTAATGATGATGACGGTCTTGCCGCGCTGGTGCAGTTGCTTGAGCAACGCCAGCACATCCTTGCCGCTCTGGCTGTCGAGTGCGCCCGTTGGCTCGTCGGCGAGAATTACCTGGGCATCATTCATCAGCGCCCGGGCAATAGATACGCGCTGTTGTTGGCCGCCTGATAGCTGATTGGGTTTGTTGCCGAGACGCTCGCCCAGACCCAGGCCTGTAAGCAGTTCTTCAGCGCGCTGGTGGCGCTCCGCCCGCGGCAGGCCTGCGTAAATGGCCGGCACTTCAACGTTTTCGGTAGCGCTGGCCGAGGAGATCAGATGGTAGCTTTGAAAAATAAAGCCGAAGGTTTCACGGCGCAGACTGGCACGTTGGTCATTGCTCAGGTTGTCGATATTCTCGCCGCGAAAGCGGTATTCGCCGCTAGTGGGTCGATCAAGGCAGCCGAGCAGGTGCATCAAGGTCGATTTGCCCGACCCAGAGGCGCCCATGATAGCGACAAACTCGCCTTGACGAATGTCGAGCGAGACGTCGTGCAGCACCGTAGTGGCCAATTCGCCGTTACGGTAAGTGCGGGTAATATTGTCCAGCTGGATAAGGGCATCGGTCATGGCTTACATGAACCGTCGCGGCACGCGGCCGTCGGCGCTCTGGCCGTTAACCAGGCTGCTGGTTACGACCTTTTCGCCTGCAGTGAGACCCTCGATGACTTCGGCTAATACGCGGTTGCGTGTACCTACTGTGATGGTTCGCGGTTGCGGCCGGCCTTGGCTGTCGAGCACCTGGATTTCATAACGGCTGCCCCGTTCTGGCGCGGGAGCGGCTTGATCACGCACAGGTCTGCCAAGCGCCGCTACCGGGACGGTGAGCACATCCTCGGCGGACTCATTGACGAAAAATACCTGGGCGCTCATCTGCGGGAGTAATTGACCGTCCTGATTAGGCACATCAAACAAGGCATTGAACAGCACGACGTTGTTGATCACTTCAGGCGTAGGCAGAATTTGCCGCAAGGTGCCTTCCCAGCGGCGGTTGGGCTGGCCCAAGGTGGAAAAATAGGCTGGCATGCCTGGCTCTAGCCGGCTTATATCCGCTTCTGAGACCTGGGTACGCACGGTCATGGTCGACAGGTCTGCGATCTGCACTACGATCGGGGCAGTTTGGTTGGCGTTCAGTGTTTGCCCCTGATTAGCCAATTGCTGGACAACGGTGCCGGACATGGGTGCGTAGATACGCGTGTAGTCCAGGTCCGCCTGGTCGCCCTTGAGCGAAGATTCGGTCTGTCGAATTTGCGCCTTGACTGCGGCAATTTGCGCGCTGGCAGAACGTAGCGTTGCGTCGGCGCTCTCCAGCGCCTCCTGACTGGTGGCGTCCAGTTTGCGCAGATTGCGCTGGCGCTCGGCCTGGAGTCTGGCCAAGGTTTGTTGGGCTTCTCGATCAGCCAACTGCGCCTGCAGGTTGGCCAGCTGTGCGGTGCTCGCCTCGACTCGGGCAAGATAAACCGTGGGGTCGATTTCCGCCAGTAACTGATCCTTCTCTACGCTTTCGCCTAGCTCGACGTGCAGCCGCAGCAATTGTCCCGACACCTGGGTGCCGACATCGACATAATCCAGCGGGCCCAGCGTACCCAGCGCGGTGATATTGTCTTCAATGCTGCCGCGCTGGACCTCGACGCTGGCATACTCTGGCGCTCGGTTTTGCGGGCTCAGCCACAGGAACCAGGTCAGAGCGGCAACACCTAGAACCACGGCGGTCAGCCAGCAGAACATACGAAATGAAAAACGTGAAGGTCCAGCCTGCATTAGTCAGTATCCAGAACGGGTAGGTGAGCGCAAGTTTACAGGCGAGGATGTCAGGGCGGGGCGGTTCTGGGTAAAGAGACTGTAAAGAGCCGTGTCATCGCTTGGCGTCTGAAGGCGGGCTGGCCAGTACCAACTGATATTCAGGGTGGTTGTTAAAGAGCCTGGCCGAGTCGCCGCTGCTGTGCATCTGCCGCAGACCCCGGTTGAAGTCATTCATCAATGTTTCGGCCTGGGGGTGGTGGGCCGGGATCATCAGGTGCAATGTGACATCCGCCAGTGGGTGCTGCAGTTCACGCAGGATCAGCGGCTGACGTTTGTGTTGAGCCAGCGTGGCAAGGTAGGCAACATTAGCCGGGTTGCTGATTAACACATCGACCCGGTTGCGGCTCATCATCTCGTAGCATTGCTCGATGGTTCTGGGTCGGACAAAATTCAGCTTCTCGCGCTGGTCGGCGGCCCAACCAGCAAACTCGTAACCTGCGGGTAGGCAGAAAACCGCTTGTGCCAGTTCTTGCGCTGATCCCTGCTGAAAAGGGCTGTTGGGCGTGACGTAGAAACGGATCTTCAGCAGGTATAGCGGGTCGGAGAATAGGAAGTTGGCTTTGCGCTCGTCCGTGGCGATGTAGGGAAAGGTGGCGGCATACTCCAGCTTCAGGCTGTCTTCATAACCTCTTACCCAGGGTCTGAATTCAACTTGTGTGGTGACGCTGCTGTGGGCGAATGCGTTAGTAACCAGCGCCGTGAGTACGCCCCCGCTGTGCAGATCACTGCCGGTAAAAGGAGGGTATTCCTCACCGGTCACCAATTTGATGGGTTCAGCGGCAAAAGCGCTATGGCATGTCAGGGTCAGGGCGATCAGCAGGGTTATTTTTTGCAGCCAGTTCAAGTGCTCGCTGAGTAATGTGCCGCCAGCCTTATCAACTAAGGCGTCGTGCGAAGAGTTGAGTGTTGAGTCCATTCAATATCCTGTCATTACCGCACGGGGCACCATTGCGCTTCTGAGATGAGTGTAGCTGCTCTACAGACTTTTGCCCGTTATCGAAGCGCGCTCTGACAATGCTATCCAGGCCCCATCCGGAACCTGCTGCTTGAGGGTGCAGCAGGTCAGGTCAGCCAGCGATACAAGGTGCGCCGGGTAATGCCCAGTATATCCGCTGCCTTACGTTTGTTGCCCTGGGTCGCTTTG
Organism: Halopseudomonas pelagia CL-AP6; assembly: GCF_000410875.1. GTDB lineage: Bacteria > Pseudomonadota > Gammaproteobacteria > Pseudomonadales > Pseudomonadaceae > Halopseudomonas > Halopseudomonas pelagia. The sequence goes on from NZ_AROI01000011.1 coordinate 29,856, forward strand.
AGCACTTGATGAATATAACGGCGCTGCACACTTTCCAGGCTTGGCATGCCTTCAGGGTTTGCTTCAGCGCTGAGTTGAGTGTGCACCGGCGCTGTGCTGTCATCGACAGTCAGGTCAGCTGGCGCGGCGGGTTGCTCAAGAATGCGCTGTGGTAAGTGTCGGGCTTCGATCAGGGGGCTGTCACAGAACGTCGCCGAGCGCTCTACCGCATTTTGTAGCTCGCGCACATTGCCGGGGAAGCTGTAGCTGAGCAGTGCTTTCAGTGCCTCATCACTGAAGCCTTTGATCGCGCGTTGTTGACGCGTATTGAAGCGGGTAAGAAAAAATTCGGCAAGCAATTGCACGTCTTCGCCCCGGGCGCGCAAGGGTGGAACTTGTAAGCCAAAGGTTTCCAGACGGTAGAACAGGTCTTCACGGAAGCTGCCCTCGGATACCGCCTGGGTCAGATTGCGATTGGTCGCTGCCAGGACCCGCACATCAACCTGAATCTCGTGGTCGCTGCCCACCGGACGGATGCGACCGTCCTGTAACGCGCGTAGCAATTTGGCCTGCAGGGCCAGCGGCATTTCGCCCAGCTCGTCCAGCAGCAGGGTGCCGCCGTCGGCCTGCTGGAACAGTCCGGCTCTTTGGCTTCGTGCGCCGGTAAAAGCCCCGGCCGCGTGGCCAAAAAATTCACTTTCCATCAGTTCGCTGGGGATGCCACCGCAGTTGACCATCATGTAGGGCTTGTCTTTGCGCGGGCTTTGCTCATGCAAGGCTCGGGCGACCAACTCCTTGCCGGTACCGCTTTCGCCTTGAACCAGCACCGGGCCGTCAGCCAGGGCAATCTGCCTGATCTGATCGAACAACTGCAACATGGCCGGACTCTGGCCGAGGATGCCGTTGAACTGGCGCACGGCGAGCAACGACCGATAGTGCCTGACCTCATTGCGCAGCCGACGATTTTCCAGCAGACGCGTGACGGTGAGCAGAAAGTGATCCATTTCCAGTGGCTTGGTAAGAAAGTCATCGGCACCGGCTTTGAGCGATTCGACGGCCTGTTGAACCGAACCGAATGCGGTAATGATCAGCACCGCAGGTGGCGGATCAGCCTTGCGCGCCGCTGGGAGCAGGCTGAGACCGTTTTTACCCGGCAGGCGCAGGTCGCTGACCAGCAGGTCAATCTGTTGGTTCTCAAGCGCCAAAAGGCCAGCTTCCGCGTCGCCGCAGGCGCTGACGCGGTAACCTTCGGCTTCCAGCTCCTCTTGCAGCAGCTCCCTTAGCCCGCTGTCGTCCTCGACCAGCAATACATGGTCAGTCTGTGCCATGGGCAAGATCCTCGGTTGGGCTGGATGGGTGTTCTGTCAGCGTGTTATGTCGCGATGCAGGTAAGCTGAGGCAGGCCCGGCAGCCCCCTAGCGAGCTCTTGTCCAGCCTCAGCGCGCCAAGATGCTCTTCAGCTACGGCCTTGACGATAGCCAAGCCCAGGCCGGTGCCGTCACCGGGCGACTTGGTGGTATAAAAGGGTTCGAGCAACTGCTCAATCGGGCCTTCGGGGAGCCCGTCGCCGTCGTCATCAATGCAAATGCTCAAGCGGCTAGCCTGCGCCGTCAGGCTCAGGCTGACTTGACTATGTGCGGCTTGCAGCGCGTTGCGCATGAGGTTCAGCAATGCCAGCTCCAGACGGCCGGCATCGCCATGCAGTCCCGGAACGGGCTGTGTCAGATCAATGCGTAGCTGTTTACCAGCTGACTCGAATTCCGGCCGTATAGCGTCGCAGACGGTCTCTAGCAGCAGGGCAGGCTGGATATTACGATGTTGCGTGGCTGCCGGCCGGCAGTAGTCGAGTAACTGGTTTACCGTGCGGGTTAAACGCCAGACCTGGGAGCGAATCCCTTCGAGCTGTTTCTGCTGGCGCAGATCCAGGCCTTCGGTTTTTTGCAGACGCCGGGCGCGGCCATCAATCACGCTTAACGGTGCGCCCAACTCGTGGGCGATCCCCCTGGCCATGCCGCCGATAGCGACCATTTTTTCATTGTCTTTTAGCCGGGCCAGTAGCGTCGTTTCCGCCTGACGATGCGCTTCGACTTCACGTTGCGCCTGTTCGATGCTGTCAAGCATGCTGTTCAAGCCATGGGCCAGGCTGGCGACTTCACTGGGGCCTTCCGGCACTGCGCGGTGCGAGTGGTCACCGGCAGCAACCCGCTTCATATGCGCTTGCAGTTTGTCTACGTGACGGCCGACACCGCCGTAGTGGCCAAGCATTACCGCGCTGATAATGGTCAGACCCAGTAGCGACCACACCAGCCAGGCGATAATCGTCAGTTGATCCAGTGCGCGGCCAAAATCGCTGGCACGCCGGGTAATCTGGATCAGGCCTTTAATCTGCCCGGTATGGTCGAACAGCGGAAGAAAGTGCGAGAACAGATCACGCCCGGCGACCCGGCTGTAGGCTTCCTGCCCCTCACCGGTGGTCATAATACGTTCGGGGATGCTGGTGCGGCTGAGGTCACTTTCGGTAATGCCGGCGGCGGCGATACGCGTGCCATCAACGTCGAATACGGAAGCGCCATACACCTCGCCAAGAACAAACACCGAGCCTAGGGCCAGCTCGATGGCCGCCCGATCATTCTGGCCTAGCGCAGCTCCCACCGGGATGCTGACGGCACGACCGATCAGTTCCAGGTCATTCTTCAAACGCTGTTCTTGAAATTGGCTGGCTTGGCCGAGGCCAAAGCGGATGCCCAGCGCAGTGAGCAATAACAGCGGCAGCACGACGAACAGCAGTAGTGTGCGTTGCAGCCCGCTGATGCTGCTCCAGGGTCGTTTCCACCATTGTGTGTCAGTTTTAAACGGATATTTTTTGCTCATGTTTAAAAAAGATACAGATAAAGCGCGCTATTGGCCAGCGGACGATCAGATAGGAAATCATAATAAATATTAAAAGTATATATAAAACAATATGTTAAGTATATTTTACCGGTCTTGGCACGGTAAGTGGATGGATATTGGTGATTCCAACCGAAGGAGAAACGATATGACTAACCTGAAAACACTGACAGCTGCCATTTGCCTTGCCACTTTCGGCTTTGCTACTTCCGCTGCCGTTGCGCAGGAAGGTGCTCCAGCTCAGGCGCCGATGGAACAGCAGGCCGCTGCGCCGATTTCGGATGCTGATCTGGAAAAGTTCGTTGAAGCTGAAGAGAAAGTTGCTGAGATCCGCGACGAGTTTACTCAGAAGCTGAATGAAGCAGAAGACCAGGAGCAGGCTCAGTCGCTGCAACTGGAAGCTCAGGAAAAAATGATGGAAGCCGTTGGCGAAGTCGGTATTGACGTGCCGGTGTATAACGAGATTGCCACGCGTATCCAGTCTGACCCCGAGCTGCAACAGCGCGCTCAAAAGGCTAACTGAGCAGAGCTGCGCAGTCGCCTGATTAACTGATTAGGCTGTGCTGGCCGCGCCGGAAGGTGTTCCCTGAGAACCCTTCCGGCGTTTTTGTGTGCCGAGTGCGGGATCGGTTGTTTTGCTGATGATATTAGGTCCGACGGTACTCGGCTCGGCGGGCCAGCCCTTCGCGTAATAGATCGACTGCCTGGCGGACCTTGGGCGATAAATGCCGCTGTTGCGGGTAGAGCGCCCAAACCGCCGTGTGCGGCGGTTGGTGCTGCGGCAGCAGCGCGCGGAGCCGCCCACTGCGCAAATGCTCATGTACATAGTAGTCGGGCAATTGGCACAGCCCGAAACCCCGCAATGCGGCGTCCAGCACTGCCTTGCCGCTGTTGCATTGCCAGTTGCCCTGCACCCGCAGTGGCGTCTCCTTGCCGCCCTGTTGAAATTGCCAGGTGTCGCTGCTGCCGATCAGGCAGTTGTGCCTGGGTAGCTCGGACAGGCTGTGGGGTGCGCCGTGGCGTTCCAGGTAATCCGGCGCCGCACACAGGTACATGTGTCGCGGTGCCAGGCGCGTTGCGATCATGCTGGAATCCTGCAACCGACCCAGGCGTATGGCCAGATCATAGCTGCCGTGGAGCAAATCCAGGGTCTGATTGGTCAGCGTCATCTCGATTCTCAACTGCGGGTGCAACTGCATAAAGTCGTTGAGCAGCGGCATGATGAACTCTTCACCATAGGCCACGGCGCAGGTCACGCGCAGCAGGCCTTTGGGCGAGCTGCCCAGGTCGCTCACCGCTTGCATGGCTTCGTCGCGGGCGTCAATCAGCCGCTGGCAATGGGCGAGAAAGGTCACTCCCGCTTCGGTCAGGCTGACTTTGCGCGTGCTGCGATACAGCAGCCGGGTCTGCAGGCGGTCCTCTAACCTCGCCACCTGGCGGCTGACATGCGAGGACGAGACGCCCAGGCGCTTGGCTGCGCCACTGAAGTGACCCAGCTCGGCGACGCTGACGAATTCATCAATCCCTTCCCACGGCGTCATGATTATCCCTGTGTGGCAATAATGTTTTGTTTGTTGGCTTATTATCCACGAATCAACTGTCTACTACACTAGGTGCATCCTGTTATTCAACCTGTGGAGTAGACCATGATCAAATCCCGCGCCGCCGTTGCCTTCGAAGCCGGCAAGCCGTTGCAAATTGTTGAAGTCGACGTAGCCCCGCCGCAGAAAGGCGAGGTCCTGGTGCGCATTGTCGCCAGTGGCGTCTGCCATACCGACGCTTTTACCCTGTCCGGCGAAGACCCCGAAGGTATCTTTCCCGCGATTCTGGGCCATGAAGGGGGTGGCATCGTCGAGGCCCTAGGTGAAGGCGTGACTTCGCTGGAAGTGGGTGACCACGTGATTCCGCTGTATACCGCCGAATGCCGCGAGTGCAAGTTCTGCAAGTCGGGCAAGACCAACCTGTGCCAATCGGTGCGCACCACCCAGGGCAAGGGTGTAATGCCTGACGGTACCTCGCGTTTCTCCTATCAGGGCAAGCCGATCTATCACTATATGGGTTGCTCGACGTTTTCCGAGTACACCGTGCTGCCGGAAGTGTCCCTGGCCAAGATCCCCAAGGACGCGCCGCTAGAAAAAGTCTGCCTGCTCGGCTGTGGTGTCACCACGGGGATCGGCGCGGTGCTGAATACCGCGAAAGTGGAAGAGGGCGCTACCGTAGCTATTTTTGGCCTCGGTGGCATTGGCTTGGCGGCGATCATCGGCGCAACCATGGCCAAGGCCAGCCGGATTATCGCCATTGATGTTAACCCGTCCAAGTTCGATATTGCCAAGGAGCTGGGTGCTACCGATTTCGTTAACCCCAAGGATTACGACAAGCCGATTCAGGAGGTCATCGTCGAGATGACTGACGGTGGAGTGGACTATTCCTTCGAGTGCGTCGGCAATGTGCAGCTGATGCGCGCGGCGCTGGAGTGCTGTCACAAGGGCTGGGGTGAATCGACCATCATCGGGGTAGCCGGAGCCGGTCAGGAAATCAGCACCCGTCCATTCCAGCTGGTGACCGGTCGAGTCTGGCGCGGCAGTGCTTTTGGTGGTGTTAAAGGCCGTACTGAGCTGCCCGGCTATGTGGCCAAGGCGCAGAGCGGTGAGATCCCGCTGGACACCTTTATCACCCACACCATGGGCTTGGAAGATATCAACCAGGCCTTTGACCTGATGCATGAAGGCAAGAGCATCCGTACCGTTATTCATTTTTAAGTCCAAGCAGCTGCAGCGCTCAGCCGCTGCCGCTTCAAGATAACGCATTCAGGCTTTTGCTTGCTGCCTGGCCTAAGGAGATTGTATGCAGGATTCGCTAGAACTGGTCGCCGCCAACAAGAGTTTTGGTGGTTGGCACAAACGTTATCGTCACCGCTCTACCGCGCTCAATTGCGAGATGGTATTTGCCGTGTATCTGCCGCCGCAGGCAGATCAGGGAGAGCCGTTGCCGGTGGTTTATTGGCTGTCGGGGTTGACCTGTACCGATGAGAACTTCATGCAGAAGGCTGGCGCCCTGCGCATCGCTGCCGAACTTGGCCTGGTGATCGTTGCACCGGATACCAGTCCGCGGGGCGAAGGGGTGCCGGATGATCCGGACGGTGCCTATGATTTTGGCTCCGGTGCGGGCTTTTACATCAATGCTACCGAGCAGCCCTGGGCGCGGCATTATCAGATGTATGACTATGTTGTCACCGAGCTGCCGGAACTGATCGAGGCGCATTTTCCGGTGTCGGCGCGGCGCAGTATCTGTGGCCATTCCATGGGCGGTCATGGGGCGTTGATCTGCGCCCTGAAGAACCCCGGCCGCTACTTGGCCGTGTCGGCGCTGGCGCCGATTACCAATCCTAGCCAGGTACCCTGGGGGCAGAAAGCGCTGGGGCGCTATCTGGGTGAAACCCCGGCTAACTGGAAAGCCTGGGATACCTGTGAGCTTCTGGCTCAGGCTGGCGAACGATTGCCGCTATTGGTGGATCAGGGCGAGGGCGATGAGTTTCTGTCGCAATTACGCCCCGAAGCGCTGGAGGCGGCGGCCCAGGCGGCGGGCCACCCACTGACCCTGCGCCGGCAGCCGGGTTACGACCACAGCTATTACTTCATCGCCAGCTTTATCGAGGACCATCTACGTTATCACGCCGAGGCTTTGAGCAACTGAGCTTCTAGCGAACTGCCTGAGCCTGTAAGATCTGGTCTCGCTGTCGGCTTGACCGACGATCGATATCAGCAGGGGGCAGTATGCGTATTGGGCACGGTTATGACGTACATCGTTTTGGCCAGGGCGACTTTATTGTGCTGGGCGGGTTACAGATCCCCCATCGGCAGGGTTTGGTTGCCCACTCCGACGGTGATGTACTGCTGCATGCCCTGACTGATGCGCTGCTGGGCGCAGCGGCTCTGGGCGATATTGGCCAGCACTTTCCCGATACCGACCCGCAGTTCAGGGGCGTCGATAGCCGCGTGTTGCTGCGCCAGGCGCTGGCGTTGGTGCGTGCCAAGGGCTGGAAAGTGGCCAATGTGGACGCCACCATAGTCGCCCAGGTGCCAAAAATGGCGCCGCATATTTCGGTCATGCGTGACAATATTGCCGCTGACCTGCAGGTCAGTATCGATCAGGTCAACGTCAAGGCGACGACGACCGAAAAGCTCGGGTTTACCGGCCGCGAAGAAGGCATCGCAGTGCATGCGGTTGCCCTGTTGCTGCCACTATGATCACCAGCCAGCTTGACTGCCTGGGCCCCACGGCATGGGGTCCGCCCTGTGGTAGCGCGGTACTGAAGGCGCAGCCGGAGCACTTCCGGGTGACCGAGGTGCTGGATATAGCGCTGAGCGGCGAGGGTGAGCATCTGTGGTTGTTGATCGAGAAGCGTAATCTCAATACCGAAGAGGTCGCCAAGTGTCTTGCACGGGCGGCTGGCCTCAAGGTGCGGGATGTCAGCTATGCCGGTCTCAAAGACCGCAAGGCGGTGACGCAGCAATGGTTCAGCTTGCAACTGCCCGGGCGCGCTGACCCGGATTTCAGCTCAATCTGGAATGCCAATCTGCAATGCATCGACAGCCGTCGTCACAGCCGCAAGCTGCAGCGCGGTGCGCACAGCGCCAATCATTTTGTTATTCATCTGAGTCAGCTGCAGGCAGACGTGCCCCTGCTGGATGCCCGGCTGCGGCAGTTGGCTACGCACGGCGTGCCGAACTATTTCGGCCCCCAGCGCTTTGGCCACGGTGCAGGTAATGTCCAGGATGCGCTTAGTTGGGCACAGCGTGGCGCACTGCCGCCCGCCAGGGGCACGCGCTCCAGGCTGCTATCCACGGCGCGCAGTTTGATATTTAACCGGGTGCTGGCCCAGCGGGTGGCTGCGGGTACCTGGAATCAGGCGCTGAGCGGAGACTGCCTGGCGTTCACTAATAGCCGCAGTCATTTTTCCGCAGATCGCCTGGCCGATAATGACCCCAGGCTGGCGGCGCTGGATGTGCATCCCACCGGCCCACTGTGGGGTCTTGGGGAATCCCCGGTCAGTGCTGAGACGGCGGCGCAGGAACAGGCGGTAGCGGCAGCCGAACCGCAATTGGTGGCCTGGCTATTGGCCGCCGAAGTCGAACAGGCGCGGCGCATTTTGCGCCTCCCCATTGGCGCGCTGACGTGGCATTATCCTTCCCCAGAGAGTCTTGTAGTTGAATTCACCTTGCCGACTGGCTGTTTTGCCACCGCAGTGCTGCGTGAGCTTGTTGCGCTGACGGATGAGCCGGGCGGCGGACTGGAAAGCGAAATCTGATGCGTATTCTGATTGCCAATGATGATGGTGTTCTGGCGCCCGGCCTTGCGGCTTTGCATGCGGCGTTGAGCGGTTATGCCGAGTGTGTGGTGGTTGCCCCCCATGAGGATCGCAGCGGCGCGAGCAGCTCGCTGAGCCTGGATAAGCCGTTACGCCCGTTTGAACTGGCGAACGGTTTTATTGGTCTCAACGGCACACCCACCGATTGCGTACACCTTGGCTTGAATGCGCTGTACGAAGACAGTGTGGACATGGTGGTGGCGGGGATTAATCACGGCGCCAACCTGGGTGATGATGTACTTTACTCGGGCACCGTGGCTGCGGCACTGGAGGGGCGTTTTTTACAGCGTCCGGCGATGGCTTTTTCGTTGGTCGGGCGCCAGGGGGATCACCTGCAGACGGCCGCACTGATTGCTCGACGTATGGTCATGGCGCACGAAGCCCTGGATCTGCCACCGCGGACCATATTGAACGTGAATATTCCCAATCTGCCGCTAGATCACATCAAGGGTATCCGTCTGACGCGGCTGGGGCATCGCTCACGTGCTGCCAAACCGGTGAAGTGGGTAGATCCGCGGGGCAAGGAAGGTTATTGGATATCCGTCGCCGGTGATGCAGAAGACGGCGGTGAGGGTACTGATTTTCATGCGGTGATGCAGGGCTACGTCTCTGTGACGCCGTTACGTGTAGACAAAACCCATTACGAGGTATTCGATCATCTCGGACAATGGCTAGAGGGGCTAGGCTGAATGGGCGTGCGAGAAGGTATAGACCGACAGGGGATAGGCATGACCTCGCAGCGCACTCGCGAGCGCTTGCTTGAGCGTCTGTTTGAAGAGGGGGTGCGTAACCTGCACGTACTGGAAGCGATTCGCCGCACCCCACGCCATCTGTTTGTCGATGAAGCGCTGGCCCATCGCGCGTATGAAGATACCGCGCTGCCGATTGGCCACAACCAGACGATCTCGCAGCCCTACATAGTCGCGCGGATGACCGAGCTGCTGTTGGCTGGCGGCCCGCTGGACAAGGTGATGGAAGTGGGCACCGGCTCCGGTTACCAGACAGCCATTCTGGCTCAGGTCGTCGAGCGGGTGTTCAGTGTTGAACGCATACATCCCTTGCAGGAACGTGCCAAGGCTGTGCTCAAGGACATCAATATACGCAATGTGGTGTTCCGGCATGCCGACGGTAACTGGGGTTGGCCACAATACGGCCCCTACGATGCCATTCTGGTCGCGGCAGCGCCTGCGCAGGTTCCTGTAGAGCTGCTTAACCAGCTTGCAGATGGTGGACGCCTGGTCATTCCGGTTGGCGAGCAGGAGCAATTCCTCACGCTGGTCGTGCGCGAGGGCGATAACTTTATTCATCAGCAGGTCGAACCGGTCCGCTTCGTTCCCCTATTGGCTGGAGCCATTCGATCTTGAGCAACCGAACTTGAGCACTTTATCTTGAACAATAGCGACAATCGTCCTTTGGCTTTTTTCATGGTGTTTCTCAAGGGCATGGCCATGGGCGCAGCAGATGTTGTACCCGGCGTATCCGGCGGGACCATTGCTTTTATCAGCGGGATTTACGACCGCCTGCTGGGCGCCATCGCAGCCTGTACGCCAAATAAACTGATCTGGTTGGCCCGCGGTCGCTTTCGCGAGACCTGGCAGGCTATTGACGGCGCCTTTCTGTTCACCCTGTTCGCTGGCATCCTCACCAGCATCGCCAGCCTGGCCCGGCTGATCAGTTACTTGCTGGATAATCATAGCGAGCTGCTATGGTCGTTCTTCTTCGGTCTCATTCTGGTGTCAGTCTGGCTGGTGGGGCGGCAGATCTATCGCTGGACTGCCTGGACGATAGGTGCTTTTGTGCTGGGGGCGATGTTCGCCTATCTGATTACGGTGGCCGTGCCCTTACAGTGGCCGGCGACGCCGGTGATGATCTTTTTGGCTGGCGCGATAGCCATTTGCGCAATGATCCTGCCGGGTATTTCCGGCAGCTTCATCCTGCTCCTGCTGGGCTTGTATGCGGTGGTGCTTGAGGCGGTGAAGGACTTCAATCTGAGTCTGATCAGCGTTTTTGCCCTAGGTTGCGTTGCTGGTCTGCTGAGCTTCTCGCGTCTGCTGTCCTGGTTGCTGGCGCATGCACGCAATATTACTCTGGCTTTTCTCACCGGCCTGCTGGTTGGATCGTTAAACAAGGTCTGGCCCTGGAAAGAGGTGGTCAGCTGGCGCGAGAACAGCCAGGGCGAGCAGGTACCCTTACTCGAATCGAATCTCTGGCCGCAGCATTATCAGGCGGTGACAGGCGAGCCTGCCTATTGGCAAGGTGGGTTGGCGTTGATGCTGCTGGCCGTGGTATTAGTGTTGTTATTGGAGTGGTGGGGCAACCGTGCAACGAATTAACCCCAGGCTACTCCCTACTAGTGAAAGCCATTATTTATCCTTGCTTTGGGGCCGTGTGTGTCTGATCTGCGAACTGCCATGTTCGGAATAAAACAACTGGGCCTTTTAGGTCTGGTTACCCTGCTGGCTGCCTGTGCCGGCCCCAGCGGAATGGCTCCCATAGATGATCGGGCTCGGGGCGGTCAGCGCGGGGTCCCCGCAACGACCTCGGGCCAGCATGTTGTACAGCGCGGTGAGACGCTCTATCAGATTGCCTTTCGATATGGTTGGGACTGGAAAGCCCTGGCTGCCGCCAATGGCCTGCGCGAACCCTTTACCATCTACCCTGGGCAACAGATCCGCTTGGGAGCGGGCCGCGCGCCGACGGTAGCCGCAGCGCAGCCCGCAAGGCCCACGGCCCCGCGCAGCGCCAGTACGCCACCGCGTACCAGCCAGCCCGCGCGCACTTCTACCCAGGTGGCAGCGCCTGCCGCGCGCCCCGCAGCGCCAGCCAAGACCGTCAGCCTGCCGGTCAATGTGGCAGGCTGGGCCTGGCCAGTTCAAGGGCCGCTGCTGTCGCGTTTTCAGTCAAACGGGAGTTTGAATAAAGGCATTGATATTGCCGGGCAATTGGGACAGCCTGTGAAAGCAGCCGCAAGCGGCGCTGTGGTGTACGCCGGACGCGGGTTGCTGGGTTATGGCGACATGATTATTGTCAAGCATAATGAAACCTATCTCAGCGCTTACGCTCATAACAGTAAGCTGCTAGTCAGTGAGGGTGATCAGGTCAAGGTTGGCCAGGTCATAGCAGAGATGGGTAGTAGCGGCACAGACCGTGTCAAGTTGCATTTTGAAATACGCCGCAAGGGCCAGCCAGTTGACCCTTTGAGCTATTTGCCCAAGTCTTGATTGCAGGTATGCGGATCGGCGGTAGTACCGACATATGCCTGTCATAGTGACAATTTAGTTTGGTATGCAGTCTGGTAGGTAAGTGAGGTATGCAGCGCGCAGATGCTGCTTGATAGTAGAGCGTGAAGCGCAGTGCCTGCGCAAGGCTATTGCGAAAACCTGATCGAATTGTAACGGGGCAAGCGTTATGGGATTGAATAATAATAAAGAGCCCAACCAGTACAACGAAGACGATATCGTTGCGGATGGACGTCAACACAGGGATGAGGACGCGGACATGGATGCACCTCACAGCGATGTACCTCGGGCCAAGGTGGTCACACCGCGCACCCACAAGCGTGAAAACGCCTTCGAATTTACCAAGCAGTTGGACGCTACTCAGCTGTATCTGAATGAAATCGGTTTTTCTCCGCTGCTAACCCCAGAAGAAGAAGTGTATTTTGCGCGCTTGGCGCAGAAGGGCGACGCTGCCGGGCGCAAGCGCATGATTGAGAGTAATCTGCGGCTAGTGGTGAAAATTGCCCGTCGCTATGTCAATCGGGGTCTGACCTTGTTGGATCTGATTGAAGAAGGCAATCTGGGCCTGATCCGGGCGGTGGAGAAATTTGATCCGGAGCGTGGGTTCAGATTCTCCACCTATGCTACCTGGTGGATCCGCCAGACCATCGAACGGGCGATCATGAACCAGACGCGGACCATCCGCCTGCCGATTCATGTGGTGAAGGAACTCAATATTTACCTGCGCGCAGCGCGGGAGCTGACCCAGAAACTCGATCACGAACCCTCACCTGAAGAGATATCCAAATTGCTTGATCGTCCGGTAGCGGACGTCAAACGCATGCTCGGCCTTAATGAGCGAGTCGCTTCGGTGGACATGGCCTTCGGCCCGGACTCGGACAAGACCCTGCTCGACACCCTGACCGACGATCACGTTACCGATCCCTGCGAGCTGTTACAGGACGATGATCTGAACACCAGTATCGACAACTGGTTGTCCGAGTTGACTGAAAAGCAACGTGAAGTGGTTACCCGCCGGTTTGGCTTGCGCGGCCATGAAAGCAGCACGCTCGAAGAAGTTGGCCGGGAGATCGGCCTGACCCGCGAGCGCGTCAGGCAGATTCAGGTGGAGGCGTTGAAGCGGCTGCGGGAAATTCTTGAGCAGCATGGTCTCTCAGGTGAGTCGATCTTCCAGTAGGCGACTGCCCGGCTGGAACCAGAACCAGGATCAGAACCCAGGTCAGGCGACCTGGGTTTTTTCTTTGCTGATCCAGATGTAAACCGCCGGTAATACGAACAGGGTGAACAGGGTGCCGATGGTCAAGCCGCTGGCGATGACCATGCCGATATCAAAACGGCTGACCGCACCGGCGCCCTGGGCCAGCAGCAGCGGAACCATGGCAAAGACCATCGCCGCCGTAGTCATCAATACCGGACGCAAACGAATGGCGGCGGACGCCTCCACCGCTTCGCGTACTGACATCTGCCGGTCCCGCTGCAATTGATTGGCAAACTCGACAATCAGAATCCCGTGCTTACTGATTAGCCCGATCAGGGTCACCAGGCCGACCTGGGTATAGATGTTCATCGTCGAGAATCCGAGAAACAGCGGGATCAATGCACCACAGATGGACAGGGGCACCGTGACCAGAATCACCAAGGGATCACGGAAGCTCTCGAACTGAGCTGCCAGCACCAGATAAATCAGTGCCATGGCCAGCCCGAAGGTCAGGTATAACGCCGCTCCTTCTTGCTTGTACTGGCGTGCAGCGCCGGCGTAATCGATGGTGAAGCCCTGCGGTAGCACCTCGGCGGCAATCTCCTCCAGCGTAGCCAGGGCCTCGCCCATGCTAACGATGGGCACGCCCTGAATCCGCGCAGCATTGAGTTGCTGGAACTGATTGAGCTGGGTTGGCCGTGCGCGCTGATCGAGATTGATCAGCGTACCCAGGGGCACCATGACGCCCGCGCTGTTGCGCACGTAATAATGATTCAACCAGCCACTATTGTCGCGGAAAGCACGTTCCACCTGGGCGATGACCTTGTAGCTGCGGCCATCGATGGTGAAGCGGTTGATTTCACCCTCACCGAGCAAGGTTGCCAGGGTGACGCCGATATCTTCCATGGCGACGCCCATTTGTGCGGCTTTCTCGCGGGCGATTTCTATCGTTACCTCGGGCTTGTCAAAGGCCAGGTCGATATCCAGGAACGCGAACTTGCCGCTTTCCTGGGCGCGGTTCTTGATTGTCTCAGTGACCTGCAGCAGACTCTCGTAGTCACTCGGCGTGTTGATCACGAACTGCAATGGCAGGCCGTCGCCGGTGCCTGGCAGGGACGGCAGGTTGAAAGCAAATACCTGTAACCCAGCCACTTTATTCAGCGCCGCCTGAACTTCCGGTAACAGCTCCATCTGGGTGCGTTCACGCTGATCCCAAGGTTTCAGTAGAAAGCCGCCGATACCGCTTTGCACGCCATCTATACCGTTGATCTGGAAGTGCGATTCATATTCGTCGAACTGCTTGAGCACCTTGTTCATTTCATCGGTGTAATGCGTCAGATATTCCAGGTTGACCGTCTGCGGCGCATTGGCCAGCATGAAGATGATGCTCTGATCCTCCTCTGGCGCGAGTTCGCTGCGGGTGAACATCAGCAGTAGCGGAATCAGTAGCAGTATCAGTGCACCAAAGGTCAGGGTGACGCCCAGTGTATTCAGGCTGCTGCTCAGAGTGCGTCGATAGCGACCCTGCAATTTATCGAAGATCTTGTCCAGCCGGCTGGCCAAGCCGCTGGGGTTTGCTTCGTGGCGCAGCAGTTTGGAGCACATCATCGGCGACAGCGTCAGGGCGACGATGCCGGAGATAATCACCGCACCGGCCAGGGTAAAGGCGAACTCCTTGAACAGCGCCCCGGTCAGGCCCTCAAGGAAGCCGATGGGGGCGTACACTGCAGCCAGCGTGATGGTCATCGCGACTACCGGCATAGCTATTTCGCGGGCGCCGGTCAGCGCCGCATCAAAGGGTGTTTTGCCTTCCTCGATATGCCGGTGAATATTTTCCACCACGACGATCGCATCATCCACTACCAGCCCAATTGCCAGTACCAGTGCCAGCAGCGTCAGCAGGTTGATCGAGTAGCCCATCAACTGCATGAAGAACAGCACGCCGATCATTGACAATGGAATGGTCACTACCGGAATGATGACTGAGCGCAGCGATCCGAGGAACAGGAAGACGACGATGATCACGATCACGACCGCTTCGGCAAGGGTCTTGATCACTTCATCAATCGACGACTGGATAAACAGCGTAGCGTCATAGGCGATGGACGCCTGCAACTCGCCAGGCAACTGCGCCTCGATGGCTGGCATGGCGGCGCGCACATCCTTGATCACGTCCAGTGGGTTGGCGCCCGGCGTGCCCTGAATGCCGATATACACCGAAGGAATACCGTCGAAAAAGCTGATCGAATCATAGCTCTCCGAGCCCAGTTCGATGCGTGCCACGTCGCGCAGCAATACGCGGGTGTCGCCGCTGGTCTTGACCGGAATGGCACCGAAGGCTTCCGGGTCCTTCAGATCGGTGAAGGCGCTGACGCTGGTCACCACGTACTCGCCCTTGATCTCACCAGCAGCGGCCAGGTAGTTGTATTTGCTGACCGCCTGATTGACGTCTTCTGCGCTCACCTCATAGGCACCCATGCGCGTCGGATCCAGCCACAGGCGCATGGCGAAGGTTTGGCGCCCGAGGATTTCGGCTTCGGCGATACCCGGCAGGGTCGCCAGGCGTGGTTGCACAATACGCGACAGGTAGTCGGTAATCTGCGGATTGCTCAAGGTCTCGCTGTAAAAGCTGATGTACATCAGCGCGGTGGAGTCAGCTGCCTGACGACTGATGACGGGCTCCTGGGCCTGGGGGGGTAATTGGTTACGTACCTCGGCGGCCTTGGAGAGGATGTCGGTGTACAGTCGGTCGGTATCCGCGCCCAGCCGTGCGTAAATCTGGATCACGGAGAAATTTTGCCGGCTGACCGAGTTGATATAGTCCACGCCGTCGGCGCTGGCCAGGCTCTGCTGCAACGGCTGGGTTATGTAGCCCTGGATGACCTCGGCATTGGCCCCGGGGTAGGCGGTGGTGACGGTAATCAGTGCATTCTCGAGTTGCGGATACTGGCGTATCGTTAACTGACTGAACGCTTGCAAGCCCAATAAGACGATCAGCAGGCTGACCACGGTGGCCAGCACTGGGCGGCGGATGAAAATATCGGTAAATGCCATGCCAGGGCCGCCTTAAAGTGGATTGCTGTTGTTAACGACCACACGTGTCTGGCTGTCGAGCTTTAGCTGGCCGGCTGTGACCACTTGCTCTCCGGCCTGCAGGCCAGTCAGTACCACTATCTGGCCGTCGCGGCGGTCGCCGGTGGTCACCGAGCGTCGCTCGACCTCCAGCACCGGTTCTTCCTCGTGCATCTGCGGTTGGCCGTCGTCATCCAGGCGCGGCTTGATGACATAGACGGAATTACCATACAGCGTGAAGGTGATGGCGGTTTCCGGAACCACGATCTGCGGGGTTTCCAGCGGTTGCAAGACTTCAAGCTCGGCAAACATGCCCGGCAACAGCTGCTCCTCCGGGTTCTCGACCAGGGCTCTGACCTGCAGGTTACGCGTACTGGCCTCGACCTTCGGGTTGATTGCAACGATCTGACCCTCAAAGGCCTGTTCCGGGAAGGCCGCTACCTTGATCCTGACCAGTTGGTCGATGGCCAGCTGCGGATAGAACTGCTCGGGCATGAAAAAGTCGACGAACAGGCTGGACAGATTCTGCAGGGTGGCGATGCTGGTCCCGGGCGACAGGTAGTCGCCCGGATCCACTTGGCTGATGCCTATACGGCCAGCAAAGGGCGCATTAATGCGCTTCTTGGCCAGGATGGCGCGCAGCTCTTCCGCCTGCGAGGTAGATTGCTGCAATGATGAACGCGCCTGGTCAAATTGGCTCTGGGAAATGCTCTGACGTGCCAGCAGGTTCTCCTGACGCTTGAACTCCAACCGGGCAAGGTTGGCCTGGGCTTCGGCCGATTGCAGACTGGCTTGCTCCACAGCGCTACTCATGACCAGCAGCGGTTGCCCGGTTTCTACTTGCTGGCCGGAGGTAAAGAGCACTTCGGTGACGGTGCCATTGACCTCAGCCGTGAGCTCCACACCTAGTGCGGCGGTCATGGTGCCGATAGCCGGCAGGCGCGTCTGCCATTGAGTTTCAACTGCCTCGGTCGCGGCAACCTCGATGGGCGGTTGCGGCGCGCTGAACATGGCAATCTGCTGGGTAATGGAAAAGTACTTGTAGGCTGCCAGCGCCAAGATAAAGAGCGCAACCAGGACCAGCATCACTATCAGACGACGCAGCATGAAGAAAATCCTTTTGATGTTCATACAGAGAAGAGGGACGGCCAACTATTATCCCCCGGAGCAGGGTAAATTCCAATGCCATTGGCCTCGACTTTACCCTGGAGTGTTTCCGCCATTGCTTGCTTGCGCTATAAATGCAGCAGGCTTTTGCGCGCTGGGTGCAGAAGCTTTTTTTTGGCGTATGGAGATAAAAAGCTCATGGATCTGACAAACCCCTTTGTTCTGGCGGCTGTAGCGGTACTGATAGTGGTTCTGGTGTACGCGGTGATGCTCTACAACCAATTGGTCAACATCAAGCATGCGGTGAGCCAGGCCTGGGCGAATATTGATGTGTTGCTGCGTCAGCGTCACGATGAGTTGCCCAAGCTGGTCGAAGCCTGTCGCCGTTATATGCAGCATGAGCAGCAAACGCTGGAAAAGGTGGTGCAGGCCCGCAGCGCGGTGGCGCAGGCCCGCGAGCGTTCTGATGTAAAGGGCGTGGGCCAGGCTGAATCAGCCTTGCGTATGGGCTTGGGCCAGCTATTTGCGGTGGCAGAAAACTATCCCGACTTGAAAGCCAGTCAATCCTTTCAGCATTTGCATGAGCGCATCAGCGGACTGGAAACCGGTATTGCCGATCGTCGCGAGCTGTATAACGCTGCGGTGAATATCAATAACGTACGTATCGAGCAGTTCCCCGATGTGATCATCGCCAGAGTCTTTGATTTCGAGACCGCTGAGCTGTTGCAGTTTGCCGAAGCCGACAAGGCCGATGTGGATATGCGGGCGCTGTTTTCATGATCGATGTGCACGGCGTAATGTGGTTGCCAGTCATGCATTTTTATCTGCTTCTGGCTCTCAGTACCCTGGGTAGCTTGTACGCGATATACCGGATGCTGACACGTCTGCGACGAGCCCGCTGGGTCGAGGACACGCCCACCTCGCGGGTCCGCTCTGCGGCTCAGGGTTTGGTCGAATTGAAAGGCCAGCTTGAGGCTGGTGGTCACGCCCCGCTGATTTCGCCCCTGGCAGAAATAAATTGCCTTTGGTACCGCTTTCGAGTCGAGGAATATCGCCGCAGCGGTAAGTCCAGTCAGTGGCGAACGATTGAACAGGGGGCGTCTGAGAGGCCCTTTGTGCTGTGCGACGAGACCGGCAGTTGTTGGGTCAACCCTAAGGGTGCAGAAGTACATCCGCGTCAGCGCAGACGCTGGGAGGGGCGTCGCCGCTGGCCTGCGGGGCATGCGCTGCAGACCGGCCTGCTGGGCAGTCTGATTGGCAGCCGCTATCGCTATACAGAGGAGTGGTTTGCCGAGGGCGAAACGCTGTACGCCTTGGGCTGGTTTCAAAGTCGTGGGGGCGGGCGTGAAGCCAGCGACAGCCAGTCGGTGGCGCGTCAGCTAATCAGTCACTGGAAGGCTGACTATACGGATTTGTTGTCGCGCTTTGACCAAAATAATGACGGTCGGTTGGATTTGCAGGAGTGGGAGAAGGTGCGCCGCGCCGCAGAGCAGGAAGCGGCGCGGCAAATACGAGCAGCAGGTCAAGCCCCAGTGGTGCACATGCTGGCTAAACCCCAGGTAAAAGGTCTGCCGTTCTTGTTATCCGATCACCACGAGGAGCATCTCAGTCAACAATTGCGCCGGCAATCGGGCTGGAGTCTTTTCGCTCTGGTGCTAGCTGGTTTGGTCAGTGGCAGCCTGTGGCTGGCGCTCTTTTCTGCTGGCTAGACTCACAATTGCTGCTTGATGCCCTTGCCAGTGGTAGTGCGGGTATTGTAGTTGCGTAGCCAGTCAGCCAGCGCGGGGGCTGATAACGGTCGGCTGTAATAGTAGCCCTGACCTTCACTGCAGCCCTGATCAATGATGTAGGCTTCCTGCGCCGCAGACTCGACACCTTCGGCAATCACCTGCATGTTCAGGCTGCGGCCTAGTTGAATGATGGCCCGCACAATGGTGGCATCGTCCTCGTCCACGAGCACGTCCAGGACAAAACTCTTGTCGATTTTGATCTTGTCCAGCGGCAGCCCGCGTAGGTAACTCAACGATGAATAGCCGGTACCGAAGTCATCAATGGCGATCAGTACGCCAGCCTTTTTCAGGTTGCTGAGGTGGTTTGCCGCAGCGGAAATATCTTCCATCAGGCCAGTTTCAGTGACTTCCAGTTCAAGACTGTAAGCCGGTAGCTGGTAACGCTGTATCAGCTTGGTTACCAGCTTCGACAGCTCGCTATGGTGCAGCTGCACGGTGGACAGGTTGACGGCCATGCGCAAATCGCTGAAGCCCTCTTTATGCCATAGGCTCAACTGATGGCAGGCCTGTTCCAGTACCCATTCGCCAATGCTGATAATACAGCCATTCTGCTCAGCCAGCGGAATGAACAGGTCTGGCGGCACCAGACCGCGTTCGGGATGCTGCCAGCGGATCAGTGCCTCCACCCCGACTACCCGGTGATTGCTGTAACTGACCTGCGGCTGATAGACCAGATGAAATTCGTTTCTACTCAGGGCGCCGCGCAGGTCTTTGTCCAGCTCCCGACGAATGCGCATTTCGCTGTCCAGGCTAGCGATATAAAACTGGTAGCGATTGCGCGAGCGTGCCTTGGCCAGCATCATCGTCTGCTCGGCTTTCTGCAGTAATTTCTCGGCGTCGTCACCGTCATCGGGAAACAGGGTGATTCCGATGGTCGCGCGAAGGCTGATGCTGTGCCCTCCCAGCTCGAAAGGCCGGTTCAGGTCGTCGAGAATGGTCTGCGCCAGTTCGGCGGCCTCATAGGGCTCGTTAATGCCGGTTTGAATCAGTGCGAATTGGTCACCGCCGAGACGTGCCAGGCTGCCGAGTCGCCCGCTGTTGCCGCGTAACCGATCAGCAACCGCCACCAGAAGGCTGTCGCCAGAGTAATAGCTGAACTGCTCATTCACTTCCTTGAAGTCGTCCAGGCCGCAGCAGAGCACGGCTACGCCGCGCTGGCGGCGTCCGGCATCGATCAGGATCCGTCCCAGCTGTTCCTGCAACATACTGCGATTGGGCAGGCCGGTCAGGGTGTCGTGCTGAGCCATATGCAGCAAATTGGCCTCGGCTTCACGCCGGCGATGGCTGTTACGCTTGATTGAATCGAGTAGCTCATTGGCCTTGTTGATCCAAATGCCCAGCTCGTTCTTTTCTTGGCCGGGCAGCATCGGGATGTGCATCTTGCCCGGTTGATCGGGGTTTATATCGGCGATATGGGCAATGATTTTTGCCAGGGGTTTGGTCAGTAACACGTGATAAATCAGAAACAGCACGAAGGCCATCGCCATCGCTCGCAGGATACCTGACAGCATGATGATCATGGAGCGTTGCAGGAATTCGTTACCAAAGGGATGGGTATCCAGCGTCAGCCGCAAATCGCCGTAGTACTCGTTGTACGGAGCGCGCCCGTGAAGTTCAATGCTGTAGCTTTGCTCGGCGCCAAATAGCCAATCAGTGACCGCCCGGTATCGGGACTCAGTAATAGGCTCTTCGCGATAGGCGAGAGGCGCTTCATCAGGATGGCTGATAGAAGCAAAACGCACCGCTTGGTGCTGGAAAAGGCCTTCTACCACCTGCATGGCCATTTCCGTGTCCAGGCTATATACCGCCTGCGTCGCCGGGTCGCGGGACATGGCCAGGATTTGCGCGGCGGTGGTGTCGATCAGCGACCGCTCCTTCTGCAGATCGTAGAGTATCTGCGCGCAACTGAGCAAGATGCCGACCAGTAATGCCCACAGCAGAACTAGGCGCAGAAGTTTGATCGATAGACTGTGGCGGCGCTCTGGTTTCAAGGTCTTGTTATTCCACCATTAATTGAAGGACATCAAGCGCATCAGCGGATCTCGTGAGCGGCAACGCACATTTTGCGTTCTGACTATAGGAATACTCTACCAGTATTCTTTCAGCACCCTGTCAGCAGTCAATAAGGGTCTTGATATGTGCTTAGTATCGGCAATGAATTGACTGGCGTCAAAGTGCCAGCGCCATTTATCAGACACAAACAAAACACCCCGCCGGGGCGGGGTGTGTTGGAGCAGCAATTACGAGGGTCTTACGCGGCGAAATTCTTGGCTACGAAGTCCCAATTGACCAGGTTCCAGAACGCCTCAACATATTTCGGCCGGGCATTGCGGTAGTCAATGTAATAGGCGTGTTCCCATACGTCGCAGGTCAGCAGCGGGGTGTCACCGGAGGTCAGCGGGTTGCCGGCACCGACGGTGCTGGCTAGCGCCAGGGAGCCATCGCTGCGCTTGACCAGCCAGCCCCAGCCAGAGCCGAAGGTGCCGATGGAGGTCTTGCTGAACTCTTCCTTGAACTTGTCAAAGGAGCCGAAGGCCTTGTTAATGGCTTCAGCCAGTTCGCCAGTGGGCTCGCCACCGCCGTTCGGGCTCAGACAGTTCCAGTAGAAGGTGTGGTTCCAGATCTGCGCTGCGTTGTTGAATACGCCACCTTTGGAGGTCTTGATGATCTCTTCCAGGCTTTTGCCTTCAAACTCGGTGCCGGGCACCAGGTTATTCAGGTTGTCGACGTAAGTCTTGTGGTGCTTGCCGTGGTGATATTCCAGCGTTTCAGCTGAAATGTGCGGTTGCAGTGCAGTTTGCTCATAGGGCAGTGCTGGTAATTCAAAAGCCATGTTATATCTCCATCTTCAGGTATCAGGATCCGGAAAAGGTGCGAAAGTGGCACTCATCCTCGTTGTGACTGGCAGGTTGGCGGCGCTTGGGCCGGCAGCCTGATGACGCCTCTTGTGAGTTGGGCGTTGCCCGTCCAAGCGATCGGGAAGCTCTGATGATAGCATCCCAAGGGCACTCTATCCACGCACCAAGCATGTGGTTATAAGCTTGGCGTAGCACTGTGATCAGGCGCTTGCGAGGTCCCAGGCAACACTCAGCATCATGCCGGCGACGACGATATCGATCACGCGCCAGGTATGTGGACGATTCAGCCACGGAGCCAGCCAGGCGCCGCCCAGCGCCAAGGCGCTGAACCACAGGATTGAACCGCTGGCAGCGCCCAGGGCAAATAGCGCAGGTTGTTCCTGCTGCGCTCCAACGGCACCGATCAGCACTACGGTATCCAGATAAACGTGCGGGTTGAGTAACGTCACCGCGAGGGTAGTCATGATCACAGCGGTCCGCGACCGGGCCGCTGTCGGCTGGGTGCTCAGGGTGGTTGGGCGGCTGGCACGGCGCAGCGCCAAGCAGGCATAGCCGAGCAGGAATAGGACGCCGCCCCAACGGGTGATGTCCAGTGCCAGCGAATGCTCTTGCAGTAGACGGCCTAGTCCGAAGGTGCCTGCGGCGATCAGTACTGCGTCGCAAATCATGCATAGCAGGGCCGCGCTGAGGTGATACTCGCGCTTAAGGCTCTGCCCCAGCACGAACGCATTCTGTGCGCCAATCGCCATGATCAGGCTGGTGGCGATAAACAGGCCGGTAAAATAGGTATTGAACATGTTGATCCTGGTGTCCTGTTTGTGGAGAGAGCGCGTACTGATACTGGACAGCTTCGGCCAGCCGACAAGATAAGGAAAACGAATAATAGTTATGTAGTATTAGTAAAATTAATGTAAACGGGGTAAGGGTATGGATTACAAGTTGCTGCTGGCGCTGACCGCAGTCATTGAGCAGGGTGGTTTTGAACGCGCCGCCGTGGCGCTGGGGTTGTCGCAGTCTGCGGTGTCGCAGAGGATCAAGCTGCTGGAATCCAGAGTGGGCGCGCCAGTCCTGCTGCGCACAGCGCCGCCCGCGCCCACGCCGGTGGGTCAGCGGCTGCTCAATCATATGCAACAGGTTCGGCTGCTGGAGCGCGATCTTCAGGAGGACGTGCCCATGGATGAGGACGGCGCTGGGCAGACGCGCTTGCGGATCGCTTTAAACGCCGACAGCCTGGCTACCTGGTGGGCTGAAGCGGTCGCACCCTTGTGTGAGCAACAGGGTTTGCTGCTTGACCTGTTGACGGATGATCAGGATGTGGGGCTGCGGCGTATGCGCTCCGGCGAAGTGGCTGGCTGTGTTTGCGCGTCACCGATCCCCGTAGCGGGAGCCCGGTCGCTGAAGCTGGGCGATATGCGTTATTTGGCTGTGGCGCGGGCGGATCTGCTACGTCGCTACTTCCCTACCGGGTGGCACGCCCAGGCCTGGAGCCATGCCCCGGCGATTGTGTTTGGTCCAGATGACCAGCTGCAGCATCGGTTTCTTGCTGCCGGTGGCTACCCAGGCGACTTTCCGTACCACCTTTGCCCTTCTTCGGAGGGTT
The DNA here is from genome assembly GCF_000410875.1 of Halopseudomonas pelagia CL-AP6. Classification (GTDB taxonomy): domain Bacteria; phylum Pseudomonadota; class Gammaproteobacteria; order Pseudomonadales; family Pseudomonadaceae; genus Halopseudomonas; species Halopseudomonas pelagia. The sequence goes on from NZ_AROI01000011.1 coordinate 52,956, forward strand.
TTGTGCGCATGCTTCGCGCAGGTATGGGCTGGGGCATGGTGCCCGCGCTGCAGATTACGGCTGAATTGGAAAGCGGGTTGTTGCGCGAGATCGTGCCCGGACAGGGCGTTGAAGTACCGCTGTACTGGCACTATTGGCGCAACGGCGGGCGCCTGCTGGAGCAGTTGACCCGCCAGTTGGAGAGGACTGTTCCGGGGCTTTTGGCTAGTTGAAGCAGGTTAACTGATGTGTATCTTGCCGGAGCCCGGCAATGCTTCGATGCAGTGATCGCCCATCAGTCGCGAGGGGGTGAAATAGCCCGGCGCCCGCACGCCCTTGAGCACATGTTCAACAGCCATCAGCACGCCATGCACGGTCACATCATAGCCATTGGCTACTTCGATGCGGGCAGTGACTTTCTTGCCGGCCCGATTCTGCGCTTCGCCCCAAACAAAGGTGCGCGCGCTGAGCCGCTGCTGGCTGTCGGGGCCGGTGATTTTGCGCCCGACCAACAGCTTGAGCAGCGCTTGCACGGGTGCGAAACCGAGCAAGGGCCGTAGCCGGTCCAGACGCCGGAGTCGGGTAGCCGCGCTGGGTGCCATAGGGATAAATACTTCGATATTGTCGATTCCAGTGGAAAACCAGGCAGTAGCGATGTCGCCCCAGGGGATGGTCACAGCATGCTTGGTGCCGTTGCCAAAGTCGATTTCGCGACTTTGCCAGGCAAGTGGCACAGTGCGGATCTGATCTTTTTCTCGAACTTTGCCACCATATTTGAGCCCCTCTACCGAGGTCTTGGCCGTGCCCGGGGAGAAGCCGCTGCGCGAATCGAAGCCCAGCGCCAGGCGGTCTGCATCGGGTAGCAGGGTTTTCAGTGTTGCGGCGAGGCAGTCAGTGGGTATCACATCAAAACCCACGCCCGAGCAGATGACAATATTCGCCGCTTCCGCCTCGGCATGGCGCTTTTGCGCCGCCAGAAAGACTTCTATCTCACCGGTAATGTCCAGGTAGTGGCAGTGATTGGCCAGGCAGGCATCAATCATCGGCTGGCTGGTGGCAGAGAAGGGGCCGGCGCAGTGGGCCACTGCCTGCATGCCTTTTACGCCATCATTTGCGGCTTGCTGGTTGCGCAGATCGAATACCCGGCAGGGGAGCTGCAGTTCTTCGGCCAGCGCCTCCAGCGCGCGGCGATTACGCCCGGCCAGCACTGGCTTGAGTCCCTGTTGGCAGGCCTCCCTCGCCAACAAGGTACCGGTGTAGCCATTGGCACCGTATATCATCCATTCCTGCATAGCTCTTCCCCGTTGATGATGCGGCCCTGGCGCCGCAGATACTGAACCAAGTCCTGCACTGAAGCCTTGAACAGGCCTTGAGGTTAACGGCAGACACCGCGCAGCGCCAGTGGCACAGTGCAGCAGCGGGTGTATGCTTTGCCCTCAGGCACATCGATAACAAAAAGAACGAGGTAGGTATGCGTATTCTGGTCACGGGTGCGAGTGGCTTTATTGGTGGGCGCTTTGCTGCCCATGCACTGACGCAGGGGTTGCAGGTAGTCTGTTCCGGGCGCCAGGTCACGGCAATGCAATGGTTGGCCGATCAGGGCGCGCATTGTATCGCGGGGGATCTACTCGATGCTGACTTTGCCGTACAGGCCAGTGCCGATTGTGATGCCATAGTGCACTGTGCCGGCGCGGTGGGGACCTGGGGCAGCTATCAGCATTTTCATGATGCCAACGTGCGCGTGACTGAGCATATAATTGCCGCAGCGCAGCAGCGGCGGATTCCTCGCCTGGTACACCTGTCATCACCTTCAATCTATTTTGACGGCCAGCACCACCGGAATATTCATGAGGATTTTCGGCCGCCGCGCTTCTTTGATCATTACGGTGCGACCAAGTATTTGGCCGACCAGAAGGTGTTTGCCGCCGGGCGTCAGGGCCTGGAAGTCATTGCGTTGCGTCCGCGCCTGGTGATCGGCGCGGGTGACACCTCGGTGTTTCCGCGTTTGCTGCGTGCCCATCAGAGCGGTAGGCTGCGGATTATAGGGCGAGGTGACAATCGCGTGGATCTGACCCCAGTGGAAAATGTCAGTCAGGCGATGATGCTGGCGTTGCAGGCGCCGGATAGTGCGCTGGGCCGGGCCTATAACATCAGCAACGGTCAACCGGTGGCGTTCTGGCCCACCTTCAATCAATTGCTTGGGACCTTGGGCATGCCGCCGCTGACGCGGCATATGCCCTACGCACTGGCCTACGGGTTGGCCAGTGTTGCGGAGTTGAAAGCCCGACTGACTCCCGGCCAGCCTGAGCCAGCGTTATTCCGCCTGGGCATGGCGGTCATGGCGCGGGACTTTAATCTGGATATCAGTGCGGCACGCGAGCACCTGAGCTATGAGCCCAGGGTGACCACCGAGCAGGGTATTGCCCGCTTTGCCGATTGGTGGCAGGCCGGGATGCCAGCGCTAGCGGACTATCTGTCCACGATAGATGCGCACGGGGGCTGACTCGTCTTGCCTGGACGGCGGTGGCGGGTCAAAATCGGTGCTGGGTGCCTGATGCAGCAGACGTTGACGTGAGGCGATAGCACCCTGGCCGAGCGGGGTGGCCAATTCGGGTTCTGCCGTCGGCGTAGTCATGTCTGCCAGGCGCAGACCCAACTCACGGATATCGCCCAGGCGGCTATCCCGGCTGAGGCGAATCATGTGTTCGACTGCATCCACATCACTGAGTCGCACTATCACCCCGAGCTCCTGCTTGAGTCGGCGCCGCAGTGCGGTCATGCATTCAAGCGTGCTGCGATTGAATTGCGCTTCAGTAAACATATTGCCCCCCTGGTGGCCTGGCGAACGGTAAGGTGTCTGGCCAAGCGTCGGGTTAGCAAGCAGAATATGTACCAATTTGGCGATATAACGAATTTATGCGACCTGTAGCGGGTCAGAGGCCTTAGCTATACGCGTTACCGGCTTACCGCTGCAAGTTGCTGGTGCACTATTGCACCGCTCTGGCGCGGTATTTTGCAGCGTTTTTTTATCACGAGCACAAGAGGGTAGTACATGAAAGGGCGTGATCTGGATGACGACCTGCCGAGTTTTCGGGCAACGGATGACCATGAACCCGTGGCGGAAAATGACCAAGAGCCTTATCGCAGCGACACGGGCGCTGAAACTATACGTGGGCCGCTACGACCGGAGCCTGCGGCCCAGGGTAACGGAGCGCTTTGGGCATTGTGCGCTGCACTGACGCTGGCGTTGATCGGTTTTGGTTATTGGAGCCATCAACAGCAAACCCAGTTGCGTCAGCAGTTGGTCGCGACGCAAAACAGCTTTGCCCGAATTAGTGAAGACGCTGCCGGGCGTATTCAGGATATCACCGGTAAAGTCAGCGCCACTGAATCGTCGCGCAGCGAGGCTGAGCAGGCCCGTACAGCGCAGTTACAGCGGCTGGAAAAGCAGCTGGGCGAGTTGACCAAGCAAGTGCAAAGCCAGGCTGCCAGCCTGGAAACTGCGCGTGCCAGCGAGCGCGCTTTGCTCGCGCGACTGGATCAGCAGGAAGCCAGCGCAGACACAGCGGCGCAGCAATTGGCTTCGCAAGGGGAGCAGTTGAGCGCGCTTGATCAGCGGGCCAGTGACGCGCGGTCAGCGGCTACCGAGCTGGAAAAAACGCTGAATGCGCTTAACGGCGAAGTGGGCCAGCTAACCCAACTAGAGCAGCAACTGAAACGTCAGGAAGCAAGAACCGCCAGCCTGGAGTCAAAATTTGAAATCCTCGCGGCCAACCGTCAGGCGGTGAACCTGGATCAGGAGTTGTTGGTGCTGCGCTCGGAAATTGATCAGCGTTTGAGTACTACCCAGGATGCGCTTGAATCCATCGACAGCTTCCGGGTTCAGGTCAACCGTAATATCAATACCCTGCAAACTCAACTGACCAATCTGCAGCGGCAGGTATCCACGCCCTAATGAACTTTCTCGCACACCTGTTTCTTGGCCCCAAAGATCCCGAGCAAGCATTGGGCAGTTTGCTCGGTGATTTTGTCCGGGGTCCGGTTGGGCGTCTGGATCTACCCCAGGGGGTGCGTGAGGGGATCTGGCTGCACCGTCGGATTGACAGTTTTACCGACGCCCACCCGCTGGTGCAGCGCAGCCGCGAGCGTGTCAGCCCGGAACGGCGGCGTTATGCCGGCATCATGATTGATATGTTCTACGATCATTTGCTCGCCAGTCATTGGCAGACCTTCTCCGACCAGCCTCTGGAGCAGTTTACCCAGGATATTTATGCCGTGCTGCTGGATCAGCAGCCGCTAATCCCCGAGCAGGCTTGGCCCACCATCAGTCGCATGGCCGAGCACGATTGGCTATGCAGTTACGCCCGGCTGACCAGCCTGCATCGGGCGCTGGACGCTATTTCTCTACGGCTTAAGCGCAGCAATCCTTTGCCGGGCTCGGCAATAGAGCTTGAGCACGATTACGCCGGGTTCAAGGCTGATTTTATGGCCTACATGCCGCAGGTGATGGCGTACGCGACGGATCAGGCTGCCGAGCTGACTGGCGCAAAAGTTTCTGCCTTGACTGTTGCGTCGGTCAACCCCAAGGCCTGACTCACCGCTGATTGGGCGCTTCTGGACAGCTGATTGCGGGTTCCGCTGTCAGGCTGCAGGTCGTCGAGAAAGTGCAACTCCACGGTAATGGTCGGGCTGCCCAGCAGGCCGAGCAGGTGCGCTGAGAACTCATCGTCATTGATGAAAGGCGCGGTCCTGTCAGGCTGGCCATTTTGCCGATAGGCCAGCGCGACTGGCTGTATTGGTGTGGCTGAATCTATCGCGCAACTCAGTAGCCGGCCGTGGAAGGTGCGAACCTGGTCCCCGGCAGTGGTAGTGCCTTCGGCAAAGATCACCAGGCTGCGGCCCTGCTGTAGCGCAGCGGCCAATTGTTCTTGCAAGGCGCTGCCGCTCGCCTGCCCGCGCTGAATAAACAGCGTGCCAGCGGCTGCGGCCAGCCAGCCGATTACCGGCCAGTGGCGTACTTCCGCCTTGGATAGAAAATGTACCGGCGCATGGGCGCCAATAATCACGATATCCAACCAGGAAACATGATTGCTGACCAGCAGTCGGGTGCCCGTTGCAGGCTGGCCATGGCAGCGTACCTGCACCGGCAGCAAGCGTATCAGACCGCGCATCCACCAGCCTGCCAGCTGTTGGCGTCGAGCGTCGAGAGGCTTTGCACTGAGGCTTTGTAGCAGCGCCATACCCAGGCTGAGCAACAGGCCGCAGCCTATCCAGAATGCCACGGCGGGTATGCGCCAGAGCCGTCTGGCGAATACCCGCAGCCTGGTAGTGGTTTCCTTGTGCATCATGCCGTCTTGAAGTGGCGAGCATAGCGAGAGCACAGCTGCTCCCGACGCAACAGAATAAAGACGTCGGCAACATTGAACTCGGGGTCCCAGCAGGGCTCGCCGCAGATTTTCGCGCCCAGGCGCATATACGCTTTTAGCAGGGGCGGCATTTGTGCGGTGACATTATCTGGCAGGTCCATTTCAGGAATCGGCAGGCGGGGAATAGCATTCAGCCAGTTGCGGCACAGGTAGCGCTCACGCAGACGCTGCATAACCGCGTGCGCCTGGATCCCGCCATCACCCATGCCGACACTGGCGCAGCCCATCAGATAGGTGTAGTGCCGTTCATTCATCAGTTGCGCAATGCCCGACCACAGCACCGAGATAGTGGCGCCGTTACGGTAGTCAGCATGTACGCAGGTGCGGCCTATTTCGAGGATGTCGCCGCGCAGTTGCTTCAGCCCGACCAATTGAAATTCGCCCTCGCTGTAGAAGCCTCCAGCGAGTCGCGCCCGTTGGCTGTCCAGCAGGCGTGTGGTGGCGACGATGACGCCGGTGTGGCGGTCGCGCACCACCAGATGTTCGCAGTGAAGATCAAACAAATCCTGGTCCAGGCCACTTTCCGCGTTAGCCAGTTGCGCGCCGCATTCCTCGCTGAACACTTGAAAGCGCAGCGCCTGCGCTGCTCTCAGGCAGGCGCGGTCCTGCACCAGTTCCACAATAAGGTGGCGTTCTTGGGTTGTTTCTATGGCAAGCGCAGCGTTTGACATGGGGCACCTCCGTCGGGACAGCCTCGGGTTGTTTCCAGATCGAGGCTATGGCACTGGGGTGTCAGCGCCGTGAAACTTTGGTGGCGGTTGTGTTACAGCGGCGGGCTCTGTTGATGCAGGTCAGTGCGTGTCACTCAAGGCTGACTTATAAAGATCGGCCACAGATTGTCATAGGTAATCGAGATGAATGCTCCAGCTAGAGTGCTGTTCGATAATGGTGCTCACAAGGTGCTTTGCTTTGACCAACTGGTAACGGGCGACGGGGTGCAGTCCAATCAGTTTCTGATCATTGATGGCAACGAACATGCCCTGCTGGATCCGGGCGGTGACTTGACCTATATGCCGCTGTCGCTCGCAGTGAGCCGTTATATTCCGCTGCAGGATCTGACCTATGTGTTCGCCTCGCATCAGGATCCGGATATTATCGCGTCCCTGGATAAGTGGTTTTTGCATACCCGTTGCCGAGTGGTCTGCTCACGATTGTGGGCGCGCTTTCTGCCCCATCTGTCTGCTGGTTACTTGACGCGAAGCCAGGGTATGAGCACCACCGAACGCATGATCGCAGTACCGGACCGCGGGCAGGATATTGCCCTGGGCAAGACTGTCATCAAGGCATTACCTGCGCATTTTTTGCATTCGGTGGGCAACTTGCAATTTTTTGATCCGGTTAGCGGTATTCTGTTTTCCGGCGACATGGGCGCGTCCATGGTTGATGACGCCGAGCCGGTCACCGATTTTGCGCTGCATATACCGAACATGGAGGGCTTTCACCGACGCTATATGGCCGGCAACAAGGCCTGCCGCCTGTGGGCCAACATGATCCGTCAGTTGCAGCCGAAGATGATCGTACCGCAGCACGGGCGGCCTTTTGTCGGGCCTGATATGATTGATGCTTTTCTGGACTGGATCAGCCAGCTCGAATGCGGGTTGGACCTGCTGACCCAGGCCGACTATCGCATTCCCTGATGTAAGGCATGGCATGACAGGCACTACCTATCCCTGGCGCAGGGGCAACAGCCATCGGCTCACGGTCGACGGCGAGCATTTTTTCCCGGAATTGCTCGAGCAGCTACAGCAGGCGCGCGAAAGGATAGATATCGAAATGTATCTGGTCACCTCCGGGCAAGTTACTGCCAAGTTGATTCAGGTACTGATTGCAGCGGTGCAGCGGGGCGTGCAGGTACGTTGCCTGTTCGATGCGGGCGGCAGCCGCGATTTTGTCAAGGCCGAGCGCGAGCAGTTGCGGCGCGCAGGCGTGGATCTGCGTTTTTACAATCCGTTGAACTGGCGCTTCGGCTCGCACAACTTCTACCGTGACCACCGCAAGATAGTGCTGGTTGATTGTTTGCGGGTGATGGTTGGTGGCATGGGCTTGAGCGACCCATTCTGCCAGGCAGATGCCAGCGGACAAACCGAATGGCACGAGCAGATGTTATTGGTGGAAGGGCCTGTAGTGGCCGACTGGCAGGATCTTTTTGATCGGGAGTGGGAAAGGGCTGCGCAACCCTTGACAGGGAATAGCCTGCAATTACGTCGCAAGGTCAGCGTACCACCGCATCCGCAGGGTGATTCCGGCTACGGCCGGGTTGCCTATATCGATTCAAGGCATGGCAAGGAAGTGCTCAACGGCTTGCTGGCAGCTGTGCGGCGAGCAGACTCGCGGGTCTGGCTGGCCACCCCGTACTTCCTGCCGGCTTGGCGTATACGCCGCGCGTTACAGCGCGCCGCACGTCGCGGTGTGGATGTACGTTTGCTGCTCTGCGGTCAGCGCATTGATCATCCGCAGATTCGCTATGCCGGCCAGCGTTTCTACAGCAGATTGTTGAAGGCCGGTGTGCGCATCTACGAGTATCAGCCGCGCTTTCTGCACCTCAAGACGGCGCTGGTAGACGATTGGGTGTCACTGGGCTCGTGTAATTTCGATCATTGGACGCTGCACTGGAATCTGGAGGCGAACCATCAGGCGGTGGATGTCGATTTGAATCGCGAGGTGACCGCCAGTTTCGAAACTGATTTTACCCAGAGCAAGGAATGGACGTTGGCGCAATGGCGCGAACTGCCCTGGCCGCACCGGTTGAAGATCCGCGTATGGGGGCAGATCAACCGATTGGTGATGTTGTGGTTTGATATCAAGGGTTGAATGTTCAGAAAACCCCCGCCTGCGAAGTGGGCGCGACGTGCAGCCGGGCAAGCACCATGCTGGACACGCGGTGAACCCATCCCTGGGGGCTTATCCGCGCCCGTCCAGGGCGCAGACGGTCCAGCAAGGCGCTTGCCCAGCTTCCCGGTAGAGTGCTGAGGCATGCGCGAATGCTTTATAAAGCTCAGATCTCAGTTAAATACCGGCTTACGTTTCTGTATAAACGCCGTCAGCGCTTCCCGTGCTTCCGGCCCCTTCAGCAAGCCAGCAAAATAGTCACCCTCGCGTTGCATGACTTCCTCGGCAACCTGGGTCACCCCTTGTTTGATCAATTGCTTGCTCAAACGAACCGAGCTGGGCGGCAATTCGGCGATGCGAAGCGCGGCAGCCCGGGCGGCATCCAGAACCGGTTGACCGGCCGGCAGTGCGTGGTTAGCCAGACCGATTTCGGCGGCCCTTTGGCCACTGATGGTCTCGCCCAACAGCAACAGCTCGGCAGCGCGCAAATGCCCTAGCAGGCGCGGCAGCAGGAAGCTGGAACCGGCCTCGGGGCACAGACCCAGATTTACAAAGGGCATTTTCAGCTTGGCGTCTACGGCTACATACACCAAGTCGCAATGTAGCAGCAGGGTAGTGCCAACGCCCACGGCAGGACCATTGACCGCAGCGATCAGCGGCTTTGTCGCGTGGCAAATAGCTTTGAGAAAATCGTACACCGGGCTGTTCGGACCGGACGGCGGTACGTTGATAAAGTCGCTGACATCATTGCCACTGGTAAAGCAGCTCTCGCTGCCCTGAATGATCACTGCGCGCAGGCTGTCGTCGACCTGAGCGCTATTAATTGCTTCGGCCATGGCGCTGTACATATCACGTGTCAACGCGTTTTTCTTGTCGGGGCGGCTCATGCTCAGGGTCAGAACAGCGTCGCTGCGGTCGATCAGCAGGTGTTGGCTCACGGGTAGCTCCTGAAAATAGTCAAGGGCACCGCCAAGTGATTATTGGCGGCTGATAAAGGCTTCGTCGAGTATCTGGCGGCCCGGCAGGCCCGCCATGAATAGCGGTTTGCGCAGTTGCTCGATAAAAGCAGGCGGCCCGCAGAGTAAGGCCAGGGTCTTGCGCGAAGCAAGGCGCAGTTGTGTCAAATCAGACGGCAGTTCGGCGCGGCTGCGCAAGTGCAGCCTGAGCTGCGGATATTGATCGGCCAGCTTGAGTAGCGGCTGCGTCAGATAGCATGGCGTATCCGCCCGCGACCAGTGCCAGACCGTGATGGGCGCTTCATGCCCGGCCAGGAGTGCATCACGGGCGATCGCCTGCAAGGGCGCCAGGCCTGTACCACTGCCGAGCATTAACAGCGGCGTATCCTGCCAGGCAGGGTCGTAATGAAAGTGCCCTGCTGCAGATCCCAGATAGAGCCTATCGCCGAGCTGGCATTGGCGGATTGCATTGGAAAAAGCCCCTTGTGCATGCAGCCGCAGGTGAAATGCCAGCTCGCCGTCGGCCGGCAGGCTGGCGATGGAGTAGGGTCGTGCCAGGCTAGCGTCCAGCCATAACACCAGGTGTTGGCCGGCACGAAAGCGCAAGGGTCGCTCTGGGGCCAAGCGCAACAGCAGTATGTCGTCAGCCAGATAGCGCATCTCGCTGATGCGTGCGGGGAGGCCATCGGTTGTCGGGTCATGCAGGCTGATGTGCATGTCCTGCTGCACCAGGCACTGGCATGCGAGTAGCCAGCCCTTGGACTGCTGTTCAGGACTTAGCAGGGACCGAGCGGCGCTGGGCGCTTCGTCCGGCCTGGCCTGCACCAGACAGCTTTGGCAGTGCCCTGAACGGCAGGACCAGGGTACCTTGTGGCCGTGTTCAAGCAGGGCGTCCAGCAGGTTGCTATCAGGTTGGACGACAAACTCTTGGTCGCCCAGCGGAGTGCCGGCCACCGGAGTGCCGGCCACCGGAGTGCCGGCCAAGTAAATCTTAGGCATAAGCCGCCTCGTGGGTCTCCGAACGGTTGCGTCCGGCTTCCTTGGCACGATACAGCGCTTCATCGGCTTGGTGAATATGTGCTTCCAGATCCTGTTCGGCAGCGATCAGGCAGAGCCCTGCGGAAAAGGTGCAATGTTCTCCATCAGGCAGGCCTTCAAATTGGGTGCTGGCAAAGGCCTTGCGCAGGCGTTCCACGCACTGGTGCAAGGTGGCCAGGTCGGCATTGTTCAGCAGCAGAATGAACTCCTCGCCGCCAAAGCGGGCGACCATGTCCTGATCCCGCAGGCTCTTGCTTGCGAGCGTGGCGAAGCCTTGCAGCACGGCGTCACCGGTGGCGTGGCCATGGCAGTCGTTGATGCCCTTGAAATTGTCCAGATCGATCAGGGCGATGCCGAGCTTGTTCATGGGGCCGAGCAGGTTGATGCGTCGTTGCGCTTCCTTGAGGAAAAAACGGCGGTTGATCAGGCCGGTCAGGCTGTCAGTATCGGCCAGGTTCTGCAGCTGGCCCATCATGCCCTTGAGGGTTTCCTGGTGCAGTTGCAAGGTGTTATGCCGACGTAACAGGCGCTCGCGCAGCTCGCGAATATAGGTACAGAAAAAGCTCAACCAGGCCAGGAAACAGGCCAATACAAACCATTCGAGCATGTGTACGCTTACTGGCTGGGTATTGCTGCCGGTCAGCGTGCTGTACAGAATCAATCCACTGTAGAGCAGCAGCGCCAGGCCGGCGTGATGAAAGAATGCCGAACGTGATAACTGAAAGACACCAAACATCAGAATGATCGGGTAAATCATGATCAGGCTGCCACGAAATTCGCCGGAGAACGCCAGCAGGTAGGTTAGCAGGAACATCGCGACGATGATCTGCGGACTGGTCAGGCTGGGGTCCTTGAAGCGCAGATTAAGGCCGCTTTTGAGCATGCAGAATATCGCCAGCTGCAAGGCCGCGCCGAGCACCACATGGCTGGCTGCCATCGTCGCGCTGGCATTGTATTGCCCGGCCAACCAGGCCGCGCCGATCACCACAAAGGTAATCAGGTAATTGAGCTGGGCCAGATAGAAGCGCTGCAGGCGGATAGCCTGAAATTTGGCTGTGTTGTCATCCTTGTCGGTCACGCGATGCCCTTCCTTATCGGTGCTGGCACTTTGATGTCAATTTATCCTCGCGGCTGCTCTTTGCATAGCCCTTATTCATACAGTCCTTTATATGGCCTCTTTGCCATTGATTAAACAAAGCTATTGGCGGAAGACTGCCGCCATGTCGAAGCTAAGGTATACTCCAGCACCCTGATCGTCACGGCGCGCTTTACATCCTGCGCCACTGATGTCCGTGAAGCTGGCAACGCTGCATTGATCTGTTTTCAGCGTCTAGCCAAATCGCACCCGAAGAGGAGCCTGGCCGAGCATGACCGCAATCAAGCAAGACGACCTTATCCAGAGCGTGGCTGACGCGCTGCAATACATTTCCTACTACCATCCGGTGGATTTTATCCAGGCCGTGCATGAGGCCTATTTGCGTGAGGAGTCGCCCGCTGCACGGGACGCGATGGCGCAGATTCTGATTAATTCACGCATGTGCGCGACCGGCCACCGGCCGATCTGCCAGGATACCGGCATCGTCACAGTATTCGTCAAGGTCGGTATGAATGTGCGTTGGGATGACGCGACCATGGGCCTGGACGACATGATTAACGAGGGCGTACGCCGCGCCTACAACCTGCCGGAGAACGTACTGCGGGCTTCGATTCTGGCCGACCCGGCGGGCAAGCGCACCAACACCAAGGACAACACGCCTGCGGTGATTCACTACCAGATGGTCCCCGGCGATACCGTCGAGTTCCATGTCGCGGCCAAGGGTGGCGGCTCTGAGAATAAATCGAAGATGGTCATGCTCAACCCCTCTGACTCAATCGTTGACTGGGTAGTGAAAACCGTACCGACCATGGGTGCTGGCTGGTGTCCGCCGGGTATGCTCGGTATCGGTATTGGTGGCACTGCCGAGAAGGCTGCAGTGCTGGCCAAGGAATCGCTGATGGACTCCATCGACATTCACGAGCTGCGCAAGCGCGGCCCGCAGAACCGCGTGGAAGAGCTGCGTCTGGAGATCATGGACAAGGTCAATGCGCTCGGCATCGGTGCCCAGGGCCTGGGCGGTCTGACCACGGTGCTGGATATCAAGATCAAGGATTACCCGACCCACGCCGCCAGCCTGCCGGTGTGCATGATCCCCAACTGCGCAGCGACCCGCCATGCGCATTTCACCCTGAATGGCAGTGGCCCGGCGATTCTTACGCCGCCGCCCATGGACGCCTATCCTGACATTACCTGGGAAGTCGGCACCGGCGTGCGTCGGGTCAATCTGGATACCCTGACCCCAGCCGATGTGCTGGAGTGGAAGACCGGTGAAACCGTACTGCTGTCCGGCAAGATGCTTACTGGCCGGGATGCCGCGCACAAGCGCATGGTCGAGATGCTGAACAACGGCGAACAACTGCCGGTTGATCTGAAAGGCCGCTTTATCTATTACGTTGGCCCAGTCGATCCAGTACGCGACGAAGTGGTTGGGCCGGCTGGCCCGACTACCGCCACGCGGATGGACAAATTTACCCGGCAGATCCTCGATCAAACCGGCCTGTTAGGCATGATCGGTAAATCCGAGCGTGGTCCTATTGCGATCGAGGCGATCAAGGATTACAAGGCGGTGTATCTGATGGCCGTCGGCGGTGCGGCTTACCTAGTAGCGCAGGCGATCAAGAAAGCCGAAGTGCTGGCCTTCCCGGAAATGGGTATGGAAGCTATCTACGAGTTCGAGGTAAAGGACATGCCCGTGACCGTGGCCGTTGATACCCAGGGCGAGTCCGTACACATTACCGGCCCGGCGATCTGGCAGAAGAAGATTGCTGAGAGTCTGGCGGTAGAGGTGCAGTAAGAGCGCGGTAAAGAGCGCGGTAATATGCGCTTCAAACCATTGAGTGCGATCCAAAAAAATCCCGGCCAGTGCCGGGATTTTTTTATTGGGCTATGACAAAGCGTGTTTAACGCGCCTTGGCCACCTGCCGCCAGTGGTGCAACAACGGCACTTCCCCATAGTGCAAAACATCAGGCTTCAGTTATCCAGCGGGTCGAGTATGTGCGGAAAAAAGGACAGTGGCGGGTGGTTGGCTTTCCACTCTGCAGCAGACGCCTGAGCTTGTTCGATTTGCTCGGGTGTTATCTTTGATTCTTCTGCAATTCGAGCCAATAGACTTTCAGCACGATATTTATTTGGACTCCCATCTCCATCCCGTTCCAAAAGCAACGAAATCAGACCTTAACCTTTTACCAGGTCCTCTTCGTCTACCTGCTCTCGATAAAGATCAAAATATATCGTGCAGTCACTATAAACACTGCTCGCATGACCCTCTCTGGCTGCCTTTTCTATCCAATAGCGATAGCCTTCACTATCTCCTTTCTGGAAAAAAGTTCCGGCATAGCGACCGGATAGTCCCCTTCGGCAGACGCTTTGAGCCACTTTTCTACCTCCTGCTTACGGCTACTAGGCAACCAGTAAAATCCTAGGCCTTCCTTAGTGAAGACGGCATGCCAAAACTGGGCCTCTGCATGACCAGCTTCCGCTGTCCTTTCTCGCCATTTGGAGCCCATGGTTATTTTGAAAATCTGGTATAGAGCTTCTGGGTCGCCCCCTTCCGCCAGCGGCAAGGTCCGATCATAAGCCTCTTGAAGCCATTCCTGCGCGGTTTTGCTACCTTGCGGACACTGGCTAACCACAGCACATAGATTGCCGCCACTACGCGCCAGGCGGATCATGGCCCAGACATAACCCTGATGAGCAGCAGCCTCCAGCCATTGCTGTGATTCGGAGGTTATAAAACGGTTGCTCCGGCGCAAAGCTTTGCCAAGATAAAACTGCGAGGCAGGATCGCCAGCTTCTGCGGCAGTCTCCAGAAAGGGTGTGGCAGACAACGCCTTGTATTGGTTGTACAAGGCGATTCAATCTGAGCGTAGTTTTCCATGCTCAGCGGGTACCCCCCCTCTGCAGAGGCGTTGTACCACTTCTCCACCTCTTCCAGCCAATGAACGACCTCTTTGGTCATGAATCGGTCACGTAGCCTTAGCTCCTCACCAAGATAAAACTGGGATTCAGCGTCTCCCGCTTCAGCAGCGATCCGCAGCAGTGGCTCCGCTGTGCGGTACTGGTTGAATAAGGCGATTCCCTCTTCCTTCGCGGCCCGCTGCTCTGCCGATAAGTCTGCCCATACATGCATGACAGCAAGCCATAAAAGAATAAATAGCAAAGCCGGTTGGCCAGGCACTCGCTTTCTCATTTTTTCATAAGCCTCACTGTGATAGCAGGCGGCTTGAATGAGCAGAATCAAAACAAAGTATCGCTCGGGTCGAGTTTCTGTGGAAAAAACGATAGCGGGGGATGGGTGGCTTTCCACTCAGCGGCGAATTCACGGGCTTGTTCGAGTTGCTCTGCGGTCATTTGCTCAGCGTATTGTGGTAGTTCGTCCTCAATTAGATCTTTATTTAACCCCCCCCGCCATCCAGCTCCAAAAAAAGCGTGAGCAGCCCATACCCCTTTACAATATCTTTCCTATAGCTCTCACGGCGCGGGTCGATGAACATCATGGCGTATTCATAAACACCTGAAGTGTACCCAGTCCTAGCAGCTTCTTCTGTCCAGTGCCTATACCCGGAATAATCGTCGTTATCCAAGTGTATTAGTGCGTAATCCAACATACTCAGCGGATACCCCCCCTCCGCAGACGCCTTGTACCATTTTTCCACTTCTTCCTGACGACTGCCCGGCCACCAGTACCACCCCCTGCCCTGTTTGATCGCTACCGCTAACCAGTACTGCGCCAGCGCATGTCCCGCTTCGGCCGCATTCTCTATCCAATTGATATCAAAGTAATTTGATACATGAGATACATCGCCTCAGCATCGCCTTGCGCCGCTTTGGGCTCATTCAATTGGCGAGCTTCGTCAAGCCATTGCTCTGGAGTTTTACTGCCTTCAGGACAGTTCCCCATCACAGAGCAAAGACCGTCGCTGCTGCGCCCTAAACGGATCATGGCATAGCTGTTGCCCTGCCTTGCAGCCTCCTCCAACCAGTGGTATGCCTCTTTGGTCATATAGCGGTTGTTTTTGCGCAGCGCCTCTGCCAAAAGAAACTGTGACTCCGAATCTCCAGCTTCTGCCGCAATGGTCAAATACGGCTCAGCAGAAATCGCTTTGAACTGGTGATATAAAATACTGCCACGCTCTTTGGCTGCCTGCTGCTCGACCATTAAGTCTGCCCATACAGGCATGGCAAAAAACCAGATAAGAATAAGTGATAGGCAGCTCAACCGGGCCGTCCGGCTGTTCATTTTTCAAGCACCTTATTGCCGGATGACGCTACTTGAATACAGACCATCAAAACAGAGTATCGCTCGGATGAAGTTTTTGTTTGAAGAACGACAGCGGAGGATGGGTAGCCTTCCATTCGGCGGCAAATTCGCGGGCTTGTTCCAGTTGTTCAGGGGGCATTTGATCTTCCAACTCCGCTTGTCTTCGAGCAGCCCTATCAGCCATTCCTCCACCGCCATCCAGCTCCAGCAGAAGAGATAGAGCACCATATCCTTTGACCAAGTCTTGCTCATAACCATAGTCGTCTGCCATGAGAGATATCCCGAGACCAAGGTTAAAAATAGCTTTAACGTAGCCCGTCTCGGCTGCGCGCCCCATCCAGTATTGATAGCCCGCATAATCATCTTTTTCCAGGAAGGTCAGGGCGTAGTTTTCCATGCTCAGCGGATATCCTCCCTCCGCAGAGGCTTTGTACCACTTTTCCACCTCTGCTTGACGACTACCGGGCCACCAATAAAACCCCTTGCCTTGCTTGATCGCTACTGCTATCCAGTATTGAGCCAGCGCATGTCCCGCCTCTGCCGCTTTCTCGATCCATTCGATATCAAAGGTAATTTGGTACATCAGATACATGGCCTCAGCATCACCTTGCACCGCTTTGGGCTCATTTAATTGGCGAGCTTCGGCGAGCCACTGCTCTGGCGTTTTGCTGCCTTCGGGGCAGCTCCCTACGACAGAGCATAGGCTATCGCCGCTGTGGCCTAGACGGATCATCGCGTAGCTATATTCTTGTTGAGCTGCTGCTTCCAGCCAGTGAACAACCTCTTTGGTCATGAATCGGTCACGCAGCCTTAGCTCCTCGCCAAGATAAAACTGGGCTTCAGCGTCTCCCGCTTCAGCAGCGATCCGCAGCAGTGGCTCCGCTGTGCGGTATTGATTGAATAATACGATTCCTTCATCTTTGGCGGCTTGCTGCTCGGGCGCCAACTCAACGGAATGCCCAGCAGACGCCCACATCAGCAGGCAAGCCATTAGCCAGATAGATGTTTTACTCCACTTGCAGCTCCCCACAGTGCAAAACATCAGGCTTCAGTTATCCAGTGGATCGAGTATGTGTGGAAAAAATGATAGCGGCAGCGGGTGGCTGGCTTTCCACTCAGCAGCAGACGCTTGAGCTTGTTCGATTTGCTCGGGTGTTATCTTCGTTTCTTTTGCGATCCGGGCCAGCTCCCATTCAGCAACTGACTTATTGAGACTCCCTCCCCCGTCCAATTCCAGAAGCAGTGAAATCAAGCCGTATCCTTTTATTAGATCATCTTCCTTTCCATGCTCTTGGAAGCGCTCAATAAATATTAGAGCGTAACTAAAAAGACTGCTCGCATGGCTTCGTTTGGCTGCTTTCTCTATCCAATAGTGGTAACCCTTGCTATCACCCTTATCTAGCAATAGGCCTGCATACTGTTCCATAGCAACCGGGTAGCCCCCCTCAGCAGATGCTTTGAACCACTTTTCCACTTCCTGCTTACGACTGCCTGGCCACCAGTAAAACCCAAAGCCCTCCTTAGTGAAGGCCGCGTGCCAATACTGAGCCTCTGCATGACCAGCTTCAGCTGCCTTTGTTCGCCATTCGGGATCCCCAGTTATTTTGAACAGCTGGTACAGAGCTTCCGGATCACCTCTTTCGCCCAGAGGCAGCGTCACATCATAGGCTTGTTGCAGCCACTCTTTTGCCGTTTTGCTACCTTGTGGGCACTGACTAACCACAGCGCAGAGATTGCCGCCACTGCGGACGAGACGGATCATGGCCCAGACATAACCCTGATTAGCAGCAGCCTCCAGCCATTGCTGTGATTCGGGCGTTATAAAACGGTTGCTCCGGCGCAAAGCTTCGCCAAGATAAAACTGCGCTTCAGGATCACCAGCTTCTGCGGCAGTCTCCAGAAAGGGGGTAGCAGAAAGCGCCTTGTATTGGTTATATAAGGCAATTCCATGCTCCTTGGCGGCCTGTTGCTCGGGTGTCAATTCTTCTGCATGCCCGACAAGCGCCCACATCAATAGGCACGCAACTAAAAAACTCACAGCTTTATTCCACACTTTCTTTGATCTCCAAGGCAGCCTCAAAATCACAATGCTCTGAACCGGTTATTCCATATGAGCTCACGCCGAAGCTCTTCTAAAGTCGGACGACGATACTGATACATTGCGTCATACTCTGCACCCAATTGCTTTACGTGATCCTCATACCTTAATCGCATGAGATTGTTTCTTTGAACATTCGACCTTACGAGCGTAGCCATAAAAGCATCCAACCTTCTGCTATTACGACGGTAAGCCTGGGTTGGATTGGCTTCTGCAACGCCATATTGATTCATATGCAAACAGGCCCGTCCAAACTGGTGTCTGGCGTTTTCCAGGCCTTCTGGTGATTGTCTAGCGGCAGACACTATCCAGCGCAATATTCTTTCAATAGCTTCTTGTTGCCACAGGTTGGACTGCTCACTATTAACTGATTCACCTTTCTCCGAAATACCTGTTATCGCAACTTCAGTAGACAGCTCTGGAGTAAACCCTCGGGGCGTCGAAGTGAGCGTCATCAGCATCGGCCCCAATGCTTCAGGCGTAGCCTCCACAAACCATTGCGCCAATTCAGCCTCAGGCTCATAGGTCACGATAGACAGCGCCAACGGCCCAGCGCGCCCCGGCCTTGTCAGCGCCTCATAAAGAGACATGACCGTGTCGACCGCCAACAAGCTCAGCATGGTGATGCCGAGACCTGCACTGGCAAGCGTGTTGAGACGATTGAAGTAATCGGTTGCCCCTGTGTCTATCCAGAGAAGCGGCACTCCGTGGTTACGGTGCAGTTCGCGGCGGAAGATATGCAACAGCTCGACAACACCCTCATAACTGACGGCAAAACTGTACTCTCCTTTCACGCCCAGCCCCGCCACAGCTGCCGCCTTGATAATTAGTATCAGCTGGCCGTTCTGGAGCGATACCTTTGCATTGGCTTCAGCGCCTACCCCGGCAGCAGCGGCAATACCAACATTCAGTTCGGCCATGCTCAACCATTGGTTGGCCACACTGGTTTCCGTGGAGCCAACTCCTCCACCTGGGATTGCTCTGATGGCTGCCAGCCCGCTTGGTGGCGCCCAGTTGAGAGCGCCGGTGAGCTGTACGCCCGCCTGTACGCCAGCAAAAAGGTTGAAGCTGGCTTGCGCACCTTCTCGAACCTCCAGCCCGGCTGCTCTGCCGCTAACTAACGGAGCACTCCGATGCGTGCTGTTGTGCGTTCCACGCTTCGCTTCTTCGTCGGTTTTCAGTTCTGATTTACCCCACAAGGCCCCATTAGGAGTAAGTTCTATCTTGGCAGCGAGTAGCAATGAGGCGCCGGCGTAGCCCCAGGCGCGGGCAGATAGATGCACGGAATATCGACCAATGCTGACCTCACGGGCCTCATTGTTATACCCGGTGTATTTTACGGTGAGGTCGGTTGCCTCGCTTCGCGGCGGCATGTCCAGACTGAAGAGCTCAACCTCCCCACGCGCCAGGTCTATTCCCAATGAGGCCTGAACTGACGTCTGAATGCCTTCAGCCACGCTGAATGAGGGACCCGAAGCAGAAGCTGAAGCATGCAGATTTCTTTGCGGCGGGGTTAGACAACGGACCAGCTGAGCCTGCGGGCTGGCGTCGAACAGACGCATCTCCTCGCGAATGTCTGCTCTGAATAGCACCTGTTTGAGTCTGCCGCCCCATTCAGCTCGCACGCTGTCAGATTCAAGCATCTCAACCCTGATGTTTGAACCCGTGAGGTACCTATAAAACTGTTCAACGTCAAACCAACCATCCTCATCAAACCAGCCTCCGGCCTGATCAAGTAACGCATGTGCTCCCTGAGCATTAAGCCATTCTTCAAAAATATCCGAAGCGCTGGACAGCCCCGTGCCGTTGTTAACCGGAATACGCTTCATGGCCTTTACAGCCCCATCTACCACATGCTCCTGGAAGCTCTCTTTCAGATGCTCAGCTATGCCTTCCAGATTAAACAGGCTCATCGCTCTTACGGGGCGGTCACTGTCATCTGGCAGGCTCATCTCGCGTAATGGAAAGCCGGTTCTCACAAGCCGGTCAACTGGTCGAGGTGAGAAGGCCTCCGGGTTCCACAAGAGATGTCTTCTTGGCGAGCCTGCTATCACATTCTGTTCCGCTTGTTCCTTTAGCGCCTCGCGCCTTTTCTGTAGCTCATCCCACTTGCGTCGTTCAGCTTCTACGAGCCCAGCAGGAGGTTGCATATTTGCGCCGGTAGACTCCACCCAGTTGCGATACTTTTTCTGAAGGGACTCATTGATTTGTGCCTGCTCAAGCTCTGCATCCAGGTACTTGCGGAATTCTTCCACTCCATCGTAAATGCTGCTCTGAGGCGATGAGATCAACGCGTACTCAGGCAAGGCCAAGCCATAGTCAGCCACCTTGATTATGCTGTCGGCATACTCGATATACTTGAGCTCTGCCTCTGACTCTCGCTTCCAAGTGCAATACTCCCCAATGTTGCCGCGCCCCCATCCCGTGCAGCTCTCTACGCTTGAGTGATATTGCTTGGCCTCGTCTATGGTGGCAGCAATGCTCTGGATATCATGTTCAGGTATGTTTCCATCACTCATAATGGCGTTGCGTTTGTTTAGATAGTCCTGAACGCGACGCCGCGCCTCAATGGCCTCAGGTGAAAACAGTGTGCCATTTTCGTAGCTATATCCTTGGCTTAACGCCTCACGCCTGGCCTTTGCCTGCAGCTGTCGCCATTCATTATGTTGCCTGTCCACATAAGCAGTCATCTGACGCAAACGCCTCAGGTTGACTTCTTGATCCCTGAGTTCTTCCCGCCCCTCCGTCGAAAAGAGCGCTCTATGGGGAACCCGCCTCAGAATATTCACGGGTATGTCATTTTCGCCAGCGATGCGCAGCTTGGCGCGGTCAAGATCTGCAATGTCGGGGATTTCTGCCTCAATAGCCAACGCTCTTTCAAGATCTTCACCCTGAAGGAAGTTAGTCAGCTTTGGTTCCATGAAGTACTCAAGCAATCCCGTCTCATCCAGCCCGCGCTTGCGATCTTCTGCTGATTTGTCCGGTGAAATTTTGTCAG
Organism: Halopseudomonas pelagia CL-AP6; assembly: GCF_000410875.1. Taxonomy (GTDB): domain Bacteria; phylum Pseudomonadota; class Gammaproteobacteria; order Pseudomonadales; family Pseudomonadaceae; genus Halopseudomonas; species Halopseudomonas pelagia. The sequence goes on from NZ_AROI01000011.1 coordinate 73,638, forward strand.
CGAGCTCCTCAATAGCTTCCTTGATTGCGTCAGAGGCCTGCTCTGGCAGGAGCCAGAATTTCCTTTCTTCTGTAGAGTAAATGACCGTCGCAAAGGTGTTTGTGCAAGGAGCGTCTGAATTGTCAGAAAAAGAAGCACAACTCTCAGGTATCTGTGGCAACGGACCCAATGCCAGCGCTTCGCCGGTATTGCCATCGTTGTTCTGCGGTTGCTGTGCAGCAACTGGAGTCTCTTGGGCTGTACCTGCGAGGTCTGGAGTGGACGAGCCCGACTGAGCCGGCACACTCAAATTCCATCCGAGCTGAATATGATTGGCATCCTTGATAAAGGGGTTGAGCTGTCTCAACTGCTCGACGCTGGCGCCGTACCGCGCAGCAATCTTGCTGAGGTTATCGCCAGACACTACCGTGTGATTACCAAGTTCCATGGTGGCTCCATTCATCCTTTACATTCGCTACGCTGTTCACTGGTTCGACGCCTAAAAGTTCGAGCTGCTCGACTTTCTTAAACGGCGAGTCCTTGCTTTCAAGGATCGCCATGGACTGTGGGCCCTGATTCAGTGGAGGGCCGGCAACTATTTTGCTGAGCCTTAACAAATGGCGGCCCTGGGTGATGCGGTGAGCTACCAAGGTGCTGAGATTGTCAGCGATACCCGGGAGCTGTTCCTGCGAGGGGGAGCCAAAAGCAGAGTGATGCTCATCCACCCAGTAAACCCACCCAAGCTGCCGTTGCAGTCTTGCGGTCTCTGCTGGCAACTTGAAGTTGGTTTCTACGGGAATGGGGGTGGGTTGCTGTTCGGTGTGCCAAGCGACCCACTGTCCATCCGAACGACCGAAATGACTGGGTGCTGGACTGAAGACACTGGTCCAGGGCCCCATCAGCCTAGCCAGGTTTTGGCTGGAAGTCATCGCCAGTGCGGCCCAAAGGGCCGGGCGGTAGTAGCTGAGCAGGCTCTGGCCTCCGGAGCCGTCATTGACTTTGAGCAACCAACGGGCGTGTGCCCGGGCGGCTTCCAGGTCGTTGGTCAGTAATGCGATCCCGGCATTCTTCTCCAGGCAAAGCTGTGCGGCCAACGCTTTCAGCTCTGTGGTTTCTGGAGCGCTTACCCAGATAGGCCCTTGGCCCGCCATGGCAGCAAATTCGGTAGTGCGATACAGATTGTCCTGCTCGAGTGGCTGCCCAAGATTGTATAGGCGTGCCAGGGTATTTTGCTGACGGTTCTGATCGATGATAAAGCACAGGGACTGGCCAGACTTGCCTGCACCCAACTCCTGGGTCTTGATTCGTGGTAATGACAGGAACTCTTCTAACATCACATCAGACATGGGCAATCTTCTCGGCTACAAGCACCATTAGTCTGTTTCCCACATAGAGGCGTAATCCCCGATTCATTTACCCTGCGCGGTAAAGGTACAAGGGTGTCACCCGCCACATCACTGTCTGCTGCCAACACCTCCCCCGGCAGCACCGGCGCAGCACCCGAGCCACTGCCCGGCGAGCCACCGGCATTCATCTTGATCGAGGCGCCGGTCAGGGTCACGCCGCTGGGATCGATCTTGATAAAGCTGCCGTTAGCCTTGAGGGTCAGTTCGCTGCCTGCTTCGATAACCATTTTCTGT
>NZ_AROI01000012.1 GCF_000410875.1 Halopseudomonas pelagia CL-AP6
AAATGGGCCGGCTGGATTGGGCGAAAGGTCAATCAGATCAAGGGGATATGTGCGCAGGAAGTTGCGCAGATGGGTTTTTTGCTGGGCTTGGGGGGGGTGGTTGTGGCCAAGGTCAAAATGGATTCCCGCCTGCGCGGGAATGACGAGGTGGCGGCGGGAATGACGAGGTATTGGGCGGGAATGATGGCGTTAGGGTCGGGATGATTACCGGCGGCCTATTCCACTTGGCACGCCGCCCCACCCTGCTGTAAATAGGACTGCAGTATCGGCGCCATCCCCTTGAGCACTTGCACTGGCAATGCCGAGGTAAAGCGAAAGCTGTCTGCGGCCTTGCCTGGTACGAACGCGGTCAAGGTCCCGAAGTGCTCATCCCCCAGGAAGAACACAAAAGTCGCAGTGCGGTTCATTACCTGGCTACTGGTCGACCTCCCGCTGGCGGTCATACTGTGAATGCGGTTGTCCCCCGTACCGGTCTTGCCGCCCAGTGCTATGGCCGTACCATCTTCGCCAACAAAGGTCCCCTGCAAACGCCGCGCAGTACCGCCGTCAACCACTTCAGACAATACGCCTTTCAAGGCTCCCGCCACGTCAGCATGCATGACCTGCACACCCACTTCCTCCGGCCGCTGCAAGCGTGCCTCATAAGGTGTGCCGGCGGCAAAGTGCAGGTCATTGATACGGCGGCTGATGAAGCGCAGGCCGTCGTTCTGGATCACGCCCATCAGCTCCGCCAACGCAGCAGGTCGGTCGCCGGAACTGCCCAGCGCGGTACCCAAAGACGGGACCAGATGTTCAAAGGGATAACCCACGCGCTTCCAGCGCCGATGCACTTCCAAGAAGGCCTCGACTTCCAGCATGGTACGAATACGTGAGTCCCGCGCACTGCGGTGGCGCGTACGGAACAGCCAGCCATATACCTCTTGCCGTTCAGCCTGGCTGGCCTGCACCGCATCACTGAAACTGCTATCCGGCGCGCGGCGCAAATAACCCACCAACCACAGCTCCAACGGGTGCACCCGGGCGATGTAGCCTTGATCCGGCAAATCGTAACGGCCAGGGCCGTAATCACGGTACAGGCTCTCAAGCCGGGTATCGCCCAGCGCGCTCATACCCGGCTGAACCTGCATAAAAGCTTTAAACGCGGTCTCATCGGCCTCCGGGTACAGGTAACGATGCACCGCCGCCAACCGGGTCGCCGTGGGCCGCAGGCCATCAAGGAATACATCCAACCGCTCCTGCTCCGACAACCCCCCATACTTGCGCCAAAACCTAAGTAAAAACGTCTGCCCTTCCTTGTCAGCAAAACGCGCCAGATACACTTTACGGGCCGGGTCATTATCGTCACGCATCACGTTCATGCTGCTTTCCGGCGACTGATAAATCGCATAGCGCAGGATGTCGCGCATCAAGCGCACAAAAGGCAGGTTGATCGATTCGCGCAGGGATTCACGCAGCGTCGGATTACGGAAATTATCTTCGCGGCGGAAGTTACCAAAACGCTGCACGCCGCCACCGGTGAAAAATCGCTCATCAGGATTGGCCGAGTAACGCCGTTCCAGCGCCGCCTCCAGAGTCTGTGCCAAGCTCGCCTGGGGATTGGTGCTCAAGTAACCTGCAGCCCACACCGCCAGCACATTCTCGTTATCGGCCCGCAGCTTTGCCAGCGTCTGCTGATCTGCGCCGCTCAATTGCTCATACAGCTCGGCAATAATCTCCAGATAAGTCGTCAGCACACGCAGCTTGGCCGTGGAGCCCAACTCAAGCTTGCTACCCTCGTTCAAATCAAATGGCAGACCGGTGTTATCGGTTTGCACGCGCACCTGATTGCCATTGGCGCCGCGCTGCATCAGCGTAAAGCTGTAGCGTACGTCCGCGACTTTCTCCGGCGACAGCAAGCGCTCACCCAAAAGCCCTATCTGCCCGGCCATTTCCGCGGTCGCCAAGCTCTCCAGATAAGCGCTGATCTGCTGCTGCAACTCACTATGCAGGCTGGTTTCGGCCTGCAAATCAAAACGGTCAACCGCATATTGCGACTGGCCAAGCAAACCGGACAGCCGCGCCCGCGCCACCATAATTGCCTTGTCCACCGCAAAGCGCTGGCGTAGCGGGTCCTGAGCCCAATTACGGAACACCAACGGCTGGGCCAAGGCTTCATCACGCAGCGCCGCCTCGATGACACCCTCGCGGGTCAACAAGCGTAAATGACTGTCAATGAGCGCGTTCAGATCGTCTCGCCCCTGCAGCAAGTAGTAGGACGGCCGGCGCTGGGCAATCATCAGCGCCAAGCCCTGACGCAGCGCGACGGCTTGGCCCATCAAGTCGTCATCACCCGTCAAGCGCCGGCTGAAGCGCTCGATATCTTCGGCAAACCAGACCCACAAACCATCCCCCACCCCATTGACCTCGCCATGCCCAGGGGCCGCCGCCAGCGGAACGGTATTGATATAATCCAGCACCAACTGACGGCGCGCTTCCATGGTGTTCGGGCCGTTTTTGTAGGCGCGCACGCTAGCAGAACCCATCTGCATCAGCTTGTCTTCCAGACCCTGAGTGCGGCCTTCACGGGAATGGCGGAATTTTTCGATCTGCGTCGCAATGGTGCTGGCGCCCGGCGTAGAACGATCGGCATTAAAACGGCTACCCGCCAACGACACCGATGCACCGGCCAAACGCAGCCAGTTAACCGCAGGGTTGGCGTTAGGGTGCTCGGAACTTAATAAATCACGATCTTCGATAAACAGCAGCGCCTCAGCCAGCAGCGGCGGTACCTGCTGATAATCGGCGTAATTACGCTCGGGATAATGGAAGGCAAACACCGGCTCACCGCGGCAGTCACGAATAGTCAGACCAGATTGAGTTTTCTCATCAAAGGGCGCAAAGAAGCCCTGCTCGACATAACGTAGCAACGGATCGGAAAAGCGCGCCTGGGACACCACCGAATAGCCTAAGGACTGCAACCGCGGCAGCAGAACAGGCAGCGCGGTATACCCGTAACGGTGGTCGAAAGGGCCGTACTCGGGGTAGATGACCCGCTCACTCGGGCCGTCCATTAACTCATAGGTTAGTTGCGACGCGTACTCACTGACGAACCGGGATTGGTAGTATGAATGCTGGATCTCCTCGCTGGCCAACCAAGCCAGCGCCACCAGCGCAATACCCAGTAGAAGCCATGGACGGTGCCGCATATTGTCTCCCCGGTATTGTTTGCGGCCAGTCTACTGGAGAGGTGTGGGAATGGACTAGGAGTGGTTTCAATCTAGCCTAATAACGCAGCCCATTGGTGGTTTGCCTGGGCCTGTTCCGAACAGGGACCGGTAGTACCTCGAACTGTATATTGCGCTGACAATCACGATTATTGATCATCAATCGACCAGTCTGCCCACCGGAGCAATCTTAGCGGTGCCACAGACGTTCAATATGACGGAGCAGGCCCCCGGTGTCGCCTAAACGGATTTATCTCAACCCTTTTCTAGGGCAGGTTCTTTCAGCAGAAGAAAATGTTCAATCAGTCGAATCATCAGGTTTTTCTGTTCCGGCAGACTTTCCGCGACCAGCAGGGCCAAGGCCACCAGGGTGTTATCGTTGATCAACTGTTCCACTGGCCGGGCCAGTAAGGCCTGGTTACGGCGCAAAAACCATAAAAACAGAAACGAACCGCAACGTTTGTTGCCGTCAGCCAGAGGGTGATTCTTGATAACAAAATAGAGTAAGTGAGCTGCACGCGTGGCGATGTTGGGGTAGAAAAACTCATCCCCAAAACCCTGTTCTATTGTGGCCAAGGCCGAAGTCAAGCCATCGCCCCGTACTTGTCCAAACAACTCCGTTGCCTCACCCTTGGCGATCAGTGTTTGTTTGAGTTCGCCTATGGCCTTTAACGCTTCAGCTAGGTGCAGCGGTAGCATATTTGGCTGCTTGATGCCGACTTCGACCAACTGCTGCTCATCATAGCCCTGCAACAAACTCCAGGAGCGTGCGTAGTCGCTGATGACTCGGGCAACCGCTTCGCCTTCGTTGGAGACCAGGCCCTGATTGGTGAGAGTTCGGCTGAGCAGGTTTACCGCCTGCTCGAACTCAATGCCGCGCTCTGTAAGGCGGCGCTGATTGAGAGTATAGCCCCTTACAAGGTGGTCTTTCAGTACCTGGGTGGCCCACTTGCGAAATTGGACACCACGCCGAGACTTGACCCGGTAGCCGACAGAGATAATCACATCCAGATTGTAATAGTCGACTTGGTAGGTTTTGCCGTCGGCGGCAGTGGTTGCATTTTTTGCAACAACTGAATTCCGGTCGAGCTCACCGTCCTTGAAAACATTACCAATATGACGGGAAATCACTGACTTGTCCCGGTCGAACAGGCCCGTCATCTGATCTAGACTGAGCCAGGCCGTTTCCTGATCCAGCACCACTTCCAGCTGTGCCTGCCCATCCTGTGAGGTAAAAATCCGCACTTGTTGTTCAATCATTACAAGTCCCTGTAGTGCTTTATAAAACATCAATGGCATCAATGGGGTCAGTGTCATTGACTCTTGGTTTCCCGATACTCCGCAGACTTTCTGTCCCCACCCCGTCCTAGAGGAACAGCCCGCCGCCCCGTCTTGGCTGCAATTTTAGCCTGGAATCGATCATCGCCCAAAACCCATGCCTTGTTCGTAGCATCACGGATCGCCCTCAGTTCCCGCTCCGTCATTCTGCCCCGAAACAGTGAGCGGTAGGCACTCTGTCGTTCCGCCTCGGTTTTGCCTAACTGAAGATACAGAGTATGTGGCGTGAGCAACTGGATAAGTTTACCCAATGCATTTGATTGGTAACTGGACCAAGGGTATTCAATTGCTCTGACCCCATTGATCTGCTGACCCCATTGATCTCCATTGATATGAAGCCAGCTTAAAACAGCCAGTGGCCAGTAAACTGCTTTGCAAACCTATACAACCAGCGCCTCGAGCACACAAGGCTTGCCAAACAGATAGCCCTGATACGCCCCGCAACCCAAATCCTGTAGCAACGCCCTCTGCGCCTCTGTTTCAACACCCTCGGCTATCACACTCAAGTTCATCGCTGCGGCCAGCGTGATCACTGCCTGTGCGATAGCCCGGTCATTGGCACTGTTGATGATATCGCAGACAAAACTCTGATCGATCTTCAACTGATTGATTGGCAGTTGTTTGAGGTAGAGCAACGATGAATACCCGGTACCGAAATCATCAATGGAAAATGACACCCCGTGACGCTGCAGCTCCAACATCTTGGCTTTTACATCCTGGAAGCTGCTGGCCAATAACGATTCGGTGATTTCCAGCTTGAGATTATGCGGTGGCGCTCCAGCGGCGTTCAGCGCATCGAGCACGGTTTTGACGATATCGTTCTTTCTGAACTGCACCACGCTGATGTTGACTGCAATGGTCAGCCTGGCCGTTGCCGGGTCGGCGGCCCACAGCGCCAGCGTGCGGCACGCCTCGCACAATACCCATTCACCAATAGGCACTATAAGACCCGACTCCTCTGCCAGCGGGATAAAGTGCGCAGGCGCTATAACGCCTTTGGTCGGATGCACCCAGCGCAACAGCACTTCAGCGCCAGTCACCCGGCGCTGCTGATCAACCTGTGGCTGGTAGTAGAGCTTGAACTGTTGATGCTGGATGGCATCATGCAGATCCTGCTCCATCGCTGCCCGCAAACTCACCGCGATCTGCATCTGCGGATCAAAAAAGTGAATCCCGTTGCGACCCGCCGCCTTGGCTTTGTACATCGCCAGATCTGCCTGTTTGAGCAAATCCTCCAGCGAGCAACGAGCATCATTGAACATGGTTACGCCGATACTTGCCGAGCTGTTGTAAACCAATCCGTCCAGATCAAAACCCCGCCTCAGCTCGGCCGTGATCTTTTCAGCCGCTACTTCAGCCTGGTTGGCCGCTACCTGCTCGTCACTGCTTAAATCCTCGAACACCACCACAAACTCGTCACCGCCGAGCCGCGACACCGTATCGCCTTCACGCACGCAGCGCTCAAGACGCCGAGCTATGTGACATAACAGCAAGTCGCCCTTGTTATGGCCCGCACTGTCATTCAGATTTTTGAAATTATCCATATCCAGAAACAACAGCGCGGCGTAACGATGTTGCCGCGCACAATTGGCGATTACCCTTTGCAGCCGGTCCAGCAGCAAGCGGCGATTAGGTAGCCCCGTTAGCGCATCGTAAAAAGCCAGCTGGCGTATTTCGTCCTCACCTTTTTTACGCTGAGTAATGTCCCTGACTATGCCGATAAAACTGATCTCGCCCAGCTTCTGAACCTCGGCCAGCCCCAGCTCAATGGGGAAAACCGTGCCATCCTTATGTAGCCCCTCAAGCTCACGATTACGGCCAATCACATTGCCAATACCGGTACCAACATAGTTGGCTATATAGATATCATGCTGCTCGCGGTGTGGCGAGTTCATCAGCAGGTTAACGTTGCGGCCTACCATCTCCTCGCTGCTGTAGCCGAAAATATGCTCTGCCGCCAGATTGAAGGTTTGAACTATGCCCCTGGCATCCAGGCTGATAACACCATCGAGCATGTTATCGACAATCGCCTGCATCTGCTTTGACTGCTCATGCAAGGTGCTTTCAGCGGTGATCTGAGCGCTGATATCAAAGTGCGTACCCATAATCCACTCCGCTATGCCATTGGCCGCACGCGCGGTAATCCGCCCCCGGGTATTGATCCACACCCAGGTCCCGTTCTTGTGTTTCATCCGAACGTTGGCTTCATAACCCGGGGTTTGACCGCTAGAGTGCCTCTGCAGCTGCGCGAGGCAATGCCCCAGATCATCTGGATGGGTGAGCCGCTCCCAGGTGTAGCGATCTGTGGGCATTAGCTCAGGGAGTTTGTAGCCTAATAACGCAGCCCATTTGTCGTTAATCAGCATTTCACCGGTTTGCAGATTCATCCGCCATGTGCCGATCGTATTGGCGTCAATTACCGCCTTGAGCAGGTTTTCGCTATTGCTGATCAGCTCAGCGTCGTGCTTTTCCTTAGTCACGTCCAACTGAATAGCAATAAAACCCTTTAGCTCCCCCGCATCGCCCCACAGCGGGTTGCAGGCAATTCTCATCCAGTAAGGCTTGCGGCTTTTTGAATAATTCAGCACATCGACGTTGAAGCTCTTATGGCTGGCTAACGCCTTACCCATGACTTTTATGGTGTCAGGGTCGGTGTCATCACCTTGCAGCAAATCACCTGGGCGCTGACCGAGCATGTCTTCCAGACTGTACCCGGTAATGGCCGTGAGAGCCTCGTTGATCCACACCACCAAGCCTTTAGTGTCGGCAATGATCACCCCATTGGTGGTTTGCCGAGCCACCTCAGAAAGTCGTTTAAGCTCAGCGTTGATCCGCGTTTGCTCGGTGGTATTGCGGATAACAACCAATACTTCCTTATCGTCGATTTTTTTGTAACGCGCTTCAAAGGACTTATTGCTATCAGGCAGCGTGTAATGGTGGTGAACCACGTCATCCGAGTTAAACGCCGCTTCAACCCGGGTAATCAGTTGCCGGCCCATTTCATCAGGCAATACATCTTCAACGGTCCGGCCTAATACCTTGAGCCGCGGCTGCAGCAGATCGGGATGCTCATTGCAGGCCAAAAATCGATACTGACGATCAACCACCAGCACAATATCGGGCGAGGTGCCGAGTATGGAGGCCGTTCTGGCCGCGCTGGCAGTTAGCCTTCTCTGGTACTGAGCCTGGTCGGTGCTGGCGATCTCACGTTCCACCATATCGGCAAAATCACGCAGCGCACCTTGTTGCTCGGTAGAAAAGTCACGGGCAGACGAGTCAATTAAACACAGCGTACCGATTGGCTGGCCACCTGCCTCATGCAGCGGCGCGCCAGCATAAAAGCGAATATGTGGCTCATCGGCTACCAGCGGGTTGGTAGCGAAGCGTGCGTCCTGGGTCGCATCGGCTATGGTCAGAATGTCGCGACTCAGTATCGCGTGACCGCAAAAGGAAATATCCCGGCCCAGCTCCTGCAGCTCCAAACCTACCCTGGATTTGAACCACTGTCTGTCGCTATCCACCAGCGACAGCAAGCACGTCTGCACACCAAAAAAACGCGCAGCCAAGCGGGTAATGCGATCAAAGCGTTCTTCGGGCGGTGAATCCAGCAGCTCGGTTCGCTGCAATGCCAGCAAACGCTCCGCCTCGTCGACGGGAAAATCAGGTGCGATCAAGATACCTCCGCAGTGGGCTTTACTCCGCATTTTTCGGATCAAGCCGCTGTAGTCCCTTAGCCGCCGCGATTCAAATGCCAGATTTTACTAGGTTATACACTAGGAACAAGCATAAGAACGTATCCCACCCCAGTCGCTCTCAAGCGGTGCGAGTGTTCATTTTTTGCAGCGGCTTTTGAACTTGGTGATAACACCAGGCTAGCCTGTGCATGCTCTGAACAGGGACCGATAATACCTCGAACTGCATATTGCACTGACAGCCACGATTTATGATCATCCATCAACCAGTCTGCCCACCGGTGCAATCTTAGCGGTGCCACAGACGTTCAACATGACGGAGCAGGTATGGACCAACGGCTAAGTTTCAATCGCGACCTGATCGAGAAGTATGACCGGCCCGGACCGCGCTATACCTCCTACCCTACCGCGCCGCAGTTTCACAAGGCCTTCGCCATGGATGATTACCAGGCGGCGGCAAAGGCCAGCAACGCGGCGGCGTCACCCAAGCCGTTATCGGTATATATCCATATACCCTTTTGCAAGAGCCTTTGTTATTACTGTGCCTGCAACAAGATCATCACCCACAAGACCGAGCGCGCAGTAGAGTATTTGCAATACCTCAAACGCGAGATCGCCGAGCAGGCGAGCCTGTTCGATCCCTCACGGCGCCTGACCCAACTGCATCTGGGCGGCGGAACGCCGACCTATTTTACCAGCGAACAGCTGGCGGATCTGATGCAAACGCTGCGCGACGCCTTCAACATGCAAGACAGTGAAGCGCACGAATTTTCCCTCGAGGTCGATCCACGCACCGTGTCGCCGCAACAAATTCACACGCTGCGCGAGCTGGGCTTCAACCGCTTGAGTTTCGGCGTACAGGACTTCGACGCGGCCGTGCAGGCAGCAGTCAACCGAGTGCAGAGCGAGCAACAGATCCGCGACCTGGTGGTGGCGGCACGCAATGCGGACTTCAAGTCTGTCAGTGTCGATCTGATTTATGGCTTGCCGCTGCAAACCGTGGCCAGTTTTGATACCACGCTGGCGAAAATTATCGATGTTCGCCCCGATCGCATCGCTGCCTACAGCTATGCGCACCTACCGGAGCAGGTCAAGGCGCAGGGCCTGATCCGCATGGAAGACATGCCGCCACCGGAACGCAAACTTGAGCTACTGGAGCTGACCATCCATCGCCTCACAGCGGCCGGTTACGTGTATATCGGCATGGATCACTTCGCGCTGCCAGACGATGAGCTGAGTCGTGCCCAGGCGAATGGCACCCTGCAGCGCAACTTTCAGGGCTACTCCACCCACGCCGACTGCGACCTGATCGGCATCGGCGTCTCGTCCATCGGCAAGGTCGGCGACAGCTACAGCCAAAATGTCAAAGAGCTATCCCAGTATTACGCACGCATGGATAGCGGCCTGTTGCCGGTGCAACGTGGCTACCAGCTCAGCACAGACGATCGCCTGCGGCGGGACGTGATCACCGATCTGATGTGCCATGGCCGGGTTGACTACGCGAAGTTTCAACAGCGCTATCAGATCAACTTTGCCGAGTACTTTGCCGATTCGCTGGCGCTATTGCGTGAGCACCAAAGCGACGGCCTGGTGGAACTGCATGAGGATGCCCTGGTGTTATTGCCGCAGGGCCATCTGTTGATGCGCAGCGTGGCAATGACCTTCGATGCCTATCTTGGCGAAGAGCAAAAGGGCAGGTTCTCGCGCACGGTATGATCTGAGGGCGAACAGCCATACAGCCCTCACCCTATTGCCAGGTTATCCGCCAGCCTAGCCCCTTAGCTCCAGGCATTCAAAAATCGAGTCAAGGGCTAGTATGACGGTCTGCTTAGCAGCCAGGGATATGTATCCTGCGCCTATCTGCGCATTCAGCATCTGATCACTGCGGGCAACCTGTACGGCAAAACGACGCACACCCCGGTCAGCCAGGCACTCACCCACTTCAACAACCTGCTCCGCGCTGTGCAGCTCCCCATGCCAGGTCATCCGGCACTCAAAGTCCACATCGGCTTTTTGCAACTGCTCAATAGCTGCCCAGCTTTGCGGGCCGGAATGGCGGCGGGTGGTTACCGCAGCGTAGTCGGAGGGCATGGCCTTGATATCCAGTCCCACCCAGTCCAACCAGGGCAGAAGCGGCCTGAGCAGATCGAGGTGTGGGGCTCCGGTATGCAGGCCGTTGCGAAAACCCATCGCGCGGGTGTGCCGGAGGGCTGCCAGCAACGGTTTCTGGATCGTCGGTTCGCCGCCGCTGAACACCACAGCGTCGAGCAAGCCTTGCCGACCTTCTAGATGCTGCCTTACCTGTTGCCAGGTGATTTTTTCATCAGCCGTCTGCAGCGGTATAAGATGGGGGTTGTGGCAATAATGGCAACGCCAGGGGCAACCCTGCAGGAACAGGGTTGCCGCCAAGTGTTGCGGATAATCAACGGTGGAGAAGGCAGCCATGCCTCCAATCACCAGGTTATCCGCAATCATTTCAACGCTCCTGGAAATGCAGGCGCTCGCGGTGCTCGGACTGCTTGCCCTTGTTGAAGGCCGATACCGGGCGGTGGTAGCCCATTACCCGGGTCCATACCTCACAGCGCTGGCGCTGGCTGTCGTCGGTCAGTTTCTGATTATGCATGTGAATCTCCTTATACTCGTCTTGGGAAGGTTCCGGGGCGACGGCAGGTACGGCAGTCATCCCCGGTTTTTCGGAGCGGTGCTCCAGAAATCAGGCCACGGCTACCGGTTTGTCGGCTAATGCTTGCGCCTCCAGCAGCAGCTCGTCGCACCGGGGACAGAACTCGTGCTCGCCATTGAGGTATCCGTGCACCGGGCAGATCGAGAAAACCGGCGTTACCGTGATGTAGGGCAGCCGGTAATTTTCCAGTACCCGGCGCACGAACCGGCCGCAGGTAGCCGCATCGCTGATGCGCTCGCGCATGTACAGATGCAGTACGGTGCCGCCGGTATAGCGGGTTTGCAGCTCATCCTGCAGATCCAGCGCCTCGAAAGGATCATCCGTGTAGCCGACCGGTAACTGGCTGGAGTTGGTGTAATAAGGAGCCTCTGTCGTGCCCGCCTGCACAATCCCCGGAAAGCGTTTCTGGTCCTCTCTGGCAAAACGATAGGTGGTACCTTCAGCGGGTGTGGCCTCGAGGTTATAGAGGTTGCCGGTCTCCTCCTGATAAGCCTTCATGCGCTCGCGAACATGATCGAGCAGCTCCAGCGCCAATACCCGGCCCGTTTCGGTGGTGATGTCGTCCCGATCCCCGGTGTAGTTGCGGATCATCTCGTTCAGGCCGTTCACACCGATGGTCGAGAAGTGATTTCTCAGGGTACCCAGATAGCGCTTGGTATAAGGAAAGAGGCCTTCGTCCATCAACTGGCCCACGACCTTGCGTTTGGTTTCCAGACTGTCGCGGGCCAGATCCATCAGTTCATCCAGACGCGCAATCAACGCCTCCTTCTGGCCCCTGTAGAGATACCCCAGGCGTGCGCAGTTTATGGTCACCACACCCAGCGAGCCGGTTTGCTCGGCGGAACCAAACAGACCATTACCGCGCTTGAGCAGTTCCCGCAGATCCAGCTGCAGACGGCAGCACATGGACCGCACCATGCTGGGCTCCAGGTCGGAGTTCAGGAAGTTCTGGAAATACGGCAGACCGTAACGGGCGGTCATTTCAAACAGCCGCAGGGCGTTATCCGATTCCCAGTCAAAATCGCGGGTGATGTTGTAGGTCGGAATCGGGAAAGTGAACACCCGGCCCTTGCTATCGCCGGCGGTCATCACCTCGATATAGGCCTGGTTGATCATGTCCATCTCGGCCTGCAGGTCGCTGTAGCTGAAGGGCATTTCCCTGCCGGCGATGACCGGGATCTGTTCGCGCAGGTCTTCCGGGCACACCCAGTCGAAGGTGATGTTGGTGAAGGGTGTCTGAGTGCCCCAGCGCGAGGGTACGTTAAGGTTGTAGACAAACTCCTGAATACACTGGCGAACGGCCTCATAACCCAGATTGTCGTTACGGATAAACGGCGCAAGGTAGGTATCAAAGGAGCTGAAGGCTTGAGCGCCGGCCCACTCGTTCTGCAGAGTGCCGAGAAAATTCACCATTTGGCCAATGGCGCTTGAAAGGTGTTTGGGCGGCCCCGCCTCCACCTTGCCCGGTACGCCATTGAGCCCCTCATGCAACAGGGTGCGCAGGGACCAGCCGGCGCAGTAGCCACAGAGCATGTCCAGGTCATGAATGTGCAGGTCGGCGTCACGATGAGCCTGGCCGATGTGCGTGGTGTACACCTCATTCAGCCAGTAGTTGGCAATCACCTTGCCGGCGGTGTTCAGAATCAGGCCGCCAAGGGAATATCCCTGATTGGCGTTGGCGTTTACCCGCCAGTCGCTACGGTGCAAATATTCACTAATGGTAGCCGAGATGTCCAGCAACGCTGGATCGACAGCTTCTGAGATGGCGGCGGGTGAAATGGTGGCGGGCATTCGGTTCCTCCTGGAATCGCGTCAGGTCTGTAGCACCTTCGCGAGCACAGGAGATCGCGCACGGACGCCGAGCCCGAGACTTGATCAACTGTTCACCCTGAGTCGCGAAGGCGCAGTGCATGTTGTCCTGGCAGGTCTTCGGACTCAGGGGCGTGAACCTTCCGGCTCGACCTTGCGTGGCGACTTCCCGGCTTGCGCCAGTGTCATCATGCCATGCTCGTTCCCCAATACCGCTGCGCGTCAGCTCCGGAGTTTCACCGGATTCCCGACCACCAATAAACACTACATATGGTGGAATGACAGAACAAAAACACTATATATACGCAACCAGAGAGATTCAACCGAATTTTAAGGCTTTCTTCGTAACACAGCGTAGCTGGCACCCAGCTCGCAGATCATGGTGCGCTCAGCGCATATCAAAAAACTCCCGGTGCAGGCGCCTGCCCGGCACGCCCCATTTGCGAAACTGAGCGAACAGCGCTTTGGCCAAAGCTACCGGCCCGCAGCACCACAGGCTGGCCTGCTGCCAGTCAGGCACGGCGTCACGGATGTCCTGAGCTGTCAGCCTGCCCTCGGTGCGGCTACAGCGAATGATCAGATCAACCTCGGCAGCCCCGGCATCGGCGCGCAGTTTATCCAGCGCCTCTTCATTTACATCCGCCGTGGTATGGAACAGGTACACCCTGCGGTTATCGGGGTGCGTAGCCAGGTAGTTCATACGGGCGATAAAAGGGGTAATACCAATACCGGCGCCCACCCAGATCTGGGTGCGGCAGTCGTCTTCAAAGTCAAACCCGCCATAGGGCCCCTCCACGGTCACCGGCATACCGTTACAAACCTTCGCGCTGGCCCGTCGGGTGTGATCCCCCAGCTCCTTCACAACAAATTTCATGCACCGGGTTGCCGGGTCCCATCCAGAGGCAATGGTATAGGGGTGCGGACCTTCCCGGGGATCTGTGGTGACAAAGGCGAACTGCCCAGGTTGGTGGCCCCGCCAGCCTTCTCCTACCCTGACCAGGCACTCGAATACGTGCAGGCCAGGATAATGATGTACCGAGACCATTTCGCCCGGCACCCGGCGCGCCTTCGCCGGCCAGCCAAGCAGCAACAACACCGCCGCCACGCTACCGGCCAACACGGCGGCAAGTGTCAGCCAGCCGACCGGCTCAAGCCGATAACTGAATTCCATCAGAATAAAGCTGTGCCAGGCCAGGGGTAGAAACACCAGCGCCAGCAGCTTGTGGGTTTTGCGGAACAGGTGGTACGGGAACGTCTTCACCAGGGCCAGGATGATCAACACCGCGACAATATAAAAGGCCCATTCCCCCAGCGTTTCTGCCAGCCCGCGCTGGCCGCGGAACCAGGCTTCGAGGCCAACAAATTCTTGCCCGGCACCTTTGCGGGCCGGCCGTTCCAACCAGCCCCAGCCCACCATCCATTTGGTACCCTGCGCCCACCACCAATGCAAGGTAGCCAGCACCAGAGCAGCAATCCCCAGCCATTTATGCAGGCGGTAAACCTTGTCGAGGCCACCCAGCCAGCGTTCCAGTAATCGCAACCGCAGCGCCAGCACCAGCGCCGCCGCCATCATGCACACCGCCAGCAGGCCGGAATACTGCACAAACACCTTGCGAAACGGAAAGTACGCAAACGGGCTGACCCACAGGCTGTCTGACATCAACCAGACGCCACTGACCAGCGCAATCCACCCCCAGAAAAACACCGAAATACGCGCCATAAGAACACCTTGTGAGCAGCCTGCACCACAGATCAAGCTACTCGCAGCACCGCCCACGGGGCTTGACGCTGGTCAAGCAAAGCCGGCTTTATACGGAATTCACCTACAGCTGGGCGGAAAGCCCGGAGACCGCCAATCGGCTTATCGCTCATTGGTGAGCGAGCAACTTCCGGTTGAGCTGATTGAAGAAATAAGCCGAGCAACCCCAAGCTGGCTCGCCCTGGGGAATGAGCGCTTCAAGAACCAGATAGAAAATCTTACCGGGCAGTCAGTACAATCCGGGAAAACCGGCCGACCATCCAAGCAGCCAAAAGCAACCAGAGCAAATGACAGCTTTAGTTTACTCTGACCCCGGTTTCTCTCTTGATTACTTGACCAGCAGGACCGGCACCGGCACCTCGTGAACCACGCGGGTGGCTACGGAGCCCATGACCAGATTACCCAGATTGCTCATGCCCCGTGTGCCCATAACCACTGCGCTGCAGTTATGCTGCTTGGCCGCCTTGACCAGCTCGGTGACCACCTCACCCATCACTTCATGGCAGCTATGTTCAATACCCGCCGCCTGCAGGCGGGCGGCCGCCTTGGCATTGACTTCAGCGGCATGATCCAGCGCGCCAGCAGTCAACTGTTCAAGCATGGCTGCCGACACATAGTTACCATAAAATTTGGGCTCCGTTTGCACATTGATCACATGTGCCTTGAGGTGCGCAACGTCCTTGGCGAAGTTGATCAGATAATCGACAGCGCGCTCGGCGCTCGGGGAACCATCGTAGGGAAGCAGTACGGTTTGCATAGGTGCTCCTGTTAGGATCGGCTGTGTAATGAACCCTTATATCGCATTGTGACAACTTGGCAAAGAAAGGCATTGACCCGCATCAAGTCACTTAACAGGCGAAAGGCAAGTCCAGACCCCATCAGTCCAGACAACCGGCCAACTTAATTGACGCTGGACGGACCGGACAAGATAGTTGACGCTAGATATCCCGCGGTTATATTCAGAATTTGTGATCCGGTCGATGCCGCCACCCTTCCAGCCTTAAGCATCCTTTGCCATCATCCATTCGGACAACGCAGCCCGGAAAAAGCATGGCAAGACGTCGACGGATATCTCACCCTGGCATAGCCCAGCACCTGATCCAGCGCGGCAACAACCGGCAGGTTTGCTTCGCGAATGAAGCAGACATGGTTACTTACGGTCAATGGCTAAGGGACTACTCCGCCAAATACGGTGTTGCCATTCATGCCTGGGTGTTCATGACCAACCATGTGCATATACTCGCCACGCCTGAAGGAGCCGATAGTATTGCCTTGATGATGCAAGCGCTGGGCCGGCAGTATGTCCGCTATTTCAATGCTCGCTACCATCGCACCGGCACATTGTGGGAAGGCCGCTACCGTTCCTGCCTGGTCGATTCCGATGCTTATCTACTGCAATGCCAGCGCTATATAGAAATGAACCCCGTGCGCGCTGCCATGGTTTGTTCACCTCGCGAGTACCGCTGGAGCAGTTATCACACCAACGCCCATGGCAAGGCTTCTCAATTAGTCACGCCCCACGCTCTATACCAGCAACTGGGCAAAACCCCTGAAGACCGGCAATTGGCCTATCGCGCATTGTTTGTCGAGCAGCTTGCTGTTGAACTCATAGAAACAATAAGCCAAGCAACCCTCAGCGGGCTCGCCTTGGGTAATGACCGCTTCAAAAGCCAAATAGAAAGTCTTACCGGGCAATCAGTACAGTCCGGCAAAACCGGCCGCCCAGCCAAACAGCCGAAAGCAACCGGAGCGGATGAGCGGTTTATTTTACTCTGACCCCAATTTCCCGCTGGCCTGACTTGTTCGCAGAGATATCCTTAAGCCCGCCTGATACATACTTGTGCAGGACACTGGATACCAGTGATTGGTAGGGAAGCCCCTCCTCCAACGCCCGACGCTGAAGTGCCTCAAGGTCCCGACTAGAAATCCGGATATTGATTCGCTTGTCTTTCTTGAACGCTTCTTCCGCCGCCTTGGCAACATATTCCATGCGATCAGCATCCAGATCCGATGCAAATTCCCCAGCTTCGTATGTCTCTAGCAGTTCCTGCTCTTCTGTATCTAATTTGCTCTTGGCCATATTACCCCCTCAAAAATGTCTTGGTGGCCTTGCGACTGGGAATGATCGTCTTGAGAAAAAATTCCCGGTCATTTTCAACGTACGGGACCAGCCAGGCGTAATCATCAATCCGAACGACGAAGAGTCGCTGGCTCGGGTACTTATCCCTGTTGGGATGAGGCCCATCGTCGAGTAAGCCACCAGATTGGAGAGCAAACAGCACATCTTCAAAAGACACCCCTCGCTCACTCATCAACTGCTGGTTCTTTTCCGCATTCCAGTTAATTTGCTTCATCAAGCGAGTCTAGCAGAGCGTGTGCCTATTGGCATCTGCTGCATGAATTGGTCATGCCAGGCGAACAGGGGCTTGTTGGTAAAACTGAAGATAAGATCAGGTCAGAAGCGAATCAGATAAACGTTACTCTGACCCCAATTACTTGCTTCAATCCACCCACCCCTTGGCCAACGCATCTATCTAAACGATATGCCGGGGGTGCTCCAGAAACAACAAACCCCGGAAATCCGGGGCTGTTGGTAAAACTGAAGATCAGATCAGGTCAGAAGCGAATCAGATAAACGTTACTCTGACCCCAATTACTTCACATTCTACTCTGACCCCAATTACTGGGGGCGCTCCAGAAACAACAAACCCCGGCGGACCGGGGTTGTTGGTAAAGCTGGAGATCAGGTCAGAAACGAATCAGATAAACGTTACTCTGACCCCAATTACTTAAAATAGAGAGCCTTACCGGGCAGTCAGTACAACCCGGCAAAACCGGCCGACCATCCAAGCAGCCAAAGGCAACCGGAGCGGATCAGAACTTTAGCTTACTCTGACCTCGGTTTTCCTTACAACAAACCCCGGAAGTCCGGGGTTTGTTGGTAAAGCTGAAGGTCAGGTCAGGTCAGGTCAGGTCAGAAGCGAATCAGATAAACGTTACGCTGACCCCGATTTCACCCCAACAAACCCCGGAGGTCCGGGGTTTGTTAGTAAAGCTGAAGATCAGGTCAGGTCAGATCAGATCAGATAAAAGTTACTCTGACCCCGATTTCAAGATCAGGTCAGGTCAGAAGCGAATCAGATAAACGTTACGCTGACCCCGATTTCACCCCTGACCCCGATTTCACCCCAACAAACCCCGGAGGTCCGGGGTTTGTTAGTAAAGCTGAAGATCAGGTCAGGTCAGATCAGATCAGATAAAAGTTACTCTGACCCCGATTTCCCTAGATAAAAGTTACTCTGACCCCGATTTCCCGCGATTTCTCTTCACAACAAACCCCGGAAATCCGAGGTTTGTTGGTAAAGCTAAAGATCAGGTCAAGCCAGACAAACGTTACTCTGACCCCGATTTCCGCACTAATATTAGGTGCAGTTGCCAGGCTTGAATTTAGCTTCCAGGCCGTTGCTTGACGCACAGCTCCAAACGCCTTCAGCGGTACGGCTAAGCGTCAAAATTTTACCATTAATTTTGGCGGCATTACCATTTTTCATCGTGCACACAATATCCGTGTTGCCTGTAACGGCGAGATCGCAGTATGTGCCGGTTGAAGCAGCCTGACCTATATAGCCTTCATCTGCGGGAGTAAGCGATGGTGCCTTACCTTCATTAACTGCTAGCTCGAACGGAGTTTTCAGTGGAGATAACTCTGCCAAAGCTCCAGCCGCTTGAGACTTGGCTACATAATCCTGATAAGCCGGCAAAGCAATTGCCGCCAAAATGCCGATAATCGCAACTACGATCATCAGTTCGATAAGAGTAAAACCTTTCTGCATTTGAGCTTTCATATACTACTCCATTAGTGTGATTTAGCCTGTGGGCTGGCTAACCTAATGCAGACCCCATGCCAACACGCTACAGGCCCCGCCTGCGCGGCTCTGTAGCAAAAAAAACCCTCCCCACGTCACCTGATACGCGATTATTCGTCACTCACTGACAATTTTCGTCACCCCTGCAGCCGCCAAACAGGTTTTTAAACCCAACAGGTGCAGACAGCATCCGCTCTGTACTATAGTCGGCAGATCAGAACCCTTATAAACACAACGCAGTGAGATCCACCCAGCCTATGGATAACCCCGCCCTCTCCGGCCTGGCCCGGCGTATCGTTCAGGACCAGCTACTGGACGCCCAGGCTGCCAGCAAGGCCAGCAAACAGGCCACGCAAGACAAGATTCCGTTTATTACCTACCTGGTGCAAAACAAACTCGCTAACGCACGGGACCTGGCGGTGCTGTGCGCTGAAGAATTTGGCTACCCTTACTGCGACCTCTCGGCGATGGATAAAGAATCGCAGCCGCAGGATCTGGTCAGCGAAAAATTGATCCGCCAGCATTCGGTGCTGCCGCTGTTTAAGCGCGGTTCCCGGTTGTTCCTCGGCATTTCCGACCCGACCAATCAGCAGGCCTTGAGCGATGTGCAGTTCAGCACGGGCCTGATGACCGACGCAGTGATTGTTGAAGATGACAAATTACATGCCCTGATCGACAAGTTTCTCGACAGCCCCACTGGCGGGCTGGGGGACATGAGTGATGCCGAACTTGATGATCTGGATGTGCAGACCGTCAGCGGGGATGATGACAAGACAGACGGCGGTAGCGACGCTGACGACGCCCCTATCGTTCGCTTCGTCAACAAGATGCTGCTGGACGCCGTGCGCATGGGCTCTTCCGACTTGCATTTTGAACCCTACGAAAAACTCTATCGGGTTCGCTTCCGCACCGATGGCATTCTGCATGAGGTCGCCAAACCGCCGGTTCAGCTCGGCGTGCGGATCGCCGCCCGCTTGAAGGTGATGTCGGCCATGGATATGGCCGAGCGGCGCAAGCCGCAGGATGGCCGGATCAAAATGAAGATTTCCAAGAGCAAGGCCATCGACTTCCGGGTAAACACGCTGCCGACCCTGTGGGGCGAAAAGGTGGTGTTGCGGATTCTCGATGCCGAAAGCGCCAAGATGGGCATTGACGCACTGGGCTATGAAGAAGACCAGAAGCAAATGTACCTCAACGCCCTGGCCAAACCCCAGGGCATGATTCTGGTTACCGGCCCCACAGGTTCAGGCAAGACCGTTTCGCTCTATACCGGTTTGAACATCCTCAATACCGTGGAGCGCAATATCTCCACTGCCGAAGACCCGGTCGAAATCAACCTTGAGGGCGTGAACCAGGTTAACGTCAATATCAAACAGGGGCTGGATTTCGCCAAAGCATTGCGGGCGTTTCTGCGTCAGGACCCGGACATCATCATGGTCGGCGAGATCCGCGACCTGGAAACCGCAGAAATCGCCATTAAAGCCGCGCAAACCGGGCATATGGTACTCTCTACCCTGCACACCAACAGTGCCGCTGAAACCCTGACGCGGCTACGTAACATGGGCGTGCCGTCTTTTAACATTGCCACGTCGGTCAACCTGATTATCGCCCAGCGCCTGGCACGCAAGCTGTGCAAACAGTGCAAGCAAGTCATGGAGGTGCCCAAAGAGGTGTTGCTGGAGGAAGGGTTTAGTCAGGAAAAAATCGCTACAGGCTTCACAATATACGGCCCTGTGGGTTGCGAAAATTGTAAAGATGGATATAAAGGACGCGTGGGGATCTATGAAGTGGTCCGCATCACTCCGGCAATGCAACGCATTATCATGGAAGACGGCAATTCCATCGAGATTGCCGATGTCGCCCAAAGTGAAGGTTTCAGGAGCTTGCGTCAGTCCGCACTATTAAAAGTCGAACAGGGCGTAACCAGCTTGGCGGAAGTCAACCGAGTGACCAAGGATTAAGTCATGGCGCAACAAGCAGCGGTAAAAAGGAAGACGGCCCCTTTAAGAAAGAGCGCGGTCAAAAAGGAGCCCAAGACCTTTACCTACAAATGGGAAGGCAAGGATCGCAAGGGCACCAAGGTTGCGGGCGAGATACAGGGAACCAATCCTGCATTGATCAAAGCCCAGTTGCGCAAACAAGGGGTACTGGTCACCAAGATCAGCAAAAAATCGACACTGTTCGGCAGCAAAGGCAAAAAAATCAAGCCTTTGGACATTGCGTTTTTTACTCGTCAGTTAGCGACCATGATGGCCTCGGGCGTACCCATTATTCAGGCGTTTGACATCATTGCCGAAGGTACAGAAAACCCCAATTTCCAGAAACTGATCAACGAAATCAAGGTGGATGTTGCCGCAGGTAACACCTTGGCGGATTCCCTCCGGCAGCACCCCAAGTATTTTGATGATCTGTTTTGCAACCTTGTAGAGTCTGGCGAACAATCCGGCCGCCTGGAATCGTTGCTTGATCGTATCGCGACCTACAAGGAGAAAACCGAGGCCATGAAGGCCAAAATCAAGAAAGCCATGACCTATCCCATTGCGGTGGTGGTGGTAGCGATTATTGTGACAGCTATTTTGCTTTTAAAAGTGGTACCTCAGTTTCAGCAGGTTTTCTCCAGCTTCGGCGCGAATTTACCCGCCTTCACACTGTTCGTCATGGGTATATCAGAGTGGCTGCAGGCTTGGTGGTTTGTTGCGTTGGTGGGAATTGTCGCCATTGGGTACGCCTACACTCAAGCGCATGTGCGATCAAAGAAATTCCGTGACGGTGAAGATAGGCTTTTACTCAAAGCCCCAGTCGTTGGCGATATCATTTACAAGGCCGCCGTGGCCCGCTATGCCCGCACCCTTTCGACCACCTTCGCAGCAGGTGTACCTCTGGTCGATGCGTTGGATTCAGTCGCTGGGGCGGCGGGCAATGTGGTGTTTTACAATGCGGTGATGCAGATCAAGGAAGATGTATCAGCTGGCTCGCAGCTAAACTTCTCCATGCGGACTACCAACATCTTTCCTTCTCTTGCCGTGCAAATGGCCGGAATTGGTGAAGAGTCAGGTAATCTTGATGGCATGCTCGACAAAGTCGCGGACTATTATGAAGCGGAAGTCGATAACGCGGTAGACAATCTGACTACGCTGATGGAACCCATGATAATGGTCGTACTGGGCGTGCTGGTCGGCGGTTTAATTATCGCCATGTATCTGCCGATCTTCCAACTGGGCAACGTCGTCTAAATATGCCCATTATCGACTACCTGGCCAGCCACGCGCTGGCCTTTATTTTGATCGCCGGCCTGCTGGGCCTGATTGTCGGTAGCTTCCTTAACGTGGTGATCCACCGTGTGCCAAAGATGATGGAACGCGACTGGCTAAGGCAGGCGCGGGAGATGCTGGAGCCTGATGCCGAGCAACCGGAAGAACCTACCTACAACCTGATTCTGCCCCACTCCCATTGCCCGCACTGCAATGCGGAAATCAAGGCCTGGCAGAATTTGCCGATTCTGAGCTATCTGTTGTTACGCGGAAAATGCGGGCAATGCAAAGCGCGCATCAGCCCGCGTTATCCGCTGGTAGAGCTGCTCACAGCAGTGCTATCGATGGTCGTGGCGTGGCAGTTCGGTTTTGGCTGGGCTGCAGGGGCCATGCTGGTGCTGACCTGGGGGCTGATCAGTTTGAGTTTGATTGACGCCGATACCCAGCTGTTACCGGACTCGATAGTACTGCCGCTGCTCTGGCTCGGCCTTATTCTCAACAGCTTTGCGCTACTCACCGATCTCAACGCGGCGCTCTGGGGCGCTGTTGTAGGCTATCTGAGCCTGTGGCTGGTGTTTTGGGCATTCAAGCTGGTCACCGGCAAGGAAGGCATGGGCTATGGCGACTTCAAGCTACTGGCCATGCTCGGTGCCTGGGGCGGCTGGCAGATTCTGCCATTAACTATTTTGCTCTCGTCACTGGTCGGCGCCATTCTCGGCCTGATCATCCTGAAAACCCGCGGCCAGTCCAACGCCACCCCCCTGCCCTTCGGCCCTTATCTGGCCATTGCCGGGTGGATTGCATTGATCTGGGGTGACACAATTACCGGCACATACCTTCAATTTGCCGGATTCTAAGCATGATCATAGGTTTGACCGGCGGCATCGGCAGCGGCAAGAGCGCTGCGGCTGACCGCTTTGCTTTTGTGCACGGTATCCATGTGGTGGATGCGGACATCAAGTCCCGCGTCGTGGTGGAGCCTGGGCGGCCTGCGTTACAGCATATTGTTGATCGCTTTGGCGACGCCATACTGCTTGAAAACGGCGCGCTCAATCGTGCCGCCTTGCGTGAACGGGTATTTCAGGACGCGGATCAACGCCGTTGGCTGGAAGCGCTGCTGCACCCACTGATTCGCGAAGAAATCGTTACGGATCTTGCCTCGGCCACCTCGCCCTACGCGCTGCTGGTCTCACCGCTGCTGGTCGAGTCTGGCCAGCACGCCATGACCGAGCGCGTTATCGTGGTCGATGTGCCCGAGGCCATGCAGATATTGCGTACTGCCCAACGCGACAACGTGCCTGAAGCGCAGATCAAGGCTATCATGCAGGCCCAGGCCCAGCGTGAAGAGCGCCTGCGGCATGCCCATGACATTATTCTCAATGACCAGGATCTGGCGACACTGCACGCGCAAGTGGATGCGCTGCATGAACGCTACCTGGCCATGACCACAGGAGCCACCCCATGACCCTGAGCGTCGAATGCCCTACTTGCAAGGCCCCAGTTACCTGGGACGACAGCTTTCCAGACCGCCCTTTCTGTTCACCTCGCTGCCGCCTGATCGACCTGGGTGCCTGGGCCTCCGAAGAGCACGTGGTGCCGGGCGAAGAGCTAGAGCAGGATTTGTATTCAGGCGACTTACCCCAGCAATGAGCCGCTGACTGCATGCGCCGTATTCATGTGATGGCGGCGGTGATTCGCCGAGCGGATGGCTGCATTCTGATTGCCAAACGCCCCGATGCAGCGCATCAGGGCGGGCTGTGGGAATTTCCGGGGGGCAAACTTGAAGCCGGTGAACCGCGCCTGGCCGGTCTTACCCGCGAGCTCTCGGAAGAGCTGGGCATTCAGGTCACCTGTGCTCACCCGCTGATTGATATCCGCCATGACTACCCGGACAAGTCCATACGCCTGGATGTGTGGAGCGTTTCTGTGTTCACGGGAGTAGCCCATGGCGCGGAGGGGCAGCAGGTGCGCTGGGTGGAGCCGCAGGAGCTTGGGCAGTATGCCTTTCCGGCGGCGAACAGGCCTATCGTAGCTGCTGCCACCCTGCCGCGACGCTATTTGATCACCCCTGATGGTACTGATGCCGAGTGTTTGATGGCGGGGTTGGAGGTTGCCAGCGGGCTTGGTGTACGGATGGTGCAGTTGCGGCAGACGGGGTTGAGTCAGTTGGAGTATGACCGCCTTGCCGGGGCATTGATGGACCGCTTTGGTGATGCCTTTGTATGGATATTGAAAGGTGAGCAGCCGCCATTAAATGGGGCTGGGTGGCATGTGACTGGGCGGCAGTTGCGGGCGTTGCATGGGGCTGGGTGGTGTAAGGGGGGCCCTATCGCGGCGGGGCCGCCGCTCCCACAGGGCTCAGAGAGCACCGCCGGAGTGGAGTATGCCCAATCCGGGTGGGAGCGGCGGCCTGAGAGCGATGGGGTTGGGGAGTTG
>NZ_AROI01000013.1 GCF_000410875.1 Halopseudomonas pelagia CL-AP6
TGCCGGCGTGGTTGCCAAGATTATCGCCTGATAATCTGGGCCATAAGCAAAAGCCCCCTTTTTTAGGGGGCTTTTGTATTTAGGTTGACAGTGGGTGGACGCATCAGTAGAATTGCGCCTCCCTTGGATGGGCCTACCCGGTGTTCGGGTGAGCTCTGAAGAATTGAAGCTTGGAGTTTCTGGTCAAATGCAGAACCAACAGATTCGTATTCGGTTGAAGGCTTTTGATCACCGCCTGATAGATCAATCAACCCAGGAAATCGTGGATACCGCGAAACGTACTGGGGCTCAGGTCCGTGGTCCAATTCCTTTGCCGACTCGCAAAGAGCGTTTTACAGTGCTGGTTTCACCGCACGTCAATAAAGATGCCCGTGATCAGTACGAGATCCGCACCCATAAAAGGGTTCTGGATATCGTGCAGCCTACCGACAAGACTGTCGATGCGCTGATGAAACTGGACCTGGCAGCTGGCGTTGAGGTTCAGATCAGCCTCGGCTGATAGTCCCATACGACGGGGGCTATAAGTCGTGTAACGCCCTGCAATGGGCGGCCATAGCGGGTAATAGCCCCGTGCACTCATGAGGTTTAAAGAATGACTATTGGATTAGTCGGCCGGAAATGCGGTATGACCCGCGTTTTCACTGAAGATGGTGTTTCCATACCGGTTACGGTTGTAGAAGTTGAACCGAACCGCGTCACACAGGTTAAATCCCTGGATACGGATGGCTACCAAGCCGTTCAGATCACCGTTGGTGAGCGTCGCGTTAGTCGCGTTAGCAAGCCGATGGCCGGGCATTTCGCCAAAGCCAATACCGCGGCTGGCCGTCGCGTCTGTGAATTCCGCTTTGAAGAAGGCGAGTTTGCTGCTGGCTCCGAAATCACCGTGAGCATTTTTGAAGCGGGTCAGATGGTTGATGTTACTGGTCAGTCCAAAGGTAAGGGCTTTGCCGGTACGATCAAGCGTTGGAACTTCCGCGGTCAGGATGCGACTCACGGTAACTCTGTATCGCACCGCGTTCCTGGCTCTATCGGCCAGTGCCAGACCCCAGGTCGGGTATTCAAGGGCAAGAAAATGGCTGGTCACATGGGTGCTGAGCAAGTGACCGTGCAGACCCTTGAAATCGTCCGCGTTGACGCCGAGCGTAATCTGCTGCTGATCCGGGGCTCTGTCCCAGGCGCACCAGGTAGCGACGTCATTGTCCGCCCGGCTGTCAAGGCCAAGGGTTAAGGGGGAGTTACCATGAATCTGAATGTAGCTGGTGCAAATGCGATCGAAGTATCTGATCTGACTTTTGCCACCGAGTTTAATGAAACCCTGGTTCACCAAGCCGTTGTTGCCTATATGGCTGGTGGTCGTCAGGGTACTAAGCAGCAGAAGACCCGTGCTGATGTGTCCGGTGGCGGTAAGAAGCCCTGGCGTCAGAAAGGTACCGGTCGTGCCCGTGCTGGCACCATCCGCAGCCCAATTTGGCGCGGGGGCGGTACCACTTTTGCGGCTCGTCCACAGAACCATGAGCAGAAGCTGAACAGGAAGATGTACCGTGGCGCGCTGCGCTCGATCCTGTCCGAGCTGATCCGCCTGGACCGTTTGGTAGTGGTTGAAGAGTTCTCTATGGAAGCTCCCAAGACCAAGGCCCTGGTTGGCATGCTCAAGGATTTGAATCTGGACAACGTGTTGATCGTTACTGACAGCCTTGACTCCAATCTGTACCTCGCTGCGCGCAATCTGCCGCATGTTGATGTACGTGATGTGCAGGGTTCAGATCCGGTCAGTCTGATCGCTTACGACAAGGTACTGATCACCGTACCTGCTGTTAAGAAGTTCGAGGAGATGCTGGGATGAACCAAGAGCGCATTTTCAAAGTACTGCTTGGCCCGCATGTATCCGAGAAGGCTACCGTGCTGGCTGACAGCAAGAACCAGTTCGTGTTCAAGGTGGATACCACCGCGACCAAGCTGGAAATCAAAAAGGCTGTCGAGCAATTGTTCAGCGTTAAGGTCAAGACTGTTGCGACCTTGAACGTTAAAGGCAAGACCAAGCGAACCGTTCGCGGCCTGGGCAAGCGTAATGACTGGAAGAAGGCGTACGTCAGCCTGCAGCCTGGTCAAGACATCGATTTTGCCAGCGCTGATAAGTAAGGGGTAAATCATGGCAATTGTTAAATGTAAACCTACTTCCCCTGGCCGCCGCTTCGTAGTCAAGGTCGTTAATTCCGACCTGCACAAGGGTGCTCCATATGCACCTCTGGTCGAGAAGCAAGGCAAAACGGGTGGTCGTAACAATAATGGTCGCATCACCACGCGTCATCGTGGGGGCGGGCATAAGCAACATTACCGTTTGGTTGATTTTCGTCGCAACAAGGATGGCATTCCAGCCACCGTTGAGCGTATCGAATACGATCCAAACCGTACCGCTCACATCGCGCTGCTGATGTATGCAGATGGCGAGCGTCGCTACATCATCGCACCTAAGGGTGTGAGCGCTGGAGACCAACTGGTCTCAGGTGCAGAGTCGCCGATTAAGCCCGGTAACTCCTTGCCGCTGCGTAATATTCCGGTGGGTAGCACCATTCACGCGATTGAGCTGAAGCCCGGTAAAGGTGCTCAGGTTGCTCGTAGTGCCGGTGCTTCCGTACAGCTGGTTGCTCGTGAAGGTGCCTATGTGACAGTTCGTCTGCGGTCCGGCGAAATGCGCAAAGTACTGGGCGAGTGCCGTGCCACCCTGGGCGAAGTGTCCAACGGTGAGCACAGCCTGCGTTCATTGGGTAAGGCTGGCGCCAAGCGCTGGCGCGGTGTTCGTCCGACCGTTCGTGGTGTTGCCATGAACCCGGTAGATCACCCGCACGGTGGTGGTGAAGGCCGTACTTCCGGTGGTCGCCACCCAGTATCGCCATGGGGCTTCCCGACCAAGGGTGCCAAGACTCGGTCCAACAAGCGCACAGACAAGATGATTGTCCGTCGCCGCAGCAAGTAAGGAGATACGACAGTGCCGCGTTCTCTAAAGAAAGGTCCTTTTATCGATCTTCACCTGTTAAAGAAGATCGAAGTGGCAGTTGAGAAGAACGATCGCAAACCAATCAAGACTTGGTCGCGCCGTTCTATGGTCCTGCCGCAGATGGTTGGTTTGACCATTGCTGTTCATAACGGTCGTCAGCATGTTCCGGTTATTGTTTCCGAAGACATGGTCGGCCACAAGTTAGGCGAATTTTCTGCAACGCGTACCTATCGTGGTCACGTAGCAGACAAGAAAGCCAAGCGCTAAGGGGTTAGAAGATGGAAGTTGCCGCTACACATAAAGGCGCCCGCCTCTCTGCCCAGAAAGCGCGCTTGGTCGCCGACCAGATCCGCGGAAAGAAAGTGGATGAGGCCCTGAACCTGCTGAAATTCAGCAACAAGAAGGCCGCTGAAGTCATCAAAAAGGTGCTCGAGTCGGCAATCGCCAACGCCGAGCACAATGATGGCGCAGACGTGGATGACCTTAAGGTGTCCACCGTGTTTGTCAACGAGGGTCGCTCTCTGAAGCGCATCATGCCACGTGCCAAAGGCCGTGCTGATCGCATCGTAAAGCGGTCTTGTCATATCACGGTCAAGGTTGCTGACAAGTAGGGAGTCGATCACATGGGTCAGAAAGTACATCCGATAGGCATGCGCCTCGGTATTGTTAAACAGCACACTTCGGTGTGGTACGCAGAAGGCCGCACTTATGCGGACTATCTGAATACAGATCTGAAAGTACGTGAGTACGTTCAGACCAAATTGAAAAGCGCTTCGGTCAGCCGCGTTGATATTCAGCGCCCGGCACAAACCGCCAAAATTACCATCCACACTGCCCGTCCAGGCATCGTGATTGGCAAGAAGGGCGAGGATGTCGAGAAGCTGCGTCAGGAACTGACCAAGCAAATGGGCGTGCCCGTGCACATCAACATCGAAGAGATCCGCAAGCCGGAACTCGACGGTGCCCTGGTCGCACAAAGCGTTGCTCAGCAGCTCGAGCGTCGCGTTATGTTCCGTCGCGCTATGAAGCGCGCAGTACAGAATGCCATGCGTATCGGCGCCAAGGGTATCAAGATCCAGGTAAGCGGCCGCCTTGGCGGTGCAGAAATTGCCCGGACCGAATGGTATCGCGAAGGTCGTGTGCCTTTGCACACCCTGCGCGCCGACATCGATTACGCGACGGCTGAAGCCCACACCACATACGGTGTGATTGGCGTCAAGGTTTGGATTTTCAAAGGCGAGATCATTGGTGGTCAGCCCGAAGAAACCAAAACTGCCGCTCCCAAGAAAAAAGCTGCTAAGTAAGGGGTACGCACATGTTACAACCCAAGCGTACGAAGTTCCGCAAGCAAATGACTGGCCACAACCGTGGCTTGGCACTTCGCGGTAGTAAGGTGAGCTTTGGCGAATACGCATTGAAAGCCGTTGGCCGTGGTCGTTTGACCGCGCGCCAGATCGAGGCAGCACGTCGTGCCTTGACCCGTCACGTTAAGCGTGGCGGCAAGATCTGGATTCGTGTGTTCCCGGACAAGCCGATCTCCAAGAAGCCGTTGGAAGTTCGGATGGGTAAAGGTAAGGGTAATGTCGAGTACTGGGTTGCCCAGATCAAGCCTGGCAAAGTCCTGTATGAGATTGAAGGTGTTTCCGAAGAGATGGCGCGTGAGGCTTTTGCCCTTGCTGCTGCCAAGCTGCCTCTCGCTACCACCTTTGTTAAGCGGACGGTGATGTGATGAAAGCAACAGAACTTCGTGAAAAATCTGCTGAGCAGCTCAACGAGCAGCTGCTCACCCTGCTGCGTGATCAGTTCAATCTGCGCATGCAGAAGGCAACCGGTCAACTCGGTCAGAGCCACCTGCTGAAGCAGGCCAAGCGTGATATTGCCCGAGTCAAGACCGTGCTCAATCAGAAAGGTGGTAATTGATCATGGCCGAGACACAAACAGTCAGTACCGTCACCGGCCGTGTGGTCAGTGACAAGATGGATAAAACCATTACTGTCGTCATCGAGCGTCAGGTAAAGCATCCGCTGTACGGTAAGTACATGCGCCGCTCTACCAAGCTGCATGCGCACGATGAAAACAACGAATGCCGCATTGGCGATACTGTCACCATTAAGGAAACCCGTCCCTTGGCCAAAACCAAGAGCTGGACCCTGGTGCAGATCGACGAGCGCGCGGAACAAGTTTAAAGCCCCGCGCGTTTGCGGATTTTTTAAGGGTCGGAGAAAGTTATGATTCAGACTCAATCCATGCTGGAAGTGGCAGATAACAGTGGTGCACGTCGCGTTATGTGTATCAAGGTTCTGGGCGGTTCTCACCGCCGCTACGCCGGCATTGGCGATATCATCAAGGTGACCGTGAAGGAAGCAATTCCCCGCGGCAAAGTAAAGAAAGGCCAGGTGCTTAACGCGGTCATCGTGCGTACCCGTCACGGTGTACGCCGTACGGACGGTTCTTTGATCCGTTTTGATGGCAACGCTGCCGTTCTGCTCAACAATAAAAATGAGCCGATCGGAACCCGCATCTTTGGGCCAGTGACGCGTGAACTGCGTAATGAGCGGTTCATGAAGATCGTTTCCCTCGCGCCCGAAGTGCTGTAAGGAGCCCGGTCATGCAAAAGATTAAACGTGAAGACGACGTAATCGTCATCGCCGGCAAGGATAAAGGCAAGCGCGGCAAGGTCCTCAAGGTCCTGGCTGATCAACGTCTGCTGATTTCCGGCGTCAACATTATCAAGCGGCACACCAAGCCTAATCCCATGGCTGGTTCGCAAGGCGGTATTGTTGAAAAGGAGGCGCCAATCCACGTCTCCAACGTGGCAATCTTCAACGCCGCGACTAGCAAAGCCGATCGTATTGGCTTCAAGGTCGAAGACGGTAAGAAGGTTCGTATTTTCAAGTCGACGCAAAAAGCCGTCGACGCTTGAGAATCTAGGTGCTTACCATGGCAAGATTGAAAGAACACTACCGGACTACTCTCGTTCCCCAGATCCAGGAAGAATTGGGCCTGAAGAACGTGATGGAAGTGCCGAAAATCACCAAAATCACCCTTAATATGGGTCTTGGTGAAGCTGTTGGTGATAAGAAGATCATCGAAACCGCAATGGCTGACCTGGAGAAGATCACGGGCCGAAAAGGCATCGTGACCTACGCTCGCAAGTCGATCGCCGGCTTCAAGATTCGTGACGGCTGGCCGATTGGTGTCAAGGTTACCTTGCGCCGCGAGCAGATGTACGAATTCCTGGATCGCCTGCTGTCGATCTCTCTGCCGCGTGTGCGTGACTTCCGTGGCCTGAACGCGAAATCGTTCGATGGCCGTGGCAACTACAGCATGGGCGTCAAGGAACAGATCATCTTCCCGGAAATCGATTACGACAAGATCGACGTTCTGCGTGGTCTGGACATTACTTTGACCACCACTGCCCGGACGGATGACGAAGGTCGCGCGCTACTGCGTGCGTTCAAGTTCCCGTTCCGTAACTAGGAGTCAGGTAATGGCAAAAGTCAGCATGAAAAACCGCGAGGCCAAGCGCACTCGCATGGTTGCCAAGTACGCTGCAAAGCGTGCTGAAATCAAGGCTATCATTGGCAATATCAACGCGTCTGTCGAAGACCGTTGGAATGCCCAAGTAGCTTTGCAAAAACTGCCGCGCGATGCCAGCCCGGTTCGTCAGCGTAATCGCTGCCGCATCACTGGTCGTCCGCACGGTGTATATCGCAAGTTTGGCCTGAGCCGTATCAAGTTGCGTGAAGCAGCTATGCGCGGTGACGTCCCCGGTCTGGTTAAAGCCAGCTGGTAAACCAGACCTTAATTACTCAGTTTCAGGAGCACAAAGCCCATGAGTATGCAGGACCCGTTAGCTGATATGCTAACCCGCATCCGTAATGCCCAGATGGCTGAAAAGTCCAGTGTCAGCATGCCTTCGGCAAAGCTGAAGGTGGCTGTCGCCAAAGTATTGAAAGAAGAAGGTTACGTAGCCGGTTATGACGTGCAGGGCGATACAAAGCCTGTACTGTCGATCGAGCTGAAGTACTTCGAGGGCAGGCCGGTTATTGAAGATATCAAACGCATAAGCCGTCCCGGTCTGCGTCAGTACAAGTCCGTTGACCAGATTCCTAAGGTCAAGGGTGGATTGGGTGTATCGATCGTCTCCACCAATAAAGGTGTTATGACTGATCGCTCCGCTCGCGCTGCCGGTATCGGTGGTGAAGTGCTCTGTACCGTATTCTGATAGGGGGTTACGATGTCTCGCGTCGCTAAAGACCCTGTCAAATTGCCACAGGGCGTAGAAGTTAAACTGAACGGTCAGGACATTTCCGTCAAGGGCGCCAAAGGCACTCTGGATCTGAATCTGCACTCGACAGTCGAAGTTGTTCAGGAAGACGGTGTACTGCGGTTCGCCGCTCGTCCGGGCAGCGTTAATATGGCCATGGCCGGTACCACGCGTGCGTTGGTACAGAACATGGTGACCGGTGTTACAGACGGCTTTGAGCGCAAGCTGCAGCTGGTTGGTGTTGGTTACAAAGCGCAGGCCAAAGGGCAGGTTCTGTCCCTGGCGCTGGGTTTTTCCCACCCAATCGAGTATCAGCTGCCTGAAGGTGTTTCTGCGGAAACCCCCAGCCAAACTGACATCATCATTAAAGGTATCGACAAGCAGCTGGTCGGTCAGGTAGCCGCGGAAATTCGTGATTTCCGTCGTCCCGAGCCCTATAAGGGCAAGGGTGTTCGCTACACCGACGAGATCGTGCGTCGTAAAGAAGCCAAGAAGAAGTAGGGCATAGCAAATGAGCGATAAAAAAGTTATTCGTCTCCGTCGCGCTCGCCGTTCGCGTTTGAAGCAGCGCGAGCTGGAAGCCGTACGTCTGTGCGTGTACCGTTCTTCGCAGCACATGTACGCACAAGTGATCGCAGCTGATGGCGCCACTGTTTTGGCCAGCGCTTCCACGCTGGACTCCGATCTGCGCAGTGGCAACACTGGCAATATCGAAGCCGCCAAGAAAGTCGGTTTGCTGGTAGCTGAGCGCGCCAAGGCCGCCGGTGTAAGTCAGGTCTCCTTTGACCGTTCCGGCTTCAAGTATCATGGCCGCGTGAAAGCGCTTGCCGACGCCGCTCGTGAAGGCGGGCTGGAATTCTAAGGGTAGAGCTATGGCTAATTTCGAGCAAAAGCGCGACGAAGGTTATATTGAGAAACTCGTTCAAGTTAACCGCGTTGCCAAGGTAGTAAAAGGCGGCCGTATCTTCGCTTTCACCGCACTCACTGTAGTCGGCGATGGCAAGGGTCGCGTGGGTTTCGGTCGTGGCAAGGCGCGTGAAGTGCCTGCCGCTATCCAGAAAGCTATGGAAGCTGCACGTCGTAACATGATCCAGGTGGACCTTAACGGTTCTACTTTGCAGTATCCGGTTAAAGCTGCACATGGTGCCTCCAAGGTATACATGCAGCCCGCTTCCGAAGGTACCGGCGTTATCGCTGGTGGCGCCATGCGCGCCGTCCTGGAAGCTGCCGGTGTGCATAACGTACTGGCCAAGTGTTACGGTTCCACCAATCCGGTCAACGTCGTTCGGGCCACTTACAAGGGCCTGAAATCCATGCAGTCGCCTGAGTCAGTTGCGGCCAAGCGTGGCAAGACCGTCGAAGACATCGTGGGGTAAGCTGTCATGGCTAATGCAACAATCAAAGTGACCCTGTTCAAAAGTGTTGTTGGGCGCCTGCCAAACCACAGACTCTGCGTCAAGGGTCTGGGTCTGCGTCGCATCAACCACACAGTCGAGGTCGAAGATACTCCGGCCATTCGTGGGATGATCAATAAGGTCTCCTACATGGTTCGGGTAGAGGGTTAAGACATGAAACTGAATGATCTGCGTTCCGCGCCAGGTGCACGCCGTAACAAGCTGCGCGTTGGTCGTGGTATTGGTAGCGGCCTGGGCAAGACTGCCGGCCGTGGTCACAAGGGTCTGAGCTCGCGTTCCGGTGGCACTGTTGCCCCCGGTTTCGAGGGTGGTCAGCAGCCTTTGCATCGCCGTCTGCCGAAGTTTGGTTTTACTTCGAAGATTGCCATGGTGACTGCCGAGATCCGCACCAGCGAGCTGAACAAGCTTGATGCTGACGTGATCGACCTGCAGGCTCTGAAAGATGCCAATATCATTGGCAACAAGTTTGTACGTGCCAAGATCGTCCTCTCCGGCGACATGACCAAAGCGGTCAATGTCAAAGGGCTGATGGCCACTAAAGGTGCACGTGCAGCAATCGAAGCAGCTGGCGGCAAGTTCGAGGAATAAATGGCTAAGCAAGGCGCTCTCTCAGGAATCAAACAAGGCGGCTTAACGGAACTGTGGACGCGTCTGCGTTTTCTTTTTCTGGCGATCATTGTTTACCGCATCGGGGCGCATATCCCCGTTCCCGGTATCAACCCTGATCGTCTGGCCGAGCTGTTCAGACAGAATGAGGGGACCATACTTAGCCTGTTCAATATGTTCTCGGGTGGTGCACTGGAGCGCATGAGTATCTTCGCTCTGGGCATCATGCCGTACATCTCTGCATCGATTATCATGCAGCTGATGACGGCGGTGAATCCCACCCTTGAGCAGTTGAAAAAGGAAGGTGAGTCCGGGCGTCGCAAGATCGCCCAGTACACCCGTTATCTGACTCTGGTGCTGGCCTTTATTCAGGCCGTGGGCATGTCAGTAGGTTTGGCGAGTCAGGGTGTCGCCTTCAATACCGGTTTTGGCTTCTACTTCCTGGCGGTGACCACCTTCGTGGCCGGCGCTATGTTCATGATGTGGCTGGGCGAGCAGATTACCGAGCGCGGTATTGGCAACGGTATCTCCATGCTTATCTTCGCCGGCATTGTAGCGGGGCTGCCAAGTGCAGTCGGGCAGTCGTTTGAAGCGGCTCGTCAGGGTGATATCAATATCTTCGCCTTGATTGCCATTGCGTTGCTGGCGATTGCGATGATTGCCTTTGTGGTCTTTGTTGAGCGTGGGCAGCGGCGGATTACCGTCAACTATGCCAAGCGTCAGCAGGGCCGTAAGGTGTTTGCCGCGCAAACCAGTCATTTGCCGCTGAAGGTCAACATGGCAGGTGTTATTCCGGCGATTTTCGCCAGTAGCATTTTGCTGTTCCCGGCTTCGCTGGGTACCTGGTTCGGCCAGGGTGAGGGTATGGGTTGGCTGCAAAGCATCTCCCAGTCACTTGCCCCAGGCCAGCCGTTGAATATCATTCTGTTTAGTGCAGGGATCATTTTCTTCTGCTTTTTCTATACAGCCTTGATGTTCAATCCGAAAGATGTGGCTGAAAATCTCAAGAAGTCAGGTGCGTTTATTCCTGGCATCCGCCCAGGCGAACAGTCTGCCCGGTACATTGATGGTGTGTTGACACGCCTGACCATGTTCGGTGCCCTGTACATGACCGCGGTCTGTTTGTTGCCGCAGTTCCTGGTGGTGTCGGCCAATGTGCCCTTCTACCTGGGTGGGACTTCGTTGCTGATCGTTGTAGTGGTTGTTATGGACTTCATGTCCCAAGTACAATCGCACCTCGTTTCTCAGCAGTACGAGTCTCTTTTGAAGAAATCCAACCTGAAAGGCTATGGCGGCAGCGGTATGCTGCGCTGAGTCGCCGGGTTCTAGGAGTCTGTTATGAAAGTTGCAGCATCAGTCAAGAAGCTTTGCCGTAACTGCAAGTTGGTACGTCGCAATGGTAGCGTTCGTGTCATCTGCAGTGCTGAGCCCCGTCACAAGCAGCGTCAGGGTTAATAATCCCTCTAGTTGATTGTCGACTACGTCTCAGGATAACCGCCACTCGGCCAGATAATTGGTCGGGTGGTTGATTTTTATATTTGTTAGCGCTACCCTACTGCACCCTTTTTCACACAACCTGTGAACATTTTGGTTGAGTCAGGTAGCTGTCAGACGGAGTAAATTGGATGGCCCGTATTGCAGGCGTCAACATCCCGGATAACAAACATACTGTTATCTCTTTGACCTATATCTTTGGTATCGGTCAAACCAAGGCACAGCAAATTTGTGCAGCAACTGGCATTGCGCCAAGTGCAAAAATCAAGGACCTCAGCGAGGAGCAGGTTGATCTGCTGCGCACCGAAGTGGGCAAGTCGAACACTGAAGGTGACCTACGTCGTGCGGTCAACATGAACGTCAAGCGTCTTATGGATCTTGGTTGCTATCGTGGTCTGCGTCACCGTAGGGGCCTTCCGGTCCGTGGTCAGCGCACTAAGACTAACGCTCGTACCCGTAAGGGTCCGCGCAAGCCGATCCGTAAGTAATCGCGAAGGAATATACAGATATGGCTAAGCCTGCTGCTCGTGTACGTAAGAAAGTTAAAAAGACAGTGGTTGATGGGATTGCCCACATCCACGCGTCTTTCAACAACACCATCATTACCATTACCGACCGTCAGGGCAACGCTCTGAGCTGGGCGACTTCTGGTGGTTCCGGTTTCCGTGGTTCGCGTAAAAGCACCCCCTTCGCTGCTCAGGTTGCAGCGGAGCGTGCCGGTCAGGCTGCTTTGGAATACGGCTTGAAAAACCTCGACGTTAATGTGAAGGGCCCAGGCCCAGGTCGTGAATCGGCTGTTCGTGCTCTGAACTCTTGTGGCTACAAGATCAGCGGCATCACCGATGTCACCCCCATCCCACATAACGGCTGTCGCCCGCCTAAAAAGCGCCGCGTGTAACCAGGAGACGGAAATGGCTAGATATATTGGTCCCAAATGTAAACTGTCTCGTCGCGAAGGCACTGATCTGTTCCTCAAGAGCGGCGCTCGCGCTCTTGAATCCAAGTGCAAACTGGAGAGTCCTCCTGGTGTGCATGGTCAGCGTCGTGGTCGTCTCTCCGAGTACGGCACCCAGCTGCGCGAGAAACAAAAAGTACGTCGTATCTACGGCATTCTTGAGCGTCAATTCAGCAACTACTACAAGGAAGCGGCCCGTTTGAAGGGTGCTACCGGCGAGAACCTGCTGCAACTGCTCGAGCGTCGTCTGGACAACGTTGTATACCGTATGGGCTTCGGCTCTACTCGTGCCGAGTCACGTCAGCTGGTCTCTCACAAGGCTATCAGCGTTAATGGCAAGACCGTCAACATCGCTTCTTTCCTGGTATCCCCGGGTGACGTAGTGGCTGTTCGCGAAAAGGCCAAGAACCAACTGCGTATTGGCGGTTCTTTGGAGCTGGCAGCGCAGCGCGGTCAATCCGAGTGGTTGGAAGTGGATGCAGCTAAGAAGGAAGGTGTCTTTAAAAGCCTGCCCTCACGGAGTGATCTGTACGCCGACATCAACGAAAACCTGATCGTCGAGCTTTACTCCAAGTAAGTGACAGACAGCAAAAGGTGCCCCCATGCAAAGTTCGGTTACCGAGTTTCTAACACCACGTCATATTGACGTACAGGAAACCTCTCCCACGCGTGCCAAGATCACTCTTGAGCCGCTGGAGCGTGGTTTTGGCCATACCCTGGGCAATGCGTTGCGTCGCATTTTGCTCTCCTCCATGCCCGGTTGTGCCGTGGTAGAGGCGGAAATCGACGGCGTTTTGCATGAATACAGCGCCATCGAAGGCGTACAGGAAGATGTCATCGAGATCCTGCTGAACCTGAAAGGTTTGGCGGTCAAGATGCACGGCCGTGATCATGTGACTCTTACCCTGTCCAAAAAAGGACCGGGTCAGGTGACTGCAGCTGATATTCAGCTGGATCACGATGTCGAAATCATCAACCCTGATCACCTAATTGCTACCTTGTCTGACAATGGTGTGCTGAATCTGAAAATAACCGTGGCCCGTGGCCGTGGTTATGAGCCGGCTGACTCGCGTCAGTCCGACGATGATGAAAGCCGCTCGATTGGCCGGTTGCAGCTGGACGCGACTTATACCCCGGTTCGCCGTGTGGCGTACGTTGTTGAAAGCGCCCGTGTTGAGCAGCGCACCAACCTCGACAAGCTGGTTATTGACCTGGAAACCAACGGAACGCTGGACGCTGAAGAAGCCATCCGCCGTGCCGCGACCATCCTGCAACAGCAGCTGGCCGCCTTCGTTGACCTGAAAGGTGAGAACGAACCCGTTGTTGAACAGCAGGAAGACGAGATTGATCCGATCCTGCTGCGTCCGGTTGATGACCTTGAGCTGACTGTACGTTCAGCCAACTGTCTGAAAGCCGAAAATATTTACTATATTGGCGATCTGATCCAGCGTACCGAAGTGGAACTGCTGAAGACCCCGAACCTAGGCAAGAAGTCCCTGACCGAGATCAAGGACGTTCTGGCCTCACGTGGTCTGTCACTGGGTATGCGTCTGGACAACTGGCCGCCTGCAAGCTTGAAGAAGGACGACAAGGTTTCGGCCTAATCGTCTCGACACCGAGGAATTGAGAGATGCGTCATCGTAAAAGTGGTCGTCACCTGAGT
The DNA here is from genome assembly GCF_000410875.1 of Halopseudomonas pelagia CL-AP6. Classification (GTDB taxonomy): domain Bacteria; phylum Pseudomonadota; class Gammaproteobacteria; order Pseudomonadales; family Pseudomonadaceae; genus Halopseudomonas; species Halopseudomonas pelagia. Next base: position 13,399 of record NZ_AROI01000013.1, read on the forward strand.
CGGACCAGCTCACACCGTAAAGCCATGTTCCAGAACATGGCGGTGTCGCTGTTCGCCAGCGAACTAATCAAAACCACTCTGCCCAAGGCCAAGGAATTGCGCCGTGTAGCCGAGCCTTTGATCACCCTGGCGAAGGAAGATACCGTCGCCAATCGCCGTCTGGCATTTGACCGCACCCGCAGCAAAGAAGCTGTCGGCAAGCTGTTCAATGACCTGGGCAAGCGTTATGCGGACCGTCCCGGCGGGTATGTGCGTATTCTCAAGTGCGGTTTCCGCGCTGGTGACTCTGCGCCTATGGCCTACGTTGAGTTGGTTGATCGCCCTGAGCTGGCTGCTGCCAGCGAAGAGTGATAGCAAAGCGTTAGAAAAAACCGGACCTTGTGTCCGGTTTTTTTGTGTCTGTGATTAGGGCGTTCACGGACATCGGAGCTGTTGCGCGGGTCTTGAGTGGTGTTCGGTATCAGTAAGTGATGCTGTGGATGCAGCGTTGTGGCCTGGGGCCAAGGGCCCCAAGCGCGGTGCTCTCTGATACCAACTCCAGAGAAGAGTTTCGCGGGAAGCAGGGAGATCTTGGCAGTAGCGCGTCCTTCACCCTGATCAGACCGTCGATGGCAGGGATGCCATCGATGAGCTACAGGGACGTACTTGCCGCGTGTCTGAGCAGGGTGAAGGGTGCGCTAATGCAGGCATGCAGGCCAAATCATTAGCGTGTACTAAATCAATCGCGATCCCGCTCAAGCACAGGCCCAAGAAACCGCCCAGTGTGTGACGCTTCGATAGTGCTTACATGCTCTGGCGTGCCGGTAGCAATGATGTACCCGCCTTTAGAGCCGCCCTCAGGACCGAGATCTACCAGCCAGTCAGCTGTCTTGATCACATCCAGGTTGTGCTCAATAACCACCAGGGTGTTGCCGTGATCGCGCAGGCGGTGCAGTACATCGAGCAACTGCTGAATATCGGCAAAGTGCAGGCCGGTAGTTGGTTCGTCGAGGATGTACAGCGTCTTGCCGGTGTCGCGCTTGGACAGTTCGCGGGCCAGCTTGACGCGCTGCGCTTCGCCGCCTGAGAGCGTCGTTGCGGACTGACCTAGACGGATATAGGACAGACCCACGTCGATCAAGGTTTGCAGCTTGCGCGCTAAGGCCGGGACTGCCTCGAAGAACGCGCGCGCCTCTTCAATCGTGAAGTCGAGCACTTCGTGAATGTTCTTGCCCTTGTACTTGATCTCCAGCGTCTCACGGTTATAACGCTTGCTCTTGCACACATCGCAGGGAACGTAGATGTCCGGTAGAAAATGCATTTCCACCTTGATCAGACCGTCGCCCTGGCAGGCTTCGCAGCGCCCACCCTTGACGTTGAAGGAGAAGCGTCCGGCCTTGTAGCCGCGCGAGCGGGCTTCCTGGGTGCCGGCAAAGAGTTCGCGGATGGGGGTAAACAAGCCGGTGTAAGTGGCCGGGTTGGATCTCGGTGTACGGCCGATAGGACTCTGGTCGATATCCACTACCTTGTCGATATGCTTCATGCCGTCAAAGCTATCGTAGGGAGAGGCTTCTAGTGTCGTGGCGCCATTCAGTTCGGTCGCGGTGATCGGGTACAGGGTATTGTTGATCAGTGTTGACTTGCCTGAACCGGATACGCCGGTGACACAGGTCATCAGGCCTACCGGGATTTCCAGATTGACCTTGTGCAGATTGTTGCCACAGGCGCCCTTAAGGCGCAGCCACTTGTCCTTCTGCGGCGGGTTGCGCTTAGCCGGTACCGGAATCTTGACCTTGCCTGACAGGTATTTGCCAGTCAGCGATGCAGGATTATTCATGACCTCTTCGGCAGTGCCGTGGGCGACGATTTCGCCGCCGTGCACACCAGCGCCAGGGCCGATATCCACCACGTAGTCGGCCAGGCGGATGGCATCTTCGTCGTGTTCAACAACGATAACCGTGTTACCCAGGTCGCGCAGATGGATCAGCGTCGATAGCAGACGCTCATTGTCGCGTTGGTGCAGGCCGATGGAGGGCTCGTCAAGAATGTACATGACGCCCACCAGGCCCGCACCGATCTGGCTGGCCAGGCGGATACGTTGCGCCTCACCGCCGGATAGCGTGTCGGCGCTGCGGTCCAGCGACAGGTAATCCAGGCCGACATTGACCAGGAACATCAGGCGCGCACGAATTTCCTTGAGGATCTTCTCAGCAATCTCGCCGCGGCTGCCATCCAGTGTCAGCCCGCTGAAATAGGCTGCAGCTTCGCCAACCGGTAAGGTGGTCACTCCGGGCAGGTTGCGGCCGTCGATAAACACGTGGCGGGCTTCACGACGCAGCCGCGTGCCGCTGCAGGACGGGCAGGGCTGAGTACTCAGATACTTGGCCAGTTCTTCGCGAACGCTCTGGGATTCGGTCTCGCGGTAGCGCCGTTCCAGGTTTGGCACGATGCCTTCAAAGGGATGATTGCGCATGACGATATCGCCACGATCGTTCAGGTAGCGAAACGACACCTTCTCCGTGCCGGTGCCGTGCAGCACCAGCTTGCAGTGCTTGTCGTCCAGTTCGCCGAAAGGAGTCTCCAATGATATGCCGTAATGGTCTGCCAGTGAGCTGAGCATCTGGAAATAGTAGACGTTCCGCCGATCCCAGCCGCGTATCGCACCTTCCGCTAGCGTAAGCTCGCCATTGACCAATCGCTTGCTATCAAAAAATTGCTTAACACCCAGGCCGTCACAGGTAGGGCAGGCGCCAGCGGGGTTATTAAAGGAAAACAGCCGCGGCTCCAACTCGCTGATGGAGTGGCCGCACTGGGGGCAGGCGAAGCGTGCGCTAAAGGTCAGTTCTTCGCCTTCTTCGCCGTCCATGGGCGCAACGATGGCGATGCCGTCGGCCAGGTTCAGGCAGGTTTCGAAGGATTCAGCCAGGCGCAGCTGCAGATCTTCGCGGACCTTGAAACGATCAACCACCACTTCGATAGTATGCTTGCGGTTCTTTTCTAGCGATGGTGCTTCATCCAGATCATGGATGCGGCCGTTAATGCGTGCGCGCACAAAGCCCTGGGCACGTAATTCATCCAGCAGCGCCAAATGCTCGCCCTTGCGCTCGCGCATAACGGGTGCCAACAACATCAGTTTGCTGCCCTCGGGCATCGCCATTACCTGGTCAACCATTTGGCTGACGGTTTGCGCGGCCAGCGGCAGATCATGGTCCGGGCAGCGGGGCTCGCCAACACGGGCGAACAGCAGGCGCAGATAGTCGTAAATCTCGGTAATGGTACCTACGGTGGAGCGAGGGTTGTGCGAAGTGGATTTCTGCTCGATGGAAATCGCTGGCGACAGGCCTTCGATATGGTCGACATCGGGTTTTTCCATCATCGATAGAAACTGTCTTGCATAGGCCGAGAGCGACTCGACATAGCGGCGTTGGCCCTCGGCATAGAGGGTATCAAAGGCCAGGCTCGACTTGCCCGAGCCAGATAAGCCGGTAATCACGATCAGTTTGTCGCGCGGCAGATCGAGGTCAATGTTCTTCAGGTTGTGGGTGCGCGCCCCACGGATCGAAATGGTATCCACAGTACATTTACCCTACGGCCAGCAAAGCAGAGCAGTATACGTTGTCCGGCACCGGCCCGGCAAAACACCAGACAACAAACCGATGACAGGGGAAGCCTGCTTTGCAACCGGAGATGTCTTTTTCTGCATGTCGTGAGCAGCATGTTAGAATCCCCGGTTTTTCGCGTAGCTACGGTTGCGCGCTTCAAACCCACCCCATCACTAAAGCAGGAAATGCCATGCACCAGGCCGATCGCATGACGTCCGCCGAACAACGCGCCGCTGGCTCGTTGGCTGCGGTGTTTGCCTTTCGCATGCTCGGCTTGTTTATGGTGTTGCCGGTACTGGCGACCTACGGTGGTTCCCTGCAAGGGGCAACGCCGCTGTTGATCGGCGTTGCTATCGGCGCCTACGGGTTGACCCAAGCCTGTCTGCAGATCCCCTTCGGGATGTTATCTGATCGCATTGGTCGCAAGCCGGTGATCATTGGCGGCTTGTTGCTGTTTGCTCTGGGCGGTTTGGTGGCGGCTCAGGCTGAGACCATGCAAGGGGTGATCATTGGCCGGGTGATTCAGGGCGCAGGGGCTATTGCCGCGGCCGTGATGGCGCTGGTCGCTGATTTGACCCGGGAGCAGCATCGTACCAAGGCCATGGCCATGATTGGCATGAGCATCGGCTTGTCTTTCGCTGTGGCGATGGTGGCCGGGCCGGTAATTGCAGCGCGCGCCGGGTTGCAGGGGGTTTTTTACAGCACTACGGCGCTGGCGTTGATCGGCATGCTATTGGTCATCTGGGTTGTGCCCACGCCCCAGCGCGCCCTGCGTCATCGGGAGGCGGGTGTGGTGCGTAGCGCTTTTCTGCCGAGCCTACGCAACAAGGATTTGCTGCGCCTGAACTACGGGATTGCTGTGCTGCATGCAATTCTGATGGCCAGCTTTGTCGCCATTCCGCTGGCACTGCAGGAGCAGGCAGGGCTACCCCGTGAGGAGCATTGGTGGGTATACCTGGCGGCGTTGCTGCTGTCTTTCTTCGCCATGGTGCCTTTTATCATCTACGCCGAGCGTCAGCGGCAGATCAAGCGCGTGGTGCTGGGTGCGATTGCACTGCTGGCGTTGGTGCAACCGATCATGTGGCTGGGTATGGGCTCCTTGTCTTGGCTGGTGGCGGCGATCGTGCTGTTCTTTGTCGGCTTCAATCTACTCGAGGCCACACTGCCATCGCTGCTGAGCAAAATTGCCCCGGCAGGCGGTAAGGGCACGGCCATGGGCTTGTATTCCACCTGCCAGTTTGCTGGAGCCGCGGTAGGTGGGCTGATCGGCGGCGCGGTATTTGGGGTCTGGGGTCTGGGTGGTGTTTTCCTTTGCTGTGCGCTACTCGCAGTTTCCTGGTGGGCGATTGGTGTTACCATGAGTGAACCTCCATATGTAACAAGCTACCGCCTACCTTTGTCCCTGGCGTTAGCTGGGGATGAAACTTTACCCCGGCGAATTCTTGCGGTTGCGGGGGTAGCAGAAGCGATTGTTGTGGCGGAAGAAGCCGCAGCCTATCTAAAAGTCGATACACAGGTACTGGATCGTGAGGCGCTGGACCGGGTCGTTAGCCCGGCCTGAACCGGACAGTACATCAGGAGAAAAGCATCATGGCCAGAGGCGTCAACAAGGTAATTTTGATCGGTAATGTCGGCGGCGATCCGGAAGTTCGCTACTTGCCTAATGGCAATGCTGTTGCCAACATCACCCTCGCCACCAGCGACAGCTGGAAGGACAAGCAAACCGGTCAGCAGCAGGAGCGCACCGAGTGGCACCGTGTGGTGTTCTTTGGTCGTATTGCTGAAGTAGTGGGCGAATATGTGCGCAAGGGCTCGAAGATGTACATCGAAGGCCGCCTGCAAACCCGAGAATGGGAAAAAGATGGCGTCAAGCGCTACACCACGGAAATCGTCGTGGATATCGGTGGTCAAATGCAGCTGCTTGACGGTAAGCCACAGGGTGGCGAGCAGGGCATGGCGCCGCGCCCGCAGCAACAGCGTCCGGCCCAACAACCAGCTCCGAAGCAGCAGCCAGCGCAACCGGCGCCGCAGCAGTCAGCTCCGGATTACGACAGCTTTGATGACGACATTCCGTTCTGACATAGAGCTGTTCATCGAACCCGGCATATTCGAGGATGCGTCATCCTCCGGTATGCCGGGTTTTATTTTGTCTTTTATACGGAACTGCTCATGTCTGAAATCTATTTTGTCCGCCACGGCCAGGCTTCTTTTGGCTCCAGTAACTATGATCAGCTTTCCGAGCTGGGGCATCAGCAGGCACGCTTGCTCGGCGAGTATTTTCTCCGCCGTGGCTTGCAGTTTGACCGTATTTTAACGGGCGACATGGTTCGTCATCGGGAAACCGCTGAAGGTATCTGCCAGGGGCTTGGGCTGCCGGCGACCGGTTTCGAGGTGTTCACCGAACTGAATGAATTCGACTTCCATTCGATTCTGCAGGCCTATCTTGTACAGTTTCCCGATCAGGCCTTACCCGATAAGCCTGCCGTAGCGGATTTTTTCAAGCGCTTGAAGAAGGCCATTCTGCTCTGGTCCCAGGACGGTTTGCAAGGTCAACTGCCGGAGAGCTGGCAAACCTTTGAGCAACGTTTACTGGATGTGCGTGCGCACATCATGGCGCAGTACAAAGGCCAGCGCGTATTGGCGGTCAGTTCCGGTGGCGCCATCGCCATGCTGGTGCGGCAGTTGCTACAGGCGCCGAGTGAAACCATGATTGAGCTGAATCTGCAGACGCGCAACACGGCGCTGATTCATTGCGTATTCAATCAGCACAATATGCGCCTGAGCAGCTTCAATAGCATACCGCACCTGGATAGCCCGGAATTGCAGACCTTGATTACCTACACCTGAAAGGGATGGAAACTGCCGCGTGACCTGAACGCCCATAGGTTGCAAAATGCAGTCAGGAATAGTGGTTCAAAAGATAAGGTTAAAACATGCGAATGCGCATTTTGTTGTTAGGCGCAGACTCTGAGCTGGGGCAAGCCTTGCTACACCTGGCGGCAGCGGAAGATATAGCCATTGATGCCATTGAGCGCCCAGCGCAAGGTTGGCAGCCGGAGCAACTCAAGGGCTGGTTTGCTCAGTACCAGCCGGATGCGGTGGTCAATCTGGCTTTTTACCACCAGCATTTCCAGCTGGGTTGCAACGATGCCGATAGTCTTGTGTTGCAGCGCAAGTTCGGGGAGGAGCTGATTGCATTGAGCAAGCAGGCCGACTGCCTGTTGTTTTTGCTCTCCAGTGCCCGTGTGTTCGATGGCTTGAAGAGCACGGCCTACACTGAGAAGGATGCATTGGCGCCGGGCGATGCACTGGGGCAATTGCATGTGGATCTGGAAAAGCGGCTCAAGGACAATTGCGAACGGCATATCATGCTACGTCTTGGCTGGGTGCTTGACGGCTCACCTGATGGGCAGTTGGTCCGGCTGCTTGAGCAGCTGCGGAGCGGGGAACCATTGCTGTTGGCTGAAGAATGGCGAGGTAATCCAACCCCGGTGGGTGATGCTGCCCGAGTGATGCTGGCAATCCTGAAGCAGCTGGACTGTGCCGCGCCGCTGTATGGCACCTATCATTACGGCAGTAGTGAGGCGTCCAGCTGGATAAGTTTCGTGAAAAGTCTGGCGCAGGAGTTGATGGCCAGCAAGCAGCTTGAGCAGGTGCCCACGATCCGTTCGGTGCCATTCGATCAACAGTTGGATAGCGTTTGGGAGCCGCAGAATGCGGTGCTGGCGTCACGTCGATTGCTAATGGCCTTCGGTATCAAGCCAAGGGCTTGGCGAAGCCAACTGCCCGATCTGCTCAGGCAGCTTAATTGACGCAATATTGGAAATGAAAACGGCCGCATAAGCGGCCGTTTCTGGCTGTGTGGCGGCGGCTCAGAATTTGTAGCCGAGACCAACCATGTAGACCATCGGGTCGACATCCACATTGACCTTCACCTTTTCACCGCCCAGCTTGGTGTGGCCTGTGGTGCTGATATCGATATAGCGCACCTGGGCATTGAGCATCAGTTTGTCGGTCAGCATCATGTCGGCACCGGCCTGCAGCGCCAGCCCCCAGGAATTGTCCAGACTCAGGCCTTGAAACCCTTTGTCCTTGGCTTCGCTACTCACGCTCTCGTCGAAAAACCAAGTGTAGTTGATACCGGCACCGAAGTAGGGCTGGAACACGCTCTCACTGGTTACTGGGTACCAGACTGCGCTGAGGGTTGGCGGCAGGTGTTTAATGTCTCCGAGTTTACCGTTAAGGCCTGAGAAGCCGCCAGGCATGCCCTTTACACCAACGCTGTGGCTGAAGGGGGAGGCTGCCAGCAGTTCCACACCGATTTGCGGGCTCAGCATGTACATCAGGTTGAGGCCAAGCTGGGTGTCGCTGTCCAGAGTCGCCTTGGAGCCTGCCACGCTGCCGAGTGTGGCGTGCTGGATGGCGCCGCTGTCTTCGCGGGGATCAACGGTAATGGCGCCGGCACGGACAATGATGTCACCGGCCTGGTGAGCATGGGCCACCGAAGTTGCCAGTAAAGCAGGTATGAGCAGAAGGCCTGCGGCCAGTTGAATAGTAGAACGTGACATTGTGTTAGCTCCTGGGCTTGTGATGATGGTGCAATGTTAGTGTTCGCTTTAAATGCGGTTATTGATCTGAAGCAAGAATTCCCTCAGGAGTGCTGCGGCAGTCTGCCGCAGCACTATTAAGGCTTGAACTATCAGGCGATTCAAATGATAATGCTTCTCTTTTGAATCGCCTGATATTCAGGCATGGACACTCCGGAGAGTCTGGATGAGAGCGGTTTTGATACTGTTGGCGGTCATGCTGCCAGCGGCTGTATCGGCGCAGGACGTTACTGAGCGGGCGCTGGGTGAAAGTGAGGCGCTGATGCGCGATGCGCAGGGCTCGCAACAGCGTATCGAGCAGTTGGATGACGCTACCCGAGAAGCCCTGTTGCGCTATCGCCAGGCGATGCAGCAACGCGAACAGTTGAGTGAGTACAACAGCCGCTTGACCGCTATGGTCGCTGCGCAGCAGGCCGAGCTGCAAAGCCTTGAAGGTCAGCTCAGCAGTATTGAAGATACTCAGCACGAGCTACTGCCGCTGATGCAGCGCATGCTGGATTCGCTGGAGCAGTTCGTTGCGCTGGATCTGCCCTTTCTGCCGGAAGAGCGCGGTGAGCGCATCGACCAATTGCGTGATTTGATGCTGCGTGCGGATGTCAGCATTGCGGAGAAATACCGTCGACTTATCGAGGCCTACCAGATTGAGAGCGACTACGGACGGACGCTGGAGGCTTGGCGTGGCAGTCTGGAAAAGGCGGACAGCGTGCGCGTGGTTGACTACCTGCGCCTGGGCCGGGTGAGTTTCTTCTATCAAAGTCTGGACGGTCGCGAGCAAGGCGTTTGGGACACCGAAACGCAGTCCTGGACCGCACTGCCCAATGCATACCGCAGAACCCTGGAACAGGGCATGCGCATGGCGCGTCAACAGCAGACACCGATGATGCTGCGCCTGCCATTGCCCCCTATTACCGAGCAGCAGCGCCAGCAGGAGGGCCAGCCATGAAGCATCTATTGATTGGCTTGTCGTTGGCGTTGCTGGCGCCGATGTGTCTGGCTCAGCCCGCGAGTCTGGATGATCTGCTGCGCAATATTCGCGATGTGCGCAGCAATGAGCAGAGCGCCATGCAGGAACGCGAGGCCCGCTTTGTCTCCGAGCGCGATCAACAGCAGCGCCGGATGCGGGAGGCCGAGCAGGCGCTGGCGCCGGTACAGGCTGAAGCAGACAGGCTCAAAGCAGAGTTCGACCGGCTTCAAACTGCGTTGGCTGAAGGTGAAGCTGAGCTTGAGCAGCGCAGCGGTAATCTTGGTGAGCTCTTTGGTGTGGTGCGTCAGACGGCAGGTGACACTCAGAGTCAGTGGCAGGATTCGTTACTGAATATGCAGTTTCCCGAGCGCATGCAGGCGTTGGAAGCCTTGTCAGCCAGTCGCGGTATACCAACGGTAGAAACGCTGGAAAACTTCTGGTATTTGCTGCAACAGGATATGACCGCCAGTGGCAAGGTTAGCCGCTTTGAAGCACCCGTTGTCGGGCGTGACGGCGAGCAGAGGCAGCTCCCGGTGGTCAGTGTTGGGCCTTTTGTGGCCTTGCAAGGCAAGGACTATCTGCTTTATCAAGCCGATACCAAGCGGCTGCTGGTGGCGCCACGCCAGCCGGCAGGTAGCGGCCTGATTGATGATTTCGTGCGGCCGCGCAGCGAGCTGGCCGATCTGCAGATCGATCCCACACGTGGCAATGTGATTCAGCAACTGCAGCAAACGCCGAGCCTGATCGAGCGTATCCACCAGGGTGGCGTGGTCGGCTACGTGATCATGGCCTTGGGTGTGCTGGGTCTGGTGCTGGCGCTGTGGCGGCTCGGCTGGTTGCAACGCACCAGCAGACGTGTGAACCATCAGGTTGCTGACCTGGACAATCTCAAACGGGACAATCCGCTAGGTCGAGTGCTGGGCGTGATTGGCAGTCGTCCGAAACTTGAACAGCTGGACACGCTGGAGCTTAAGCTGGATGAGGCCATTCTCAAGGAAACACCGTCTCTCGAGCGCTGGCAGGGGCTGATCAAGCTACTCGCTGCTGTGGCGCCGCTGTTGGGTCTGCTGGGCACGGTAACGGGCATGATTGCGACCTTTCAGGCGATAACCCTGTTCGGCACTGGCGATCCCAAATTGATGGCTGAAGGTATCTCCCAGGCGCTGGTCACCACCGTTCTGGGTCTGGTGGTGGCTATTCCGCTGCTCTTTATGCACAGCCTGGTTGCTGCACGCAGTAAGGCATTGATCCAGTTGCTGGAGCAGCAGAGTGCCGGCTTGATCGCGCTGCATCTGGGTGGCGAGGAGCCGCGAGATGGCTGAGGGGTTCTGGCTGCTCAGGGACTTCCTGGACAGCGGTGGCTTGGTGCTGTGGAGCATTCTGTTAGTCACTGTGCTGCTCTGGACCCTGATGGTCGAGCGGTTATGGTTTCTGGCCAGAGTGTTCCCGACTGAGGCGGTGCAGCTGCAGCAGCGCTGGCTGGCGCGTGCAGATCGCACCAGCCCGGCGGCGCGGCATATTCGCGCCGCCTGGTTGTCCCGCGCCCAGCAGCACCTCGGCCGGTTTCTGCCGATGGTGCGCGTATTGATTGCGCTCTGTCCGTTGCTTGGCTTGCTGGGCACCGTCAGCGGCATGATCGAAGTATTTGACGTAATGGCCTTGAGCGGTAACGGCAATCCGCGGGCAATGGCCGCCGGTGTGTCACGCGCTACTGTGCCGACCATGGCCGGCATGGTCATTGCCATCAGTGGCTTGTTCTGTCTGGCGCGACTGGATCAACAGTCGCGCCGGGCCTTGCAGCGGCTCAATGACCGACTGCGTTTTGAATAGGAAGTAGTCCATGCGAATGCGCAGACACCATGCGGGTAATGACGAGGAGGCCGGGATCGATATGACCCCGATGCTGGATATCGTCTTTATCATGCTGATTTTTTTTATCGTCACCAGTTCCTTCATCAAGGAATCGGGGATCACCGTCGACAGTCCGTCGGCGGCCAGCGCCAGCGAGCAGCCCAAGGGCAACATCCTGGTCGCCGTGAGTGCCAATGGCGAAATCTGGATAGACCGCCAGCAGGTCGATGTGCGCGCGGTGCGTGCGGCCGTTGAGCGTATGCGCGTTGATCAGCCGGATAGCTCGGTGGTAGTTCAGGCTGATCGTGAATCACGCAGTGGTCTGGTGATCCAGGTAATGGATCAGATCCGTCTTGCCGGGGTACAGGATGTCGCGTTGGCAGCCACTGCCGGAGCTGAGGGTCGCTGATGCGTCTGGCCCTGAGTTTTGCTGCGGCGTTGTTGGTCGCGCTGGCGCTGTTTGCATTGATGCTGGTGCTGGTCATGCCGCCGAGGGATAACGCTGACCCGGTCGAGGAATTGGCCAGGGTTAGCTTTGTGCGTTCGGTCAGTGATACCCAGAGCGACAGCCGCGAGCGCCAGCAACGCGAAGCGCCGGATCGGCCGCAGCCACCTGATCAGCCGCCCGTTCAGCCTACGCCGCCGCAACCTCAGGTCAGCGCCAGCATGGATCTGAATATTAGCGTGCCTAATGTGCCGACGCAGATTCAGGTCAGCAGCGCGCCTTCCCTGGAAGGTCTGACTGCGGCCAAGGATGAGGCCGCTCCGCAGCCAGCTGCGCCGCCGGCTGACGCTTCGCCCTCGGTTTCGGAAGAGGTCACTCCGCTCACCGATGTGCCGCCCAACTATCCGCAGCGAGCATTGGCTTCAGGTATCGAGGGTGAGGTCACATTGGCGTTTACCATCACCGCCGAGGGCCGGGTCGAGAATCTGCGGGTAACTGACGCGCAGCCGCCTGGTGTATTTGATCGCGAAGCCCGCCGTGCGGCGTTACGCTGGCGTTTTGCGCCACGGCGGGAAAATGGCCAGGCGGTAGCGCGTGAAGCGACCAAGACATTGTATTTCCGTTTGGATGGAGGTCGCTGATGCGTATTCTGGTCGTGTTACTGATGTTATGCGCCGCCGCAGTGCAGGCGCAATCGATCAATCCCGCCGCGTTCAGAGCGCTGAATGAGGCGCAGCAGGCTCAGCAGCGCGGTGATTATGCCGCTGCGGGCAAGCGCCTGCAGCAGGCGCTGGAACAGGCCAGCACCGGCAGTATCGAACAGGCTCTGGTGGAGCAGCGGCTCGGCTACCTGGCCATTGCCCGTGACCGCAACGCCGAGGCGATCGACTGGTTGCGCAAGGCCTTAAGCCGCGACCAACTGGAGGCCGAAGCGGCCAGCCAGGACCGGCGCAATCTGGCGCAGCTGCTGGCCTCCGAAGGACAGGCACGGGAAGCGGTGACCTTGCTGGAAACCGAACTGGCCGCAGAGGCTTTGCCGCGTGAGAATCGGCGCTTGCTGGTGCAGCTATATAATCAGTTGGAACAATATAGCAAGGCGTTGCCCTTGGCCGAGCAGGTGGTGCGCGAGGAACCCGGTGTTGATGCTGTCTGGTATCAACTGTTGGTGGGTATGAATTATCGTTTGCAGCGGTATCAGGCGGCGGAGCGCTGGTTGAAAGTGCTGCTAAAGCGCGAGCCTGGCAACGCCGAGTACTGGCGGCAACTGGCCGGTGTGCAGAGTCTTGATAAGCGCCAGCGTGCAGCGGCGGGCACGCTGCGATTGGCCTATGAAGGAGGTATCCGTTTTGCGGTCCAGGATCTGGATAACCTGGTCGCGTTACAGGTCAATGCGGGTGCGCCCTGGCAAGCAGCCAGACTGTTGGAGGCTCTGCTTCAGCGCCAACTGCTGCAGGCCAATGCGGTGCGCCAGGAGCGTCTGGCACAATTATGGCAGCAGGCCCGTGACCATGACCGCGCCAAGTCCGCCTGGACCGCGCTGGCGCTCAGTTCTGGCCGCGCTGATCATTGGTTGCGAGTGGCGGCCATTCAACTCAATCAGGGTGAGTGGGATGAGCTATTGAGTAGTCTGGAGCGGGCGCGCCCTGCGGCCAGCGCCGAGCAGCGCCGAACGCTGAATCAATGGGCTGCTTATGCTCGCCAGGCGCAGCAAGAAGGTTAAGCGCCTAGCTGAGTAGCGTCATCTCGGCAGGGTGCCCGGGGTAATCTCAGTAGGTGTAGGGCTCTATGCTGGCGTTGGCAATTTTGTAGCCAGCGTTGGCAAGGTCACTTTCCACCGCTTCAACCTGCATCGCACCGCTGATCCAAAAAGGCTGATACAGCGCCTCCAGCTTGATGCCTGCTTCGCTCTGCACATAAACGATCTGGTTCGAGGGTGGCGGCGGCACATGGATACAGGCGCCAAAGTAAGGGACCAGCAGGAATTCGTTTACCACGCCCTTTTCATTGATGCCCAGCGGCACGATATAACCTGGTAGTTTTACCTCGCGGCCATTGAGTTCTGCAACGACTGGCGCGGCAGGTTCCACTTGCACGGCCGGGTCGCCATACTCGCCCTCACTCAGCGTGTCGGCCAAGGCCGAAAGATCGTGGGTGGGTTGCGGCATGCCCATTATGTCTCGTGCCTCCGGGGGCACCAGATCGCCCCAGGTCAGTTCTTCAACAGCCATTGCCGGCAGCGCATACAGCGCGACCACTACCGCGCCGATCAGGGCGACACAAGTACGCATGCAATACCTCATCAGGTTCGTATCGACAGGCCGTCGACCAATGACTGGCGATAGGCGCGCCACGCGGGCACGCTGCCCATCAGTACGCTAGCCAGTAGAATAGCGCCCAATAGCGTCCATTCATACAGGCCGGGTGGCGTGATCGCGATGAACAGGCCGTAGTGTGAGAGCATCAGCGGCTGCCCGGCCCACAAGCCCAAATACAGCATGGCTAGCCCCAACAGAATACCAGCCATTGCCAGGCTGGCTGCTTCTAGCAGTAATAGTGCGAACACATGACGCGGTCGCGCACCGACCGAGCGCAGGATGGCCATCTCTCGTCGGCGTTCGTTAAGGCTGCTGAGAATCGCAGTGAGCATGCCCACCAAACCGGTTAACACAACAAAGATCGAGACGATGAACAATGCTTTTTCGGCCATGCCGAGCAGGCTCCAGAGCTCCTGGAGTGCCACCCCGGGCAAGATCGCCTGCAACGGTTCTCGGCTGTATTGATTGACGTCGCGCTGCACGGCAAAGGTGCTAATGCGGTTATTCAGGCCCAGCAATATGGCGGTGATGGCCTTGGGAGTTAGATCCATCTCGCGCGCCTGTTCGGCGCTAATCGCAGCTGAACCGCGCGCCGGCATGCCCTGCTGCCAGTCCACATGCAGTGCTTCCATGCCTTCCAGGCTGATATGAATGGTCCGGTCTACCGGCGTGCCGGTGCGGGCCAGAACGCCGCTGACCTGAAATGGCTTGTCGCCGTGATCGACAAAGCTCACCGCGCCCGTGCCGTGGGCCAGTACTAGCTCAGTACCTAGCTGGTAACCGAGCTCGCGGGCAATGTCAGCGCCGATGACAGCGTCGTACAGATCATTGAAAGGCTCGCCGGCGGAGAAGCTTAACGCCTGATCGCGGCCGTGCCGATAGTGTTCGAAATAGCTTTGACTGGTACCCATGACCTTGAAGCCACGGTGTGAGTCGCCTAGTGAAATCGGAATGGCCCAATCTACCCGCGGATGGGCGGCGAAGTGCTCGAAGCTGTCCCAGCGCACGTTGTTCGTCGCATTGCCGATGCGAAAGACCGAATACAGCAATAGCTGCACCGATCCGGAACGGGCGCCAATGATCAGGTCAGTACCGGAAATGGTGTTGGCAAAGCTGCTGCGTGCCTCGGTGCGAACCTTCTCTACGGCGAGTAGCAGTGTAACGCTCAAGCCGATGGCGATGACCGTCAGCAGCGCGGAAAAGCGGCGATTACCCAGGCTCTTGATCGCCAGACGCAACAGATACATCAGAGCTCCCCCTGTGGCTGAGCGGACAGGTTGATATCGCTTAATGATAGCGAACGGTCGAACAGCGGCTGCAAAGACGCGTCATGACTGACAAACAGCAGGCTGCTGCCAGCGGCGGCGCATTCGGCAAACAGGAGTTGCAGAAAGGCTTCGCGGCTATCCGCGTCCAGCGCAGAAGTTGGCTCATCGGCGATCACCAGCTCGGGGCTACCGATCAGCGCGCGGGCAGCGGCAACCCGCTGCTGCTGCCCAATGGACAATTCGTTGACCGGGCGATCCAGCAGGGCGCCGTCGGTCAAGCCAAGACTATGTAACAAGTGCAGCGCGGCGGAGGACAAGCTGTCATGCCGTTGCAGTGCGCGTTCTCGGCGCACGCGGGAGAAGTGGCAGGGCAGGGTGACGTTCTCTACCACCGACAGGTACGGCAGCAAGTTGAACATCTGGAATATGTAGCCAGTGTGGTCTGCGCGAAACCGGTCACGGCCAGCGGCGGACATGGTCGCCATGTCACGACCCAGTAGTGTGATGCTGCCACTATCGGGCAGGTACACGCCACCCAGCAGGCCGAGCAAAGTGGTTTTGCCGCTGCCTGACGGACCCTTGAGGAACACCCGCTCGCCAGACTGCAGTTGAAAGCGCGGTATGTTCAACAGTGTGGGTTGCCCAGGCCAGGCGTAGGTTGCGGCGTCCAGGTCTATGATGACGGAATTCATGGCTTGTACTGGGCTCACAGAGGGACGATAAGCCTATCAGTGATAGGCCGGCGCGCCTACCCGATATCGGGCAGGCACGGAGGTGCAGATTAAACGTTCAGAAACGGATCAGATTCTGCGCAGCGGTCAATTCACCGCCCTGTTGGCCTTTAGGGCCGATGGCCTGAAGTAGCAACCGTTCGGTGCCGGGGAAAGCGCTGAACAGAGCAACCTGAATCTGGTCAAGCTTGGCTGCCTGAGTGCAGGTGAAATGGAAGTGCGCCTGAATATCCGCGTGGGCCTCAGCCGCTTTTTCTTTTTCGCCGTGATCGTGGTCATGGCCATGCTCGTCGGCTACGGCGTCAAACAGCGGGCTGTTCAGTTCGACTTCCTTAAGGCTGCAGTCGGCGGCGGCTGGGAACACGAATAGCGCTTCGGCCTCATTCAGTTGCGTGCGTAAAGCTTTGACCTTGGCTTTATCTGCGTCGCTGGTTGGCAGGTACTCGAAACCCAGCAGGTTATCCGCGGGGGAGTCCAGCTCGATGCTCACGTCGTTGCCATCGACCACCAGGTTCAAAGAGCCTACGCCATGTTCGTGGGCGGAGAGACTGTCGTGGCCATGATCATGATCATGATCGTGCTTATCTTCGTGCTTGTGTTCGTCGTGGCCATGATCGGCGTGGTCGTGTGCTGCACTGGCAAAAGACATGGCGGCCAGCAGGCTGCCAATGATAAACGGGGTAGGGCGCATAGTAGGCCTCGCAAGAGATGCAAACGGAATAATATTGTCACTAAAGGAACGTTATCTTATTACGTTTTTATCGGCAAGACCAGTTGCATTGCCGGTGGGGACCGACAATGCAGAGGTGGTTTCAGTACAGGGCTTGGTAAAGCTTGCGGCGGTACTGGGTAGTTAACGGGTGCTCGCTGCCGAGTAGGTCGAAGACTTCCAGCAGCGTGCGCTGTGCAGCGCCGTCGGCATAGCCACGGTCGTGCTGGAACAGGCTGAGCAGGTGCGCTAGCGCCAGTTTATGGTTCTGATGGGTCAGCTTTAGAATCGCTAGCTGGAACGTTGCTTCACTGTCCTGGGGGCTCTTTTTCAGACGCTCAAGCAATTGCGCTTCCGAGGGGGAATGGCGTGCTTGGCGCAGAAAGCCGAGCTCGGCACGCAAGCTCTTCAACGCGAGCTTGTGCGCTTCACTATCGGCAATCTCAGCCAGAACCTGGTCTGCTTCATCCAGCTGCTCGTTAAGGCCCAGCGCGCGCGCCAGAAGCAGGCGCAGCTTATCGGTGGGCTCGCTGCTCAAGGCCTGTTGCAGCAGCGCGATGGCTGGCTGGAAATTGCCATTTAGTAACAGGTCATCGACCTGTTCACTGATGTCGGCTTCGGCGTCCTCCGACTCGGGTTCCGCCAAAGGCGGCTGGCTGACATGCGGCTCAAGCAGGGCGCGGATAGCGCTCTCTGGCTGGATGCCGGCAAAGCCGTCCACCGGTTGGCCATCCTTGAACAGCACCACGGTCGGCAGACTGCGGATGCCAAAACGTTCACTGAGGCCAGCCTGTTCGTCACAGTTGACTTTGGCCAGCAATAACTCACCTGCATGCTCCTCGGTGATCTTGGCCAGCATCGGCATCAGCGCCTTGCACGGCGCACACCATTCTGCCCAGAAGTCGACCAGGACCGGTTTGTGGAACGAGTTTTCCAGAACATAACGGTCGAAGGTCTCTTCGGTGACGTCGAAAATATAAGGTGACTGGCTCATGGATTGTCCATCGAAGAAAGAATCAGGCGATAGTGGGGTGGCGTGCAGCTGAAATCAAGGGTGCGTTGTTGCCCAGGCTGGGCTGCTGCTGGAAACGCAGGTCAGTCGTTATTGCCATACAAGGCTACTTCACGGAATGCCAGGGGTTCACCCAGGTCTGGCCAGGTCTGGCCCTGCAACGTATTTAGACGCGTATAGCAGGGATGCTGCAGATCGCGAACCCTTGAGTCGGCCAGAATCACGCGGGGCGCGCGCTGGCGGAAATGCTCAAGAAACACGCAGTTATCGCTGTCGTAAAGTACGTCCGCAGCGACGATCAGATCGATATCGCCGGTCACGGCAAAATAATCTGCCGCCAGAGTTAGGGATACGCCGTTCAGTTGCGCATTCAGAGCACTGGCCATCTGCGCCTGCGGGTCAATGTCGCAGGCAATAGTCTGCTGGGCGCCGGCCTTGGCGCAGGCAATCGCGACAATGCCGGAGCCGCTGCCAAAGTCCAGCACCCGCTTGTCTCGAACCTGCTGCGGGTGCTCGAGTACCCAGCGCGCCAGCGCCAGGCCGCTGCCCCAGCAAAAGCTCCAGTAGGGTGGTTGGTCAAGCAGCTGTTGGGTTTCCTCGCTGCTGAAGGCGCGATTCAGATTGGCAGGGTCGAGCAGCCAGAGTTCCAATTCTGGCAAACCCGGCAGGCGAGTGGCTACCAGTTGGGCATCGGACAGAACCTGATGCAGTTCGTCGTTCAGGGCGGCTAGGGTCATGGTGTGGTCCGCAATGGTATTGTGGCTATTGTAGCGTCGGTGGTTGCATGTGCGCAGCGCGGTCAAGCCGGCAAAATGGCTCGCAGGCGGCTGTGTAGAAACTCGATCAGCGTGCGCGTAGCCAAGGTCGGGTAGAGGTTGGGCGCGGTGAGCAGATACAACTGATCGCCCCAGGCGCTGACGCGCACGCGCTGCGTGGGTAACAGGCGCAGCAATTCGCCGCTGTCCAACTCCTGCTGCACGCTATAGAGCGGCAGCAGGGCGCAGCCAATATCGGCCAGAACCGCCCGTTTGAGGAACAGCATATCTTCGGTCTGCAGTCGCGGGCGCAGCGTCAGCGTGCGGGTCTCGCGGCCGTCGAAGAGCTCCAGTGGCAGGCGCTGGTCCGGCACGTTTACGCTGACCATATCGAGTCGCAGCAGGTCCTCCGGTTCCTGCGGTGTGCCTTGCGCCCGAAGATAAGCAGGACTGGCACAGAGCGCCCAATCGACCGGGCCCAGATCGCGGGCAACCAGAGCGTCGGGCGGAGTCGAAGTAACGCGGATGGCGACATCAATTTCGGCCGCTACCAGGTCAAAAATCCGGTTACTGAAGGTTAGCTGCAGGCTAACCTCAGGATAGAGGCTGGCAAACTCCAGCAACAAGGGGCCGACCACTTGCTGTCCCAGCGCGACTGGCACGCTGAGCCTGATATGCCCGCGCAGGTTCTTGCCCAGGTCTTCTACCGTGGCCTGCAGGGCATTCAGTTCCTGGCTGATGCGCGCGGCATGCTCGTACAGCGCCCAACCTATCTGTGTGGGTTCCACCTGGCGCGTGGTACGCCGGAACAGCTGCACCTGAATGCTTTGCTCCAGTGCCTTGAGTCTGCGGCTAACGTGCGAGCGCGAGGTGCCGAGCCGGCGTGCGGCGCTGCTCATGCTGCCGGCTTCGACGACGGCGCAGAGGAACTGCAGGGTTTTGATATCCACCTATTGTTGCCTATTTGTAAACAGTTTGGGCTCGTTGGCGGATATTGTAGATCAACCAGCCAGCTTCTATAGTCCAGGCACGTTAAATTTTGATGCTGTCATTACATGACTTAGTCCAAGGAGAACAACAATGAGTCTTCCCGCCGTTCTGCAGAACTCGCTCAAACTACCGGTTATCTGCTCGCCGCTGTTTATCATCTCCAATCCGGATCTGGTGATCGCCCAGTGCAAAGCGGGCGTGGTTGGTTCCTTCCCTGCACTGAACGCACGGCCGGCCGAGGAGCTGGAAGTGTGGCTCAAACGCATTACCAGTGAGCTGGCCGAGTACCAGGCGGCCAACCCGGATGCAGTGGTCGCACCCTTTGCCGTCAATCAGATCGTGCACAGCAGTAACGATCGCCTGCAGCACGACGTGGAAATGTGTGTGAAGTACAAGGTGCCGATCATCATCACCAGCTTGCGCGCGCCGGATGAGGTGGTAGGGCCGATCCACAGTTATGGCGGCTTGGTTTTCCACGACGTGATCAACGTCAAGCATGCGCGCAAAGCCATTGAAGCCGGTGTTGACGGTCTGATTCTGGTCTGTGCTGGCGCGGGCGGTCATGCCGGGCAACTCAGCCCCTTTGCGTTGGTGTCTGAAATTCGCGCCTTCTACGACGGCCCAATCATTCTCTCCGGTGCCATCTCCAAGGGCGAACAGATTCTCGCCGCGCAGGCCATGGGTGCAGACCTGGCCTACATGGGCACCCGTTTCATTGCCACCCAGGAAGCCAACGCCGACGCTGCCTACAAGCAGATGCTGGTGGATACCTCCGCGGACGACATCGTCTACAGCAACCTCTTTACCGGGGTGCACGGCAACTATCTCAAGCCCAGTATCCAGAATGCCGGGATGGACCCGAACAACCTGCCCGAAGGCGAGAAGAGCAGCATGAAGTTCGGCTCGGGCGGCAGTAACAAGAGCAAGGCCTGGCGCGATATCTGGGGCGCCGGACAAGGCGTGGGCAGCATTGCGGCGATTACCACCACCGCCGAGGCCGTCAGCCAGCTGGAGCAGGAGTACGCCAACGCGCGTGCTCGCATGCGGCAAATCGCCAGCCCCTACGGTGAGCCGTCATGACCGCGCAGCTGATCTGCGGCGAACTGGAGCGCAGTGGTGATCAGGTCGCGCAGCGTGCCCTGCAGTTGGCCGGTGGCCTTGCTCGGCTGGGGGTTGAAGACGGCGACGTGATAGCGGTGATGCTGCGTAATGGTCCGGTCTTTATCGATGCGATCCAGAGCTGCCAGACGGCAGGCTGCTTCTATTGCCCGGTCAACTGGCATTTCAAGGCTGATGAGGTAGCGTTCTTACTACAGGATTCGGCGGCCAAGGTGTTTCTGGTTGAAGCTGACCTGCTAGACAACCTGTTGGCCATTATTCCTGAAGGGGTGGTGGTCCTGGTCAATGGCGGCGATGGCAGCTTGCGCGCCGGACACCTGCGCTATGAAGCCTGGCTGGCCGAACAAGCGGTCTATGCTGGTGAGCCGCGTACGCCGCGTGCACATATGGCTTACACCTCAGGCACCACCGGGCGGCCAAAGGGTGTAAAGCGCCTGGCGCCTCCAGTTGAAGAGCGTGAAGCCATGGCCGCGGCCATGCGCGAGCTGTCGCGTGCCGCTTGGGGCATCGAGCCCGGCGTGCGCACGTTGGTGTCGGCGCCGCTCTATCACAGCGCCCCCAGCTCCTTTGCCCAGCAGTCGATTTTGCAGGCTGAGCTGATGGTCGTGATGCCGCGTTTTGACGCCGAGCAAACGTTGGCGCTGATCGAGCATTACCGCATCGATACAGTGTTTCTGGTGCCGATCATGTACGTGCGGCTGTTGCGCCTGCCGGCGGAGATTAAGGCAAAGTACGATCTGTCCTCGGTCCGCTTTGTCGCCTCGACCGGTGCGCCCTGTGCGCCAGATGTGAAGCTGGCGATGCTCGATTGGTGGGGCCCGGTCATCTATGAAACCTACGCCTCCAGTGAAACCGGCATGATCACTATTCAGGACCCGGTCTCGGCGCGCCGCAAACCGGGCAGCGTAGGCTTGCCGATTGGCCAGACGCGTGTCCGCATTGTTGACGAGCAGGGCAATGATTGTCCGCCGGGTGAGCCGGGCGTGATTTATGTGCGCCAGCCGGCCGTGCCAGACTTCACCTATCTGAACAACGACCAGGCGCGCGCCAAGGCCGGGCTGGGCGATCTGGCGACCGTGGGCGATATTGGCTATCTGGACGAGGAGGGCTACCTGTTCATCTGCGACCGCAAATCAGATATGGTCATTTCCGGCGGAGTAAACATTTACCCGGCAGAAATAGAGCACCAGCTGATCAGCCTGGCGGGTGTCGCGGATTGTGCGGTGTTTGGTGTGCCCGATAGAGAGTACGGTGAATCGCTGATGGCGGTGGTGGCTACCGTGGATCCGTCGCTCACCGAAGAGCGGGTCAAGGATTTCATTCGCCAGCGCATGGCCAGCTACAAGACCCCGCGGCAAGTGCATTTTGTCGCCAGTCTGCCAAGGGACGATAATGGCAAGGTTGCCAAGCGCAAGCTCAGGGATGCCTATTCTGCACCCCAGGCTGGCTGACTTCGCGCAAGCTGGCGCGGCATGTATGGATAAAGGCCACCTGCCGGGGTGCGGCGGTCATTTAACCCCGGCGCACATCGGAGTAAGATGTGCCGCGCATGCCCAACAGGAAGTCTGCTATGTACTGTCCCTTCTGTGGTGCCAATGATACCAAAGTGATCGATTCGCGGCTGGTGGCCGAAGGCGACCAGGTGCGCCGCCGGCGTGAATGCCTGGCCTGTCAGGAACGCTTTACCACCTTTGAAACCGCTGAACTGGTGCTGCCACGCCTGATCAAGGGTGACGATCGTCGTCAGCCCTTTGATGAGGACAAGTTGCGCGCGGGCATGCTGCGGGCGCTGGAAAAACGACCAGTCAGTGTCGAGCAGATCGAGGCCGCGATTGGCCATATCAAGCATCGCTTGCGCGCCACTGGTGAGCGCGAGGTAAAGGCGATGGTGGTCGGCGAGATGGTCATGAATGAGCTCAAGCAGCTTGATGAGGTGGCCTACATTCGGTTCGCCTCGGTCTACCGCCGTTTTCAGGATCTGAACCAGTTCCGCGAGGAAATCGAACGCCTTTCACGGCGTGACAAGGACGAGCCGGATGCTTGATCAAGATGTTCTCGACAGCCGCATGATGGCTCGCGCATTGCAGCTGGCGCATAAAGGTCTGTACACCACCGAACCCAACCCTCGCGTTGGCTGCGTGCTGGTGCGCGACGGCGAGATTGTCGGTGAAGGCTGGCATGCCCGTGCTGGCGAAGGTCATGCCGAGGTCAATGCGCTCGCCCAGGCAGGCGAACGGGCCCGTGGCGCCACGGCTTATGTCACCCTGGAGCCCTGCAGCCACACCGGCAAAACACCGCCTTGCACCGAAGCGCTGATCAACGCTGGTGTGGTCCGCGTGGTGGCAGCGATGCAGGATCCCAATCCCCTGGTCTCTGGCCAGGGCCTGGCGGGTTTGCGCAAGGCGGGCATTGACGTTGAATGCGGCTTGCAGGAAGCCGAGGCCCAGGCACTCAATCCTGGCTTTATCAAGCGCATGCAGACCGGCATGCCGTTTGTGCGCATCAAGCTGGCCATGAGTCTGGATGGCCGTACTGCCATGGCCAATGGTGAAAGCCAGTGGATAACCGGGCCTGATGCACGCGCCGATGTGCAACGTTTGCGCGCCCGCAGTGGTGCGGTGATCAGCGGCGCGGATGCGGTGTTACTGGACGATTCGGCACTCACTGTACGTGCTGCAGAGCTTGGCCTGCCTGAGGCAGAGGCTGCCGCAGCAGCGGCCAGGCAGCCATTACGGGTGCTGGTCGATGGGCGCTTGCGAGTACCGCTGGAAAATCGCTTGTTCCGTGAGCCGGGTCCGTTGTTGGTGGCGTGCAGGCTATTGCGTGGCCGGGTGCAGGGTTACGTTTTTGCTGGCGCAGAATTGCTTACTCTGCCGGATAAGGCGCAGGAGCACGTGGATCTGAAGGCGCTGCTGCTGGAACTGGCCAAAAGAGGCTGTAATGAAGTGCTGGTAGAGTCCGGCGCGCGCTTGGCTGGGGCTTTCCTCAATGCCGGGTTGGTGGATGAGTTGGTAGTGTACATGGCGCCAAGGCTGCTGGGCAGCCGGGCGCGACCCTTGTTGGAATTGCCCTTCGACAACATGGCCGAGGCCATGCAGCTCGATGTGACCGACATGCGGGTTGTCGGCCGTGACTGGCGCATCACGGCGCGACCGGTTTTTCCTTCCTGAGAGAGTTCTATCATGCAGATGGCAGTTCAGTGGTTGCTGGTTCTGATGGCAATAGCCGCGTTCCTGGGTGTGGTGCTTGAAGAGCTGATTCACGTTAACAAGGCCAAGGTGGTGCTGTTTTTCGGCGCGCTGGCCTGGATGATATTGTTTATTGCCGCGCCGGACGACGCTTTCCGCGAGCGTGTGCAGGCGGCCCTGAGTCACAACATCACCGATATCGCCGGGCTTTGGTTGTTTCTGTTGGCGACTATGACCTTCGTCGCCTACCTGAACAAGAAGGGCCTGATCGAAAATATCATCTATAGGATTCTGCCGGGGCAGATTACCGAGCGCAAATTGCTGTTCATGACCGGGTTGTTCTGTTTCGTCTTTTCCTCCATTGCCGATAACATTACCGCCACACTGGTATCGGTCGCGCTGGTTTTGAGCCTCAAGCTGGAGCTCCGCAAGACCCTGCGCTTTGCTACCCTGGTGGTATTCGCCGTCAACTCCGGCGGGGTGGCGATGATCACTGGCGACGTGACCACGCTGATGATTTTTCTCGCTGACAAGGTTGAAATCACCCATCTGTTGTTGCTGGCACTGCCGGCGCTATTGGCGGTGCTGCTACTGGCGGCCTTGCTGTCGATCGGGTTAAGTGGTGAGGTGATCATTGAAAAGGGTTCGCTGCAATCGGCGCGCGGTGTCGACAGGGTTATCTGCGTGCTGTTCCTGCTGACGATTGTCAGTACTATTCTGGGCAGCCTGCTGTATTCCATTCCGCCGGTGCTGACCTTTCTCACCGGCCTGGCGCTGATGTTTTTGATTGCACGGTTTTTCAATGAAGATATTGAAAATGACCCGATTCTGGAATATGTGCGCGCCATCGAATTTGAAACCTTGTTGTTCTTTCTCGGCGTTCTGTTACTGGTCGGCATGCTGCAGTTTATCGGGGTATTGCAAGGGCTTACGGCGCTTTATGATGTGCTGCCGGTGATGCTGGCGAACTTCCTGATGGGGCTGCTCTCAGCCTTGATCGACAACGTGCCATTGACGGCCGCACTGCTGAAATCCGATCTGGATATGAGCACCGCCGAGTGGATGGGGCTGACTTATGCTGTCGGAGTAGGTGGTTCATTGCTTATAATCGGCTCTGCAGCCGGCATTGTTGCCATGAGCAAATTGCCTGGGCTGACATTCATGACCTATATGCGCAGCTTTGGGCTGTTGTTTGTTGCCTACGCCTTTGGCTTCATGGCGGTCTATGGCATGGGTCTGCTGGTCAGTTGATGGTTCTTTAGTCCATTGGCTGGCGGCTCCTCAATCAAGCAAGCGAGACGTACAGATGTTTACAGGCATTATCGAAGCGGTCGGTCATATCCAGAGCATGCAGCCACGCGGTGGTGATGTGCGCCTGTACGTCAAGACCGGTAAATTGAGCCTGGATGACGTCAAGCTCGGTGACAGTATCGCGGTCAACGGCGTGTGCCTGACCGCAGTGGAGTTGCCGGGGGATGGTTTCTGGGCGGATGTCAGCCAGGAAACCATTCGGCGCACCGCGCTGTCGCGGCTCAAGGAAGGCAGCAAGGTTAATCTGGAGCAGGCGCTGACGCCATCAACGCGGCTGGGCGGCCACTTGGTCAGCGGCCATGTCGATGGCGTCGGCAAGGTGCTGTCCATGAATGAAGACGCTCGTTCCTGGCATTTCCGTATTGAAGCGCCAGCCAATCTGGCGCGCTACATCGCCGAGAAAGGCTCCATTACTGTCGACGGCACCAGCTTGACGGTCAACAGCGTGGACGGTGCTGTGTTTGATTTGAATATCGTGCCGCACACCATGCAGGAAACCGTCATGGGCGGGTATCAGGTCGGCAGTCCAGTGAACCTGGAGGTGGACCTGATTGCGCGCTATCTTGAGCGTCTGCTGCTGGGTGACAAGGCCGCTGAGCCTGGCTCCGCTAGCAGCGCTCTAAGCATGTCCTTTCTGGCCGAAAACGGCTACCTGAAGCCCTGATCAACGAGCCCGGGAGGGCCGTATGAAACTCAATACAATCGAAGAACTGCTGGTCGATATACGCGCCGGCAAAATGGTCATCCTGATGGATGACGAAGATCGTGAGAATGAAGGTGATCTGATCATGGCGGCGCAAGCTTGCCAGGCGGAGCATATCAACTTCATGGCGCGCTATGGCCGTGGTCTGATTTGCATGCCCATGAGTCTCGAGCATTGCGAGCGGCTAAAGTTGCCGCTGATGGTGCAGCGTAATAATTCCGGTTTTGGTACCAAGTTCACGGTGTCCATTGAGGCAGCGGTAGGTGTGAGTACCGGTATTTCCGCTGGCGACCGTGCGCGCACGGTGCAGGCAGCCGCGGCGCCCGGTGCGGTGGCTGAAGACATCGTCAGCCCTGGCCATATCTTCCCGCTGATGGCTCAGCCCGGTGGTGTGCTGGCGCGGGCAGGCCATACCGAAGCGGCCTGTGATCTGGCACGCATGGGCGGTTTTGGTGAATCCGGAGTGATCTGCGAGATCATGAACGATGACGGCAGCATGTCACGTCGCCCGGAGTTGGAAGCCTTTGCCGAACAGCACAATCTGAAAATTGGCACCATCGCCGATCTGATCCATTACCGCCTGCTTAACGAGCGCACAGTGACGCGGGTCTCTGAGCAGCCGTTGGAAACCGAGCTCGGTACCTTCAATCTTGTGACTTACCGTGACAGCCTGGAAGGTGCCGTGCACCTGGCGTTGACCCTGGGCAAGCTGGAGCCGGAAGAGCCCACGTTGGTCAGGGTACACAACATGGACCCGTTGCGTGATCTGTTTATGGTCAAGCAGCCGGAGCGCTGGAGCCTGCGCGCAGCGATGGCCAAACTGGCTGAAGAAGGTCATGGTGTAGTGCTGCTGCTGGGTAATCAGATGGGTTCTGACGAGTTGCTGCATCACGTCAACCAGCTGGCCGGTACTGACACCCCCGAGCGGCAGCCGACTACCTACAACACGGTAGGCGCTGGCTCACAGATTCTGCGCGACCTGGGCGTGCGCAAGATGCGTCTGTTGTCCAAGCCAATGAAGTTCAATGCCATATCCGGTTTTGATCTGGAAGTAGTAGAATATCTGCCCTGCGAATAAACGCACCCGATCCACGACTGCGCCTGGTGCACAGCCGGTTCTTTAAGAGAGAGACAACATGTCAGCTATACGTACCATCGAAGGCGATTTTATGGCGAGCGAAGGCCGCTATGCACTGGTTGTCGGACGTTTCAACAGCTTTGTGGTTGAAAGCCTGCTGTCCGGCGCCATTGATGCACTCAAGCGCCACGGGGTGAAGGAGGCCGATATCACCATTATTCGGGCACCCGGCGCGTTCGAGATTCCGCTGGTAGTCAAAAAAGTCGCCGAGATGCAGCAGTTTGATGCGATTGTTACTCTGGGTGCGGTAATCCGCGGCGGTACGCCGCACTTCGAATATGTCGCTGGCGAATGCGTCAAGGGCATCGGCAGTCTGTCTTTGGAATACGGTATTCCAGTTGCCTTCGGTGTACTGACCGTTGACAGCATCGAGCAGGCGATCGAGCGCTCCGGCACCAAAGCCGGCAACAAGGGCGCAGAAGCGGCCATGTCTGCATTCGAAATGGTCAGCCTGTGCAAGCAGTTGGGGGCCAAGTGAGCGAATCCGGCACTCAGCCGGCCGCTCCCGGCAGGCCCAAGGCTTCAGCCCGGCGCAAGGCGCGCAGCTTCGCGCTGCAGGCCCTGTATGGATGGCATGTAGCGGATCTGCCGCTGTCCGATATTGAAGCGCATTATCGTACCGATAACGATTTTGCCAAGGTCGACGGCGCGTATTTTCACGAGCTGCTGACCGGCGTGGGTAAAAATCTCACCGAGCTGGATGATTGTCTCGCTACCGTGTTGGATCGCCCGGTTAAAGAGCTGGACCCGATCGAGCTGGCCACGCTGCGTATCGGTGTTTACGAACTGATGCATCGCATTGACGTGCCATACAAAGTGGTCATCAATGAAGGCATCGAACTGGCGAAGACCTTCGGTGCCACTGACGGCCACAAGTACGTCAACGGTATTCTTGACAAGCTGGCGCCGCGTTTGCGCAGTGCCGAAGTCAACGCGTCTCGACGCGGGCGCTGACGTCGTCGGCAGGAGGCTGTGGCCATGCCGTTGGGTGAGTTCGATCTAATTCGTCGCTACTTCCAGGACTCTGCCCTGGAGGCAGCCGGCGATGTCGACGCGGTAACCCTCGGTATCGGTGACGACGCGGCCCTGCTGCGGCCCGAGCCAGGCAAACAGTGGGTAGTATCCACCGATACCTTGGTACTGGGCACCCACTTTCCTGAGCACTACCTCCCTGCGGACCTGGGTTATCGCGCGTTGGCTGTGGCGGTCAGCGATCTTGCGGCCATGGGCGCACGACCACTGAGCTTCACTCTGGCGTTGACGCTGCCACAAGCCGACGAAGGCTGGCTGGCAAGCTTTGCCGAAGGTTTGACCCAGGCTGCTCAAGACCACCGTATTTGCCTGGTTGGCGGAGACACGACGCGGGGGCCGCTGAATGTGGGCGTTACCGTAATGGGCCAGGTCGAGCCGCGCAGGGTGGTCCGTCGTCAGGGTGCGCAACCAGGTGATTTGCTCTGTGTGGGGGGGCTGCTGGGTGACGGTGGTGCTGGCCTGGCGCTGGTGCTTGGTGAGCGTTTGCCTGACGGATTAGCCGAGGGTGAAAGGGGTTACCTCAAGGCCCGGTTCTGGCGTCCGCGCGCGCAGTGTGAACTGGGCCTGGAGCTGGCGGGAATTGCCAGTGCCGGTATCGATATTTCCGATGGTCTGCTGGCCGACGCCGGCCATCTGGCCAGTGCCAGCGGGGTAGGCCTGAAGATCCGTCGCGCCGATCTACCTTGTTCCAAGGCATTGATGGCGTGGCCTGAAGCTCAGCGCCTGGAATGGATGCTCAGCGCCGGGGATGACTATGTACTGCTGTTTACCTTGCCGGTTGCCAGTACAGCTGCCCTAGCGGTATGGCGATCCCAGGGCTTCGCGGTTAGCGCCATTGGCCAGGTGGTTGCCGGGCAGGGGGTTTGGCTGGATGATGGTCAGGCACTGGTAAACATGGACCAGCCTGCGGGCTACCAACATTTCAAGGACACCCCTAATGACTGATCAGCAGCCGCACGCTCCCGCCTCAGTGTGGCGTAATCCGATCCATTTTCTCGCCTTCGGTTTTGGTAGCGGCGCCATCCCCAAAGCCCCTGGCACCTGGGGAACACTGGCAGCGGTACCCTTCGTGCTGCTGTGGCAGCAGTTACCCTTGAGCGGCTATATAGCGGTTCTGGTCGTGACCTTTGTGCTCGGCATATGGCTGTGTGACCGTACCGCCCGGGATATGGGCGTGCATGATCATGGCGGGATTGTCTGGGACGAGTTTGTCGGGCTCTGGCTAACCATGTTGCTCGCGCCGCCTGGCTGGCTCTGGTTGCTCGCCGGGTTTGCGCTGTTCCGCCTCTTTGATATCTGGAAACCTTGGCCTATCGGTTGGGTGGACAAGCGTGTGGGGGGTGGGTTTGGCATCATGCTCGACGATATTCTTGCAGGCTTGATGGCCCTTGTAGTGTTACTGGTCGCTGAGTGGCTGGTCTAAACGGACGCAACAGGTTTGCCTGGGAGGGCGCCATGCTCAAGCTCCATATTGTTACCATGAGTCTGCTGGCGCTGTTTAGTTCAACTGCGCTGGCTGAGCCGGTGGTCAGGGTGGTCGGGCTGTTTTCTGGCGCGGCTGTGGTCAATATTGACGGTCAGCGGCACATGTTGCGGATTGGCCAGCCAGGCGCCCAAGGGGTCGAGTTGTTGGCCGCCGATAGCCGCACCGCCACGCTGAGGATCAACGGGCAGACGCGCGAATTTGGCATGCAGCGCGACTACACTGAGGGTTTTGCTCAGCGTCAGACGCGGCAGGTTAGCATCCCCCGCGGCACCGGCGGGCACTATCGTGTTACCGGATCCATCAACGGCCATAGCGTACCTTTCATGGTCGATACCGGTGCAACCAGTGTGGCGCTGAATTCCTTTCAAGCCCAGCGGTTGGGCATCGATTACCGGACAACCGGCGTCGAGGTGCGGGCCACCACTGCGAGTGGTCAGGTACAGGGTTACCGGGTAAAACTCGGGCGTGTAAAGGTCGGCGAGCTGGAGTTGACCAACGTTGACGGCCTGGTCTTGGAAGGCGGCTTTCCCACCGAAGTGCTGCTGGGTAACAGCTACCTGAATCGCGTACGCATGGTCGACCAGGGCGGTATCCTGGTCTTGGAAAGTCGCTGAAATCGGCTCTGCGCCTCGGCTAAGTAAATGCCAAACCATTCCAACAGGTGCTTTACATCGCCGCGCGGGCAATCTCCTGATAATATAGCGGCCCCTTATTGCAGCGGCTGTACAGGAGACCGGTGTGTCAGTCACCTTTGTTGCGTCATCCAAATTGCCCACCCGATGGGGTACCTTTACCATGCACGGCTTCCTGGAACAGGATACCGGCAAGGAGCATGTAGTACTGACCATGGGCGATGTAGCCGACGGCCAGCCTGTGCTGGGCCGGTTGCACTCAGAATGTCTGACCGGCGATGCCTTGTTCAGCCTGCGTTGCGATTGCGGCTTTCAACTCGAAGCCGCTTTGCAAGCCATTGCCGAGGAGGGGCGCGGCGCGCTCCTATATTTGCGCCAGGAAGGCCGGGGTATAGGCCTGATGAACAAGATCAGGGCCTATCATCTGCAGGACGGTGGGGCAGACACGGTCGAAGCCAACGAACAATTAGGCTTTGGCGCCGATCAGCGCGATTATGGAATCTGCCAACCTATTCTTGAGCACCTGGGCATTACCAGCCTTAGGTTGCTGACCAACAACCCGCGCAAGGTCAAGGCGCTCGAGAGCTATGGTTTGAAAGTGACCGAGCGATTGCCACTGGAGTTCGGGCTCAACCCGCACAACAGCAAGTACTTGGCCACCAAAGCCGGCAAGCTGGGGCACATGCTTGGCGAGATGCATCAGGCGGAGGCCGAATGATGTTTGATGCACGTCCTCATTGGAAAGCCCTGCAGCGCAACTGGCGGATGCAAGCGGGTGTGACGCTCGGCCTGCCGATTGCGCTGGTGTGGTTTATCGGAGAGCAACCCGGGGCCTGGCCGGAAGGCGCTATCCCCCTGTTTGTGTTGGGGTTAGCCACGCTGTTTCTGTCCATCTGGCGCTTTCGGCATTACAAGTCGGCGTTGATCGCCGCTGAAGCGCTGGGCGACCAGCCACAGGCTGAGACCGCCTGGGCAGTTTTGCATAAACACCAACTGCTGGGTCTGATGAATGCCAAGTTCCCTGCGTGGATGGGTATGCTGCAGTTCGTCTGTAGCAACGAAATCGTACCGCTGATTCTCTTGGTGCTCGCCAGCATGGGCGTGATGCTGCTGTACCGGCCGCCCAGCGCCTGGGTGAAGTGATGCGCGCCGGCTGGCTGGCCGGTCTACTGCTGCTCAGCCTGCCGTTGGCGGCTGCTCCCCGGGTAGTCAGCCTGGCGCCGTTTCTGACTGATATGCTGGTGCAGCTGGACGCTGCCGATCAATTGGTCGGTGTGCTGGATGATGGTCAGTTGCCTGTCGAGCTGGATGCTATACCCCTAGTTGGCCGCCATCAGAGCCTGTCCCTCGAACTGATTCTGGCGCAACAGCCTGACCTGGTGCTGGCCTGGATCTCGGGCAACCCCCCTGAACTCTTGAATGCCCTTGAAACCTGGGGTGTTCGTGTCGAACGCTTTGATCCCCAGAGGTTGGCGGACATCGCCGATATGACACGGCGCCTGGGTGATTTGCTTGACGTGCCTGTTGCTGCCGAGGCCTTGGTCGCCGACTATGAACGCGACCTGAACAACCTCCAGCGGCCTTTGGCAACAGATGCACCTCGCGTCTTCATCCAGCTGTGGGATGAGCCCCTTTATACTGTCAGTGATAACCAGTTGATTGGCGATGCGTTGCGCCACTGTGGTGCGCGCAATGTGTTTGGCGACCTGCCGATTCTGGCGCCGCAGGTAGGGCGCGAAAGCGTCATTGCTGCGGATCCTGACATAATCATTGTCTTCTCCGACGAGCCGGCCCAAGCTAATTCCTGGCTTGAAAGTTGGTTCCGGTTCCCGAAACTTGGCGCGGTGCGCAGTGGGCGCCTGCACGTGCTTGATGGAGACAACCTGGTACGGCCCACTCCGCAGATTGTAGAAGGGTTGGCGGATTTGTGTGGCGTGATCTGGCGGGATAGCTAGAGTTTGCCCGCGCTCTCAGAGATGAATACTTGCCACCCACTCCTGATCCAGAAATCGCCCAGTCGCCCGGAGTGCGGGTAATAGCTGCTGATCGGCATAGTCGCAACCTGTGACACCCGGGTCGGTCTGGCGGGTTTTGCCGGCTTGCTCCGGGCGGTGGCCGGCGCCGTCGAGTAGTGCGCCGAGCAGTGGCTGATAACCGGGCTGCCAGGCTTGCAGCCTCGGCAGGCTGTGGCGCAGGGCTTTCAGTATGGCCATTCCGGCGTAGTCGAGATCACCCCAGAACCAGGGCTGCGCGCTTAACCAGTGTTGCTGGAAGGCCGCGCTGTCAGAGCCAGGTAAAAAGGCGAACCGGGTGTGGGCGCTGAGCAGGCGTTCGGCGCTTGCGCGAAAGCCGGCGCTATAGACCAGGGCGCATTCGGCTGGTGGTTGGCTGACCAGTTGCAGAAAGCTGTCCTGGTTTTCGACCAGTAGAATCTGGCTGAAGACCCCTGGCGCCCAGGCATTGAGGAGTAGAGGCCGGGGCCCCATCGCCGCCGCGCGCGGGCCAAACAAGGCGAATAGCAGCTCTGCGCGTTGGTCCAGCAGTTTCGAATGGCCGGCGAAGCAGCGCGCGGCAACATGTCTGGCGGTGCAGGGTTGGTCAAGATGATCACTGATCCGGACAAATCCATTCACGAGCTCAGACGCAGTAAAGCCAGGTACCTGCAGAGGATTGGTCAAGAGTGCCTGACCCTGGTCGGCAAAGACGGAGCGCTGTTGCTGGATAGCAGTAGACCATTCGAGCATATAGGGATCGACCCTGGGTTGATTCAGCCAGACTCGGAGCAACGCCTCGCTATCGGGATTCAATCGTAGCTGGGCGTTCTGGTAGGGTTCTTCGGCTGTTCTGGTAGGCGCTAGCTGGATACGGAACACGCCGTGGTCTCTGGCCAGGCTCTGCAACAGATGCCAGCGGTAACCGGTGTTCTGGTTGAAGTCGAATAGTGCCGGCAGATGGCGCGGTGTGATGCGCCGGGTCACCGCGCGCCGACGATCATCATGCAGCCGTTTCAGACACCAGCTCAACAAGTCGCGCAACCAGGCCTCCTCGGCCAGCCAGGTTGGCGCGGCAGGCTGCATGTTCACACATCCTCCATGAAATCCAGCATGCCCTGCTGGCGAATCACCCGGCGATGTTGCGCCCATAGATCGGCGACCTTGTCGGTATTCAAGTGCTGGCGATCGAGCAGTACGCGGGTGTTAAGCTCCCCCAGCGGCTGCGTGCTGGGTACCTTGCTGAATACGAACTGGTTGCTGATCAGGTCGAGGAAGGGGCCTGCCTTGCTGGTGGGCATGATAAAGATCAGTTGCAGGCCCAGGGTTTGCGTCAGGTAGCCGATCACCTCGCGGGAGCGGATCTCATCCATGTGCATGAATGCTTCATCGACAATCACCATGCGCAGATGACTGTCACCCTCGTTGAAGCGGAACGCGCTGGTGACCGCTGCGGCGCGAATGATATAGGCGGGTGTTTCCAATTGGCCGCCGGAGCCGGTGCCGTACTCGCTAAGGCGAATCGCCGGCTTGCCCTGGGGGTGCTTGAGAATGTCGTAACGGCGGTAGCGGCGGTAGTCACTGATACGTTCGAGTTCACGTAGGGCCTGTTGTTCGTCGCCATCGAGGAGCAGGGCAAGCAGACGATCGCGAACGCTGCTGGCCTGTTCCGACAAGCTGCTGTCGAACAGGCTGGCGCCATCGCCCAGATTGGGCGTTTCGATGATGTTGCGGAAAAAATCCCAGTACTCCTTGAATTCGGGAATCCAGCTCCACTCGAACTGGAAGCGCTCGCGGTCGGCGCCGAACTGATGGTGTTCGAGTTCCTTGTTGAGGTTTTCCAGAATGCGCCGGCCGTCGTTGATTGCCTGGTGGATCTCGTGGCAGAGGTCGCTGACAAAAGTGGTGTTGAAGGTGTCGCGCAGACTGGCGAGTTGCTCCTGCTTGGCCAGCAGCACATTGTTGCGCAGGCGGTTGTAGAGGTTGTCCAGTTGCAGGCGTAGCTGGCCGACGTGGCGATAGAAAGCAGCGCTGTGCAGCTCGGCGGGACTGTCTTGCAGCACTAGATCAGCAGGTTGCGCCTGCTGGTTGTAGTGTTCGATGGCGCGTTCCAGTTCGACCGCCTGTTGATGCAGGCGGCTGGTCATGGTTGCGCTCTGTTCACTGAAATCAAACTCGCCGTGGGCATGCGCCAGTTGGTCGTCGAGTGCTTGCAGGCGGGCTTGCGGATCAAGGCCGGGCAGCTCGGCGGCGGCGTCCAGTAATGCCTGTTCGGCGTTTTCCTTGCGTTCCAGCAACTGGTCGCCCTGGTCGGCAAACTGGTGAACCTGCGTGCTGGCGGTGGTCAGTTTTTCCTCCAGCCGACCCTGTTGCTGGTCCAGCTCCTTGCCCTGTCGGTCCAGCTCGCGGTAACGCTGGTTGACCTGCTCCTGCTGCTGCTCCAAATCACGGTATTCGCCCAGATCAATCCGCTCCAGCTGCTGCTCGACTTTGTGCAACTGTTGCTGGCTGGCGAGCAACTGGCCGGCGCAGGCGACATAATCGAGTGGCTGCAACTGGGCCAGGTATTTGTCCAACTGATCCAGTAGGGCGTATTCCTGGCGCAATTGCTGGCGCTGAACCTGCAACTGTTCCAGGTTGACGAGTTGTGCCTTTAGATTACGCTCCCGTGCAGCCGCGCCGAACACCAGTTGGCTGTCATCCAGGTCGCAGCGAAACAATGCATAGTTACCCGAGCCCAGGCCTTCCTGAGTAATGCCGCGGCGAGTTTGCCGCAACGCTTCGGCGTCCGCCACGCGCACCACGCTGCCGTAGGAGGCACACAGATAGTATTCGGCAATCCGGTGTCCGAAGCGCATGACCTGAATGATGGAATCATCCGGCAGGCTCAGGCGTTCGGCATCCTGGCGCGCCTTGTCGCCCTGAATCACCCTTGCGCGATTCCGATCGCGGCCACTCATCTGGCGTACGACGCGGATGGCAGCGGCTTCGTGCTCGGGCTCGACCAGAATGCCGTAGCGGCTGCCGCCGATATAGCCTTCGATTGCCATCTGCCAGTCGGGATCGACGACGTCGATATAGTCGCAAAGCACCCGTGGATCGGCCTGCGGGCATTGCTGGCGGATCGCGCGCAGGGCGTCTTCGACATAACCGGGGTAGGTCACGCGACTGGAATTGAGCGCGGTAATACGTTGTTCGGTCTGCTGTATCTGCCGATCGGTCTGGCTGAGTTCGGCGGCCTTGCCCTGGCTCTGACGATCCAGATGCTGGCGCAGGCTGACGCCTTCGGCGTCTTCTGCATGCAGGCGCTCAAGTAGCTGATTGTGCGCCTGCTGTTGGTTATGAATGCGGTCTAGTCCGGCATCCAGTGGTGACAGGTCGAGCAGATCACGGTTGAGCAGTTGGTCAAGCTCGGTTACCGGCTGCTGGTCGTCGGCCAATACGGCGTTGACCGCCTGTTGCCAGCCCCGGGAGACCAGTTGCGGCAACTGCAGGGCCAGGCTGTGCTGAGCCAGCAATTGCCGGGTGTTCTGCAGTGCTTCGATATTCCGGTCGCGCTGTCGGGCCTGCTGTAGCAGCGGGGCGATGGCATTTTGCACCTGAACACCGAGCTGCTCGCGCTGTTGCTGTAGCTGGTCCTTGCTTTGCAGTGCCGGGATGCCCTGGCGAACCGCCTCCAGGCGGACCTGCTCGTCGTGGGCCTGCTGCAGGCGCTCGGTGCTCAACCGCTGGTCATCCTGCAGGCTACGCAGGACGCTGGCCAGTTGCTGCTGGTTTTCCTTGGCAGTCAGATAGCCCTGCTGGTTCTGCTGCCAGCGCTGGGCGGCAGCCAGATAGTCGAGGCCGGTGCGCCCCAGCCAGCTCTGCTGATACTGCTCGGCCTGTTCGTGGGCGTGCTGCAGCGCATTCACTGCGCCACGGATGCGGCTGGCCTCCTGCTCCATGCCGTGCACGGTGCGCAGCAGATCGCGGATGCGTTTTATGGTGTCACCGAAGTCACGCGCTTCGAGTACTTCTTCGGCGACAAACTGGTCGATCGATTTGACCGGCTTGTAGGCCATGAAGTTGGCGAAGGTACGTGCGGCGTGCTTGGCCTCACGTACCGAGACGGCATCGCGTTTGCCTCGCAGAGCGCCATACAGACGGGCCAGATACTGGCTTTTCTTGTCGTAGACTTCGACCCGCGCCTTGCCCAGGCGCTGGCGCAACAGGTTGGGCAGCTCAGTTAGCGGAACCAGATGGCGGGCACCATCCTGCTCGCGTTGAAAGTCGCTCAGACTGAGCATTTCTCCTGGCAGCAGCATCAAC
The DNA here is from genome assembly GCF_000410875.1 of Halopseudomonas pelagia CL-AP6. GTDB lineage: Bacteria > Pseudomonadota > Gammaproteobacteria > Pseudomonadales > Pseudomonadaceae > Halopseudomonas > Halopseudomonas pelagia. Next base: position 49,535 of record NZ_AROI01000013.1, read on the forward strand.
AGCAGTTCATCCTGGCGCGCCTGCCTGCTGGTGCCGGCGGCGTCCAGGTGCGCGCGGACGCCTATCACTGCGGTAAAGGCTTCGGCCGTTTCACCCCGGGTCGCATGAAACACGCCGGCTATATAGCCATCGCTGTCCCAGGGGCGGGCGAAGGCACCGTCGTCACACCCCAGGACGTAGGAAGCGAGGGTGCGCACCTGTTTGCCGCCGCGCCCGCGCTGAGTGGTTTCGTCCTGGCCGGGGTTGTAATTGAACAGGTTGTCGTGGGCGGCGGTCATCAGTGTTTGCAGGGCGTCGGCGGCGGTGGTCTTGCCCGAGCCGTTGCCACCGGAAAACAGGTTGACCGGGCCATACTCCAACTCGGCATTCGGCAGGTTGCCCCAGTTGAGCGTGATTGATCGCTTCAGGTACATCAGTTGGGCTCCTGGTCGGACGCTGCGGGTAGGTCGGGAGCATCGTCATCCGTCGGGCTGGCCAACTGGCCAAGCGCGGTATCGGTCACCAGGCTGAGAATGCCGGGGCGGATGGTCAGCCAGGCTTCGCTCTCCGGACCGCTGTCGGCCGGGCTGCGGATCAGGTGCAGTTGGCGCATGCGCCGCAGCAGTGCCTGACGCTCGCCCTGCTGGTCGGGTAGGGTTCGCCCAAGCAGGTTGCGATAGGCCAGGTTGAGGGCTTCCAGCGGCAGCATGACCTGCCCCAGTTCATCCACATCGCCCTCGCGCAGGGCCTTGTCATACTCGGTGCGCAACACCAGGATCAGCATCACCTCCTGCTGGTTCAGCCTGTCGCGCAGGCCGCTCTGGTCCTGTTCGGCTGCATCAATCAGGCCGGGCACTTCGGCCCCCGGCGGAAAGACGCGGAGCAATTGAAAGCGCGGCTCATGCAGAATGCGGATGCGCAGCACCTGCAGGTAATCCTCTACCAGCTCGGCGACCTTCAGGTAACGGTCGTAGAGTTCGGCCTCACGCTTGCTCTGGTCGCGGCTGAGTACGCCCCGGTCAAGTAGGCGGATCATGAGTTCGGAGAAGTCGTCGTTGCTCAGGCCGCGTTCGGCCAGGGCGGCGTCGAGGGCATCACGCATGGTCGTCGTGTTCCAGTTCGATAATGAAGCCGTCGCGGCGGCGGAAATAGGTATCGGCAGCCACGACCTGTCCGGTCGGCTCGATGCGCACGCGCATACCGCGCGCGGCATGTTCGGCACCGGCCAGCTCGATCAGATGACTGAGCGCCAGCAGGTCGCTGGCGTTATTGATCGGCAGGTCGCGGTTGTCCACCTGGCGCGCTTCGCCGAGTGCGCTGCGCAGGTAGTCACGTAGATCGCCGGCGGTGATGCTGAAGGCCTTGTCCAGCAACTGCTGGATCGCTAGTTCACGCAGTGTGGCGGCATCCGCTGGTTGTTCCTCGGCCATCAGGCTGTGCACCGGGGGGCGCAAGCGTCGTTCGCGCAGGCGAATCTGGCCGGGATCAACCAGGCCGATCTGCACGCTGGCCATCTGCTCGCCGGCAGCATCCAGCCGTGCCCCGCGCTCGGCATCCGTTAGCGCGGCCAGTTCACGGCACAGGGCGACAATATCGTTATGCTTCTGGCTGTGCAGGTAACTGAGTTGGCGAATGATGATGTCGGCGCGCTGGGTAAAGCTCTGCAGCGTCTTGCGTAGCGCCGGCAGCATGATGTCTGCTGCATTGCGTAGGCGTTGTTCAATGCCGTCGAGCAGTTGCCAGAGCACCGAGCTCTGGGCGTCCACTACCAGGTCCGGCGACAGGCGGCGCAGCTCGCGCTCGGCATGGGCCTTCCACTCGCGTGGTTTGCGGCGGATACGCTCAATGGTCTTGAGAATGCGTTCGCGGTGTTTCTCCACGCTGTCAGCGGACAGGCGAATCGCCAGGTCGGGCTGGAAGCGCCGTTCCATGAACTCGAAGAACTGTTCGCTGGCCTGCTCGACCAACTGCTGGGCTTCGACTTCGCGTACCAGTTCCCGCTTGCGCTCTTCCAGTTCGGCAATGATGTCGGTGAAATCGGCGATGATGCGCTCGGACGCTTCATGGGCGTCCAACAGGTCATAGACCTCGCCGTGCTCGAGAAAGGCTGCCAGGGCGTTGAGCGTATTGCGCGTATTGCGGTGGCGGGTACGCACGCTGCGTCCACCAGCCTCGACCAGTGACTGGGTAAACAGACGGCCCATGCGGCTGAACGGGTAGGTTGATTCGAAAGTGGCCTGGTCCACCTGACGCTCAAGCCAGCCGTGCTCGATCAGGCTGTTGAGTACCCAGGCCGCCTGCTCACGGTTGCTCTTGAAGCGACCGCCGTCATCGTCATCGCCATCCAGCAAGGGAGCCCGTTCCAGAGCCTCGCTGAAAATATCCACCACCTGCTCACGCTTGAGTGACTCGCCATAGTCGGCGCTGGCGCTGTACAGCCGGTCATGCAGCACGCGCAGGCACTCTATGACCTGCTCGCGGTATTTGCTGGTCAGCGGGCGAAAGAATTGCAGGCGTGCGTCGGTAAAGAACATGGAGCGTCCGGGCCGGTAAAGATCAGCCGGTATTATGCCTTAAAGGGGGTGGTCGGCAGCAAGGATGGATGGGAAGGGGTATTCCCCTCTCCCGGATGGGAAAGGGGAAAAGGCTGCATCAGAGCTGGGGTGTCCAGGTTACTGATAGCAGGGCAGTGCGGCCTGGTTGTGCGTAGGCTAGGGTTTGCGATGGAGCCGGGAAAGGCCCTGTCGGACGTGAATACGTACCCAGAGCGTAATCGCGGTCGAACAGATTCTGCGCTTTCAGCTCCAAGCGCATGCTCTGATTGGCTTGCCAACTACCGCGCAGATCGAAGATGGCATAGCCGGACAGAGTGCTGTCGTTGGTCGGGTTGCTGTAGCGTTGGCTGAAAGCTTGCCAGGTGGCGCCAATACCGAAGGCGCCGAACTGGCGGTCGAAGTCCTGGCTGATAGTGCGTTTGGCTCGCAGTTGCAGGGTATGCCCGGTGTCGCGATCACGCGGGTCGATCAGCGCAATGGCTGTGCGGCTGTTCCAGCCCAACAGCGTCGCATTGATCGCGGCTTCGACACCCTGTATGCGTGCGCGATTGATATTTTCTACCTGTGAGGTGCCAGTGTTCCAGGCGATAAGATCCTTGATCGTATTGTGGAACAGAGCGGCTTCGATGTCGGCCTGGGCGAGTTGACCGCGCCATTGCAGTTCCCAGTTTTTTGAGGTTTCGGCGTTCAGGTCGGGGTTGCCGCCCCAGCCTGGAGGAGCATAGAGATCATTGAAGGTGGGTGCGCGGAAGCCCTCGGAGTAACTCAGAATCCATTGCTGCCAGTCGCCTACCGGAATAGCCAGAGCAGCATTGAAGCTGTTCTCTGTACCGAAATGCTGGTTATCGTCATGCCGCAGGCCGACTTCGGTAGAAAAGTCCTCGGTGCTCCAACGGTGCTGGGCAAACGCCGCCCAGTTTTCACGACTGGTTTTGCTGTAGGCATTGGTCGATGAAAGGCGATCTTTGTGCCAGTCGCTGCCCAGGGTCAAGTTGTGTTCTGGCGTGAGCGCCAACTGGTTCAGCCAACTGGCTGAGTGCCGGGTGGTTTCGATCGAGCCGTCATTCCACGGGCTGCCGGAGCCGACGGTCTTGTTGCGGTCAAAGCTACGACCCAGCTCCAGGCGGCTGTTCCATATCCCGGTCAGTTGGCCCTGCAGGTGGGCTTGGTAGCTGCTGACGCGAAATTGATCTTCCGGATTGCCGGGGTTGAGATCAAAGGCATCATCAAACTCGTTCTTGCCGCGCTGATCGTTCAGACTGAGACCTGCCTGCCAGTCGGCATTCAGTGCGTGGGTCACATTCAGGTATAGGGCTTTGTTGCGGTTTCCATCGCGGTCACGGTCGTTACCAACATTGTCCGTAGTACGGTCGAAGCCACGACTCTCATCCAGACTGGCGCCGAGGGCAAAGCGAGTATCCTGGTTGCCGCCGGTAAGGCCGATGCTGCGCTCCCAGATATGGTCTGTACCCACGCCGAGACGCAAGGTCGGTTGCAGGCCGGGTTCAGGTTGGCGGGTAAAAATCTGGATCACACCACCAATGGCATCGGCACCAAATACGGAGGAGCGCGGGCCGCGAACCACTTCGACGCGCTCGACGTTGTCGATATTCAGGTAATCGATGCGCGCGGTTCCGGCTGTGGTAGATGCAACACGTTGGCCGTCAACCAGCACTAGCGTCTGGTTGGTGTTTGTGCCACGCAGAAAGTAGGACGGTATGCCGCCGTTGCGATTCTGTTGCAGGCCGGGTACGCGGCTGAGTAGTTCTGGCACGCTGCGCGCTTGCAGGCGCTCGATGTCGGTGCGGGTGAACACGGTGTTGGCTGCCAGCACAGCGCTGCGTGGTTGTTCTACGCGTGATGCGGTAACCACTGTATTGGGCAAATCCACAGAGTCATTGGCCAGCGTTATGCCGGATGCCAGCAGGATAGGGACGAGTATTAGTAATCTGTTCATGTTGAGCCTCAAAAGAAACGCTTTTGAGGAGGGCGAGAAGCCAGTGAAATCTGCCGTTGAAACGGAGGGACAGCCATGCACTGGCCGGGTGGCGCCCTCCGCGACACCTCAGCTACGATCCTGCGCGCTTGTTTACGAGCGCGCAGGTTCTTTCGCACAGGGCCGGTCTCCGGGCTCAGGATGCAAATAATGTGGCCTTCCCATACTTGTGAGTACAGTGGCGCAATGCACATTACCGACAGACCCGTATCAAGGGGCTGTGATCCTTTACCGTTGCGGGGGCAGCGTCGGGGTTGCACCGACTTCCCGTTTCACCCCGCGGTTTGATGGCCTGCGGGGCACCCAGTGCGACTGGAAGCGGGATGGACTCTAGGGGCTAAGTGTCGGCTGGTCAAGCCTGTTGGCGCACTGAGTGAGGGCAGGTTGCCTGCGTCCGCAGGCAGACTCAGGTGTTGCGGTCCAGGCGCTGACGGATCGCGGCTTCGATGCCGGCTGCATCCAGCCCGCATTCGGCAAGCATTTCCGCGGGCTTGGCATGCTCTACATAAGCATCTGGCAAGCCGAGATTCAGAACTCTGACGGGCCTGTCCTGGCCCAGTAGCCACTCATTTACTGCGCTGCCTGCGCCGCCCATGATGGCGTTTTCTTCGACCGTCACCAGCAGTTCATGGCTGTCGGCCAGTTGCTGGATAAGCAGGGTGTCCAGTGGTTTAACAAAGCGCATATTGACCACGGTGGCGTCCAGCTGGGAGCCGGCTTGCAGCGCCTGGGCATGCAGAGTGCCAAAGCACAGTACCGCGACCTTCTGACCCTGGCGGGTTATCTGCCCTTTGCCGATGGGCAGGGGTGCGAGGGCCGGATCGATGGGTGTGCCTGGGCCGGTGCCCCGCGGGTACCTTACTGCAGCTGGGCCGTTGTGCAGAAAGCCGGTAGTCAGCATCTGACGGGTTTCGTTCTCGTCGGCCGGGGCCATGATAAGCATGTTAGGCAGGCAGCGCAGAAAGGACAGGTCGAAGCTACCAGCGTGGGTGGGACCATCCTCGCCGACCAGCCCCGCGCGGTCGATGGCAAACAGCACATCCAGGTTCTGCACTGCAACATCATGAATTAGCTGATCATAGGCACGCTGCAAGAAGGTGGAGTAGATCGCGACCACTGGTTTGGCGCCTTCGCAAGCCATCCCGGCGGCTAGGGTCACCGCATGCTGCTCGGCGATGGCCACGTCGAAATAGCGCTCTGGGTACTTTTCGCTGAATGCGATCAGATCCGAGCCTTCCTTCATCGCTGGGGTGATGCCCACCAGGCGCTGGTCTTCGGCCGCCATGTCGCACAGCCATTGGCCGAACACATTAGAGTATTTTGGCTTGCTGGCGCCATTGCTGGAAGGTTTGGGTTCCAGCTTGGTAATCGCATGGTAGCCAATCGGGTCGGCTTCGGCCGGCGAAAATCCCTTGCCCTTCTGGGTTACTACATGCAGAAACTGCGGGCCTTTCAATTCGCGCATGTTGCCCAGCGTGGCAATCAGCGTGGGCAAGTCATGACCGTCGATAGGACCGATATAGTTCCAGCCTAGCTCTTCAAACAGCGTGCCGGGTACCAGCATGCCCTTGGCGTGCTCCTCAGTCTTGCGCGCCAACTCCCAGGCAGAGGGAATCTTCGACAGCACTTTCTTGCTGCCTTCGCGCATATGAGAGTAGGTGCGGCTGGAGAGAATCTTCGCCAAGTAATTGGACATGCCGCCAACGTTGCGTGATATCGACATGTCATTGTCGTTCAGCACCACCAGCATGTTGGCTTCCAGATCCGAGGCATGATTGAGCGCTTCGAAGGCCATGCCGGCGGTTAGAGCGCCGTCACCTATGACGGCTACCGTACGCCGGTCCAGCCCTTGCAGACGTGAGGCGACGGCCATGCCGAGGGCCGCGCTGATTGAGGTGCTGGAATGGCCCACGCCAAACGTATCGTAAGGGCTTTCACTGCGGCGCGGGAAGGCGGCCAGGCCGTCCTTCTGACGCAGGGTGCTCATCTGCTCGCGGCGACCAGTGAGGATCTTGTGCGGGTAGGCTTGATGGCCCACATCCCAGACGATCCGGTCAGCGGGTGTTTGATAGATGTAATGCAGCGCCACGGTCAGTTCGATCACCCCCAGGCCGGCCCCGAAGTGACCGCCGGTCTGGCTGACGGTCCACAACAGGTACGCGCGCAGCTCGTCGGCCAGTTCTGGCAGGCGCTGTTCATCCAGCTCGCGCAGGTGGGCAGTGTCATTCAGGCTATCCAGCAGCGGAGTGCTGGGCCGTTCGCGGGGTATTTCGTGAAAGGTGCTTGGCATCAAACAGGCTCTGGGTGCCGCATGGCGAGATTAAAACGGCAGTTTAACCGATGCGGACCCTTAGCCCAACTAGCGCGGTCTGCTTAGAATTGCCTTTGTACAATAAAGTCAGCCAGTTGCCGCAGGCGCAGAGCATCGTCACCAAAGGGCTGCAGCGCCTCAATGGCCTGTCTGCGCAGCGAATCGGCCAATGTTCGGGCGCCGTCCAGCCCCAGTAGCGCGGGGTAGGTGGGCTTGTCGCGAGCGACGTCGGCACCCTGCTGCTTGCCCAGCACGCTGGTCTCGCTTTCGATGTCGATGATGTCATCCTGGACCTGAAAAGCCAGGCCGATACAGTCGGCGTAGTCTCCGAGTGCGGTCAGTTGCTCATCGGTCACCTGTTCACTGGCCAGTGCCCCGAGCTGCACGCTGGCGCGTATTAGGGCGCCGGTTTTGTGCCTATGCATGTTCTCTAACGTGGCCAGGTCCAGTTTTTCTCCGACCGCGCCCAGATCAATGGCTTGGCCGCCGACCATGCCGGTGGGGCCTGCAGCGCGAGCCAGCAGGTCGATCATATGCAGGCGAGTGTCAGGTTGCAGGGCGTTCGCCTGTGTCAGCCATTGAAAGGCCAGCGCTTGCAGAGCGTCGCCAGCCAGGATCGCTGTGGCTTCGTCATAGGCGATATGGCAGGTGGGGTGGCCGCGGCGCAAATCATCGTCATCCATCGCCGGCAGATCATCATGAATCAGCGAGTAGGCATGGATCGCCTCTACTGAGGCGGCGGCGATGTCGGCCCGCTCCACTGGTCCGCGGAGGGCTTCGCAACTGGCGTAGACGAGCATGGGGCGGATACGCTTGCCGCCATGGGTGACGCTGTAGCGGATGGCTGAAAACAAGCGTTCCAGTCGGGGTTCGCTGGTTTGCACATGCTGGTTTAGGTGAGCGTTGATGCGCTCTTGGCAGGTGGCTAGATAATGGCTGAAATCATTCATTCAACGGGCCCATCAAAGGGCTCGGTGCTCAGGTTGCCGTGCTGTTCAACCAGCAGTTGGACCTTTTGCTCGGCCTGGCTCAGTGCTTGTTGGCAATCGCGGGTCAGTGAGACGCCCTGTTCAAAGGCGGTCAGGGAGTCCTCAAGGCTGAGTTCGCCACTTTCCAACCGCTCGACCAGCTTCTGTAGGTCGCCCAGTGACTGTTCAAAATCAACGGCGACTTTTTTCTTGGCCATGTACATACCTCGTTTATCTGGCGAATCGGCAACCGGCTGAACATTAACCAAGGCGAATGGAGTGGTCAATCAATGGTAGACGTCATAAAAATAAAACAAGCTTAGGCTCCAGCCGATCAAGATGACCGGGCCCCGCAACCAATCATCCGGCAGCATGACCAGCAAAGCCATCCAGTGAGCCGCGCCGTCCAGAATAAAGGTCAGCGCGGCGACACTGTATATGACGGGCGACAACAGGCAGCACTATAGCCATTTGCTTTATAAGGTTATAGTACTGTTGAAGTTTACCCTATGGAGTATAGGTATGTGCGACATGCGCCTGATATTAGCCGTTGCGCAGGGTCAGTCCGATGATGTGGTTCGTGCCTTGGGTCAGGCCAACATCAGTCATGAATTGATTTGCCAGGTAGCCGATTGCAGCAAAGCACCCGCCTGCCGCTGGGTCGGTGAGGAAGATCTGAACAGTAGTGGCGTGCTGGCTGCGGCGGTGCTTGATGCCATCGAGACCCTTGAGCAAACCCGGCACGCTTTTCGCTCGAAGCAACTGGGGGATTTGCGCCGTCGTCTTGAGGCTTTGCTGGAGAGATTGCCCGCATCTTGACAAGGCAACTGTTTGCGATAGTCTTTGGCGACAGACGGCTTTGCCGGTCAGGACATAAGGGCCTGAAAGTCAAAGCGCCAGAGCGGGTGATTAGTTCACTCGCTCTGGCGCTTTTTTTATTGCCTGAAAAAGGGTGATCGTCACTACAAACCAATGGAGTTGGACTGCATGCAGGCAGGGTTGCTGGGCGAATTGCTGGAACGTTTGGGGCTCGGAGAGTCGGAGCTTCAGGAGCGACTCGACTTTCTTTCCTGGGGGCCGGAAGATCAGGCCCGGCTGTCTTTGGCCAAGCCCCAGGCCGAACCACTGAACCGAGCTTTTGTTGAGGCGCTATATAACCGGCTAAGCGAGTTCTCCGTCCCCGCCGCGATTCTTGCGGACCGGCAAACCGTACAACGCCTGAAGGCCCGCCAGCATGCTTATTATCAGACCCTATTCGATGGATGCATTGACGAGTCCTATGTGCGAGAACGGCTGCAGATCGGTCAGGTGCATGAGCGGGTCGGTGTAGATCTGAAATGGTATATGGGTGGATACCGGCTTTACCTCAGCAGTTTGCTCCATGGCATGCTAGGTCCGGTCGAACAACAGGCGCTGGAGACCTATGACAGCCTGCTGAAGGTAGTCTTTTTGGATATGACCCTGGCGGCAGAAGCCTATATTGCGGCCAAACACGGTGCTTTGCAGGCCAGTGAGGCGCGCTTTGCCCATGCCCTGCGGGGTGCTAATGACGGGATCTGGGACTGGGATCTGGACAGCGATGAGCTCTATGTTTCAGATCGCTGGGCCAACATGCTGGGTTATACCCCGTTGCAGGTGGGCACCACATCGGCGGCCTGGTTCGCCTTGGTACATCCTGAAGATGTATCGGGATTGGAGGATGCAATTGACCAGCATCTAACCGGCAGAACACCGACAATCATGCATGAATATCGCATCCTGCGCAGTGAAGGTGAGTATCTGCGCGTGCTGCTGCGTGGTGTGCTCGAGACTGTCGCGGGCCGTCGTCGGCTGGCTGGCTCGCAGACCGATATCAGTGAGCGTTTTCAGGTTCAGGCACAACTTGAATATGCGGCGCGACATGATGCCCTGACCGGATTGATCAACCGCGTACAGCTTAATCAGGTACTGCAGGACACTGAGCAACGCTTGAAACGAGAAGGTGCCCGTTGTGCGGCGCTGTTGTTCATTGATCTGGATCGTTTCAAGTTGATCAATGATAGTTTAGGACACGCTGCTGGGGATAACGTGCTAGTGCATGTCGCAAGGCGGCTGCAGGGCTGCCTGCGCCCTGGAGACCATCTGGCGCGCTTCGGCGGCGATGAATTTATTATGCTGCTCGATGATCTGGCCCGGCCAGAAGATGCCGAGGTCGTCGCTGCACGGGTACTGGCACGACTGAGAGAACCCCTGCAATTTGGTGAGCGCTGCTTGATTGTCAGTGCCAGCATAGGCGTTGCCCAACTGCGTCCGGGTGTGGCGCTGGCTGATTCATTGCAAGCAGCCGATATGGCGCTCTACAGTGCCAAGGAGGCAGGCAAGGCACGCTACCGGCTGTATAGCGACGACATGCAGGCACGTGTTCGACAGCGTCTGCGCCTGGAAAGTAATCTGCTGCAGGCATTACAGTATGGGCAATTTGAGCTGCACTATCAGCCGGTACTCGATATGCGTTTGCCACAGCCCAGTGCACCGGTGGCTGTTGAAGCCCTGCTGCGCTGGCAGTATGAGGGGCAGAGCATAGCTCCAATTGAGTTCATCCCCATTCTTGAGGAGTCCGGTGAGATTGTGCCGGTCGGTTATTGGGTGTTGGAAACGGCCTGTCGGCAAAGCGTGAGCTGGCATGCACATGGGCGGCCGGATCTACTCTGCTCGGTGAATTTGTCTGGATTGCAGTTGTTGGAAGTCGACTTCGTTGAGCGCGTACGCGAGATTCTCCAACGCACCGGCATGCCGCCGACGCTACTGGTGCTGGAAATAACCGAGAGTCTTTTGATTGACCGCAGCGGCGCGACGCTGGTGGCGCTGCGCGAGCTGGCTGCCATGGGCATACAGATCGCTCTTGATGACTTTGGTACCGGCTATTGTTCGCTCGGCTATCTAAACCGGTTCCCCCTGCACATCATCAAGCTGGATCGCGGCTTTCTGCAAAACGCGCATGCCAGCGAACAGAATATGACCATTTGCAAAGCTATTATCGGGCTTAGTGCCGGCTTGAAGCTCAAAGTAATCGCCGAGGGTATAGAGCGTCCAGAACAGGTGCAGCTTTTATTGCAGGAAAACTGCCATTACGGGCAGGGCTACCTGTTCAGCAGGCCGCTGCCCGCCAATGAGCTTAGCGCGTTGATCGGAAAATAATGATTACTCAAGGAGTCAGCATGTTGCGCATTAATCTTGCAACGCTGGATGGAGTGTATTGAGCGTCTGGGTTACTGGTCAATTCAACCCGCAGGCGCCCGATCAGATGCTGCAACGCTGCGCAACATTCAGTAAATGCCGCGCGCTTGAGTTCGTCGCTGCCGTCCACTGCGGCCGGATCAGGCAGGCCCCAGTGGACACGTTCCGGTGTGGCGGGAAATTGTGGGCAGGCTTGTCCGGCATTGCCGCATACGGTGAGCACGATATCCAGTGGCGGGGCTTCGGGCGTCAGAAACTCATCCCAGCTTTTGCTGCGCGGCGGGTGTTCACCGGTCCACTCGCTCAGTTGCTCCATAGCCAACGGATTGACGCGGCCGGTTGGGTGGCTACCGGCGCTGAAGGCCTGAATGCGGCCTCCCATCAGGCGGTTGAATAGCCCTTCGGCGATAATGCTGCGGGCCGAGTTGCCGGTACACAACACCAGCAGTCGTAGGGGCGGATTGGTGGTATTCAGCAGCATGGGCTGGCTCCCGTGGCGGTGTTGTTATTGTCGTAGGGCAGGGCGCCGCCGCAGCCCGGGAAGATGCCGTAGTGACGTTCGAAGTTGCCGATGAATTCAAAGTGCGGGGCAAAGCGCGTGTCCTTGAGCATCCGCCAGGTGTTGCCGCATACCGGGAAGATGCGTCCGGTTTCGATCGCATGGTGCTTGTCGAGTTGGAGCAGGTGCTCGGCCTCGGGGATGCTGCCACGGTAAATTACCGCCTGACCATAGTCCTCGCAGGCCGGCTCCAGCTCGGCCAGCTTGAATAGCCGGTAGGTGGCGGAGAAGAAACGCGCATTGCCAAGTTTGCCGGCAATCGCTGGGTCGGTGATTTCCAGCGGGCGATCTTCCACCAGGCGCGGGTCCAGGAAGCCGTGACGGCGGGCCAGATTTTCGAAGTCGTTCCAGTACAGGGCGCCGCCCAGACATTCGCCGTAAAGCACCTCGTCCTGACGCAGGGCGTCCGGCAGGCGCCGGTCGGCGTAGATATCCGAGAAATACAGTTCGCCACCGGGCTTGAGCAGGCGGTAGGCCTCGCGCAACACCGCATCCTTGTCCGGTGACAGGTTGATCACGCAATTGGAGACGATTACGTCGATGCTGTTGTCGGGCAGGTTCAGACTGTCCAGTTGCTCGATATAACCCTGATGAAAACTGACGTTCGCGAAGCCAAAGCGCTGGGCATGGTAATCCAGGTGGCGGCGGGCGACATCCAGCTGTTCTTCGGTCATATCGACGCCGATCACCCGGCCCTGAGACCCGACCAGTTGTGCCAGTACATAACAGTCGCGTCCCGAACCGCTGCCCAGGTCGAGAATGTGGCAGCCGGGCAACAGATGCGGGGCGACTAGTCCACAGCCATAGTATTTGTCTGTGACTTCTGGGTGGATGTTGGCCAGCAGCGGCTTGAGCCATTCCGGCATGCTGGAGATGTCACAGCAGGCCGAGGTTTTCAGGTCGCTGCTGCTTTGCAGTACCTTGCCATAGTAGTCTTGAACGGATTCGTGCACGAAGCCCCCTGGTTAATGAATCATCTGTTCTATTGGAGCGAGCGAGGCCGCGAATATTACATCAATTGAATGCGCCTTAGACGAATTGCCGTGGTTAACAAACTTTAGCAACTGTTACCAAAGGTGCGGTTATCGTGGCCGCTCTGTCTTGTTATTGCTTTTCTGCAGTGCTAAGTTCTTGCCTGTTAGATCTCCATATAGAGTCAATATGAAATCCACGCTGCTTCGCTCATGTCTGTTTTGGCTGATGATCCTGATCATCCCGGCCCAGGCTGTGGCAGGTGTCATTTCTGCCTCCTGCGGAGCATCCGGAGCGGCTATGCAGCAGACCGATATCGGGGGTGAACATGCAGGTCACCACGGTATGGGGATAGATGCTGATGCAGGCGATGCCGGGTCAGGGATGCAGCATATCGGTTGCGTCCTGTGTGCCAGCAGTTGCCATGGCGTCAGTGCGCTGACCAGTGCAGCTGTATCACCACTGCCATCCCTTCAGGCCACTGTGGGCTATGTAGGCGAGTATAGATTTTTTGCCGGGCAAATCCCCGAGCCCTTGAAACGCCCTCCCCGTAGCGTCCTCCTCTGACACTGTAACGGCTCCTGTCGAGCTGAACCTATCCTGATCGGTTGATGCCGATCTGATTGCAGAGGTGGTCATGTTTTCCCCAACCTATTGTATAGGCGGCATGCTTGCCGTCTTGGCCTGGCATAGCCAGGCTCAGGCAGCCCCGCCTGATCCATCTGCCGCGGACGCTGTGCCGCCGGTGGTGTACGAATCCCCGCTGCAAAGCTATCGGCGCTTTGAGCCGCAACTCCCCGGAAACTGGCGTGAAGCCAATGATAACGTCGGCCGTATTGGCGGCTGGCAAACCTACGCCGCAGAGGTGTGGGAGGCCAGTCAGTCGCAGGATGGCGGTGCTGAAGCCGACGCCGGCGATGCCAATCCACATCAGCATCACTAAGGGGGCGGTTATGAACAGAACCTTTAAGCCTCCTATGCGATTTGTTGCTCTCGGCACACTGTTGCTGAGCATGGCTGGTTGCGCCAACCTCACGCCGCAGTCGAGCCTTGAGCAGGTGCAGCAACAAAGCGCCGAATTGACCGGGCAAGATGCGTTGCACTGGGGGCGGCAGCAAGAACAGGCGCCGGCGCTCCGCGAGCGCATTGACGACCTGTTGGCAGAGCCGCTGGCGCTGGAAAGTGCGGTAGAGATAGCGCTGATGAACAATCCTGGCTTACAGGCGCGCTTGTTTGATCTGGGTATCGCGGATGCAGAGCGGGTGCAGGCGAGCCGCCTGCCGAACCCTGGTTTTTCCATCGGGCGCATGACTCGTGGTACGGAGGTGGAATGGGAGCGAGGTCTACATCTGAATCTGGGTAGTCTGATTGCGCTGCCAATGACGCGCCGCATCGCTGCAGGGCAGAACGCGCAGGTGCAGCGTGAGGTCAGCCTGTCAGTGATGCGCTTGGCAACCGATACCCGCATAGCTTGGTATCACGCGGTAGCGGCGCAGCAGAGCTTGGCCTACAGCGAGCAAGTGCTGCAAGCGGCCGATGCCAGTGCGGAGTTGGCTCGGCGCATGGCCGCGGTGGGTAACTACAGCGCCCTGCAGCAGGCCCGCGAGCAAAGCTTCTATGCGGAGGCGGCCCTGGCTCACCTGCAGGCCGAGCGTGAGAAGTCGGCCAGCCACGAGCGGCTGATCAGGCTGCTCGGGTTATGGGGCGAACAGATGGATTTCGCGCTGCCTGACCGGTTACCGGATCTGCCCCAGCACCCGCTGGACCAGCCCGATATCGAACAGCAGGCGATGGCCAGCCGGCTGGATGTACAGGCGGCGCAGCAGGCTGCCGAGCGTCTGGCAACCAACCTGAAGCTGGGCAAGGCCACCCGATTTATCAATGTGCTGGAGCTGGGCGTCAGCCATAACAGCTCCAATGAAGCGCCGGTACAGCGCGGTTATGAGATTACCGTCGAGCTGCCGTTGTTCGACTGGAGTGGTGCACGTATGGCCGGCAACGAAGCGCGCTATATGCAGCAGGTACGGCGCACCGCCGAAGTGGCGATCAATGCGCGCTCGCAGCTGCGGGAGGGCTACCAGGCCTATCGCAGCGCCTGGGATGTGGCTGCGCATTACCGTGACGAAATAGTGCCGCTGCGCAAACGCATCAGCGAGGAAAACATGCTGCTCTACAACGGCATGTTTATCGGTGTGTTCGATTTGCTGGCCGATGCCCGCGAGCAGATCGTTACGGTCAACCGTTACCTGCAGGCTCAGCGTGACTTCTGGGTCGCCCAGTCAGAGTTCGATCTGGTGCGCTACGGGCCGGTACAGCCGAGCCAGGCCAGTACCGCTTCCATCACATCCGCTTCCCCCGCCGGAGGGCACTGAACATGGTTTCACGACGTGATTTTTTTATCGGCGCTGGCGCCATCACTGCAGCGGTAGCCACCTCCGCGGTCAGCCGGACTTCGTTGGCCAGCCTGCCCGAGCCAGTCATTCAAGCTCGGCCAGATACCATGCCACCGCTGGAGCCGAATAGCGGTAGACCCTACAAACCGGTAGTCACGCTGAACGGCTGGACGCTGCCCTGGCGCATGAATAACGGGGTAAAGGAGTTTCATCTGGTTGCAGAGCCGGTGGTGCGGGAAATGGCCCCTGGATTCAATGCGCACTTATGGGGTTACAACGGCCAATCACCAGGCCCAACCATCGAGGTGGTGGAGGGTGACCGGGTACGTATTTTTGTCACCAATAAGCTGCCGGAGCACACCAGTATTCACTGGCATGGCCAACGCCTGCCCAATGGCATGGACGGCGTGGCCGGTCTGAATCAGCGTGCTATCCCGGCCGGCAAGACCTACGTCTACGAGTTTGAGGCCAAGCGCCCCGGGACCTTCATGTATCACCCGCATGCGGATGAAATGGTGCAGATGGCCATGGGCATGATGGGGTTCTGGGTTACGCATCCGCGCGAGACCCATCCGCATATCGACGAAGTGGACCGTGATTACTGTTTTCTACTCAATGCCTATGACGTCGAGCCGGGAAGCTATACCCCAAAGATCATGGAGATGCTCGATTTCAATATCTGGGCCTTCAACAGCAGAATTTTTCCCGGTATTGATCCCTTGGTCGCGCGCAAGGATGACAAGGTGCGGATTCGGGTTGGCAACCTGACCATGACCAATCACCCGATTCATTTGCATGGGCACGAATTTGAAGTCACCGGGACCGACGGCGGCCCAGTACCGCGCGGCGCCCGCTGGCCAGAGGTGACCACCGATGTGGCGGTTGGCCAGATGCGCCAGATCGAGTTTATCGCCAGCGATCTGGGCGATTGGGCCTTTCACTGCCACAAGAGTCATCACACCATGAACGCTATGGGCCACGACGTACCGACGATGGTCGGCGTTGATCATCGCAAGGTGGTTACCCAGATCAATAATCTGATTCCGGATTACATGGTGATGGGTGAGCGTGGCATGGCGGATATGACTGAAATGCAAATGCCGTTGCCAGAAAACACCGTACCGATGATGACCGGTGACGGTCCCTTTGGCTCGGTAGAAATGGGTGGCATGTTCACCATGCTCAAGGTGCGCGCAGACCAACCGGCTGGCGATTACCGCGACCCCGGCTGGTATCAGCAACCGCAAGGCACGCAGGCATTCGAGTGGACTGGGCCTCTGGTTGAACCTTCCCGGTTTAAATCCGAGTCAGCCACAGGCAAGCCCGCAGTTGAAGTGCAGGTACGCAAACCTACCGGGCATACCGGTCATTGAGCTCAAAAGGGGAGATATGAAAATGCATAAGTCGTTACTGGTAGTTGGTATGGCGTTGGCGCTTGGTGTGGTGTCGTTAGGTGCATCGGCGCATGGTGAAACCCAGGGCAGCGAACGGAGCACGTTGCCGCCGGAGCAGAAGGCTTGGGGCATCGGTGCGAACGATGAGCAGGTGGACCGCGAGTTGGTCATTCGCATGGGCGACAACATGCGCTTTACCCCAGATCACTTTGAGGTTGCCGCAGGCGAGACACTGAAGTTGGTTATCAAGAACGAAGGGCAACTGCTGCATGAGCTGGTATTGGGCACCGCTGAAGAGCTCGAAGAACATGCCGCGCTAATGGCTCAGTTCCCGGGAATGGAGCATGAAGAGCCGTATATGGCGCACGTAGGCCCCGGAGAAACGCAAACGCTGATCTGGACCTTCAACCGTACCGGGCGCTTCGATTTTGCCTGCCTGCTGCCCGGGCATTTTCAGGCCGGCATGGTCGGTGCTCTTGAAGTCAGTAAGAACTAAATGATTAACCTTGTGCAATAGGGAAAACACGATGAAAAAAGTAATGATGATGTTATTGATGGCCTGCGGGCTGACGGCGGCCTCTGCCATGGCGAGCACCCACGAGCCCATGTCCGAGGGTGAGCTGAGAAAAATTGATCAAGCCGGTCAGCGCGTGACCTTGCGCCATGGTCCAATAGACAACTTGAAAATGCCACCGATGACGATGGTATTCAAGGTCGAGAATGCTGCTGATCTGCAAGGGTTGGCCGCCGGGGACAAGGTGCGATTCCGCGCTGACAAGCAGAACGGTAATTATGTTGTAACTGCGCTTGAGAAGGGCGAATAACCTTAAGGGTAGCACCCGCTCACGAGCGTACTGAGCCCACTATTGCTTGCCTGGCTCTGTCGGTGCTCCCAGGCTAGATGGTTGCAATCGCGACAGCACTGGCCGGGCCGGGATATACGGGAGCGAACCCGCCACCGGCAGTGCGAAAATTGGTGGTCTGCCCTTGATACAGGCGGGCCGCCACCCACTGTACTTGACCGTCATAGGCATAATTGCGCAAGTCGAACTTAAGTACCTGCGACACGCCATTATCTTCCAGCACGCGCTGGCCGGGGGCTACCACGGCCTGGGCAACGTAATTGCCTGCGAGGATATCTTCCCAGACGCGACGTGTGACTTTGTCGCCTCGATAGGCCGCGCGACTTCCATAACCAGCCGCAGGCTTGAAAAACAGCTGCTTGCGTCGAGCCCACAGTTGATCGGCCTGGTCGGGAAGCACCCGTTCAGTCCGAGGAATGCCTTCAAGCAGGATCGTCCGAGTGGCTTCGGCCACGCCGAGTTGCTGTAAATGCTCGTCGCTGCTCAATAAAATCAAGTTGCGTTTGTCCGCATACAGCGTGTGAGCCTGAGGGTGAGGTGTCAACACAACTGCGTCGTTCAGGTGTGCCTCTCGAAGGTGTTCATCGGCTGGCGACTCGAGGAGAAAGTCGGTGAGCCGGTTGTACACCAGGTCGATCGCTAGGTCGCCATGCCACAAGGTACCGGAGCGCAACTCGAGGTCGGCCGGATCCGCAATCACTGTCTGAATGCCGTGGCTCTCGAATAGTCGCTGGAAGAGTAGGAACTCTGGATAGAGGTATTGGTTTGATGGTGCCGCATCGACTATCGCAATGCTGCGCAAAGGCTGCTTTCGTCCGGCTAGGATCCATTCCTGACGAAACATCGCAACGATGCGGGTCTCGAAATTCTCGGCGAGCGCTGGCGGCGGGAGTATTCCTGCAACCTCCGGGCAGCAGGCTCGCTGAGCACGGGCCACCAGTGCGTTCAGCATGGCGCCGCCAGCGTTGGTGTTGATTTCAATCAGACCGAAGGCGTCCTGCGCGACGTGAAAATCATAGCCCATGAAAACGCCCCTTGCGCCCGCTGGGTGTCTGGCGATCGGGGCCGCGCCCGCAAGTACATGTTCGCGGTAGGCCGGCAAGGCGATTACCGATTCGACTGCGCAGATCAGTTCACGCATGCGTGCCATATGCGCTGGCGACACGAAAACAGGTCGCGCAGCGAATACCGTTGGGCAGCGCTGGTGAAGCAGTTCGAACAGTTCGGGTTGGTCGGTCTGCGTCGCCAGTGCCTGGCGCAGCGCTTGCTGGTCAAGGCTGACGCAAAAGCATTCGCTGTTGAGTCTCTGGATTAGATCAGACTGTTCTATGCCCATGGCGGTCAGGTTGCCTCGGTATCCAGTAGTAAAAGACGGGTTATAACAGGCGAATCAGCGCCGGGCAAAGGCAGTCCGTCATTCGCCCAGAATAGGACTGTTAGGATCGCTGGCGCTTTACTGGAAATCGCCCCAGAGATGTTGAGCCATGGTCAACGCAACCACCGGTGCTGTTTCAGTACGTAACACCCGTGGACCGAAGCGGGCGGCCTGAAAGCCGCTGTTTTCCGCCTGGGCAATTTCGTCTGCACTTAGGCCGCCTTCGGGGCCAATGAGCAAACCGAGCTGTTCAGGGCGGGCAAGGCTCTCGAGCTGTTGCTCGGTGCGATGATGCAGGACCAGCTTGAGGTCGCAATTCAGTGCGTCCAGCCAGGTGCTAAACGCTGCAGGCGGGTGAATCACCGGGACAACGCTGCGCCCACACTGCTCGCAAGCGCTGATGGCAATCTGTTGCCAGTGAGCCTGGCGTTTGTCGGCACGCTCACCTTGCAGTTTGACCTCGCAGCGTTCGGTAAACAGCGGGGTGATTTCGCTCACGCCCAACTCCACCGCTTTCTGGATTGCCCAATCCATACGCTCACCGCGTGACATGGCCTGGCCAAGGTGAACCTGCAGAGGCGATTCGGGCAGGCCGGGGATAGCGGCGGCAAGCCGCAAGTTGACCAGCCGTTTGCTGACCTCGAGCACCTCGCCCGGCCATTCCTGGCCACTACCGTTGAATATCTGTACGGGTGCGCCGGGAGACAGCCGCAACACGCGGCCGATGTAATGGGCCAAGTCGCCTTCAAGCGGCAACGGGCCCTCGGCCAGCGCGGCATCAAGGTAGAAACGCGATACGCGCATGTGATCAGTCCCGCGTTGCCAGTTGAATACCTTCCCAGGCGACGCTGGCCAAGTGGTCGATCTGATCCGGGGTGATTACGTAGGGCGGCATGAAATACACCACGCTGCCCAACGGGCGCAGCAGGGCTTCGTTTTTCAGCGCGTGTTCGTAAACACGGATGCCGCGCCGCTCTTGCCAGGGGTAAGGCGTGCGATTGGCTTTGTCTTGAATCATCTCGATGGCCAGAACCATGCCGGTCTGACGTACTTCGGCAACGTGCGGGTGATCGACAAAATGCGCGGTAGCTTTGGCCATATGCGCTGCCAGCACCTGGTTGGCTGCGATTACATCGTTCTGTTCGAACAGGTCCAGCGTTGCCAGTGCGGCGGCGCAGGCCAGCGGGTTGCCGGTGTAGCTATGTGAATGCAGAAAGGCGCGCATGCTTTCATAGTCATCGTAGAACGCGTCATAGACCTTGTCGGTGGTCAGGCATACCGACATTGGCAGGTAACCACCGGTCAATGCCTTGGACAGGCAGAGAAAGTCCGGGCTGATGTCGGCCTGCTCGCAGGCAAACAGGCTGCCGGTACGACCAAAACCGACGGCGATTTCGTCATGGATCAGATGCACGCCATAGCGGTTGCAGGCTTCGCGCAGGAGTTTAAGGTAAACCGGGTGGTACATGCGCATGCCCGCTGCACATTGAATCAGTGGCTCGACAATCACCGCAGCGACTTCATGGTGATGCTGCTCCAGCGCGCGCTCCATATGCTCGAACATGGCGCGGCTGTGCTCTTCCCAGGTGGCGCCAGCTTCGCGCTCGGAGCAGTCTGGCGAAGGCACGGTGATCACGCTCATCAGCAGCGGTTCGTAGGTTTCCTTGTACAGCGCTACATCGCCCACAGCCAGTGCGGCTAGTGTTTCGCCGTGATAGCTGTTGGACAGAGTAATGAAGCGCTTTTTCTCCGGCTTGCCGGTATTGAGCCAGTAATGAAAGCTCATCTTTAGCGCCACTTCGATGCACGAAGAGCCATTGTCAGCGTAAAAACAACGGGTCAACGGCGCTGGGGTAATATTCACCAGCCGCTCTGAAAGCTCAATCACCGGTTGGTGGCTGAACCCGGCCAGGATCACATGCTCCAGGCTGTCGAGCTGATCCTTGATGCGTTGATTGATGTAGGGATTGGCATGTCCAAAGATGTTGACCCACCAGGAACTTACCGCGTCCAGGTAGCGATTGCCTTCAAAGTCATGCAGCCAAACACCTTCACCGCGCTGGATCGGTATGACCGGCATATGCTCGTGATCTTTCATCTGGGTGCAGGGATGCCAAAGCACTGACAGGTCACGCTGCATCCATTGATTGTTCAAGCCCATATTCGCCTCGCCGTGATCGGAATGATCCGGCGATTGTACCTCAGCGGTCGATGCTCTGCAGGGATCGCCTGCAGGGCTTTCAGCGCGTGCCGAACACCACCATGGTTTTACCCTTGACGTCGATCAGGCCCTGCTCTTCCAGGCTCTTGAGCACGCGGCCGACCATTTCGCGGGAGCAGCCGACAATCCGGCCAATCTCCTGGCGCGTGACCTTAATCTGCATGCCGTCAGGGTGGGTCATGGCATCAGGTTGCTTGCACAGATCCAGCAGGGTGCGCGCGACGCGCCCCGTGACGTCAAGAAACGCCAAATCGCCGACCTTACGGGTAGTGTTGCGCAGCCGCTCAGCCATCTGCCGGCCTACGGCGTAGAGCAGATCGGGCTCGGTGTGGCTGAGCTCGCGGAACTTGTTGTAGCTGACTTCCGCCACTTCGCACTCGCTCTTGGCGCGTACCCAGGCACTGCGATCCTGCTGCGGCTTGACCTCGTCGAACAAGCCCATTTCGCCGAAGAAATCACCTTGGTTTAAATAGGCGATAATCATTTCTCGGCCTTGCTCATCCTCGATCAGGATGGTGACCGAGCCTTTGACAATATAGAACAGACTGTCGGAATGGTCCCCTGCATGGATGATGGTACTGCGGGCGTTGAAGCTGCGAAGGTGGCAGTGGGCAAGATAGGAATCTAGATTTTTTATTTTGGGCGTCAGTGCGATTGAAACCATGTATGTGTCCTGTCGAGCAAACCGTGGGTGCCGGAGCACCCCTGTAAGCCTCGTGGCTGAGACCAAAGCGGATTATGTCCAGTTTTTCCGCCGATGACCAGTGTGACGCTACGCCGCAGAGCTTGTGATATTCTGCGCGCATTCAGACTATCAGCCGGAGAGCTAGATGAAAGCACAGATCAAGTGGGTGGACGGCGCCATGTTTGTAGGCGAGTCCGGGAGTGGTCATACACTGGTGATGGATGGCCCGCCCGAAGCAGGCGGCCGAAATATGGGTGTGCGTCCGATGGAAACGCTGCTGATCGGGCTGGGCGGCTGTGCCAGTTATGATGTGGTTAGTATCCTGAAAAAAGCGCGTCAGGATATTCGCGACGTGCATACCCAGTTGGAGGCCGAGCGCGCCGATACCGAACCCAAGGTGTTTACCCGAATCCATTTGCACTTTGTTGTCAGTGGTAAAAATCTGAAGGAATCCCAGGTCAAACGCGCAGTGGAGTTATCCGCCGAAAAATATTGCTCTGCGTCCATCATGCTGGGTCGGGCAGGCGTGAAAATGACGCATGCCTACGAGATTGTAGAAGTCGAATAACAGCGTGGCCGGGGCGGCCTTCCTGGCAGCCCCATCCATGTTCAGATCTTGTAGGTAGCCTTGGTCATAAAGCCCGACAGCAGCGTCATGGCTGCTTTCACCGGCTCAGGGAAAACCATCCCGCCAGCTTCCAGTGCCTGGCTGCCGTGTTCTATTTCGTCTTCGCGCATCTGCTCCAAAATGGCTCGGGACTTGATGTCTTCCTCCGGTAATTGGGTCAGATGGTCATCCAGATGTCGCTCGACCAGCTGCTCTGTGGCCGCGACGAAACCCAGGCTGACGCGATCACTGATCATGCCCGCCACTGCCCCCATCCCGAATGACAAGCCATAGAACAGTGGATTGAGCACGCTCGGTTGGCTGCCCAGCTCGCGCAAACGTTGCTCGCACCAGGCTAGATGATCGATCTCTTCCGCTGCCGCGTGTTCCATCTTGGCACGCACGTCGGGTAACTTGGCGGTCAGTGCTTGCCCTTGGTATAGGGCCTGCGCACAGACCTCGCCGGTATGATTGATGCGCATGAGGCCGGCTATGTGCTGGCGCTCCACTGTGTCCAGCGGCACGTTGGGCATATGCTGTGCCGGCGAGGGACGGCCGGCTTGGGCTGCACCAGGAACCAGAGTGCGCAACGATTGATCTGCCTGAGTCAGTAAGCGATCCAGAAAACTGTATTGGCGGGGTGAACTCATCATAAATGCTCCTGTATCTGGCGGCAGTATAGCGGCTGCGCCGGGCTGACTCTTGCTCTGGGTCAAGTGCTGGTGGTCAGCCTGGAGGCCAGCTCATCTGGCGCTGCCCTAGTACGTGCAAGTGGATATGGTAGACCGTCTGCCCACCCATGGGATTACAATTGAACACCGTGCGAAAGCCCTCTTCACAACCGAGTTCCTTGGCCAGCCGTTGGCCGGTAAACACCATATGCCCAACCAGGGCGCGATCATCTTCGGTCAGATCACCGAGCGTCGCTATGTGCTGCTTCGGAATGACCAGAAAGTGCACCGGTGCATGTGGGTTGATATCGTGGAAGGCTAGGACCTGTTCGTCCTCGTAAACTTTCTTCGCCGGGATCTTCCCCTCAACGATCTTGCAGAACAGACAGTCCACAGGCTACTCCTTCACTGATCTTTAAAGTGCTTCCAGTGTAACCATCTACGACTAGAATGGCACCATGACCAGAACGGCAGAAGGATTTCGCGGTGAAAAACGACATACATGACCTCAACCTATTGCTCGATAGCAAAGTAAAGCTGATCGTGATCGAGTCCTGGGAGGAGCGGCGGGTGCTTGAGACCATGGCCGCTCTGGCGATCAAGCGTGCGCAAACCTGGTATACCTGGAACCAGCTTGATGGCCTGCGCCGTTTGGGTTTTGGGGCTGAGGTTGACGCTGCAGAAGAGACAACTGACCCGGAAAAAGCGTTATTGCAGATCCGCCGCAGCAACGAGCAGGCTATTTATGTCCTGTGTGATTTGCACCCGTTTCTCGAGTCGGCCCGCTTGGTGCGTCTGCTCAAAACGCTGGCCATGGAGCCTGGCGAATCACCCACTCTGGTACTGGTTAGTCATGAGCTGGCTTTGCCGCCAGAGTTAAGTCGTTTGGCTGCGCGGCTAAGTCTGAGCATGCCCTCGGATGAGCAACTTGCAGCGATAATTCGGGAAGAAGCCGCTTATTGGGCAGAGCAGAATCAGGGGCGCCGGGTACGTACCGACAATCGCACCCTTGAACAGGTGGTGCGGAATTTGCGCGGGACAACTCACGCGGAAGCACGCCGCCTGGCGCGCAATCTGATTGCCGATGATGGTGCTATCACCCAGGAAGATCTGCCCGCGCTGAACAAAGCCAAATTCGGTTTGCTGGATATGCAGGGGGTGTTGAGCTACGAGCAGGATACGGCGCATTTTGCCGATGTGGGTGGCTTGCAGCACTTCAAGCGTTGGCTGGCTGATCGGCAATCAGCGTTTCTGGCTGCCGGGCAGGCCAAGGATACGCCCAAAGGTGTCCTGCTAGTGGGTGTGCAGGGCGCTGGCAAAAGCCTCGCGGCAAAGGCGGTCGCCGGGGTGTGGGGGTTGCCGCTGCTGCGTCTGGATTTTGCGGCGTTGTACAACAAGTACATTGGCGAGACCGAGAAAAATCTGCGCGAGGCGCTGAGTATGGCCGACGCGATGGAACCCTGCGTGTTGTGGATCGATGAGATCGAGAAGGGGTTGGCACCGGATGGTGCTGATCAAGGTGTCTCGCGGCGTCTGCTTGGATCTCTATTGACCTGGATGGCCGAGCGCAGGACGCGGGTTTTTTTGGTGGCTACCTCCAATGATGTGAGTCAGCTACCGCCCGAGCTGATTCGCAAAGGCAGGCTCGATGAGATGTTTTTCGTAGATCTGCCGAGCGCTGCCGTCAGGGCGGATATTTTCCGCATTCATCTGAGTCGGCGGGAGCTGCAGGTGGCGTTGTTCAACCTGACCCAACTGGCGCAGGCCAGTGAAGGATTCTCTGGTGCCGAGATCGAACAGGCGGTTGTCTCTGCGGTATACGCCGCCGCTGCCCGGCAGCAGGAGACCAGCGATGCTCATGTGCTCGAAGCGCTGGCTCAGACCTCACCGTTATCGGTGGTGATGGCCGAGCGTTTGGAAGCGCTGCGTGACTGGGCGAAGGCGCGAGCGGTGATGGCCGACTAGCCTCAGAAAGGCTTGACCACTACCAGTATCACCGCACCGAGCAAAACCAGCACAGGCGCTTCGTTGAACCAGCGATAGAACACATGTGAGCGCGCGTTGGCATCTGCAGCAAAGCGCTTCACCAGTCTGCCACAGGCGAAATGGTAAACGACCAGCGCGGCAACCAGGGTCAGCTTGGCGTGCAGCCAGCCTTGGGAAAGCCACGCGGGTTGCAACCACAGCATCCAGAACCCCAGCGCGAGGGTAACGACCATCGAAGGTGTCATGATGCCGCGGTAGAGTTTACGTTCCATTATCTTGAATCGTTCTTGGCTGGTACTGTCTTCACTCTGGGCGTGGTAGACAAACAGCCGGGGCAGGTAGAACAGCGCCGCAAACCAGGTGACCACGGCAATGATGTGAAAGGCTTTGATCCACAGGTACACAAAAAGCTCCTTGATAACGGCCACTGCGCCCAGGGTGGGCAGTCAGTGCTGGTATTTTACGTCAGCCCTTTTATCATAGAGAGCCACTAAATATGTACAAAACGATTCGGGAAGCAAAGATGATCAAGATTGGCATTGTAGGCGGAACCGGGTACACCGGTGTCGAGTTGCTCAGGTTGCTGGCGCAGCATCCCCAGGCCCATGTCGAGGTCATTACTTCGCGCTCCGAAGAGGGGCTGCGCGTTGTGGATATGTATCCCAATCTGCGTGGGCACTATGACAACCTGACATTCAGTGTGCCGGATGCCAAAACGCTGGGCGCCTGTGATGTAGTGTTTTTCGCCACCCCGCACGGTGTTGCTCACGCGTTGGCGGGCGAGCTGCTGTCGAGCAACACGCGGATCATTGACCTGTCCGCTGATTTCCGTCTCAAGGATGCCGAGGAGTGGGCTCGCTGGTATGGTCAGCCCCATGGTGCGCCACAGTTGCTCGGCGAAGCCGTTTACGGTCTGCCTGAGGTCAATCGCGAGGCCATCCGTAACGCGCGTCTGATTGCTGTGCCCGGTTGTTATCCCACCGCCGCGCAACTGGGTTTAATCCCCTTGCTTGAGGCCGGTTTGGCCGATCCGGCGCGGATTATCGCTGACTGCAAATCAGGCGTTAGTGGGGCAGGGCGCGGCACCAATCTGGGTTCACTGTTTTGCGAGTCGACCGAGAGCATGAAGGCCTACGCCGTTGCAGGCCACCGTCATCTGCCGGAAATTAGTCAGGGGCTGCGGGAAGCGGCGGGTGGGCCGGTTGGCCTCACTTTTGTCCCACACTTGACTCCTATGATCCGCGGCATACATGCCACTCTGTATACAAGCGTGGCCGACCATTCGGTTGATTTGCAGGCGCTATTTGAACAGCGTTACGCCGAAGAGCCTTTCGTTGATGTCATGCCGGCTGGCAGCCATCCGGAAACCCGCAGTGTGCGAGGAGCCAACGTCTGCCGTATTGCCGTACACCGCCCGCAGGGGGGCGAACTGGTTGTCGTGCTGGCAGTGATCGATAATCTGGTTAAGGGTGCTTCCGGGCAGGCTGTGCAAAACATGAATATTGCGCTTGGGCTCGAAGAAACTCTCGGGTTGTCCCACCCAGCGCTCATGCCCTGATGTTCAAGCCCAAGCGTCGTACTCTGCTCAGCGACCACAGGGTAGTCTTTATCCCGCGCACATCGAGGCTGGTTCAGGTCCTCAAGATAGGCCTGATCGTCACTCTGCTGCTGGCGTCACCGCTGAGCGCCTGGTTTGGCTGGGAATTCGCTTTGCGTTCCCAGCAGGGGGTGTCGCAAGAGCGAGATCATTTGCTGGTCCGGCAGATAGAGCTGGTGACCGAGTTGGACGCGTTGCGCAAAAGTTATCAGCAGTTGGAGGTCGATCTTCTGGTTGCGCGTGAGGCGGTGACCGAGGGGCGCGACATAGTCCAGGAGCTGGAGCAGCAGTTGTTCCGCGTGCAACAGGATCTGGCCCAGTATCAAGGTGCGCTGTCGCCCAATGCGATGGCGCCTGGCTTGCGAATTCAGGCTTTTGAGCTGCACGCCACAGACCAGCCGAATACTTTCCGTTATAAAGTCATGGTCACTCGGGTGGGCGAGGACAGCGATTCAGTTCAGGCACGGTTAGAACTCAATATTCATGGCTTGCAGGACGGGAGCGCCGCGGTCTTGTCGTTAGATGACCTGGTCAGTGACTTTGCCCCGGATGCAATGGACTTGAATTTCCGCTACTTCCAAGTAGTGCCGGCCAATGGCCGGGGCACTGAACTGGTATTGCCGGACAGTTTCGTGCCGGAGCGGGTTACGCTCAAGGCTGTGCAGGACGGTAAAGTACTGGTTGAACAATCATTTGACTGGATAGTGACAGGAGCAAGACCCTGATGTTTGGAGCAGACAGAAATAAGAAGTTGGATATTGGCCGGTTCGGTGGCAAAACCACCATCATCGCCCAGGACGCTGAATTCAAGGGCGACCTCTTTTTCAGCGGCGCATTGCAGGTTGATGGTCGGGTCATCGGCAATGTGGAGGCCACCGGCGGGCTGGTTCGTATCAGTGAGCATGGCTTTGTCGAGGGCATCATCCGTGCGCCCAGCGTGCTGATAAATGGCGAGGTAACGGGCGATGTGCATGCCTCCGAACATTTGGAGTTGGATGCCAAGGCGCGTATCAGTGGCGACCTGTACTATCGTTTCATGGAAATGGTTATGGGCGCCCAGATCAGTGGAAATCTTCATTATCTGGATGCCGCTCTGCCGGTGACGCCTGCTTTGCAAGTAGATGAACGCAACGGCTCGGAAGAATAGTTGACCAAAAGAGTCGGGAACCTGGATAATAGGCTGCTAGTGTGCTTGAGCACCTATTGCTGGAGGATGTATGTCTACTGCTGAAGTTTTTACCCCCACACCCCTGTTGTTCACTGATAATGCCGTGTCCAAGGTGCGTGCGTTGATTGATGAAGAGGGTAACGAGCGTTTGAGTTTGCGGGTTTTCGTTACGGGTGGCGGCTGTTCCGGCTTTCAGTACGGTTTTACCTTTGATGATGAGCTAGCGGAAGACGATACCATCGTCGAGCGCGAAGGCGTCAAGCTGGTCGTTGACCCAATGAGTTTTCAGTACCTTGCTGGGTCCGAGGTCGACTACCTGGAAGGTCTGGAAGGTTCACGCTTTGTCATCAATAATCCCAACGCAGCAACAACCTGCGGCTGCGGATCATCTTTCTCCGTCTGACCCCCCCCTTCGCGGCGCTGGTCGTATGCCCGTGTCGGGCTCGATAGAGTGTCAGGCTGGATAGATTGCGCCAAGAATACGCGCCCCTGCCGCACCGGTCACTGCGGGCAAATTCCCCGTTTGACGTTGGTCACAGCGCCAGGCTAGCCAGGCAAACGCCATGGCCTCCATCCAGTCCGGGTCAACGCCGAGCGCGGATGTTGTCAACACCTGGGTATTTGGCAACTGGTGCGCAATACGCTCAATCAACAAGCTGTTTCGCGCGCCACCGCCGCACAGGTACAGCGCCTGGCTGTCATCGGCGTAATGCTTTGCCGCCTGGCCAATGGAGTGCGCACTTAGCTCCACCAGGGTAGCCTGTACATCCTCAGGAGCTGCGTCACTGGCTTGAGCTTCCAGCATCAGGTGCAGCCAGTGCGGATTAAAGTATTCGCGCCCGGTACTCTTTGGCCCCGTGCGTTGAAAGTAGTCGTCACCCAGCATAGAGTCCAGTAAGCCCGGTAATACCTGCCCGCTACGCGCCCAGTCACCCGCGTGATCGTAGGGTTTGCCCTGGTGCTGGTGTATCCAGTAATCGAGCAGCACGTTGCCGGGGCCGCTGTCGAAGCCGGTTGCAGGCTGGCCGGGGCGCATGATAGTCAGGTTGGCAAAACCGCCAACGTTGACCAGCGTCCGGGTGTTATCGGGATCGCGTAGTAGCCAGTCGTGAAAGGCGGGCACCAGCGGGGCGCCCTCACCGCCAGCAGCGATGTCGCGGCTACGGAAATCGCTTATTACACAGATGCCAGTCAGTTCGGCCAGGAGTGCCGGGGCGCCAATCTGTAAGCTGAAGCCAAATTCAGGGTGATGGCGAACGGTCTGGCCGTGACTACCTACGGTAGCGATCTGCCCCGGGGTGAGCTGGAGTTCATCCAGTAAGTGTTTAACCCCTTTGGCTGCCAGCCGAGCCCAGGCTTGGCCAGCGATGCCCGCGCGATAAATCTCGTTAACATCGGGGCGGCACAGTGCTAGAAGGTCGTCACGTAGTGACTCGGAAAAGGGCATGCAGCAGGCGCCTAGTAGGCGCACATGGTGCGGGGGGAGGATTTCAGTGACAGCAATGTCGATACCATCCAGGCTGGTGCCTGACATGATACCGACATGGAGGTTGGACACTTATTGCTCCAGTAAGGCCACCTGGGTCTCGTTGCTCTGATCCAGGCTGGCCATCATCTTGTTGCTGATAGCCATGAACGCGGTACGTTCGTTTTGCGGAACCGGGTCAGCCACGGGCAAATCGATACCCAGTGGATTCACATGGCGGCCATTGACCAGAAATTCGTAATGCAGATGCGGGCCCGTGGCCAGGCCCGTCATGCCGACGTAACCTATTATCTGGCCCTGCGATACGTTAGTGCCCTGGCGCATATTGTTGGCATAACGACTCATGTGCGCATACAGGGTTTTGTACTTCTGGCCGTGCTGTACGATGATGGTATTGCCGTAACCACCCTTGCGGCCCACGTGCACAATACGGCCATCGCCCGTTGCTTTGATCGGAGTGCCGGTAGCGGCTGCGTAATCCACGCCATTGTGGGCACGGATTTTGTTCAGCACCGGATGCCGGCGGTTGGGGTTGAATTTGGAGCTAATGCGGGCAAATTCAACGGGTGTGCGAATAAAGGCTTTACGCAGGCTAGTGCCGTCGGCGCGGTAATAACTGCTGTAGCCGCTTTTGTCGGTGTACCGCACTGCAGTATAGGTCTTGCCGCGGTTGCTGAAGCGGGCCGCCAGAATATTGTTGGTGCCCACACGCTTATCGCCCACGTGCAGCTCTTCATAGATGACTTCGAAACGGTCACCCTGACGAATATCCCGGGCAAAATCCACGTCGTAACCGAAGATGTTAGCCATCTCCATGGTCAGGTTGTGGGACATTCCCGCCTTCTGGGCGGCGAGAAATAGTGAGCTGGTGATCTCGCCCTGTGCGAACTGAGTCCGAACATCGGGTGTGATCAGTTCGTTATTGGCGATATAGCTGTCGCCGTCACGATCCAGGCGCAGGGTCTCAAGATCGTTGATCTTGGACTTCATTGCATTGAGCTCACCGTTTGTGCCCAGCTTGAAATCTAGAACCTGGCCTGCTTTGAGGCGAGTGAAGCGCTTGGCCTCCGAGCTGCTATTAATCACCGCGTGCAAGGTGTTAGCGGATAGCCCGACACGATTAAACACTACGGACAGAGTGTCACCGCTCGCTACCGTTACGCTCTTCCATTCAGAAGCAGGCTGCGCTTCGGCAACTATGGCCATAGGAAGCTCTACGGGCAATGCCTGATAGTCCCGGCCGCGTAGCGAGGGTTTTGCGGCCAACGGTATGGTTGGTCGGTTCAATTCGTCAGCCAGTGAAAAAGTGACTGTTTCACTGATCAGTGCGTCCAAATCCTTAGACGAGCCCGCTGAATCGAGATGGGCGGTAATAGTGTCTAGATCAAGCTGCACATAGGTTTTGCGCGCTTCTACATCCGAGGTCGGGATAACGAGCAGAAAGATGCTCAGCGCTGCTGCTATACCACTAGCCGCGACGATGTGGCTTTTCGGGTACAGCGGCGGTTTTGTCTTGTGAGAAGGCATAAGCGCTCTTGTGGTCGAGTCTGAATAAAGTGTAATAACTTGCTAAATTATAACTGAAATTGCCTCGTTGCAAGTCTTCAGTGTCACCGCCTGTCAGTTTTCCAGCATGGGGCGCGCTGATATTTTGGCGCAGTGCCGCCCGGCAAACTTGTAATTGGTCAGCAATGTTGTATGTTTGGTTCCCTTTTTTGCCTACCAAAACACAGGATTTTTTGATTTATGAAGCCGGTTGACGAGCAGTTGGCGCTGATCAAGCGTGGTGCGGACGAAATTCTGGTGGAAAGCGAGCTGCGTATCAAGCTCGAGCGTGGCGTGCCGCTGCGTATCAAGGCTGGGTTCGATCCCACTGCGCCGGATTTGCATTTGGGTCATACGGTCCTGATCAATAAGTTGCGCCAGTTCCAGGATTTAGGCCACAAGGTGCTTTTCCTTATAGGTGATTTCACCGGCATGATCGGTGATCCTTCTGGTAAGAATGTGACGCGCCTGCCGCTGACTCGCGAACAGGTGCTGGCTAATGCTGAGACCTATAAAGAGCAGGTATTCAAGATTCTCGATCCGGCATTGACTGAGGTCGTGTTCAATTCCACCTGGATGGACAAGATGACCTCGGCCGACATGATTCAACTGGCCGGCAAGTACACCGTGGCACGCATGCTCGAGCGGGACGATTTTGACAAGCGCTATAAAGGTGGGCAGTCGATCGCCATTCATGAATTCCTTTACCCGCTGGTGCAGGGCTATGACTCTGTGGCCATGCGGGCTGATGTGGAGCTGGGTGGTACCGATCAGAAATTCAACCTGCTGATGGGGCGCGAGCTGCAGCGCCAGTATGGGCAGGAGCCACAGGTTATTCTCACCATGCCGTTGCTTGAGGGTCTGGACGGCATAAAGAAGATGTCCAAGTCCCTGGGTAACTACGTAGGCATCAATGACGCTCCGGGGGAGATGTACAGCAAGATTGTCTCTATGCCAGACAGCTTGATGTGGCGCTACTTTGAACTGCTCAGCTTTCGCAGTATGGAGGCAATCAGTGCATTGCGGGTGGATGTGGATGCAGGCGCCAACCCGCGTGATATCAAGATCAAGTTGGCTGAAGAGTTGGTTGAGCGCTTTCATGGTGCCGAAGCGGCCGCCAGCGCGCATCGTTCTGCGGGCAACCGTCTGAAAGCCGGTGAGCTGCCGGACGATATTCCTGATGTGGTGCTTGATGCCCAGGAGCCTATGCCGGTTTCCGCTGCGTTGAATCGCGCAGGTATGGTGAAAAATGCAGCTGCCGCACGTGATCTGCTTTCTGCAGGCTCGGTCAAGGTCAATGGCGAGGCAGTGGATCGTGATTTCGTCTTCCAGCTAGACACTGAGTACGTTTGTCAGGCGGGGAAAAAGAAGTTTGCGCGCATTACGTTGAAAAAGGCTTGACGGTTTTTTCTCAGCC
>NZ_AROI01000014.1 GCF_000410875.1 Halopseudomonas pelagia CL-AP6
GTGCTGACCGGATGCTTACGAGGGGGAAGTGTCTAGCCATCCAAGTATCGAACGCATAATGCAGATAGAGGTTAGCCAGCAAGGGAGAGATAACGCCTCCCTGTGGGGTTCCCCGATCCCTGACTTGGCATGTACCGTCAGTCAGGACCACCGAGGCCTCCAACCAGCGTCGGATGTATAGACGCACCCACTTCTCGGGGACGTGCTTTTCAATGGCTCGCATCATCAAATCATGGTCGATGGTATCGAAAAAGGCTTTCATATCCATATCCAGCACCCAATCGTAACGCCAGCAATTCCGACGAGCTTGTTCCACCGCTTGGTGGGCTCCCCGGTACGGACGGTACCCAAAGGATGAGGAATGGAATACCCGCTCTAACCTCGGCTCCAGAATCAGCTTGACTGCCATTTGCGCCACTCGGTCACCAACGGTGGGGATACCCAGAGGCCGTAACTGGCCATTGCGTATTTCGGCCCACCGTGACCGGCTGTTTCGGTAGATCGTGACCGGCCATTTCGCTAACGCGTGACCGCTCATTTCGCTATCAACGTGACCGATTTCCAGCCTGTTCCGAAACAGGCGGTCACGACTTACCGAAATGAGCGGTCACGGCTTAGCGAGATACTTTCACCCCGTTGCGCATGACCTGACGCGACCGTCACCCTCGCCCGTTTTTAGGGAAGTAGAGGGATGTCGGCGCAGCGAGTAGCCATGCGTAATATCAAAGAATGTTTGCGCCTCAAGTTCGAGGTTGGCCTCTCTCTCGAGAAGATCGCCCGGGCGTTGCAGTTGTCCAAGGGCGTCGTCAGCAAGTACGTCACGGCGGCCAACGAGACAGGCCTGGAGTGGTCGGCGCTGGCCGTGCTGGATGAGGTGGCGTTGGCGGCGGCGCTGTTACCCGCCGCCAAGGTGCGCCACACACGCGGCGAGCGAGTGCTGCCGGATCTGATCACGCTCCACCGCGAATTGCGGCGCAAGGGCGTCACCCTGCAACTGCTGTGGGAGGAGTACATCGCCGCCCATCCCGAGCAGCCGACCTATCGCTACACCCAGTTCGTCGAGCACTACCGCCGCTACGCCAGCACTCTCAAGCGCTCGATGCGTCAACAGCACCGGGCCGGCGAGAAGCTGTTCATCGACTACGCCGGCCCGACCCTGCCGGTGATCGATCCGGCCACCGGCGAGATCAGCCGGGCGCATATCTTCGTCGCGGCGCTGGGAGCCTCGAACTACACCTATGCCTGCGCCACGCCTGGGGAAACCCAGGTGGACTGGCTGACCGCGCTGGGTCAGGCGTTCAGCTACTTTGGCGGCGTCAGCGAGATGGTGGTGCCCGACAATCCGCGCGCGCTGATCGCCCACCCCGATCGCTACGAGCCGGGTTTGAACCGCGCCGCACTGGAGTGTGCCCGGCATTACGACACGGTGATGCTGCCGGCGCGGCCGCGTAAGCCCCAGGACAAAGCCAAGGCCGAGGTGGCGGTGCAGATCGTCGAGCGCTGGATCATGGCGCGGCTGCGCCACCAGCAGTTCTTCAGCCTGCACGCGCTCAACCAGGCGATTGCCGAGCTGCTCGAGGACTTGAACCAGCGCCCGTTCAAGAAGCTCGACGGCTGCCGCCGGGAGTGGTTCGAGCGGCTCGATCAACCGGTGCTGCGGCCGCTGCCACTGCATCCCTACGAGGTGGTGACGTTCAAGCGCTGCAAGGTCAACATCGACTACCACATCGAAGTGAACGGCGGCTTCTACAGCGTGCCCTCGGCCCTGGCCCGGCAGAGCGTCGATGTGCGGCTGAGCGCGCATACCGTGGAAGTCCTGCACGGCAACCGGCGGGTCGCCAGCCACCTGCGACTTCAGCGGCGCGGCGCCTACAGCACCCAGAGCGAACACATGCCAGCCTCGCACAAGGCGCATCGCGAGTGGACGCCGCAGCGCCTGCTCGACTGGGGCGAGCGAATCGGCCCGCACGCCCGGCAGATCGTCGAGTACCAACTGACTCACAAACCGCACCCGGAAATGGGTTACCGAGCCTGCCTGGGCCTGCTCTCGCTGGCGCGCCAGTACGGTAATGCGCGCCTGGAAGCGGCGGCGAGCCGCGCCGTACAACTGCGGGCCCTCAACGGCCGCACCGTGCGCAATCTGCTCAAGCAAGGGCTCGACCAACAACCACTGCCCAAGCCCGCGAAGCCGGCAGCGCAACCCAGCAGCCACGAGAACGTCCGTGGCGCCGATTACTACACCCAAGAGGAGCTGTTCGATGATGACCCAACACACCCTGAGCCAGTTGCACCACCTGCGGCTCAACGGCATGGCCCGAGCGCTGGAAGAGCAGTGGACGCTGCCGGCCAGCCACAGCTTGAGCTTCGATGAACGCCTGGGCCTGCTGCTCGACCGTGAACTGGCCTGGCGTGACGACAAGCGCCTGGAGCGGCTGCGCAAACAGGCCAAGCTCAAGTACGCCGGCGCCTGCCTGGAAGACCTCGATCGCCGCCGTGGCCGCGCGCTGGACGAACGCCTGATCGCGACCCTGGCCAGTGGTGACTGGCTCCGCCAACGGCACAATCTGCTACTGACCGGCCCGACCGGCGTCGGCAAGACCTGGCTCTCCTGCGCACTGGGCCATCAGGCCTGCCGCCAAGGCTACAGCACGCTGTACCTGCGTACCCCGCGCCTACTGGAGCAACTGCGCATCGCCCATGGCGACGGTAGCTTCGGGCGCACCCTGCAACAGCTGGCCAAGGTCGATGTCTTGCTTTTGGACTTATGTTGCGCACCCAGTTATGTGGAGTAGCGACTTTCAGCCCGCCATTGGTCTGACTTTGGAGCGTCTGTACTCAACATAACTAGTCCCAGGGGTAGCGTGGATTTCTCCATCGAACGCAATGGAGGACATCATGCTCACTCGAATCTTCCCCAAGACACATCGGCGCTATGTCGAGTCGCCCGTTGGCTGCTGGCTCGAAGGCTTTGCGGACTGGCTAGTGTCCGTCGGCTACGCACGCAGTCCCACTTGCCACCATGTTCGCAGACTTAAACTGGTGCTTGAGCGCGTCGAATCGATCGCACCGGATGCCAATTTCTCGGTACACCAGCTCGATACGATATTCACTTCGGTCCGAACGCGACCTCGATACCGCGCAACCCGGCGTGCCTTTGAACGCTTCCTGGCTACTCGCGGGCTTCTGACCGTAGAACCCGATGTCGATCGGTTTGCCCTGCTACTCAAGGTATACCGCCATCACCTCATTGAGGTTCGCGGCTTGGCACCGCCGACAGTCAGCCAGCATATCTCGACCATTGCCGACTTTCTGACTCAGTCCGTGCCACAGGAGGCGGTGCTTCTGGATCTGTCGGCGCCGGCCGTAGAACAGTTCGTCATTACCAAGGGCCAACTGATCAAGCGTCAGAGCCTGCAGCATTCCATCGCCAGATTGCGTGCCTTTCTCCGCTACTGCTTCGACCACGGCCATATCCGGGAGCGCCTCTATACGATCGACACGCCGCGCACCTATCGCGGCGAAGCCCCGCCGCGTGCCCTTGCCTGGCGTTTGGTGCAGCAACTATTGCAGTCAGTCGATCGCAACAGCAAAGCCGGTTGGCGCGACTACGCCATCCTGCACTTGATGGCTTACTACGGATTGCGGCCATCGGAGATCGTGGCACTCACCGTGGTATCGATAGATTGGACAGCCCGGACGTTGCGTGTCGATCAGCGCAAGACCAGCTCGAACTTGATCCTGCCGCTATCCGATCAAACGCTGCGCCTGCTCAAGCGGTATTTGCATTGCGGTCGGCCTGGCAGCACTCGGCCGGAACTGTTCCTGCGTGTAAGAACACCGCTGGCTCCGATGCAGCATTACGCGGTCTGCGAACTCTACGAGAAGCGCGCGCGGCAAAGCGGCCTGCCGCTCGATGGCAGCTCTTCCTATTGCCTCCGCCACGCCTTCGCCATGCGACTGCTTGAGCGCGGTGTGGGCGTCAAGGCGATCGGCGATTTGCTTGGGCATCGCTCGCTGGAAAGCACCTACGTTTACCTTCGGCTGCAAACCGAGTCGTTACGTGACGTGGCACTACCCCTTCCATGCCGGCATGCTGCGCAGAAGGGAGACCATCATGTTCCCCTCTGAGACCGAACTCGACTCGACCATTGCGCGCTATCTGCAACTTCGGCGATCGCTTGGTCGAGCTTATGCAAATGAAGAGCGTGTCCTCGCGTCGGTCCGACATTTCCTGATGGCGGCGACATGTACGGATCTGGACTACGATCACTTCCTTGGGTGGTGCAACACGCTCGCCGGGCTTAACGCCACGGTGCGACGCAACCGGCAGCGCATCGTGCGCAACTTTTGTCTATATCGACAGCGCACTGAACCAGAGTGCTTTGTGCCCGACCCCAACCACTTCCCACGCCCCTGTCCCGCTGCCACCCCCGTCATCTTCGGTTCGAGCGAGGTCATGAGTATGCTCGCGGCTGCCGAGCAATTGGGTCCGGTGCCCACCTCGCCTCTGCGGCCAGCGGTCCTGCGGCTGGCCGTCGTGCTCCTCTATACCGCAGGACTACGTCGCGGCGAACTGCTACGGCTGACCCTGGCCGACGCCGATTCGGCGCAAGGCGTATTGCATATCCGCGAATCGAAGTTCCACAAATCCCGATTCGTTCCACTATCGCAGGACGCCCATCGTGAGCTGCGCGCCTATCTCAAGCAGCGGCTGGCGCCGCCCTTCAGCATCACCCCGAATTCCCCCTTGCTGTGCAACTGCGCCAGAGGCTTGCGCGGCTATACGGGGACAGGAATAAGCGGTGGCATACAAACGCTATTCCAAGCTGCAGATGTTCACAGTAGCGATGGCCGACGGCCGCGGATTCATGACTTTCGGCATAGCTTTGCCGTCCAGGCACTGCTGCGTTGGTATCGGCAAGGCGCCGATGTGCAATCCAACTTGCCGAAACTAGCGCTGTATATGGGGCACGTGTCGATCGTCTCTACCGCTTATTACCTGCGTTGGATGCCAGATATTGCGGCAGCGGCCAGTGATCGCTTCCAGGCCCACTTCGGCCATTTGATTGCTGGAGGTGCGCCATGAAACCCGCTCGGCCCAACTCGCTTGGCAATTGCATCACGCACTTCTTCCGGGAGTATCTGCCCGAGCTCCGTGGCATGAGCCTGCACACGATTCGCAGCTATCGGGATGCCGTCGTGCTGTTCTTGCGATTTGCCTCGGCTCGCAGCAAACGGGGCGTCGAGGATTTGGAACTCGACGATTTTACGGCAGAGCAGGTCAGCCAATTCCTGACGCATCTGGAACAGGAGCGTCACAATGGTGTAGCGACGCGCAATGCGCGGCTGGCTGCTATCCACACCTTTGCCCGATTCCTGGCCAGCGAACACCCGGAGCATCTAGCCGAGTTGCAGCGGGTGCTTGGGCTGCCGTTCAAGCGCGGCGCCCGCAGCGCACCAATGGCGTATTTCGAGCCTGACGAAGTCGACGCGGTGCTCAATAGCATTGATCGCACTACCGACTCGGGGCGGCGCGACTATGCGTTGTTAGCGCTGATGTTCAATACCGGTGCTCGCGTGCAGGAGGTGCTCGATCTGCAGGTACGCGACGTGAGAACCGAGCCGCCGCACCAAGTGCGTCTGCGCGGCAAGGGAGGGAAGATTCGTTTATGCCCCATCTGGCCACATACCGCGGTGCTGCTGCGGGAACTGGCTCAGCAGTCGGCACAGACCATAGCGCCGGAGGCATTTCTGTTCACCAACCGCCACGGTGCCAAGCTCACGCGGTTCGGTGTTCGCTACCTGCTCAAGAAATATGTGGCAGCGGGCACACCGGTGGCCAACACCATGCGAGAGAAGCGACTTCATCCGCATTCGCTTCGACACGCCACAGCGGTTCATTTGCTCAAGGCTGGCGTTGACTTCGCCACAATTAGCCAGTGGCTGGGCCATGCGACGCTGAATACGACCATGGTCTATGCCCGGGTTGATTTGGACATCAAACGCCAAGCGCTTGCCCAGGTGTTCCCCGAAGTGTTGGCGCCGCCACGTGCCGGCCATCTGTCGCCGGCTGCGGTCGATGTGGTCGATTGGCTGAAACGGCTGTAAGTGGTTATGTGGAGTTCGGGCAGTTGGAATCGGCGCAGCGCGCCATGTTTGCTGCTCAACTCCACATAACTGGGTGCGCAACATAAGTCCAGTAATGTTGAGCTCAACATTACTGGACGACTGGGGCCTGGCTCCGCTGGAAGAAAATGCCCGGCATGATCTGCTGGAAGTGATCGACGACCGCGCTGGCAGCCGCTCCACCATCCTGACCAGTCAGCTTCCCGTCGATCACTGGCACGGCTGGATCAACGACCCCACGCTGGCCGACGCCTTGCTCGATCGTCTGGTCCACAACGCCTACCGGATCGTGATGAAAGGCGAGTCACTGCGGCGGAAAAACACGGAGGAAGAAGCCGCATCGTGACCGATGCGGTTAGAATTTAAACCCCGCGCAATCGGGTGGAGGCACCGGTCACGTTGTTAGCGAAATGAGCGGTCACATTCACCGAAATCCGCACTCCAGAACCATTACAGTCCCTTCATCACTACTACGCATGACTCCGCCTCTGTATTGCGCATTGGTACTCAAATTCTCCGCAGGGTCTCTGGTTGAATCGCTCCCTTGGCATCGCAATGACAGATTCCCATGTTCCGTACCTGTGCCTGAATGATCGTCACGCCACCTCTATGCCGGATACCGCCAGACCAGAACCCAGGCGCCCGTCTGACTTGTCCCAGAGCGTTGTCGAGTCTCTGGTTTCGATATCGTCTGCAATTATCGACACTTCTTCGATGGTTCACTTACGTTCGTCTCAATCACTCATACCTGACTGACTCTTGGTCAGCCTTTTCCCGTGGCGCTCACCACACACGCTCTTTACGTATGCAGCCCAGGGTGGTTTGGAATCACCGCCTGATCGGCGAATCCGAGGGGCCCGCCCTCATCACAGATACAGCATGGCAGGCATCCTCCAGATGCTCTGCCTTCATGGCACACCGACAACTAGCCTGACACCGGGGGCCAGTATCGAACTTTCATCGACTATCCTCCGCCAGCTTTAACTGGCGCACTAAGCGCTCCATAAACCCCGTCCGCCAGGACGGGGTTTGTTTTCAGGAGTCAGGGGCAGAAGCTGGCGAGCAGTTCCACGGCAGCAGCGCTTCGTAGTCTTCGACATTCCGTGCCGTTGGCAAACGTTCGAGGATGTAACGCAGCCAGGCATAAGGCTCCTGCCCGTTGGCCTTGGCGGTTTCGATCAGGCTGTAGATCTGCGCACTGGCCGCGGCACCCTTGGGCGTGTCGCTGAACAGCCAGTTCGTTGCGGCCGATGACGAAGGGCCGGATGGCGTTCTCGGCGCGGTTGTTGTCGATCGGCAGCTGTCCACCTTCGACGTAGCGCACAAGCCGGCTCCAGTTGCTCGCCAGGTAGTTCACCGCTTTGCCCAGGGCATTCTGCGCCGTGACCTGCGGCTGGGTTTTGTTCAGCCAGGCCTTGAGTTGGGCAAGCAACGGCAGGCTGTGCTGCTGACGGCCGTGGTGGCGCTGTTCATCGCTGGCATCCTTGAGTCCGCGCTCGATGCCGTAGAGCTTGTTGATCATCCCCAGCGCGATGTCGGCGCGTCCGGTTTTGCCCTTCGGTTGCACCTTTTGCGCTTCGACGAATTTGCGCCGGGCATGCGCCCAGCAGGCCAAGCGTTCGACGCCCGCTTGCGCGGCCACGGCGTTGTAGCCGGCGTAGTCATCGGTCATCAGATAGCCGCGATAACCGTCGAGCAGGCGCAACGGTATTTCCTGCGCACGGCTGGTGGAGTAATCAAAAAGGATCACTGGTCTGTCTGGCGGGCCGCCGGTCTGCACCCACATCCAGGATTGACTGCTGGGGTCTCGGTCCGGCTCCTTGAGCACCTGTACGCGGGTTTCATCGCAGTGGATCACCGGACTATCCAGCAGTCGGTCGCGCATCAGGTTGAGCAGTGGTTGCAGCTGTTCGCCGCACTGGATCACCCAACGCGCCAGGGTTTGCCGGGGGATGTCGATGCCATGGCGGCTGAGCATCTTTTCGAAGCGATACAGCGGGATGCCGTCGGCGTACTTGGTGGTCAACAGCATCGCCAGCACGCTCGGGCTGGCCAGGCTTTTCTCGATCAGTTGCGCAGGCTTGTCGGCGGTAACCGGGGCGCTTTCGCAGGCCTTGCAGGCGTAGGTCTTGCGGATGTGACGGATTACCTGAACCTGCATCGGGATGATTTCCAGCTGCTCGCTGGTCTCTTCGCCAATGGCCTGCTTGCGGCAACCGCATTCGCAGGTCAGTTCGTGTTCGGGCAGTTCGTGGATGACCTCGACGCGTGGCAACTCGGCCGGTAGCGGCTTGCGCTTGCCGCGGCGCTTGGTCGGCGCGACGGCTTCTTCCTCAACCTCATCGGCAGGTGCTTCAGGCGCTGCTTCGGCCAGGCTTTCCGCTTCGTTGAACATGACCAGCTGCGGTGAATCCGGATCGCTGCTCTGCTCGGATTTACGGCCGAACAGGCGCTGGATCAGAAGCGCGTTTTGTTCACGCAGGCGCTCGATCTGCCTGTCCTTGTCCTTGGCCAATTCCTGCGCCGACGACAACACCTCAGCGAGCAATCGCTTGAGCGCGGCGGGGTCGTCAGGAAGGGTTTCGGGCATGGAAATCATGCCGTGGATTATACCGGCTCAGGCCACGAACCGTGGCGTCAGAACCTGGTGCGGACGGTTGCGCCACAGGTCGATGCCGTCGAGCAGCCAGTTCAGCTCGTCGACCGTCAGTTCGATGGCCTCGTCGCCGGCATCGGGCTTGGTCTTGAAACGCTCGGCTTCCAGACGCTTGAGCCACAGGCAGAAGCCATTGCGCTCCCAGTAGAGGAGAAAGCGCTCCATAAACC
This sequence comes from Halopseudomonas pelagia CL-AP6, assembly GCF_000410875.1. Lineage (GTDB taxonomy): Bacteria > Pseudomonadota > Gammaproteobacteria > Pseudomonadales > Pseudomonadaceae > Halopseudomonas > Halopseudomonas pelagia. The sequence continues at coordinate 8,953 of NZ_AROI01000014.1, forward strand.
CCATCTTCAAATGATCCGAAGGCCAGCCAATGCTGTGCTCCGATTTCTTTCTGGAGCCAGCCGCCATGATGTGCCCCGACGCCAAAGTCGAAAAAGTCTACCTCTACCCCAAGCCGGTGGATTTCCGAAAGTCCATCGACGGCCTGGCCGCCCTGGTCGAGCTGGATATCAAGGTGGCGGTGTTTGACCCGGTGCTGTTCGTCTTCCTCAACCGCGCGCGCAACCGGGTGAAGATTTTGTATTGGGAGCGCAACGGCTTCTGCCTGTGGCTCATACCGCAGACTTCAAGCTGGAGAAGCTCGATGCAGAGCATGTGCGAGCAGCCTTACTGCCGCTGATCGACCGAGAGGCCGTACTGTGCAGTGATGGCGCTGCGGGTTACGCCAACTTTGCCCGCACTCAGGGCATTACTCACCATGTCGTTCACTCGCGTCCTGGTGCACGGGTACGACAGGGCGCTTTCCACATTCAAAACGTTAATGCCTACCACAGCCGCCTGAAGAGTTGGATGACTCGCTTTCACGGAGTCGCCCCCCGCTACCTCCCGAACTATCTGGGCTTGCGTCGCATGCTTGAGCGCTATCAGCTGCGTATTCAGCCGGCTCACTGTATCCAGGAGGCGGTTGGGCGCACCATGCAACACGTGATTGGGACATAGCCAATAAATAACACCACAAAAATGGATGACATTGATTCCAGCTAGAACCATATTACCATTTCAATCTCTACCGAACTCCCACCCGCCGGAGCGCCGCAGGGGTATATCGCGCTGCAGCAGCCTGAGCACCGAAGACGATACTCTGCTCCTCTTCATTCTTAAGACCCATAACTGAATAGCGACCAGAAGAAATATCGTACAATACCTCTGCAGTATATCCAGGAGCCTGTTTGGAATAGTACTGCTGCATATGCCCTTCACCTACACGCCATAACTGGCCACGATTGTCATAGTGATCCACTAACGCCAGCTGCCAGCTGTCTTCATCGAAGTACATGTGGCGAGTGGCGTAAATATGACGTTCGCCCGGTTTAACTTTGGCTACCACTTCCCAGACCCGATGCAGCTCATAACGGGTCAGATCTTGGTTGATATGTCCGGCCCGGAGAATGTCTTTGTACTCCAGGTTCGGCGAATCCAGCTTGTGGCTGTTGTAGGGGATGTACATCTCCTTCTTGCCGATTAGTGCCCAGGTATAGCGATTCGGTGCTCCGTTAAACATGTCGTAATTATCCATTGTAGCCAGACCATCAGCGGCTGGTGCCGGAGCATCATAAGCAACCTGCGGGGCACGACGAACGCGACGCTGCCCCGCATTGTAAAGCCAGGCCATGCGTGGCTCTTTTACCTGATCAATGGTCTCGTGCACCAGCAGTACATCACCGGATAACCGCGATGGCGACTTCACCTTCTGGATGAAATAATAGAGTATGTTTTCACCTCTCCCCTTACCGAGATCAGGGAGGTACACAGGATAAGAAATTTCATCATCAAACGACACAACATTAAATGCGCCATTTTCCAGAGGCTGCATTCTCGTTATTTGACGTTTTATATTCCCACCGCGATAACGGGTGGTATGGTTCCACACCACCTCAACACCGTTTTTTGGGATCGGGAAGGCGTAGAAGCGGCTGTCACCAAAACCCTTGAGGCCGTTGCCACCGTCGATACCTTCGGTATTGAGAGCGCTAGTCTTGGCCGCCGCGTATATTTCGTCCGGCAGCGCCGCGCTACGGTGGGTCGGGTACACCGGAATCTTGTAGGTCTCCGGGTAGCGTTTGAACATCGCTAACTGCCCGGCGGACAGCTTGTCCTTGTACTGTTCGGCGTTGGCTGCAGTGATGGTGAACAGCGGCTGCTCGCTGGCGAAGGGATCGGAGAGGAAGCCTTTGGCGTCTACCGCACCAGCGTTGGTCGGCAGGCCTCCGATCCATTCGGGAATAGTGCCGTCGGTGTTCCCGGTCTTCTCTGCGCCTATCGGGGTCAAGTTGGTGCCCAACTTATTAGCCTCATCTACAGAAACCTTTGCCACGGAAATATTGGCAAAGGAAAATCCGAGAAATACAGCAAGCAAACCAAATGAAACATTACCAACAAGCACGTTAACCTCCATTTATTTTTGTTTTGGAATGGATAATAAGCTGTATGTTTTTTCGAGAAACCGTCAGGATTAGATGAGCCTCCCGAGCAAGACTAGAAACCATCAACCCTATTTAGCCTCTAGCTCAGACTGGAGAATATAATGAGATAGCCCCAAGGGCTTTGAGGCTCATCCATCCCGTTCAACTAAACTGGATATATGGCGCTACTTTTATTTGCTGCCATTAGCTCTTGAACACCGCTACGTGCATTCGCCTCGCGAGCCAGCACACGCTCTTCAGCACTTGCATAGTCACGATCCCAAGCCAGCACCTTCGGAACCATCAGCTTGTTCCACAGCGGCGGAATCATGGTAGCTATGATGGTAGTTAGATAACCACCGACCATCATCGGCGCATCTGGGAACGGCTTGAGGTCTTGATAGGGAACCTCGCCCTGAGCATGGTGGTGCGAATGGCGGGTCAAATTAAACATAGCCCAAGAGCTGATACGTTTATTGGTATTCCAGGAGTGACGCGGCTGCACAGGAGTGGCTGGGTTGCGCACCATGCCGTAGTGCTCCATATAGTTGACAATTTCCAGCAACGCTTTACCCACGAGAGCACAGGCGATAAAGAATAGTGCTGCGTCCACGCCCCCGATGGCATAGGCAACAGCGACCAGAAGAACACTCATCAAGTGACCACGAATAACCGCATTGTGCCAACCGAAGCGACTCTGCCCTTTACGCATCAGGCGCTTGCTCTCGATCGTCCAAGCGCTAATATTGCCCTTGATAGTCGAAACTAGGACATGCCAGTAAACATTACGACCACGCGGGGCAGTAGCCGGATCCTCGGTGGTCGAGACATAGCGGTGATGACCGTAGACATGCTCAATCGAAAATACCGTGTCAAAGCTAAAGGCCAGCAACCAACGACCAACTAGCATAGATACAGGGTCCCAAGTGCGATGAGTTAGCTCATGCGCAGGAATAGTGCCTGTCATGCCGATCATCAACCACGTGAGAGCCCAAGTAGACACGTAATGGCCGACGAAGGTGGCGTCACGGGCAGCGATCAGATCGTATCCAGTTAAACGACTTAGAGCCGCACCGAAGCCCAGGAAGTCGCCACTGCTAACACTCCATACCGCCGAGAAGACAATAAGTGTCAATAACGGCAGAGCCAGCCACAATTGAAAGGTCAGGATGCCGGGGTATTTGAAATTAGGGGTGCTGGTGTCATCCCCGGCAATTGCATCGCCAATGACGTAAATGAATACCACGGCTATCAAGCCGATAGTTATCCAAGCACCACCGGCCAAGATAGCTGCAGCAGACAATAAGCCAACCACATGAAATAGAAAGTACTTCAGGTAATGCAGCGCGTTCATGGTCGTCTCTCTTGTTATTACTAGAGGAATATCAGGCGGTGGCCGCCAGTGGGTAATGATGGGGTGTGAAGCGATCGGCGTAGATGTGATCACAGGGCAGCGCAGAACCGCGTAACATCAAAACCGCGCTATCGATCATTACTGGGGGGCCACATAGGTAGGCGTGAGGACCATTCTCCAGAAACTTGGGGATGAGTTCAGTGACCAGCCCCCTGGCACCTTGCCAGTTGGAGTCACTTGTCGCCCCAGAGAGAACCGGTACGAAATGGAACGAAGCACGCCACTGGGCTGCTAGAGCACTAATTTCATCAAGCGCATAAAGGTCACGTTCTTCGCGAGCACCGAACAGCAAAGTGACAGATCGCTGAGCCCCTGCGGCAAGAGCCTCTTCGAGGAGAGCCAGGATTGGTGCCAGCCCACTACCTCCTGCCACCAAGAGCAGTGGAGCAGCGCTCGGGCGCAAATAGAAGTCGCCCTCTGGCCCCACAACCATCGCCCCCTGCCCAAGCAGCGACTGAAGGGAAACTCTGAAAAAGGCTTCCTGATTTTGGCAAAATACCCGGATTCCACCCGCCGAGATTTCCGATGAAGCAGATGACCTTTGCCGATGCTGAGTACGCCGGCAAGCGCAAGCAGACCCGCAAGGAGTTGTTCCTGATCGAGATGGATCGGGTGGTGCCGTGGAAGGGCTTGATTGCCCTGATCGAGCCGCACTACCCAAGGGTGACGGTGGTCGCCCGGAGTATCCGTTGATGGCGATGCTGCGTGTCCATCTGATGCAGAACTGGTTCGGCTACAGCGATCCTGCAATGGAGGAGGCGCTGTACGAGACAACCATCCTGCGCCAGTTTGCCGGGCTGAACCTGGAGCGCATTCCGGATGAAACCACCATCCTCAACTTCCGCCGGCTGCTGGAGAAACACGAACTGGCCGGAGGTATCCTTGCTGTCATTAATGGCTATCTGGGCGACCGCGGCCTGTCGCTTCGCCAGGGCACCATCGTCGATGCCACGCTGATCAATGCACCGAGCTCGACCAAGAACAAGGATGGCAAGCGCGATCCGGAAAATGCATCAGACCAAGAAAGGCAAACAGTACTGTGTGTCACGAACACAGGTCAAATGACCTGTGATGCTGTAGCGAAGATGGAAGTAGGTCTTCCGAAGTCGGCTTGCAGGAGCGGGCTTCAAACCACCCGGTGCTGCTGCATCCAAAAGGTGTGGTGGTGAGCGACCGAGGAAAAGTCATCCCCCGAGGATGGCAGGTGAGTATGGAGAAGATGAGCGAAAGCAAACCGTCCGATGACGCATCGTTATGCCCAAAGGTGCTGTCGAAACTGAGGTTGAGTACTGGCTTCAGGACGAGTCGGGACGTTACCTGCTTACGGACCCGATGGCAGCCGGTGTATAGGCGGCATGATCTTCATACAGGCTTTGGTACGGAACGTGAGAACCTTGTTCCAGATGCGAAGGAAAATGACAAATGGCCAACACCATGAGGAAGAATACCGATGCTGGAGCAAGGGGCGGAGCCTCCCGTAGTAGCGATGAAGCCTCTGTAATGGAGGTGGAGCGAAGGGGCGGCGTTATCCTGCCGACGAGCGCTGCCAACCGCAGGGGATGAACGGCGTGAGCTCGGCGAAACCTTATGACATAGCGAAGCGCACGGTATGGGAAGCCTACCAACAAGTCAGGGCCAACCGCGGTGCGGCCGGCATCGACGATGAAACCATCGCCGATTTCGAGCGGGACCTGTCCAAGAATCTCTACAAGCTGTGGAATCGAATGTCGTCGGGGTCGTACTTCCCACCTCCGGTGAAGCAGGTAGAGATTCCCAAGGCATCGGGAGGCACGCGCAAGCTGGGAGTGCCCACAGTCGGAGACCGTGTCGCGCAAACCGTGGTCAAGCTTCTCATCGAGCCGGAGCTGGACTCGATCTTCCATTCGGACTCTTATGGGTACCGGCCGGGACGATCAGCGAAGCAGGCAGTGGCGATCACGCGTGAGCGCTGCTGGCGATACGACTGGGTGGTGGAGTTTGATATCAAGGCAGCCTTCGATCACATCGATCATGGGTTGCTGATGAAGGCGGTGCGCGCGCACATCAAGGAGGACTGGATTCTTCTGTACATCGAGCGGTGGCTGGTTGCGCCGTTCGAAACGGAGGACGGCGTGCGCGTCCCACGCGAACGCGGCACCCCGCAAGGCGGAGTGATCAGTCCCCTCCTGATGAACCTGTTCATGCACTATGCCTTCGACACCTGGATGCAACGTACCAGCCCTAACGAATAAGGATAGGTCGCGCGAAGCCGCGACCTGATCCGTTTGTTGGACAAGCCCGGTCCCTGGGTGGCCGGGTGCCCCCATAGAAAATATCTCTTCCGGAAATAGGCCGGGGCGGTTGCCCGGCATGGCGTCGGCGCCCGTGGAGAACGCCACGGGCAGGTTATCGTTGCGGTTTTCGCCTGTTCATGGCGGCGCCGGCCCGGCAAGGCTCCAGGTCAAGGTGCAAGGGCTCCTCGGCTTGCGGGCGCCGACTTCCCGTGACTCGCCGCAGGGGGCTTTCGCTCACATGGCCGGTACCTCGGCGGTGCTGGTGGCAGTGGTAATCGGCGGCGGTGCGGCGGGTGGCCGAATCCGCGTCCTGATGACCGTCATGGCCGCGTTGCAGCACGGGCAGCGCATCGCCGGCCGTGGCCGCAGCGGCACCGCTGGGGGTGCGGCGCGTTTCAGTAGCACGCGCAGCAAGGCAATCAACTGCCGCCGGTTCGGGTGCAGGAACCCATAGTTCCTGGCCCGGCGAAAGCCTTTCGGCAACACGTGCTGCAACACCAGCCATAGGAACTGCGCGCCGGGAACCGTGCGGCGTTCGAGCTTGCCGGTCTTTGCGTCGCGATAGCGAAAGCTCACCTGACCATTGGCGCAGGTGACGATGTCCTGCTCGCGGATGACGCCGCGGTAGAGATAGCGGCCGAGATAGACGAGCGCCTTCTCACCGCTGCCGACCGCCTTGCAATCGACCACCCAGGCGCCCGGATGACGCGGCGGCAGCGCCAGCCCGGCCGTCTCTATGGCGGCGAGCATCTTGCCCCGGAAGACCTTCGCCAGGGCCTTGTGGTTGAACAGATAGCCTTTGCCGGTCTTGCCGCGGCGCCGGGTGCGCCAGCGCTGGTGCTGCGCATCGACGGCGGCCGCCGGCATCACCAGATGGACGTGCGGGTGGTAGTCGAGCCGGCGCGTGTGGGTATGCAGTACGGCGATCGCGCCGGGCGTGCCCTGCAGTTGCCGGTCGTTTTCGCTGAAGGTCCGCACGGTCTGCCAGGCGCAGCGGATCAACAGATCGTAGAGCACCTCCGGATGCGCCCTGGCCAGTCCGCGGAATTCGGCGGGCAAGGTGAAGGTCAGCAGGAAGTAGCTGGCCGGCACCTGGCGCTGCAACTGCCGGTCCAGCCATTGCTGGCTCTCGTGATGCTGGCAATGCGGGCAGTGGCGGTGGCCGCAGGAATGAGGCACCAGGCTTTGGTGTGCGCATTGCGTGCACTGCAGCTGCATCTTGGCCGCGGCCTGGGTGCGGCACTGGCGGATCGCGGCGAGCGCCCGTAGCTGCTCCGGCCTGAGTCGGTCGCGGTAGTGCGCCAGGAAATCCTCCTCGAAGGTGTCGATGAGCTGGGCGAGACGGATCATTTGACCGTCCCCCACGCGAGGGAGAAGCCATCCATCAGGCCGTTGATTCGCTCCAGGGCATGATGCTGGGTCTGGTCGGTCAGGTGGGTGTAGCGGGCGGTGGTGAGGATCGAGTGGTGGCCGAGGAATTTCTGCACCTCGATCAGATCGACGCCGGCCTCGATCAGGTGGGTGGCATAAGCATGCCGCAAGCTGTGGGGCGTGATCTTTTTTTTAGCCCGCAGGCGGCGACCACCTTGCGCAAGGCGCCCTGCACGCCGGCCCGATCGAGCGGGCTCACCGCGCGCGCGGCGTGCTCGAGGCCGCCATGGCGACTGGGGAAGAGCAGCACCGGGTTGCGATGCACTTGCCAGAAACCGCGCAGGTGCCGATGCGTGGCCTGCGGCAAGGGCACGAAACGATCCTTGTTGCCCTTGGCGTCGCGGACATGCACGCGACCACGCGCCGCATCGATATCGCCGACCTGCAACCGCAGCCCTTCGCCCAGGCGCAGCCCGAGGCTGTAGAGCGTGAAGAAGAACACCCGGTAGCTGAGCACGCGCGTCGCGGCAATGATCCGCTGGGTCTCTTCGACGCTGACGATGTCGGGCAGGCGTTGGCTTCTCGGCGCTTTGATCAGCCCCGGCGCCACCCAGGGCTGGCGCAGAACGTGCGCGTAGTAGAACTTCAAGCCGTACAGATCGAGCTTGACGGTGCTCCACGAGTGGGTTTCCACCAGCTCGGCGAAGTAGTCCGTCACTTGCTGCTCGGAAAGACTGTCGATCCGACCGTCGAAATACGCGCCGATCCGACGAATCGCCCGCGCATACGCGTCGATCGTCTTCGGCTGCAAACCCTTGAGTTTGAGCTGCTGCAGATGCAACCTGTAGCCGTGCTCGAAATCTCTTCCCTTCGCTGCATTCAACATACAATGACCTCCTGGTTCGTCATGGAAAGCCCCTCTTGCGAGGCAGGAGATCAAATTGTGGACCCGGATCGTCGAGGCGGACTCCTCCGCGTAGCGGCTTCGTCCAACTGCCCGTATGCCCGCTACGCCGATGATGCGGTGGTGCATTGCCGCAGCCAGAAGCAAGCGGAGTACGTGATGCGCTCCATCGCTTCACGGCTGGCTGTCTGTGGCTTGACGATGCACCCAGAGAAATCGAAGGTCGTGTACTGCAAGGACAGTAACCGTCGCGCAGACTATCCGCATGTGAGCTTTACCTTCCTCGGCTTCACCTTTAGGCCGAGGAAGGCACTCAGCAAACAAGACCGGCTCTTCACGAGCTTCCTTCCGGGAGCCAGTGCGGATGCCTTGAAGCGGATGCGGCAAGCGGTGCGCAGGTGGCGACTCAATCGCCAAACCCACGTGACGCTGGCCGACGTGGCTCGGCTCTACAATCCGGTGATACAGGGGTGGTGGCAATACTATGGCGCGTTCTATCGGACAGCCATGCTTGGCATCTTCCAGCACATTGACCGCGCACTTGAACGCTGGGGTCGACGAAAGTACAAGGCCCTTCACAGGCGCAAGCGGCGCATTAGCCAATGGCTGGACAAGATGCGGACGGTGGCACCCCGGCTGTTCCATCACTGGCGAGTGGCCGGCCAGCAAGGTTGGATAACGGGAGCCGTATGACGCGAGAGTGTCACGTACGGTTCTGCGAGCGGCTGCGGGGGCAGTTCCCGCGGCCGACTCACCACTTCGGCGCGAAAGCGCATATTGGTGTCGACGATGAGTCTGGATTGGTGCACAGCGTGGTGGGCACGGCGGCCAACGTGGCGGACGTCACTCAAGTCGACAAGCTGCTGCACGGCGAGGAGAACGTGGTCTGCGCCGATGCCGGTTATACCGGTGTCGAAAAGCGCTCCGAGCATGAGGGCGGCGCAGTGATCTGGCAGGTGGCGGCACGCCGCAGTACCTACAAGAAACTCGACAAGCGCAGCACGCTATACAAAGTCAAACGCAAGATCGAGAAGTCCAAAGCCCAGGTTCGCGCTAAGGTCGAGCACCCGTTTCGGGTAATCAAGCGGCAGTTTGGTCATGTGAAGACGCGGTTCCGTGGTCTGGCAAAGAACACGGCGCAGTTGGTGACGCTGTTCGCCCTTTCGAACCTGTGGATGGCGCGCAAACATTTACTGACCAATGCAGGAGAGGTACGCCCGTAATATGGGCAATAGCTGCCGCGAGGTGCGTGCGGCGGCTAAAAATACAAAAATAAGCGGGTGATCTGATCGTTTTTCCGCTTTCAAAATCAGCGGAAGCTGAAGTCAGCCAGAAATGCATGGCTACTTCAGAGGATCCCTAGGCCCCCTAAGAACCGTACGTGCGACTTTCACCGCACACGGCTCAAGCCGTTGTAAGCCCGATCAAGAGCCGATCTCCTTCTGGGTACAGATGGATCGGTCGCGGTAGGGACGGCAGTTACCTGCCGCCCCCGCACAGAACCGTACGTGCGGAATTACCGCATACGGCTCCTGCCTTGGGTTTTAACGCCGAAGCGGGTTATGGGATGAGGAGGCATCGCCCCGCGCCTCCCGGCGATTGAATGAGTCGGAGATTATCAGCCTACGAATCGGGTGGCGGCAGGTTTTTCTATAGCTTCAACAGAACCAGATAGGGGTTGTTTGGTGGCGAAACGTCGAACAGGTGTCTCGGGGTAGTCAGCAAATAGCCATGCAGCCTCCGCGACTTGCGCGGGCCCCTCACCTCACACGTCCAGATGTTCAGACCATTGTCTTGCTTGCGGTGCAGTTGTAGTTTCTCGAAGCGCTTTTGTACCCACTGCCAGTCTGCTCCCTGATCCTGCTTGGCGAGTGCAGCAGTTTGTGGGTGCTCTTGTGCGTAGCGCTGAAACACACCCGGGCTGACCAGGAATGCCGTATTGGCCACGGTATGCACCAGAGCCTGGGAGTCGTTGATGATGAGCTTGCGGCTGTGGGTGCGCTGCCGCAGCCAAGCCATGAAGTGTTCGCCGGAAGGTGGTTCCCGTGAATTTCCGCTGCTCTTGGTGGGCGAAAGAGCGGATTCCGGCGGCGTTAAGTCGGTCTCTTGGGAAGGAGCGGGCAGCTCATCGGCGCAGGTTGCCGGCGATGGTTCAACCTTCGGTTCTTGCGGTGTCGGTTCGGCATCGGAGGTGCCGAGCAATGCCAGCAGGGTGTCGACGCTATCGGCAGCAGGAGCAGCAGGTGCGGCGTTCACTGCCAGTGAGGCGTTACTGCTATCGGTGGATGGTTCTGCAGGTGCATCGCTGGGCTCCACCTCTATCGTGACGGCACCGGTGAACGGCTCTGGCCGATCGCCTCCTTCCCAGATCAGGGCCGGGGCCAGCCGCAGCAGTGTGAATGTGTGCGACCAGCCGGCCTCGCTGATGATTGTCGCCCTCCAGATCGCTTTGCCATCCGGCGTGGGTTGCAGCATGCCGTGGTCCTGCAACACGTTGAACACGGCAGTGTTGTTGGCGGGGATGCCGTCGATGCCCTGGGCCAGCAGGTGGGCGCGCAGCTTGTCCGAGACCGTTTTGCTGACCAGCCACAGCGCATCCGCGGTCAGCCAACCGTCCGAAGCTCCAGGCTGGTTAAGTTTCAGTTCCTCTTTCAAGAGGTAGCGCAGGCCCTCGAGTAGTTTGCGCTGCAGGGCATGCTTGGGCGCCGTCATGGCCCGTGCCGGATCGCCGCCGAGTGCCTGGGCAACCGAGGCGCGGTCAGCCTGAATCACCAGCTCGCCGAGGACGCCGGCATGCTCGTACTGGCCGGCCAGGACATACAGCAGGGCAGACCAAAGTGGGGGATAGCTGCTGAGCCAGTCGAGAGTCCCGCGATCGAGCACCTGCCGGTAGAGCAGGCCTGTTGCGGCGCTGTGCAGCCGGTACTCGCGCTCCTGGTGATAGCGGAATCGGTAAGGCTGGGTCAGCGGGCCGTGCCAAGGGTGCCAATGGGTGCCGTCGGCATACTCGACATGAAGGTCGACAGCTACCTTGCCGATGTCATGCAGCAGTGCGGCGTAGGCGATGGCGGCGGTCCAGGCTTCTGCCTGCACGACCTGATCTTCGGGGGTGGTGCCGGTAGGCAGCAGATAGGACTGCCGCAGCTTGAGCGCATAGGCGACGATTTCCAGGCCGTGGTCCAGCATGCCGCCAGGGTAGGCGTGGTGGTGGCTCTCGGAGGCGGGGAACTGTTGGACCAGCTCCGCGTAGCGCTCCAAGGGGGCGAGGTACAGCGCGGTGAACTGCTTGTGTGAGAGCGAGGTGCGCTGCCAGATGTGTTCCAGCAGGCGTTGCCGGCGGTGTGTGGCCAGCAGTGAGGACGCCGACTGTGGCTGCGTCAGACCTGGGGCAGGTTCGCTGGCTGGAGTAGACGGCGCTCCGGTGGTTGGTGAGCCCCTTTTGTGCTGGAACAGCGAGAGCATGGCGAGTCCCTGTGATGGGGGGGGCGGGAGAGCCTTTTGGCCTTTTCGGGTAGGGCCTTTCCCCTTGGCCCCATTCCCTTGCCCCTTTCCAGCCCTTTGGCCTTTACGGAAGCCTTTCGGTATAGGGCGGCAGCTGCTGGAGAACCACAACCAATGCGGTTTGGCTCAAGTCGGATTGAGGTGGGAAGGCGACCTGTGGCGAATCTACGATGGCGCTTTCCTTTTCGAGCGAAGGAGGTGCCATGCTCAGTCAGGTTGACGAGGTAAGGATAAAACCTTACTTTGTAGGCATTGCTACCGGGAGAGCTACGATGCCTGAGATCCATGAAATCGCCACGCTGACCTCCAAGGGCCAGATTACGCTGCCCAAGCCCATCCGGCAGGTGCTGGGTGTGGAGACTGGCGCAAAGGTGGCTTTCGATCTGCGCGCAGGCGAAGTCATTGTGTCCCGAGCGGACGCTGAGCATGAAGACCCTGCGATCGGAGCCTTTCTGGGCCTGCTGGAAGCGGACATCCGGGCCGGCCGGCATGTCCAGGCGCTACCTGAGGATCTTGCGCGGGCTATGCTGGCGAGCGCGGGCCGGGCGGTGAATCTGGATGAGGACATCGAAGGCGACGTGGCGCTGTGATCCAGCGGCATGGCTGGACGTTGCTGTTTCACGAGGGTGTGATCGAGCAGTTGCGCAAGCTGCAGGCGGCCGCGGAACGGGCCGAGCGGAGCGACCCGCAAGGGTTCGAAGCCAATGCCAACGTGAAGTTGTTCCGGGCGCTGAGCCAGTTGATTATGGACGTCGTGCCGAGCGATCCCTCGCGCGACGAGTTCCGCCAGGGCAATACCCTGGGGCCGGCGTACCGCCACTGGCGGCGCGCGAAGATCGGACGGCGATTCCGTCTGTTTTTCCGCTACGACTCCAGGACGAAGGTGATCGTGTTCGCCTGGGTCAACGACGAGCAGACCCTGCGCTCGGCAGGCAGCAAATCCGATCCCTATGCGGTGTTCGAGAAGATGCTGGGGCGAGGCAATCCGCCCGATGACTGGAACGCATTGGTGACTGCGAGCCATCAGGATTGGAGCAAACTGGAGTAACCAGCCAACACATGTAGCAGGTGATGACGATGGACACGAAAGCCCGCATCAGCAACGCAGAACGCTTCGGCCGTCGGATCGGCGGGATGTGGCGGGGCTTCGTTTGTCGTGAACGTCAGGTCGCCGGCTGGCTGGTGGCGCGCGGCCTGTCCGCAGGTGCGGCGACGGCGCTGCTGTGGGGCGTGAAGCTGGCTGTTCTGGTCGTGCTGCTGTACGCCATGTTCTGGCTGGCTCTGTTGTTGGTAATCACCATAATTGCCGCCTGGGCTGCGCAACGTGGTGCTCTGGATGAAGAGTTCGAATGGCCGTTCACGGACCTGGATGAACTCAGGAAAACGCCAGGATACGATCCGGTGCTCTACAACGACGTTGCGCACCCCGACTACCCGGATGACAAAGACGACTGATCGTTCGATTATCTGAGTTTGCCCGACACCGCCCCAGGTCCTTTCCCTCCCGCATTTGCCGCGCCCTTTGCTCCATCTGACAGATTGTTCGCCATGATGCCGGCATGCACGCCGACCCAACCAAGGGCGCCTATCCAGAATGCTGGCAGTGCCAAGAACATTGTCGCCATCACAAAATTGACGATCATATCCCCGAAGGTGTTGTTGAGCCCGATCAGCGGATCGAAGTTCGCATGCGGGCGATTCGATCCCCAGCCCCACCCGTAAAGGGCATCCAGGATCGTCGAGTCGATCCAGCGCGCGAGCTGGAACCAGAAATCGACGAAAAACAGCGCGAACTGCACGATGCTGATCGTGACCACAGTCTTGAGGTCGTAGGTGCCGATCAGCAGCACCAGCGGGATACAGATCACCAGTGCCATCTTGAGCAGGGCCAGCACCATCGGCAGGGCCTGGCGCATGGCATCCATGGCCGGGAAGAACGCCATGGAGCCGATGGTCAGGCCGACGTCACTGACTGCGCGGGTGGCGACATTAGGGACGCTCATCTCGATCTGGCCGCCGTAGTCACTGTAGACCGCACCTTGATTCAGCTTCTGTTGCCTGGGCGATGCGATGGCGCGAATCACCGAGTCGTCGACCTGCTCCTGCGACAGGAAGCTGGCCCAGCCGCCGATGCGGCTCAGCAGGCTGGGATCTACCTGTTGCAACAGGCGGACGCGCAAGCCGTGGCTGTCAGACCACCATTGCCGGCAGGTCGGATAACCCGCGCCGCTGGGTACCTGCGCCAGGCCCGCATCGCGGTTGCTGTCGTAAGGCCAGCCCTCGCGCGGAGTCTTGGCGCGGTAGGTGTCGTAGTAGCCCGCCGTGTCGAGGAAGAAGCGCGAACCGATCCACGTCACGTCGTGCATCTGCTCCTCATCCAGCGCCGGGCGATTCATGAAGAGCCTGGCCCGCGCCGGTCCGTAGCAGTCATGGGTGAAATCGCTCACCTCCTGGGCCAGCAGCGGGTCGGCGATGCGCGTGGCGTCGACCGTCATGCGCATCTGCCGCAAGTCGGTGCCGCAAGGAATCGCTGCCACCGCCGCACCGGTGAGCGCGCGCGAGGCGGTGTGCATGAAGGCCCACCACACCGGCACCTTGGCCGACTGGTTGTTGAGGGTGCTGAAGGACTGCGACCAGCCGGTGGCCGATGGCAGTGGCACGTTGACCTGGCATTGCACCGAGCGGGTGCGATCGAACTGCAGGGTGTTGAAGCTGACGTCGATAAACGGCATGCCCGCGAACAGGATGACCACGATGGCGACGAAGATGCGGTTCTCGATGCGCACGGCCGACAGCGCGCCTTTGTTGCCTTCGTCGGCCCCTTCGGCGCGGGCCTTGAGCCACTCCTGAAGCACGATAGCGAGGAACGGGATGGCGAAGGCGCCGCTGGCGATCAGCACGGCCCAGATGCCGTTGTGAACGACCCAGCTCACCAGGGTCAGGTAGTACTCCAGGTAATCGGTGGTGTAGAGCGTCATCGCAGCCTCCGGTCATCCCGCCTGCAGATAAGAACTGAGTTCCAGCGCAGCCACCGCGACGACGGCGGCCAGTTCGGCCCGCAGCAGGCGCCTCTGAGTGCCGGCGTCCGGCTCGCGTGCCAGTACCCGGCGTCGCATCCAGAGCCAGCCATAGGCGGTGCCGGCATAGAGCAGCAGGCGCCAGGCCAGGAAATGCGTGCTGTGCGCCGTCAGCCAGGCTTGCCAACCGTCGATGCCGCCGGCCAGGCGGATGCCGATGACATTGGCGGCGACGGCGGCCAGCAGGACGAGGAGGGCGCCCAGCAGCACCAGGCCTGCGCGACGCAGCCGCAGCCCATTCATGGGGTGCCTCCGGTCTGGGCTGGGCGCTGCAACTGATCGAGCCGGTCGGGAATCGGGTCGCCCTCGTAGATGGCACGAGAGCCGGCGGAGCGTGCGCTGTGCCGCTGGATGATGGCGCTGGGCGAATTGCTGGCCAGCTCGCGGCGCAGCTCCAGCTCGGTTTTCAGGTTGTGGATCTCGCGGTCGAGCAGGTCGCTTTCCTGGGACACCGCTTTCTGCGCCAGGTCATTGGCCGCGACGTTCGGCTCCTTGCGCCCGGTCAGCAGCGTGCGCTGCAGCAGCAGGGCTTTTTCGAGCACGCTGGACAGCGCGATTTCCGAGGCCAGGCGTCGCGCCAGAATGTCTTGATCGGGCTCGTCGCGCAGTGCCTCGATCACGCCGCGGGTGATGGGCAGATAGGCACTGCCGGCCGCCTGCAGGTTGTCGAGGCTCAGGGGACGGCTGCCGCTGATCAGCGCCTGCAGCGCTTCGAGCTTGCTTTCGTATTCCTCCTGGATCAACGGGGTGAGACCCACGCCCGGCGTGGTCATGGTTTTGCTGCAGGTTTCGCAGGTGCGCTGCTCCTGCTCGCCCAGCACCCGCACGGCCCAGGCCGCGGCATCCGCCGGCGAGCTCCAGGCCTGGCAGGTCAGGTTGCCGCCACACTGGACAGGATCGATCGAACTGGCATCCTCGACATCGCGCCCGTTGACCAGGTTGTAGCCGGCGCGGGTCACGTCGCTGATGACACGAATCGGGTCCTGTCCCGAGCCGCCGGCATTGCGTCCACCGACCCAGGTCACGCCGTCGTTGCCGCGGCTGGTTTCGGTCTGCTCGATGGCGGATACGGCGTCGCTACTGGTGACGGCTTGGGTGAGCACCATACCGTCGGCAAGCTGGCTCCAGCCCACCTGGCCGCCCGCCACGTCGGCCATCTTCTCGGCCATGGCGCGACAGGTCAGCTTGGAGCGGTCGAAGTCCAGGCGCGCCTGCAGCACGCCGTTGGTGAGCAGGTTGTACAGCCCGGGATCGGCCCGCTGGATGATCAGCGCCGGCAATGAAGCGACCGCGGCGGTGGCGTTCTGGATCACCGACGACATGATGGTCTGAAAGCCGTTGGTCAGGCCGTTCAACTGATTCTGGATGGTGGTGGAGATCGACATATCGCCGCACATCAGGTTGCTGTTCCAGCCAGCGCCGACGCCGATGGAGCGCATGTTGGATGCAGGCGTCATCGACACGGCGCGACCGCCGCCGATCGAATACAGCACGTCGTCACCGATCACGGAGCCTTGGTGTTGCGCGCCATACTGATTGACGCTGGTCTGGGCGGATGCGTAGGCGCAGGCCAGTACCAAGGCGGCCAGCAGGAAGGGGCGCAGGCGGGAGCAGGGCGAGGACGCGGGACGGGTCGTCATGGCCGGCCTCAGTCGAAATCGACGCTGCCCAAAAACACCTGGCCTTCGCGTTTGCAGCAGCTGTAGGGCCGCCACAGCGCCCAGGCGTAGTCGCCCTGCTGTGCCTGTACGCGGGCGTCGCTGTGCGGGAAGACCGCGCAGGTGCGGGAGAGCGTCGGCGTCAGCTCCTGCCATTTGCCCGTCTGCGGGGCGCTTTCGCGCAACGCGCCGGCTGGCCAGTAGCCGTCCTTGGCGTTAGCGAGCAGCGGCTGGTAGACGTGGAGCTGGCCGCGGCGGGTGACGATATCGCCGGCGCGCTGGGCCACTACGGCCCCCGCTAGGTAGTCGTCGCTCTGGTGCAGAAAACCGCCGCGAGGATAGACGTTGCCCCAGAGGTTGCGGGCGGTGCGGGTGCCGATCTCGCGCTCACCGGGCGTTAGCGCCTCCGGGTAGAGCATCTCGGGGATGTTGTAGCGCCACGCGAGGGTGTCGAGGGTGCTCAACAGGTAAGGCATGAAGGCGGTGCCAGCTCCTTCGCAGCTATAGCTAAAGCGGGAGGCGAACTGGCTGAACACATAGCCACCGGGATGACCGATCACGTCGGCGTTCTTGAACTTGGCCAGGTTGTTTTCGTGGTCGTGGTTGGCCGTGCCGTCGCCGCCGGCCTGCGCCGTGGCGTTAGGCGGGCTCATTGGGCGCACCTCCTGCCAGGGATTGGCGCCGGTGTTGGCATAGCTGGACACCACCGCGTCCGGCACGAAGTGGCGCACCTTGACCGAGGTCTCCACTGAGCAGCCGAAACTGGTGCAGCGCAGCCAGAAGCAGATGCCGACCACGCGGTATTCCAGGCAGTCCGATGAGAGCGTTGAGGCGGCAATGGTCGCGGTGGTGAGCGCGAACGACGGTACTGCCGTCGTCAGCAAGATGGTGGCGATGCCGGCGCGCAGGCGGGAAGAACGCATCATGGCTGCGCCCTTCGGTGCGCTTCGATCAGCGCAACCGCCTTGGCGACGTCCGGCTCGCCATAAACCACATAACGGTGATCGACGATCACCGCCGGAATCGTTGTCACGCCGAGGCTCCAGGCATCGACTACCCCCTGATAGGCCTCGCCTAAGCGTTGTTGCAGTTCGAGCCCTCCGCTTTTCAGCCGCTGTTGCACCAGGGCGGCGCCGCGCGAGGGATCGGCAGGTAAATGCGCCCCCAGCTCGGCCTGGAGGCGTGCGGGGTGGTCCAGCTCGATCAGCCGAGTGCCGCTGGCGGCTTGCACCGGGTGCCGGCTATCGGTGACGACCAGGATGTCAGCGGCCTGCGCCAGGGTGCCGAGCAACGCGGCGCACAGCGCTGCGGTATGTGGGCACTGGCGCAATGGAAGCAGGCAGGGACGTTTGGCTGGCATGTCGAAGGACCCTGAGGTGGACTGTGCGGACAGTTGACTCGCTGGCCGGGATTGCTACGACAAACAAACGGGAATCGCGGCGCGCCGATTTAATCGCGAGCCGGCGCGTCCACGTGGACGGCCGGCTCTGGGCGGGTGAGGGAGGGGGCGTTGCACGGCAACGAAGGACTAAAGTAGGGCATGCTCTGCGAACGAGAACGGCTGACCTTTGCCGATGATGAAGTGATCCAGCAAGCGAACGTCCACGCACTCCAGTGCACTTTTCAGGCGCTGGGTCAGGCGCTCATCCGAGGATGAGGGTTCTGAGCAACCCGAGGGGTGTTGGTGAGCGATGACCAGGGCCGCAGCGTTGTGGGCAAGTGCCCGCTGAACGACTACGCGGGGATGGACTTGAGCGGCATCGATGGTGCCTCTGAACAGCGTTTCACAGGCGATGACCTGATGTTTGGACGTCAGAAAGACAGCGGCGAACACTTCGCTGGATTCCGGCATCAGTTTCAGGCGCAGATAGTCGCTGGTGACCTGTGGGTCCGACATCTGCGGTCCATCGACGAATAGTCGGCGCTCCAGTATGGCAATGGCTTGCGCGATGATGCGGTTCTCGTACGCGAGGGCCGATGCAGAGCAGGGTTCTGCTGGGGCGTCGAGACGGGCTAGGGATGTGAGCATGGCATAGACCTCCGTGGGAGAGTTCGGAGGTACGCCCGTGGAGGGCTTTGCTCCGAGGACGATAGGGATGGTGTTGAGATGAGCTGGGCATCCACCACCGTGTTGGCGGTGGCTGTTCGCACGGGGATGCGAGGCGAACGGGGCGGGTCAGCGCGGCAATGCGGCGCCGTAGCCTTGCAGACCCTGGCTACCGACTTGCCGCATCAGTCGAACGCAGTGCGGCGAGGCGCACGACAAAGAATCGGAAACCGGCGTGTCCGATTTTTCCTGGGTCGCCGGCAACGGCGATCAGCATCATGAGCAGTGAGGTTCCATCAGGCGACAGCGTTTCAGCGAAGCCTGTGCTCGCCTCTCAATATCAGGGCAGCCGCCGACCGATAGGGAGCGGTTAACTTGCATATTGTTAGATTTTTAGCAAGAATATCTAACAAACCGGAGGTTGATATGAGTACAGCCCAGGCCATTCGAGAACGCATCGCGGCACAGCCTGCCGGTGAGCCCTTTACCCCAGCCCTGTTCGCAGGGGTGGGCTCGCGCGCGGCCGTCGACCAGACACTGATGCGCCTAACCAAGGTTGGCCATATCGAGCGTATCGGCCATGGCCTGTATAGCGTGCCCAAGGTGGGGCGCTTCGGCATCAAAGCCATGCCGGCTCCGGAGAAGGTGGCGCAAGCGCTTGCCGCGAGTGAGGGGGCGACCATCGAGGTGCATGGCGCCGAGGCTGCGCGGCGCTTTGGACTTTCGACACAGGTACCGGCGCAGCCGGTGTTCTACACCACGGGTTCGTCGCGCACGGTGCGCTTGGGCAAGATGGTTGTGCGCCTGCAGCACGTGGCTCCGCGCAAGCTGGTGCTGGCTGGGCGCGCTGCCGGGCAGGCGCTGTCCGCGCTGTGGTACCTGGGGCGGCATCAGGTGACCCCCGCGACCTTCCAGCGTATCGCCGAGAGGCTATCGGGCAGCGAGTTCGAGGCGCTGCGCCAGGCGAAGGCGGTGATGCCGGCCTGGATGGTGGCGGCGCTGAGCAGCTATGAGCGGGGCGAGGTCGCGCATGGCTGAGGGTAGCGAGCGCTATTTCGATCTTTCCCTGGCGGAGCAGGCCGAGCTGTTGCACGGCTTGGCCCCGGTGCTGGGGCGTCGGGCTGAAATCCTGGAGAAGGACATCTGGTTGTGCCAGGTGTTGGGGGTTCTGTTCAGCCTGCCGTGCCGCAAGCCGATGGCGTTCAAGGGCGGCACGTCGCTGTCCAAGGTCTATCAGGCCGTCGAGCGTTTCTCCGAGGATATCGATGTCACCGTCGATTACCGCAGCCTGGTGGATGACGTGCCGGAACTGGCGACCCTCGGCAGCAACCAGCGCCGGCGCTTGTCCGACCAGCTCAAGGCCGCGTTGGCGCAGCATGTGACCGGGGAACTGGTGCCGGCGCTGCGCGAGTCCCTGGCTCAGGCGCTGCCAGGGAGGGAGATCAGTATTGAGGTCAGTGAGGATGCGGAAAAGCTCTGGCTCTACTACCCGAGCGCGGTGGACAACACGGATGCCTACCTGCGCCCCAGCGTGCTGATCGAGTTTGGCGGCCGCAATGCGACCCTGCCGCAGGACAGGCTGACCATCGTGCCGGACGTGGCCACGCATGTGCCGGAGCTGGCATTTCCTAGTGCGGAGGTTGTCGTGCTGTCGCCCATGCGTACGTTCTGGGAGAAGACGACGCTGATCCATGTCGAGTGCCACCGCCCGCAGATGCGCGCAGGTGCCGAGCGGCTGTCGCGGCACTGGTACGACCTGGCGCGCCTGGCGGATCATGACGTCGGTCGTCAGGCCGTGCCCGACACCGAGCTGCTGCGCGATGTGCTGAACATCAAGGAGACCTTCTACCGCAGTGGCCACAGCCACTACGACCGGTGCGCGGCCGGTGGGCTGCGGCTCGTGCCGGAGGCGACGCTGCTCGGCGCGCTGCGCGATGACTATCAGGCGATGCTGGCCGCGCAGATGTTCTACGGCGAGACGCTGCCCTTCGAACGCATCATCGAGCGCCTGGCTGCGCTGGAGCAGCAGATCAACCAAGGGCGCTGAGGCGCGCCTCAACTCAGATGATTGTGGATGAGCTGGTGCTGTGCGGCAGGCAGCGCCGGCATCGAGCAGGCCATGAGCGCCTGGCGGTCACCGTTGGGCTACACCAGCTGCGCGCACATGCCGTCGAGTTGCAACAGCACCTCGCGAAAATGGCGCACCTGCGGCGTATCGCTTTCCGTATTCAGGACACGCAGGCTGGTGACGGAGCGATCCGTGACCCACAGCCATTCCCGCGCGGCTTGTGCCGCAACGGCCTGGCCGGCCCGGTGTTGGATCTCGACGAGATAGCCCTGCGGCGAGGTAAACAGACGCAGGATGTCGTAGGGCAGCGGCATATCGAGGGGACGGGTTCCGGAGAAGTACCCGATTCTGCCAGAGATGGGCTGTTTGTTCATGCTGCCGATTCCTCAGTGGGGCGGCCGCGGACGGCTCCAGTCCTGCGGCAGTGAGGTGATGCCACGCGCCCGGTCGATGTGCTCGGCGATCTTGAGCGCGGCGTCGAGTTCGCTGA
Source organism: Halopseudomonas pelagia CL-AP6 (assembly GCF_000410875.1). Taxonomy (GTDB): domain Bacteria; phylum Pseudomonadota; class Gammaproteobacteria; order Pseudomonadales; family Pseudomonadaceae; genus Halopseudomonas; species Halopseudomonas pelagia. Next base: position 29,877 of record NZ_AROI01000014.1, read on the forward strand.
TGCCATGCTGCTGCATGAGCTGGTAACGCTCGGCTTTTTCTTCCGGTTCGGTTTGCGCGAGCGCCAGGTAGAGGCTGGGCGGCACCGCGCGAAACAGCAGTTCCATGCTGCGCGACAGAATCACCCCCTCCGAGAACTTGCCGGCCTCTTTGCGCGCCGAGAGCATCAGGGCTTTCTGCGCCGGGGTGAGTTCGCGGAACCTGGCGATTTTTTCCACCTCGTCTGGCGGCATGCCCAGACACAACCACCACTCCATCATGTTGAGCATCGGCTCGGCGGCTTTGGGCAGGTCGTCCAGGTTCTGCGTCGCCAGCCAGAACCAGGCGCCCAGCTTGCGCCACATCTTGGTGATCTTGACGATGTAAGGCGCGAGCAGCGGGTTTTTGGTGATGATGTGGCCCTCGTCAGTGACGTTGATGATGGGTCGGCCGAGGAACTGGTCGCGCTCGGCGAGGTTGTTGACCGTGTTGATCAGCGAGATGTAAGCGATGGAGAGCTGCGCGTTGTAGCCCTCGCGGGCATAGGTGGCCAGGTCGACGATGGTGATGTCGGCCTCGGGCCAGGGCGTGCCGGGGCGGTCGAACATCTCGCCATCGCTGCCCTGGGTGAACATGTCCATGGCATCGGCCATCTCCAGCAACCGGGCCCGGCGCAGCTCGGGCAGGCCGGTGTCGCGGCTGCGCTCGCGCAGCGCATCGCGTACATCGCGGGTGAGCACCGTGCGCTGCGCGTCGACGCACAGCCGAGCGGCATCGAGAATGCATTGACGGATAAGGCTGCGATCCGCGCGCGTCATGCGCGCTTCTTCCTTGTCTTCTCCACCGGTGATCATCAGCCGCGCGGTGATCTCCAGCTCGCCGAGCACGTCGCGCTGCTCGTCGCCCTCGGTCGCCGCGTGGTCTTCGTCCAGGGCATCGGCATCGAGCGTCTGTACCTGGCTGGGTGTTTCCACCAGGCGCTGGGCGTCGGCAAAGGGCGCCAGGCTGACCCCGGCACCCGGCGCGAGCTTGACCCGGTGCACGCTAAGGCCCAGGCGTGCGGCGAAGTCGCCATACAGGCCGAAGGAGTTGCCCGCCTCGACGATGAACAGCCGCGGCCGGTAGATGGCCGTCACCTGGTTGAGCAGGTTGTTCAGCGTGGCCGACTTGCCGGAGCCGGTCGGGCCGGCGAGAAACAGGTGGGCGTTCATTTGCCGGTCGAGACGATTGAGCGGGTCGAAGGTGATCGGCCCGCCGCCGCGGTTGAACAGGGTGATGCCAGGGTGGCCGGTGCCCTGGCTGCGCCCCCACAGCGGCGCCAGGTTCACCGCGTGCTGGGCGAACATCAGCTGGGTGTACCATTGCTGCCGGTCTTTTGCCGGGTCGTAGACGCAGGGCAAGCCGCGCAGGTAGGTGTTGAGCGGGGCCACCTCGTCTTCTTCGCGCACCGGCTGCAGGCCGGCGCCGAGCAGCACGTTGCCCAGTTGCAGGCCGCGGGCGTCCAGTTCCGCCTGGTCGCTGCCGCGCAGGTAAAAGGTCAGTGCGCTCCGGTACAGCTTGTGGGCGCTGCCGATCAGGCTGCGGGCCTGTTGTACATCGGCGCGGGCCTGTTCCGAGGCGAGGGTGTCGCCCACGGCCTTGCGGCCCAGGTGGTTGAGCTGCGCTTCGAGCACGTCCTGCGGGGTGATGACCAGCGTCAGGCACTGAATGGTGTCTTCCGGCAGTTGATCGAACAGCGCGTTGATCGCCTCGCCCTTGCGGGTTTCGCCGGTGACATGGCCTGTGCTGGGTGGGGTGCGCAGGCGGTCGACGGCAATGGCGCGGTGCGGCATGCCATCGAAGTACCACAGGCCCGGCTCAACGTTCGAGCGCGGCTGGCTGAAGAACAGGCGCTGGCTGAAGTCCGTGCCGCTGGCCAGTTCGACCTCGCCGGGCTCCTGCTCGTCCGGGTAGCGGGTCAGGGCATAGAAGCGTTCGCGGTCTGCGGCGGTATTGCCGAGCTGGGTCGGATTCGGGTTGAACCAGCGCAACAGCCAGGCGTGGATGTCCGCCGCGCCCAGCCGGCGGGTGCACACACCGGCGTGGGCCAGGCCGCCGATGAGGCGCTCGCAGACCCGGTTGAGCGCCTGCTCGGGTGTCTGCCCGCGGCGCTGCGGGACCTGGCCGACCCGGCGGTAAACGACCAGCCGGGTGCGCCGAGTCTGCCCGCGCCAGGGCAGGCGGGTGACGGTGTGGTCCTCGAACAGCCCGCCCGGCTTGGCGATGGCCTGCAGGTGGTAGGCGAAGAAGCGCAGGTAGAACTCGGTGAAGGCGCTGTCTTGGGCGCGCGGCTGGATGTAGGCGCGCAGCGCGTCGAGGTAGCGCTCCCAGCAGGGGTCGTCCTGAGCGTAGAACTGCACGACCCAGGGGTTGTCTTCCAGCTCGTCGAAGGCATCCTGCAGCACGTTTTCCAGAGTGTCGCGGACCTGCAGCAGCCAGGCCGGCTCACGCCCCTCGGTTCCGACCGGGAGCAACTCGTAGAAGGCGGCGACCGAGGCGCCGTCATCCAGCAGCATGCACTGCGACTGCGGCAGGTACTCGGCCCACGGCAGCAGGTCGGCAAACGAGGGCGCCACGTTGTAGAGCGCCTGCTCATCGGCCTGGGTAGCCGGCCGCTGCGCGCTCTGTGCAGCGCCGGGCTCGGCAATGCCGTGGGCGTGCAGCTCGGCGACGTGGCGTGCCCAGGCGTCTGCAGGGGGCGTGAGTTGTTCAGCCTGCGGCCTGCGCTTGAATCGCGTCCAGGCCATCAGTAGTCCTCCAGCCGTTCGCCGGGCAGGGCGTACTGCACCCGCTGGTACAGGGGAAATAGGGTGGTGTAGCCGGGCACCGGCACCGGGTCGCTGCCGGCCAGGTGGGGGAACACGTACATCAGCAGATCGGGATTGGGCAGGCGGTGGTACTGCCGGTAGATCTCGTTCTGCGCCGTGCGCGTGTAGCGGGCCTGCACGGCCGGTGCGGCCTGGACATCGGCCTCGCTCAGCGGCCGGCGCAGGGCCTGGCGCGCATCGAGCAGTTGCCGGGCGCTGCCGCCGCCGGTCTCGACGTTCCAGATATCGAGCATGCTGCGATTGTCGTGTGGCAGCAGTTCTTCCTTGCTGGTGGCGCAGCCACCGAGCAGCAGCGCCATGGCCAGTAGGGCCAGGCCGTCAGTCCAGGTCTTGCGCATGGGGCAGCCCTCCAAGGCGGTGATCGACGCGGCGACCGGCGGGGTCGTAGTCGAGGGTCAGGGGTTGTTCGAGGTGCACGGCGACGCGGGCGCCGGGCTTGACGTAGACCGCCGCGAACGCCTGGCCGTAGAGCTTGTTGACCCAGGCCGACATGTCCTGCACGCCGCTGGCGAGGATGCGGCCCATGGCTTCGTTGGCGCCGATGCCCACGGTGCCGACCGAGCCGTTGCTGCTCATGTAGGAAACCTGGCCGCTGTCGGCGTCGATCAGCGAGGCGACGCCGGCACCGGCTGCGGTGATCAGGGCCTGGGTGCCGAGATACTGCTGGGCGTTGCTGCGCCGCTCGCCGGAGACGCAGGGGATGCCATACGGGTCGCTGATCCAGCCCAGACCGTCCTGGGTGTCAGTGCTGCTGTTCTGGCGGTTGCTGCCGCGCTCGTCGTCTTTGGGCAGGGTGCGGATGGTGCCGTCCTCGAAGACGAAGGTGACCGAACGGATCTGCCCGCGCACGCAGGATAGGGTCCAGTCGCCCGATGCCGTGCCACTGACCACGGCACCGGCCACATCCGGAATGTCGATACCGTTCGCGGTGAGGTTGTCCCGCCCGATCAGGACTTTGAAGGGGTAGGGGTCGTTGACGGTGCCATCGATTGGGACGCGGCCGATCAGCGCCGTCATGGCGATCGAGCCCATCAGGGTAGAGTTGGTCGGCACGGTATAAACCGCTGTGGTCTCCTGCACCCCCGCGGCGCGGCGGCCGGCGTCGACGGCGGAGCTGGCGGTGCTTTCCAGCGTCTTCTGCGCCGGCCCGAAGCTTGTCGGAAAACTGAAGCTGCCGACCGTGCCAGTGGTGCGCGACTGGCCGTCGTCGCGCCGATCCTCCGGCTCGATCCAGCGCGGGGTATCGCCCGGCAGGCCGTCGCTCGGCTCGAGACCCAGGCCGACCGGAAGATCGGCGTGGCCCTCCGTGCCGATGGCATCGAACCGCTGCTGCAGTTGCTGCAGCATGCCCTGGGTTTGCTGGCGTTCGTTGCTGAGCTGCTGGCGATCCTGGTGCAGCTGGTTGCGCTCGCTGTCGAGCGCACTCTGGATGCGCTGGTCGATGGCCCCTTCGCGTTGGCGCAAGCGTTGGTTCTCGTCGCGCTGCACCTTGTTGTCGCTCAGTGCGGTCTGCAACTCGGTGCGCAACTGGCGGACCTGGGCGACCAGCGTCGCCACGGTGTCGCGCGGGGTGTCGCCCTCGATGCCGAGCGCTTTGGCTTCATCGGGCGTAAGGCGGCTGGCCTCTTCCGCTGTGCCGGGCGCGTCGCTACCGGCGGAGAACAGCTTGACGGCGACGAACACCAGCAACAGCGCCAAGGGGATCATCAACCACTTGAGCAGGCCATTACTGTGCATCGCGGCCTCCTAAGGGTTCGGGCAGGTTGAGGGCCGCGTCGATGGGGGCAATGGCCGGCAGCAGGGCTTGCGCCAGGCCATGTCCACGGGTGACGAGGTAGGCGACGGTGGTGTCCTCCGGCGTGCCGCTCGGTCCCAGCGTCGAATGCTGGAAGGTCGCCGTGAGGAAGTGCCCCTGCAGCGCGCGCGGGTCTAGTTCCAGCCAGTGCGCGCTGTTGTTGCGCAGGCGCACGGCGCTGACCCACAGGTTGTCCAGCCGCCAGGCCGCCAGTGCCTGCGCCTGGACCGGCACGGTGGGCAGCAGGGTGTCGAGCGGCAGGTCGCGGCGCAGGGTGACGCGCACAACGCCCGGCACCGGTTCGACAGTGCGCAGCGGGGCGTAGAGGTTCTGGGCGGCGAAGCGGGTCAGGATCACCGGCTGCGGTGTGGCTCGCACGGGTGGGGCTGCCGCGGCACTGCCGTCATCGGCAGCGGAGGCAGCCGCGAGAGATGCGGCTGACGCGGCCTCGATGATGCGCACCGGCTCCAGAGGCGGCTGGCCCTCCTGGGCGGGTTCGGCGGCGATGTCGAGCAGCATCACCGTGCCGGTGTCGGCATCCTGCAGCTGCAACCGAGTCGGTTCGATCGGCTCGCTGGCCAGCAGGTAGATCGCACCAGCGGCGCTCTGCACACGCAGGCGATGGCCGAGCGAGGCTGGCACGCCGACGCGGATATTACGCTCGACGAAGACGACGCGTTCCTGATCGACCCGCAGCGGCAGGGCCATGGGCAGGCGCTCCCAGCGTAGAATTTCGGTGGCCTGGGCGATGCTGAACGGGGCCAGCGCGAACGCCGCGAGGGCCAGGGGCAAGAGGCGGTTCATGGCGTGCTTTCCGGGACGGGGGCGGGCGTGGCCGCCGGATCGACAGGGCTGGCAATGCGCTGCGGCGCGCCTTCGTAGCAGTCGATGACCAGGCCGAACGGGTTGCGCTGCGGGTCGACGTCGCTGCGCAGGACCTTCAGCGGGTAGCGCACCAGGGCGCGTTTGACCTGCTCCGAGGCGTAGTACTCGTCGGCCGTGACATCCAGGTTCACCACCCATTCACGGGTGGAGACGGTGCGCACGCGCAGCGTGGGGTTGTCACCGTAACCGCGACCGGGAATCTCGTAGATGCCGCGCACGCGCCGGCGCAGCTCGCCGCTGTTGCGGCGGTACTCGTAGTCTTGCTGGAGGAACGCCTGGCAGGCGGGCGTGAGGTAGGGCGACAGCGCGTGCAGGTTGCGCGGGTAGTCGTCGTCGCCATTGGTGGGCCAGCGCTGCAGCTGCTGCCAGACGTAGAAGGTGAAGGCGTACACGCTCTCGGGCGGTACGTCCCACCAGCGGCGCGTGCTGCCTGAACGCAGGTCTGGCGGCACATGGATGGTCAAATCGCGCGGCGCGTTCCACCAGCCGATGCTCATGACCAGTGCCAGCATGACCAGCAGACTGGCACCGATGCGCAGGGTCCTGATGTGGGCGTCGAGCCGTAGCACTTCGTTCTTGAACCGGCTCACGGCACCTTGCTCCTGCGTGTGCTCCAGTAACCGGAGCGGGTCACCAGCCGCTGGCCGTCGGTAAAGGTTGCGAGCGGCGGCAGATGGAGCGCGATCCACCACTGCAACTGCCGGTACAGCCAGGTCTCGGGACGGCCGCGCTTGAGCCGGCGCAGTGCGCCGCCACCGATGCAGATGCCTGCGCTGACCGCCAGCAGGATGGTCGTGGGGACGATGGCGATCGTCGCGAACATGACGGCCAGCGCCATGCCGCTCGCCAGGCCAATCAGCCCTGACAAGCCTGCGCAGACCCACAGCTCATTCGCCGTCAGCCCGCGCACCACCACCGGGTGACGGTTGAGACGGTGGGGCAGAAACAGCACCGTCCCGTCCGTGCGGATGTCTTCAGTCATCTCGGCAGGCCTCGGTTCAGAGCACGCCGATGGCTTCGGTCAGCAGCCAGATGCCCACCACCAGCAACATCGCACCGACCGCCACGGTCAGGCCGAACTGGCCCCAGGTTGAGCGGCCAATATGGATCTCCGCGTAGCGGGTGTAGGCGTGGTAGCAGACGCCGACGAACATCGAGGCGACCACCAACAAGGCGATCAGCATCACGATGTCGTAGCCGTAGTTCTGCAGCGTTTGCAGGATCCCCGTGCCGACCCCGCGCGACGGGTTCTCCAGGGTGGGCAAGGCGGCCTGGGCCGATGGCGACAGCGTGCCGAACAGCGGCAGCGCCGCCAGAACAGTGAAGGTGCGTGGGAGGAAGGTGCGGGCGAGCGGCTTCATCAGGACGACCTCTTACGAGAGCAGAAAAAAGGTCAGCACCAGGTACAGCACGACGAAGCGCACCACGACGACCAAGAACTGACGGTGGGAAAGCTGTTCTTCGGCCCAGCCGACGTAGGCGCTGCGTATCGCCCAGACGCCCCACAGGAGCAGCACGGCGAACACCGCACCGAGCAGCACGGTTGCCATCTCGGTCGGGGTGAGGCCGCTGTTGGCCTGGAACGCGGCGATCTGCGCGGTGTTCATGGCTCGGCCTGCGTTTCGAGAGCGGCGGCTGTCTGGCGGTAATCGCCGAGCAGCTCGGCGGGGTCGCGCGGTTGTGCGCGGGTCGGCGTCAGGTAGTCGCGAATACCGCCGCGTACACGCTCAAGGTCGGCGGCGAGCCGGCCGTAGTCGAAGTGGTAGCGGGCACGTTCGTCTTGCGCCTGCGCGGCCTGTTGCGCGACGAGGCGCTCGATACTGTCGAGTTGGCGCAGCGCGGCCGCGAGGCGTGCCTGTTCGGGCGTGGCATCGTCGGCGCTGGCGTGACCGGAAAAATACAGACCGAGCAGCAGCGCCAGGGGCAGACTGGGTGCGTGATGCCTGCTGGCTGGAGGGAGCAGTCGCTTGGACATGGGGCAATCCACGATTGGCGAGCAATGGCGAGATGCTCCTCAGCAATCGCGGGCGATGCTGCAATCAATGCGGGATTGGTCGTGATCGGCTTGTTGGCGACCCTGGCGCGGGGAGGCTGAAACACGTCGACGTGCGAGGTTTCCGACGGCCAGCTTCTCGCATTCGCGACAGGCGCCCATTCCGCGCCTGCCATTCAGGCGATGGAAAGTGAGGAAAAAATTGGCATACTGGACGGAAATAAGGATTTTCCATTTGGAGTGAGGAAAATCCTGGCTACCTGAACCGAAGAAAGGATTTTGTGATGAACGCCGCGGGTTACTCGCTTCTCATCCAGCAGCTGGGACTCTCGGCGGTACCGCTACGTCTGCCTGCCATTGTACAGCCGGTCACGCGAATAGAGCTGATCGGGCACACCTTGGCCGTGCCGCCGGGGATCGCACCCGCGCCGGATGACCTGCTGGGCCACGTATTGTTCGCCCTCAAGCACGAGGGCATCAACCTGGCGGTACTCACCCAGGCGCTGCCGAGAATTCCGGCCACAGCGTTCGAGCAGGCCTACCAGGCTGCGCCCAACGGGATCTATATCCGGAAGGCCTGTTACCTCAGGGAAGCCTTTACCGGTGAGCCCATCGCGCAGCATGCCCCGGTCCGGGTGCCGTACAGCCCGCTATTTGATCCGGAGCGCTACATCACGCGTCCGGGCGAGCGCAGTGCGAAATGGCGCATCGAGTTTAACGGCCTGGGTGATCTTACCTACTGCGCTACGGTTGAGCGGACCCCGCTCATCACCGAGCTGCTGGCCCATGACATCCTCGGCAGGGCCAAAGCCTTCATCGAATCGCTGCCTCCGATCATGATGGATCGGGCGCTTAACTGGGCCTACCTGCACGAGACCAAGGATTCCTTCGCCATCGAGCGGGAGGCGCCGACGGAAGACAAATCCCGGCGTTTCATCCAGCTGCTGCGCCAGGCCCATGAGCGCCAGCCGCTGACTGAGGACTACCTGGTGAGCCTGCAGAATGCGACGGTCTCCAACCCCCTCGATATGGCTGCAGCGTTCAGGCATGAGCAGAACCACCTCTCCGATGGTACCCAGGGGGCCGTTGGGGTGACGTATCTGCCGCCACCCCCGGAGCTCTGTCGGGAGCTGATGGAGAGCCTGATGGGTTTTGCCAATGAGGCCCCGACCCAGATCGATCCACTGGTGGCCGCCGGCATCATCTCGTTTGGCTTCGTGCTCATTCACCCCTTCATGGATGGGAACGGGCGTTTGTCTCGGTTCCTGATCCACCAAGCGCTGTGCCGCGCCGGCGCGCTGGAAAATGGCTTGCTGTTACCCGTTTCGGTGGCGATGAAACGCCAGGAACGTCAGTACCTGGAGACGCTGCAGTCCTTCTCCCGGCCGGTTCGTGATTTCTGGGACGTGCAGTGGATTGACTTCGGCCAATATGGTTTCGAGTTCCGCGGGGACAACGCGGTGTATCGCTTCTGGGATGCGACGCCCTGCGTTGCCTTCACCCTGGAGATGGCCAGGGTGGCGCTTGAAGTCGAGCTGCACAAGGAAACGGCCTTCCTGGCGTGCTACGACACGGTCTACCGGGCCGTGGACGAACGCTACGACCTGCGTGGGAGTGATCTCGCCAATCTGGTGATGATGTGCTTGTCCAATGATGGGATCGTCTCCAACAACCGGCGCAAGCAGTATCAGTACAGGGTTGCGGAAGAGGTCTTCGACTTCATCGAGCAGATGGCCCAGCAGGTGCTGGCGGCGCAGCGGGTCGAGGCCGAAGAAAAAATAAGCGACCGCTTGTTGCGTTAGAGATACTTTTTGAAACTTGCTGCGGTGATGTTCACCGCCAGGCCGAGCAGCGCCGCGCTCGGCAGTAGCACCAGCAACGGATGCACGCTGACAGGCAGGGTGAGGTAGAGGATCCACGGCAGGACGGCCAGCGGCATCAGGCTCGCCTTGGCACGGTGGTAGATGAACCCTGACTCGCGACCGGCACCGAACTTGCGGATATCTCTCCGCACCAGGCCATCGATCAGGCCGACGAAGGCGGCCAGCAGAAACAGCGGCAGCGTCAGCACCAAGACCAGCAGCCGCACCATGAACGTCAATATCGTGAACGCCGCAGCGATCAGGTAACGTTCGCTCCAGACGTAGACCTGGCTGATGTAGTAGCGGGCGTCTCGGGTATCGCCATGGCTGGGCGCGCGCGAGCGCGCCGATGCCTGGCTCATCCAGTCGAGCAGGCCGGTCTTCACGAAGAGCCATTGGTAGGCCCCCTCGACCAACTGGTGCGCGGTTCGCCCAGGCTCCTGCACCACCGCGCTGCGGGTGAAGTGGGTAGAGAGGTGATTCAGTTCGTAGTCGAGCATGCCCTGGGCGTGACGCCAGCCCTGATCGGGCCAGAACAGGTGCATGCCGGCGCACTCGATGAGGATCGACAGCAGCAGCGAGCCGATCAGCACGCCGAGCATGCGCAGCGGCATGGTGACGAGACTGGCGAACACGCCTTGCTGGCGGGCCTGTTCACGCTGGGTGGTGGCGGCTGGGTCCTTCATGGTCGCGCCTCGCCGTCGACGGCCGTGTCCGGATCGGCCAGGTGGCGAAAGCCGTCGAGCAGGTCGTCGGGCAGCGGCTGATCCTGCAGGCCTGGCAGGCTCTGGTTTTCCCACCAGTCGCCGGCCTCGGCATAGTGTTGGCGCATGTAGCCGGCGAGCTGCTGGAGGTCCTCGGGCAGGGCTTCATCCGGATCGGGGGCCGGAAGCGGCATGCGGATTTTCCACAGCTGGCCGCCTTGCAGCAGGGCAAAGGCCTGGCCTTTGGGCAGGCCGACCACGTGGGCGGGTTCGATCATCGGCACGCTGGCGGTGCTGATACGGTCCTGTGCGTTGGAGGTGAAGTCGGTCGGCCCGCGCACATCGGAGCTGTCGGTGGCGCCGCTGACCAGTGTCGTGGTGTAGACGTCTACTTTGGGCAACTGGCGGGTGAGCAGTTCGGCGGTTGCGGTTTCGCGCACCCTCAGCATGAACAGGTTGTTGAAGTTGCCGATGACCTGGCCCGCTTTCGCGCGGTTGCCGACACGCGCCTCGATGTCGCTGAGCGTCTGGGTGTAGGCGGTGACCTGCAGCCCGGCACCGCCGCCTTTGTTGACCAGCGGCACAAACTCATCGCCCATCAGCTCGTTGAACTCGTCCGCATGGACGTTGATCGGCACCCGGGCACCCGCCAGGGCCTCGGGCAGTCCATCGTCGATACCGAACTTGTAGATATGCCCGGCAACCGACACCAGATCGGCAAACATCGAGTTGCCGACGGCGGCGGCGACCTCGGCATCCGATAGCGCATCGAGGCCGACATAGACCACCGCGCGTTTGCGCACGATCTGCATCCAGTCGAAGATCGGCCGCGGATCGGCCAGGTCCGCGTAGTTCGGCGCGAGCAGTTGCGCGGTTTTGCCAGTAGTGAGCTTTTCCAGCAGCGGCAACAGGCTGGCGACGATCTTGTCGAAATAGGTGCGGTCGTAACGCACGGCGCTGCGCAGGCCGTCGAGCACCGGGTCGTAGACGCGGACTTGTGACAGGTACTGCTCCAGCGCGACCACGCGCTTTTCCCGGCCGATCATGTTGCGCGGGATGTTCTTGTCATTCAGCCGTCCTTCGAGCTGCACGATGATGTCCCAGGCCTTCGGTTCGTGCCGGGCGAAGTAATGCTGCGCGTACTCGATGAACAGCGCGTCGATATTGACCACATGGCGCTGGATCAACAGGTAGTCCGGGCGCTGGCCCAGTTCGACTAGGGCGCGGGCGATGATGTTGACGAAGCGCCAGGCGAACTCTCGAAACGCTGCGCTATTGCCCTCACCAGAGAGTTGCCCGGCGATGCGTGTGGCCACCTCCGAGATTCTTCCGAAGCGGCCCACGGCGTTGTAGCGCGCGCTGAAATCCGGCCAGCCCAGGTGGAAGACATAGAACTCGCGTTCGCGCCCGGTGCGCCTGGCTTCCACGTACATGCGCTTGAGCAAGTCGGCATCGCCTTTGGGGTCGAACACGATCACTACCTCATGCTCGCCGGCCGCGTTACGCCGCCGAATATCCTGGGTCACGAACAGCTCGGCTAAACGGGTTTTGCCGACCCGGGTCGCGCCCAGCACCAGCGAATGCCCGACGCGTTCGCCGAGCGGCAGGCTGACATCGACTTCGTGCGGCTCAATGCCATGCAACCGTGGCAGGCCGCCGACCGGCGGCAACGGGCGCAGCGGGTTGAGTGCGATGTCCCAGGCGGTGAGCTTGGCCAGCTTCGACAGCGGAAACGGCGCGAACTCCAGCCGTTCTTCCAGGCGGCGCGTCAACTGGTAAGCCGGCGTGGGTTCGACGTAGCGGCGAAACTCGGGCCGAAAGGTCTGCGTCAGGCGGTGCGTATGGCGTTGTTCCCAGCGAAATCCGCGGCCGATGAACAGGCGGTGCTGGCTGACCGGGACATCGCGGCTGGTCATCACGTAGCGCGGCAGACGGCGAATGTTGCGTCGGTAGCGCAGAATCACCAGCGCATCGCGCAGGCGAATCGCGCCGAAGGCGAGGAAGGCCAGGGCGCTGCCCAGGCCTATCGTTGGGTTCAGCGCGAGCGACCAGGGGGCCACCAGGGACAAGAGCGCGGCGGCGGCGCAGACTGCCACGGTGTACAGCTCCACGGCTGGCCGTAGCAGTACCTCGATCGCGTGGGACTGGGCCATGGCCGGCGCGTCACTGTTCGAGGCCGGTGGCCGTGATCAGCACCGGGTAGTGCCGCAAGCCGAGGCGCTCGGCAAGGTCGTCGCCGGCCACCGGTGACAGCGGCAATCCCGGCACCAGCGCACGTAGCGCGGCCAGGGATTCGGCCGAGCTGACGTTGACGACCAGGCCCACCGCGCCGAGTTCGCGCAGGCGCAGCGCCCGCTGCTGCAACCAGGCGCGCGAGTGTTGGTCATCACCGACGAGAAAAAACGCCGGCAGCCCCGGTGCCTCGATCACGCGACGCGCCACAACGCCAGGCGACAGCCGCGAGGAGCGCACAGGGAGCATGCTGGCTTCGTTGACCTCCCCAGCGGGCGGACGCGGCATCTCAATCCGTGGCGCGCTCAACCCGGCGCGCGGCTGCAGGTTCAGGGCCTCGTAGTACGGCAAGGCCGAGGTGCCGCCACGATCGTCGACGACGATCAGGGTGTCGGCCTGGGCGAGCATCGGCAGCCACAGCAGAGAGCGACAGGCAACGAGGACGGGCAGGGCGTTCATGGCAGGTTCCTCCGGGAGCGGATGGCCGGTCGGGGGGTGCCCAGCACTCGAGCCAGGTGCTGGCTGACGCTGTGGCGGTAGCGCGCAGCCGGCGCACCACCGGCGGGGCGGTGGTAACGGCCGATGGCGAGCAGCCAGTCCTCGCCTTCGACGTGCTGCTCGCGCAGGATCTCGGCGGCGATGGCCAGGTTGCGGTAGGGATCGAGCAGGTCGCAGGGCTGGGCGTAGCGCTGCGGGTGGTAGCCGAGATTGATCTGGCCGAGCCCCACGTCGACGCGGGTGGCCGGCGCGCGCTTGAGTGCCTCGCGCAGCCCGGTGCAGGCCTCGGCGCGGGTGGCGTAGCGCTGCGGTGTGCCGGCGACGTTGAGCGTCCACGGCCAGGGCACCAGGCGGCCACCCACGCGGGTGCCGCTCTCCTGTAACGCCACGGCGTACAAGACAGTGGAGGGAATGCCGGCGCGCTGCGCGGCGACCTGATAGGCCGGCGGGGGAATTTCCCGCGCCTGGACGCTGCCGACCCACGCACAGGCCAGCAGCGCGAGCACGGTGCGGCGCGACATTAGGGCTGCCGCTGCCATTGGCCGCCGACCTGACGCACGACCGCCGGCAAATCGCCTGACAGCCCCAGCGACACCCAACGGCCCGCGTCGTGATTGAGCGTAACCTGGCCGCTGCGCACCTTGGCCGGCTCGATGCCTATGCGCTGCGCCCAGGCGCGGATGCGCGTGTCATCGGCGCCGCTGTCGACGACGTAGATGTCGAACGCCATACCGGCGGCCTGCAGCCGCAGCACGGTTTGATCGCAGGTCGGGCAGGCGTCCTCGACGAACAGGGCGAGCCGTCTGCTCGCCTCCGGCACCACCGGCGAGAACGCCGGGCCGGCGTCGGGCAGGATGACGCGTGGCATATCGGCGTGGAGCCGCTGCCAGGCGTCGTCGTAAGCCCGTTGGTAGGCGAGCAACTTCTCCACGCGCTGCGCTTCGGCCGCGACTTGCAGCTCCGCGTAGCGCTGCCGCTCCTGGTCGGAGCGCGCCTCGATACCCAGCGCCGTCAGCGGGTCGATGTGCGGCGAATAGACGCCCAGCGGCCCCTGCATCAGATCGCGGTAGCGCGTCCATTCCTCGACGCTCAGGCCCCAATCCCGTGCATGCTGCTCGGCAGCGCGCTCGATGGCCATCGGTCGTTCGCGGCTGAGCCTGTTGTCGCTGCTGAGGGTTTGCGCGCCCTGGGCCAGGTTGCTGGTCAGCAGGAGGATCAGGGTGGGAACGATAGGGCGATGCCTCATCTGCCCCTCCTACCGCGTCGGAATCGACAGGCGATGGCTGTCGTCGCCGCGCCGGAATACAGCGGCATTGGGTTCGATGGCCTCAAGGTGCCAGCCGGCTTCGTCCTCGCCGGGGCGCAGCAGGCGAACCTGTGCGAGCGCGTTCGCGGTGGCCGGCAAAATCGAGAGAAACGGCTCGCCGGCGCGCAGCTCGACACCGATCACCCGGAATGGCGGCTCTATGGCCTTGGGTTTGGCTGGTGCGGCGGCGCGTGGGCGGGGCGGAGTCGGTGGTGTAGGCGGAGGCGCGCTGAGCCGCATTTCCAATCGTTCGATACGTGCTTGCAGCGGCAGCAGGTTGTCCGCTGCTGGCTGGCGACCGAGCGACGTCTCGATCGCACTGAGACGCTGCTCCATCGCCAGACGATCAGCCTCGTAGCGTGCCTGGGGCAGGGCGTCCGGTTGTTGCTGAGCGTGCTCAACCTGCTGGATCAGTTCAGCCAGGCGCTTCTCCAACACGGCGACCTGCCGGCTGGGTGCATGGGTTTCGACCTGGGTCGCCAGCCCCGACAGCGCGACGTGGTTGATCGCGACGGTGGCGCTGATCAGCAGCAGCCCGGTCACTGTGGCGGCGCGCATCAGGGTGCCGTGCTGGCGGGGGGCACTGCCTGGCATCGTCGTCATGGCTGCGGCTCCCCGGTTGCACCTTGCCGGGGAGCGCTATCAGCTATGGCCGGTGCCGATTCGGCAGGCGTTGCGTGAGGCTGGCTGAAGCAGACGCGGCGCGTGCTGTGGTCGATGTGCAGCGTTCGCGCTGGCCCCGCCAGGGTCAGCAGGGCATCACGCAGTTGCAGCGGGCCGAGGTGATAGTGCGCCGCTGGTAGCGGGAGGCTGCCCAGCACATCGATGTCGCCTCCGCTGCAGAGCTGGTAGCCGGAGCGACGCAATACATGCCGCAGCGCATCTCCGACGCTGGCGTGTAGGGTGCGGGGAATGGACACGTCGACCACCTGCAGCAGCAGATCCTGCTGGACGGCCGTCGGGGTCAGCTCGACAAGGGTATAGCGGCCGTAGCGGACGACCGGGACGTGCTTCGGTGCTGGAGCCGCTACTTCATCGGGAACGGGAGAGGGCGGTGGAGGCGTTGCGCAGCCGGCCACCAGTGCGGCCAGCAGCAAGCAACTGCGGTAGGAACGGATGGCGTGCATGGCTCGGCTCTCGGCAAGGTCGAGCCGAGACCATCGCCATTACGCTAGAGCGAATCAGCAAACAATCGGAATCGCTGTGTTGCCGATTTTTATGGATGACCGAAGCAGGCACTTGCCACAGACGGTGATTAAAAAATCATCAGATGAACCCGACACCCTAAGCGTCGAGCGCTTCGGATCTTATCGAAAGGGTTATGCACAGATTTTGTGGATAACTCGATGCGAGCTTGTGCGGTTGGCTGCCGAGCACTGATATTCGGCATAGTAGGGGGCATCGGCGAGGTCAGAGGGACTGGAGGAGGGCGCTAGCTGCCAGATGGTGTTCGGCAGAAAACGAGTCACAGCCGCCGGTCGCGATAGGCAAGAACCGGCCCATCCTCTCTGGATACGCAAGATACCCACCAAGAGACTCTGGCGTACCTGTCGGAATGTATGATTGAACCTAAAAGACAATTGGTTTTAGTGCTCGATCAATTGACACCAACCTTTATTCTTAGCGTACCGTAGTGGCAATACACTACTGCTCGGTAACTCAGCGCTAGGGTGACTGTTGGGCCAGCACGCGAGCTTTTTCTAGGATGACCATCACTCATGGATGATCTCGGTTTCGACTTCGGTAACGCTGTTGCGTGGTTCCCGCACGAGCAGGAGCAGCCGTACGTGCTGGTCAGGATGACTGCCCAGCACGTGGCGCTCTTGGAGGCGGCCATGGCTGAGCCATTGCGCCGTTGTTACATCACCGATGAGGTGCTTCAGGCTGCGGCGAATCGCCATGGTCTCACCCTTTCCGACGTTCTGGCTGGCAAGCTTCCGGATGCCGGGGCAACCATGGCTGGGGACTTCGGTGAGGTACTCGGCTACTTCTACCAGTCAGCCATGGAGTACCCGGGTAACGCTATAGGCCCCAAGAAGTGGCGGCTCAAGCAGGACAGAACCAAACCAGCGCCCAAGTCAGATGTAATTCACTTCATCATGCCCCAACGTCCAGCCGCCAGTGCCGCTGACCAAGTTCTTTGCGCTGAGGTAAAGGTCAAGTCCACTTCCGCCTCCTCAGATCCAATCGGCTCTGCTATCACAGACTGTGCAAAAGATCGCACCAGTCGGCTCGCGAGCACATTGGTGTGGCTACGTGAGCGCGCCATGACTGAGGAGCTTGGTGATGTCGACATTCCGCTTCTCAACCGGTTTATCAACGCGGTTGATCATCCACCTGCTGCTCTGCGATACAGGGCCGTCGCTGTCATCTGCGAAAGCTTTGTCACGGCGGAACTCAACAATGCGCCAGCCACGGCCAGTGACGAGTACACACTCGTCGTGATCTCAGTGCCGAATTTGCATGCTACTTACAATGCTGCCTTCGCAGCCGCGCGGGCGTCGGTGCTTTGATATGAGAGCTTCCCTCCAGACTTGGATCAATGACGCAGATATGGCCCGGCACTTGGGTCAGTTTTCCGTAGCCGCATTGCCTATTGAGCTTGCTCAGATCGGGAATCGTCTCGCCGACTATTACATCTCGCTCGTAGGAGAGCTGTTCGACGGAATCCACTCCACGAATACTCCCAGCGACGACTGGGCGCAGCTGGGAAATGCCTTTCTCCAGTTTTCGAAAGAAACACCTGCTGAGCAGGTTGAAGCGCTGGGTATCTCGAAGGATGAAGCAGCGCTGTTTGCAGCGGCAGCGTTCTACTTTGGCGACTTTCCAGCGTCCGCCTGCCTGGCGATGCGGCAGTCTAATCAACCCTCTGATCCACATAGCCCATGGGCTGCGTGCTATGACTTCCTGGCGCGTCCGGGCAACCTGGGATCTGAGACTGCCATCGAGGTGCGGGAGCACCTGCGCAGCGGCGACTTGCAAGGTCTTAGCGACAGTGTAGAGGCGAGCGCCACTGAGGCACGAAACGCGTTGGCGGATGGGCCGGAAACGTGGGTCGCAGCGGCCTTGCTCAGCCGACTACTGGCCCGTTTCCAAGCATCGAATATTAGGGCTGTGCTGCCGGAGGGGGCGACTGCTTTTTGGACGCCGCTGATCAATTCCTTCATTGATCGCAAACCATCGACCTGGGAGTTCTTCCCTTCTCAGATACAGGCCATCGAGAGGGGGCTGCTGGGCAACGCCGAGAGCTATTCGCTACAGATGCCAACAGGGGCGGGCAAGACCACGCTCTGCGAGACGCTGCTTTACTGGCACCTGAAGCGAAATCCGACTCACGTCGCGATCATGATCGTGCCGTATCGATCTCTGGCTTCGGAGCTTCGACACTCCTTGGTGCGTCAGCTGAACGGTCTGGGGATCGCCGCGCGCTGTGCCTATGGAGGAACGATTCCGACGGGAGACGAGGTGCATGGGCTTGATCACATCAACGCGCTCATCGCGACCCCTGAGTCGCTGTCCGGAATCCTCAGCGCTGACCCGGCGTTCGCCCAGCGGATATCGTTGGTCATTTGCGATGAGGGGCATTTGCTCGACAGCTCCGGCAGGGGAATTGGCCTGGAGCTGCTACTGGCACGGATGAAGGCCAGGCAGGGCAATCCGATCCGCTTCGTGTTCATGTCGGCCATCATCCCGAATATTGAAGAAATCAACGCATGGCTTGGAGGCGGCGAGAACACGGTCATCAGAAGCACCTATCGACCGGCAATCGCGGAATTTTCCGTCCTGCGATCCTCCGGCTCCGGGGTAAACAAATCCGTACGTCTGGACATGCACCCACATGCTCAGCAGCGGCAGTACTCGATCCATGGCTTCTTGGATCGGAGCAACTTTCAGTACGTGAATCCCCAAACGCGGCGAACGAAAACCTACACCTTCACGTCAACCAAGGCCCTGGCCGTTGGCGCTGCCCGAAAGGTGTTGTCGATGGGAACAACGGCGATTTTCGCCGCGAACAAGCGGGGCAACCAGGGGGCGATCGGCTTAGCGGAAGAGCTCATCAAGCAGCTAGAGTACCCGCTAGCACTACCCAAGCCTGTGGATTATGCGGATATCGAAGCGCTCCGTACGCGCATCGACTACCTCGAGACTGAATTCGGTGCTGGTTGGATAGGCGCAAGGTCGCTGCGCAATGGTGCTGTATTGCACCACGGTGATATCCCCCAAGAGACGCGCGAGGTTTTGGAGGAGCTATTGCGGGATCGGCGTATCCAACTGGTCATCTGTACCAGTACCCTCGCGGAGGGGGTAAATCTGCCGATTCGCTCTCTTGTTCTGTATTCGGTGCAGCGTCGCGTTGGCAGCGGACAGCCCGAGAACATGCTAGCCCGTGACATCAAGAACCTGGTTGGCCGGGCCGGTCGTGCCGGCGCCAATACCAAGGGCTTGGTGATCTGCGCAAATCCCGATCAGTGGTGGCTAGTTCATCCCGTCGCCACTGCTGGTGCAGGTGAGTCGGTGAGAGGCTCACTGCGTACCTTGATCGAAAATCTAGAGACATTCCTGCGAACCCATAATCTCGCGCTCGACAACCAATTCTTGGAGTACCAAGCAGTCATTCATCCGCTCATTGATGGTGTGGATGCCACTCTTATCGAGTTGATTGCGGAAGAAGTCGGAGATGCTGAGTTTCTAAGGCTGGCTGCCGACCTGTCTGACCATACGTTCGCGGCCCACCAGCTTCCTGCCGGCTCCGCCGTTACGCTGCGTACAGTGTTTGAGTTGCGAGCTCAGCGGCTGATAGCGCTGAGGGGCAAGGGCAAGATCGCCTGGCTGCGAGACACTGGAGCCAAGGTGCGTCTTCTGGAGTTCGTCGAACAGTTTCTGCTGCCAAGCAGGGCGGATTGGACGAATCCTGTCGATCCCGTTTCAGACGAGTTCCTCTCAGCGATTTTGGAGTGGGCCTGGCAGGACAGGGAGCTAAAGACAGACGTGGGTGTGGCATTTCGCTTGGGCGATGGCCAGGATCCTGAAAGCGTTAAGTTCAGGTTCTTCGAGATCATCCGGCAGTGGGTGCATGGCGCATCGTTCGCACAGATTGCCCAATCAACCCAGATGGATGTTGACGACATCCTGGGAATTCACGCTCGCGCGATCACCTACTCGTTGCAAACGTTGGTCGAGCAGGGCATCTCTCTTCTTACTAGACTGTTGCTCGAACACGGCAGTGTGGTGAACGAAGGGGTGCCGGCATTCGTCGATCATCTCAAGTTCGGTGCACCCTCAAGTATCGGAATCCTGCTGGCTAATGGGGGAGTGCGGCATCGAAAAGCGTATGTCGAATTGGGTAATGCGATGCAAAACCTTACCCCTCCAGTCCAGTCAGCGAGTGCTAAGACAGTAGCACTGCGATCACTTGAGAATTACTCAGAAGGATGGCGTGGTGCATTGGGCGAATTCGTTTTCTCCAACACTATGACTGATGTCGGTAGGGTCGGGTGAGTGGGTGTCACACAATAAAACCCTAGGGCGATGGATGAATGGCGGTCGGATTTCGGCGTTGCTACGTAAAAACCAAGGCAGCTCTGTCTTCTGAGCGCACCAGATTTCAACGTCGCTCACGCTCTTTCACGGGCAAAAATGGCGACGGGACTTTTTCAACAGAATCGGCCGATCGCAGGCGCTCGCTGGCGTCCGCTATCGGCCAAAGCGGACGGTTCCGCATGGGCTTAGCAGACCTACCTTGAGGCTGGAGGCGTCTACGAAGCTAGTGGCGATTTACCCGTTGATCCGCCATCCACAGATCAGAGCCTTGCGCGGCCGTGCACCGACTGCCAACGCTATGGTGCAGCTGTACTGCCAGCGGGGATCGAGAGTGTCTTGAAGGTTTCTATTTTCTCCGACTCCAACTCTTTCAAAATAGTTTCCTTCGCATCATTTTTATCGATAGACCGCCCCGCGTTGTCGAAGCTGATTTGCTTTATCCGCAATTCAATCTCGCTATCCTTTTTCTGAGCAGCAGAAAACTCCGGGAAGCCAAGAGAAATTACGCAATCGCCATCAAGGCCAGAAGTACTGAAACGAAACTTGGCATCAATTCGGTGCAGGAACAAGCTGGGGCGGTAGGAGACATCCGAAAGGAAGTCAGAGTGCTCAAGACTGAAGCCTTTTAAGTCCAGGTTCCGAATCTTTTCTTTCATCCAGTCCAGTGCAGTAGGCAGGAGGATATCTGGGTCGGGCGAAATGCCAATATCTACGACTTCCACAAAGGACAAGGCGGTCAGTCTGCTGTGCTGCGTGAGCCCTAAGAGGTAGTTAAACCTGTTTGCGTTGGTAAAATCACAAAAGCGAATTGAGGTGGCCTGTTCACTCTCATTGATCTGTTTGACCGACTTGAAGTGTGAAATCAGATGCCTCGCCATCGCTTTGTTTGTCGTCCTTGTTTCCGGCGCAGTATGAGTGAAAATCAGGATGAGCTCGTCTTGAGCTTTGTTTTTCTTAATCTCGATGGAGCCCTTGAAATTTTTGTGCGAGTCAGCCCAGCTCTTGGAGCGGTCTATTCGCTCCAAAAGATAGTCCATCCGGATTGTGTCGAGGTCTTTGTTGACTGGATAGAATTCGGGCGTCCCTAAGACCTTGAAGTTAACAAAGTCAAGATCCAGCAGCTTGTTGACGTCCATGGCGTCAGGGATCGCGTCCAGAAGCGTTTCTTGACCTTGCCACTTGATGGTCTGGGTGGTGATTTTCGGGTTGTCTTCCTTGGTTGTGTAGGCAAGCTGGAGCTGAGAAAACTCGCTGGGCCGGATCAGAGATAGGGTCAGAGCAGGGATAGAATGCTCTTTTTCTGAACTGTTGATGAAGACGCCACGGCTCTTCAGGACTGTTTTGATATCGCCAGCGCTGATATAGGGCTGAGCAAGATAAGTACGCAGCGCTTCGCCTTGGGGAAGGATAGAATCTATATTTTGATTGCTCACGAAATCATCCCCTGAAATCTGCTTGGTAGGATTCGAATTCGACGATTGAAGCGAACTCCTTGTTCGCGATAGACAGCTTTGCAATATCTGCGATTTCCTCATGCTCTACATAGTTGTAGTCAGGGAAGGCGATGGCCACCTTGTGAGGAAACTCCATAGCAATCTCCATCGAAAAGCCAATCATGCGTTTCACTGCTTCGATGCTGAAAGAGTCTTGGCAGCAAATAAGCAACGATTTTTTTTCGTACTCCTGGATGAAAAATGAGACCAGTCCACTGTTAAGGTATTCTGGAGGCAGTATTGTCCCGTTCGTGACCCTTTGTATTGGGCTAACGTTTTTTCCTGTAGAGGGATACAGGAAGCGAACGTTCTCCGCACCAAAGCGATTTCTGGCATACGTAATTGTATTGAAAAGAAAACTAGCGCGGTGGTTATCAACGACGTAGATAGTGCCGTAGTTGGCGCCATCCAGATTCCGCGAACCCGCGACCTGGCTGACCACATCGGCCTCAGCGTCCGATTCGGCGCTGAACCAGAAGAGGATGCCTGCGAGCGACTGACCGCTTGCACTTGGATAGCCGGAGTTGATGGATTTTTTTAACGGCGACCGATTGAAACATTCAACGGTGGTTGCGAGGTCAACGAAATGCTCTTTGAATTTTGGCCCAGGTGAGGTCGGATAAGAATTGGCTGTGAACTTCGAAGAAATGACGAGGTGCTTGAGGACGCCATCCTCCAACGGGGAGAGGCAGCTGAAGACAAAATCGGCTCCATGAGTCTGCCTGGGGTTCCCGGTCGTGCTATGGGGGCCAGGTTTGACACAATCGAACTCGTGCCCCTTGAGTGCTGCCTTCCAACCTATGAGGTTGAGCAGAGCTTCAACGATGTGTTCACCGCGTTCGCCTAGTTTTTTTGACCATTCGCCCATCACACGTCCTTTGGATAATGATTGTCTTGCAACCCTCTGCCGGCAGAACGCTACGGAGGTTGCGGCATCATGTCTAGTGGCAATTTGGCACCAAGTCGGCGTGGAATCGTCCCGATTCGATCTTAATGTCCTACGAATTCAATTTTTCCACCCGTTATTGCTGGGCGAGTCAACTGCTGTTCGGTCATATAAAGCTTGAGAGCACTTTTCGATACCTGGGTATTGAGGTCGATGACGCCTTGGAAATGGCGGAGCAAAGGCAATCACAGCCTCAGAGCTGCTTCGTCAAAGCGCACCTAGATCAAGCCACACGCTGCCATCCCGGTTGTCCGTCATGACGAACTCCGGGCTCTTGTGGATCAGGTGGCCGAAGCCGTCAGGATGATGGAACACATAAGGCTCCGTCTCGCTGGTCGAACAAGCTCCGAATCCGAAGCGGTATTCGTGTTGGTAGGAATAGACAGGCGATTTGCAGCTCCCTCCCCAGCGAGTCACATCAGGGGTGTACTCAACCTCCTGAGCCCAGGTTGGTTTACTCGATACGTCCTGCAAAAGAGCCAGAAATGGTCGAACATCCTTGTTGAGGATGAATGCGTAGTGCTGCCCGAAGTTTTCCTTCATCCACCGAAGATCTCGTACCAGCGAGTCGAGT
Organism: Halopseudomonas pelagia CL-AP6; assembly: GCF_000410875.1. Taxonomy (GTDB): domain Bacteria; phylum Pseudomonadota; class Gammaproteobacteria; order Pseudomonadales; family Pseudomonadaceae; genus Halopseudomonas; species Halopseudomonas pelagia. The sequence goes on from NZ_AROI01000014.1 coordinate 52,551, forward strand.
GCCTGCTTATCTCCTGGCATACGCAAGCTGAACCAGCAGTGCAGCCACGACTCGTGAGCTTCACCGTTATGGATGGTTAAAGCCACAACATCCTGCGCAGGTATTTTCAGGCCATTGATAGCTACTTCGAACTCATCACCACGGGCCTGACGCCATGACTCCACACAGCTTTCAGCTCGATCCGAAACACCCTCCAGCTTGCTGAGTCGGTAGGTCTCCGGTGTCTGACAGTGCATGCAGCCTTCGATCAGCTTGTCTAAGAAATCTTCGTTGCGGAAAAACTTGATCAAGCCGAGGAAATCATCAGCTTCGGGTTGGCGTCCTTGCATACGAGTCTCCAGAGGGGCAATGGTAAGTCTCAGCCAAAATACGGAAGACAGAAGCGCCTAGCTGGCACTCTCTCAACCGTGCAAGATGAAAACTCATTATGTACTTAATGCCTGTTGTGAATCGATAGGGCCCGCCATGGCTAAAGGCCTGCACTAGGGAGTAGCCGTTTAATTACGATTGGCTCCACACATCACAAGATGGCCTGCTCCTGGCCGGTTGTAGCCTGTCGCGAGCGGCTACTCTGTGGCGAATCGATGATTTGCCATGGAGGTGCGAGCGAGGATTCTAGATCGACAGTCACCTGCACAAACTGCGGCGCGCCGGGCACTCCCGTAGCCCCTAAAAATCGAGTTAAAGAGGCTGGCAGCCCAGGGGCTGCCAGCATGGACACATCGATCAGTTCGCAACAAGCTGCCGTGCCAGGGCAACCTCCACCGAGTCGCCGTCCTGATTCAGGACATCAAGCCCTGATTCGGGCACGTCTCCCGACGTGCTCTGTGACACCATAATCTTTCTGGCCATCAGCGCCAGGCAGGTCATCTGCGAGGTGGCCGCGTAACCCAGGTAGATCACCTTGACTGCTAGCTTCTGGCCGATACGCCAGGAGCGGCGCGCGGCTTGCTGAAGCGAATAGACGTTGTAGCCGGACTGCATGAACACAATCGTCGGGAACTCCAGCAAATCCAATCCGGTTTTCACCAGTTCGGGATTGGTGATGAGCACGTCGATGCCTCGGTCCAACTGCTCGGCGATCCAGTCCTCGCGGCGTGAGGCATCCACGCTTGCGCGCAGTACCGCTACCTTGAAGCCTTCCTGCTCGAGCAACAGCTTGAGCCGTGATGTCGTATCGCGTGTGCCGGTGTAGACCGAATAGACCAGGGTCTTGCGCCCTTTCGCCTTCTCCTGCTTGCAGATGTCGATCAGCTCGCGTTCCTTGGGCATCACCTCCAGCTCGTTGAACTGGGCGGGCACGAAGGCCAAGGTGTTGCGTGTGCGCGGATGAACCACGGTTTCCGAGCGGAAGCAGCAGTCCGGCCAGGCCAGCAGTACATTGAGCACCACGCCCAACAGCGTCGTATCGCGTTTCGCCAGGGCCTGTTTTAGTTCCTGGCTCAGCCGTGAAGACAGGCTGCGGTACGCATTGGCCTGCTCGTCATCCATGGCGACTTCGCGAAACTCCTCGTCGTAGGGCGGCAGCACGTTGCCGCCGATGTCCTTCAACTTGAGGAAGACCGTGAACGGCAGGACGCAGCGCAACACACCCTTGGGACCGAAACCCGGCGCCTTGACCGTGCGCACCGAGACCTTGCTGCCCTTGGCCGTCTTGTGCGCCGTGCCCATGCTCTCGGAATAGATGTCCTTGAGCACGCCGTGATCGCGCATGAACGCCATTGCCGCCGACGTCATGCTGCCGCTCTTGGTCGGCCGGTAGCCGTCTTCGATCATCCGCCCAGGCAAGGCGCGGAACAGCAGGTAAAAAATGTCGTCGCCGTAGCCGCCCATCAGCGTGCCGGTGAGCAGCAGCGTCTTGCGTGCCTTGGCTGCCAACACCCCCATGGCCTGGCCCTGTGCGGAGCCGCCGTTCTTGTACTCATGCGCCTCGTCGGCGATGAGCAGATCGAACGTGCCCTGGGGAAGCTGCCGCTTGATGAACTCCGATGGCTGGTAACCACCTTCGCCAAAGCCAAATTCCATCGACGACATCGCACGCTCCATGCGCTGGGCTTGCCGGTCCGAGAAGACCAGCTCGCCGTTGCCATCCATCAGGTTGATAAACTCGTGGATGTTGTCCCCGAGCATCGAGGCCAGGAAGGCATCGCCGAACGTCTGCATCAGTTTTTGTGCGGTGACCTCGCCAATGGTGGGAATACGCTTCAGCGCTTTGAGCACGGCAGAGGACTGGTCGCTGGCGGACAGCCTTCTGGGACGAATCAGCGTCCACAACGGGGCGGCGCACTGGCTGCACTTGCGGCGGTATTCCTCGGCTTCGAGTTCGATCGGATTGATCGGCTCGCCGTCGAGGTCGGTGATGACCTGGCCGCAGTCAGGGCAGACGCCTACGTCGCCGTGGTGGGTGCGATGCGGGGTGAAGACCGGCTTCCAGTGAAAGCCCATCCTCATCCGCACGCGGCCCAGGACGAAGAACTCCTGACCTTGGGGCGAGACGCCCAACTGCTCGCGCAGCTTCAGCAGTTTGACCAGCGTGTCCGGGCCGTTGAGCACCCAGACCTTGGCACCGGCCACCGTCTCCTGAATCTCTCGCCGCCACTTGTACACCAGATGTGGCGGGGAGAGCACCAGGGTGCGGCGGTAGCCTTCGGCGTTGAGCACGGCGGCTGTGGCAATACCCACCGTCGTCTTGCCGCAGCCCATCTCGCCGTTGACGATGGCCGTGCGTTCGCCGCGGTCGATCAACAGCTCGGCGACGGCGTGGACCACATCAGCTTGCGCCGTGAACAGCTGCCGCTTGAGGCCGGCGACGACGATTTGCCGATGTGGCCGCGCCTGGCCGGCGTAGACCGGCGGGTTGGCGCGGTTGAGCGAGTCGAGCAGCTCGTCGCCGAACTCGGACACGAAGTCCTGCAGGCTGAGCGTAAGAGGGGCGTCCGCCGCATCGAGCAGGTTGCCCTGCACGGCGGTATCGGGAAGGGTTTCAAGATCGAGGGACATGGTGATACTCCAAAGAAAATGGGGCATGCACCCGCGCCAGGGGCGGTGACATGCCCAGAGGGAGGAGAAAAACGCTGATGGCCGAGTCAGTGCTCGGACGCCAGCACGATATGGGTTGCACTGCGGTCTGCCTCGGTGACGATGCAGAGGCTCAGCTCACGGTGAACCATGTAGGCCGATTCGAGCCGATCAGCCGATTGCAGGGCGGCGTTGTTCGCTTGCCACTGCGCATCGCTGACGTCACCCCAATCGCCACGGGTGTGGCGCTGGAAGTACGGCAGGGGATCGAGGCGGCCTTCCCGCATGAGGCGGTCGATGCCGGGACTAAAGATCAATGTGCCTATCGTGAACAGCAAGGGAGGCGGTTGGTGTGCCATGGGCATGTGCTCCTTGGGGGGAATGCTCAGGACACGACCCCGTCGGGAGCCATGTCCCGATGGGGTGGATGAAGACCATTGCCTGCCGTCAGATCAGATCGCTGCTCTGGGCAGTTGAACGATGGCTGTGCCAGCGGCCAGGCCGCTTGCGCAGACGCGAAACGAAGGCGTTGCGCCTTCTGTGGAATGGAACACTGGGACGCCGAAGCGCCGAATGGGATCAGTGGATGGTGATGATGCGGCCCAGCGTGGCCGAGTCGGGGGACAGATCCCAGGCACGAATCACCGGCACGAACTTGTCGGTGAGGATGCGCGTCTCGGCGATGGAGCCATCGTCGCGCTCGCGGTACTCCGTGCTGGTGGTTTTCTGCTTGTGAGTGTCGCCTTTGACGGCCAGGAGGCGGCCACTCTTGGAGTGCACGACTCCCGAGATCGCGCCGGCCGCAAGGGCCAACGCCAGGTGCCAGTGAGACAAGGCACGCGCCGGGGCACGCAAGGACTGCTGCGCGGCCCCGAGATGCGTCTCGAACGACGGCCACAGGCCCTGTAGGCGCTGCACTTCCTCGGCGAACTGCGCCGGCTCCATGCTGATGCGATAGAAGTGCTCGGGCTCGGCTGAAGCCGCGGGGACGACGTAGGGGAGCAATGGCCACTCGGCTGGAAGCTCTTGCGCGTCGACTTCACCTTGCCCGATCTGCAGCAGCCGGGTGCGGATGGATTTCACCTCGTCGCCCACCAGCTCGCGCTGGCGGATACGGCGACCGAACACGACAACCTGCTTGAACTGCGTGTCCACCGCTCGGTGGATGCACAGGTCGGCGAAGTGCCGTGTGAGCCAGCCAACCAGCTCCGGGTCGAGCACGTAGGACGGCACGATGAAGACTAGAACACCCCCGTACTGCAGCAGCGGCAGCGTCTTCTGATAGAACAGCTTCTCCAGCCTGGCGCGGCCTTTGCCGTCGTAGCCGATAGTGCCGTTGGCGTCCTTCGACAAGTCGCCATAAGGCGGGTTGAGCCACAGCAGGCCGAAGCTCTGCCGAGCGATCAACGCATCCATCAAATCGCCTTGGATGCAGTGATCGACCAGCCGGCGGGCATGGTTTGCCCGTTCCGGGTCGTACTCCACCGCATAGGCGGTGGTCTGATCACGCCCAAGGGCATGCGCGGCTTCTGCAATGGCGACGCCTTCGCCAGCGCAAGGATCGAGAACGCACATCGACCCATCGCTGGGCATCAGTGCGCTGAGCGCTCGTTCGAGGGTGGCTTCGTCGGTCGGGTAGTAGCCGTTCTTGGCAAAATTCCGTGCGAGCCTGGGGAACATGAGGGCCATGGGAGTCTCCTGATTGGCGGGGATGAAGGGGGCGAATACGCGGGGCGCGTGCACTCGCGCAGGTGGATCAAGCCACGGCTTGCAGCGGCAGGTCGGTGATTGCCGGCTGCTGTGGCGGGTAGGCGGTGAGTACGCCGCGGCGGATCAACTCACCCAGCGCTTCGGTCAGCGCTGGAACGTCCAACTGCAGGCGTAATCCGCGCAGTGGCCCGAGAGCCACCGGCAGGTCCTGAAGCATGTTGTGCTCGCGCAGCAGCGTCAGCACAGGGGCTTGCCAGTGTTCCAGCAACGGCAGCGGACAGGTGTCCCTGACCAGTTGCCACAGGCGTGACGTCGGATCGCTTAACGAACGCGGCAGCAGCGCCAGTGCGCTGGCCGTGCTCTTGTCGGGCCGTAAGCAGCGCCGGTCGAATAGCCAGAGATTGACCATTGAGCCGAACAGCGTGCGGCGATAGGCGCGGGTCAGGCGTTTTTCCAAACGCTCGACCGTACCGATGAAGACGGGGACGCTGCCCCCTTGCTCGGTGATGAGGTGGAATGAGTCCAGCCCATCCTCGTCGCGGCTCAAGGTCAGCCGGGCCAGGAACTGCTGGATAGCGGTATCCCGCGCCCAGACCGAGATGAAGATCAGGTTTCCCTGTTCGTCACGGATGCAGACGTCGGCCATCAGGTCGGCGCACTCGTCGATGCGATACAGCGTGGCAGGCGATGAAAGTAAAGGCATGGTGATGTCCTCGATGAAGTGAGGGGGCAACACCGGCCGCAGGGGCAGGCGTTGCCCCGTGGGGTGGATGATGAAACTGGTTCTGAGTCCAGGTTGTTGAGGGGTGACGCAAAGCCCTGAAGCTAGGTGGCGAAGGTCACGCGGCCTGCTGGTCAGGCTGCCGGTTCCATTGCTGCGACTTGAAGTCGAGCGCGTAGCCCAGTACACCCAGGCGCGCGATTTGTACACGCAGCGTGCGACGGTCGATGGTCGAGTCCAGTTTCACCGACTCGCCCAGCGGCCACAGCAGTCCGAACAAGGCGGCATCGTCGCTGTCGGGACTGCTGGAGGCAGCGGCCGCAGCGGCGGGTACATCCACGCCGAAGGGCCTGGTATCGATCAGTGGGTCCGTCGATGCCCGTACGGGAACGGACTCTGGTTCTGGCGGTGCCGCCGTTGTCAGCGGCTGCGCGGCCAGTTCCTCGTCGAGTGGATCGACTTCCTGTGTGGCGAAGGCACGGGCCTCGGCCTTGCTCAGTTTGTCGATGCCCGAGAGCGTCATTCCGTCCAGACTGGCGCGGATCTCGAAGCGCATGCCATCACAGGTGGGATAGGCTTTCGCATCGATGTAGCGGATGACGAACTCCCCGTCGTACTTGCCTTCGGGGTACTGCTCCAACTCCGCGTCCTTGACTGCAAACTTGCCAATGGCTGTGACCAGGCGGCCGACGTTGAACGGCCCGTTGCGACCGTGGATGGTGCGCAGCGTGAGCTGGCCGGGCACGACGATGGATGATGGAGGTAGCTGCTGGGCGGCTGAAGCGGCCATGGCGGATCTCCTTGCGATGAGGGTGAGGATGCTGGGCATCCATTGGATGAGAAAAGAGCGGACCACGCCCAGGGGCGTAGTCCGCGTGGCCTCAGGCCTTCAGCTGTTGCATGCCTTCGGCGAGCATCCACAGAGCGCGGTTGAGCCGCAGGTTCTGATCGATGCCCTGAACCGGCCGGGTACTCTGGCGACGGCCACGGGCGTTGCGTCCATTCAAACCGCCTTTGACGAGGTTCTCCTGAATGCGATTGAAGGTGGACCACAGGTCGCTGCCGCGGTCATCGAAGCGTCGGGGCATCAGCACCTGTGCCTCGGTGATCGGCACTACCTTGTTGGGCGTGTCGTACTTGAGCGCCAGTGCAGAGCGGGCCAAGACCTCCTGCTCGCCCTGATCCAGGGTGATGAGGCGCATCGCGTCGCGAGACTCCTGCACCTGCTCGAAGCCATGGAGGACCTCGTAGGCACCTTCGATCACCTGCTCGGCGACATTGCCTTTGTGATGCACGCGGACATCGGCGAGGGTGTTACCGCAGACCAAGCCGTTGTGGCAGACGAACCTGAACATGCCGGCGAGCATCTGGTAACTGCTGGTGCCGTCGTGCGAGTTGAGGAGGATGATTTCATTCGCTTCGTTGCCGTTGATCTGGCTGGCGTGGCGAAGGCGGATCATGTGCTTGGTGAATTCGCGGCGGTCCTCGTGACGCACGCGGGTCTGGCACACCATAAAAGGCTGGAAACCTTCTCCGCGCAGCTCGGCAAGTACCGAAGCGGTCGGGATGTAGCTGTAGCGCTCGGACCGGCTCTCATGCGGGGTATCGGCAAAGATCGACGGTGCCACCGCGCGAATCTGCTCATCGGACAGCGGATGATCCGCGCGCAGGATCGGCGAGCGGGGAGCGAAATGAGAGGCGAGTTGCATGGTCGTTCTCCTTGAGAATGGCGGCAATCGCATGCTCGACCTGGAGGCCGAAAGCAGTGATTGCATGGGATGAAGAAAGCCCCGAAGGGTAGGGCGATGAAGGGAGGTGGTGCGTATGCCGCCGACACCGAGGTGCCGGGGCATGGGGGAGAGGAAGGGGCAGGGCCTGAGGCCCTGCGGGTCAGAACGAAGCCTCCCGCGCGGGCTCCTCGACAGGGGCATGAGTGGGGGCGGTGGATTGTGGGTCACCGTTGTCGTCCTCGGCGTGAACCGCCTCATCGGACGCAGGAGCGTCTTCGTCAGCGGGCGCTGCGGATTCCGGCGGATAGACCTGTACCCCATCGACTTTGATCAGGCCGATGCCCATCAGCTTCGACTTCAGGCTGCCGCCCACTTCTCCGGCGTGCTCGCCTTTGCTACGGACGTAGGCCTCGGCCTTCATGTCGTTGAGCGTGAAGGCCAGCAGCACCTTCTTCTTCGCTTCAACGGCCTGAATGCAGCGCTGCACCAGGTGCTGGGCGCTGTCGTCGGCTACGGTGGTCTCGATATAGCGATACTCGGGCTCGTCGACCGGGCCGGCCAGGGCTGCGATGGCGCACGACAGGAATGGATCACCGCCGTTCGGGATCATCCTGGGATTGTTCAAGTAGCCGATACCGCGGGTCAGCAGCTCGTGATACTCGATTTCGTCGAGGGCACTGCGATCCAGCAACTCGGCCTTGAGTAGCCGGGCCTTCATGCTGGCCGCCGGATCGCCCGAGGGACGACGGAATGGATCGACCCACAGGTCGCCGAGACGGAAGCGAACCAGCGGACGTTGCTGGGGATCATCGATGCCGATGTAGGGCAGAACCAGTTGCTTGGCTTCGGCGCCGGAAACCCGCACGTCGAAGTAGCGCCGGGTCGGGTTTTGTGCCGGCCCGACGAGCGCCGCTACGGTACAGGCGAGAAATGGAGTGGCTTTGCGGCCACCCTTTACCGGTACTTCTCGGACACGCTGGATGTAGCCGATGCCCGAGGTATGGATGTCGAAGTACGACTTCGGGTTGGAAGTAGTGCTGCTCATGGTGAATCTCCTGACTTGGGAACAAGAACACGGAGACACACCGACCCAGAGCGGGGAGGTGCGTAACCCCGCGGTGGGTTGAGGAACATCGGCATCCGCCACCGGCAAGCCGGTAGTCGTTCGCGCGAGGGATGCGGTGCGAACGGGCTCGGTCACACGGAAGGATCCGCGGGCAGCCTGAAGACCGAAGCTGCCTGGCATGTCGCTGACGACGTCAGCGGAACATGGGCTGAGCCTGGCGCTGTACAGGTGGCGGGGCCACGGGGAATCGGCAACTGGCTGCGACCTGATTCATCAGTGGCCGCAATAAGAGGAAGGGGGCTCGTTGGTGTTTGTTGATTGTGTTGTCGGCCAGTCGGCAGTCGTGACCCGCCGCGGTCGGCCCAAAGAAGATGCTAACGTTTGAGTTCACCCGTTGACGGCCGTCGGGTGCTGTGAAGGGTTCGCGTGTAACGCTCTAGGCAGAATTCCTGCAGTCTCAACCTTCAACCCCAGTGCTCGTGGCCGGATTGGCCTGAGCCCTTCTGGCCATACGGGACGCATGACGCGGGAGCCATGTGACTATTAGGAATAAATGACGGGGGCGAGGGCTTTAACGGAGCGCGCCAACAGCAGCGCCTGGTATCGGAGGGGTGCAGCTACCACCACGGGAACGTTCAATTACCGGCGCGGAAGGGAGCGCATGTGCTGGCACACGGTTTCCCACTGCCCAAACCGGAAACGGTCATACTGGCGAACCAGGACAACTTTTCCATCTTTCATGGCGTTTTCTCCATCTGATCTCAGCGGGCCGCTGACAGCCTTTACACGACATATGCAAAGCAAGCTTATGCGTGGGGCAGGAGGGAGAGTACTGGGTGGTAGCTGCAGGCCTAATGCCATCATCGCTACAAGTGTTGTGAAAAGCGACTGTGATGGGATCTGTGGCCTGTCTGAGGCTCAGTCATGCCGAGCTGACCTGTATTTCGTTAAGAGCTCGGGGTGAATGGCGGCACTTTGCAATCGGCTAATTTAAACATAGGCTGGAGCGCATACGCCCTTGCGAAGGACAGCCCATGATCAACAGAATCCTGTTGCGCAATGTCTCCAGCTATTCCCCCACCTCCGTCGTAACCATAGCGCCCCTGAAACGCGTAAGCGTCTTCTACGGCCAAAACGGCACAGGCAAAACAACCATCGGTAACTACCTGCAGGCACCCACCGATGCTCGGTTCACCGAGTGCCAGCTTGAGCCAGTCAAAGCTGACCGGGAAATTCTGGTTTATAACCATATCTTCATGGAGAAGAACTTCCATGAAACAGCCTCTCAACCCGGGGTATTCACCCTCAACGAGGGCAATATCGAAGCGGACAAGGCGATTGCGGCGGCCGAGGCGGCCATCAACTCGCTCACTGCTATCCTCGATACGCATATGGCGGCAGGCACCCAAGCAAAAGCTGCGCAGGAGGCGGCCAGAGAGGCGCTCAAGGACAATGTCTGGAAGCACAAGGGCCCTTTTGATGGCAGTGCTCTTGCATACTGTTTCAACCGGTTGAACACCAAAGACCGGTTGCTTGATGCAATTTCTCAGGTTGCATTGGCTGGCACGAATGACACGGCTGAAGGGCTCCTTGCCGAAGCCGCTCAGTTGCAAAGTGCGAGCGATGTCGAGCTTCCGGGGATTCCCCATCTGAGGTTTCAGGGCGCTGGAATGGAAGCCGATCCAATCTTGGCGGAAGTCATCGCCGGCGCAGGCGATTCGTACTTGTCAGCACTGATCCAAGAGCTGGGCAACTCGGATTGGGTCAAGCATGCGCTGAAGTTCGAATCGCACTCGAAAGACCAGTGTCCCTTGTGTCAGCAACCATTGCCGGGAAATTTCTACACCGAGCTACATAAGGTTTTTGATCAGACTTACGAGAGGCGATTGACAGCACTGACCTCGCTCCAGCAGCAATACGTAAGCGCTGTCGAACAGTTTCTTCGCCAAAGCGAGGCCCCGATTTACAACGTAGAGTCGATTCAGATCCATGTGGCGAACCTGCGCTCTGTGTTTCAGAGGAACATCCAGGCCATAGCGGCCAAGGTGGCTAGCCCCTCAACGGTTGTTACCCTTGAGGCTACTGACGCGATGATGACATCCCTAAACGATGCGATTAGCGTCGAGCAGCAAAAAATCGATGGGATCAACGCCAAGATCAAACACAAGCAGTCCCATCTGGACAGCATCAAAGATCGGTTCTGGGGCTGGCTTAGAAATGCGTGCGAGCCCCACCTCGCAGCATTTAACTCGGAAGATCAGTTGCTGGCGCAAAAGCGACAGACAGCCAAAGATGGAGTTTTGCAGGTGCGCGCCGAAATAGTTGCCCAACGTGACATCATCACGACGTCTCGCGCTGCGACCACGAACGTTGATCAGTCCGTGGAGAATATCAACCAGTGGCTTCGAATCTTGGGTTTGAAGGGTTTCGAGCTGATCAAGGAGGAGGGGCCTGTTCCCCAGTACCGCCTGCAGCGTCCGGCACAAAATGATGGCGTATTCAAGACACTGAGTGAAGGCGAGAAAACACTAATCTCGTTTCTTTACTTCCTGGAGGTCTGCAACGGGGAGCTAAACGCGGAGGGTGGAAACCTCAAGAGTGAACGCATCATCGTGATTGACGACCCAATTTCGAGCCTGTCCCACAACTACGTCTACGACATTGCTTCGCTGATCCGCCGCTTGGTTCTCCATCCCAAGACACGCTTCAAGCAGGTCGTCATCCTGACTCACAACCTGTTTTTCTTCCATGAGATGCACAAGCTGCTGAAGGAAGACAAGGAAGACTCGCTCGCGCTGTTTCGCATTACCAAAGCCGATTACAGCACCGTGGTACCCATGGGAGAGAGCGAAATCCAAAATGACTACCAAGCGCTCTGGCAGACGCTCAAGGATGCGCTCAACGGCTCAGCTTCCCCGAATGTCATTCCCAATGTCATGCGAAATATCCTGGAGCATTACTTCACGTTCGTGCATCAGAAGGACAGCTTGCGCAAAGCCTTGCTGGAGCTGAGTGACGAGAATCCACAGTTCCGGGCACTCTACAGGTACGTGAACCGAGAATCTCATGCTGACTCTGTCAATCTGACTGACTTTGGTGAGATTGACCCGAAAGTCTTCGTCGAACGGTTCAAGGAGGTTTTCACCAAAACCAATTTTGAAGCTCACTTCGACAAGATGATGGCCTGACTGCGTTTGGGCGTGCTCCGGGTTGGCCGGAATGGGAACGGATAAAGTGAGTCAAAGCCCCCTCCCTTCCCTTCGACACTCAGTCAGAGGGCGTCACCTGTCGTTGATGCGGACTTCTCCTGGGGGCGGCGTCAGCCGGCGAGAGAGGCCGGTGCGGTCGGGAGACGGTGCGGGCGTGAATGAGGGGCGATGCAAACAGAAGAAGCCCCCTCGAACGGGGGCTGTCATCGGGAGGCATTGGCCGCCTGACGTCGGCAGTACCGGCTTCTGCGGCTCAGTGACGGATAGTTTTGGGGGCAGACAGGCACTGCACCTGGATGTACCGCCAGCTGCCATCGTCGATCAATTGCTCCAGCGTTTCTCCGAGCGAGTCGAAGAACACCTGATCAACGCGTTCGATGAGTTCGCCATCACATTTCAGCTCGATCACATAGAGGTCATCGGCGCGGTCGTACAGCAGGGTGACCTGTCCTTGGAACTTCTCGGTGGCCACGGTGAAGCTGATCGCCGGCGGCGTCTTGATGATTTCGTCGGGTAGTGGATCGACAACGGAAAACTCCCGTGCGCCGGCATCCACCAGCAAGTGGGTGATGTGGCGAAAACCATCGGGAGCCGGCAGCTGTTCGAGCTGGTTGATGAGTTCCTGCAGCTCCGGGCAACGTGGTTGCGTGAGTGGTAGCTTGGCGGGTGCGGAACCGAGAATGTGCGTTTGCATTGTGAAGGGTGTGCCGTCTGCGGCGTACTCGGTACGTTCTTCCGGTGTGTCGGCCCGCAAACCGTCGAAACGGCGTCGTGCATACGGCTGGACCTGCACCTTGGCACCCTCAACAGGCACTTCGGTCAGCAGTGCGCGATCGAGCACGGCGAATTCGGCCCGACCGATTTTGACGACGATGGCATCGCCGGTGTCGACGATCACCTTGCCCTCGAACGGTTTCGGGTCGATGTGGAAGCCCCACGTCGAGACCTTGGGTTTCCCGTCGAAGATATTGAACTTGAAGGTCCGGACATTGCGCGGAACGTGACCGGCGACCAGAACGGGCATTTGTGCGCGGATGGCTTGGGTATCCATTGGAGACTCCTTGATAGAAAAGGGACTCCCGCCCGCAAGGGAGGGTGTCCCTTGAGGGGTGGATGGCGCGACTGGCGCCGGATAACAGTTGCAACCAGTGCGGTAAACCGCACCGCAGCCTTGAGGGTCTTGGCTGCCTGGGATGTTGCCGGCGACACCAGCGAACATGCGGGTCACGATGGGGCGCAGGTGAGCGGTTTGCGCGAGGCAAACCGAAGTCACTGGGCACCGTATTAACGGTCCTCCACGCAGGAAAAGGCCCCTCGGCGAGGGGGCATGGGAAAGACTACGTAGCACTTCGAGCTTCAGGCGCTACACCTGATACAGCCTGAGGCCGCCGAGCGTGGCGGCATCGGCATCCAGAATCAGGATGCGGACGTCGGCAGCGGCTGCCTGATGCAGAACTTCCACCAATGACGGCGGGATGCCCTGATCCAGATGCTCCTGCCGCAATTGTTCAGCCGTGATGCCTTCGACGTGCGACAGGTTGGCGCTCGTCCAGGGCGTGGCGATCAGCTTCACCCCGACAGCCGGTGAGCAGGGGATGTGAAAGGCGGTGAACAGCAGGCCGCTGGGCGTTTGGGTATCCGCCATATCTTCCAGGTAGCGCATCGCACCCTCGGTGGCATGCGCACTGCTGATCTCCCAGCAGCGACTGTAATGCCCAGTCTCGAAGCTCAGGCGCTGAACCACTTCGCGCGCGGCTTCAAGGGCCTGGGCATCGCCGATATGCCGGGATGCGCCATTGTCGTCGCCGTAAATGCTGTAGAGCACCGCCAGGATCATGCCGGTTCCGCTGCAGAGCGCATCGAGCTCTGGTGCAATCTCCTGACTTTCAGTGACGTACACGAAATCGTCGCTGAAGATGCAGCGACGGTGGATCAACTGTTCGTCCAGCATATGGCTTTGTGAACCATGCAACGGCAGATAGGTCATCGGGCAGCGGTTGTCGTAGCCGATGACGGCGACTCGCTGAATATCAAAGCCTTGGTAGCCACGGGTAAACGGATTGATCGGGCTGTTCATGGTGTCGCTCCTGTCGAAAAAGACAGAGGGACATGGCCCCCAAGGGACGCATGTCCCTCATGGACTGGAAAATCTGAAGGCTGAGAGCAGCAGGCTCACCAGCCGTCGTAGTGGAGTACCAGCTCGGCGATGACCTTGCGGCGCTCCAGATCGAGACCGCCGAGATCGGCAAGCCCCTCGAACTGGCAGCGTTTGAGCATCACGCCGCCTTCACTGGCGTTGTAAAAGCTGACCATCGCGGCAAGGAATAGCCGTTGGCCACTGCTCAGCACGCCCAGGGCCTCGTTGAGTCGCTGCACATTCGGTCGCAGCTCCCACTTGCTCTTGGCTTGCTGCAATCCCGAGCGAGTGCCATCGCCGAACCACTCGGCACCGGCAATTTGGACGCTGCGTTTCCATGCCTGCAGAAATGCCGCAGGGGCATTGTCGAAGTGCAGCATTTCCCGCGCGATCTGATCAAGGACGTCAGGGGGTAAGGACTGATTCATGATGTTCTCCCGATGGGTAGGGTTCAGGGATGGAGGCGCTGCTGCCAGTGCCCTGTACTCAGGGCCTGCTCTGCAGCTTCGTATGAACGGAAGTACTCGACAGACTCGCGCGAGACCGGCCCGTTGTCGTCGGCAGTGCCGATGAAGTGGCCGGCGGCGCTTTGGCGCACCTGCAAGGGCAGGCGTTTACCCACGTAGGTCAGGACCAGATAGCCGATGGATTCGGCTCGGGCCTGGGTGGCAACGGATGAAGCGGGAGCATGGGACATGGAAAAGCCTCCTGGCTGTGATGGAACGAGGCACCGACGCCTGACCGGCGTTCGTCCGTCATGCGGTGCGGAGCGGACTGGTCGGGTCGGCGCGGAAGGAAGATTCCGCGTTGCAGCCGAGGACCCGTGCTGCGGGCATGGTGTCGACCGAGGTCGACGACACATGGGGGCAGCTTCGAGCGGCTAGGGGAGGGATTCAGCGGGAAATGGGAAACCGGTGGCCTCCAGATTTTGCGGATGGCCGGAGCACTCGCGTTTGTGCTGCAGGGAAAAGCGCGCGTTGTCAGCTGGGCTGAGGGTGCATTTTGGCTAATTCAGTTGATGGCTCGCGACGATTCGCCGTCGTACTGGGTGGGCAGACAGGAGAAAGGAGCCGAAGGCCTGGACCTTCGGCTGTCGAGGAAGACACCACCTGTGAGCTGATGCAGGGAGTGGCCGTCGTCAAAGCCATCCGCTACGCAGCGATTGCACTCGACCCGTGTCGTGGCTGGGGTCGACATCCTTTGGCACGCATCTGCGCACAAAAGGAACCCGTTGTTTCGCCGGTGGGAGCCGGCACTGAATACGCATCGACCCGAAGGGTCTCCTGGAGCCTCGTCCTGCTATCAGGGCAAGGCACCAGGGGATCCTTCATCGCGACACTCAGCAGATCAAGCTGTCCGGGCATGGCGGACGGTGGATGAGTCAGCCTTCCCGTCGATCCAGCGACACACTGGAGACGGGCACGCGTTGCAGAAGGAGGGGGCGTGCTGGGTTCCCCGCGGGCGCGAGGTGTGCGCATCGACCGTGGTCGATACGATGGGGAGTGCGATCTATTTTGGCATCTGCCGCGGCTTGTGTGAAGTGCTGCGCTTGGTGCTGGCCTGCCGGCCATTCTGGACAGGCAGGGTGCCTTTGCAATCGGGATAGCGGCAGCAGGACCAGAACGGGCCAGTCTTGCCGGTGCGTTGACGCGTGGCGCTGCTGCACAGCGGGCAGGCGGGGCCCTTGGGGAGCTTGATGGCCAGGGTGGCCACGCGGTACTGCTGCACCAGTTGGGTGATCCATATGGATTGCTTGGCGAGGAAGGTCTCCAGCGTCATCTCGCGGGCTTCGATCATGTCCAGGGCCTGCTCCCAGATGGCGGTCGTACCGGGATCGGTGATGGCTGCGGGCACGGCATCGATCAGCGTGCCCGCCGCGTCGGAGGCGCGCACGGCGCGACCTTTCTTGAGCAGGTAACCACGCTCGAGCAGGCCTTTGATAATGCTGGTGCGTGTCGCCTCGGTGCCGATGCCGATGGTCTCTTTCAGCTTCTGCTTCAGACGCGGGTCGGTGACCAGCTTGGCGACGCCTTTCATGGCCTTGATCAGATCGCCTTGGGTGTAAGGTTTTGGCGGCTGAGTCTTGAGGGCTTTCCGATCGACGTGGTCGACCTGGCAGGACACTCCTTCGCGCAGAGCCGGTAACACCTGGCTGCGCGGTGCTGCTTCGCCGTCCGCGTTGTCCGCTTCCGGGACGGCCAGCAGCTGGTGCCAGCCGGGGATGATCACCTGCTTGCCAACGGCTTGCAGGGTCTGGCCGCCGCACAGCAACTGCGCCGTCGTGCGGTCGAACTCGTGATGCGGTAGAAACTGTGCGAGATAGTGCGCGCGGATCAGCCTGTAGACCGCCAGCTCCTTGTCGCTCATGGCCGCCAGGTTGGCCGACTCCAGCGTCGGAATGATGCCGTGGTGGGCCGATACCTTGCTGTCGTTCCAGGCGCGTGAGCGCTGAGTCCGATCAAGCTGCTCAAGCAGCGGACGCAGGCCGGGGTCGGTGGCGAGCACGGCAGCGAGTACGGCCGGCACCTCGGCGAGCATGCTTTCGGGCAGGTAACCGGAATTCGAGCGCGGATAGGTCGTTGCCTTGTGCGTCTCGTACAGGGACTGGGCAATGTCCAGCGTCTCCTGCACATCCAGAGCGAGTTGCCGCGAGCACACCTCTTGCAGCGTACCCAGGTCGAAGGGCAGCGGGGGTGGCTCACGCACGCGCTCCGTTGCGACGGCGACCACCTGGGCGCTGCCGGCTGCGCGCAGGCGATCGGCGGCGTGTTGGGCCACCGCCTGCTGCAGGCAGCGACCCGCATCATCGCTGCAGCCATCAGGGGCGATCCAACTGGCGAGGAAGCTGTGCCCGCCTGCCAATAGGCCGACCTCGATGCTCCAGAACGGCACCGAGACGAAGCCCGCGATCTCGCGGTCGCGCGTGACCACCAGGGCGAGCGTCGGTGTCTGCACCCGGCCGACCGAGAGCACACCGTCGTAGCCGGCCTGACGCCCCAGCAGGGTGAACAGGCGGCTCAGGTTCATGCCGACCAGCCAGTCCGCTCGGGAGCGCGCGAGCGCCGCTGCGTACAGCGGCAGCGTCTCGCTCGACGGTTTCAGCGCGTCCAGCGCCTTGCGAATGCTCGCGTCGTTGAGCGCCGACAGCCACAACCGTTGAATCGGCCCGCCATAGCCGCACAGCTCGATGATCTCGCGGGCAATCATCTCGCCTTCGCGGTCGGCGTCGGTGGCGATCACCAGCTCGCTGGCTTGGCCAACCAGCTGTTTGACGATCTTCAACTGCGCAGCGGTTGCCGCTTTCGGCTCGACCCGCCAGCGCTCGGGAATGATCGGCAGCTGCTCAAGCGACCAGCGTTTGTACTGCTCGTCGTAGGCTTCCGGTGGCGCCGCTTCGATCAGGTGACCAATGCACCAGGTCACCACGGTGCCCGCTCCGTTGTAGCAGCCGCTGCCGCGTTGGCCAGCCCCCAGCACACGGGCGATGTCCTTGCCCTGGGATGGCTTCTCGCAGAGGAACAGGCGCATACGGCCTCCAGGGCGTGATGGTTATCGACTGGCTCTCAGCATGGCCATCCGCGGCCTCGGCGGCAGCAAACAACATGACAGCAGCAGCGTCCCAGTTGTGCGGGGGAGGCGTCCTTTCAGGGAGGTGAACAGGGCCGGCGTTGTGCAATCACCCGCAGCTTCGTTCACGGCGGCGCCGGAACTCAGTGGAACTCCATGGAACTATCCCCAGGGGATAGTTCCATGGAGGTCTTTTGCGGTTTTACTCGGCTGGCTGGGCGGGCTCGTTGGCCTGTTTCGGGCTCAGGGTTACTGCATCGATCCGGTACGGCAGGATGCCGACACGCCGCGCCTCGATCTTGAAGGTCACACGCTCGTTCTCGTCCGCGTCCTCCCACTCATCGCGCACCGTGCGGCCTTCCACCAGAACGCGCATGCCTTTCTGGTACAGCGTCTTCCAATGCTCGGCGTCGCGGTGCCACAACTCCACGGGCGCCCAGTAGCCGCCGCGATCGTCATAGCCCTCCTTGGTCGGAACCGGATTGTCGAAATACACGTTCAGGCGCAACAGCCGCCTGGGCTCGTCGTTGCCGCTCGGAAACTCCCTGAACTCCGGCGCAGAACCGATGTTGCCTTCGCCAACAAAGTGCGTGCTCATAGTGACTCCTTGGAACAGGTGGTGCGGATGGACGCAGCGCTTCCGGGGACGCGTTGCAGGTAAAGCGATTCGGCCTGGGCCACCTTGCTGGCGCACTCGTGAGCCTGCCGGCCCAGCGTGTGCAAGAGGCTGATCTGCATGTTCAGCACGATGCGCTGGAGCTCCATGGCGTAGAGGTCATCGAGCAGGGTGTCGGGCGTGGTGGCGCTGCCGATCAGCGCCTGCCACAGCGCCACGCCCATGGCCGAGCGATCCGGCTTGCGCCAGCGCAGAAAGGTCGTGCCGGCACCCGTGGTCTGCTGGGCCAGCTCCACCGGCAGCAGGCGGAAGGGATAGGCATTCGCCTGCGCCAGGACGCGCCGCTGCGCCAGCTCGATCAGCTCATCGCGAAGCCTGTGGCACTGGCTGGCCCACTGGGTAAGTGCCCCCTTACCTTTAAAAGGCTGTAAAAGGCCTTTTAGAGAGGCCGCCTGTTCCAGCTTGAGGAAGTCAGCCTGTTCCAGGGGGTAAAAGCGGCGGGCTGCTGCACAACTCGGAGTCGAGGTCATGCGGATGCCTCCTCGTTATCGCCGGACGCGGTCAGGGTGATATCGGCGCTTTCAGGCAGGGCATCGTCGTCACTGGCATCCGCGGCATCCTGCTGAGCCGAGGCGGCCAGCGCCGAGCGCCGGATGATCGGTGGGGCATAGCGCGAGCGCAGCGCGCCTTCGAGCACCTCCTGCGGCAGCTGCCCGAGCTTCTCCAGGGCGGCCCGGGCGGCGGCATTCTTGGCCGCGAAGTCATCCCGGGTGCAGCCCGAGTAGCGGTACTGTTGCGCCAGCGAGAACAGGCTGCGCAGGGCGTGCGCCCCTTCGTTGAGCCAGCGCTCAAGCGTGCTGCGATCGATCAGCGCGGTGTGGTGGGCCAGGATCAGCTTGCGCGCCAGGTCGTCGTAGTCGGCCAGCAAGTACACCGCGAGGAAGCCGAGCTGCGCGTTGACGAACAGCGGCAGCTTCACCGGCTGCACGTTCATGTTCTCGCCCAATGACAGCCCCGGCGGCACGTCGGCCAGGGCCTGGTCGACCTGTTCACGCAAGGCCTGCAGGCTGTCCTTGGTCTGCGTCAGCTTTTCCTCGAGCCTCAGCATCCACCAGTCCGAGTAGGGATCGTCCTGCTCGGCGCCACGCTTGATCTTGTTGGCGATGGCGATGAAACCGTTCAAGCCGACGATGCCGGGCTTGCCCTCGCTGGCCGCTCGGCCGTGCCAGATGCGCGAGGCGTGATGGGTGTGCAGCGTCAGCGACATGGCACTGCGCAGCGATCCGAGATTCAGTTGCAAGGAGGTGTCGGTGGCCATGGGGACGACTCGCGTGAGGGGAACGAGTCGCCAGCTTGGCCAGCGCGCGGAAGGCGGTCAGTCAACAAAGCGCAGCCACCGCCAGCCGGCTTTGCTGGCGAAAAGTCGGGCGAGGGTTTGCTCCCGGAAGGCTGCCTGTTGCAACTATCCCCGGGGGATAGCTCCAGGGAGATCCACTCAGCAGGCGGACGTTGCTGGTGCAGAGCAGGGCGTGGCTCGTTTCCGGAAGGCTGTGTGTTGCAACTATCCCCAGGGGATAGTTCTAGAGAGTTCCAGGGAGGGTTACTCGACCGTCATTTCTTGTTTAGCAGGGCGTGCAGCTGGGCGAGGTGGGCCTGTACCACTTCGGCGTTTGCCGTTCGGGGTGCGGGCGGCGGATCGGCGGCGGCCTTGCTCTTGTCCTGTCCGGCCCAGGCGTTGAACTCACCGCGAATGGCCGCCTGGATGATGCCGAACAGGTAGCCGGCCGGTTTACGCACCTCGCTGCTGCTACAGCGCGCGGCCCATTCATCGAGCACGGCTTGTTGCTGTTCAACCTGCACTTGCTGCAGGGCCACCAGCGCGCCGGCCTGCTGTTCATCGCGCAATGCTAGAAAGCGTTCAGGCAGGCGCAGATGCGGGTGTTCTCGCGCACGCGGTACCGTACGTACTGCTTTATCTATACGAGTACTAGTACGGTCCCGCTTCGGATTCCGAAGAGGGGCGGTTTTGCTGGGTTTCGTGCCTGCTTCGGCATCCGAAGACGGCGGCTCGCCATTCCGAAGAAGGGCGTTTTCACCGTCTTCGGATTCGTGGATGGGCCGCGCCTGTGGATAACTTTCCTGAGGGCTGACGCCGCCCTGGGTCATGCGCTGTACCAGCATTTGCAGCCGCGTCGGCAACACGCGGCCGCTGAGCAACGGGTCTTCGCTGATGTCCTGTATGGTGCGGTAGCCCACCCGTTGCACCGCCTTGCTGGCATGCTCAAGCGCATGGCTAACCAACCCCAGGTACTCGGGGTCGAGTTGCATGGCTTCGAAGGGGGTGAGGGGCTCATCGTGCAGGACGTACAGATTGCCCTTGATGCGCCCGGTCTTGGGATCGCGCCGGCGGCGCACGAGGCTCAGCCAGCGTGTCAGGCGCAGGAGCGTCAGCGCCCGCGCGACGCTTTCGTACGACGCCTGCTGCGCGCAGGGCGTCGAGGCCAGGTAGGGACGCAGTTGATCGTAGGTGGGGAACGCCGTCACGCCATCGGCGTTGAGCATGAGCCGGATGATTTGCCAGGCATTGCGCTCCAGCGGCGTCAGCCGCGTGTCGAAAAATAGCGCCCGAGGCACGCTTTCATGGCGATTGCCGCTGTAGAGAAATCCATCGCTGGCGGGCGTGTGCTCCCGGTTGGGAGGCAGGTGCCGCAGGGCGTCGTCGAGCAGTGTTGAAAGCGCGGCGGGGCCTGCCTGCGCGACCATGGCCCTACACCAGGCCTTGGTCGATCCAGCTTGCGATGGCCGCCCAGATCACGGACATGGGCAAGGCGAGGGCTTCGGCCAGATCCATCGTCAGTTCCAGCATCGTGCTGTCGTCATCCAGCGCGATGCCGCGCTCGGTGATGCCGGCTTTCCACTGCTTCCACAGGGCCATCTCCTGTTCCTCACTCAGCACCGGATGTCGCCCTCGGCGCTTGGGCAGGCAAATGATGTCGCGGCGCAGTGCGACCTCCTGATGGGTCAACCCATAGAACTTGCTGACCATCTCGGTACTGGCCCCCAGGCGCAGCATGCGATCGATCGTGGCGATCTCCTGCTCGATGTCGTTCATCTGGCTGACTAGGCGCCAGAGGACGGCCGTATTGACCGTCACAGAGCACCAGGGCACCTGGGCATTGGCCAGCAGGCTCACCAGCGCCGGTTGCTTCAGTACATCCAGTTCCCGCTCGCTGAAACCCATCGACTGGCAGCGGCGAAGTTGGCCGTTGCGCAGATCGTGCAGCGCCTGTGCAACCACAGCTTGATTAAGCGGATGAGGTGCCGACATGGTTCCCTCCGGCCTGTTTCAGGGGGTGGCCTTATCTGGATTGGCCTCCAGATCCAACAACCGGCGTGCCAGCCGGACCAGCCGGAACAACTTGACCAAGCCGTTATCGCTGAGACGGGGTAGGACGCCTGTACCCCTGACGCCGCCTCCCAGCAACAGTGCCCCAAGGTTGTCCTCCAGGCGCATATCACCCTGATCGGACGCCGCGGTGTGGGGGAGACTCAAGGTGCGTAACAGCGCCAACACCACCTGGCCGAAGGCCGGTGGCGACACGTCCGCCTGGGGTGCAATGCAGGTGAAGCCTATGCCGATCTCGGTCGCTTCGATGCCGTCGAGCAGCTCGGCTTCCTCGGCGATCTCCTGGGCGAATTGGGCAATGTGGATGCGCAGGCGATCAGGCGCATCCAGTCCCGGCTCGATGTACCAGACGTCGCTGATCGGAAAGAGTCCGCCGGCTTGCACCGGAATGGCCTGCAACACCCTGTCCGCGAAGGTCGGCAGTGGCTCGCCGGTGTGCTCGGAGAGCATGTGTTGGATGCCTTGCAGACGCTCGGTGTTGCCGGCTGGTGAGACGATGTGGCCCTGCAGGCGCACTTCGGGATCACCTTCATCGGGAGAAACACCTGGCACTGGTGTCGGCGTTTGGGCTGGCGGCGGGGCGGTGTCGTTGTTCGGTATGGCTCCTGAAGCGCCTGCTGCAGTGCCATTGTTCTGAGTGGCATCCGGCGATGGAGTGACTCCACGTCCAGGTTGAACGACGGTTGCGGTTTCAACCGGCAGCTGGGGTGGACTGGTTACCGCCCGCTGGCGGTGCTCGGTGCTGTCGACATCCAGCTCCAGCACGTTGTAGTCGATATCGAGCAGCTGCGACATCTGGCCGATCAGTTCGTCCTGGACGCGGCCGACGGAAAAGGTGTCAGGCTGTCCATCGAAGGGGACGAGGACGTCATGGAACAGCGTCTCGAAATCGACGGCCAACGCTTTGCCGCTCGCATGCATTTCCCAGGTGAGCTCGCTGGCTTTGCGCAACACTGCCAAGCGTTCGACTTGATGCCTGCCCAAGCCGTTGTACAGCACGTTGGGAATGGTGGGCAGTAGGTAGCGGACGGTGTCTTGCATGCGGCTAATGTGCGATTGCTGGATGGGATAGCCGTCCGTGCTGAGGCGGCGGGCGAGTTCGGACTGCGACAGCGACTTGCCGCTTTCCTGCTGGTAGAGCTCGCGGGCCTTTTCAACGCCGAGCGCCCGCTCGATGAACGTCAGGCTGCCGTGCAGTTCGTTCTCCGCCAAGTGCCCGGTCAGGGCGACGATTTCGCCGCGCTCCGGCCATGGCCGGAACAGGCAGGGAATGCGGAAGAAGCGTTCGTCCTTGGTCTCCGACCACAGCTCGCGCAGGATCGCCAGGCGGGTGTTGCCGCCGTTGCGAATGATGAAGTGTTCGGCACCGGGGCGTCGGGTAATCGGTGGCGGGGCATCCAGGCCCCGTTCACGGATGGAGGTTTTGATTTCGTCGTACAGCGGATTGCGCGTCAGGCGTGGATCGAGCTCGTAGGGGCGCAGGTCATCGAGCGTGACCACCATCGGCGTGTCGGTCACCGGGTCGCTCAACTCCTGTGCGGCAGGGCCGGAGCGGGAAAACCCCTCGGCCATCAATTTGCCGGCCATTTCCTCAGGCGTGACAGTCGCCATGACGGCCTCCCTACTGGCTCTGGCTTGCCTGCTCGTCGCTCACCGGTGAGCGAGTGAAGATCGGCGGCAGGCCGGGCTTCACGAGCTTTAGCTGCCCTGCAGGCGTCCGGCGGACGTGCCAGCCTTCACGCAAGGCGAACTCAATCAGCGCCAGGAACCGCTGGTGCCCGCGGCAGCGCTCAAAGGTGCTCGACATGTGACAGCCTCCTGCCGACGCGACCGGTCACGCTGGCAAACGACTCTTGCCACTGGGGCAGCAGCTCACTGGCCAGGGCGCGCATGATCTCCAGCGCCGCCGGTGCCTGGCGCCCGCTCGGGCGTCGGTACTCAGCCCGGTGCACGGGTTGGCCCGCGGTCGCCGCCCGCGGGAAGGCTTCGATCGCGGGCAGTTCGCTGCCCAGTATCCGCACCTCGCTGTGCTCACGAAAGATCAGCCGCAGCGTCTGCTGCACCAACTTGGCGTTCGACGAGACGGCCGGCACGCGATTGAGCAGCAGATGCAGGGGCGGCGGATGGATGCCCAGATAGCGGTAGGGGGCGATGGCATCGATAAGCTGCAGCGTGCCGCGCTGGAGCTCCCGCGCTGCCAGAATTTCCGGGGTGATCGGGGAGACGGCCAGGTCTGCGGCGAGCAGAGCCATCTCCAGCATGACACTGCGGGCGCCCTGCGTATCGATCAGCACCAGGTCATAATGCGGGCGGAACAACGACAGCAGGTTGCGCAGCCGCAAGCGTCCATCTGCCGCATGCAGCAACAGGGTTCCCAACTGTTGATGCTCGTCGTTGGACAGCACCACGTCCAGGTTGTGCACGGAGGTCTGGGAGACCAACTGCGGCAGCGACTGCTCATTGAATGCCAGCAGTTCGTAGATACCGCCAGCGGCGCGCTGGGTGAGCGCGTAGTAGGACGATAGCGTCGGCTGGACGTCGAGGTCGATCAGTAGGACCCGCCGGCCGGCGTCGGCGATAAAGCCGCCCAGATTGGCGGCAACGGTCGTTTTACCGACCCCACCTTTGGTCGAAATGATGGCGATCACGTGCATGGCTCACTCCCTGTCTGTAGTGGAGCCGCGTCAAACGCGCTCTTTGAGGCGTTCGGTGATCCAGTCGTCGATTTCGGCGGAGTCCCAGCCGACGGCTCGGATCCCCAGGCGCAAGGCCTTGGGGAACTTGCCTTCTTTCATCAGGTTGTAAATATGGGCGCGCTTGAAGCCGGTCTTTGCTTCAACTTCTGCGCGGCGGAGGATGCGATGCTCGGCAGTCGCGGTTTGCTCAGTGGACATAGTGGTCACTCCTTTATGCTTGGCAGCACTCGTAGGGGTGACTGGCATTAGAAGAGCGTCACTCCGTTGGCGCATCAAACAATCGGGTCGTGCTGACCACCGGCTTCATCGGAGAGCCGTGGCATTCGGCTGTTCCGATTTCCTGCTGATTTGATGGCATACAGCGTCATACCGACCCGCAGGCGATCCACTATTGATAGCGCTTCGGGGGCAATCAAGATCAAAAAGGAACAGTACTCATTTGCGGGATTGATGAGTTGGTGGGTTCGCATCTTTTGGTCACCAAGGTGACCCAAAAAGTCTTCGTAAGCTGGGAGTGATTCTCATCTGTTGTCGGGGGCTGCATCGGCGGCCGGCCACCAGATGCAGATCGAGAATTGGCATTTGTTCTGCGATGAGTGGACCTTAAACGTCCGAGCAGCGACGAAAAACGACCCTGGCGGTCAAGTCCAGGGCCGGATTAAGAGCGTTGAGAAACGCTCATTACACGATAGCCAATTCACCAATTTGCCGGGCGCGGCTGATGAATCTGCTTAGCTCCTCCGTGTGAGGCTGATCGAGCATGGTAATGAACGTCGCCGTGCTCGGTACATCGTCCGTGACAGGGCGGACGATAACGTCGGGGTGACTGTACAACGTTATTTGCGAGGCCAGCCCAACACCAATGCCATAGCCAGCAGCTACCAACATCATCATTGGTTCGTGCCCGGAGACATATTCGGCGTTCGTGGGGAACGGCAACGTAGATTCGCAAAACCAGCGATGAATCACATCGTATCCACCCGAGCACAGTTCGGGATGGCACAGAATCAAGGTGTGCCGAGCAACCTCTTGAAGAGGAATCTTCTCCAGGGAAAGGAGAGGGTGGTTCCTGGGGATGGCGATGATGGGGCGATCTGTCCAGACTACTTCTTTGATGAGCCCTGTGCTGAGTTCGGTATGCACGGTGAAGCCTGCGTCAATCTGATCGTGCCCCAATGCTTTGACCATCTCGTTGAAGGTCATTTCGACGATCTTCACCTCGGTGAGGGGTTCTTCCTCACGGCAGCGAGCCAACAACTTGGTCAGGTATGGTTGTGCAAGACTATCTGTCAGGCCAATGCGCAGCCGGCCTCGATAGCCTTTCTCAGCAGCAAGTACGCGGCTCTGAGCACCCTCCATGAAACTGAGCATGCGACGTGCCTCTTCCTGGAAAACTTCGCCGGCCCAGGTCAAACGTATGCGCCCCTTTGTGCGTTGGAACAAACTGACCCCCAACCCTGACTCCAGTTCTTTGATGGCGCGTGAGAGGGGCGATGGTTCTATATGGACTCTGGCTGCCGCCCGCGAGAAGCTCAGTTCTTCGGCGACCACCAGGAAGTAGCGTAGGTGACGTATCCGCATACAACAGCCTCCATGCTTTGCTGTGCTCCTCAAGGGCAGGCCACAGACATCCGGTTTTGAGGAGAGGGTGTGCAGACGATTCCGTCATCTGAAGATCACTCCTCGAATGTCCTTGGTGATTTCTAGCCCTTGCTTGGTCATGACTGATCTAGGGGCTGTTGCCGTTTCAGGCTAAGCCATTGATCTTTATTAAAAAACGTATCGTTGAAGCTCTCGCCCAACATCGATACGGGCTTGCATTGCCCCCGATTACTGCTTAGCGATGAGCACCGGTCGAAGCTGCGGGAAATTCTGCTGGACAAGACCATCTGCAACAAGCGTGATATTCGAATGACCGTGAAAGGAATGCTCTATCGCATGCGTACGCGATGTCCCTGGAGGGACTTATCCAGAGCATTCCGAAACTGGAACAAGGTTTACAAGCGTTTCAATGCATGGTCCGCTTCAGGCAAATGGTTCAAGGTCTTCAAGAGGCTTGTGGTTGAGCCCGATATGGAATGGGTTTTCATTGGTGACAGCTATGCCAGGGCTCACCAGCACAGTGCAGGTGCTGCCAGTGGCAGCGATGAAGCTGTTGGGATACGCCCTGGTTATCCCTTCCCCCGATAGGCCGTGTCGTTTTTAGAATTGGCTGCTCTGTCGCTGCTGGCGGACGACCACATCCTTGAATTGGCGGTGACAGCTGGAAGGAGGGGTTTGATAGAAGGGCAGGCCATCAAGAGGAGTGCAAAGTTCCCAGGTCTGTGAGCTGGCGAATTGAGACGAGAGGCGGCTGGCTAGCTACCCCCAAGCCCTCTCGAAAGAAAAAATCGCACGGGGCTTGCCTGGTGCGTCAAACAAGTCCATAATTGCGTCCGCTGCTAAGGCAGTGATTGCGGAAAGCTTTTATTAATCAAAGAGTTAGAGACTGGGTCCTAGTCTCGTTTCCCGCTCCATATGTAACAAAGAAACCGCCTAATGGCGGTTTTTTTGTGCCCGTTATAAATCCAAGCCCATCGCGGCGAGGCCGCCGCTCCTACCGCGTGTGCCGAAACCTGGCTTCTGGTGGGAGCACCAACTGGTGGGGGCTGCCCCAGGAGGGCCGAGTTCGATCTCGGCCAGCGGTGCAGCAGGTGGACTCCTGTGTCGAGACGAAGCTCGACACTCCCAGGGTCGATCAGGCCAGATTCAGGGGCTCTGAATCAGCTGCCGAGCCTGTTCCCAATTAAACTCTTCTCCGCGCTCCTCGGCGGCGGCACGGTGCTCGTCGATCAACTGATACTGGGCGATTTCATCGTCCGGCATGAAATGCAGACAGTCACCACCAAAGTACCAGAGCAGATCCCGTGGGATCAGGTGAGCGATCTGCGGATAGCGGCTGATAATCTGGCAGATGATGTCCTGCCCGGCATGCAGGCTGTCGTGATCGCCCGCCTCAAGCTGGGTGATCAGTTCGTCAAAACGCTCGAGAAACAGCAGGTTGCTTTCCTCGGGTACCTGCTCCATCAGCACGGACTGGGCGCGCAGGGTGTCAAACAGGCTTTTTAGTAGGGCCATGTGATAGCGGTGGTAGGGCAGTTCCGGATTCATGAGAGAGCTCCTGTTGCGATGCGCGGCAGTCTAGCAAAAAAAAGGCCGGCGATGCGCCGGCCCGTGATGCTGCTGTTGCAGCTACGCAGGCGTAGCTGATGACTTGGGCTTTTTGGCCGGCCCGCGCGCCTTGGGTGACATCTCTTCCTGGGAGAAGTCGTCCACGGCAATAACGGCGCTGCGGGCAATGCGTGCCGAGCGGATTAGTTCAGCTTCTTCAGGGCTGATCACGCCGGTTTCTGCGGCGACTTCGAGCATATCTGCCTCGCTGTCGTGCTCCAGCTCGCCGGAATGGATGGCTTTGCTCAGACGCAGTTCCAGAGGATCGGCCAGAATGACTTTCTCCAATGCACTGTTCAGCAGCCCGGTTACATCGTCTGGATCGTTGCTGCGATAGCAGCCGTCCAGCAGCCGATCACGCGCCGCGCCGGGTGTCATCAGGCGACGAGCGACTTCAGCGCCAACGATGTCCGCTGGCGGGGTAAGGCGTCGGCCGAGCGGGAAGATGAGAGGGCGTAGCAGGATGCCTACCGCGCGATTGGGGAAGTTCAGCAGGATTTCGTGCATGGCTTGCTCGGTCTGTGCGAGCAGATCCTCCACGCCCCATTGGACAAAGGGCAGGTCCTCTTCGGGGCAACCCTGGTCCTGATAGTGCTTGAGCGTGGCACTGGCCATATACAGATTGCTGAGTATGTCGCCCAGCCGCGCAGAAATACGCTCACGGCGCTTGAGCTCTCCGCCCAGCATCAGCATGGTGACGTCGGTCAGCGTAGCGAAGGCGGCAGCCAGGCGCGACAGTTGACCGTAGTAGGCACCGGTCTCGGCATTACCTGGGTTTTTCACCAGGCGGCCAGCGGTCAAGCCCAGCAGCAGGCTGCCTGAGGCGTTGCCCAGAGCGAAGCCGATATGCTCGAACAGCAGTTTGTCGAAGCGCTCCAGAGCCTGGTTCTGGTCGGGATCCTGGGTGGCTTGCATTTCCTGCAGTACATAAGGGTGGCAGCGGATGGCGCCTTGACCAAAGATCATCATGCTACGGGTCAGGATGTTGGCACCCTCAACCGTGATGGAAATGGGGATCGACTGATAGCCGCGGCCGAGATAGTTCTTTGGCCCCATGCAGATACCCTTGCCGCCATGCACGTCCATGGCGTCATTGATGCATTTGCGCATGCGTTCGGTCAGATGGTATTTGACCACGCCGGACAATACTGAGGGCTTCTCGCCCAGATCCACTGCTCCGGCGGTCATGGTGCGTGCGGCGTTCATCACATAAGTGTTCCCGCCAATGCGCGCGAGCGCTTCCTGCACCCCTTCAAACTCGCCAATCGGCAGGTTGAACTGCTTGCGGATGCGCGCGTAGGCGCCGGTGGTCATGCTCGCCATCTTGGCGGCGCCGGTGCTGCCGGCAGGCAATGAAATCGAACGACCTACAGACAGGCAGTTCATTAACATCACCCAGCCCTGGCCAATCATGTCCTGGCCGCCGATCAGATAATCCATCGGGATGAATACATCCTGGCCGGAATTCGGGCCGTTCATGAATGCTGCATTGAGCGGGAAATGCCTGCGGCCAATTTCCACGCCAGCGGTGTCGGTAGGAATCAGGGCCAGGGTAATACCGCGTTCCTCTTCCTCACCAAGCAAATGGTCCGGGTCGAAGACTTTAAACGCCAGGCCGAGGATGGTTGCTACCGGACCCAGGGTGATATAGCGCTTTTCCCAGGTGACACGCAGACCGATCACTTCCTGGCCTTGCCACTCGCCCTTGCAGACGATGCCTTTATCCGGCATGGCGCCAGCATCGGAGCCGGCTTCTGGCGAGGTCAGCGCAAAGCAGGGGATATCTGTGCCATTCGACAAGCGTGGCAGGTAGTGTTGCTTCTGTTCCTCGGTGCCGTAATGCATCAACAGTTCGGCTGGGCCGAGGGAGTTGGGGACCATGACGGTAGTGCCCAGGTCGCCGCTGCGGCTGGCCAGCTTCATCGCGATCTGCGAGTGGGCGTAGGCCGAGAAGCCCTTGCCGCCGTATTCCTTGGGAATAATCAGGCCGAAGAAACCATTGCTGCGGATAAAATCCCAGCTCTGTTCTGAGAGGTCTTGCAGTTCGGTAGTGAGCTGCCATTCGTCGGTCATCCGGCATAGCTCTTCCACCGGGCCATCCATAAAAGCCTTCTCTTCTTCGGTGAGTGTGGGTTTGGGAAAGCTATGTAGTCTGTTCCAGTCAGGACGGCCGCTAAAGAGCTCGCCGTCCCACCAGACGGTACCGGCGTCCAGGGCTTCCTGTTCGGTATCGGAAATCGGCGGGAGGACTTTCTTGAACCAGGAAAACAGGGGTTTGCTGACGCTGTCGCGCCGTAAGTCAGGGATGTTGAGCGGGATGGCTACGGCGAGGAAGATAACCCACAGCAGCAGGTCGATAAACCAATGCACCGGTGCAAATAGCGTCATTACCAGCAGGTAAGCGGCGACGGCAACACAGCCGTTGACTAATCCCGCGCGCAAATAAGCCAGTATTGTAATGCCCAGCACCAGGCCGATTAGCCAGAGTAGGGTGATCATTCAGCACTCCTTTTTCCATTGATCCAATTTACTGCACAGTCCTTAGCATAGCCCCTTGAGTACTCGAGGGTAACCGCAGGATGTAACAGAATGGACAATAAAGAGGGGAGAATAGTGCCCGCAAGCGCGGTCAAGGCGCGGCTCCGGGAGGAGCCGCTAAGGCAAGCGGCTAGCCGGGATCGAGCAGGTTGCCGGTGTCGGAGGCGATGGTTTTGCCGGCCAGATAATAGTGGTAGGCGGCCCACAGGTTGATAAAGGCGGCGCCTAGCAGGGCGTAACGCAGACTGTCGTTATCAAACCACTGACGCATGACGTCACTGGCGATACCTATTAGTTGCGGTCCGAAACCCAGGCCGACCAGATTCAGCACAAAGAGCATGATAGCTGAGGCCAGTGCGCGGCTGCGCAAGGGGGTCAGGCTCTGGATCATGGCGAAACTGGGCCCGAGATAGAAGGCGCCAAGGAAAGCCGCTGGCATATACACCACCAGTGCCCAGAAGGTGCTATCGATCAGGTAGAAAGAGACGATAAAAGGAATGGCCATGACTTTGGCCAGGCCGACGATCCAGGCGTTCCAGGCTTGCCTCTTGGCGGCTAGCCGGTCGGCGAGTATGCCGCCGATATAGGCGCCAAGGCCGCCGACAATACCCATTACCGGTCCGAGGAACAGGCCCACTTGGGCTGGCGTCAGGCCGTGACTGCGAATCAGGAAGGCCGGAGCCCAGACAATGCTGCCGTACCCCACCAGCGCAGTCAGCGTCACGCCAATAACCACATGCCGGGTGGTGCGCACGCGCCAGAGCACAGCGAAGCCGGCCTTGACGTTGACCTTTTGCAGTGCGGCAGGTTTAGCGCCGCCATCAGCAAAGCCACGGGGTGGCTCGATCATGGTGAAGCGCACCAGCAGGGCGATTGCCAGGCCGGGCAGGCCAACCACGAAAAACGCGGCGCGCCAGCCCCACCATTCAGCGACGAAGCCGCCGATCATAAAGCCCAGCATGATGCCAAAGTAGACGCCCAGGGCGTAAATCGACATGGCGCTGGAGCGCTGCTCTTTGGGATACAGATCAGCCAGCATGGAATGCGAAGGGGGGCTTGAGCCAGCCTCGCCAATACCCACGCCAACCCGGGCTGCGGCCAATTGCCAGAAGTTTTGTGCCAGACCGCAGACGGCGGTCATGACACTCCAAATGCCGATTGACCAGGCGATAATGTTGCGGCGGTTGGAGCGGTCAGCCCAGACGGCAATGGGAATGCCCAGCGTGGCGTAAAACAAGGCAAAGGCGATGCCTGACAAGAAGCCCAGCTGGGTATCGGACAGTAGCAGGTCGGCTTTTAGTGGCTCGATCAGGATGCCGACAATATTACGATCGACATGGCTTGAGGTATAGGCCAGGACTAACAGGAATAGGGCGTAACGGCGATAGCGAGGAGTAATACGGGCAGCGTAGTCCTCCATATCGACAGGTTGATCTGGCTTGGGGCCCATGGATGTCTCCGCGAGGGTGTGCTGCTTTGTTTTTGTGTGGCGTCAGCATAGGGCCGTGCAGGCGCAGCGCACAACTGACCGGAGGGTCACATTTGTAGCAGTTTTGTAGCTGGATTCGATTTGAAACACCGGGTGATCTGACTGCTTAGGGTTGATAACCTTGGCAGCGCCCCCATATAAATCCCCTCAATTCTAATGACTGGAAGGCATGCATGACCGCGGCTATCAGTATTGGTGGACTTGAAAAAACCTACCGTAATGGGTTTCAAGCGCTCAAGGGCATTAACTTGGAAGTGCAGCAGGGTGATTTTTTTGCTTTGTTGGGCCCCAACGGGGCGGGCAAATCCACCACCATAGGCATCCTTTCGTCATTGGTGAACAAGTCTGCCGGCAAGGTCAGCGTGTTCGGCCATGACCTGGATACCGATCTGTTGGCCGCCAAGCGCTGTATTGGCGTGGTGCCGCAGGAATTCAACTTTAGCCAGTTCGAAAAATCCATGGATATCCTGGTTAATCAGGCGGGGTATTACGGCATCGCGCTGGCTGACGCAAAAGTGCGTGCCGAGCGCTACCTCAAGCGTCTGGGGCTGTGGGACAAGCGCAACGAGCCGTCGCGCATGCTATCTGGCGGGATGAAGCGCAGGTTGATGATTGCCCGTGCATTGATTCACGAGCCGAAGCTGCTGATCCTCGATGAACCCACCGCTGGTGTGGATATCGAGATCCGCCGCTCGATGTGGCAGTTCCTGCAGGAAATCAACGCTCAAGGCGTGACCATAGTGCTGACCACGCATTATCTGGAAGAAGCTGAGCAGTTGTGCAAGAACATCGCGATTATCGACCAGGGCCGGATAATTCATAACACCAGCATGCGCAAGCTGCTGATGGAGCTGCACACTGAAACCTTCCTGCTCGATTGTCAGGGCAGCTTGGCGCAGGCGCCGGTGCTGCCGGGTTATCTGTGCAGCCTGGTGGATGAGCATACGCTGGAGGTGCAGGTGGATAAGCACCAAGGACTCAATGCGCTGTTTGTCGCGCTCAGCGCGCAAAATGTGCAGGTGCTCAGCATGCGCAACCGCAGTAACCGGCTGGAAGAACTCTTCCTGATGCTGGTTGATGAAAACGCCGAAAAAGGGGCCGCTTGACCATGACGCGCTTGACCACGACGTATTGGCGTAGCAGTTGGATAGCATTTACCACTATTGTGTTCAAGGAAGTGCGCCGGTTCACGCGTATTTGGCCGCAGACCCTGCTGCCGCCCGGGATTACCATGGCGCTGTACTTTGTCATTTTTGGCAATCTGATCGGTAGCCGTATCGGCGAGATGGACGGCTACGCCTATATCGATTACATCGTGCCTGGTTTGATCATGATGTCGGTGATCACCAACAGTTACTCGAATGTGGTGTCGAGTTTTTTCAGCACCAAGTTTCAGCGTTCCATCGAGGAGCTGATGGTGGCGCCGGTGTCTCCGCATGTGATCTTGCTTGGCTATACCTTCGGCGGCGTGGCTCGTGGGTTAGCGGTGGGGTTGATCGTGACGCTGATGTCGCTGTTTTTCACGCGGCTGCAAGTGCAGCATCTTGGCCTGACAATTGTGGTGGTGTTCTTTACCTCGCTGGTCTTCGCGCTGGGCGGATTCATCAATGCGGTGTTTGCCAAGACCTTTGATGATATTTCGATTATCCCCACCTTTGTGCTGACGCCCCTGACCTATCTGGGCGGCGTGTTTTACTCGATCAGCATGCTGCCGGAATTCTGGCAGAAGGTGTCATTGATCAATCCGATCTTGCATATGGTTAATGCGTTTCGCTATGGCATTCTTGGTGTCTCGGATATTCCGATCGAGGTGGCGCTGGTATTGATGGTGGTTTTTGTCGCTGTGCTCTACAGCGTCAGTTACTGGCTGTTGCTCAGAGGGATCGGCATGCGCCAGTAAGCTTATTGGCTACTGGTCTGCGGGGGTGCTGCGGAGTATGCTTATGCGCTTGCTTGAGAGGAGATCAATCCATGGATCAGCATCCCGCAGAACAGTCGCCGCTGGGTAAAAGCAGTGCCTATGTCAGCGTCTATACCCCGTCGCTACTTTTCCCGATCGCGCGTGAGCCGAAATGGCAGGAACTGGGGCTGCACGCTGAGCAGTTACCATTTCATGGCGCGGATATCTGGAATTGCTACGAGTTATCCTGGCTGACGGCCTCCGGCAAGCCAGAAGTCGCGGCGGCCGAATTCGTATTCCCGATCAAGGCAAAGCGGATCGTCGAATCGAAATCCTTCAAGCTGTACCTGAACTCCTTCAATCAAACAGTATTCCGGGATCGTGCTGAGGTGTTGCACACCCTGGAGTCAGATCTGAGCGTGGCGGCCCAGGGTCCGGTCATGGTGCGTCTGTTTAGCATGAGCCAGTTACACCATGCGAGCCTCAGTCAGTTGCCGGGCGAATGTATTGACGATCTACCGGTGCAGATCTCCCAGTATGATTATGACGCCTCTCTGCTGGCCCTTGCCGAGGCCGGTGGGCTGGCGCGAGAAGCGCTGCACAGCCATCTTCTCAAGTCCAATTGCCCTGTCACTGGGCAACCGGATTGGGGCAGCGTGCTGATCAGCTACGCCGGCAAACGGCTTGATCACGCCAGTGTGCTGCGTTATCTGGTGTCCTTCAGGCAGCACTCTGACTTCCACGAACAATGCGTTGAGCGGATATTTACCGATCTGTTGCCGTTGCTGGGGGCGGGTGCTGAGTTGACGGTGTACGCACGTTACGTGCGCAGGGGCGGGCTGGATATCAATCCGTATCGTTCTACTGCGGCCAGTTTTCCGGACAATCTGCGCCTGGCCAGGCAGTAGGCCGGCGCAGACGCAGAGGTGTGTGATCTCGGTGCCGAGACCGGTTGTTATAAATGCCTAGATGCCCATGTCCGCGAGTGCCTTGCCAACACTTTGCAGGGTGGCAGCTACTGTTGGGTGCCGCGCGGAGAACTGCTCGATCATCAGGTTGACGCCATCCACCAGCGTCGGATCACCCTCGACATCGGCGTTAGTTTCAATCGCCAGCAGCCGGGCTTCGATGTTGTCAGCCAGGGCCTGCAGGGCATCACGCTCTTCTTCCGACATTGGGCCGTCGGTTTCGTTGAGGGTTTGTTGCAAGCTTTCCAGCTGGATTTTCAGTTGACGTGCGGGCATGAGCGTTTTCTCCGTTTGAATTATCTATGGCAACTATACCACCAGAGCAGCAAAGCCCAGCGCAACTCTTACCCAGCTGCTGCCGCTGCGCGTTCATGTCGTCGAGCCATTCGATGCGTGCTTCTTCGAGATTTTGCATTACAATCGCGTGCTTAACGGGATAACAGGCTATCTTTCCTGTTGTCGAATAACGTCAGGAGAACACGCATGAAACTGGTAACCCTTTCTGCACAGGCTGTGTTGGTGGCTGTATTGTCCAGTTTGTCGCTGGGGCCGGCAATGGCTAACGAGTTTGACGAGTACGATGATGCGGCTGCCAATCCGGATCCATGGGAGCCAGTGAATCGCGTTGTGTTTCGCTTCAATGACACGCTGGATACCTACACGCTGAAGCCGATTGCCAAGGCGTATGACCGCTTTATGCCGCAGCCGCTGGATGATGGTATCAGCAACGTGTTTGGCAATCTGGGTGAACCCCGAAATCTGGTTAACAATACCCTTCAGGGCAAGTTCGAGGACGCGGGCGTGGATATGGCGCGTTTCCTGTTGAACACCACTGTGGGCGTGGTAGGCATATTTGATGTGGCGACCCGTATGGGCTTGCAGCGCAATGATGAAGATTTTGGTCAGACGCTCGGCGCCTGGGGGGTGGCCAGCGGGCCATACGTGGTGCTGCCGCTGTTGGGTCCGAGTACGGTACGCGATGGCAGTGCGCGTATTCCGGAAGCCTTGGCCAACTACAGCTATTCAGGGCAGATTGACCATGTGCCCACGCGCAATTCAGCCCTGGGTACCGATCTGGTCGACACTCGCGCTGCGCTCTTGGCTCAGGAAAAGATGATCCGTGGAGATCGCTACCGCTTCGTGCGCAATGCTTTCCTGCAAAACCGTGAGTTCAAGGTGCAGGACGGGGATGTAGAGGATTCTTTCTAAGCCCCGGCACACTGCACCGCTCCTGCCATTGTTGGCTACCTTGGGATTATTCAAGGCGGTCGAAGTGGATACCCACCGCATAATGCCCATTGCCTTCGGCAACACAGCGCATCACCTGGCCGCTGGCCTGCAACCCTTGCAGGTTTTCAGTCGGCGAGGGGATAGACAGTTGAATGTCGGTGCCTTCAGCCAGCGGTTTCTCCAGTACCAGTTGCACACCTTGACTGGACAGATCCTGACAGACCACAGAGAGCTGTTCGCCGCTTGACGTCAGGGTCAGTGTGGCTGCGGTGTGTACCTTCATGCGGATGAAATCGCGTTTTTCGTTATAATTCTGATCATGAAATGACATGTGGTATCTCCGCTAAGCCTGCATGATTGCGGGTTTATGCTGTTCAATCATCCTACATTCCCTGCGCTGGCGCGCACAAGCTTTGCACCCGAGTTAGCCGATGGTTGCCTGAACCTGCGGATGGGAGTAGTGTTTGCCCCTTGAAAACGTCAGGTTACCTGACATCGGCCCACACACCCTGTGGCCTGCAGCCTGCTCAGCTGCCGGGCAATGACGTAGGGAACCTATGCAGCTTACTGGCACGAATTTGCTGGTTATTGACGATGATGACGTCGTCCGGCAAGACATCGCGATGCGTTTGCAAAGCGGCGGATTTAATGTGCTTCAGGCCGATCAGGCCGCACAAGGCCTGGCGCTTTTTGGCCAGCACAAGCCGGATCTGGTCCTGCTCAATTTGCAGATGCCGGAACAGAGCGGCCTTGCGCTGGTTCGCGAAATGGCTGGACGTTCCCCTGAAACTCCTCTGATTGTGGCCTCCGCGGCCGGTAGCATGCAGGATGTGGTAGAGGCTCTGCATGCGGGCGCCAGCGATTATCTGCTCAAGCCGCTGGTCGACAATGCCGTCGTCGAACATGTGGTCAAGCGTTCATTGGAACAGGGCCGCCTACGGGTTGAAAATCAGCGCATACGTGAGCGTCTTGAAGCGGCGAATCGCGAGTTGCTGAATCATCTGCAAGAGCTCAAAGATGATCAGGCTGCGGGCCATCAGGTGCAGCTCAATATGCTGCCGCAGACGCCCTGGGTCAGTGGCGAATATGAATTTCAGCATCGCATTATTCCCTCCCTGTACCTGTCCGGCGATTTTGTCGATTACTTCCGTGTGTCGGAAACGCAACTGGCTTTCTATCTGGCCGATGTGTCCGGACACGGGGCTTCTTCAGCCTTTGCCACCGTGCTGCTCAAGTTCATGACCACGCGCTTGCTTTATGAGCAGCGCAAACAGGATGGCAGCCGCCCGATTGCGTTCAAGCCATCGGACGTTCTGGGGCATATCAACCGGAGCCTGATCAGTTGCAAGCTGGGTAAGCATGTGACCATGCTGGGCGGCATCATTGATGAAACGCAGCACACCTTGACCTACAGCATTGGCGGCCATCTGCCGCTGCCGATCCTCTTTAGCGAAGGGCAAGCGCATTATCTGGAAGGCAAGGGACGTCCGGTTGGGTTGTTTGAGGATGCGGTGTATCAGGATCATACTATCAGTCTTCCAGAGCGGTTCTCGCTTACATTGTGCTCTGACGGTGTGCTTGATTGCCTGAGCGGGGCTACGCTGAGAGAGAAGGAAAAACAACTGCCGCACTTGATCGAAGAGGCTGGTGGTGGGTTGAAAGCGCTGATGGGCAAACTGAACCTGCAGCCCGGTAAAGTCATGCCGGACGACATTTCACTGATGACGTTGAGTAGGAACCCAGGATGATGAGCACTGGCAAGATCCAGTTTGCAGAATCTGAGGGCACCTTTGTCCTTAAGTTTGTCGGGGATGTGCGCCTGACCCTGTGCGCTGCGCTGGATGCCTATATTGAAAAGATATTCAGTGTCCTGTCATTCAACGCCATTATTATTGATTTGACTGAAACGGACGGCATTGACAGTACCTCCCTCGGCCTGCTGGCCAAGCTGTCGATCCTGTCCAGGCAGAAGGTCGGATTTCTGCCCACGCTGGTGTCCAATCAGGACGATATGAATCGGTTATTGCAGAGCATGGGATTCGACCAGGTGTTTAATATTGTCAGCGAGCTTACGCCAACGTCCGCCGAGCTTGAAGACCTGCCGGGTCAGCAGCTATCCGAAGAGCTGGTCAAGGATAAGGTGCTTGAGGCTCATCGTATTCTGATGAACCTCAATGAGCACAATCGTGAAGCCTTCCGTGATCTTGTCAGCGCGCTTGAATCAAGCAACTGATCTGGCCCGCAACCTCAGTAATTCCTCCAGCTTTACCTGATCAGCAGCAAAGGCGCGGATGCCCTCTGCGAGCTTGTCGGTAGCCATGGCATCTTCATTGTGAGACCAGCGGAAGGCGGCTTCGTTGAGCACTTCCCGGGCATCGTTGCAAGGCTGGGTTAACGCATCAGAAGGCGCCAGGTCACCCTCTTCGCTGGCCAGCTGTTGCAGCAATGCGGGGCTGATAGTCAGGCGGTCGCAACCAGTCAGCGCCTCTATCTGCCCGGTATTGCGAAAGCTGGCACCCATGACTGCAGTGACATACTGGTGGTGTTTGTAATAGCGGTAGATACGCGCCACTGACTGCACGCCCGGATCGTCCTGGCCATGAAATTCCCGGCCGTCGCGCTGTTTGTACCAATCGTAGATACGCCCAACGAACGGCGAAATCAGAAATACCCCGGCATCAGCACAGGCCTGAGCCTGGGCGAAGGAAAAGAGCAGTGTGAGGTTGCACTGAATACCTTGTTTTTCCAGCTCGGCGGCGGCCTGGATGCCTTCCCAGGTCGACGCAATCTTGATCAACACCCGATCACGCGTCACGCCAGCCTCTTCGTAACGCTCTATCAGTCTGTGAGCTTTATCCAGAGTCGCCTGGCGGTCAAATGACAACCGCGCATCTACTTCCGTGGAAATGCGCCCGGGGATCAATTTTATGATCTCACTGCCGACGGCTACCGCGAAATGATCGCTGGCTTCGGCAATCGGATCATGGCATGCAGCTGAGCTACGCAAGGCAGCGTCAAGCAATGGGTGGTACTCGCTTTGCTGGGCAGCCTTGAGAAGCAGCGACGGGTTGGTGGTTGCGTCGATCGGCTGCAAGCGGCGAATCGCCTCTATGTCGCCGGTGTCGGCGACGATCAGAGTATGCTGTTTGAGGCTGTCTAGTTTGCTGGGCATGGGCGCGTGGTCTATTCAGAGTGATTTTTTCAGAAGAGTTACCCCGACCTTACCTTATGCCTGCTGCGCTGAGCAATCCCGTGCCTGTTGACGCTGAGCCATATCTACGAGCAATTGGTCGTAGAGTGCTAGAGGGTCGTCGGTTTGATGGATTGCGCTGCTTAATTGCCTTCTGAAATGCCGCGCGCCCGGCAGCCCTTGGAACAGCCCGAGCATATGCCGGGTGATGTGATTCATTACCCCGCCAGTGGCCATATGCTTGGCAATGTAAGGGCGCATGGCGGCCATCACCGCGATTCTGTCGGGCGCTGTATGGCTATCCCCGTAGAACCGTTGGTCTACTTCAGCCAGCAGATAGGGGTTGTGATAGGCCTCGCGGCCGACCATGACCCCATCAAGCACGCGCAGGTGATCCAGCATCACGTCAAAGTCGGTGAGCCCGCCATTGAGCACAATCTCCAATTGCGGAAAATCGCTTTTCAGTTGGTGCACGACGTCGTAGCGCAGCGGCGGAATATCCCGGTTTTCCTTCGGCGACAGGCCCTCGAGAATGGCGATACGAGCATGCACGATAAAACTGTCGCAGCCGGCCTCATGCACCTGGCCGATAAAATCACAGAGCTGCTCGTAGCTGTCGTGGCCATTGATGCCGATGCGGTGTTTAACCGTGACGGGCAGGCCGCAAGCGTTACTCATCGCGCGTACGCCCTCGGCTACCAGCGCCGGATGGGCCATCAGGCAGGCGCCAATCATATTGTTCTGCACCCGATCACTGGGGCAGCCGACGTTCAAATTGACCTCGGCAAAGCCGGCGCCCTCGGCCAGCGCCGCACAGATCGCCAGTTCAGCAGGGTTGCTGCCGCCCAGTTGCAATGCCAGCGGTTGCTCCTCGGCGTTGTAACCGAGAAATCGCGAGCGGTCACCGTGGATGATCGCGCCGGTAGTGACCATTTCGGTGTAGAGCAGAGCGCGCCGGCTAATCAGCCGGGCGAAAAAACGATAATGCCTATCCGACCAGTCCATCATCGGCGCCACGCAGAAGCGCCGGGAGGGGCCGGGGCGTTTGAAGACGAAGGTTGTGGGTAATTCCGCTTTCATCATGGCTACCTGTTCAGAACATGCGTGTCCGGAGACTGTCATTATTCTCGGATACGATCACGCTGCTGATCCGTCGCCGCAGCCGTGGCGGCGTAGTTTATCAGCAAAGTGGTCTTGCTGAACCTGTCCGGTTAGCGGCGACAGCCAATCTTGAGGCGTGCCAGTCAATTATTTGTCGACATGCAAAAAAATAGCGTTATCTTTGACGCTTTGATTGGTAGCATGCAGTCTAATTTAATATCATCTCAATATCGTGGGGGTTGGGAAAGAACCAAAATGGACCAGAACAAACATGGATGGGTATGGGCCTACCGTAAGGCTCGCAGTTATCACGTTTCAGTTTTTCATGCCGGTTACCGCGCGACGCGATTTTTGCTGCGCGGTGATACCGGAGAGTTCTCCAGCCATGGCGGCTGGAGGCGGTCGCGCATTACCCGCAAATAAGGCCGACAGTGGTTCCGGCTTTTAGCTTCCCGGGTGCACAGATACCTTGGCTACCTTCTTCTATCGTCTCCTACCTTCTGAACAAGCGCTTTATCAGGCTTGGCATCGGCTGACTGAACGCATCATGTAAGCCGCGGGCATCGATTTGCCGCACTTCCTTGTCAAAGGCCAGGGCTTGGCGCAGCGCTGGCCAGCAATGGGCCGGCAGATTGGCGGGTTTTTGCAGGCTCTTGTCCTGTTCCATGGATTTTGCCTGCTTGGCCGTCAGCCGGCTGTAAGGATGCAACCCGCTGATCAGCTCATAGAGCACACAGGCCAGGCCGTAGATATCTGAGGTACTGGTCAGGTTCCCTCCATTGAGTAGTTCCAGTGCAGCGTATCGAGGCGTCCAGGCGGCGATCCGTTTGCGGCTAAGCTTTGGTAGACCATTGAGCTGGCCCTGTACGGGCTGGCCCAAACCGAAATCGAACAGCCGCAACCCGTCTTTGGCCAACATAACGTTGCTGGGCTTCAAGTCACCGTGCAGCACCCCGCGCTCATGGGCGCAGGCGAGGGCTTCGATCAGCGGCAGCGCGATGCTGCGGTACTGCTCCCAGGGAAGGCCGTCGGGGTGGCTCTCCAGCAGCTGGTCGAGCGTTGGCCCCTTGAGCGGTTCCATGGTGATAAACGCCCGCTGGCTTTGCGGATCCACATCAAACGCGTACAGGCGGATGACGTTGCTGTGACGCAGGCGGCTGGTCAAGGCAAACTCGGTATACAGCAGCGCGTTGGCGTCAGGGTACTCGGCAAACTCCTCGTTCAAGGTTTTGATGGCGATATAGGGATCAGGATCACCATACTGCTCGCGCAGCAGGTCGCGGGCGCGGTAGACCGCCCCCATACCGCCCACGCCCAGCAAGCGTTCGATCTTGTAACGCTTACACAGGATCTCAGGTAGCTCGGTGGTCTGGGTGCCCGCGTTATCGGCTATTTCGCGGGCAAGGGCCTCCGGGTTTTCAGCTAATTGGTGCAGCGCAGAAGGGGGCTGTTTCGGTTCTACAGAGATCATGGCAGAGTCCGGAGAGTTCATGGGCGCACCACAACGGCGCTGATATTGTCACGAGCCGGACCGTCGAGGGCCTCCTTGAACAGGCGCTGCACGGCGTGGCCGGTTGACTCCAGGGCGAGCGCATCGCCAATCGCCGCTCTGCTGACGTCCTGGTAAAGCCCGTCGCTGCACAGCAGCAGGGTGTCACCCGGGTAGACGGTGAAGTCGACGACATCAAGCATCAGTTGATCGTTAGCGCCCACCGCGCGGGTCAATGCACGGGCGGAGGGGTGGCTGGCGGCTTCTTCTGCGCTCATCTGCTGTTCCTCCATAAGCTCCTGCATCAGACAGTGGTCCCGTGACAACTGAAACAGTCGGCCGCTGCGCCACAGATAGCAACGACTGTCACCGGCCCAGACACAGATGGCGCGTTCGCCCTCTGCAAGCAATATCACCACGGTGCTACCCATGATGCTGTCAGGCCGGTCAGCGGTGACGGTAATGTCGTGACCCAGCAGCCGGTTGACCCGATAGAGGCAGTCGCGCACGCCTAGCAGGCGCTCATCGAGGCTCAGCTGATCGGGCAGCTCGAGCATTTCCTCAATAATCAGCCGGCTGGCTAACGCACCATTCTGGTGGCCGCCCATGCCGTCGGCGACCACCCAGAGGCCGCGTTCCGGAAGATCCAGCACGGCGTCCTCATTGCGTTTGCGTACCTTGCCTTTGTCGGTCCTGGCAGTGCTTTGCCAGAGCATGGTTACCTCCGCCATCACAGACGCGCCGGCAGGCTGAAGCCGCGCAGCAGGCTTAGGTCGAAGGGGTTGGGCGAGCGTTGACTATGCAGCAGATACTGCGCGCGCATGCCGTCCAGGTTGGCGCGCAACATCAATACGTCGCGATCACTGTGGTGGTCCACGTCCATCAGATCCAGCAACCGGAATAGCGACCAGGGTCCGGTGTTCTGTTCGATGCCGACTCTGCGCCCGCCCAGGTCTTCGACCATCAGGCTGGTGCGTCCCTCGTTATCCTCGGCGGGCCAGCGGAACGCCGTCTGCACGATCGGGCCATGGCGGTATTCCATATTCTGATTACCAAAGCGGAAGTTGGCGCGACCAAGGCTTGAATCCAGGGAGTGCGGTTCCAGCTTGAAGAGGATCTGCGGCTCGTTCGGATTTTCGGCGAAGAAGCTGCGCCGAATGGTCTGTAGCGTAGCCATCTGTTTGAGGAATTCGCGTGACATTGGCAGGCTGCGACCATCTACCCGGCGCAATTGGAAAGCACCACTGTTGTCGCTGACAAAACCAGAGAGATAGCGGTCAAAGAAGCTGTCGGCGGTACCCTGAGCCTTGAAGAATTCACGGAAGTCCGCCAGGGCTACATCGCTTTCGCTAGTCGCTACAAAGGGATAGCGTTTGCCTACCGAGGTCGTGTACGCGGCATACAGCTCGCTGCGATAGCGCTGATTGAGGTATTGGTAGGCATCGTTGAGCACCAGCATCCAGCTATCGGCGGCCAAGGTCTTTAGCCAGTCGGTCATGGGTGCGGGCAGGCTATCGGCACTGCTGCGCAACTGGTTGATTGCATCGCTGCGGCCCTGCATGCGCACGCGGGCCATTTCGAACGCCGCCTGCTCAGGCACACTGGCGTTGGCCAGACCGCTGAGCTGCATCTTCAAGGCGTCGAGTGCCTGCAATGCGCTGGTCATTTCTGTTCCCGGCGCACCCTGTACATCCAGCAAGCGGTGCAGTGACTCGAACTGGCGGGCCAGATTCTTGCGTGCGGTGTCCGGCAAGCTCTGCGCCACTGCAGACTGGGCCTGTTCTGCCGCAGCCGCGGCCAGGCGCCCGGTACGGCCTACCCGGACTCCGGCGGCTTGGGCGGTATCAGTCAGATCCCGTGCCGATACTTCGGTATCCAGCATGCCGCTGAGCAGGGTGTTATCCCGTACTTCGGTGAGTAGCAGCAGCAGGGGTGAGTTGGCTGCAGTCAGCTTGCCAAGCTGGGTAACCCCCAGCGCGGCGCTGGCCAGCGGCTCCAGATGCAGCAAAGCCAAAGCTTCACTCCAGTGGCTGGCGTAGTCCTGGAAGTACATCTGTTCCATTTCCACCATTAAACGCCCGAGATCGCTGGCGCTGAGGCGTTCGCTATCGCCGAGTACCCAGTTGTCCTGGAGAATCTCGCGGACCAGTTCACCGCCTTCTGCCATAAAAGTGCGCTCGTAGCCATGGCGGGTGAAAAAGCCCGGGATACTGTTGTCGTTGCTGGTCAGCAGGCGGGCGTGGGGCCCCAGACGCTGGCTTAAGCGGTACTCTGGCAAGCTGGCGGCCTGATCGCGGAGCATGCGGTAGACCACGGTAGCCAGGGATTCGCTGCGCAGCTCCTGACGGGCATCTGCGACCAGTTGGTCATCCAGCAAGTAGGCTGTGAATGGCTCGCTGAGCAAACGGGAGAAATGGGTATTCAAGCCGTTCTGAGTATCGGTATCACCGCGATACAAAAAGGACCATTCGGTAGCCATCCACTCCTGCAGGTAGGGGGGTTCCCGGCGTTTTTCCAGATTCAACATCAGATAAGCGCGCAGACTGCCTAGCAGACTTTCCCGGTCAGCCAGGCTCGTGCGGATCTGGCTTTCCAGTTGTGCGCCCACACGTGGTAGCAACAGCGTCTCCAATTCCTGGCGGTAGGCCTGATAGACCACAGGGTCCACCTGGTCGCCCTGATACAAACCGCCGCGCTGCAAAGTGCCTACTTGATCGCGTGGCGGGAATACCCGCGTGGCGGCGTAGCTGGTATCCAACGCGCTTAACAC
This sequence comes from Halopseudomonas pelagia CL-AP6, assembly GCF_000410875.1. Lineage (GTDB taxonomy): Bacteria > Pseudomonadota > Gammaproteobacteria > Pseudomonadales > Pseudomonadaceae > Halopseudomonas > Halopseudomonas pelagia. The sequence continues at coordinate 96,312 of NZ_AROI01000014.1, forward strand.
TTCGGCGGCGTCATCCTGGTGCTGGATCAGTTTTTTGTCACCGGTTAGCGCCTGAGCCACTTCGCGCAGCTGCTCGAGGCGCTGGTGATTGCTCGAGAAGCTGCTACCCCAGATCACCCCGAACACCAGCAGGCAGGCGAGGGCGATGGTGTACATTAGCCGTTGGCTCCAATTGATGCGCTTGACCTCGCGCTCGTCCAGTCCGGCCAGGTCCGCCTCGGGGAAGATCACCCGGCTGAGCAGATTCTTGATAAAACGGCCATGGCTGGCATGGAAGGTCGGTAGGCTGTTTGCCCCGCCCTGGCGCAGTGCCGGTTGATGGGCGTGATCCAGTACCTGTGGCGCACTGGTCAAATAGAAGCCGCGCAGCTGGCTGGCGCGCTGATAGCGGTTACCCGCGAAGGCCAGTTCGATAAACAGCCCCAGATGCTCTTCGATCTGGCCCAGCTTGAGCGGAAAATCAAGAATGCGTCCGCGCCGCTGATTATCACGTTCCTGGTGCATGCGCATCACTACCTGGCTATTGAGCCGCTGCATCAGGGTTTCGAATTCGCCACGCACTACCTGTATGTCGGTACCGTCCTGGCTTTTGCGAAAGCTCACGCCCAGAACCTGATCGCTTTCCTCGCGTGACAACTGGTCGAAGAACTCGTTGAAACCAACAATGCCGTCAGCCTTGCTGATGACCAGATACACGGGTACGTCAGCGCCCAGGCGCTGATTTATCTCTTGCAAGCGCAAGCGGGTCTGACGCGCCAGGCTTTCCAGTTCCAGCTCGCTGCCGCGCAGCAGCAGCTCGGCCGGCAGATTGATCAGCACGCCATTCAGTGGGCGCGGCCGGCGGCTACGCAGCAGGCCCAACAAGCTGGACCAGCCGGCTGCATCCACATCGGCGGCCGGCTGGCTGAGATAGCGGCCGGCGGTATCGATCAGCACTGCATGCTCAGCAAAATACCAATCGGCGTAGTGGGTGCTGCTGACATCGCGGGTCAAACGCTGCTTGTCGCCTTTGTTGAGCGGAAACTCGAGGCCGGAAAAGTCCAGTAAGCTGGTCTTGCCGCTCCCTTCCGGGCCGAGTACCAGATACCAGGGCAATTCGCGGCGCCAGCGTTCGCTACGTCCGCTATAGAGGCTGGAGCGACGCAGCGTGCGCATGGCATCCTTGAATCGGCCAGTCAGTTGCACATGCTCTTCGAGTATCAGCTCCTGACGTTGCTGGCGCGCCTGGTAGTCTTCGTCTTCGGCGTTGTGCTTGTTCTCGACGCTCGAGCGCCAACTGGCGTAGACCATCGAGAGTCCCCATATCAGGAAGATCAGGCTGATGGTCAGTAGGCGGCTGCTGGCGGAGGCCCAGAAACGTTTGTCGCTGACGGCTAGCAAGGGGCCGACAAACCACACCAGCAAGGCCAGGGCAAATACCAGGCACAGGCTCCATACCCAGCTTTTCCGGAAAAAACGTCCGGATTTGAGGAAAAAGGACTTCATATCAGTTCATCCCTGAAGAGTCAGTTGATTCATTTACAGCAGTGGCATTCGGTGCAGGTTCTGGACTCAGGATTTCAGCCATCACAAAGGGCTGCAGGGCCGCGCCGCGCTGTTCGGTGAGCATCCAGTTGAAAACGCCATAGATGACGCCCAGGCATATCAGCGTAAACAGGCTGACCAGCCACAAGGGCACGATACGGATCAGACGTCTGCGGTTGTCGGTCAAACCTTGCCAGTGCGGCGAAATATCGCGCGGCACGTCGCCGCGAAGCTGGCGGATCTGGCGGTACAGGCTGTCACGCAGGCTTTCCAGTTCGAGCATACCGCGGGGTAGCACCCGGTACTTACCCTCAAAGCCCAGCGACATGCAGATATACATCAGCTCCAGCATCGGCAGATGCTTGACTGGGTCGCGCGACAGGCGCTCTAGCAGTTGGAAGAATTTTTCGCCGCCAAAGGTTTCGTTATGGAAGCTGCTCAGCAGGCTCATCTGCGACCACTCGCTTTCATTGCCCCACGGGGTGGTTACCACGGCCTCATCGAGGGCCGTGCAGAGCACGTAACGGGCGGCCATGACCTGGCTGCTCTCTGCGCCATCTTGCAAGGCGCGATGCTCAAAGCGCTTGATTTCTGCAGTGAGCCGATCCTTGAGCGCGAACAGATCTTCGCGTTCGACGTTTTGCTGCAGGCGCACCATTTCCGAGAGCAGCGCCGAGGCCACAGCGACCAGCGGATTGATCCCCAGGTTCAGCGTTTCCGCCGGGCGCAGGCGCGCGGCATAAACCATGCGCTCTTCCAGCTTGTCGAACTTCTGAGGGGCGGCGGAATCGGTCAGCGGGCTCTGCGCCGGTACCGAACCTTGTCGATTGACGATGACCGTATGATCATCCTGGTTGTAATCCATTTCCCTGATCATGACGGTCAGCTCCTGATAGCCCAGAATTTCAGCTCAAGGCCGGTAAATTCACCGGATACATGGAAGGCAAAACCTCCGGAACGCTCCAACTGGGAGAGCTCTTCAGCACTCAGTTCCAGCGCGAAGTAGGTTTTCCCCGAGTGGAACGGAATCTGCCGTGGAGCGACTGGCAGCGGTTTGACCTTGATGCCTGGCAGGTGCAGGTTGACCAACTGACGAATGCGTTCGACCGGGCCGATTTTCAAATGTGACGGCAAGCGCTTGCGCAGTTCTTCAGAGTCGCAATCGGCGCTGGCAGCGAGTACGAAGGAGGCGCTGCCGAGCAAGGTATGATCCTGCAACGGCGACACTTGAATGCCGTATTGACGTTGCTGCAGTACCAATTCCACCGCGTGCTGTTCGAGGACCATCGACAGGACCTGGCGTATGGCGTCCATCAGCTTGCGAAAGCTCTGGCCCAGATCGTTGTGTTGGTAACGGCCATCCAGGCGTGGCCGCTTGGTCTCGCTGGCGAAGGTTGAGAGCTCGCCAAGCAAACCCAGCAGCTCGCGGTACATCTGCTCCGGGTGCACCTGCTCTATGCCCTGGTAGTGCCGCAGCACGGGTTCATGGCGGTTAATCAATTGCAGCATCATGAAGTCGCCGACCTCGGCGCCGCCGACCTTACCGGTGGCGCGGATGCGCTCGGCAAGAATGTCGCCACGGTGTGCCAGCATGCTGATCACTTCTTTCATGCACGACTGTAAAAAAGGGCTGGCGTGAAAATGCAGGTAAGCGGGAACGAAGTCCGCATCCAGGCTGACTGCGCCATCGGGCGTGGTATCCAGCACGTCGCAGATTTTCAGCTTTACGTAGGCATGATCGTTATGCTGCTCGCCAAGCAACAAGCGGAAGTCGGGAAGCCCGCAACTGACCTGACTACTGCTGCTATCCCCGGCATTGGAGTCGGCGACCTGATTGTCAAACGCGGTATAGCGCGCCAGTACATCACGCTGTTCAGGCCGGCGGGTTTCCACGTGGTTGCCGGTTACCAGCGGCAGGGCCAGATAAACCGGGCTGTTGCTGGTGTTGGCGGGTACATCCATGGCCAGCGCCTCACGCTCGTTACCGAGCTCGAAAAAGCTGCCGTCGGGTAACAGCCCGCTGGCCTGACTGATCACCAGTTTGCCCATATTGAGAAACTGGGTATCGATCTCCAGGTTGAAAAAACCCCAGGCGTAATGACTCATGCGCCGGGTGCGGCTGGTCAACTGGTGATCGTGGTAGCGGTCGTTTTGCTGGAAGTGTTGTGGGCGCAGCAACATGCCCTCCTGCCAGACGACTTTTTGAATCATCATGGCTCAGTTCCTGTCCTTGGTGGCGCTGTCCAGCTCATGAATCCCTTCGGCGTCCAGACGCAGATTAATCTGGTTCAGGCCTTTCTCTTGCAGAGGAATAATAAAACGCCAGTTGGTGTCGGGCAGATTGCGATAGGCGGCGAGAACGGCTACATAGCGGCTGCCTTCCTGCACGCTCAGCTTCAACTCACGTCGTTCGCCGGGGCGTAACTCCAGTTCTTCAATGGCGATCAAGTCAGGCGACAAGGCTTCGCGCGGGCGCTGGTACAGGCTGAAAAAATCGGCATTTTCAAATGCCACCGGGTGTTTGAGCTCCATCAGATGCAGCACGATGGGCGAGGGCCGGTCATTCAGGTCTGGATTAAGCTGGCTGCTCCCCTCCAAGTTCAGATCAAGCTTGGTCAGGTCCGAATAGGGCGATACGGTCGAGCAGCCGACCAGTACAAACAGGCTGGCAGTCAGGGCCAGGAAAAGCGTTTTACACATGGTGGTCATCCTTGATGATCGGTGTTGAGGGTGGCGATCAGGCGTATCTGCTCTTCGTAGGCGACAACAAAGTCACGCGCATAGAGACGCTGACTCCAGTTGTCGTCGCGCTGCAGCGCTTGATACAGGTGGGTGTAGGCGCGCCAGCGGCTGCCGGCGGTATTCATCAGTGATTTGTTTTCGCGCTCGAAGCGCAGCGTCAGCTGGTCTGGCGACAAATGCTCGAGGATGCTTTTGATTGCTGCGCGACTGGCGGCAATCAGCGCCACCTGATGTGCCTGCAGATCGCGAAACGCCCGATTGATCGCCTGTTCGGCGGGCATATCGGTAGCGCTCGGACGCAGTAGGCTGCCGAGTGCCTGGCGGCTATCGCTGCTGAACTTCAGCGGATTGTTGCTGACCTGCTCGACGCTGGTAACCGCCAGCTTCATCTCGCTTTTCAGCTCATTGCGGTTGCGCAGGCTCTGTTGCAGGCTACCAACCTGTTGCTTTAGCAAACGGGCGGCCTTGACTGCCAATGCCTGGCGTTGTGTTTCGTCCAGTTCATCCAGACTGATACCCAGCGCTTCAGCAAACTGCTGCCAGAACAGCTCTGGTTGCGCGGCAAGTGCGGGTGCCGTTTGTGGCGCGGCCTGGACTGGGGGCGGGGCGGCGACCAGTTCCGGGATCGTCAGATTCTCCATATTGATCGGGGCGTAATCTGGTGCCTGGGCGGGTTCAGCTGAGGGTGGGAGGCTGAACGTGGCTAGATCATCACCGGCGGCGTACATTTCTTCCTGTTGATCGAGTGCGTGCAGTGGATCCAGATCAAGAAAGGCATCATCGGGGATGATGCTGCCAGCGTCCTGTGGGCGGCCAAGATCTTCGCTAAACACCGCAGGGTCTTGCACGACCCTTGCGCGAATGTCGAAATCGCCAAGCGAATAGAGCGTGCCGTGTTCGATGCGCTGCGGTTGGCCCTTGGGCAGCGGCGTATTCCCGGGTTTCAGGAGTATGCCGTTGCTGCTGGTGTCAGTAAGGTAGAAAGCCCCGTTCTCAAAGCTCACCTGGGCATGCCGCCCGGACACTACCCGCTTGCGGTCGGGTATCACCCAGTCGCAGTCCTCGGCGCGGCCGATGATGCCTCCGGCCTGGCGGAAGGTTTTGCTGACCGGCATGCCGCTGATAAATTGCTCAGAGCCAACCATATCCAGTATCAGTTCCATGATGTTGCTCTCCTTTGCGCCTATTCGCCGCGCTTCACCGATTGGGGGTCGCCCAAGGGGCGGTATTCGCCGTCGTTGAACTTGTGGTTGCCCGAGCAGGCGCTCAGGCTAACGACCAGTAATAACAGGGCGGCAGGCCAGTAGCGTCGTGTGATCATGGGTACTTCCTCTTTTTCGGGTGGCGTAATGCTGGATTCTTGGGCGAATAAAGCCGGGTCAGTGTGCCGAGGCATTGTTCTTACCCCGGCTGGCTTTGAGTTCTGCGGGGCAGATGTTCAGCCGTTGCATGCGATAAAGCAGCGTCCTGCGCGGCAGGCCAAGCTCGCTGGCAGCGCTGGTTTGATTGCCCTGGTTTTTGCGTAAGCAGTCGATCAGCAAGTTGCGCTCGACCCGTTCCATCCGTTCGCGCAGACTCAGTTGGGCTTCATTCGGCGCAGTGCCGGGCAAGTTGAAGTGTTCTGCGAGCAGCAGGTTGCCGTCGCACAGCAGCAGCGCGCGGGCGATCAGACCCTTCAATTCGCGAACGTTGCCGGGGAATTCATAGCTGGCCAGTTGCTCCAGCGCGGCGTCGGACCAGCGGCAGGGTTCACGCTGCAGAAAGCAGCAGGCAGATTCGACGAATTCGCGGGCTAGCAGGAGGATGTCTTCACCGCGCTCACGTAGCGGTGGCAGGTGGATCGGAAAATGCGTCAGGCGGTAAAACAGGTCCTCACGGAACAGGCCGGCCTGGACTTGCTCGCGCAGGTGATGATGGGTGGCGGTCACCACACGCACATCGACCTTGTGGGTGTCGTTGCTGCCCAACGGCCGCAGTTCACCTTCCTGCAATACCCGCAACAGCTTGGCTTGCAGCAGCAGGGGCATGTCACCGATTTCATCAAGGAACAGGGTGCCGCCGTCAGCGGCGTCGAACAGCCCCTTGTGATCCCGGTCAGCGCCGCTGAACGCGCCCTTGCGGTAACCAAACAGCTCGCTTTCGAGCAGGTTTTCCGGCATGGCGGCGCAGTTCAGGGCGATAAAGGATTTACTGCGGCGTAGGCCGTACTCATGAATAGCGCGCGCTACCAGCTCCTTGCCGGTGCCGGTTTCGCCGGTGATCAGCACCGCGACCGGGTTGTGCAGCACTTTGCTGATCAGGCTATAGACCTGTTTCATTTCGGCGCTCTCGCCGATCAGGCCAAAATGCTCCCGGCTAGGTGGAGTGATATCCGCGACTGCCAGCGCGGGTAAGCTGGGGGCTGCGGGCCGGCCGAGCAGTTGCAATTGGGCAACGGCAAAGTTGCCAAGCATCTGCAGGGCTTCATCCATATGATCCAGCTCGCGCTGGTGGCGGCTGGCGGTCACCAACAGGCCGCGGACGTGCTGTTGGCCGTCTGTCAGCGGCAGGCACATGAGGTTGCGCCAGGATTGATCGCTGTCTGGCAGAAAGGCAGTGCTATGCAGATTGGCGTCCAGATTGCTCATCAGCAGCGGGCGGTTCTGACACAGGCAATATTGCAACAGATGCATGTCGGAATAGTCGCTTGGCAGACTGACGCTATCAGGCAACTGCATTTGGCCCTGATGCCACTGGGCGCAGAGTGACAGCCGAGTTTGAGTGGCGTCCAGCAGATACAGCTGGCTAAGCGTTGCGTCGCTGAGCTCGGCACAGGCTTGCACCAGCCCGCTGCATAGTGCGCTCGGCGTACGCAGCAGCGACAGCGCGGTGAAACGCTCCAGCAGGGCTTCGGCAAAATGCAGCGGCTGCGGCACTTGGGCGAACATCTGCGGCGTTGGATTATCAGGCGAATTCACAGACCACCGCTCCTTCATTGTCGAGGGTGGCATGGGCGCGCTGCAGCTGTTCGCCGCACGCCATCGCCTCTAGCAGACGGTCGACCGCCAGCGGTTGCAGGTGCTGATCAATCAAGCGGTCAACCAGGCGCGCACCGCTATTGCCCTGAGCGCAACGATCAGCAAAATAGCTCACCAGCGCAGAGCTGTGAGTAAATGTCAGGTCGCGACGTTGCAAGCGCTCAGCAAAGCGTGCGAGCTTCATGCCGACCAGCTCCTGCAGTACTTCTCCGGCTATTGGGTAGTAAGGCACAACGCGCATGCGAGCCAGCAGAGCTGGCTTGAAATGCTGGCTCAAGCGCGGTCGTATGGCGTCTTCCAGCACTTGGGCGTCGGGGTGCTCGGCACCCTGGCAGAGTTGCTCAATGTGCTCGCTAGCGAGGTTTGAGGTCATCAGAATCAAGGTGTTGCGAAAGTTGATTTCGCGCCCCTCGCCGTCATTGGCCACGCCCTTGTCGAAGATCTGATAGAACAGGTTCATGACGTCGGGATCGGCCTTCTCGACTTCATCGAGCAGAATCACTGAATAGGGTTTCTGCCGTACTGCTTCGGTGAGCATGCCGCCTTCGCCGTAGCCGACATAGCCGGGCGGCGCGCCGATCAGCCGCGATACCGTATGTTTTTCCTGGAATTCGGACATGTTGATGGTGGTCAGGAAACGCTCACCGCCATACAGCAGGTCGGCCAGGGCTAGCGCCGTTTCAGTCTTGCCGACGCCACTGGGGCCGACCAGCAGGAACACACCGACCGGTGCTTCGGCACGGTTCAGGCCCGCTGCGCTGGCGCGCATGGCCCGATCCAGAGCGCTGATGGCCTGCTCCTGGCCGCGTACGCGCTGGCGCAAGTCGCTGGCAAAGCGGGTAATGCTGGCGTTATGTTCGCGCGCAAGCTGGGTTACCGGTACCCCGGTCCAGTGGCTGATCACTTCTGCGACCAGACGTGGGCAGACTTCATGGCTAACCAGCCGCTCTTCACTTTGGGCCACAGCCAACTCGGCCTGGGTAGCACGCAAAGCCGTCTCGATGTCGGCTAGATCGGCGCTGGTGTCCGGCTGCTCCGCCGCACGCAGGGTGGCGGCTTGCTGGCGCAGCTCGAGCAATCGATCAGCCAGTGCTTTCTGCGTCAGCCAGCGCTGCTCCAATGCGCTAGCGTCCGCCCGATCCTGTTCGCGTTTGTCTTGCAGTTTGCTCAATTGCTCTTCGTCAACGGCCAGTCCGGCCTGCTGGTCACGGGTCAGCGCCAGCCATTGGCGCTGGTCTTCGGCGAGCGCAGTGCGTAGCCGCTCCAATGCATCGGGGGCGGCTGCGAGACTGATGCGGACGCGGGCACAGGCGGTGTCCAGTACATCAACGGCTTTGTCGGGTAACTGCCGGCCAGCCAGATAGCGGGCGGACAATTCGGCAGCGGCAACCACCGCATCATCGCGCAGATAGATACCGTGGCTTTTCTCGTACACCGGCGCCAGACCGCGCAGGATGGTCACCGCTTCACTGATGCTCGGCTCGTGCAGCTGCACTGGCTGGAAGCGCCGGGCCAGGGCCGGGTCTTTTTCAAAGTACTGTTTGTATTCGCTCCAGGTCGTGGCGGCGATAGTGCGCAGTTCGCCGCGTGCCAGCGCAGGTTTCAACAAATTGGCGGCGTCGCCGCTACCGGCTTGGCCGCCGGCGCCGATCAAGGTGTGCGCTTCATCGATAAACAGGATGATGGGTTTGACGGCCGCTTTTACCTCATCAATGACTGCCTGAAGGCGCTTTTCAAATTCACCCTTGATGCTCGCGCCTGCTTGCAGCAAGCCAAGATCCAGACAATGCAGCTCGACATCCTGCAGGGCCGCAGGCACCTCGCCTTGAACAATGCGCAGGGCCAAGCCTTCCACCAGTGCGGTTTTACCGACGCCGGCCTCACCTACCACGATCGGGTTGTTCTTGCGCCGCCGGGCGAGGATATCGATCATCTGACGGATCGCGGCATCACGGCATAGCACCGGATCCAGTCGGCCGTCGCGGGCCTGTTGGGTGAAGTTATGGGTAAAACGCTGCAAAGCAGACTGTGCACCTTGCGTGGGCGCTGACACTGGGTTGGCGTCTTGTTGCGCCAGGGCGTAGTCACGCAGCCGCTCGGCGTCCAGGCGCGTCAGCATCGGCTGGAGCTGGCTGCCGGCATAGCGCATCGGGTTGCGCAGTAGTGCCAGGATCAAGGCTGCTTGATCGATCTGGCTTTGACCAAACTCCAGGCTCGCCACCAACAGGGCATCCTGTAGCCACTGGACCAGCTCCAGCGAGAAGGCTGGATTGCGCGAAGCGTTATCTTCGCTGCAGGGCTGCAGAACACGCGCGAACTCGCCGGCATCCAGGTGCGCATCTTGCAGGGCGCGCTGCAGCAGACCGTCACTGCGTTGCAGCAAACCTAGCAGCAGATCCTCGACAAGTACTTTGCTGCCGTGGCGCACTACGCAACGTTCGGCAGCGGTTTCCAGGTCTTGCCGGCTTTGGGCATCTAGTGCCTGTACCAGTTGTTGCAGATCGACATTGATCATGGGTTATCAGTCCTTTAATAGGCTTTGCTGCTGAGCGTTACTGCGGGGTCGGCGCAGGCGTCGATAGCATCGCTGCCAAGCCAACTGGTCCAGCCCAGCAGGCACGGGGTGCCTGCTTCCAGGCGCGGCTCGCGCACCGCGTTGCGGCACAGTTGAAGTCGGATGTCATAGTCAAGCGGGTCGCGCAGGGCGAAGCGCACCAATGCGCACAGCGGCCGGAAACCGGTTCCCGTCGGTAAAAATTCGTGAAAGCGCTCCCAGTCCAGTTGCTGAATGTGGATGCGGAATTTGCCGCTGCGGTCGCGTACCTGATCGCCAATCACCAGGCTTTCGCCCAAGGCGCTATTGGCCAGTCCGAGGCCGTTACGCTGATCGGCCTGAACCTCTACCTGACGCTCCATGCACTGCTCGATGTGCAGGTCCTGATGGCGGAAGTAATAACGCAGCACTGACTCGATAACCGCAGCGGACTGAACTCGCAGGCTAAGCAGGCCCAGATACGGCAACAGGCGTTTCCAGTTCAGCTCCGACTCCGAACGAATCGACTCGCTACCCAGTCCGACAAGCGAGAATAGTTGCGAGGAAAACGGGTCAAGCGCGCCACTGGAGAAGCGTGAGTAATAGCGGTATTTCTGCCAGATCGGCAGCAGCAGGCGCTGCAGGCGATTATTGAACAGATCGAGAAACTGCCGCGTTGGATTGCCCTCAACCGTGTCGCCCAGCGCCTGCTCGCCGTAAAAGGCCGGTAGGGGTGATCCGGCACCGAACAGGCTGACCAGATTGAGTCGCAAGCGTGCGCGGGTCTCCCCATCTTCACGGAAGAACTCGACGCGCTCTATATCGCTGCCCGGGAAGCCCATGCTCGGATTCGCCTGAAATTCAATCAGGCTGTAGAGCGCCTGTTCATCGCGCTCGGGATACTCGTTGCGCAGCCGCTCCATCACCAGCAGCACACCCTGAAACAGGCTGTACTCGCGGATGTTGCGACTCAGCAGGTTCAAAGCAGGGGCTGTTGCCCCATGCGTGGTGTCCATTGGTAAATCTCTCCCTTGGTGCTGCGTACCGTAAGTTCGTGGTAGGAATTGAGGCTCGCGTACAGCGCAAAAAACTCGTTCAAAATTGACGCGAACACGAACAAATCGCCTTCGCCCAGATAGCCATCGGTATCCATCACCAGTTCCGTGCGCACGCCGCGTATCGGCAGCCCACGGTAAAGGCGGTCAACACTGCTGTGGCTGATGCTTTGCAGGCCGTTAAGCAGGCGTTGGCTGACTTTGGCGGCGTGTTGGTCGTAGTGACGCGGCAGGTCATAGGTTTCCAGAATGACCTTGAGTGCCTGCACATTCGCCAGTGACAGGTAATTCAGCGACATGTTGCTGATCAGCTTCCAGAGAAAGTCCTGCTGCAGTGGCGGTGCATAGGTAGCGGTTACCGCGCTGATGTTGCGAAAGCGCAGGTGCTCAGGCGTACCCTCGCTGGGCCGGCAAATCGCCCCGAGTGGCAACTGCAATGGCAGGTTCTGGTTGGTGCAGGTCAATTCTACGGACAAGGTTTCGTGCTGCTCCAGGCTGCGTAGGCCGAAGCTCAAATAGGTATCCGTGCTGCCATCCAGCAGGGAGGGGTTCTGCCTGAGGCTGTAATAGGGGCGTGCCTCGGGAAAGTCGAAGCTGGCGTCATGCTCGAACGACTCAAAGGGCACATATTCCTCATAGCCCATGCCACCTGGTTTCCACCCGGTGACCCGGTCGACGGAAAACACCCCACAGTGCGCACTTTCATACTCTGCCGGGCGTAACATGTATTTGTCCTGGCGGCCATCCAGGCGGATAGGCGTTGCGTCATGGGCAAACAGATTTACCACCGGGGTGCAGTACAAGCGGATGTTGTCCAGGGTCGGGTTGATACGCTGGGAGCCTGAACGGTTCAACTCGATGCGCAGCTCGAAACCGCTGGCGCGCTTGAGCAGGTCAGCAGACAAGCTCTGCAGGGCGTTTAGGCCGCCGATATCGACAAATAGAAATTTTTCCTGAAAGGCGAAATACTCCTGCAGGTAGCGGTAGCCGCGGAAGGTGTTGATGGGGTAGGGCACCAATGCCTCATCTTCCGCAAACCCACCCGGTGTGATCAGGCCGCGGTCGAGTTTTACGCCAGCCACCGGACGATCAAAGCTATCTTTCAGCGGCTTGTTGGCGGCGTCCAGGGGCACCAGGTAGATATCCTCTACATGACGCAATAGGCTTAGATACAAGGTCTGGCTGATATAACGCTCACCGGCCAGGTGCAGCCGTAGGCTGGTCAGCGGCATGTCTGCCAGGGTGCCGCTGTTAACCCCCAGGCGCAGACTGAGCAGCGCGCCGTCGCCCTTGACCGAGTAATCCACGCCGCGCATGGCCAGAGCGCTCAATTCGGTCGTGCTGGTGGTACGAAATCGGCAGGCCACGCCCTTGATGGGGTTGGACTCCACCGGGGTGTCACGGGGTACTACCACGGCGGCACCGGGGGTCTTCAGCGGTTCAAATTGCAGCATGCTGAAGGCTGGTAATGGCCGCATGTAATTCGGCCACAACAAGTACATCAGCGAGTGAGTCAGCTCAGGCAATTCGTCATCGAGCTTTTGCCGCAAACGCCCGGTGAGAAACGCAAAGCCTTCGAGCAAACGCTCAACATCGGGATCGCGACCGCTTTGGCCCAAAAACGGGGCTAGTGCCGGGCTGCGTTCGGCAAAGCGCTTGCCAAGCTGACGCAGTGCGGTCAACTCGCTTTGGTAGTAATGATTGAATGACATTCAGCCAGTCCCTGGTTTTTGCGGTATTTACGGTAATCGGGTGTGCGTCGTGTTTAGTGTGTTGCCAATAGGTGAAGGGCTCGCCTTGCCTATTGAACCTGTACCTGGCCGCTGCCGTTGAGCCGCGCGGTAAAGCTGACCGGGCGTCGTTGCCCGTCTAGGTCGACCATGCCTTCCAACGCAAACGACAGGTTCAGCGGGTCTTGCTCCCGGGGCAGAGCAATGACCCGGACCTGGGACAGGCGCGGTTCATAGCTCTCGATAAAGCTCTCGATGGCGACACGGGCTTGCTGCAACGAATCGTGCAGTGACAGGCGCATGTCGTTGAGGTCGGGCAGCCCGTAATCCGGAAGCGCCTGGACACTGCCTGCGCGGGTGCTGAGCATCTTCGCCAGATGCGCGGCAATCGAGGCAACAATCGCCTGATCCACACTCAGGTTGCTGCGCTTTCCAGGTTCGCCGGCCAGGCGTTCAAACAGGCTGCCGTACCCCATGGTTTATTCCTTCTCCATCTTGCCGACCAGCGACAGGGTGAAGTCCGCACCCATGTACTTGAAATGCGGACGCACACTGAGGCCTACCCGATACATGCCCGGCTGACCTTCGATGTCACTGACGGTGATCTGCGCCGCGCGCAGCGGGCGACGACCGCGGACTTCTGCATTCGGGTTGTCCTGATCGGCCACGTACTGACGAATCCACTTGTTCAGCTCCAGCTCCAGATCGGTGCGCTCTTTCCAGGAGCCGATTTGTTCGCGCTGCAATACCTTGAGGTAGTGGGCCAGGCGGTTGACGATAAACAGGTAGGGCAGTTGCGTGCCCAGGCGGTAGTTCAGCTCGGCAGCTTTGCCTTCTTCACTGTTGCCGAAGAACTTGGCTTTCTGCGTGGAGTTGGCCGAGAAAAACGCGGCGTTGTCGCTGCCCTTGCGCATGGTCAGGGCAATAAAGCCCTCGTCGGCCAGTTCGTACTCGCGGCGATCAGAGACCAGTACTTCGGTCGGAATCTTGGTCTCGATTTCGCCCATGCTTTCAAAGTGGTGCAGGGGTAGGTCTTCCACTGCGCCGCCGCTTTGTGGGCCGATGATATTCGGGCACCAACGGAATTTCGCGAAGCTGTCGGTCAGCCGTGTGGCGAAGGTAAAAGCGGTATTGCCCCACAAATAGTCTTCGTGATTGTTGGAGACGTTTTCCTTGTACACAAAGCTTTTGACCGGGTTGTCTTCCGGATCATAGGGGTTGCGCAGCAGGAAGCGCGGCAGCGTCAGCCCTACATAGCGCGCGTCTTCCTGTTCGCGGAAGGCTTGCCATTTGGCGAACTGCGGACCGTCAAAATGGTCTTTCAGGTCCTTGATATCAGGTAACCCGGTGAAGCTTTCCAGGCCGAAGAACTTGGGACCGGCCGCCGCAATGAAGGGCGCATGGGACATGCTGGCGACACTGGCCACGTGCTGCAGCGTCTTCATATCCTGCGAGCTCGGATCGAAATAGTAGTTGGCGATCAGGGCGCCGACCGGCTGGCCGCCAAACTGCCCGTATTCGGCGGTGTAAACGTGTTTGTACAGACCGGATTGAACGATCTCGGGGCTGTCCTCAAAATCTTCCAGCAGGTCTTGCTTGGAGGCGTTGATCAGCTCCAGCTTGATGTTTTCGCGGAAATTGGTCCGGTCTACCAGCACCTGCAGGCCGCGCCAGGATGACTCCAGCGCCTGGAAGCTGGGTTGGTGCAGGATTTCATCCATCTGCCGGCTGAGTTTGGCGTCGATCTCGGCGATCATGCGATCGACCATGGCTTTCTTGACCGGTTCCTTGTCGTTCTGCGGTTTCAGCAGTTCTTCGATAAAGGCCGATACGCCGCGCTTGGCGATGCCGTAGGCCTCGTCATCGGGGGTTAGACGGGTTTCAGCGATGATGCTGTCGAGAATACTGACTGCTCCGGCCTGCTGGCCGCTTTTTGCTGCTGCACGGGTACTCATGGGTAAGCGTCCTTGTTCAGTTGATCAGTTTGGGTGATCAGGCTTCGGGCTGGTCTTGAGCGTCGAGACCCAGTTCGGCGAGTACGCGCTCGCGGGAATCGTCGTCGCTAAGCACACTTTCGATTGCCTTGCGAAAAGCCGGCGCGTTACCCAGGGGCCCTTTCAGGGCGACCAGCGCATCGCGCAGCTCCATGAGCTTCTGCAGCTCAGGTATCTGACTGACCAGGCTGGCGGGATTGAAATCTTTCATCGAGTCGATCTTCAGGTGTACGTTGAGGCTGTCGTCAGCGTTCTCGTCGTTGTGCAGCCGGTTGGCTACTACGAAGTCCAGACTCAATTCCTGCTTGGCCAGTACCTCGTCGAAGTTGCCTTTGTCGATGGCAATCGGCTTGCGTTGTTCGATACTGCGGTCATCGGGACGCTGGGTGAAATCACCCAGCACCATCAGCTTCAGGGGCAACTCGACTTCTTCCTGAGCGCCACCGGTGGTAGGTGTGAACGTCACATTGACGCGTTCTTTTGGGGCTACTGAGCCTTCTTTGGCCATGATCTTCTCCGTTACTGTGATGGCCCTGAGGCCTGGTCGAGTGCCGCTTCAAGGTCGAGTTGGCACAGCCTTTGGTAAATCTCGCTTTTGCGTTCACGCAGGGCGGAGCTGCCTGGCAGCTTGTTGCAGCAGTCCAGTAGCAAACGCAGTAGGGTCAAAGCGAGATCGGGTTCCCAACGATCCAGATGGACGTCCTTGAGAACTTGATAAAGGGATTCGAGTTGGTGATAGGCCAGTTCGTACTGTCTGGCCTGATAGCAGAGCCGAGCTTGCGCAAGCTGCCAGTGAAAGCGCTCGCGGTCGCTGCGTAGAACCGGCATGGCCTGCTTGATGAGCTGAATGCCGGCCTTCAGCGAGCCCTTGCGCAACTGCTGGACGGCTGCGTCCAAGGCATCTTCCCATGGGCTTTGGGCGCGCTGTGGCGAAGCCTCTGCGGCGTATTCGACGCGCTGATTGGCCGTTGCTGTGTGTGGCTGCACGCGCGACTCGATCCAAGCACGGGTTTGCTCGTCAGCAAAGGCGCTGTGATCGTGGAAACACAGCAGCTGGAGGCCTGGAAGCCGTTGTAGGAACAGCGCGAGTTGAACTTCAATCTCGTGCATGGCTGGCTGTGCATCAAGCGCCTGCAAGCATTGCCAGGCCATATACTGACCGTCGAGCCAGAACGGCGAACGCGTCAGGCTGCCCTCCAGATCGATCAGAAGGGCGTTGAATTGGCCCTGGGCAAGACGTTCTCGATAGCTCGCCAGCCGGTCAACTGGCAGCCCCCGCAAAGTGGTGTTTTTGTCGGCATCATGTTCCGGCAGGGTGTCGATGGGTAACCAGAGCAGGGTGCGGGTCAACCGGTATGCCCGCGGGTCGGTAACCGACTCTTGCGACCACCAGTGACTCAACAGGCGCGCCTGATCCTGAATGATTCGCAGGCATTTGTGCGCGTCGCGGCTATCGTTAATCGCGCTCAGCGTGTCACTGCTGTTAGGATTTATGGGTATAACCTGAGCACTGGGTACTGCCGCCAGCGCTGACCGCGTGGCGTCTTCAACCGCCTGATGTTGACTCTGGGGGCTGCTAACGAGGGCATCAAGCCGGCGGCAGATGGGCAACAGCAGCGGCGCCTGATCGGCAAAGTGGCCAGCCAGGCATTCATCAAGCTTGCGCAACTGGCTAGCCAAGCGTTTCAGTGTGTCTGGTGCGGCTGTGGGCAGGTCAGCCATGGCCTGATCGATGCGTGAGGTCAGCCAGGTCAGCGCTGCCAAGCGCGTGCGCGGCTTGCGGGGATGCAGTGCCTCCCAGTGCTGGGCGCAGAGCGCATTGAGCGCGGTCAAGCCAGCCTCCAGGCCAGGAACTGATTCCACCTGGTAGAGACTCCATGCCAGCCAGACCGCCGCGCGTAGATCTTTGGATTGGGAGAGCAACAATGCTTCGCAACCATCGTGCACCAGCGACCAGTCAGGAGTTTGCTGTGCGTGTAGCGAACTGGCTTTGCTCAGCTCATTCTCGATGCGTTCGAACTCAGCAGAATAGCGCACGTCAGCGCCGTAGAAGTCCCCGGCGCTGATGGGCGTTTCGGCCAATTTCATATAGCGATCTGCGAGCATAAGCGACATCAATCCCTGATTCGGTACTCATCCGTTTATTCCAGTCTGAAATAAAGCAGGATCAGCCAAGTTCATTGCACAACGCACAACTTTCATTCATCACTAACTGCGCAATAAGTTGCGCAACTATTAAATTGAGCAACTTTTGGCGCAGTTATCTATGTGCAACAAGTTGCGCATAGGCTGTGAACGGGGTGTATCCTAGTCGTGCGTAAAGTCAGTAGCAAGGCGAGAAAATGTGAACTGTTTTGCTTTATGGCTAATTAGTTTTCTTATAAGTAAATGGCGTCAAAAAAACCTCTTCCTGTCTGGAAGGTTTTTATTGGCACGAAAAGTCATACTATTGCCTCTAGATAAGGATTTCAAAATAGCCTGTAAGATATTGATTAAAATGACTTTTATGTTTTGTCTTTTGGCGGCTGCTCTAGTAGTTGTACTCGAGTGAGACGCTGTGATGACTTTGGTCGAAAATGCGAACTGTATCGCATAGTTGGAAAGCGAGTATTGATTTCCACTCTAATCAATTTTCCGTAAATACCAGGTTTAATTTAGGCAAACCATGTTTTTAGAATTGGAGTGTGGGGAGTAGGGTAGGTGTTATTTTGCGGAGCAGTACCGAAAGGTGCTAATGGTGAGAGGCTCTAATAGATAATGCCGAATTACAGCGCATAGGGTAAAACTACCGCATGCGCTGTAATTAGGAGCTCAATCAGACTGAGTCGGGGCTCGATCAGTACAGCGGGGAATGGCACAACGGCCGGTCTCTGGCGCGTTTTTGTCTAGATCCAGCGCGGCGTCTTCCGGCGTGGCAGCTTCCGTTGCCGCATCATCTGCGGCACAAGCTTTCGCCGCTGCCGCACTTTGTGCGCAACCAATCGCCTCAAGCGCGACAGACAGGTTGTTCCAGCCTGGCTTGAAATCGGGGAAATCAGTGACCAGGGTGCGGAAATGCTCCACGCTGATCTCGGGCTGCTGCTGGGCCCACGCGACGTTGCCAAGGCCGAATCGTGCGGTAGGCTGCTCCGGCCAGGTGCTCAACGCTGTAGCGTAGGCTTGCCTGGCGCTGTCCAGACGCCCGGTTTGCTCCAGATCACTGGCTGCGCGCAGGTAAACCAGGGGCTCGGCGGTGGCCGGCAGCTGATGTGCGGGTAGCATGACTCTGGCCCAGCGATCTGCTCGATCCCAGGTGCGCATAAATACCTTGAAAGGTTCGCGCTGCGCCTTGTTAAGACCGCTGTGCACGATCATTTCACGTTGCTCCAGATCGTAGCCAACCACCACAGCGTAGTGCCACTGGGGGAACCAGTTGAAAGCCAGATTCTGCATCACCAGTACCGGGTTGCCGGCGTCCAGCTCGGTCATTACTGCTTCAAGCTGGCGTGCGACTGGGTACACCAGTAAGTCACGCTCTCGGGAAGCTGACACCAGTTCAACCTGCAGCGTGCCTTTGCGCTCAGGAATATAGACACGGCCAACCAGTTCGTCCGGCGTATCCGGCAAACCTCGATGATTCAATATCATGGCCAGTGCTGCGGGGCCGCATTGATAGGCGTCCTGCGCATGGAAGGGGACCTGATCCAGGTAGGTGCTGGAAGGGAGATTGCTTAAGGATTCAGGTGATGGAAGAGCAGTGGGTCGCCCTGCGCAGGCTGACAGTAAAGCTGCCAGCCCGAGCAGTACGAACAGGTGTGTTAGACATCGCACCTGATTAGCGGTTGATACAGTTGACGAACTTGTAAACGTTGGTGGCGCACAGCAGATCGGTAATGATGAAGATCACCAAGAACAGCACGATCACACCAAGTATGCCAGCACCGGCAGGCGCTTCGTCCAGTTGGGCATTGAAGTAGGCCAGCTCGTCAGCCGTCAGGCTGTTGATGCGCTGTTCTACCTGGTCAGAGGAGACGCCCATTGACGCCATTTTCTCTTGAACGGCTTCGTCTGACAGCATGCTTTTCAGCGCTTCGCGATCAACGCTAACCTGTTCTTGAGAAATCACATCTTGGGTGCCGATCATGCTGGCTTGAGCATGCACGCTGGTCACGGTAGTGAGCAGGAACAATGCGGTCAGCATAATGGACAGGTAACGCTGGGTAGATTTCATGAAAGTCATAGGGCCTACTCCTGATTTTTTATCTTAGGGCTTCCGTCAACGGTTGCCCAACAAACAGCGAAATAGTCCGCTGCTCAGACGTAGCATAGCCCCATATCAGGGCCGCTACTCAGGGATAGACAACATAAAGTGCCTACTGTTCAACGTTTGTGACAGTTATTGTGCACTAACGCACTGATTTACAAGCCGAGTTTATCCCTTAGCTGGTAATACAATGCACCCATGGCGGTGAAGGGGATGCGCAGTAAGCGGCCGCCGGGGAATGGGTAATGGGGCAAGTGGGCAAAGGCATCGAAACGCTCCGCCTGCCCACGGATCGCTTCGGCGAGTATTTTGCCGGCCAGATGCGTGTAGGTCACGCCATGGCCGCTGCAGCCCTGGGAATAGTAGAGGTTGCTACCGATTCGCCCTACCTGCGGCAAGCGCGAGAGGGTCAACAGGAAGTTACCGGTCCAGGCATAGTCGATCTTGACGTCCTTGAGTTGGGGGAAGGTCTTGATCAGGTTGGGGCGTAACAGCGCTTCGACATTGGCTGGGTCGCGTGCTCCGTAGACCACGCCACCGCCAAATATCATGCGCCTGTCGGCAGAAAGCCGGTAATAGTCCAGCAGGTAATTGCAGTCCTCGACGCAATAATCCTGCGGCAATAGGGACTTGGCCAACTCCTCGCCTAGGGGTTCGGTAGTGATCACCTGTGTGCCGCAAGGCATTGATTTGGCCGCCAGTTGTGGAATCAGGTCGTCGAGATAGGCGTTGCCAGCAACCACGACGAAGTCGGCGGTGACCTGGCCCTGGTCGGTATGTACTACTGCTTTGGCGCCTTGGTCGACCCGAGTGACCCGCGACTGTTCGTGGATGATGCCGCCCAGCGACTCCACGGCGTCAGCCTCGCCCAGCACTAGATTGAGGGGGTGGATATGGCCACCGCTCATGTCCAGTGAGCCGCCCACATACCGGTCGGTATTGACCACGTCGCGAATGCCCTTAGCATCGAGCAATTGCATCTGCGTGTGGCCGTAACGTTCCCAGAGCTGTTTCTGTGCTTCCAGATGGCTCATCTGTTTGTCGGTCACTGCGGCAAACACGCCACCATCCTTGAGGTCGCACTGGATTTGGTACTTGGCCACGCGTTCGCGAATGATCCGCGCCCCTTCGAAAGCCATTTCCCCGAGCAGCCGTGCCTGCTGGGCGCCCAGGCTGCGCTCGATCACATCGATATCGCGGCTGTAGCTGTTGACGATCTGCCCACCGTTGCGACCAGATGCGCCAAAGCCCACCTTCGCCGCCTCCAATACAGTGACACGAAATCCGTGCTCGAGCAGAAAAAGGGCGGTGGAGATACCGGTGTAGCCGGCGCCGATGACGCACACATCTGTCTCATGAGCGCCTTGCAGTGCTGGGCGATCGGTGCTGTTGTTAGCGGAGGCGGCATAGTAGGAGGTGGTGTGCGATGTGTAGCCCATGAGGTATCTGCCATGTTTGATATATTTTACAAGATAGGCTGATGCTACCTATTGGAAGGGTTTAATTCCAGAGGGTGCTCAAAATAAATGACAGTATCAATGCGCCGCTGGCGGGATTTTGGGTAATGGCCGAACCAACAGGATAAATACCATGGAGCAGGCCAGCAGAATGCCGATGAGGTGAAAGGCATCGTTGTAGGCCATGATCTGAGCCTGCTGGTGCACTTGGTTGTTGAGCATCATCAGCGCGGCTTGCGGATCGCCCAGCTGTGCGGTCAAGACGCTTAATCGTTCCTCCACCGCCGGGTTGCCGGGCACGATATGTTCGCGCAGAAAGTCAAAATAGTGCTTGGCGCGGCTGTCCAGGATAGTCGCCAGTGCGGCAATGCCGACCGCCCCTCCGAGGTTGCGCAAGATGTTGTACAAGCTGGACGCGGAGCCGGCTTGTGAGGGCGGGATCATCGCTGTAGCTAGAATAGACATGGGCACCAGCACCATCGGTTGGCCCAGCGCGCGAAAGATCTGAATGCCGATAAACTGCTCCCCGGCGAAATCCAGGCTCAGACTGCCGCTGAAGAAACTGGCGAAGGCAAACAGAAAGAAGCCCGTAGCACAGATCAAGCGCGCATCGATATAGCGCATCAGGATCGGCACCAGCGGAATGATCAACAGTTGCGGCACGCCCATCCACATGATCACCTGGCCGATCTGTAGCGCGTTGTAGTGCTGAATTTGCGCCAGGTAGACAGGTAGCACAAACACGGTGCCGTACAACCCCACGCCCAGCCCGATGTTGGCCAGACTGCCGAATAGAAAGTTGCGATCCTTGAACAGGCGTAGATTGATCAGCGGATTGTCCCGCGATAGTTGCAGTATGACGAAGGTCACCAGGCTAACGAAGGCGATGACCGCCAGGACTACCATCCAGCGCGATTCGAGCCAGTCCTCGCGATGACCTTCCTCAAGAAACACCTGTAGGCAGCCCAGACCCAGCGCCATGGTCAGAATGCCAGCGTAGTCGCCCTGCTTGAGCAACGCCCAGCGCGGGGGGGATTTGTCCAGGCCGTAGAGTAGCCCGCTAATCATCAGCAGGCCTGGCACTATATTGATGTAGAAAATGTATTCCCAGCCGTAGTGCTCAGTCAGCCAGCCGCCGATGGTAGGCCCGATCGAGGGCGCAAAGGTGGCGGTAATGGCAAACATAGCCATGCCCTTGGGGCGGTCGCGTGCAGGCAGTTTGGTCAGAATAAGCATAAAGGCAAAGGGAATCAGCGCGCCGCCGGCTAGGCCCTGCAACACGCGGAAAATGATCATGCTCTCCAGGCTCCAGGCCATGGAGCAGAGTAATGAGGCGATCACGAACAGCGATGACATCACGACCGCGAAGCGTCGTGGTGACAGCACCATGGTCAGCCAGGCGGCCAGCGGAATGATGATGATTTCGGCGACCAGGTAGGCAGTAGAAATCCACGAGCCTTCCTCGACGGTCGCTGACAACGCGCCCTGGATGTCCTTGAGTGACGAATTGATGATCTGGATGTCCAGAATAGCCATAAAGGCGCCAAGAATGGCGCTGAGCAGGGCGATCCAATCACGCCGACTGGGCGGCGGAATAATCTGTTCTGCGACGCCTTCAGCCACGCAGATCGACCTTGACGCTGACCGACATGCCAGGCCTTAACTGTGGGCTGAGAGGGTGCTCGTCATCAATCAGGATTTTCACCGGAATACGTTGTACGACCTTGGTGAAGTTGCCGGTGGCGTTGTCTGGCGGCAACAGGCTGAATTGCGCGCCGGAGGCGGGGAACAGGCTGTCGATCACCCCCGGCACCTCTTCGCCAGGAAAGGCATCGAATACCAGGGTCGCTTTCAGCCCCTCACGCAGGCCTTGAAGCTGGGTTTCCTTGAAGTTGGCCTGCACCCAAAGCCGATCTTGCGGCACCAGCGCCAGCAGATGGGCGCCAGGCTGGACGTTAAGGCCGATGCGCACTGATCGCTGCCCCACGCGGCCGGCGACGGGCGCGGTGATGTCCGTGCGCTGCAGATCCAGTTCGGCACGCACAATGTCGGCCTGCGCGGCATCCACCAGAGCACTCAGGCGATCGATATCAGCGCGTAAAGACTCTTTACTCAGGGTCTGGGTTTGGCTGTCCGCAGCGGCACGGCGCACTTGCGCCTTGGCAACGTCGAGTTGGGCGCGGAAATTACTGATCTGCTCTTCGGAGGCATAGCCGGATTGGCGTAATGGCGTAATGCGCTCTATGTCCAAGCCGATGCGTCGCTGTTCTGCCTGGCGGGCTTCCACATCGGCCTGCGCCGCAGCAATCAGGCTGTCCTGCTGCAAGAGGCGGGATTCGGCTTCGGCCTGTTCCGCCTTACGCGTGGCCAGATTAGCCCGCGCATGGCTCAGCGCAATCTCGTAGTCCCGGCGGTCCAGCTGTACCAGGAGGTCGCCAGCGGCGACCAATTGATTATCGCTGACCAATACCTCGGTTACTTGCGCACTTAGCTGGCTGCTGACCCGGGCGATTTCGGCGTGAACGTAGGCGTTATCGGTATGTTGATAATAACGGCCAACAAACCACCAATGGGTGAAAAACCCGGCGCCGGCCAGGACCACAAGAAGAAAAAAAATGAAGAGGCGGGTGCGTACTCGGGATGACATGATTGATCCTGTTTTTGTTCTTGCGTGCACTCTAGCACTGTTCCGCTTAGGTAAAGAGGGGTTAGAATCTGGACACTTTGTTGCATCACAGGAACAGTCGAAATGGGTTTGGATGACGCGCTGATTTTCACCCGGGTAGTCGAATGCCATAGCTTTACCAGTGCCGCACTCACCTTGAATATGCAGAAGTCCACCGTGAGTCGGCGGATTGCGCAATTGGAGGAGCGGCTGGGGGTGCGTCTGCTCAATCGCACCACGCGCAAACTGCGCTTGACGGAAGTCGGCCAGGCTTATTACGAGCGCTGCCGGCAAATCATGCAGGAGTTTGCCGAAGCCGAGCAGGCGATCATGCAGTTACAGCGTGAGCCAACCGGACTGCTGCGGGTCAGCTCGCCGATTGAGTTTGGTCAACTATTCCTGGGCGGCGTGGTGGGTGAATTCATGCGTTGCTATCCGGCGATCCAGGTGGAAGTCGAACTGACCACGCGGATGATCGATCCGGTGGAAGAGGGCATTGACGTGGTGATTCACCGCGGCCGGCCACAGGATTCGAGCCTGGTTGCCCGCCCGATGATGTCCAGCCCGCGCCAATTGTTTGCCAGCCCGGATTATATTGCCCAATACGGCATGCCGCAGAAGCCCGAGGAGCTGTCCAAGCATCGGTGTATTCATACTTTGATGGATGGCGGGCGCAAATGGCACTTTCTCGACCCGCATGTGAGCGTGCAGGTGAGTCCGATTTTGACCGTCAACAACATTACCTTTGCCCGCGAGGCGGCTATCGCCGGCGCGGGCATCATCAATGTGCCGGCTTTTATCGCCGAGCCCTACGTTGAACAAGGCCAACTGGTCCGCGTGCTCGAGCACGTCACCTTGCCGTCTAGTGAACTCTATGCCTTGTATCCCTCTCGACGTTTCCAGGCCATGAAGGTCAAGGCATTTATCGACTTCATGATCGAAAGTCTGGATAGATTCATTGTCTTGGGTGTGGAGAAGGATGCGGAGGCGCTGATATCATCACAGCTTGCGCCGCCTGATCTGGCCGACCAGTAACACCCGTTTCCCATCACGAGAGATCCCATGACTGTCCGCACGCGTATTGCTCCTTCGCCTACCGGTGACCCCCATGTGGGTACCGCTTATATCGCCCTGTTCAATCAGTGTTTTGCCCGCCAGCACGGCGGGCAGTTCATTCTGCGGATAGAGGACACCGACCAGGTGCGTTCCACTGCCGAGTCTGAACAGCAGATCCTCGACTCCCTGCGCTGGTTGGGGCTGGAATGGGACGAAGGCCCGGATGTGGGTGGCCCACACGGGCCTTATCGGCAGAGTGAGCGCAGCGCGATTTACCACCAGCACAGCGAGCTACTGATCAGTCAGGGTCATGCGTTCCGCTGCTTCTGCAGCAGCGAGCGGCTGGACGCCCTGCGTGCCGAGCAAACGGCCAATAAGCAGACCCCCGGGTACGACGGCCACTGCTTGTCGCTGAGTGAGCAGGCTGTGACTGATCGGGTGGCGGCGGGCGAGTCCCATGTCGTACGGATGAAAGT
The DNA here is from genome assembly GCF_000410875.1 of Halopseudomonas pelagia CL-AP6. Taxonomy (GTDB): domain Bacteria; phylum Pseudomonadota; class Gammaproteobacteria; order Pseudomonadales; family Pseudomonadaceae; genus Halopseudomonas; species Halopseudomonas pelagia. The sequence continues at coordinate 120,804 of NZ_AROI01000014.1, forward strand.
GCCTGAGACCGGTATTTGCCAGGTGCAGGACATGCTGCGTGGCGAGATTGATATCCCCTGGGAGCAGGTGGATATGCAGGTGCTGATGAAGGCCGATGGCCTGCCGACCTACCACCTGGCCAATGTCGTCGATGACCACCTGATGGGCATCACCCATGTACTGCGCGGTGAGGAATGGATCAACTCGGCACCTAAGCACATATTGCTGTATCAGTACTTTGGCTGGGATATGCCGCAACTCTGTCACATGCCGCTGCTGCGTAATCCGGACAAGAGCAAGCTGTCCAAACGCAAGAACCCCACCAGCATTACCTTCTATGAGCGCATGGGCTATCTGCCACAGGCGCTGGTCAATTATCTGGGGCGCATGGGTTGGTCGATGCCGGACGAGCGTGAAAAGTTCTCCCTCGATGAGATGGTCGCGCATTTCGATATTCAGCGCGTATCGCTGGGCGGCCCGATTTTCGATGTGGAAAAGCTCGCCTGGTTGAACGGCCAATGGATTCGCGAGCTGTCGGTCGATCAGTTTGCTACCGCAGTCCAAACCTGGGCGCTGAACGCCGATTATCTCAAACCAATGATTCCTTTGGTGCAGAGCCGGGTGGAAACCTTCAGTGAGCTGATTCCGCTGGCCGGGTTCTTTATGACCGGTCAGGTGAATCCAGCGGCGAGCCTGTTCGAGCACAAGAAGCTCTCGCCAGATCAGGTCCGCCAGGCGCTGCAGTTGCTGTTGTGGAAGCTCGAAGCTACCCGCCAGTGGGATAAGGACAGCATTACCGCGAGCATCCAGCAGATTGCCGAACTGCTTGAACTGAAACTGCGTGATCTGATGCCGTTGCTGTTCGCCGCCATCACCGGTCAGGCCAGTTCGGTGTCGGTACTGGACGCCATGGCGCACCTGGGCCCAGACCTGACCCGTTTCCGACTGCGTCAGGCGCTTGAGCTGCTGGGCGGCAGCTCGAAGAAAGAGGTCAAGGCCTGGGAAAAGCTGTTAGCCTAGGGCGCTTGCAGTCAGCTTAAGTACCTGTTCTAGATAAAATTCTGTTGACAGCTCGGGGCTCCAATCATAATATGCGCCCCGTCCTAGAGACGGGGCTATAGCTCAGCTGGGAGAGCGCCTGCATGGCATGCAGGAGGTCTGCGGTTCGATCCCGCATAGCTCCACCATTTTTGGTCGCCGCTCTGCGTTGGCCGGTTTTATCACTGCACCGAGGTTCCAGCCTCAGTGAGAAGGGTTTGCGTCCCCTTCGTCTAGTGGCCTAGGACACCGCCCTTTCACGGCGGTAACAGGGGTTCGAGTCCCCTAGGGGACGCCATTGTTTGACCGATACACTTTGGTGTATCGGGGTCGCAAGACCACGGGGCTATAGCTCAGCTGGGAGAGCGCCTGCATGGCATGCAGGAGGTCTGCGGTTCGATCCCGCATAGCTCCACCATTACCAAGGGCCGACATTCGTTGTCGGCCCTTTTTTTTGGTTTTTTGGCCGGCTTTTACGCAATGTTTACGCCTGGCCAGGCATTTGCGGCTCGTTTGTTTATGCCGTGCGCCCTTAGCCTGTGCTCCATCATTCCAGGAGTCAGGTCATGTTCAATTTCCTCCGTCCGATCATCTATGTGTGCGGGATTCTCATGTTGATCATGGCTGGGCTGATGTTGTCGGTGGCATTGTTTGCCTGGATCCGTCAGGATCCTGAAATGTCCGTGTTTCTTATCAGCGCTGGTCTGGTTTCTGCGCTGGGCCTGATGATGGTGGTCAGCGGCCGTTCCCTTCACTTTCATCTGGTTGCCCGGCAGTTGTACCTGCTGACCAGCTTGAGCTGGGTAATGATGTCGCTGGCGGGTGCCTTACCGCTGTTTTTCAGTCATTTTGAGCTGACTTTCGTCAATGCGGTGTTTGAGGCGGTCTCGGGCATTACTACGACCGGCTCGACCATTCTGGGAAAAATAGAAACGCTGCCGCCGAGCCTGCTGTTATGGCGTTCATTGCTGCAATGGTTAGGTGGCCTGGGCGTGGTGGGTATGGCGGTATCAATCCTGCCCTTTCTAAGGGTTGGCGGGATGCGGCTGTTTCATACCGAATCTTCCGACTGGTCAGACAAATCCATGCCGCGCATTCAGACCCTGGCGCGCATGCTGCTGGGTACCTATCTCAGTCTCAGTCTGGCGTGCATGCTGAGCTACTGGTGGGCGGGGATGACCCTGTTCGATGCGATTAATCATGCGATGAGCACCGTGTCCACCGGCGGTTACGCTACGGACGATCGTTCCATGGGGCGCTTTGGTGCTCCGGTGTTGTGGATTTCCATCGTTTTTATGCTTTTGGGTGCGATGCCTTTCACCATGTTGATCGGCTTTGTTCGGCGCCCGCAGCTGGCTGCGTTGAATAACCAGCAGGTCAAGGGGCTGTTGATGATTGTTGCTGCGGTATCGCTGGCGCTTACCGCCTATTTGATTGAACAGGGCGCGCACGCCCCGTTCGAGGCGTTAACTCACGCGACCTTCAACCTTGTCTCGGTGATCACCACCACCGGTTACGCCTCGGGTGACTATACCCAGTGGGGTGCGTTCAGCGTGGCGCTGTTTTTCGTGGTGATGTTTATTGGCGGCTGTTCCGGATCAACCAGTGGCGGGATGAAGGTCTTCCGTTTCCAGCTGAGTTACTTGTTCCTGCGCAGTCAGGTACGTAAGTTGGTGCATCCCAATGGCGTATTTGTTACCCAGTACAACGGCAAGCCAGTCAGCGATGACATCATCCTCTCGGCGATTGCCTTTTCGTTTCTATTTTTCCTCTGCCTGGCCGGCTTTACCCTGCTATTGTCGCTGATGGGGCTGGATCTGGTCACCAGTCTAACGGCCGCTGCCACGGCGCTGACCAACGTGGGTCCGGGACTGGGGCCAGTGGTAGGGCCTGCGGGGAATTTCGCGGCCTTACCGGACGCGGCCAAATGGCTGCTATCCTTGGCGATGCTTCTCGGCCGTCTGGAGCTTCTGACGATGATGGTTCTGTTTACACCGATGTTCTGGCGCAGTTGATGAAAAAGACAACCCTGGGCGTGGCCAATCTCAAATCGCTGATCCTTCCGGTGCTGTTGCCCGCACTGGCAACGCTGATGGCGGTTCTGCTGTCGCCGCTGCTGTCGGTAGCCAATCTGGCCTTGCTGTACCTGGCCGCAGTGCTGCTCACTGCGATCAGCACCAGTGTCAGGCCCGCGTTGGTATCGGCCATCCTTAGTTTCCTGGCGTATAATTTTTTTCTCACCGAGCCTCACTACTCCCTGCGTATGCTGCATCGGGAGGATATCTTCACCGGCATCCTGTTGATTATGGTGGCCATCGTTACCGGCCATTTGGCTGCCAGGCTCAGCGAGCAGGTGGCTGCGCTACGGGATAGCGAACGCTGGAACGCGCAGCAGATGGCCTGCGCTCGAGCCCTTTCGGTGTGCGTTGCCGCCGATGAGGTTGTCCGGGTTTTTTCCGCGCAATTGGAGGAGGCTCTTGGTTGGTATGCTCGCCCGGCAGACGTCGCCCTGGCGAGTCAGCATCCCGTGCAGCAGGCGCGTGAGGTCAGTTGGTTCGAGGACGCGGGCGGCGTCACTCTGATCTTTACCAACTCGAAGGCCGAGCCGGTAGGCACAATACGTTTATCGGCTACCGAGCCGCTGCAGAGTGTGCACCGGCAACGCCTGGAAATGTTGGTAAGCCTGGCGCGCTTGGCCTGGGGGCGAGTGCAACTGGAGGAATCTCTGCGTGATGAAACCTTGGGCAAGGAGCGCGAGCAACTGCGTTCCGCGCTGCTTTCCTCGGTATCGCATGATTTGCGTACGCCACTGGCGACGATGATTGGCTCGGTGTCCAGCTTGATTGACCTGAGCGACTCGCTCGATGCTGCGCAACGCGCCGAGCTGCTGGACAATACCCTCAGCGAGGCCCGGCGTTTGGATCGCTATATCCAGAAACTATTGGATATGACCCGTCTGGGTCACGGCGAGTTGACCCTGGACCGTGACTGGATCGGCCTGGACGATATTGTCAGTGTGGTCATGCGCCGCAGCAAACCCTTGATTGGCGATCTGGAGATAAAGCTGGACGTGCCCACGGGTCTGCCCTTGTTGCATGTGCATCCGGCGCTGATTGAGCAGGCGCTGTTCAATGTGCTGGAAAATGCCATTCGATTTTCCCCGCCGCATGGCCGCATCTGGCTCAGCGCTGAAGAAGAAGAGGGCTGGCTGCATGTTGATGTGCGCGACAGCGGTCCGGGCATTGCGTCGGACAAGCGCGACCAGATATTCGACATGTTTCACACCTTCAGTCATGGCGATCAGTATGCTGCGGGCACGGGTCTGGGTTTGGCCATCTGTCGCAGTATTCTAGCGGCGCATGGTGGCAAGGTCTCTGTGCTTGAGAGTGCTACGCGCAAGGGCGCAACACTGCGCTTGAGCTTGCCTCTGCCAAAAGTGGACGATTCCGTCGCGAGCGAGCCGATATGACTCAGGTGCTGATCATCGATGACGAGCCGCAGATTCGACGCTTTCTGACGATCTGCCTCGGCTCCCAGGGTTACCAGTTACTTGAGGCGGAGGATGGCCGGCGCGGTTTGCAACAGGCAGCGTTGCACGAGCCGGACCTGGTGATTATGGATCTCGGCTTGCCAGACATGGACGGCCAGCAGTTGCTGCAGAGCCTGCGCGAATTCTATCAGGGCCCGGTGATCGTGCTTTCCGTGCGCAATGGCGAGCGCGACAAGGTCATGGCGCTGGACAATGGTGCCAACGACTACGTTGAAAAGCCGTTCGGTGCCAATGAGCTGCTGGCCCGTATTCGCGCGGTATTGCGCACTTATTCTGGTGTGGCAATCCCTCCTGTCGGTTATGCCGATGGCTACCTGAAAGTCGACCTGCTTGACCGTCGTGTCAGTGTGGCCGGGGAAGACGTGCATTTGTCGAAGAAGGAATTCGAGCTGCTGCGTTCGTTGATCGCCCATCCGGGCCGGATTATCACTCAGCAGCAGCTACTCAAGGATATCTGGGGTCCGCATCATACCCACGACACCCACTATTTACGGATTTTTATCGGCCGGCTGCGTGCCAAGCTGGGCGATGATCCCACCGCGCCACGTTATATCGAAACCGAGGCGGGGGTCGGTTACCGGTTTCTTGGTCAGCAAGACTGAGCGTATACGCATTATTTACGCATTGTCTGGAAGCTGAGCATCGTTTTTTTACAGGCTGATCACCAACACTGAACGCATGCACATTACCGGGAGCTACGCATGCGTATCATCATTCTGGGTGCCGGGCAGGTTGGCGGCACCCTAGCCGAGCATCTGGCTGGCGAAGCCAACGATATTACCGTGGTTGACCACGATGCCCGACGCCTTCGTGAGCTGGAGGACCGCCTCGATCTACGTACGCTCTGTGGCTCCGCCTCACTCCCGCATATCCTTGCCCAGGCCGGCGCAGAGGATGCCGATATGCTGGTTGCCGTCACCAGCAGTGACGAAATCAATATGATTGCCTGCCAGGTGGCGCAAAGCCTGTTCAACTTGCCACGCAAGATTGCCAGGGTGCGTGAGCATGATTACCTGAGCCACGGGGACACGCTATTCAGTCGTGAGGCGATCCCTGTGGACGTGTTGATTAGCCCGGAAGCGCTAGTCACCCTCAGCCTGAAACGCCTACTCCAGTACCCGGGGGCGTTGCAGGTATTGGATTTTGCCGGGGGCAAGGCGCAGCTGGTAGCGGTGAAGGCGCGTTACGGTGGCGCGCTGGTAGGCCAGCAAATTGCGTCGCTACGCGAACATCTTCCCAGCGTGGAGATTCGTGTGGCGGCGATCTTCCGACGCGATTGCGCTGTGATTCCGCGTGGCGACACGGTTATCGAGGCCGACGATGAGGTGTTCTTTATCGCGGCACGCGAAGATATCCGTCAGGTGATGGGTGAGCTACGCCGCCAGGATCGGCCCTACAAAAGAGTCGTTATCGCTGGTGGCGGGCATATTGGCGCGCGGCTGGCGGCGAGCATTGAAGAGCGTTATCGGGTCAAGGTGATCGAGTTGAACCTGGAGCGCTGTGAATTACTGTCACAGGAGTTGAAGCAGAGCACCATTCTGCACGGCAGCGCGTCCAACCGCGATTTGCTGATCGAAGAAAACATCGAAGCGACGGATGTGTTCCTGGCACTAACCAACGATGACGAGGCGAATGTCATGTCATCGATGCTGGCGAAGAAGCTTGGGGCGCGTACAGTGATTACGCTGATCAACAATCCGGCCTATGTCGATCTGGTGCAGGGCGGTCTGATTGATATTGCCCTGTCGCCGCAACAGTCGACTATCAGTGCGCTGCTCAGCCATGTCAGGCGCGGCGACGTAGTGGCAGTGCACTCCCTGCGTCGCGGCGCCGCTGAAGCGCTGGAAGCGATTGCCCACGGCGATCGTCAAAGCTCGCAAGTGGTCGGGCGCCGGATAGACCAACTGGATCTGCCCGAGGGGACCATAGTCGGTGCCTTGGTGAGAAGCGAGGTGGTATCCATCGCCCATGATCACAGCGTGATCGAGGACGGTGATCATGTGATTCTGTTTGTCGCCGACAAGCGTGCGGTAAAACAGGTCGAGCGCCTGTTCCAGGTGGGTATCGGCTTTATTTAACTACCCAAATGCTCATCTGCGCACCGCCCAACGCTGAAATCATGCACCTGGCGGTCAGTACTCCCTTCTGTATTGCTCAGTCCGGTCCCGCTCGCGCGGGCTTGAGGGCGGGCCTTTCGGCCGTTTGACCGGCCTCTGATTCGATTTCGCCGGGCAAGCTCTGGTGTTACGTCGGTTGTAACCCGGGCGCGGTTTCGGTAAGCTTTTTGTTAATTGAACGTTCAATTAAGAAAAAATATGCCCAAGATCGGAATCAAAGACACACGCAAGCAGCAGCTCATACAGGCGACGCTCGAATCAATTGCCGAGCTGGGGCTGCAGAACACCACCATCATCTCCATCAGCCGCCGTGCGGGTATGTCTTCGGGGATTATCAGCCATTATTTCGGTGGTAAGCAGGGGCTGATCGAGGCTGCGTTACGCTATTTGCTTGAGCAGTTAGGCAAGGATTTTGGTGAGCGCATCAAGGCCACCGATGGCTCACCGCGGCAGCGGTTGGAGTGCATCGTTGAAGCGAATTTTACTGAGTTTCAGCGCTCGGACCTGGCCAGCCGGACCTGGCTGAGCTTCTGGGCTCGGTCGATGCACGAGCCTGGCTTCAGACGGCTGCAACAGATCAATAGTGCACGGCTGTACAGCAACCTGCGTTATTCCTTTGCCCAGTTGCTGCCGCCTGAGGCGGCGACGAACGCAGCCCGGCAAAGTGCGGCGATGATCGATGGGTTCTGGCTGCGCAGCGCGCTGGGGCCTGATCCACAGCAGAGTTTTGCTACCGGCGAAGCGCTATGCAAGTGCTTCGTGCTGGACGTATTAAAGCACACAGAAAAACCAACTAATGAGGTTTAACCAATCAATGCTATTACCACGCTACCAGAACTTCGTCGACGGTCGATACCTCGCCAACAGCAGCGGAGAAAGCTTCTCTGTGGTCAATCCGGGTACCGGTCAGGTCATTTACCAGATGGAAGTGGCGGACGAATCGATCCAGCAGGCTGCAATCGAAAGTGCCGCCCGCGGCTTTGCTGAATGGTCAGCCATGAGTGGTATCCAGCGCAGCCGCATACTGCTGCGTGCTGTGGCCCTGCTACGTGAACGTAATGATCAACTCGCGGCGATCGAGGTGCAGGATACCGGCAAGCCTTGGCAGGAAGCGGTCGCAGTTGATGTGGTCACTGGCGCCGATGCGATCGAGTTCTTCGCTGGACTGGCACCGTCTATTGAGGGTAATCAGCAGGATCTGGGCGGCGATTTTTACTATACCCGGCGTGAACCGCTGGGTATCTGCGCTGGTATTGGTGCCTGGAACTACCCGTTGCAGATCGCCTGTTGGAAGTCTGCTCCAGCGCTGGCTTGTGGCAACAGCATGATATTCAAACCTTCGGAAGAAACACCGCTGGGCGCACTCAAGCTGGCCGAGATCTATCACGAAGCAGGCGTACCCGCTGGCGTGTTCAATGTGGTGCAGGGCGATGGCCGCGTCGGCGCCTGGCTGACGCACCATGCAGATATCGCCAAGGTGTCGTTCACCGGTGAGGTGGGGACGGGCAAGAAAGTTATGGGCGCGGCCGCTACCACGCTCAAGGACGTAACCATGGAGCTGGGTGGCAAGTCGCCGCTGATCGTGTTCGAGGATGCGGATATCAACAACGCTGTGTCGGCAGCGATGCTGGGCAACTTCTACACCCAGGGCGAGATCTGCACCAACGGCACGCGGGTCTTTGTGCATGAGGCTATTTATCCGGCGTTTATGGAACAACTGCTTGAACGCACCAGGAACAATATCCGTATCGGCGATCCGATGGACCCTGAAACCAACTTCGGCGCGCTGATTTCCCAGCAACATCGGCAGTTGGTGCTCGGTTATATCGAGAAAGGTATTGCCGAGGGTGCAACGTTGGCGTGCGGCGGCCGCAGTGCCCAGCCGGCCGGCGCGGCGGACGGCTTTTTCGTCGAGCCGACGATCTTTACCGACTGCACCGACGACATGACTATCTGCCGTGAAGAGATCTTCGGGCCAGTTATGTCAGTACTGACCTTCCGCGATGAAGAAGACGTGATCCGCCGCGCCAACGCTACCGAAACCGGCCTGGCTGCTGGCGTCTTCACCCGCGACATTCGCCGTGCGCACCGGGTTATTCATCAGATTCAGGCGGGTATCTGCTGGATAAACGCCTACGGTGCTTCGCCTGCGGAAATGCCGGTCGGTGGCTACAAACTGTCCGGCATCGGCCGTGAGAACGGTCGCGTTACGCTGGATCATTACACCCAGATCAAGTCTGTCTATGTCGGCATGCAGGATCTGGACAGCCCGTTTTAACGGGGAGCAGATTATGCAAAAGAATTTCGATTACATCATTGTTGGTGCTGGCTCGGCGGGTTGCGTGCTCGCCGCCAGATTGACCGAGGACGGTAAGCACCGCGTGCTGTTGCTGGAGACCGGTGGCAGTGACAAGAGCATCTTTATCCAGATGCCCACTGCGCTGTCGATCCCGATGAATACGCACAAGTACAACTGGCAGTTCGAAACCGAGCCCGAGCCTTACCTGAACGGGCGGCGTATGCATTGCCCACGTGGCAAGGTGCTCGGTGGTTCGTCCTCGATCAATGGGATGGTTTACGTGCGTGGCCACGCACGCGACTTCGACCAGTGGCAGCAAGCTGGCGCCGAGGGCTGGAGCTATCGCGATTGTCTGCCGTATTTTCGCAAGGCAGAAACCTGGGCCTTTGGCGGCGATACCTATCGCGGTGATCAGGGGCCGTTGGGCGTCAACAATGGCAACCAGATGCAGAACCCGCTGTATCAGACGTTTGTCGATGCCGGCGTCGAAGCCGGGTATGCCGCTACTCAGGATTACAACGGTGAGCAGCAGGAAGGCTTCGGACCGATGCATATGACGGTGCGTAATGGCCGCCGCTGTTCCACCGCCAATGCCTATCTGCGACCGGCCATGCAGCGAGCCAATCTGACCGTGGTCACCGGCGCACTGGTGCACAAGGTACTGCTTGAAGGCAAGACTGCCACTGGCGTGGAGTACGAGAAGAACGGCCAGCGCTGCAGTGTGGCGGCATCGCGCGAGGTGATTCTGGCGGCCGGCTCGATTGGTTCGCCGCACTTGCTGCAGCTCTCGGGCATTGGCAAGCCCCAAGTGTTGGAGCAAGCTGGAATCGCGCTGGTACACGATCTGCCTGGCGTCGGCGAGAATCTGCAGGACCATTTGGAGTTCTATTTTCAGTTTCGCTGCAAGCAGCCGGTCTCGCTTAATCGCAAGCTTGATTGGTGGAGCAAGTTGCAGATCGGCGTGCGCTGGTTGCTGCGCAAAGACGGTCTGGGTGCTACCAACCATTTTGAGTCCTGCGGCTTTATTCGTTCCAAGGCGGGTGTCGAGTGGCCGGATATCCAGTATCACTTCCTGCCTGCAGCCATGCGCTACGATGGCCGCGAAGCCTTCGATGGTGACGGCTTTCAGCTGCATGTCGGGCATAACAAGCCATTGAGTCGCGGCCATGTGCACGTGCGTTCGAGCGATCCGCGTCAGGCTCCGGAGATTCTGTTCAATTACCTGCAGCATGAAGCCGACCGTGAAGGTTTCCGCGATTGCGTGCGTCTGTCGCGCGAGATCATCGGTCAACCGGCGATGGACGCCTTCCGGGGTGAGGAAATCCAGCCGGGGCTGGCGGTGCAGAGCGATGAACAGATCGATGCCTTTGTCCGTGGCGCAGCAGAGAGCGCCTATCACCCATCGTGCTCCTGCAAGATGGGCACCGATGCGCTGGCCGTGGTCGATCCGCAGACGCGGGTGCACGGCATCAGAGGCTTGCGCGTGGTGGATTCCTCGGTGTTTCCGGTCATTCCCAATGGCAATCTCAATGCCCCGACCATCATGCTTGCCGAGCGCGCAGCAGACCTGATCAGGGGCATAGAGCCGCTGGCACCTTCGGATGCGAAGGTCAGGTTGGATGAACAATGGCGAACTCGCCAAAGGGCAGGGGAGGCATCGCGCCCCCCTGTCTGAGTACTGGGCAGCTTGAGCCTGCCCATCATGCAAACTGTCAGGTTTTGACTATTGCCGCATGCCGCGCACAAGCGCCGGCAAGCGGCAGATACTCAAGCCCTGAGCCGAGAATCTGCGGATGTTTGTACCCGTCGGACCAGAAAAGGAAACCCCATGACACTCTGGCTATCAATAGGCTTGCTGTTCACTTTCACTGCCATCATTTTTGTTCTTTGCAAATGGTGGAATACCCTCTGTATCGGGGTTACACCGCTCCCGGTTCTGACTTTTGTGGCGATTCTGTTTACTTCGGGTCTGGATGTGGGATTGATCATGTTTCCGCTGACCGAGTTCGCCGGCTACGCCGATCTGGCTGCCAGCCCCGAGTACAATTTTGCCAATCCGTTGGCCATCGAATTCGGCTTCTGGGGCTTCTTGATCTGGGGCTTCTATTTTCTCACCTGTTTTTACTTCTGCATGATCGAGCCGCGCGTCAAGTTCTTCGAGATCCCAGCGGTCAAGTTCGTCAACAACGCAGTGATTATCGGGACCTGCGCCTTTACCGCTTTTTTACTCTTGGTCAACCTGCCCTGGTATCTACCGGATCTGGGCGACGGCGAAGCCGTGCTGCCGGTCTTCTACATGATCGTTATCGCAGCCATTGCCGCAGCGGTGTATTCGAGCAGCAAGATCAAGTATGTACGCATTCTCAGCGTGGGTTCATCGGTACTCTTCATGTTGCTGATCGCGACCATGTGGACCGATGCCTTCCTGCTCGGTGACGGCACTGTGGGGGATTTCTTTGGCACCGCTGGTATGATCGGTGAGTACTTCACCAATCTGCACGAGTTTATGCTGCCGCTGAACGACTACCATGCGTTCTACCTGTTCTGGTGGTTCTCTTGGAGTGTCATGATTGGCCAGTTTACCGCGCGCTTTGTCAGCGGTCTGCGTACCTGGCAGTTGATGCTCGCCATGCTGATATTTCCTTCGGTCGCTATAGGTACCTGGTTTTCGGTGCTCTACTACTACCATGCCGAGGAGCTGGTGATCAGTACGGCGGTTAATCTGGCCATGATCAGTGTGGGTATCCTGATGGTAGTCAACTCGCTGGATTCGCTGATTCGTCTCTACAGTGAGAACCTGAACCTGACCGCCGAACGCGCTGGTAAGGGCAAATATTTTGTCGGTAACTTCCTGCTGATGTGTGGCCTGACGGTTTTGTTCATGCTCGATTTCCTGCAGATCGAGTGGGTTGGCGCGCTGGTGATAGCACTTTATCTAGGCTGCTTCGTTTACATTCTCAAGAACAAGCGTCGTGAGGTGATGGCGATCAACAGCTCGCCGCCGGAGAATCAGCTGGACTTTGGCAAGCTCAAGCGCAGCCACTGAGGCTGCTCAATACACCGGTACGCTAGCCTGATTGTGTCGTTGAGCCCTTAACCTGCGTCAAGGCAATCCACACAGAACACCAGGCTGCCATCATCCTGCTGGACGCTGCGCAGGCCATGGATGTCGCTTTCGAAGCCCGGAAAACAGTGATCCTGACGACCGGCAATCTGCAGAAAGTCGGTAATCGCGGAACCGTCTGCAGGGAAGCGTTCACCCGGCATGATCACCGGGATACCGGGCGGGTAGGGCACTAGCATTACCGCGCTGATTCGACCGGCCAACTGCTCGAGCGGAACCATTTCCACCTGGCCGCGAACCATATGCTGGTAGGCGTCGGCCGGGCGTACAACCATCTCCGGCAGCTCGGTGTAGATATGCCGTAGCGTGCGCACCATGCGCTGCTCCTTGTAAAAGGCATGCAGTTGCTGGCAGATATCCTGTAAACCAAGGCCGCGATAATGTCCGGTGGCGGCAATGCCGGGCAGGGTGGCTTCCAGCGGGGCATTGGCGTCATACAGCCTTTTGAATTCCTGTAGCTCCGAGACCAGCGTGCTCCATTTGCCTTTGGTGATGCCCAGGGAAAATAGAATCAGGAACGAATACAACCCGGTTTTCTCTACCACCAGCCCGCGTTCGGCGAGAAAGCGCGTGACTACTGCGGCGGGAATACCGCTCTTGGCCAGGCGCCCCTGTTCCTCGACACCGGGGGTGAGTAGGGTCACTTTGATCGGGTCGAGCAGCGCATAGTCATCGGCCATGGGGCCGAAGCCGTGCCAGTCCTGGTGATTATCCAGGGTCCAGTCGGCGGCCTGCACCTGCTCGGCATCCAGTGCGTCTTCAGGTTCCCATACGTCGAACCACCATTGATCCTCATGCAGCCGTGCGGCTGTCTGCTGCATCGCGCGGCGGAACGAGAGCGCTTCATCCAGGGTTTCCTGCACCAGCGAGCGGCCGGGCTCGCCGGCCATCATGCCAGTGGCGACGTCGATCGACGCGATAATGCCGTAATGCGGAGAGGTCGAGGTATGCATCATGAAGGCTTCGTTGAAGCGCTCCAGGTCGAGCTGCTGGTCAATGCTGTTCTCGGCGAGGATGATCGAGGCTTGGGAGAGCGCCGCCAGAACCTTGTGCGGCGACTGGGTGGCAAACACCAGCGGATGCCTGGCGCGCTCAAAGCCGCGCTTGCTGCCCATGCCATGGCGGCCTGCGTAGAACTCATGAAAGGCCGCGTAGCCGTACCAGGCCTCGTCAAAATGCAGAATATCTACGGTGTCTTCCAGCTCATCCTTGATCTGCTCGGCGTTGTAGCAGAGCCCGTCGTAGGTCGAGTTAGTCAGCACCGCCAGGCGGATCTTGGCTTCGCGCCCCTGTAGCAGTGGGTGCTCGGCGAGCCTCTGGCGCAAGTTGGCTGGCGCGAAGGCGTCGAGGCTGATCGGCCCGATAATACCGTAATCGTTGCGTGAGCCAGTCAGATAGACCGGGATGGCCCCGGTCATGATGATCGCATGCAAAATCGACTTGTGGCAGTTGCGGTCGACCAGCACCACATCATCACGGCTGACAAAGGCGTGCCAGATGATCTTGTTGGCGGTCGAGGTGCCATTGACCACATAGAAGCTGTGATCGGCGCCAAAGGTGCGCGCGGTATTGGCTTCCGCTTCTGCGATCGGGCCGTTGTGATCGAGCAGCGAGCCCAGGCCAGGAACCGATACCGAAAGGTCGGAGCGCAGCGTGTTTTCGCCGAAAAAGTCGTGAAAGGCGCGGCCGACCGGGCTCTTGCGAAAGGCCACACCGCCGCCATGCCCGGGCGAATGCCAGGAATAACTGGCGCGGCCAGTGTAATCGAGTAGCGCCTTGAAAAATGGCGGTAACAGCTGCCCAAGGTAAGCCTGCGCGGTACGTGCGATCTGCCCGGCAATAAAGGGCAGGGTGTCCTCGAATAGATAGATAATACCGCGCAGTTGGTGCAGCTCGCGCAGCGCGCTGAGTTTGTCGTTATCCAGGCTCTGGCGGGTCGTCAGCGCCATAATCGGCAACTCCGGCGAGCGACAGTGGGCCGCCAGAAACAGGGCTTTGACCTGCTCCAGATCATCTTCCTGGTCGACGCTAAAGAGGATACAGGACAGGCCTCGGTGCGCTTCAGCGATCAATCGGCCCTCTTCAATGGAGGCTGTTGCCAACACTTCCAGGCCTTCTTGCTTTAACGCCTTGGCCAGCTCTGCGAGTTGACTGCCAGCGACATCCTGACGGCCTATATGCGGATTGATGACCAGAATGGGAAAGTGCAGGTGCTTGAACATGAACGCCGATTCCTTGGAAGGCCTGTGTGCAGACTACACCACAGATCAGCGTGCTGCTCCATCTGCTATCGAGGCTGACGGATCAGAAATTAGGTGAGCAGTGGTATGCTTTGTACTTTACAAAACGATATGGATGGGAGTTAGCGACAGTGAAATGGGATCTGGACAACCCGCATACTCTGGAGATTACCGTACAACCCGAGGACATCGACGGGCTCGGGCACGCGAATAATATCGTTTACGTCGGTTGGTTAGAGCGGTGCGCCTGGCAACATTCCAGCTCACTGGGACTGGGCGTGGAGGAGTACCGCAAGCTGGACAGAGCCATGGCGGTGTTTCGCCATGAGATAGATTATCTGCGCGCGGCTTACGAGGGTGATCAACTGGTCATGGCGACCTGGATTGTCAGTTGGGACCAGAAGCTGCGGATGACGCGTCACTTCCAGCTATGCCGCGTGTCGGACGGCGCCACCTTATTGCGCGCCCGCACCACCTTTGTCTGCATCGAAGTGTCCACCGGCAAACCCAAGCGTATGCCGCCAATCTTTATCGAAGTCTATGCCAAGGGTATGTCGGAAGATGTGGCGACCGGACAGATTACACGGGATTGAATCGTGGGATTGAAACACGGAGTTGAGCGGGCAGCATGGCGGCAGGTATTAATCTGCCGCCTGCTCTGGGCTCAGCGGTATTCGCACAGGTAGGCGGTATCTTCCTCCACCTTGAGCTTGAACTTGCTATGCGCGGCCACGACGAACTGGCTGCCGGCGGCATAGTCTTCCCAGTCGTCGCCACCGGGCAACTGCACGGTAAGCTTGCCGGTAATCACCTGCATGATTTCCAGCTGATGGGTGCCGAATTCATATTCACCCGGTGCCATCACGCCCACAGTGGCGGTGCCGTCAGGCTGCTGAAAGCCGATTGACGCGACCTTGCCATCAAAATACTCGTTGATCTTGAACATCTGCGGGCTCCTCGAGAGCGTAATTGAGAGCCGCATAGTATGCCTAAGCCGGTTATAAACCGGCAATCGAAATCAGACCTGCGCGCTTTTGCCGGTCAGTTTAGCGCTGGCGCGTTCGGCAAAGCCGTTGATGATCATATACAGGCAAGGCACCACAAAGAGTGTCAGCAGCATCGAGAACATCAGCCCGCCGACGACGGTCAGCGCCAGTGGCCGCATGATTTCCGCACCTTCACCAATGCCTATCGCCAAGGGCAGCATGCCCAGGACTGTGGTCAAGGTGGTCATCAGAATCGGTCTGAGGCGCACGCTGCCTGCTTTGGCGACCGCTTCCACAACGCTCAAACCCTCCTGTTTGCGGCCTTGTTCTATGTATTCCACCAGCAGAATGGCGTTGTTTACGACGATGCCAATCAACAGGATGAGCCCAATCATCACCGGTGAGGATATGGGCGTACCAGTAACCCAGAGCGTCAGGCTGACGCCCACCATCGACAAGGGCGCGGCGGCTATGATGATCAGCGGGTTGCTTAGGCGTTCGTATTGGACGGCGAGCACGACAAACACCAGGAAGATCGACAGCAGTACCACCAGCGTGATTTCCTGATTGGTTTCCTTGATCGTTTCCCATTGTCCGCCGGTGAGCAGGCTGTAGCGTTCAGGCAAATCAAGGTCTGCCAGTCGCGACTCGACCTCCATCATGACCGTACCCACGTCGGAAATGCTGGTATTGATATCGCCAATCACGCGCATGATACGGGTCTGATTTTCACGGTAGATCACTGCCGGGCCTTCACCCAGTTCTAGGGTGGCGACGTCACGTAACAGCACTGGCTCGTTATCAACGCGGAAAAGCATCAAATTGCCGAGATCGTCGGCATCGGTAATGCTGTTGTAGGGCAAACGCACTCGTAGGTCATATTCCTGGTTGCCGTCGATGTACTGGGTAGCGACCTGGCCATCTACCGCATGGCGAATCGCTTCGCCTACTTCACTCACCCGTAGTCCGAATTGCGCCGCGCGCTGGCGATCGACAAACAGACGTAGCAGCGGTGTTTGCTCTTCGGCGCCGGTTTCTAGTCCGATCAGACCGGGAATGCCTTGCAAGCGCTCGCTGATATCGTCGGAAATGCGCTGCAATTCGCCCAGGTCCGGACCGGTTACGCCAATCGCCAGGTCGTTGCCACCGCTGGTAAAGCGCAGGCCGCGAATCTGCGGCGGGCGGGCAGTGATGCGCACACCAGGTAGGCCAAGGTCGCGCACGGCCTTTTGCGCCTGGTTGATCCAGATACCGGCAGGCATGTCCGGGCGGTCGCTGGCGGGCACCAACTGAATTTGGAAAATCCCGGATCCGGCACGTTCGCTGATGACGCCACCCCATAAAGCGCCCCCGGCCAAGGTGAATACGTTATCGACGTAGTCGCGCTCCATCAGTAGCTGTTCTATCTGGCGGGAAACGCGTTGGGTTTCTTCCGGTGGCGTACCGGCGGGCATGGTGATGCGAATTTGTACCGCGCCATCGTCCAGTTGCGGCAGAAACTCACTACCCAGTTGCGTGAATAGCCAGGCAGATCCCGCCAGCAAGACGCTGGCAATGACCATCACGGCCCAACGCCAGCGCAGCACGCCGGGCAGTACGCGCGAATAACCGTTGCGCAGGCGTGCTATGCCGCTGCTGAACAAGCGTACCGGAGCGCTGCGGACCAGCCCGCTGTTGAAACTGATGCGGCCCATTAGCGCGGCCAGTGACGGTACTAGCGTCAACCCAGCCAAAAGTGTTGCCAGGATGGCGAATGAAATGGTCAGGATCATCTCGCGGAACACCAGCGCGGCAATACCGCTGACCAGCAGGAAGGGTACCACTGCCGCCAGGTTGGTAACCGTCCCTGCGGTGATAGCCGATACCACTTCGCTGGCGCCATCGCGTGCTGCATCTTTGGGCGATTTGCCCAAGGTTTCTCGATGCCGATAGATGTTCTCCAGCATCACAATGGCATTGTCGAGCAGCAAGCCAACGCCCAGAGCCAGCCCGCCCAGACTGATAATGTTCAGGGTGAGTCCGCTGACGCCCATCAGGCTGAAAGTGGCCATGATGGCGATCGGAATCGAGATGCCAATGACAAAGCCCTTGCGCAGACTGCCAAGAAACAGCAGCACCATAATCATTGCCAGTGTGCCGCCTAACAGGGCTGCGGAGCTGACGCTGGAAAGGGCACCACGAATGAAGTAGGCCGGATCCTGGGTTGGACGGTAACTGATATCCGCGGGTATGAAGCCATTGCGAACCAACCGGTCCAAGGTGTCGCGTACCGCATCGGCAACGGCCACCGTGTTGGCTTCGGGTAATTTGTAGATGGAGACCTGAGACGCAGGCGTGCCGTTCAGGCGTGCGAATACGCGCTGACGCCGATGCCCATCGATTACCTCGGCAACATCGGCAAGACGGATATTCTGCCCGTAGCGCGACACTTCACGGGGCAGGGGTAATAGCAGGTTTTCAATCTGTTCAAGCGAGGTGAACAGTCCCTCGGTCTTGGCAGCTACATCAAAGGTCTCGGAAGTCACCCGGCCAATTGGCAGGTCGCGATTCTCCGCTGCCAACGTGCGGCTGACATCGTCCATGCCCATGCCGTAGGACAGCAGCCGCTGCTGGTCAACGACGACCTCTATCTCGCGGACCATGCCACCAGCGGCCTCTACCGAGGAGACCCCCGGGATGCCGATAAGCTGTGGCGACAGAGTGTTTTCAATCCAGTCGTTGAGCGCCGCCTCGCTGCGCACGGTAGAGCTGAAGCCACCTTGCCATACGGCCTGTTGGCCGGGGTCAAATTTCCGTACCCGGGGTGGGTCGATATTCGGTAGTAGCGCGCGCGCCTGTTCCAGGCCGCGAGCGGTGTCCTGTAGCGCCAGATCCAGGTCAGTGCCAAATTCGAACGTCAGGTCAACGTCGGTCTGACTGTCTTCGACTTCGCTGCTGATTTTGGTCAGGTTTTCCGTCGCCGCCAGACTGCGTTCCAGTACCCGGGTTACCTGCTCTTCGATGACCTCGGCAGACACGCCGGGGTACTCGACGCTGATGCGGATCTGCGGATAGTCGATGCTCGGCAGCAGGTCAATCGGTAGGCGCTGGAGAAAATACAGGCCGATAACCAGTACCACGGAAGAAAGTGCCAGCGTACCTACTGGACGGCTGATGGCCAGAGACGTCAGGCCGAAACGTCGGCGCTCAGTCATGGCGAATGACAATGCGGACTTTCTGCTCGTCCAGCATGTCGATCGGGTTGCTGGCGAGAATCAGTTCGCCGGGCTCCACGCCGCTGAGTATTTCGGTCCAGCGGCTGCGGCTTATGCCGGTGGTTACCGTGCGGCGTACCAGGATATCGTGCTCAATGACGAATAGGTAATATCCGCCTTCCTGGCTACCCAGCGCTGCAGAGGGAACGACCAGGGTATCCGGGCGTGGATCGATGGCTGCGTCAATGCGCGCCAGAAAGCCTGGCCTGACGCCCTGGTCCCAGGCGGTGGTCGGCAGCAGCACTTCTACCGTTATCAGCCGGCTACTGCCCAGCGCGGCGGGGAAGATGCGCCGCACTATGCCTTCCAAGCGCAGCTCTGGCAATGCGTCCAGGGTGATGGGCAGTAGCTGGCCCTGCTGCAAATGCACAACATCCAGCTCAGAGACGCCGAGGCGCAATACCAACTGATCCATATCGGCTAGCTCAAACAGGGTGCTCTGCGTTTCAACCGCTTCTCCGGTTTCGATATAACGGGCAATGACCATGCTGGCTTGCGGTGCCTCTATCCGCCCGTAAGCAACCCGACTCTGCCACAACTCGCGTTGGCTGCGGGTGACCTGCAAGGCAACATCGGCGGCTTGATATTCGATTTCGGTAGCCACGCCGCGCCTACGTAGTTCGATGGCTCGATTAAAATCGAGGGTTGCCGAAGCCATCTGTGCCTGCGCGCGGGCCAGTTCGGCTACCGCTTCGGCGACATCGAGTTGCGCCAGAAGCTGGCCAGCTTTGACCCGATCGCCTTCCTCGACCGCTACACTCTGGACGGTGCCCGCGGTACGCGCAGCCAAACTGATCAATGTGCGCGGTTCTACTGTTGCGGCAATACGCAGTGGCCGGGACAGGTCTCGCGTGCTGACTTCATAGGCGGCCACCGGAGTCGGGGGGCGCTCGGCTGATGCTGGCGGGGCCTCCTGCTGGCAACCAGCGAGCAGTGCAAGCAAGAACAGACCCAGTATGAACAGACACGGGAAACTACGGAATGAGACGGGTCTGGGCATCAACATGCGTAGGGGCTTTCCTTTCCTGGCGGGCGCGGTTTGCTGGCCATGGTTAACATCGTTTAGCTGGCTGTATGCTACTCGTTAGAGATGACAGAATCAGCCCAAGTTGATAACGATTCCTGATATATATTGGCAAAAGGTTTCAGTCTGAGTCTCTACGCAGCAGCTTAGGCTATTGTGCTTGACCACAGAATATGCCGTTTGGGTCTGGGTATTGTGCATAGCTAATGTGCCCGGCGATTATGTCCATACGCAGACGGACGATACTGACGAGGCCGCTTGATGCGGTCTCCTTTTTCTAGAGGAAATACTGATGGCAAACCTGGCTTTTATTGGTCTGGGAGTGATGGGTTACCCAATGGCAGGCCATCTGCGCGCTGCCAATCATGAAGTCACTGTCTACAATCGGACGCAGTCTAGAGCGCAAGCCTGGGTAGATCAGTTTGGCGGGCGCGCCTGTTCGACGCCGGCGCAGGCGGCAGCTGATCAGGATCTGGTGATGATCTGCGTCGGCAACGATGATGATTTGCGTGAAGTGGTCAGCGGCGAGCAGGGAGTGCTCCAGGGCATACGCTCTGGTGCGGTGATTATTGACCACACCACGGCTTCCGCTGGCGTTGCCCGCGAGCTTTTCCAGCTCTGTGCGGAAAAGGGTGTGGGCTTCCTGGATGCGCCCGTCTCAGGTGGACAGGCGGGTGCGCAAAATGGCCAGTTGACGATCATGGTCGGCGGTGATGAATCGGTCTTTGACTTCAGTCGGCCGGTGATGAATTGCTACGCTAAAATGCTCAAGTTGATGGGGCCGGCGGGCTCGGGTCAGTTGACCAAAATGGTCAATCAGATCTGCATTGGCGGCCTGGTGCAGGGGTTGGCAGAGGCCTTGCATTTTGCCAAGAGTGCCGGTTTGGATGGTGAGGCGGCGATGTCGGTGATCAGCAAGGGCGCGGCACAATCCTGGCAGTTGGAGAACCGCCACAAAACCATGTTGGCTGGCGAGTTCGAGTTCGGCTTTGCCGTGGACTGGATGCGCAAGGATCTGGGCATCGTGCTTGATGAGGCGCGGCGTAACGGCGCGCAACTGCCGGTAACAGCGTTGGTCGATCAGTTTTACGCGGATATCCAGGCTATGGGCGGCAACCGCTGGGATACCTCCAGTCTGATTGCGCGGCTGGAGCGCAAGGGCAGGGAGTAATCGCCTACAGGGGCTGTTTGTCAGATCGACAGGGGTTGCTCTGCTGTGGATAATACGCCGCCTCGATCATGTCGCGTCCACAGGAGGGCAAAGCTCATGTCATTGACTATTTGCCGCTCTGGTTGCGGCGCCTGCTGCATAGCCCCCTCCATCAGCTCACCGATTCCCGGTATGCCACAGGGTAAGCCGGCCGGCGTGCGTTGTATTCATCTGGATGCACAGGCCCGTTGCGCGATTTTCTTGTCCCCGGATCGACCCCGGGTGTGTGCAGCGTTTCATCCGGCTGAAGACGTGTGCGGCGCTACTGCCGCTGACGCGTTGCGGATTATCGGTTGGTGGGAAGCGCAGACGGCATGATTCTCCTCAGTGGGCTGCAAGCGATATAAGCGCGACGCTGCCTTAATCCGGTCAAATTGTTCCAGGTTATCGCCATCCTCGCGAAGGCGGGGATCCGTTGGTGGATTAAAAGCGCTGGAGTGTGCGCCTGATAGCTGACTGGATGACTCTGAGCCAAGGTCAAAGCGGAATTCCGCTTTAGCGGAAATGACGAGGGTGAGTCAGAGCAGAAATGGGCGGGGTAGGCGTTGTGGTTGTCAGTTAGAGGCCAATAAAAAACCCGCCGAGGCGGGTTTTTTATTGGCTGGAAATCAGCCCGGATAGTCACGCTTGGGCGAGCCAGTGTAGAGCTGGCGCGGGCGGCCAATCTTGTACGGTCCGCTGATCATCTCATTCCAGTGTGCGATCCAGCCTGGCGTACGGCCGGTGGCAAAAATGACGGTAAACATCGAGGCCGGGATACCGATGGCCTTGAGGATGATCCCGGAATAGAAATCGACGTTCGGATAGAGATTGCGCTCAACGAAGTAGGGGTCGTTGCGAGCGATTTCTTCCAGCTTCATTGCCAGTTCCAGCTGTGGGTCATTGATGCCCAGCTCGGCCAGCACTTCGTCACAGGTCTGCTTCATGACTTTGGCGCGCGGGTCAAAATTCTTGTAAACGCGGTGACCGAAGCCCATCAACTTGAACGGATCGTCCTTATCCTTGGCCTTGGCTACGAACTTCTCGATATTCGATACATCGCCGATTTCATCAAGCATGCTTAGAACCGCTTCGTTGGCACCACCGTGTGCGGGGCCCCACAGGGCCGCGATGCCCGCAGCGATACAGGCAAACGGGTTGGCGCCGGAAGAACCAGCCAGACGCACGGTAGAAGTCGAGGCGTTCTGTTCGTGATCGGCATGTAATACGAAGATGCGATCCATGGCTTTGGCCAGCACCGGGTTAATCTTCTTCTCGTCACAGGGTGTATTGAACATCATGTGCAGGAAGTTTTCGGAATAGCTTAGTTCGTTGCGCGGGTACATCATGGGCTGACCCATGGAATACTTGTACACCATCGCCGCCAGCGTCGGCATCTTGGCGATCAGGCGCACGGCAGAGATTTCGCGATGGTGCGCATCGTTGATGTCCAGCGAGTCGTGATAGAACGCGGACAGCGCGCCTACAACGCCACACATGATGGCCATCGGGTGAGCGTCGCGGCGAAAGCCGTTGAAGAAGGTCTTCAGTTGCTCATGCACCATAGTGTGGTTCTTGATGGTGCTGACAAACTCTTTCTTCTCGCTGTCGCTGGGTAGTTCACCCTTGAGCAGCAGGAAGCAGGTTTCCAGAAAGTCGGCCTTCTCTGCCAGTTGCTCGATGGGATAGCCGCGGTGCAACAACACGCCCTTGTCGCCATCGATGTAGGTAATCTTGGATTCGCAGGAAGAAGTGGCCATAAAGCCGGGGTCGAAGGTGAAGAAGCCTTCAGCGGTCAGGCCGCGCACATCGATAACATCCGGGCCAAGAGTGCCTGAATACATTGGCAGGTCAATGGGGGTGTTCCCCTCGATGATCAACTGCGCCTTCTTATCAGCCATTGATGGCCTCCTGTCTGCTGGAATCGAAACTGGAATCGAAAAGGGCCCCCAATGCAGGGCCCGCATCACTATAAGGTGATAAATCGGTTTGTCAATTGTACCCATAGTGAATGGATATCGTCGGGATAAAAAGCTTTTATTTGCAGCCTGGATAAGTCTGCCGAGTGGGCTGCAGGGTTGTAACAAGGGCATTCCAAGGGCTTACTTGCATTGTAATCAGGGGGTCAAGTCTCTATACTCCATGACCGGCAAAGTGGCATATCGGCCTGCCTGAAAGGTCAAGAAGTTATGCTGCTGGGGTACCCACAATAGTGCACCTTCCTATAATCCAGCCCTGAATTAAAAAGGGGCCACGAGTGTGAATATAGCCGTGAATAGCAAAAGACCTGTCAATCTAGATCTCAGGACAATCAAACTTCCTGTCACAGCGCTGACTTCGATTGCTCACCGTATTTCGGGCATCATTCTGTTCATTTCCATCGCCGGTCTGCTTTGGATGCTGGACGTGTCATTGAGTTCCGAAAGTGGTTTTGAGCAAGTGCAGTCGGTTTTGCAGAATCCGCTGGCCAAACTGATCCTATGGGGTGTGTTGTCTGCCCTGTTGTATCACCTGGTCGCCGGTATTCGTCACCTGATCATGGACGCCGGAATAGGTGAGGGCCTCGAGAGCGGTAAGCTGGGCTCACAGATTGTGATTGTCGTATCCGTCATTCTGATTGTTCTTCTGGGGGTGTGGATATGGTAACCAACGTCACCAACCTGTCTCGTAGCGGTCTTTATGACTGGATGGTGCAGCGTGTATCTGCCGTGTTACTGGCAGCTTATGTGCTGTTCCTGCTGGGTTATCTGATATTCAATCCGGGCTTCACTTATGCGGATTGGCAAGGTCTGTTCAGCCAGAACTGGATGCGTATATTCAGTCTGCTCACGCTGGTGGCCCTGAGCGTTCACGCTTGGGTCGGAATGTGGACCATTTCTACTGACTACCTGACTCCCATGGCACTGGGCAACTCAGCCACTATTGTTCGCTTCCTGTTTCAGGCGGTGTGCGGTTTGGCGATGTTTGTCTTTTTTGTCTGGGGCGTGCAGATTCTTTGGGGTATCTAAATGGCTAACATTCGTACGTTGACTTTCGACGCTATCATCGTAGGTGGTGGTGGTGCAGGCATGCGCGCAGCGCTGCAACTGGCCCAAGGCGGTCACAAGACTGCCGTGGTCACCAAGGTATTCCCGACCCGCTCGCACACGGTGTCTGCCCAGGGCGGCATCACTTGCGCCATTGCTTCTGCTGATCCGAACGATGACTGGCGCTGGCACATGTACGATACCGTCAAGGGTTCCGACTATATCGGTGACCAGGACGCTATCGAATACATGTGTTCGGTTGGCCCGGAAGCGATTTTCGAGCTCGAGCACATGGGTCTGCCGTTCTCCCGTACCGAGCAGGGCCGTATCTATCAGCGTCCGTTCGGTGGTCAGTCCAAGGGGCCAGACGATCCGACTCAGGCGGCACGTACCTGTGCAGCGGCCGACCGCACCGGTCACGCTCTGCTGCACACGTTGTATCAGAACAACGTCAAGCACAACACCACCTTCCTCAATGAATGGTATGCAGTCGATCTGGTGAAGAACCAGGACGGTACTGTGGTGGGTGTGATTGCAATCTGCATTGAAACTGGTGAGACCGCCTATATCCGTTCCAAGGCGACTGTATTGGCCACTGGTGGCGCAGGGCGTATTTACGCTTCGACCACCAACGCGCTAATCAATACCGGCGACGGTATCGGCATGGCGCTGCGCGCTGGCGTACCAGTGCAAGATATTGAAATGTGGCAGTTCCATCCGACCGGTATTGCCGGCGCAGGTACCCTGGTGACCGAAGGTTGCCGTGGCGAAGGTGGTTACCTGATCAACAAGCATGGCGAGCGGTTTATGGAGCGTTACGCGCCCAATGCCAAAGACCTAGCTGGTCGTGACGTTGTGGCTCGTTCCATGGTCAAGGAAATCATTGCCGGTAACGGCTGTGGCCCTGACGGCGACCATGTCATGCTCAAGCTTGATCACCTGGGCGAGGAAGTTCTGCACAGCCGCCTGCCGGGTATCTGTGAATTGTCCAAGACCTTTGCTCACGTTGATCCAGTCACTGCACCGATTCCCGTGGTTCCGACCTGCCACTACATGATGGGCGGTATTCCGACCAACATTCATGGCCAGGCAATTACCCAGGATGCCAACGGCCAGGACAAGATCGTTGATGGTCTGTTTGCTGTAGGTGAGGTTGCTTGTGTATCGGTGCACGGCGCCAACCGTCTGGGCGGCAACTCGCTGCTCGATCTGGTGGTGTTTGGTCGTGCCGCAGGTCTGCATCTGGAGTCTTCGTTGAAAGATGGCGTTGAGCATCGCTCGGCGTCCGAATCTGACATCGAAGCGTCGCTGGGCCGTCTGGATGCGTTGAATAAGCGTACCGCCGGCGAAGAGGTCGCGCCACTGCGTAAGGAGCTGCAGAACTGCATGCAGAATTACTTCGGTGTGTTCCGTACCGGTGAGTTTATGGAAAAAGGTATCAAACAGCTGGCCGATCTGCGCGAGCGTATTGCGACCGTGAAGATTGATGACAAGAGCCAGGCGTTCAACACTGCGCGTATCGAAGCACTGGAATTGCAAAACCTTCTGGAAGTGGCCGAGGCAACAGCCATAGCCGCCAACCTGCGTACCGAAAGCCGTGGTGCGCATGCCCGTGAAGATTTTGAAGATCGTGATGATGAAAACTGGCTGTGCCACAGCCTGTATATGCCTGCCACCAAAGAGTTGCGTAAGCGGGCAGTCAACTTCGCGCCGAAAACAGTGCCTGTGTTTGAACCTAAGATCCGGACTTACTAAGGGTGACCGATATGCTGCAAGTAAGCGTCTACCGATACAACCCGGAGAGCGACAGCGCTCCCTACATGCAGGACTTCCAGATCGATACCGGCGGCAAGGACATCATGGTTCTTGATGTGCTGGCTCTGGTCAAGGAGCAGGACGTGGGCATGGCCTATCGTCGCTCCTGCCGTGAGGGTGTATGCGGCTCCGACGGGATGAATATCAACGGCAAGAACGGGTTGGCTTGCATCACCCCGTTGTCCGATGTGGTCAAGAAAAACAAGTTAGTGTTGCGTCCGCTGCCGGGTTTGCCCGTCATACGTGACTTGGTTGTGGATATGAGCATCTTCTACAAGCAATACGAAAAGGTTCAACCGTATTTGCAGAACGACACGCCGGCGCCGGCTATCGAGCGCCTGCAGTCGCCGGAAGAGCGGGAAAAACTGGATGGTTTGTACGAGTGTATTCTCTGTGCTTGCTGCTCTACTGCCTGCCCTTCCTTCTGGTGGAATCCGGACAAGTTCATCGGTCCAGCGGGTCTGTTGCAAGCTTACCGCTTCCTGGCGGATAGCCGCGACACCCAAACCGACGAGCGTCTGGCAGCACTGGACGATCCGTTTAGCGTATTTCGCTGCCGCGGCATCATGAACTGTGTGAATGTGTGCCCCAAGGGTCTTAATCCGACCCGTGCAATCGGCCACATTCGCAACATGTTGCTGCAGAGCGGTACCTAAGCGGTCGCGGTCTGCATTACGTTGGCCTGTGCCGGCTCCTGCTATAGGGAAGCCGGTCAGTTTTTTAAATCGAGCCGCAGCCCACAAAGCCGCGGCTTGTATGTACCTAAACCAACAGGGGCAATCGGGTAACACCCGAACTATCTGTCGGGGCCGGCAATATTCCGGTTTCGCAGAACATGACAAGACAGGGTGAATGGCAGAGACAATGCCGTCCTCCACCACATGTTTTGCGCGGATGGCAGTGTTTTTGCCAATTAATGGTCTTTGTGCCAGATGGTGTCCCCTTATAGAGGGTGACCAAGCATGCCAGACAGCGAAATGCAGCAGCTGTGGAGCACATCTCATCTTGACGGTGGGAATGCCTCCTATGTTGAAGAGCTATATGAGCTCTATCTGCACGACCCAAACAGTATTGCCGATGAGTGGCGCAGCTATTTTCAGAAATTGCCGCAAGCCAACGGCCATGCCGGGTCGGATGTTTCCCATTCGACGATTCGTGAACACTTTCAACTATTGGCCAAGAATCAGCGGCGTACCGCTACGGTCAACGGTGGCGGTGTTGTCAGTAGTGAGCACGAGAAAAAACAGGTTGATGTGCTGCGCCTCATCCAGGCTTTCCGGATGCGCGGCCACCAGAGTTCCAGCCTTGATCCACTTGGCCTTTGGCAACGTGAAGAAATTGCTGACCTGACATTAGCCGACTACGGCCTGACGAATGCTGATCTGGATACCCCCTTCCGCACCGGTGAGTTGCATATCGGCAAAGAAGAAGCGCCTCTGCGAGAAATTCTCGACGCACTGAAATCGACTTATTGCTCGACCTTCGGTGCAGAATACATGCACATCGTTGATTCAACCCAGCGGCGCTGGTTTCAGCAGCGTCTGGAAAGCGTGCGTGGCAAGCCTCAGCATTCAGTACCGACCAAGCGTCATCTGCTGGAGCGTTTGACTGCGGCTGAAGGTCTGGAAAAATATCTGGGTACCAAGTTCCCTGGCACCAAGCGCTTCGGTGTGGAAGGCGGTGAGAGTCTGATTCCGATGCTCGATGAGATTATCCAGCGCGCAGGCTCTTACGGTACGCAGGAAGCGGTACTGGGCATGGCCCACCGCGGCCGCCTGAACGTGCTGGTGAATATTCTTGGTAAGAACCCGCGCGAATTGTTTGACGAGTTCGAAGGCAAGAAAAAAAGCAATCTGAGTTCAGGCGACGTCAAATACCACCAGGGCTTCTCATCGAACGTGATGACCCCAGGTGGTGAAATGCACCTGGCTCTGGCCTTTAACCCTTCGCATCTGGAGATTGTGTCTCCGGTGGTGGAAGGCTCGGTGCGTGCCCGTCAGGATCGTCGCAAGGATTATTCAGGTGATCGGGTATTGCCGATCAACATCCATGGGGATGCGGCCTTTGCAGGCCAGGGCGTCGTCATGGAGACCTTCCAGATGTCGCAGACCCGGGCGTACAAGACCGGCGGAACCATCCACATCATCGTTAATAACCAGGTTGGTTTTACCACCAGCCGTCAGGATGATGCACGTTCTACCGAGTATTGTACTGACGTGGCGAAGATGATCCAGGCACCGATCTTTCACGTCAACGGTGACGATCCAGAAGCGGTTTTGTTCGTAACCCAGTTGGCTGTCGACTATCGCATGCAGTTCAAGCGCGACGTAGTGATCGATCTCGTTTGCTACCGCCGTCGCGGTCACAACGAGGCGGATGAGCCGTCCGGTACTCAGCCGCTGATGTACGAGAAGATCACCAAGCACGCCACCACGCGGGAAATCTATGCCGAGCGTCTGGTCACTGAAACCGTGCTGTCCAGTGATGACGTACAGGGCATGATGGAAGAGTACCGCAACGCGCTAGACAACGGCGATCACGTGGTCAAGAGCCTGGTCAAGGAGCCCGATACCAGCTCCTTTGTAGACTGGGCGCCGTATCTGGACCACAAGTGGACGGCGCGTCACGATACCCGTTTTGACCTGAAGACCCTTCAAGAACTGGCCAATCGGATGAATGACTTTCCCGATGGGTTGGTGATTCAGCGTCAGGTCAACAAGATTGTCGAAGATCGCAACAAGATGGCGGCTGGTGCTTTGTCGCTGAACTGGGGCTTCGCCGAAACCATGGCCTACGCGACCCTGTTGCACGAGGGCCATCCTGTGCGCATCACGGGCCAGGACGTAGGTCGCGGGACCTTCTCCCACCGCCACGCGGTGCTACATAATCAGAAAGATGGCAGCACCTATATTCCCTTGGCCAATCTGGCCGAGAACCAGCCGCGCTTTGATATCTATGATTCGTTGCTGTCAGAGGAAGCGGTGTTGGCCTTTGAGTATGGCTACGCCACGACCACACCAAATGTCCTGGTGGTATGGGAAGCGCAGTTCGGTGATTTTTTCAACGGTGCACAAGTGGTGGTTGACCAGTTTATTACCAGCGGTGAGCACAAGTGGGGCCGCCTCTGTGGTCTGACTATGCTCCTGCCACACGGGTATGAAGGGCAGGGGCCAGAACATTCATCTGCTCGCCTGGAGCGCTTCCTGCAATTGAGTGCCGAGCACAATATTCAGGTTTGCGTGCCTTCAACTCCGGCGCAGATGTACCACATGCTGCGCCGTCAGGTGATTCGCCCGCTGCGTAAGCCATTGGTCGCGTTGACACCCAAATCCCTGTTGCGTCATAAACTTGCCATCTCCTCGCTGGAAGATCTGGCCGAAGGTTCGTTCCAGACTGTGATTCCAGAGGTTGATGCCCTGGATCCGAAGAAGGTCGAACGAGTCATCATGTGCAGCGGCAAGGTGTATTACGATCTGCTGGAGAAGCGCCGCAAGGATGAACTCGACAATGCGGCGATTATCCGTATCGAACAGCTGTATCCCTTCCCCGAGGATGATCTGGCAGAAGTGCTGGCTAGTTATAAATCCTTGAAGAAGGTCGTCTGGTGCCAGGAAGAACCGATGAACCAGGGCGCCTGGTACTGCAGCCAACACCATATGCGACGCGTGATAGCCCAGCATAAGGTCAAGAACCTGCCATTGGACTACGCTGGACGGGAGGCCTCGGCATCACCTGCTTGCGGTTATCCGGCCATGCACGCCGAACAGCAGGAAAAACTATTGCAAGACGCACTCACCGCTTGAGCATCTGGCAGACAACACAGCATTAATTTAAGGATTAACAATGGCTATTGAAATCAAGGCCCCAACATTTCCCGAATCGATTGCCGATGGCACCGTGGCAACCTGGCACAAGCAGCCTGGCGACGCCGTCAAGCGTGATGACCTGATCGTCGACATCGAAACCGACAAGGTCGTACTGGAAGTGCTGGCGGAAGCCGATGGCGTACTTGGCGATATCGTCAAGGGTGAAGGCGACACCGTACTCAGTGGCGAAGTGCTGGGTAGCCTGAAAGATGGCGAAACGGCTTCTGCCAAGCCGGAAGGCAAACCTGAAGAAAAAACTGAAAGCAAAGGCGCCGACAAGGCTGCTGCCAGTGAGGCTTCTGCTTCGGGTGAAGAGCCCCTGCTGTCACCTGCGGCGCGCAAGATCGCTGAAGAAAATGGTCTAGCTGCGGGTGATATTGCCGGCACAGGCAAGGGCGGTCGCGTTACCAAGGAAGACGTAATGAACGCCGTCGAGGCGAAGAAAAACGCACCGGCCAAGCCGGCTGCAGCGGTCAAGCCCGCCGCAGCCGAAGCTGCACCGAGCCTGGGTGAGGGCGACCGCGTCGAGAAACGCGTGCCGATGACGCGTTTGCGTGCACGCATCGCCGAGCGTCTGGTTGATGCCCAGTCGACCATGGCCATGTTGACGACCTTCAATGAAGTCGACATGAAGCCGATCATGGATCTGCGCAAGAAGTACAAGGACCTATTCGAGAAGAAGCACAACGGCGTGCGTCTGGGCTTTATGTCCTTCTTCGTTAAAGCGGCGACTGAAGCGCTGAAGCGTTATCCTGCCGTGAACGCGTCCATCGACGGTGCCGACGTGGTCTACCACGGTTATCAGGATATCGGTGTGGCTGTGTCCAGTGACCGTGGTCTGGTGGTGCCGATCCTGCGTAACACCGAACACATGAGCCTGGCTCAGGTGGAAGGTACCATCGCTGACTTCGGCCGCAAGGCGAAGGAAGGCAAGCTGTCCATGGAAGACATGACCGGCGGCACCTTTACTATTTCCAACGGCGGCGTATTCGGCTCGCTGCTGTCTTCACCGATTGTCAATCCACCGCAGGCAGCGATTCTGGGCATGCACAAGATCCAGGAACGCCCAATGGCGGTCAACGGTCAGGTGGTGATTCTGCCGATGATGTATCTGGCGCTGTCCTACGACCATCGCCTGATCGACGGCAAGGAAGCGGTTAGCTTTCTGGTCGCGATTAAAGAACTGCTGGAAGATCCGGCTCGACTGCTGCTGGACATCTGATTAACAGCTGCAAGCTTCAAGCGGCACGCGGCAAGCTGCTCTTATACGTCACAAGCGTTGGGGCGGCTTCACCCACACAGCTGCAAACAGAGGAATTGGGTTATGAGTGATAAATACGATGTAGTAGTAATCGGCGCCGGCCCCGGCGGTTATGTGGCTGCCATTCGTGCTGCCCAGTTGGGTTTGAAGGTAGCCTGTATCGAGAAATACGTGGGCAAGGACGGCAAGCAGGCGCTGGGCGGCACTTGCCTCAACGTCGGTTGCATTCCCTCCAAAGCGCTGCTGGATAGCTCCTGGAAGTTTCATGAAGCCCAGGATGGTTTTCAGATTCACGGTATCAGCACCAAGGGCCTGAGCATCGACATTCCAGCGATGCTCGAGCGCAAGGACAAGATCGTCAAGCAGTTCACCGGCGGTGTGACTGCTTTGTTCAAGGCCAATGGCGTGACCAGTATTGAGGGTCACGGCAAGCTATTGGCTGGCAAGAAAGTTGAAGTGACTGATGCTGAGGG
Source organism: Halopseudomonas pelagia CL-AP6 (assembly GCF_000410875.1). Taxonomy (GTDB): domain Bacteria; phylum Pseudomonadota; class Gammaproteobacteria; order Pseudomonadales; family Pseudomonadaceae; genus Halopseudomonas; species Halopseudomonas pelagia. The sequence continues at coordinate 152,046 of NZ_AROI01000014.1, forward strand.
CAAAACTACCGTACTGGAAGCCGAGAACGTAATTCTCGCCTCCGGCTCGCGCCCCATCGAAATTCCCCCGGCGCCGCTGACCGACGACATTATCGTTGACTCCACTGGCGCACTGGAATTTCAGACTGTGCCCAAGAAACTTGGCGTGATCGGTGCTGGCGTGATCGGTCTGGAGCTGGGTTCGGTATGGCGGCGTCTGGGCGCCGAGGTTGTGGTCTTCGAGGCACTGGACAAGTTTCTCGGTCTGGCTGATGAGCAGATCTCCAAGGAAGCGCTGAAGACCTTCACCAAGCAAGGCATGCAGATCCGCCTGGGTGCTCGCGTAACGGGTACCGATATCAAGCGTAAGCAAGTCACTGTGTCTTTCACGGACGCAGACGGTGAACAGCAGTTGAGCTTTGACAAACTGATTGTCGCCGTAGGCCGCCGCCCTTACACCGAAAACCTGCTAGCCAGTGATTCCGGCGTGGATATGGATGAGCGCGGTGTGATCTTTGCTGACGACTATTGTGCGACCAGCGTTCCCGGTGTGTATGCCGTGGGTGATGCGGTGCGTGGCGCGATGCTCGCACACAAGGCGTCGGAAGAGGGCGTAATGGTTGCCGAGCGTATTGCCGGTCACAAAACCGCAATGAACTATGACTTGGTTCCTTCGGTTATCTATACCCACCCGGAAATTGCATGGGTTGGCAAGAACGAACAACAGCTCAAGACTGAAGGCGTTGAAGTTAATGTTGGCGTCTTTCCGTTTGCGGCCAACGGCCGCGCCGTGGCTGCCAACGATGCCGGTGGTATGGTTAAGGTGATTGCTGATGCCAAGACCGACCGCGTCCTGGGTGTTCACGTGATTGGCCCTGGCGCTGCCGAACTGGTTCAGCAGGGCGCCATTGGTATGGAATTCGGCACCAGTGCTGAAGACCTTGGCATGATGGTATTTTCACACCCGACTGTTTCCGAAGCGCTGCATGAAGCGGCTCTAGCGGTAAATGGTCACGCAATACATGTCGCCAATCGCAAGAAGCGATAATATAGCGTCCCTGTGACTGGCAGGTCGTTATTCGGCTTGCCAGCCCCGCTGGCGTTATTTCGAAGCGGCAATATCGACCGAGCAATCGGTCTGGTCATCAATGGCGGTTCTGAACAGTGCGCGGGAAGTATATCGGACGCAACGACGCGATTCGACGGCCCAGGCAACTGCTCAGAGCTTCCATACCGGTGATAAGGGTAATGCAGGCAGGAGTCGGACTCGATCCGGCGATGCTGCCGGCGTTATGAAACGTAGTTCCTACACGATCAAAACGGTAGATACGCATGAATCTTCACGAATATCAGGGGAAGCAGCTGTTCGCTGAGTACGGCCTTCCTGTCTCAAAAGGTTTTGCAGTAGACACTCCAGAAGCCGCGGCCGAAGCTTGCGATAAGATTGGCGGTGATATGTGGGTGGTTAAGGCCCAGGTTCACGCGGGCGGCCGTGGTAAGGCTGGCGGCGTCAAGCTGATCAAGAGCAAGGACGAAGCCAAAGCGTTCGCTGAAAAATGGTTGGGCCAACGTCTGGTGACCTATCAGACTGATGCTAGTGGTCAGCCAGTGACCAAGATTCTGGTTGAGTCCTGCACCGATATCGCTCAGGAGCTGTACCTGGGTGCGGTCGTGGATCGCTCCAGCCGCCGTATCGTGTTCATGGCCTCCACCGAAGGTGGCGTGGAAATTGAGAAGGTAGCGGAAGAGACTCCCGAGAAAATCATCAAAGCCATCGTTGATCCGCTGGTCGGCCCGCAGCCCTATCAGGGCCGCGACCTGGCTTTCCAACTGGGCCTGAAAGGCGATCAGATCAAGCAGTTCACCAATATCTTTGTTGGTCTGGGCAAACTTTTTGCCGACTACGATCTGGCTCTGCTGGAAATCAACCCGTTGGTGATCAAGGAAGACGGCAACCTGCATTGCCTGGATGCCAAACTTGGCATCGATGGCAACGCCATGTACCGTCAGCCCAAGCTGCGTGGCATGCACGATCCGTCGCAGGACGATCCGCGTGAAGCCCACGCTGCCAAGTTCGAGCTCAACTATGTTGCGCTGGAAGGCAATATCGGCTGCATGGTCAACGGTGCTGGCCTGGCCATGGGTACCATGGATATCGTCAACCACCACGGCGGCAAGCCTGCCAACTTCTTGGATGTGGGCGGTGGTGCGACCAAAGAGCGCGTTACTGAAGCTTTCAAGATCATCCTCTCCGACACCAATGTGAAGGCCGTTCTGGTCAACATCTTCGGTGGCATCGTTCGTTGCGACATGATTGCTGAAGGCATCATCGGTGCAGTGAAGGAAGTCGGCGTGAAAGTACCGGTAGTGGTTCGTCTGGAAGGCAACAATGCCGAACTGGGCGCCAAGGTACTAAAGGAAAGTGGTCTGAACATCATCGCAGCAACCAGTCTGACCGACGCTGCCCAGCAAGTCGTCAAGGCCGCGGAGGGTAAATAATGAGCATCCTGATCAATAAAGACACCAAAGTTATCTGCCAGGGCTTTACTGGCGCACAGGGTACTTTCCACTCTGAGCAAGCCATCGAGTACGGCACCAAGATGGTTGGCGGCGTGACCCCGGGCAAGGGTGGTACTACTCACCTGGGCCTGCCCGTGTTCAATACCGTTCGCGAAGCGGTAGAGAAAACTGGCGCCACCGCCAGTGTGATCTACGTTCCTGCTCCGTTCTGCAAGGACTCGATCCTGGAAGCAGCTAATGGCGGCATTGAGCTGATCGTGTGCATTACTGAAGGCATCCCGACGCTGGACATGCTCGACTGCAAAGTCGTCTGTGACCAGTTGGGCGTGCGCCTGATCGGGCCTAACTGCCCAGGCGTTATTACCCCCGGCGAATGCAAGATTGGCATCATGCCCGGTCACATTCACTTGCCAGGCAAGGTCGGTATCGTTTCACGTTCCGGCACCCTGACTTATGAAGCCGTGAAGCAGACTACAGATGCTGGCTTTGGCCAGTCTACCTGTGTCGGTATCGGTGGTGACCCGATTCCGGGCTCCAACTTCATCGATATCCTGCAGATGTTCCAGGACGATCCGAAGACCGAAGCTATCGTCATGATCGGCGAGATCGGTGGTAGCGCCGAGGAAGAAGCGGCAGCCTACATCAAGGCCAACGTGACCAAGCCAGTTGTGTCCTACATCGCTGGTGTTACGGCACCTGCCGGTAAGCGCATGGGTCACGCCGGCGCAATCATTTCCGGTGGTAAGGGCACGGCAGACGAGAAGTTTGCTGCGCTGGAAGATGCGGGTGTTAAAACAGTACGTTCGCTGGCCGATATCGGCGTTGCATTGGCCGAGCTGACCGGTTGGGCTTTGAAGAAGTAATTCTTCTCCCATCAGGCAGTAAAAAACCCCGCTTCGGCGGGGTTTTTTATGGGTGAGTGTCTTTCATTGGATCCAGTGCTTCTCACCAGTACGGGCAGCGTGCGAGTGGCTATACTGCCTGTATTAATCCGAATGGTTTTCGCTTGAAGAGGGGCCCGAATGCCCGTGCTACCTGAGCTACCTGATTTTCCCGATGCTGGTGCTATCTGGTTCAATTTATTGGCTTTGCTCTGGTTTCTGTTTTGTTGGATAGGTTATACCTTCTATGCGCGGCACAAGGGCCGCGACACCGCGTGCCTGGCCAGCGTGCTACACCTTTACCGTCAGGACTGGATGAGCCGGTTGTTGATGCGCGAGCAGCGTATTGCTGATGCCAGCGTGATCGGTAATCTGGAGCGTAATACCGCCTTCTTTGCCTCTAGTACCTTGCTGATACTGGCCGGTTTGATCACGGTGATGGGCGCCACCGACCGAGCGCAAACCTTGCTTCAGGATATGCCCTTCGTGGCGACCGTCAGCCGGCAAATGTCGGAGATGAAACTGTTAGTGATGTTGACCATTTTTGTCTACGCGTTTTTTACCTTCTCCTGGGGTATGCGCCAATACAATTTCGCGTCAGTATTGTTGGGGTCGGCACCGTTGGTGGGTGAGAAGAACGTCACTGAAACAGAGCGCAAAGCTTATGCCGCCAGGGCGGCTGCGGTGTTATCCATGGCCGGAAATGAGTTCAACCTCGGGTTGCGTGCTTATTATTTTGCCTTGGCTGCACTGACCTGGTTTATCAACCCGCTATTCTTTATGGTGACCACGGCCGGTGTAGTCTGGGTATTGTACCGTCGGGAGTTTCATTCGGACGTGCTTGAAGTCATGATGTTCAGCCCAACGGCGGCGGTTGAGTCGCCCACTCAGGAGAAAGTTGAATGAGCTTTCCATTATGGTGTCTGTTTTTTGCAGCCCTGTTGATCGTATTTACCAAAGCGCCGGTGGCTGTAGCTATGGCCAGAAGCAGCGATAAAGGTTACGACAATCGTCATCCGCGGGCGCAACAGGCTGCGTTAACCGGGTGGGGCGCGCGCGCCATGGCGGCACATTCTAATATGCTGGAGGCTTTTCCGTTATTTGCAGCGGGCGTTCTGGTGGCGCAGGTAACCAATACTCAGGGCTTTACAATCAACCTGTTGGCTGCGCTATTCATTATTTCGCGGGTTGCCTACACAGTCCTTTATCTGATGAATCTGGATAAGGTGCGTAGCCTGGTCTGGGGCGTCGGTTTTATCAGCTGTCTGGGACTGCTGCTTTCACCTGCTTTAGCTTGAAGCCTGTTTTAGTATGAACCCCATGGTTTTCTGTAGCCACTGGTTTGATGCTAAATGCTTTAATGCCAATAGCGCGGCTGTAAATCTGGCGGGGTTCAGCTGGAAGGTTCAGGCCGGGATGTTCTGAAAGGTATTGGAGGCAAGGAAGAGGGCATGCCCAGACGGGCATGCCCGAAAGCATTACTCTTCCATGCTTTCTTCGATCGAATCTCTGGTTTCTGCAGCGGAATCGCGAACGTCACCCGCTTTTTCTTTCACATAGTCAGCGCTATCTTCATAAGCCTCACCGACGGCATCGCCAGCATCTTCCATGTTGTCCCGAGTCCGTTCACTCATGGACTCTTCGTTACCGGTTGCTTCACGAGCTTTCAGCTCTGCAGCTTCGCCCGCTTCTTCCGCAGCCTCGCCCATGCTTTCCATGGATTCAGACATGGAATCAGCAGCATCGTCCATTTTGTCTTCAGGCTCTTGCTGGCAGGCTGCCAATAAACCCAGACTAGCCATCAGAACGGCCGTTGCGCACAATTTTTTCATCGATTTCTCCTTGGTGATGATTATCATAAGCTTAGTCCGGAAAGTTTTATAATAGTTCCTCGGCTCTCACTCGAACTTCGATAGCATCACCCACTTGTGGAGTCTGTTGCGGCTTCTGTTTATTATGACGGCCCTTAGGTGGCCCGTGCTGCGGCGGTTGGCCCGTATCGAGAAACTGTATGACTAATATTCCAGAACGCGCCCGAAGTTTCCTGTCTGTACTGCGGCATTGTCAGGTCCTGGGGATGACCGTAGAGCAAGCTGACGAGCACGGGCTTATTATCAAACTGCCCTACAGCCCAGCCATTATAGGTAACCCGGTGAGCGGCGTCGTGCATGGTGGTGCGATTACTACGCTGATGGATACCTGCTGTGGTATTTCCACTGTGTGCTACCTGCCCGAGTTTGAAATCTGTCCGACGCTGGATCTGCGCATCGATTACATGCATCCAGCCGAGCCGGGCAGGGCCATTTATGGCTTTGCCCAGTGCTACCGGATTTCGCCGACAGTGATTTTTACCCGTGGGGTCGCCTACCAGGATGATCGTGAGCAACCGATCGCCCACGTGGTGGGCACTTTTATGCGCATGGGCAAACCGGATGCGAAAGGGCAGCTGTCCCGCCAGATTGATGGAGAGGTGCAATGACGCTGACTACCGCGCAAATCGAGCAGTTGGTAATAGATGCGCACGATACCGGCAATTTTGCCCCTTTGGTGGCAAGCATTCCGTATGCTACTACTATAGGCATGCAGGTACTAAGGCTTGGTGAGGAAGTGGTATTTCACCTGCCCATCGCCAAGGACAATATCGGCAATCCGGTGTTGCCAGCGCTGCACGGTGGGGTCATCGCCGGTTTTATGGAGCAAGCAGCGATGCTGCACCTGATGATCTCCATGAGCAGTTCAAGCTTTCCTAAAATAATCGATTTTTCCATCGACTACCTTCGTGCAGGTCTATACAAAGACACTTATGCCACCTGTCAGGTATGGCGCCAGGGCAGGCGAGTAGGTAATGTGGCGATAACCGCCTGGCAGACTCGGTCTAACGAGCCGATAGCCACCGCGAGGGCGCATTTCAAGCTGGATTGACTGACCGTTGGTGGCGACATAACCAGACCCGCGGGCTGACAGATCATCCTCACAAACCACTTACGCATTGGGAATGTGCAGACATGGATGCCTTGTTGATCGTCAGCGGTGTTGTCGTGGTGCTGATTGCCTGGGCCTGGTTGGTATTGAATGCCAGAGCCCTGGGCGTCGGCCCGCTGCTGCTCGCCATTTTCCTGCCGTTGGTGACCCTGGTGTTGCGGCGGCGCGGTTATGCGCTGATACCTCGGTTGCTGCTGTTGCTGGGCCTGGCATTTATTCTGCTGGGGGCGGCCTTGCTGCACCGCGACCAACCAGAGCGGTTCGATGCGTTAATGGCCGGCGACTGGATCCCATCCCGGTCGGCTCAAGGCGACATCGAAGGCGAGTTGATGGGTCAGCGCTTTCTACCTGACCGGGTGTTCTGGAACAACAACGAGCTGGTTTTGGTGGAGGGCGAGGGCGAGCGCGTCCGTCGATCGCTGACTATCCGCTTCGCCAGCGTCCCGGGTGCGCTGCGCCAGCGACGGGTTGAGCGTTTGCCGGGTGATCTGGGCCCCGGTCCGGAACTGGTAATGCAGTGGTATACCGGTGCACTAAAGGCGCCTGGGCTGCGTCGGGTGGTTGATGGCTACACAATGAGCCTGGAATTCAATCCGCAGCCCGATGGTCGCACTCGGGTAAATATGCACCTGCATCTGCCCAGCCAGGATGCTACGCGACTGGCCGGGGAGGTCTGGCTGGAAGAGACGCCGGCATGGCTTAAGACGCTTGAGCGCGAATCAGCTAGGTCACAGCCTGCTGCGCCCGCTAACCGAGCGGTTGTGCAGCCGAGTGTGCGGCTGCCGGTGGAGCCGCAGCTGGGCCAATGGCAAAGGATCAGCCTGCTTGCGCTGCTGGATGAACCAGAATTGTTTCTCGGCCAGAATGTCAGGTTAGTCACCGTCACGGATCGTGTATATGAAGGGCGGTTGAAAGCCGTGAGTGGCGACCAACGGGTCGTCATAGCGCAGCCGCGTGGCCCCAATCAGGTGGATTACCATTTTCACCCGCTGGATATTCTCAGCCTGGAAGTGCGCTACCGTTCCACGCGGTGACTTGAATTCTTCGCAGTTGTCCCCATTAAAGGCCCATCAGCTCGGTAAGCGAATGCCTTCGTTGCCGAGTTTTCCGTCATTGTCTCAACAACCTCATGTGGGGCTGAGGGCCTTGACTGAAAATGCCTAGAGAAACCAAAGGGAGACAACCGAAGATGACCGTGGAAGCCCATAAGGAAACGCTTGGATTTCAGACTGAGGTGAAGCAGCTGCTGCATCTGATGATCCATTCGATGTATTCGAACAAGGAGATCTTTCTCCGCGAGCTGATTTCCAACGCCTCTGATGCCTCTGACAAGCTGCGCTTTGAAGCGATTGCCAAGCCTGAACTGCTGGAAGATCAACCGAATATCGGCATTCGTATCAGCTCGGATGAAACTGCTAACACGCTGACCATTGAAGACAATGGCATTGGCATGTCCCGCGACGAAGTGATCGAGAACCTGGGCACCATCGCCAAGTCCGGCACTGCTGCCTTTATGCAGCAACTGACCGGAGATCAGAAGAAAGATGCGAGTTTGATTGGCCAGTTTGGGGTGGGTTTTTACAGTGCCTTTATCGTTGCCGATAAGGTCGAGGTATTTACCCGTCGCGCTGGCCTGGAAAATGACGAAGGCGTGCGCTGGGAATCCGCTGGCGAAGGCGAATTCACCATCGAGAATGTCACCAAAGCCGAGCGTGGCACGCGCATTGTACTGCATCTGAAGGCGGCCGAATCCGAATTTGCCGATGGCTGGCGTTTGCGCAATGTGGTGAAGAAATACTCCGACCACATCTCCCTGCCTATCGAATTGCCCAAGCAGCATATGGGTGACGACAAGGACAAGCCTGCTGAGCTGGAATGGGAAACGGTTAACCGTGCCAGCGCACTCTGGACTCGTGCTCGTACCGAGGTGAAGGACGAGGAGTACCAGGAGTTCTACAAGCATGTGGCCCATGACTTTGAAAACCCGCTGAGCTGGAGCCATAACAAGGTTGAAGGCAAGCTTGAGTACACCAGCCTGCTGTATGTGCCAGCCCGTGCTCCCTTTGATCTGTACCAGCGCGAAGCCCCGCGCGGCCTGAAACTGTATGTGCAGCGCGTGTTCATCATGGACGATGCCGAGCAGTTCCTGCCGCTTTACCTGCGCTTTATCAAGGGTGTGGTTGACTCCAACGATCTGTCATTGAACGTATCACGCGAGATCCTGCAGAAAGATCCGGCCATCGACAGCATGAAGTCGGCATTGACCAAGCGCGTGCTGGATATGCTGGAAAAACTGGCTAAGAAAGAGCCTGAGCAGTACGCCACCTTCTGGAAAAATTTCGGCAGCGTGTTGAAAGAAGGCCCGGCCGAAGACTTCGCCAACCGCGAGAAAATTGCCGGCTTACTGCGCTTTGCTTCCACCCAGCAGAACGACGACAGCGAAGTGGTCAGTCTCGATGCCTATGTAGAGCGCATGCAGGAAGGTCAGGACAAGATCTACTACCTGACCGGCGAGCGTTACAACCAGGTAAAAAACAGTCCGCACCTGGAAATCTTCCGCAAGAAGGGTATCGAGGTGCTGCTGCTCACTGATCGTATCGACGAGTGGCTGATGAGCCATTTGACCGAGTATCAGGGCAAGAGCTTCGTCGACATCGCTCGCGGTGACCTGGATCTGGGCAAGTTGGAGGCTGATGAGGACAAGCAAGCTCAGGAAGAAGCGGCCAAGGCCAAAGCCGACCTGGTGCAGCGCATCAAGGACGTGCTCAGCGACAGTGTTGAAGACGTCAAGGTCTCGCACCGCCTGACTGACTCACCGGCCGTATTGGTGATCAATGAAGACGGCATGGGTTTGCAGATGCGCAAGATCCTCGAGGCTACGGGTCAGCCTGCGCCGGAAAGCAAACCGATTATGGAGATCAACCCGGCCCATCCGCTGCTGGATAAGCTCGATAAGGAGCAGGATGAGGCGCGCTTTGGCGATCTAAGCCACATCCTGTTCGACCAGGCAGCGCTGGCGGCTGGCGAGAGCCTTCAGGACCCGGGTGCCTATGTGCGCCGGCTGAATGCGCTGCTGGTGGAACTCAGCAAGTAAGCAGCAAGGCATTAACAGTGTGAACAAAGGGCTCAGTCATTCAGGTGACTGGGCCTTTTTATTGGCGGCCTAAACGTCAACATGATGTGACGGGACGCGCACGCCTGGGTCCGAGCGTCTAAGCTGAAATCCAAACATACCTACTTGCATCCATAGCCACATCCCCCCCTGAATGAACTTTTTTGACCAGGAGCCCACAATGAGAAAGACTCTGACTACCATGTTAATACTTGGCGCCGTAGGCATGGCGCAGGCAGAAATGGTGACCCAGCCCGTTGCTTACGAGATTGATGGCGAAGCCTATGAAGGCGTGCTGGTCTATGACGGTTCGGTACAGGACAAGCGTCCCGGACTATTGATGGTGCCCAATTGGATGGGCATGACCGATAACGCGCTGAAAAAGGCCTACCGTGCGGGCGGTTCTGACTATGTGGTGTTTGTCGCTGACATGTACGGCAAGTCGGTGCGCCCCAGTAACGCAGAGGAGGCCAGGGACGCTGCTACCTTTGTACGGTCGGACCGGCTGCTGATGCGCGAGCGCGTGAATGCAGCGCTGGAGGTCTTCAAACAGAGCGATCTCGCGGTGTTGGACAGCTCAAAAATGGGTGCCATTGGCTTCTGTTTCGGCGGTGGCGTGGTATTGGAACTGGCACGTTCCGGTACTGACATTGATGGCGTGGTGTCCTTCCACGGTAATCTGGATACGCCTGAACTCGACGACGCCAAGGCGATCAAATCGCCGGTATTGGTGCTGAACGGCGCGGATGATCCTGCGGTGCCCGCCGAACAAATTCGCACTTTCGAGAAAGAGATGCGTGACGCCGAGGTGGATTGGCAGTTCGTCAATTACGGCGGTGCGGTGCATTCCTTCACCGATCCGACGGCCGCTACGCCGGGCCGCAATGAGTACCACCCTCAGGTAGCAGCACGTGCATTCGCCGCGATGCAGCTATTTTTTGCGCAAAGCATGGAATAACCTCGCTTTGATCCACTATCCGCTTGGCTGCAGCGACCCTGCAGAACGCCTGCAGGGTCGCTGAACAGTGAGGAGCGCCCGGGTTAGTCAGGTTATTCATGGTGGTGATGACACGTACTCGAGATGGCTGGGCCTGCGTTGCTATGCCAGGTCTTTGCCGCAGACCTTGTTATGGCTGGCTTTGAGTCACTCCTGCGGGCTTTTTCTATCGTCGTTTGTGGCTCTGGAAAGCATGCTGCAGGCTGTGCACATTTATCTTTACAGGCGGCATAATGGACCCCGTCGTGGAACGCCGTACTGAACAGTGCGTGCCGTTCATTGACCTAAAAGAATAATTTAAACGTCACGGAGAGTCTGCTATGTCCAAACCCGAATTGCCCGGTTGGCGCTGGGGCCCCTTTACCTTCCGCATGCCGTTCTATCACACCCGGTTTTATTGGCAGGAAGCGATGCAGGGCCTGTTTGTGGCTGCTGCAACCGGCTTGGCGCTGGTGCCACTGATGATGGAGTTCTTTGGGCTCGGGTTTGAAGAAGCAGTAGCGGTATCGATGATCCATTCTGCGATCATTGCCTCGGCGATTATTGTGTTCGGTGAACCCTACGCGCCCGGGTGGATTACGCCAGCACTGCCCTTGGTGCTGGCCTATGTACTGGGCGGCTATGATGATCCGGCTTCCCGCTGGCAGGCGATGACCGCACTGTCTCTGAACTTTGCTGCATTATTGTTTATTCTGGGTATTTCCGGACTGGGTAAGAAGTTCGTGCTCTGGCTGCCTGATACGCTCAAGGCCGGTATCATTCTTGGTGCTGCGATTGCCGCACTCAAACGCGTATTTATCGACGACGCCGACCGCTTTCTGCTACAGCAACCCATTGCCATCACTCTGGCCTGCGCGGTGTGCCTGATTTTTGCCTTCTCGCTGCCAATGCAGAAGCTCAAGCTTAAGTACAAGGCGTTTGCGATCATTGGCGCGCTAGGCCTGCTACCTGGTTTCATCATCGCAGCGGTCGTCGGCCCGATGGTCGGCGAGGTGACCTATGATATCCAGTGGGGGATCTTGATCCCGCCGGTTGGCGCTGCCTGGGCACAAATGTCGCCCTTTGCGATTGGTTGGCCAAGCCTGGAGATGTTTCTGCAGGGCATCCCCCTGGCAATCATCACCTATGTAATTCTGTTCGGCGACATGGTCACCGGTAACGAGGTGATTCGTGACGGCCTGACTGCGCGCCATGATGAGCATATCGACATCAATCCGACCCGCACGCATATTTCTGTAGCGATCCGCAACGCGGTGATGGGGGTGGCAGCACCGTTTTTCCCGACTCAGGGCACTATGTGGACCGGCGTGCAGGTGATCATTGTGCAGCGCTGGAAGCTGGGCAAAGAGAACATGAACAGCCTGCACAGCGGCCTTGCCTCCTATTACCTGATGGGCCTGCCGATCATGTTCTTCGTGTTGCCGCTGCTTACAGGGCTACAGCCGTTGCTGGGTATCGCGCTCTCGCTAACATTGGTGCTGACAGGTTTCGCTTGTGCTTATGTGGCCATGTCCATTCCGCAGAACAACACTTCGCGCGGCACCGTAGTGCTGATTGGCGCTGCCTTGGCATTCTTCGAACCCTGGATCGGTCTGACTTTCGGTGTGTTGGCGACGCTGCTGCTGGTCGGCTGGGATGTCAACCGCGACCCGATTCCGCACGAGGACTAAGTGAGGGGAGGGCCTTCGGACCCTCCAGCCGTAAGCGACAGATTGCCAGGCCCCCAATCACGGGATGTCCTGCAATGGGAAGGCTGTTGGGAAAGGCTTGACTTCGTTAGGCCAGGAATCACACTAAGGCCGCTTGTCGCTTGCCTAAGGAAATCCCGTGCGTCCCAATTCCGATAATCAATACGATGGTGGGCCGGTCAACTGGCGCATCATGACCAGCTTGATCCCCTATCTCAGCGAATTCCGTGGCCGCGTTGCGCTGGCCATGGGCTTCTTGCTGGTCGCCAAGTTGGCGGGCGTAGCGGTACCTTGGGCGCTAAAGCTGATCGTCGAGCATTTCGAAGCGACCACCGATGCGCTGGTTTTGGTACCCGTTGCGCTGTTGGCGATGTACGGTCTACTGCGGTTCTCCGGGGTGTTTTTCTCGGAACTGCGTGATGCGGTCTTTGCCCGCGTGGCCGAGCGGGCAATGCGGCGCGTTTCACTACGGGTGTTCGAACATCTGCATCGCCTTGATCTGGGCTTTCACTTGGCGCGTCGAACCGGTGGCCTGGCTCGGGATATCGAGCGCGGTACCAGCGGCATCAGCTTTTTGCTGCGCTTCATGGTTTTCAATATCATTCCTACGCTGCTTGAGATCGGCCTGATTGCGGTCATTCTGCTAATCAACTTCAGCCCCATGTATGCCCTGACCGTACTTGGTTCCGTGCTGCTGTACGGCGCGTTTTCGATCTGGTGTACCGAGTGGCGCAACCGCTTCGTACGGGAAAGCAACAAGCTGGACAACAGCTCGAATACCCGGGCGGTGGACAGCCTGCTGAACTACGAAACGGTCAAGTACTTCGGCAATGAGCGCTTCGAGGCGCAGGAGTACGACACGCACCTGGCAGGCTGGGAGGCGGCGCGGATGAAGAATCGCCTGTCATTGGCGGCGCTGAACTCCGGGCAGGCGTTGATTATCGCCGGGTCGGTCACGCTGATGATGTTTATGGCTGCTAATCAGGTAGCCGCCGGTGCCATGACCCTGGGTGAGTTGGTGATGATCAACGCCTATATGATTCAGCTGTTCGTGCCCTTGGGGTTTCTCGGATTTATTTACCGCGAAATTCGCGAGGCGCTGACGAATATCGAACGCCTGTTCGGCTTGCTGGAAGCGCCGGTTAAAGTTGCCGATGCCGCCGATGCCAAACCGCTGCAGATCACTGGCGGTGCAGTGGATTTTGACCAGGTCAGTCATGCCTACGATCCCCTTCGGCCGATTTTGCAGGGAGTGGACCTGCATATTCCGGCCGGGCATACCCTGGCGATCGTTGGGCCCAGCGGCGCCGGTAAATCCACCCTGGCGCGTTTACTGTTCCGGTTCTATGACGTGGCTGGCGGCGCCATCCGTATCGACGGTCAGGATATTCGCAGTGTGACCCAGGACAGCCTGCGCCAGGCGATTGGTGTAGTGCCGCAGGACACGGTGCTGTTTAACGACAGCATTGGCTATAACATCGCCTACGGCAAGCCCGGCGCTTCGCAGGAGCAGATATGGCAGGCGCTAAGGATGGCGCAACTGGAAGACTTCGTACGGCGTCTGCCAAAGGGTCTGGATACGCAGGTGGGTGAGCGGGGTCTGAAACTGTCCGGTGGCGAGAAGCAACGTATCGCTATCGCCCGAGTACTACTGAAGAATCCGCCGATTTTGATTCTCGACGAGGCCACGTCTTCGCTCGATACCCATGCCGAGCGGCTGATTCTCGACGCTTTGAATCTAGTCTCGCAAAAACGCACGACCCTGGCGATCGCGCATCGCCTGTCGACCATCGTGCACGCCGAGCGGATTCTGGTATTGGACCAGGGGCGGGTAGTGGAGCAGGGCAGTCACGCCGACTTATTGGCTGCAGGCGGCGCCTATGCGCGGCTTTGGGCTGATCAGCAGCGGGAACAACAACCCCAAGGCTAGTTGACTTTTCTTAGTACCTCCTCCGGGAAGGACTGGTTTCACCTCGACCCTTGTGCTAGCAGATAAGTTCGCTGGCCGAGATGGAACTCGGCCCTCCCAGAGTGCCGCCGGGAAGGTCCAGTTCCATCTTGTAGCACAGCGTCCTTATTCTTGACGCTTATAGGGCTTGAGCTGCTGGGTGTAGGCGCCGAGAATGCTCAGAACAGACAAGGGAGCAAACGCATGACTAGCGTAATCGAACAATGGCATGAGATCGTCAAACATCAGGACGCAAAAGGTTTGGAAGCCCTGTTGGCGGAGGACGTGGTATTTCACTCGCCGGTCGTGCACACCCCGCAAACCGGCAAGAAAATCACCCGTCTGTATCTGATGGCAGCGATGCAGGTGCTCAATGCGCCTGGGCACTTCAGCTATTTGCGGGAAGTGGAACAGGGCAATCACGCAGTACTTGAGTTTGAAACTCTGATCGATGGCGTCAAAATTAACGGCGTTGATATGATTGAGTGGAACGAGGCTGGTCAGATTATCGATTTCAAGGTCATGGTCCGGCCGTTGAAGGCGATCAATGCGATTCATCAGGCGATGGGCTCGATGCTTGAGGCAATGAAGCCCAAAAGCTGACGAGAGCACTACCGGTCGAGTTCCACCTCGACTAGCGTCCTGGCTGAGACGCCCCAGGCCGAGATGGAACTCGGCCCTCCCAGAGCGCACCACCGGGAAGGTCGAGTTCCATCTCGACCAGCGGGGCTGGCGTGTACTCACCGTTGCTGGAGTTACTGCGCCGCTGCCGCATGTTCCGCTGGTTGGTTTAGGTGCAGTGCCGCCGCAACCACATCACCGATCACCAATACCGCCGGGCTTTGCAGTTGGAACTCAGCAGCAGCGTGGCAGAGATCAGCCAGGCTGCACAGATGCTGGCGCTGGTCCGGCAGGCTGGCACGCTCGATCATCGCCACAGGCGTGGTCGCCGGCATACCCCCGGCCAACAATCCCTGTTGGATTTGCCCTAGCCGCGCCACGCCCATATAGATCACCAGGGTGGTGCCACCCAGCGCAAGGCCTTGCCAGTTCAGCTCGCTGTCATCCTGCGTATGGGCTGTCACCAGGGTGACACCGCGGCTGGTGCCGCGCAGCGTCAGCGGAATACCACATTGGGTCGCGCCTGCCAGCCCTGCCGTTATGCCATTGACGATTTCCGATTCAATGCCGCGCTCGGCTAGCCATTGCGCCTCTTCACCCGCACGGCCAAAAATGCACGGATCGCCGCCTTTCAAGCGCACCAGCTTACGGCCTTGGCGGGCGTAGCGCAGCATCAGGCGGTTGATAAAGTCCTGGGGTGTAGAGCGACAGCCGCCGCGTTTGCCTACGCGCACCAGTTGCGCTTGCGGACAATGCTCAAGGATCGCTGGGTTGACCAGATCATCGACCATGACCACATCGGCCTGGCCGAGGACGCGCACGGCTTTTAGAGTCAAGAGTTCTGGATCGCCGGGACCTGCGCCTACCAGGTGGACTAATGGGCTCATGAGGGTGTCTCCGGTAGGTAAGGTGTTTGGGTGGGGGCCGTTCGCGCCGAGGCCGGCGCTCCCACAGAGGTCAGCGCTCCCACAAAGGCTGGCGTTGCCACAGGGGGTGAGGTTCCCATATGGGTCGGTGTTTTTACCAAAGCGAGGGCTTTCACAGACGTTGGCATGACCATCACTGCGTTAGTGGAATGAGGGCTGGTGGGAGCGCCGGCCTCGGCGCGAAAGGGGAGTCTCATACCGCCACCTTGGCCCGGCTCAGTAACCCTTTGATCTCAGGCACGCAGGAGCCGCACTCGGTCCCGCAGCCTAGCTCGGATTTCAGCCCGTTTAGGTCCAGCCCGCGTTCAATGCCCGTCTGAATACGGCTCTGGCTGACGTTCATACAGTTGCATATAGTGCGGTCAGCGCTGCCGGACTTGCCACCTGGCGGCGTGCTGACGGGCGCCAGAAACCAGCGCCGCAGTTCAGCATTGGTCTCGCCGTTTTGCCAGGCCGCACGCAACCAGTCGCGGGCAGCGGTTTCACCGGTTAGCCGAATCGCAGTGATGCGACCCGCTTCGATCCTGACCCGTTTGCCGATGGCGCGGCGCGGGTCGTCGTAAATCAGCACAGGGCCGTCCTGTAAATCCAGCAGACTGTCCAGCTTGGTTAGCCAGTCTGCTTCAGGCGCATGGCCATGCGCAGCGCGGATCAGCAGCGCTGGGCGCTCCCGGCCTGCCAGACTAAAGCTGGCGAACGCCAGTTCTTCACAGTGTTCGCGTAATGCGGTAAAGCGTCGTTGTACGTCATGTTCAACCAGTACGAACAATTCCCAGGGAAAGACCACCGGCTTGACGTTGATGCCGGCCTGCTTCAGTTCCGGCTGTTTGGACAGCGGATCGAACACTGACTGGGTCAGCACATTCACACCCAGGCCCTTGAGAAAGCGCTTGCCCCAGTGCATCGGAATATAAGCCTGCCCAGGACGAATCTGCTCATCACTCAGTACCGGCAGGATCAGTTCACCGCGGCGACTTTTGACCTGCACTAGCTGGCCGTCGACCAGGCGCCGGCTGCGCAGCTCGTCTGGATGCAGACTGATCTGCGCCTGCTCGACATGACCAAAAAGCTGCGCGGCCGTACCGGTACGGCTCATGCCGTGCCACTGGTCGCGCAGGCGCCCAGTATTCAGCGTCAATGGAAAGCGCGCGTCGCGCTGTTCCTTGTGCGGCAGATAAGACTCGGCGATAAAGCGCGCTCGGCCGTCTTCGGTCGGGAAGTGATTGTTCGCGTACAGCCGTGCGGTACCTGACTGGGTAGCGCCGTCGAATGGCCATTGCTGTGGGCCGAGTTCGTCAATCAGCGCGTAGCTGAGCGCGCTGTAATCCAGATCGCGGCCGGCAGTCAACCCGCGGTATTCGTCAAATAATGCCTGGGGGCTAGCGAAGTCGAACAGGCTGGGCTGGCCGGGGCGCAACTGCGCCTCCAGGCGTGTGGCCAGATCACAAACGATCGCCCAGTCCGCTCGCGCTTCGCCCGGCGCTGCGACTGCTGAACGCACGCGGCTGATACGCCGCTCGGAATTGGTCACACTGCCGGCCTTTTCGCCCCAACTTGCGGCAGGCAACAGCAGATCGGCATAGTGGCAAGTTTCGGTGGTAGCGAAGGCCTCCTGTACGACTACAAAAGGGCAGGCCGCCAGCGCCTCGTGGATCAGTGTCTGATCGGGCATAGATTGCGCGGGGTTAGTACAGGCGATCCATAGTGCCTTGATCTTGCCCTGACGCACGCCCTCGAACAGCTCGATAGCACTCAAGCCGACATTGCTAGGCAGGCTGTCTACGCCCCAGTACGCGGCCACCGCGTCGCGGTGCTTGGCGTTAGCGGCTTCACGGTGACCAGGCAGCAGATTGGATAAGCTGCCCGTCTCCCGGCCGCCCATGGCATTCGGCTGGCCGGTCAGCGAGAAGGGCCCGCTACCGGGTTTGCCGATCTGCCCGGTGGCCAGGTGCAGATTAATCAGCGCGCTGTTCTTGGCGCTGCCAGCACTGGACTGGTTCAACCCCATGCACCATAGCGAGAGAAACGAAGGCGCGCTGCCGATCATGCGTGCCACGCTCTGCAGATCGTCCTGGCTGATACCGCAAATACCCGAGACCATCTCCGGCGTATAGTCGCGCACCAGGGTTTTCAGCTCGTCAAAACCGCCGGTGTGTTCGTCGATAAAACGCCGATCGATCCAGCCTTCCCACATCAGAATATGCAGGATGCCGTGGAACAGCGCGACGTCGGTGCCGGGCTGTACGGCCAGGTGCAGATCGGCAATGTCGCAGGTATCGGTGCGCCGTGGATCGACGACGATGATGCGCATATCCGGCTTATCCGCCTTGGCCTGCTCCAAACGGCGGAACAGTACCGGATGCGCATAGGCCATATTGCTGCCGACGATCAGCAGGCAATCGCTCTGTTCGATATCTTCATAGGAGCAGGGCGGTGAATCGGCGCCCAGGCTGCGCTTGTAACCAACCACTGCGCTGGACATGCACAGCCGCGAGTTGCTGTCGATATTGTTGGTGGCCACTAACGCACGCGCCAGTTTATTAAACGCGTAATAATCTTCGGTCAGCAACTGCCCGGAAATATAGAAAGCGACACTGTCCGGGCCGTGCTCGGCAATGGTCTGACCGAACACCTGAGCGGCGTGCCCCATGGCGGTATCCCAATCAGTGCGGCTGCGCGCCAACCCCTTGCCCAGCCGCAGTTCGGGGTACAACGCTCGAGCCGTAAGGTCGCCGGTCAGATGCAGCGTTGCGCCTTTGCTGCACAGCCGGCCGTAGTTGGCCGGGTGCGCCGGGTCGCCTTTGACGCCGATAATGCGCTCATCATCGTGCTCGATCAGCACACCGCAGCCGACGCCGCAGTAGCAGCAGGTGGAGGCGGTTGTTTTGATCATGGGCAAGCTTCCAAATTCACGATGTTGGTTGATTTGGCAATTTTCTTCGCGACGGAGAGCACTGATTGACTGCACGCAGCAGAATAGCGACGTTGCCGACGGGCTGGGCTGGACCGTCGATGACCGGTCGAAATTTGCTCCTGCAATTTCGACACTTCCGCCGTCCTTGGCGGTCGGGTGGTCATCGCCGAGCGAACAGGGACGTGTTTACAGCGCGTCCAGCCCAGCCCGTCGGCAATGGCGCCAACACTCGATCTAATCTCAATCAGTGCGTAGGTCATGGAGAAACCTTGTCCAACACCAACTGCACTCGTCCATTCTCTACCCGGGTCGGGTACCGGTGAGTACATCCGACATCCGGCGCCACGGCCTCGCCGTTTTCCAGCTGAATGGTCCAGTTGTGCAACGGGCAGGTGACCTGTTTGCCGAATACGATGCCCTGGGACAGCGGCCCATTCTTGTGCGGGCAGCGATCATCCACGGCGAATACGTCGTCATCGCTGGTGCGAAATACCGCGATGTCGCACTTGGCGCCGGTGACCACCCGTGAACCGAGTGGGGGAATGTCTTCCAGTGCGCAGATATCCAGCCAGTTCATAGGGCCACCTCGGCAACTTCCTTCACCGCAATGCGGCGGAATTCGTTTTTCAGCTCTTCCTTCTCGATACGTTCCTTCCACGGGTCCTGCTCGAATGACAAGGAGAACAGCAGACGCTCTTGCAAGGCCTTGCGACGCTCGGCATCTTCCAGCACACCCGTCTTGATATGCTCCAGACCGACGCGGTGCATGTAATGCACGGTACGTTCGAGGTAGAAGGCCTCTTCGCGGTACAGCTGCAGGAAGGCCAGGCTGTACTCCATTACCTCGGCTTCGGTCTTGACCTTGACGAAGAACTCACCAGCTTCGGTCTTGATCCCGCCATTACCACCGATATACAGCTCCCAGCCGGAATCCACACCAATGATGCCGATATCTTTGATGCCAGATTCCGCGCAGTTGCGTGGGCAGCCGGAGACCGCCAGCTTGACCTTGTGCGGCGACCACATATTGAACAGCGCGTGTTCCAAATCAATACCCATCTGCGTCGAATTCTGCGTACCAAAGCGGCAGAACTCGCTACCGACACAGGTTTTTACCGTACGAATCGATTTGCCGTAGGCGTGGCCTGAGGGCATATCCAGATCCTTCCATACCGACGGCAGATCTTCCTTCTTGATGCCGAGCAGGTCGATACGCTGGCCGCCAGTAACCTTGACCATAGGCACTTGGTATTTGTCGGCAACATCGGCAATCCGCCGCAGTTCTGCCGCGTTGGTAATGCCGCCCCACATGCGAGGGATGACGGAGTAGGTGCCGTCTTTCTGAATGTTGGCGTGGGCCCGCTCGTTGATAAAGCGCGACTGCGGATCATCCTTGGCCTCACCCGGCCAGGTGGAGATCAGGTAATAGTTCAGCGCCGGGCGGCAGGTGGCGCAGCCGTTTGGCGTGCGCCATTCCATAAAGCGCATGGCCTCAGGGATGCTTATCAGGTGATGCTCGCGGATCGCCTTGCGTACCTGACCGTGATTCAGATCGGTACAGCCGCACACCGCTTTCTCGCTCTTGGGCTTCACATCGGCGGCGCCGCCGACGGTGTTGATCACGATCTGCTCCACCAAGCCGGTACAGGAACCGCAGGAACTAGCCGCCTTGGTGTGTTTTTTCACGTCATCGACGCTGAACAGACCGTGCTCCTGAATCGCTTTGACGATGGTGCCTTTGCACACCCCGTTGCAGCCGCACACCTCCATATCATCGGGCATGTTGGTGGTCTTGCTCTGGCCCTGGTGGCCGGTATCGCCGATGGCGTTCTCCCCAAACATCAGGTGGTCACGAATCTGATGGATGTTGTGGTTCTCCTTGACCATGCGGAAGTACCAGCCGCCGTCGGCGGTATCCCCGTACAGGCAAGCACCGACCAGAATGTTGTCCTTGATCACCAGCTTCTTGTATACGCCGCCGATGGGATCGGACAGGGTAATGACTTCGCTGTCATCATCGCCCATGAATTCGCCAGCGGAGAACAGATCGATGCCGGTGACCTTGAGTTTGGTCGAGGTCACCGAGCCCTCGTAGCGACCATAACCGAGCATGGCCAGGTGATTGGCGCAGACCTTGGCCTGCTCAAACAGCGGAGCAACCAGCCCGTAGGCGATGCCGCGGTGGCTGGCACATTCGCCGATGGCGTAGATTTTTGGGTCATAGGTCTGCAGGGTGTCGCTGACCAGAATGCCGCGATTACAGGCCAGTCCGGCGCTCTCTGCCAGATCGGTATTCGGGCGGATGCCCGCGGCCATGACCACCAGATCAGCAGGTATTTCGCTGCCATCCTTGAAGCGCACCGCCTTGACCCGGCCCTTACCGTCATCGAGCAACTCGCTGGTAAACTGCGGCAGCAGGAATTTCAGCCCGCGTTCTTCCAGCGAATGCTGCAGCAGGTCGCCGGCGGTGCGGTCGAGTTGACGTTCCAGCAGCCATTCGCCGATATGTACCACGGTGACGTCCATGCCACGCATCTTCAAACCGTTGGCCGCTTCCAGACCGAGTAGCCCGCCACCGATCACCACCGCATGCGTGTGGGTTTTGGCGGTGCTCATCATCATTTCGGTATCGGCGATATCGCGGTAGCCGATCACGCCTTCCAGATCCTTGCCGGGAATCGGCAGAATGAACGGGTTGGAGCCGGTAGCCATGAGCAGGCGATCGTATTCCGCCTCGGTACCGTCATCGGCGTAGACACGACAGGCCTTGCGGTCGATTTTGACCACCTTGCGGCCGGTATGCAGTGTGATGTTGTTGTCGGCATACCACTTCAGATCGTTGAGGATGATATCCTCAAAGGCCTGCTCACCGGCGAGCACCGGCGAAAGCAGGATACGATTGTAGTTGGGGTGCGGCTCGGCACCGAACACGGTAATGTCGTACATGTCAGGTGCGAGCTTGAGCAGTTCTTCCAGGGTGCGTACCCCGGCCATGCCGTTGCCTACCATCACCAATTTGAGCTTTTGCATCTGTTGCTCCGTGTTGTTGAGCGCAAAACAAAAAAGGCGTCCCACCGCTCTCGCGGTAGGACGCCTTTGTCCGGTTCCTGATCAGTCAGGTAGTGTGTTGTCGCCGTTGACAGCAGCACTGTATGTGGGGTGGTACATTTACGTAATTCGTTTGTATATGAAAGTTAAAGCAAAGCTCGTGCCAGTTTCCAAGTGTCTGATATTCCTAGGCTTAGAGGTCACTGGTTAGTGCTTATCTGCACTTATATGAAGCGGCAGGCACCACGTTGGTGCGCAGTCGGTCGAGACTTAATGCAGTAACACCACCAACAGCAGCAGATTCAATCCCAGCGCGCCCAGGGCAATCCCGCGCCATACTGCCAGCGGCGCACGTTCCAGCAACGGCCGATGCGCAGGCAGCAACGTTAATTGGTCACCCTTTTCGAGTGCCAACAACCATTCCTCTGCGGTCTCGTAGCGTTTGTTTGGAACACTTTCCAGTGCCTTGAGCAAGCAGACGTCCACCCAGGCGGGTAGATCCGGGCGGTAGCGACTGGGCGGGGAGGGCTGGCCGAAGCGCGGATGTTGAAAAGCTTCGATTTCACCATAGGGGTAATGACCGGTTAGCAGGTAATACAGGCTGACCCCCGCGCTGTATAAATCCTGCTGCGCCGACGGCTCGGCAGCGGTGAAGGCCTCTGGGGCAATGTAGCTTGGCGTGCCAGGTAAACCGCCTTGCCAATTGGATAAACCGGGGCAGAATGCGAGGCCGAAATCGAGCAGACGCAGTACGCCGTCATCGCCCATATGCAGGTTGTTGGGGGTGATATCCCGGTGCAGGATGTTGCGCCGATGCAGTAGCCCGACAGCTCGCACCAGTGCTGGCGCCAGGCTCTGGAATTGCGCCAGGCTGAGCAATCCGCTGCTGCGTTTGTGCTGTTGCAAAGTCATGCCGGCATACTCACGCATCACGTAGTACAGGTGCCGGCGACTGGAGTGCGGGTGCAGTTCCGGAATATGCGGACCCGCCACCCGCCGCAGGAACCATTCCTCCAGTACCAACTGACGCTGCGCGCCCGGATCTTCCTTTAGTGCGGGGGGCAGCGTTTTCAGCAACCAGTTCTGTTGAGTGGCGTCTTTGATGCGATAGAGCACGGACTGCCGCGACTCGGCCAGGCGCTCAGTAACCAGCCAGCCTTCGAAACTCTGGCCATTCTTCAGCTGTGGCGGCACCGCGCGTTCGTCCGCGGGCAGCAGCGCATCACTCAGGCTGATTTGCGGCAAGCTGTCGATGCACACCAGTACCGCGCTGGCGTTGTCTGGGCTGCCAGCCAGATGCGCCTGGCTGACCAGTTCATCGCAGCAGTTGGCTGGCTCAGCCTGTTCGGTCAGGTACTGGTGTAGCAGGTGTTCATCCAGTTGCGCCCAGACGCCATCACTGACCAGCAGAAAACGATCGCCGCTGTGCAGTTCGCCCTCCAGGTAATCCATCACCAAATGTTCATCCAGACCCATGGCGCGCTTGAGCACGTGCTGCATGCCGGGTTGTTCCCACACGTGATCCTGAGTCAACTTGCGCAATTGGCCATCGCGCAACAAATAGACCCGGCAGTCGCCGATATGCGCCAGCGTATAGCGCTGGCCACGCAGTACCAGCAGACTCAGCGTGGTGAGCAGCGGCTGGCCACCGCCGTTGCAACGCAGCCAGCGATTGTGTGCCGTCAGCAGCCGCTCCAGCGCTTGAGTGACGGTCCAGGTCTCGGGCGTCGAATAGTAATCCAGTGCCAGCGCCTGCAAGGTCGCACGGGCGGCCAACCCGCCATCCGCACAGTGACTGACGCCATCCGCCAGGGCCAACAGGTGACCCTTGCTGGCGGCCAGGTGCGGGGCAGGCGTGACGATCCGTATCGCGTCCTGGTTTTCGTCCCGCGGGCCGCTGGCGCTCGCTTCGGCGATGCGCAGTTCCAGGCTCATGTTCAGACTCGCGCTGAGGTCATGGCCGACGAACCCCAGGTGGTGCGCCAGCGGCGTTTGACGCCAATCAAACCAAGCAAGGCCAGCAGCCCGAGTCCTGCAAACAACCAGAGTCCCAACTGATAGTCACCGGTCTGCTGCTTGATGGTCCCCAGTCCGGCGGCGAGCACGAATCCGCCGATGCCGCCGGCCATGCCGATCAAGCCAGTCATTACGCCGATTTCACGGTGGAAGCGCTGGGGTACCAACTGGAAGACAGCACCGTTGCCGGCGCCTAGACCCAGCATCGCGGTGACAAACAGCGCTAGCGCAGCAAAGGAGCTGGAGAGATTAAAGCCCACCAGTGCTATACAGATAGAGGCCACAGCATACATGCACAGCAGCGACCGAATGCCGCCGACACGATCCGCCAGGGCTCCACCCAGGGGCCGCATCAGGCTGCCCGCGAGCACGCAGGCGGCGGTGTAATAGCCTGCGGTCACCGGATTGAGGCCGTACTGGTCGCTGAAATAGCCGGGCAGGGCGCTGGCCAAGCCGATAAAACCGCCAAAGGTGATGCTGTAGAAAAACATGAACCACCAGCTGTCCTTGTCGTTCAGCGCTAGTAGATAATCCCTCGCGGCTTTGGGCTCGGGCCGTTGCGGCGAGTTCTTCGCCACCATGATAAAGATGATCAGCGTGGCCACCAGCGGAATCAATGCCAAACCAAAGACATTTTGCCAACCGAACAGATAGGCCAGACCGGGAGCAAATAGCGCGGCAAAGACAGTACCCGAATTACCTGCACCAGCAATGCCCATGGCCTTACCCTGATGTTCTGGTGGGTACCATTGCGAAGCCAGCGGTAGCGCTACCGCAAAGGCGGCGCCGGCGAAGCCAAGGCCCAGACCCAGCAACAAGGCCTTGTTATAGCTGTCAACGCCCAGGGTCCAGGCGGCGGCCAGCGCGACAATGACTACCAACTGACCTATAACGCCAGCGGTCTTGGGTGACAGCCGGTCAGCGAGAAAGCCCATCAACAACCTAAGGATCGCGCCAGCCAGAATCGGCGTGGCGACCATCATGCCCCTTTCCTGTGCAGTAAGGCTCAAATCTGTGGCAATTTGCACCGCAAGAGGGCCTAGCAGATACCAGACCATAAAACTCAAATCGAAGTAGAGAAAGGCGGCAAACAGGGTGGGTGTATGGCCGGCTTTCCAGAAACTTTTGTTCATGTGAAATCCCTCAGGAGTGGGCGGTATAGGTGCTTCAGAAAATTCTGCCTACGTCGTTGAGGCAAAAAAAAACGCCATCCCCCCGGCAAGCCCGTAAGGGCCTGATGGGGAATGACGTCGTTGTCTTGGGGCAACCGCCGTTGGTTGCCTAAGGTAGATTAAGCAAGATAGGTGCCAGGGAGTATGGGTCGGTCTGAGATCAGTCTTTCAGCAACTCGTGCATGGCGATAATCTGTTCGGCGACCTGGATGATTTTTTGTTGCTTGCTCATGGCCTGGCGGCGCATCAGGGTATGGGCTTCAGCCTCGTCGCAACTTTTCATTTTCATCAGCAGGCCCTTGGCCTTTTCGATGCGTTTACGTTCGTTGAGCTGCTGTTCGCGCTCCAATAGTTCAGATCGCAGCTTCTGGTCGCTTTCAAAACGCACCATGGCCACATCGAGAATGGCGCGCATGCGCGTGCTTTGAATACCTTCGACGATATAGGCGCTGACCCCGGATTGAATCGCCTGGCGCATGACGCCGGGGTCCTTGTCGTCAGTGAACATCACAATCGGCCGGGGTTGGTCGCGGGTGATCAGACAGATCTGTTCCATTACATCACGGCCTGGTGAGTCACTGTCGATCAATACTACATCTGGTTTGCAGCCCTGTATCCGGACTGGAAGGTCGATTGAAAGCCCGGATTCTTCGAATACCTCGAACCCGGCTTCGATCAGCGAGTCTCTCAGTCGACCTACCTTGCGAGCGGTATCATCGATTAGCAGAATGCGCATGGTGCCGTCCCGTTGCAGTAAAAATCAGTCAGGCTCATCCGGGTGTCCTTCCCAGCTCATGGTGTATATCAAGTGCATGCAGGGGAAAACTCCGCGCGTAAGCATAGGGGTCGGTGCCATCCCAGGGCCGGCCATCCATCAGGGTGCTGCTGCGCATTACCGCGGGCACGCTGATGCCGAGCGCGCTGGCCGCGTCAGCATAGATGTCGAGCTTCTGTACCTGCTGTGCTACGGCCAGGTAATCGGGATCATCACGCAGCAAACCCCAGCGACGAAACTGCGCCATAAACCACATGGCGTCGGACAGATAGGGCACATTGACTGCGCCATTGCCGTGGAATCGTAGCGGGTGGCTATCCTGCCAGATCTCACCGTTGCCGTCATGGTAATGCCCGAGCATGCGAGGCAGTAGCGCATCGACTGGCGCATCGACGAACTCAGCACTGCTGATCAGTTGAGCGGTGCTCTTGCGGTTGTCCTCGTTCTGATCGATAAAGCGGCTGGCATCGAGTATGGCCATGACCAAGGCCCTGGCGGTATTGGGATACTGATCGACAAAGGTCTGGGTAGTACTGAGCACCTTTTCCGGGTGATCGGGCCAGATTGACTGGCTGGTAGCCATGGTAAAACCTTGGCCTTCTTGTATCGCACAAGCGCCCCAGGGTTCACCGGCACAAAAGCCATCAATACGCCGCGCCTCCAGGTGTTGCACCATCAGTGAGGGGGGGACGACCAGCGTATCAACATCCTTCAAAGGGTGAATGCCTAGCGCGGCCAGCCAGTAATACAACCACATGGCATGGGTGCCGGTAGGGAAGGTCTGTGCAAAGCGCAGCTGCGCACCACCCTGGTGCACGCGCTTGGCTAGCGCTTTGGGATCGGTCACCCCGGCGCGTTGCATATCGGCAGCAAGATTGATTGCCTGCCCGTTCTGATTCAGCCCCATCAGAACAGCCATGGGCACCTGTGCGCTGCCAATGCCCAGGTGCACGCCATAGATCAGGCCGTAGAGGCCTTGCACTGCGTCCAGCTCGCCGTTGAGCAAGCGATCTCGCAAGCCTGCCCAGGAAGCCTGCCGATGCAGCTTCAAGCTCAACCCATAGGGCTCTGCAAAACCCTGGGTGGCGGCTACGATCAGCGAGGCTGAATCAGTCAACGGCAGGTAGCCCAGGTTCAATAGGCTCTTTTCCGGGGCATCGCTGCCGTTAACCCAGGCCAGCGGGTTAGCCTGTGGTGATCGGTGTTGTGTCATGAGGTTTTCCTGTCCAGTCAAACAAGCGGCAAATAAAAAGCGTCGTGACCCGAATCGCTGAAGCTGATTCGGATACACGACGCCGTTGTCGTTTGCTGCCTGCCCGGTCATTCGGGTTCACAAAAAAACAGAGCAAAGACTATGCCAGCTACCTCAGCGAACAATCATTACCGAGGTTCTGGACAACTGGACCACGCGCAGTGCATTGGTACCCAGTACATAGTCTTCAGCCCGCTTGCGTTTGTGCGAGGCCATGACGATCAGGTCTGCATCAATTTTCTTCGCCACCCGCAAAATGGCCTCATAGGCTTTGCCATCAGCAACGATGCGCTGCACCTTGACGTCCTTCGGAACATTCGCCTTGACGAATTCCCTGAGGTTGTTAGTGATCGCTTGCTTGGCTTTACTGGCATATTCTTTGGGAAAGAACCCGCCCACTAGCGGTAGCCCGAAATCCGGGATGACCATCACCACATGCAGAGAAGCGTTATAGTCACGGCACAACTGCAGAGCCGTGGGTAGGGACTTGGCCCAGGAAGCCTTGTGGTTCAAGTCGATGGGTAACAGGATACGGTTATACATGACTGCCTCCCGAAGAGGTCGCTATGCGCTGCGTTGGTGCTGGGCGACGCCGCCACTGCAGTGCGATGATCAACAGGAACAGCAGGAACCCGGGAATCCACATCCATTCCTTGGCCCAGCGATCCACCGGAGCCAGCACTTCGATAATTTCCTGATCGAAGTCAAAACCCAAATCCGCTGCCAGACTGCCATAGGTAACCATATCCACCAGGGTACGGTCGCCATCCTGTAACAGCATCAAGCCCATTTCATCCAGGCGCTCCTGACCGCTTTCGCCATCGGGTACTGGCACCAGTACATAGAAGGTGCGCTCGCTGCCAATGTCATCTTCACCCTTGATCTGCATACGCAGTGTGCTGCCCTCGTCTACGCGGTCCAGCGTTGCGGCTATCTCTGCAGGCGCGATCGACTGATAGGGGTCATGGATTATGTCCATCCAGAAGCCGGGGCGGAACAGGGTGAAGGCCACCAGTAGCATCAGCACACTTTCGTACCAGCGGCTGCGAACCAGTAGCCAGCCTTGCGTGCCCGCGGCGAAAATCAGCATGGCAATAGTCGCGACAATAAAGATGATAATGCCTTGCAAAAAGGTCACGTCGATCAACAACAAGTCCGTGTTGAAGATAAACAGGAAGGGCAGAGCGGCGGTGCGCAGGCTGTAGTAGAACGCCTGGAAACCGGTGCGGATCGGATCCCCGCCTGAAACGGCGGCAGCGGCAAAGGAGGCCAGGCCTACCGGCGGCGTTACGTCAGCCATGATGCCGAAGTAGAAGACAAACAGATGCACCGCGATCAGCGGCACAATCAACCCATTCTGTTGGCCAAGGGTAACGATAACCGGGGCGAGCAAGGCTGATACCACGATATAGTTCGCGGTGGTCGGCAGGCCCATACCCAGAATCAGGCTCAGGATTGCAGTCAGCATCAGCATCAGCATCAGGTTACCCATCGACAGGATTTCGACCAGATCTGCCAGCACCAGACCGACACCCGTTTGCGCTACCGCGCCGACAATAATGCCAGCCGCCGCAGTGGCGATGCCAATACCGATCATATTGCGTGCGCCGGCCACCAAGCCTTGCCACAAGTCATCCAGCCCATGCAGGAGGTCATTGGCCAGCTTGCTTTGGCCACGAAACAGGGCGATTAGCGGACGCTGGGTGACGATGATGACGATCATCAGCACGGTTGCCCAAAAGGCCGACAGGCCAGGCGAAAGACGCTCTACCATCAGGCACCATACCAGGACGATGACTGGCAGAATGTAATGCAGGCCGGACATCACGGTTGGTTTGGTCTGGGGCAGTGTCACCACGGGGGAGTCCGGATCGTCTAACTCCAACACCGGATACTGTGCGCCGACCTTAAGCAGTGCTACATAGGTGGCGAACAGCCCTGCCCCAATCACCCAGCCAGCAGCGTCGCCGAGCAGCGGCTTGAGCCAGCCGAGCCCATAATAAACCGCGAATGACAACGCCATGAGCAGAATAAGTCCGGTGAGAAAGCCTAGCGCCTTGCGTACCAGAGGCCGCGGCGGGTTACTGCTTTGCAGACCCTGCATGTCGGCTTTCATCGCTTCCAGATGCACAATATAGATCAACGCAATATAGGAGATCAGCGCTGGCAGGAAGGCATGTTTGATTACATCGACATAGGAAATACCGACATATTCGACCATCAGGAATGCCGCTGCGCCCATCACCGGTGGCATGATCTGACCGTTGACTGAGGAGGCTACTTCCACCGCGCCGGCTTTTTCCGAGGAAAACCCGACGCGTTTCATCATCGGGATGGTAAAGGTCCCGGTGGTCACCACATTGGCAATCGAGGAGCCGGAGATCAGCCCGGTCATGCCCGAGGCAACTACCGCCGCTTTGGCCGGTCCGCCGCGGTAATGACCCAGTAGCGAAAAGGCGACCTTGATGAAATAGTTGCCAGCCCCGGCTTTGTCCAGCAGCGAGCCAAACAGTACGAAGAGGAACACGAAGCTGGTTGATACACCCAGGGCGATGCCGAACACGCCTTGGCTGGTAAGCCATTGGTGATTGACCAGCGCCTGCACGCTGACGCCACGGTGCGCCAGAATGCCAGGCATGTAGGGTCCGGCCAGGCAGTAGACCAGAAACACTAGCGCGACGATCATCAGCGGTGGGCCTAATGCCCGGCGTGTCGCTTCAAGCAGTAACACCAGACCGGCAACGCCCACTACGACATCGAAAGTCGTCGGGTTACCCGGCCGGCTGGCCAGCTCGGAATAGAAAACATACAAGTAAGCGGCGCAAAACGAGGCGGCTAGCGCCAGCACCCAGTCCAGAATGGGGACGTGCTCACGGGGTGAGCGTTTGAGCGCTGGAAAGGCCATAAAGCCTAGAAAGATGGCAAATGCCAGGTGGATCGAACGGGCTTCGGCACTGTTGAATACGCCAAAGCCAACCAAATAGGGGAGGGGCGATGCAATCCATAATTGAAACAATGACCAAGCAGCTGCTACCGACACAATCAATTTGCCGGTGAACCCCTGGGGTGTGCGAGCACCGGTATCGCTGGTGGCTACCAGATCTTCCAGTTCAGTGCTCATATCGTCACGCTGATTATTTTGTACGCTCATGGTAGCCCTGAGTTCCTAATGCATGATATGGAAAAATCGAGTAGGGACAACATGCAAAAAACAAACCCGGATCACTGATCCGGGTTTGGGGGCTTACATCCAGCCGCGTTCCTTGTAGTAGCGCACCGCGCCATCATGCAGGGGAATGGACAGACCTTGGGCAATCATCTCTTCTTCCTTCAGCGTGGCGAAGGCCGGGTGCAGACGCTTGAAGCGGTCGAAGTTCTCAAATACCGCTTTGACGGTCTGGTAGACGGTTTCGTCATCGGTGTCAGTGGAGGTTACCAGGGTGGCGCGAACACCGAAGGTATCGACGTCATTGTCGTTGCCGCGGTAAATGCCGCCGGGGATGGTGGCCTTGGCGTAGTAAGGGCGCTCGGCGATCAACTGATCGATTTCTTCGCCTGCAACTGATACCAGTACGGCATCAACCGTGGTAGTGGCTTCCTGAATGGAACCGTTCGGATGGCCGGCAACATAGACCATCGCATCGATATTGTTGTCACCCAGTGCTGCGGCTTGCTCTGCTGCATCCAATGCGGAAACCAGAGAGAAGTCATCGTGGGTCCAACCCAGCGCATCCAGCACTACATCCATGGTGTCACGCTGGCCGGAACCAGGGTTGCCGATATTCACACGTTTGCCCTTGAGGTCCTTCACGTCGGTGATGTTGGAGTCGCGGCGCGCTACCACAGTCAATGGCTCGCCGTGCAGGGCGAACATGGCGCGCATGCCTTCGAACTTACCGGCGTCTTCGAAGTTCTCTACACCTTCATAGGCTTTGTATTGAATATCAGACTGCACTACGCCCATATTCATTTCGCCGCCACGGATGGCGTTGACGTTGGCGACTGAGCCGCCGCTGGATGGCGCATTACAGCGAATGCCATGATCGTTGGTATTGCGGTTGATCAAGCGGCAAACAGACTGGCCGACAACGTAATAGACGCCGGTTTGGCCGCCGGTGCCGATGGTCACGAAGTTTTGCTGGGCCACAGCCGGAGTGGATGCCAGTGCGGCACATCCGATTGCTGCGGAAAACAGCATGGCGAGTGATTGACGTTTCATTAGAGGGTGACTCCTTTTTCTGGTTATCAATCGGCAGCACTGCAATAAGACACTGCAATTAGCTACCGATGTCACGGTATTCCCTAGCTTTTTGGCCAGAGAGACGAATATCAACTCGTGGTCGATGATTTAGTGCCCGATCCTTGCAGTGTAGCGGAGTATTACGCGTACAGCGGAAAATAACCCTAGCCCGGGTTTCGGGCAAGTTATTGATTCGACTGATATCTATGGAATTGCGACGCGTTGTAATGGTGCGTTGTCGGTCAACAGCGTCAGGCCAGTAGCTCAGACTGGCGGCCAGCCGCCCATCTCACGCCACCGATTGACGATGCTGCAGAACAGTTCGGCGGTCTTCTCGGTGTCATAGCGTGCGGAGTGCGCTTCCTTGCCGTCGAAGTCGATGTCAGCTGCTGCGCAAGCCTTGGCCAGCACCGTCTGGCCATATGCCAGTCCACCTAGGGTGGCAGTATCAAAGCAGGAAAAGGGGTGAAAGGGGTTGCGTTTGATCTGTGTGCGTTCGACAGCGGCATTGACAAAGCCCAGGTCAAAAAAAGCGTTGTGCCCGACCAGTACTGCACGGGTGCAGCCAGCAGATTTGACCGCCTTGCGTACGTGTTTGAATATTTCCGTCAATGCTTCGGATTCGTCCACTGCCATGCGCAATGGATGATCCAGCTTGATCCCGGTAAACTCCAGGGCTGCTGGTTCAATATTGGCACCGGCGAAAGGCTCTACGCGAAAAAAGTGCGTATGGTCCGGATACAGCATACCCTCTTCGTCCATCAGTATCGGCGTCGCGGCAATCTCCAATAGCGCATCGGTAGCTGCGTTAAATCCGCCGGTTTCGACATCCACCACCACCGGCAGAAAGCCACGAAAACGGTAGGCCATTGGCGGCTTGGAGCCTTTCGCTGGGGTCTCTTGCTGTTCTTCACTATCGAACTCAAACTCGCTCACGGGCGATCCTTAAATGGGTTGTACTGCTCAAATCCAGGATATCAGGCAACGCGCCAATGAATACTCTCGCCTGCACGCAGGGGAATAATAGTCTGGTCACCCAGCGGCAGGCAGTCAGGCACCTTCCAGGATTCGCGAACCAGCGTGACGGTATCGGTATTGCGTGCTAACCCGTAAAAATCGGGGCCATGCAAACTGGCGAAGCCCTCCAGTTTGTCGAGCACTCCGAGTTCGTCAAAGACTTCGGCGTATAGCTCCAAGGCTGCGTGCGCACTGTAGCAGCCAGCACAGCCGCAGGCTGCTTCTTTGGCGTGCCGCGCATGCGGGGCTGAATCGGTGCCTAGAAAGAATTTTTCCGAGCCAGAGGCTACGGCGTCGCACAGCGCTTGTTGATGGCGCTGGCGTTTGAGAATAGGTAGGCAGAACAAGTGTGGCCGAATACCGCCGACCAGCATGTGATTACGGTTGTAGAGCAGGTGATGGGCCGTAATGGTGGCACCGACGCGGCCGGGGGCACTGTTCACAAAGTCTACGGCATCGGCTGTGGTGATGTGTTCAAACACCACTTTCAATGTCGGGAAGCGCTCAACCAGACCGACCAGTTGTTGATCGATAAAGGCCTTCTCGCGGTCGAAAATGTCCACATTGGCGTGGGTCACTTCGCCATGCACGAGCAATGGCATACCTACCTCAGCCATGGCTTCCAGCGCGGGATAGATATACTCAAGGCGGGTCACGCCCGAGTCGGAGTTGGTGGTCGCACCCGCGGGGTAGAGCTTGGCAGCGATGGCCTGGCCCTCGCGGTGCGCCTCACGAATGCAGTCGGCAGTAGTCTGGTCAGTGAGGTAGAGCACCATCAGGGGTTCAAATGCCGAGCCCGGCGGGCGTACTGCCAGAATTCGCTCGCGGTAGCTCGCAGCCTGCTGGCCGGTACGCACCGGCGGGACGAGATTGGGCATGATGATCGCGCGGGCAAAGGTGCGGCTGACATCGGCCACGGTGTTGCTGAGCACCCCTCCGTCACGTAAATGAATATGCCAGTCATCTGGCCGGATCAGGGTAAGGCGGTCAGTCATCAGGGTGCTTCCAGACAATTTCAATCTGACCATGCTACCGGAATCAGGCCTGTTTTCACACCGGGAATAAACGGCTGTTACAAGTGCGAGCACGGTAAAGTTTTACCTGCAGCGGCCGATGCAACATCAGAGAGAATTGATAATGCATGGAGAATCTCGTGCGTCGAATAGCTTGCGCCCTGCTGCTGGGGGTTACATTGCCGGCCCAGGCGATTACTTTCCAGACCCGGATGGAAGAGGTCGAGTGGACGGTGGAAGGCAGCCAGTTCGAGTGCCGTCTGACCCAACCGGTCAGTGGCTATGGCCAGGCCGTATTTGTGCGCAAGGCAGGCGAGCGTCCGATATTCCAGTTGGAAGCGGTCAGTAATCTGATGCAGCCGGGCCAGGCTCAGTTGTTCAATGATCCGCCGCCATGGCGACATGATATGCGCGCCACCGTGTTAGGTCAGGGTCTGATCGAGGAAGGTCCGGTGGTTCTGCGGGTACCCCAGCAGCAGGCCGGGCAGATGCTTGCCGGGCTGGCCTTGGGCCTGCATCCGACTATTCAACGTGCGGCCTGGGCGGGTGCTTCAGACGCGATTCGCATAGTGGTGTCGAGCGTTGGTTATCACGAAGCATGGAAAGAGTTTCAAACCTGCATGAGCGGTTTACTGCCGCTGAATTTTGATCAGGTATCGCGCAGTGTTGTCAGCTTTGCCTCGGGGGGAGCAACGCTGAGCGCCAGTGCCAAAGCGTTACTGGATACGGCGTTGGTTTACATTAAAGCCGACGATGACATCGGTACCATTCAGCTCGACGGTCACTCCGACAACCTGGGCGATCGCCTCGCCAATCGGGAACTGTCACGCCAGCGCGCGATTGCCGTGCGCGACTACCTGACGGCCCAGGGAGTTGAAGAGCAGCTCTTTACCTTGCGTTTCCACGGCGAAAGCTATCCGGTTGCCAGCAACGGCAGCG
Organism: Halopseudomonas pelagia CL-AP6; assembly: GCF_000410875.1. Classification (GTDB taxonomy): domain Bacteria; phylum Pseudomonadota; class Gammaproteobacteria; order Pseudomonadales; family Pseudomonadaceae; genus Halopseudomonas; species Halopseudomonas pelagia. The sequence goes on from NZ_AROI01000014.1 coordinate 186,086, forward strand.
ATGCTGGTCGGCAGCAGAACCGCCGGGTTACCCTGCGTTTAGAAAAAAACTAGCTGTCCAGGTACCGGGCAAAGCCCATCTCCCCTGTGATTCCTCGCGCCTCGGCGCTAGAATAGCGCTTTGCCCGTCGCCCCATACGTGGCGCTAATCAATCTTCGAGGGAGCGCGTAATGTCCGATGTAAAAAAAGTTGTCCTGGCCTATTCCGGTGGTCTGGATACCTCTGTCATCCTCAAATGGCTGCAGGAAACCTATAACTGTGAAGTGGTAACCTTCACAGCAGACCTGGGTCAGGGTGAAGAGGTCGAGCCCGCACGTGCCAAGGCTCAAGCCATGGGCGTCAAGGAAATCTACATCGACGACCTGCGTGAAGAATTCGTTCGTGACTTCGTGTTTCCGATGTTCCGCGCTAACACTGTGTATGAAGGTGAGTATTTGCTGGGCACGTCCATCGCCCGCCCACTGATTGCCAAGCGGTTGATTGAGATTGCCAACGAAACCGGTGCGGATGCCATTTCCCATGGCGCGACCGGCAAAGGCAACGACCAGGTGCGTTTCGAGTTGGGTGCCTATGCGCTCAAGCCAGGCGTCAAGGTAATCGCCCCCTGGCGCGAGTGGGACTTGCTGTCGCGCGAGAAGCTGATGGATTACGCCGCACATCACGACATCCCGATCGAACGCCACGGCAAGAAGAAGTCGCCTTACTCCATGGACGCCAACCTGCTGCACATTTCCTATGAGGGCGGCGTGCTGGAAGATACCTGGGCCGAGCACGAAGAAGACATGTGGAAGTGGACCAAGTCGCCGGAAAATGCACCGGATAGCCCGACCTATATCGAGCTGACCTACCGCAATGGCGACATTACTGCGATCGACGGCAAAGAGCTGTCGCCAGCTACTGTGCTGGCCGAGTTGAACCGTATTGGTGGCGAGAACGGCATAGGCCGTCTGGACATCGTCGAGAACCGTTTTGTCGGCATGAAGTCCCGTGGCTGCTACGAAACCCCCGGCGGCACCATCATGCTCAAGGGCCATCGCGCGATTGAATCCATTACTCTGGACCGTGAAGTCGCGCACTTGAAAGACAGCCTGATGCCCAAGTATGCCGAGTTGATCTACAACGGTTTCTGGTGGAGCCCGGAGCGGCTGATGATGCAGAAAATGATCGATGCATCCCAGGCCAACGTCAACGGCGTAGTGCGTTTGAAACTGTATAAAGGCAATGTGATCGTCGTGGGCCGTCAGTCCGATGATTCGCTGTTCGACGCCGCCATTGCCACCTTTGAAGATGACGCTGGCGCCTATGATCAGGCCGATGCCGCAGGCTTTATCAAACTCAACGCCTTGCGCATGCGCATTGCGGCGGGCAAGGGCCGCAAGCTTCTTTGAAGCATCGCTGCACGCTGCTAGATTAAAGCGGCGTGCAGTTTGGCAGGGGTCGATTGTTCGGGTGTCCAACTGTTATGGTTAGGCGCCCGTTTTCGTTTTTGCACCTACCGCTTGAAGCTTGTAACTTGCAGCTTCAAGCTTAACCGAAGGTTGCTGCCATGCGCATACTACATACCATGCTCCGCGTCGGTGATCTGGACGCGTCTATAGCTTTCTACACTGAAGTGCTCGGCATGACCTTGCTGCGCCGTAAAGACTATCCCGAAGGCCGTTTTACCCTGGCATTCGTCGGCTATGGTAGTGAAGCAGAGCAGGCGGTACTGGAGCTGACGCATAATTGGGATACGGCCCACTATGATCTTGGCGACGGTTATGGTCATATTGCGATAGAAGTACTGGATGTCTACAAGGCTTGCGAGCAGATCACCGCCGCAGGGGGCAAGGTGGTAAGAGAGGCTGGGCCGATGAAACATGGCAACAGTATCCTGGCCTTTGTCGAAGATCCGGACGGGTATCGTATTGAATTGCTGTCGGGGCGCACGCCCGGAGTGGCTCACTGACAGCGTGAAGCTGGTGCGTTATGGTCTGGGCTCTATTCGGAATTGCGGCAGTATTGGCGCTGGTGTTGGAACGAATCAGCAGCCGGCGCCGCACCGTTCAGAAACGTCAGCGTCGGCTCAAGGCGTTGGAGCAGATCCGACTCTTGCGTTTGTTGCTTGAACAGGTCCAACGTCACCGGGGGCTGTGTTTTGGCGTGATGGCGGGAGAGAGTAGCCTTGAAAGTCAGCGCTGGAAGGTCGAGGCACAGGTTAACCATTGCCTTGAAGCTGTCGCCGTTCACGAGGGCAGCTTGTTCTGGTACACCGCCTGGCATCCTGTGGTACCTATTTGGGAAGAAATTGGCGCGCAACGCCAGCATCATGCTTCCGCAGAAGCGGTATTGCAGTTACACCATCGTATGGCCGACCACTTGATCAACACCATAGAAGCGCTGGGTAACCGGCACGACTTGCTGTGCCTGGGCGCCTTGGCGCCGCAGCCGCAGGGAATGTGGCTGGAGCTGCTAAAAAATACTGAACTGCTTGGCCGCGCCCGGGCCGTGGGAACCGGCATAGCTGCGCGCCGGCAAAACAGTGCGTTACAGCATCAAGAGCTGCAGCGTCTGCGCGAGCAGATCAATAGCCAGTGTTATCAGCCCTTGGCGCGGCTGTGTACCGAGCCGCTGTTGCGTCTGTCGATGGAAAAGCCTGTGCGGGCGGCCGAAGAGAGTTTGGACAGCTTACTGGCAGCAGTAGATTTGCTGCTGCAAAGTCGCGATAAGCCGGGTCTACCGTCCAATCGCTATTTCAATATCGCTACGCAGGCCATCAGCGCCAAATTGGCGATAGTCGATCTGTTGCTGGACCGGTTGCAGGCACCTGGTGCGTTGGCGTTCAGATAAACTTCAGCGCATTGTCGCATCAGCTCAGATCGGGCTGACGCCGCGAATCCGCGCCGCCATGTCCGCCGCGTAAAGGTCGGTCATGCCGGCAATGAAATCGATCACCCGCATATAGCTACGATACAAATCCCAATCTGGTTTGGGTGCATTATTACCCATCAGGTCTAGAATGCGCTGATGCTTGAAGCTCAGGTGCAGCCCGGCATGCTGTTCGTTTACTGCGCCGCAGAAGGCATCCAATAACGTTTCCAGGGTGCTGTAGGCACCAATTTCATGCAATGTCTTGCGCTTGTCCTGAAAGATACGTTCACGCGCCATGTTCTTCGCCGTCAGTACGCAGCGCCGGGCATTGTCATGCATGTGCTCGACCAAATCACCCTTAAGCTCACCGGCTAGCAACGCCTGCTGCTGATTGATAAACGCCTCGGCGGCGGCATTGACCAGGTGTTCGATGGCTTTGCCGCGCAAGATCGCCAGCTTGCGCCGAGTCGAGTCCTGCGGGCCAAGCAGGCGATAGGTTTCCGGTAGGTCATCGCCGACCAGCTGCAGCAATACGTCTTCAACCTCGGCGTAATCCAGCAGCTCCATCTCCATGCCGTCTTCAAGGTCAATCAGGCCATAGCAGATATCGTCCGCCGCCTCGACCAGATACACCAGCGGATGTCGCGCCCAGCACTGGTCTGCCTGCAGCGGTAGGCCGAGCTTGTCAGCGATCTGTTCCAGCAGCGGGAACTCGGCTTGGTAGCAACCGAACTTGTGCTTCTTGTAACCTTGGCTATCGGCGTGCCGTGCGGTCCAGGGGTATTTAAGATAGGCGCCCAGTGTGGCGTAAGTCAGGCGCATGCCACCTTCGAACTGGTGGTACTCCAATTCGGTAAGCACGCGAAAGCCTTGGGCGTTACCCTCAAAGTTAAGAAAGTCCAGGCGTTGGGCATCAGTCAGCGGCGCTAGCCAGCCGCGCTGGTCGGCCTGGTGGAACCAGTGGCGGATTGCATCTTCACCGGAGTGTCCATAGGGCGGGTTGCCAATGTCGTGGGCCAGGCACGCAGCCTGGACGATTACGCCGATATCCGCCGGCTCGCACCAGGCTGGCAGTTGGTCGCGGAGCATTTCTGCCACGCGCATACCCAGTGAACGGCCCACGCAACCGACCTCCAGGCTATGCGTCAGACGGGTGTGGATATGATCGTTACTGGAGACCGGATGCACCTGGGTTTTCTTGCCCAGACGCCGAAACGCTCCGGAAAAAATAACCCGGTCGTGATCCTTGTGAAAGGGTGTGCGGCCAAGTTCATCGGAACCGGCAACCGGTTTGCCCAGCCGCTCGCGGCACAGCAGTGTTTCCCAATCCATATAGTGTCTCCGTAATTTGTCGGCAGTATGTTGCATGGCGTCGCCACTGCCAAGCAGGCGGGTTACACTAGGCGCTTGATTCCCAGCCATGATTACCCTTTGATGCAAACCGATCCGCAACTGACCCTCTATGGGACCCAAGCCTGCCACCTTTGCGAGGAGGCCAGCAGCTTGTTAGCTCTGCTCGCAGGCAACGGCGTGCAGGCCCGCGAGCAGGATATTACCAACAGTGCGGACAGTGCCGAGCTGATGGCGCGTTACCAGTTGCGGATTCCGGTGTTGCGCCGCGAGGACACTGGCGCGGAGTTGGATTGGCCCTTCACCCTGCCGCAGCTGATGGAATGGCTGGGCGATGTGTTGGCGGAGGAGGGCTAAGCCATGGCACAGATCGTCAAACCTTTTTGGCAGCGTAAAGCACTAGTAGAGCTGGATCAGCAGGAGTGGGAGTCGCTGTGTGACGGCTGCGGGCTTTGTTGCCTGCAAAAACTCGAAGATGAAGACGACACTAACGCCATTTATTACACGCGCGTGGCCTGTAAGCTGCTGGACCTGAATAGCTGTCAGTGCAGTAACTACCCTCAGCGCCGGGATTATGTACCCGACTGTATTCAACTGACCCCCACCGCTGCTGCGGGCTTCTCCTGGTTGCCGCCCACCTGCGGTTACCGTCTGGTCGCCGAAGGCAAGGATCTGCCTATTTGGCATCATCTGGTGTGCGGCGATCGCAAAGCCGTGCACGCGGCTGGCATCTCCCAGGCCGGCCGCATGCTCGCCGAAAACGCGGTACCTGAGGTCGATTGGGAAGATCAGATTATCTTTAGGGTCGGGTAGGGTGCAGTTTAAACCTGACAGGTCGGTATAGCGCTGGAGCAGATACCAGGCATTGCACCTTGCATCCACTCGGATACCTTGCCGCTTGCCGTTGACCCAAACAGCAAAGCGGCTATGGGTCACTGACTTATCTGAAACTCGCGCAGCTTTTTGTAAAGATAACGCACCTGGTCATACTCGAACGGGCTGTCGAGTGCGCCATAGCGGAAACCGTTTTTATACCGAAGATCAATGGCATACAGCCCATAGCTCCATGGGTTGTTATTCATGATTTGGCGATTGTTCAAGTAGGCGGCCGCATCTTCAAGGGACCAGTCCACTGCTCGGCCAGTGGCATCACGCAAAGACGAGGGACCAAGGAAGGGAAGCACCAAATAGGGCCCAGGCGGTACGCCGTAGACGCCCAGAGTCTGGCCGAAATCTTCTGACTCCTGTGGCAGCCCCATGGTTTTGGCCACATCGAACAGGCCGACGACCCCCAAGGTGGTATTGAATAGCAGGCGCGCGGTGGTACGCATGCTGCGCTGTACCTTGCCCTGCAAAATGCTGTTGCCCAAGTTAGGCACGTCCGCCAGGTTGGAGAATACGTTAGACACACCTTTGCGAACGAATTGTGGCGTAGCCCATTCATAGGTACGTATCACTGGCAGATACACCAGCTCATCGAACTGTCCGTTGAAGCGGTAGATGCGCCGGTTGAAGCCTTCGATCGGATCCTGCACATTCAATGCGCGCAGGCTGGAACGTTCAAATTGGTACTGGCTGGCGTAGGGGTCGATTTCCAGCGCAGCGAAAGGGTCTGTGTACTCAGGCGTTACCGCCGCAGTGGAAACGGACTCACGCGTGCTTTGAGGCGTTTCCTGGGCAAGCAGCGATGTGGTGCATAACGCCAGGCACAAGGTCAGAGTAGTTCTACGCATTATTCTGTTCCCTCAAGAAAGCCCAGCATCCGTGCGGTCACGTCGACGTGTTGCAGATTTCCACCATGGCCCCCGCGCGGAAACACATAAGCACGCTCGCCCAGCAGTTGGGTGAGATAGGCGTAGTCACCGGCGTCAAGAATAAAGTCATCGGCATTGGTAACGGCGGCGATTTTCGGGTTGTCGACCAGGTGCTCTTCAATGCTGCGCAGACTGGTTTCATACGCCATGTCGTTGATGGTCTTCTCGATATTGCGGTTGTTCCACGATGGCCACAGCTGGCTCTGCACGTAGCAGTTGAAGTCGCAAAACAAAGCTCGACGCAGGTAGGGCGTCAACGAGGTGCTGACCTTGATGGTCTCCCCAGGTGGCGCATAACGGCCTGTACCGTTGATCACGTCGGTCATGAAGTTCAGGTCGGCCGCCGCAAATCGAAACACAGCACCTATCATCAGCGCCATCTCGGCATCAGTCAAAGCCTCCTCAGACGTCTGGATGCTAGTGAACAGGCCGGCTTCCACATCGGTGTCGCCGCTCTTGGCGAAGTGGCGGGAGAGTTTGTCGAAAATATGCTCGTAGAAACTCTCGGTATTGCGGATGCCTTCCACCTTGGTGTCTGACAATGCATCCAGGCGCTGGATGGAGGAGTACAGATCCACGGGAGGATTGAGCATCAACACCTTGGTGAAGTTGAACTGACCCAGCGATTCATCAAGGTGGCTAACAAAGGCAGCATTCAGCGCACCGAGGCTAAATCCGGCGACGCGGTATTCAGTCACCTCGATACCTTTTTTGTTACGGGCATGCTCAACTGCCAGTGACATGGCGGTATGCAGATCGCGCGCATCTTCGCGACCCAGACCAGGCAAGCCGGTGCTTGAGGCTGAGGCAATAAAATCGTGGTTGGTCGGCGAAGACAGCATGATGACGTGCATGCCTGCATCCCAGAACAAGGCCTTGAGGTAGTCCAGGCGCGGGCTATCGAAACCCGAACCGGTACCGGCGATCAGAAAGATCAGCGGGGCGGGTTTGTTTTGGTAGGCTAGTCGGTAGTGCATGTCACGGTAGCGTGACAGCGCAGGGGGCAGATATCGCTCTGGCAGTACGCGCACAGAGAGGTCTGCCTGGCGAACATCCACATCGTCAGACACCGGCGCGCGCAAGGGCTCGGGGGTGCCACCGATAGTGGACATAAAGGCATTAATGTTGGGATAACTGAAGTTATCGGTCTGTTGAGCCTGTGCCGAGACGGCAAACAGGCTGAAAATCAGCGCATAGATATATAAGGGCATGGGGTTTTCCAGTGGACTCCCCTGACTATACCCGAATAACAGCTATAAAGTTCCCCAGCACCGCTGAATAGTAGCTGCCGCAGCGGCGTTTCCGCAGTATTTCGCGGAGCATGCGCAGCCCGGCGATCAGGCGCCTGTAGCACCTGCCATCAAGCCTGGAGAAGGGGTGGTGACAAGCGCTCGGTGCGCTTTTGCTCAATCCGTTTCCAGACCTTCTCGTGAAAGTGGAAAGCGACGGTGTTGATGGCGGGTTCTACCAATGCAACAGCGCCGCCGATCACCAGACTGCCGGTCATCAGGTACACCACCGCAAAGGCCACGGTGAAATGCATGATTGCGAAAGTAGTGGTCTTGACCATGGTACACCTCAATTCATAAATGGGAATCATTCCCGATGAAGTGAGTGTAGAAGGTCACTGCTGATAGGCAAAACAGATTTGGGTAATGGCTTCGATTGTTTAGTTCAATCGCTTAACCATCAAGCCACAGCTCGCCGCTTTGTAGGGCGGCGAGGGTGGTTAGCCGTCGAAGTCGAAGTCCAGCAATTGTTTCTGCAGGCGTCGCTCTTCCAGGTAGTTATCGATCAATCTGCGTTTGGTCAGATTGGCTTTGGAATTGGCCGCTGAGTCCGTATCGGGCGCATCGTCTTCTTCAACAAAGTCATCGTCGTCCAGTTCTATTTCTGCTTTTGCTTTGGCCATGACTCAACTCCACTATGAAGATGCCATTTGCGCACCTTATAGCGACGAATCGAACTTAGCGGAAATAGATTTTTTCAATCAGGTGGAGCAAATTTAAGCGAGGGTTTCAGTTACCGGTTTTAAACTTGTAGTCGCACAGGTCTTCGATGCGGCAACTACCGCATTGCGGGGTGCGTGCCTTGCACACATAGCGGCCGTGCAAGATCAACCAATGGTGAGCGTCGACCAGGTATTCCTTGGGCACGTGGCGCATTAATTGGCGCTCGACCTCCAACACATTTTTACCCGGTGCGATGCCGGTGCGGTTGCTGACGCGGAAGATATGCGTATCCACCGCCATGGCTGCATGGCCGAACGCGGTGTTGAGCACTACGTTTGCTGTCTTGCGGCCCACGCCGGGCAGAGCCTCCAGCGCCTCGCGGTTGTCCGGTACCTGGCTATTATGCAGCTCGACCAGCATACGGCAGGTCTCAATGACGTTTCTTGCCTTGCTGTTGTACAGGCCAATAGTCTTGATGTATTCGCTCAACCCCTCGACGCCCAGCGCGTAGATGGCCTCCGGCGTATTGGCCACAGGGTAGAGTTTGGCCGTGGCCTTGTTCACGCCCACATCCGTAGCCTGGGCTGAGAGGATTACCGCGATGAGTAACTCGAATGGGCTGTTGTAGGCCAGTTCGGTGGTGGGGGTGGGGTTGTCCTCACGCAGCCGACGGAAAATTTCCGCGCGTTTTTGTTTATTCATTGGCAGTGGTTTTCTCAGACCTGGTTGATATTGATGTGTTTAAGGCAGGGACATGACAAGGGCGCGTAAGGCGGGCGGGG
>NZ_AROI01000015.1 GCF_000410875.1 Halopseudomonas pelagia CL-AP6
TACTTACCGGATGCTTACTCCCCCTCGTTCCCTTTGAGCGATACGCTGATGATGTGGTTTGTCATTGTCAGTCCGAGCATGAAGGGGCGGTGTTACTTGAAGCCCTGCAAACACGGATGAAGGAGTGTCGACTGGAGCTACATCCGGAAAAGACCAAGCTCGTGTATTGCAAGGACAACAGGCGCAGGGAAGATCATCCATGCACCAGGTTTGATTTCTTACATACCTAAACCCAGAAATGCACATCCGTACCCTGAGGACCGCTTCGCGTCACATACCCGAGGCAGGAGCCGTATGCGGTAGTTCCGCACGTACGGATCTGTGCGGGGGGCGGCAGGTAACTACCGTCCCTACCGCGACCTAACACCTCTCGAATTTTACGCATAGATAAACGCTCCACGACGGCCTCTCTGCTTCGAAAAAGAAGTCGATGGTAGTGAATAATGAATCCTGCGTAGCTGCCTGCCTGGAAAGTGTCCGGATGGCCGTGGAATCGGTGTCCGAATGCGCGTGGAATGAGTGTCCGGATCAGCGTGGAATAGGTGTCCGAGTCAGCGTGGAATCCGCACCCTTCCACGGCACCACCCGATCCATCTCGATCAGGAACAACTCCTTGCGGGTCTGCTTGCGCTTACCGGCGTACTCAGCATCGGCAAAGGTCATCTGCTTCATCGGAAATCTCGGCGGGTGGAATCCGGGTATTTTGCCAAAATCAGGAAGCCTTTTTCAGAGTTTCCCTAGGCCAGCAATGGCCTGGGGGCTACCCGACTAATGTAACTTAAATACCTCTAACTCCCCCTCCAAATTACCAGCCAACTTAACTAAATATTTATTTAACTCGGAAATCCTCTCACTACCCAACTCAACTCCTGCCGCGATTTCTCTAATAACATTCGCATTATTTAGCATATCTTCAACAGCTGCGCTCTGCTCTTCTGAAGCAGTTGCAACTTGTGTAATCTGCAACATGACTTGGGATACTGAATTTACAATATCCTCAATTGATCTACTAGCTTCGCCAGCTGCAATAACGCTATTTTTTGACACAAAGACACAGTCGCCCATGACATCAAGAGCAACACATATACTTTTATTTAAAGAAGCAATCATCGCCTGAATTTCATACGTAGAATTATTTGTACGTTGAGCTAAGCTTCGAACTTCATCAGCAACAACAGCAAATCCTTTCCCGGCCTCGCCTGCATGCGCGGCCTCAATTGCGGCATTCAAAGCCAGCAGATTTGTTTGATCGGTGATTTGATCAATAATTTCAATAATTGTACCTATTTTTGAAATATCAGTTTCAATGCATTTAATAGCCACGTATGAATCATTAACCCGTTGTGACAAAGCATTTATAGATGATACGGCTGTGTCAATAGCTTTTTGACCATGAACCGCCAACTGCCGCCCCTCAGATGATATTACTTCAGACTTACTTGCCGCATTTGAAGTTTCAGTTATAGCGAAAGAAATCTGTGATAGCGCACTGACAAATTCATCAATTTTACCTGCCTGATCACATATATCACTTGACGTGCTTTGTGAAATACTTAAAGCCTCGACTGCTGAGTTAAGCAGATCACCTTGTACGTGTTTTGTCGATTCAATCAAGGCACACACCCCAGCAGCCATCGCCATGATTGATGACTGCATTTTACCCACTTCATCATTACTCGGTATAGTGCGGTATGTAAGATCACCTTTTGACATACCATCCATCACATTAACTATCTCATCTATTGAATCGCGAGTCTTTTTCATAAGAAGAAAAATAATAACAAAGAAGAGACAATTAATTGCCACAATAAAAAAATACACATAACCTTTAACACGCTTGGAAATATCAGCAAGCTCCACCCCAAAGCGATCAGAGTTAGTGTGCGACCAACTGACAAGCCGCTTCATTTCCTCAACATGCTCAGAATTTAATCCATCTTTCGAAATGCTATTTGCATACCTCACGAGCTGCCCAAGCTTTATTTCTGAAGCATCAGATAGCTCAAGAATCAATCCCTTCCCCAATAATCTTAAAAGAGCTTTATCGCCATCCCACAAACTGTTTACAGACGTAGTTTGTCTACGCGCCCTCTGCACCTGCTCTACTATAAAATTTACATTTATATTTATTTCTTTTTTCTGCAGTTCATAGTGTACATTGCTCAAGGCAACAACATGCTCCCTTTCATAATAAGAAAACTCTGTCAACTTATGCATTAAGCGCATCCCGAACAGCGCAACAAAAAAAGAAAATCCTGCCATAATAAGAATCAAAAAAAATCGACAGCGCAGCGAACAGTTGATATTCATACCACCCCTTAGCACCATGAATGGAATATTATATCTCAACCAATATTGAAATATATTTATTCTTAGGCAAGATATAAAACAGCACTCTTTCTACAATCTAGAAGAGCGCTGTTAAACGAGCGAAATTATAATACCTCAGAACTTATATGATGCTCCAAGACTCAGAATGAAAGGATCAATCTCAATCTTGGTAGAAACAGGTGCAGCCCCAAGTGTACCAGAAATATCTGTTTTGAAAGGAATATAGCGCACATCTGAATTTAACATCCATGAGTTACCAAAATCATATCTAAGGCCGACCTGAGCAGCAGGCGCCCATTTATCTTTGATATCAAATGAAGTCAAGGCACCATCAGTTTTGTCGAAGAAAAACACTCGACCGACACCTAGTCCGACATATGGATAAAGTCGCTCAAAATTATCAAAATGATACTGAAGTGACAAAATTGCAGGGCCATAATCAACTTCACTGACTCTTCCCAGCGCAGAGATGGATTTTTCACCTTGAAACTTAGCTTTAGCTGGAATCCCGACGAAAAAATCCAGAGCTACATTGTTACTAATAAAATAGGAAATATCAAAAGTAACTGTTGTATCATTACCGATGCTTACAGCAGCATTGGGTACAGTAGCCCCACCTACATTTAGGGAGCCTAGCGTCTCGTCTACATAAACTTTAGACATATTAAAGCTAGCAACCCAGTCGCCCTGATTGTAGCCAGCAGTTTCAGTCGAATAGATTTCACCTGACCACGCACTGGCCCCACCCAACACAAAACTAGTTGCTAATATCGACATAGCGAGTTTTTTTACAATAGTCGGATTCATTATACTTCCATTTTTTGTTATATAAGTGAATTCATAAACAAGTTACTACCTTTCACAGAGGCTGATTTTCGAAAAAAATTAGCCAAAGTCCGTACCAAAAGCGTTACTCAAGTGCCGAAGAATCATTACACGAAAGAATATCAGCATATTTCTCACGCAAACGATTCTTCAGAATCTTACCAGCCCCATTGCGCGGCAGTTCATCAATAAATATAGCGGCGTCTGGAATTTGCCACTTAGCCACCTTACCTTCGAAATAACTAAGCAATTCATCATCCGTTAGCACTGAATTAGGGGCTCTGACTGCAACAAGAAGAGGCCGCTCATCCCATTTTTTGTGCTTTACAGCTATGACTGCAGCATCAACTATCGCGGGATGCGCAATCGCAACACCTTCTAGCTCTACCGTACTAATCCATTCACCACCAGACTTTATAATATCCTTTGCGCGATCACAAATTGTCATAAAGCCATCCTGATCAATAGTGGCCACATCCCCAGTTGAAAACCATCCATTCGAGAGTGTTGTACCAATATTGCTACGAAAATAATCTTTAATAACCCAATGCCCTCGAACCATAAGATTGCCTTTGGTAACACCATCTTCAGATAGTGTGACACCCTCATCATCAACTATCTTTAGTTCGACACCATAAGGTGGACGTCCCTGGCTTTGGCGCAGTGCAAGTTTTTCATCCCATGGCAAATTCACTTGATGCCCGAGTGGCGTGTTTGCCGTACCAAATGGCGAAAGCTCAGTCATACCCCAAGCATGAATAACTTCGACACCATATAGATCGTTAAATTCTTTAATAATAGAAGGAGGGCAGGCCGAGCCTCCTACAACAGTTCGCGTAAGGCTTTCTGCTTTCGAACCACTTTCCGCTAGAGAGGCTAACAACCCCTGCCAAATAACCGGCACTCCAAGAGCAATACTGACACATTCCTGATCAATTAGCTTCGCTAAGCTAGCGCCATCAAGTGCCGGGCCAGGAAGAACTAATTTTGCACCAACCATTGCAGCGGAGTATGGAATCCCCCACGCATTTACATGAAACATCGGAACAACTGGCAAAATTGTATCTCGCGCAGACAAATTGAGCGTATCAGGCATTGCAGTCGTCATTGAATGTAAAACTGTCGAGCGGTGTGAATAAAGTACGCCCTTAGGATTACCCGTAGTACCCGAAGTATAGCAGAGACTAGAAGCCTCTTTTTCATCTACATCGGGCCACACATAGTCATCATCACCTTGTCCAATCAAATCTTCGTAGACAAGTAATCCTGGAATCTTGGCGGATGCCTTTAAATTTGCACATCCCATCAAGACAAAGGCTTTGGCTGTTGTTAATAGCCCATCTAGCCCAGCAATTATCGGCAAGAATGTCTCGTCAAAAAATACTACCTTATCCTCCGCATGATTTATCACATAGGCAATCTGCTCTATGAAAAGCCTAGGATTTATCGTATGACATACCATCCCTGCACCTGAGACACCGAAGTAAATCTCAAGATGGCGGACATTATTCCACGCAATGGTTGCACAATGATCACTTTGCGTGAGCCCCATCTTGCCTAGCGCAGAAGCAAGCTTACGGGCACGCAGCGCCACTCCTGACCAATAAGTTCTTGTTACTTCACCAGAGGTTTCAACAGAAACCACCTCTGTATTACCATGGTATCGTGCAGCATGATCAATAAGTGAACTTATGATCAACGGCTGACGCATCATCTGACCAATCATAGCGCTGCTCCATATCGACAACTAAATTCAATTGAATCAGTAAATTTAGTCAAAAATTAGTTTTCTATTACGTGCAAACTAATTCTACAGTAGCTCTGGCTCTAAATTTTGGCGAGCAAAACCAATACTTGCATCTAATGATGTCATATCAACTTTTCGCATAATTATTTCCGCGGCATTTTCAGCAATCATAATAGTCGGAGCGTTTGTATTCCCTGCGACTAAATTCGGCATAATTGATGCATCAACGACTCTAATGTTTCTTAAACCGCGCACCTGCAAGCATGGATCAACGACTGACGCTGGATCTTTACCCATTCTACAAGTACCTACCGGATGATAAATCGTCTCAGCTCGACTACGAATATCTGCAACTATTTCATCATCGCTAGTAACAGCAGGGCCAGGAACTATTTCCCGTTTAAAATGCTTAGCCATGGATGGGGCATCAAAGATAGCGCGACCGATCTTTATACCAGCAATCATAGTCTTAATATCTTCAGGATCACTAAGGTAGTTGGGGTCAATCAGTGGATCATCCATAGGATTAGCACTTTTAAGTCCAATCCTACCTCGGCTTTTAGGTAAAAGATCACATATGTGTAGCGTATATCCATAACCAACGGCTATTTTACGACCATGATCTTTTAAATAGGTTGGCAAAAAATGGAACTGCAAATTAGGCCGATCACGCTCAGGGGAGCTTTTCACAAAACCACCTGACTCAGCCACATTGCTCGTCAGAAAACCCTTGCGCTTAAAAATATAGGAAAACAAACCCACAAGACCACGAGGGATGAAAGAAAATGCCACACCTATCGGCGCTCTAGAATTTGCGGCGCACATTAAAGTAATATCTAAATGGTCTTGAAGATTTTTTCCAACTTCAGGAAGGTCGTGCACTAGAGCAATTCCATGCTCCTTAAGCTCGGCTGCCGCCCCAACTCCAGAAAGCATTAGAAGTTGAGGTGTGTTAACCGCACCAAGAGAAAGAATCACTTCACCACTATCTGTAGTCTTAACTTGCTGATGCATATTTTTTTGAATATAAGACACCCCTACTGCCTTACGATCTTCGAAAAGTACTTTTGTAGCATGCGCTTCAGTAATTATATCTAGATTAGGTCGATCAATCACATCATGTAAGAATGCACGAGCTGAGCTCCAGCGCTGTCCATGCTTTTGTGTTACTTGATAAAATCCTACTCCCTCTTGGTGCGCACCGTTAAAATCACCGTTGAAGCTAATTTTAGCCTCCATACCGGCCTGAACGAATGATTTGCTAAGCGGGTTGAGATCCTTTAAATCACTAACGGCCAGTTCTCCGTCCGTCCCATGATAGTTTGACTTATCAAAGCGCTGGTTGTGCTCAAGTTTTTTGAATAACGCGAAAGCACGCTTCCATCCCCAATATTCCCCCCCCGCTTGCTCCCAAGCCTGGTAATCCTCCTCATGCCCCCGGATATACACCATCGCATTGATCGAACTTGATCCACCTAGCGTCTTCCCTCGGGGCCAAAATAGACTACGTTCATTGAGGTGTTGTTGTGGTGCAGTTTGAAATGCCCAGTTGAGTTTTTTACTATTTGAAAGTAAAGCAATACCTAGCGGCATATGAATTAGCGGATTTGTATCTCGCGGCCCGGCCTCAAGTAAGCAAACTCGTTTCGACGGGTCGGCTGAAAGGCGATTAGCAAGAACACACCCAGCGGATCCAGCACCAACAATTATATAATCATACATTTTTTGTTATCCTAAAAGATAAATATTGCAATAACACTTCAGCTCAAATACCTTACCGTCATGCTAATTAATCGCTTCACCTTTCCAGTGTAAGGGGGGAACAACAAATGTGTAATTGAGAACCTATCCAGCAGAATGGGCTTCTCGTGAGAAAACGCCTGGAAACCGTAAAACCCATGAGCACTACCAATACCGCTATTATTAACTCCGCCAAATGGAAGATTGGGATGCAAAAATTGGACAACGCTTAAATTTATCCCAACTGACCCAGAACTTGTGCGACCCACAATATCCTGAGCAAACTCTTTGTCTTCAGAGAAAATATAAAGCGCTAGAGGCTTGGCGTTATCGTTTATCTGCTTAATCACATGATCTATATCATCGTATTCAATAATCGGCAGTAATGGGCCAAATATTTCTTCACGCGAAATGTCCATCTCAGGCGTGACTTTGGATATTATAGTTGGCGCTACAAATCTATCCAATGCATCAATCTCGCCCCCTTGTAAAATTTTCGCGCCTTTTGATTTTGCGTCACCTATGAGCTCATAAAGTCTATTAAGGTGCTGATCATTTACAATTCTGCAATAGTCCGGCGATTTCTTCTGCGCCTCAAAATCCTTCCCATAAACCCGCGTCACTTCTTCCATTATGATTTTATGAAAATCATGGGCTATGCTTCTATGCACAAATACATGGTCAGGTGCAATGCACGTCTGTCCATTATTCGAAAATTTGCCCCATACGATGTTACGCGCAGCTTTTTTTAAATTTGCTGTCGGACCAATAATGGTTGGGGATTTTCCGCCTAGCTCCAACGTAACCGAAGCGAGTGTTTTCGCCGCTGCTTCCATTACTAATTTTCCAACTCGTGGACTCCCTGTGAAGAAGATATGGTCAAATGGTAGAGTCAACAGCTCTTGGGAAACAGCGGCGTCGCCCTCCACCACAGTGACTAGATCAACGGAAAAAGCCTCCCGAATGATAGAGCCGATCAATGAAGCAGTGTGCGGTGTCAACTCAGATGGCTTTATAATAACGCTATTACCTGCCGCCAGCGCAGAAACAAGTGGGCCAAAACTAAGGTTGAAGGGATAGTTCCAAGGCGCAATGATTAAACAAACCCCCTTTGGCTCGAAACTAAGCCTTGCTTTGGTGCCAAGTACACTGAGTGCTGCCTTCACTCTTCGTGGCATCATCCAGGTTTTTAGGTTCCGTTTTGCGTGACTGATTTCTTGCAATACCGGAAATATTTCTGTCAGCTTTACCTCACTCGCCGGTTTACGGAAGTCTGCCGCAAGTGCAGCGATAATTTCTGACTCACGACGCTGAATTATTTCTTTCAGTATATTAAGGGCCGCAATACGCTCTGCTAAACTAAATTTTCCACGGCGAGCGCTACTTGCTTTTTTTTGCGCATTAAAGATGTCAATGACTGAATGGCTTTCAGTGCTTGAGTTGGACTCAGCTAGCCTAGTGTGCATAGTCATTTTTATTATTTTCCTGTATTATTCTGAATGACTTAATATTTTTAGCCTAACTTTTCCTGATAGAGTACATAGTCTTCTTTAGTGGCCCCACAATCCGGACAGCACCAGTCATTAGGGATATCCTCAAAGCGAGTACCTGGAGCAAAGCCCTCGACCTCGTCACCCAACGCCTCGTCATATATATGGCCGCAAGTAATACAAATCCATTTAAGGAATGCTGCTCCGCTCTGCGGATTAGTTACCCGCGGCTTATGCCCGTTCAGATGCTGTCCTTCAGTTGCAACGTCAAGCGCTATCTCTGCACTCATCGTCGTATTTGATATTTCAGTGTTTACATCCGAGCTGCTCACTTTTGCCGAAATTGAAAGAGTGTTGTTTGAACTGATATTTTTCTCACCTGTACTTCCCTCAATCAATACGAAATCTAGCTTGTCTCGAACGGCACAGTCGGGACAACACCAATCCTCAGGAATGACGATCCAAGGAGTATTTGGGGCAAACCCTTCATGTTCTTCCCCCTTACTTTCATCATAAACATATTGACAATCTGGACACTGATACCTAGCCATATTCATTACCGTGTTAATGAGTTGCGTACTCTACAGTACGTTAACGCTCGTTATTTTTTTATCTTCTTTACGGAAGACCTACGCACAGCTTGTGATTGACTTCGTCGCTCAACTTTATTACCAGGCGTATTTTCACGCTCATCAGTTATACTGATTTTTTCCGCTGTAAACTCTAGCCCTGCACTCAATATTGAAGGCTCGGATAACGTGTCTTCGATAATATTATTATCTTGCTTAATGACGGGATCGTTTTGCTTTAATTGTGTGATTTCGCACCGTGGATCCGCGAGCATCTTAAAGTCAATTTTGTCTCGAACAGCGCAGTCAGGGCAGGCCCACTCTTCAGGGATTTCACCCCAATTAGTATTAGGCTGAAAACCTTCGTGCGGCTCCCCCTTGCATTCATCATAGATATACTGACAATCTGGACACTGGTACTTCGCCATTACCCCTTCTCCTTTTAGACCGGTGCTCGCAGCCCTTGAGGCTACCGCTTATTTACTGAGCAAGTCTAACTATGAAATTTATTATTATGGACGTCTGCCGATAGATCCATAGAAATGAATCTATCGGAAGAGCTCAATTATATAAATAACTTGCAGAATGCAACAGTTAATCAATCGTCAGACTTCTAGTGCATAAGACTCATTACAACTTAACTTGTTTACGCACGACGAACTCAAACAGATATATTAAAAATCCACCGTTATTTCTGCATGCTCACACCACTATGGTGCTACCGCGGTTGCGCCCCGTTTATCATCCGCACCAACATTATGAGCAAACTTTTTTATGTATTCTGCACGCATTGAATCTTCAATTTGAATCTTGCTCAGGTCGCCATTAGCCCAATTTACCACCTTAGGGTCCATCACCGATCTAAACCATTGAGGAATCATTGCCATCAAAAATGCACCGGGGTAGCCAGTCGGAAGTGCGGGAAGGCCGGGGAAATCACGTAATGACTGGTAAGAGCGAGTTGGGTGCGCGTGGTGATCAGAGTGCCGTTGAAGGTGAAACAGAACCAGATTTGACACGATGTGGTTACTGTTCCACGAGTGATGTGGCTTTTGATGTTCATATCGTCCATCGGCCATTTTTTCACGCAGCAAACCGTAGTGTTCAATGTAGTTCGCGCTTGTTAACTGCCACCACCCGAAAGCCATCTGAATTGGAAGGAATACCAGCATCTTCGGACCAAAGAAGGCAAGCAGGAGGGTGTAGAGAACAACTGTGATGACCATTGGCTGGAGGATCTCATTATCGAAACTCCAAACGCTTTGCCCGCGGCGCGAAAGGCGTTGTTCCTCAAGCCCCCAAGCACGACGAAACGCTCCAGGAATCTCACGGGTTGAGAATTTATATATATTTTCTCCCATACGTGAGGTCGCAGGGTCCATCGGTGTAGCAACATCACGGTGATGGCCTTTATTATGCTCAATAAAGAAGTGGCCGTACCCGACAACCGCCAGCACAATTTTCGCCATCCAACGATCAAAGGCTTCTTTTTTGTGACCCAGTTCGTGACCTGTATTAAGCGCTAGGCCATTCACGATGCCCAGTGACAAGGCAAGTGCGCCGATTTCGAACCAAGACATTGACTGAGTCCCTACCCACCATGCAGACACGATTAGTGCTGCGTAATGCATTGGAACTGTTAGATACGTTAAAACTCGGTAGTAACGTTCTTTCTCCAGTTTCTCCACTACTTCCTCAGGCGGATTATTAAAGTCCTCACCAAACATCGCGTCAAGCAATGGAAGAACCCCGTACCACACAGCTAGAACTAAACCATAAAAGATACCCCAGCCAGTCTCATTGGCCAGCCAGATTCCGATCATCGGAGTAGCCGGCCAAAAAGTTGAAAGTATCCAAAAATATTTCTTTTTATCCACGTATTCTGGAGCAGAATCCAGAACGCTGTTTTTGCCATTCATTTTGTTGTTCTCCTATTGTCCAATAAGTCTCTGCGAGCACCACACAACCTAATTCCTGTCCCAACAGGGAAAATCAGGCCATCTACTCTCACATCTGACATGGTAAAACTGCACTCACCTTAGACCTGCTTCAACTACTCCTTGGTGTAGTTATCTGAATAACATTAGCCATCTCGGCGACGAGATCCGCAGTCAATGTCATCCCTCCAGGCCAAGGCGAGCCAGTGTCCTGGCCTTGAATTAGGCTATGTACCCATTAACTGTTGCAAGGCCTAGACTGAAGACGTGTGCTCATCAAGGAGTGCCGTTATGGATGCCCAATCCTTTCAACATTTACTGGCTCGGCTTGATCGCCTGACGGTCAAACAGAAGTCCATCGTTCAGCATGCTCTCCAAATCAGCGTGCCGAGAGATGACCTTGTAGAGGCCATTCCTGACCTGAAATCCTGCCCTCACTGTGCCGCAGATGCCACGCAGTTGGCCTCATGGGGTCGCAGTGGTGGCTTGCAGCGCTATCGCTGCAAGGCCTGTCGCCGCACGTGCAACGCATTGACCTGTACACCCCTGGCGCGTTTGTGAAAAAAGGACTGCTGGCTGGATTATGCCCAGGCACTTATTGCTGGGTTGACCGTGAGGGCGGCGGCCAAGCACTGCAGCGTCAGCAAGAACACCGCCTTTCGCTGGCGTCATCGCTTTTTGCGCGATTATGGGCTGACGGACATCGTTGCCGAACGCTTTGATGCCGGCGTCCGCCTTGGTGAGGATGTCGATAAGGACATGATCGCGCTACGCATTTCGCCAGACATTCCGATGGCCATCGTCGGCTCATCGTCCTATTTCGATAAGGCTATGTCTGAGTTAACTGTTGCACGCCCGTATACCCCAGCGACTCTCCCAAGAAAATCAATGGGTTGAGCTGCGCTTTGTAGCGTTCAAGTAGGCGCCGCCAGCCCAGATAGTTCGTTAGGTACTTGGTGGCCACACCATGAAAAGGAATCATCCAGCTCTTGAGCCAGCTGGTTATGCATGGGAACTCTGCCGCAAAACCTTGGGCAACGTGCCCGAATTCTGTTGCTGCTGGCCAGCGGTCTCACGCCCAAGCAGGTGAGTGATCGGTTGGAAGTTTCGTCGCCACTCGTATTCAAATGGCGCAAGCGTTATCAGGAAGCTGGCCTCGATGGGCTGAGCGATCTCCCGCGTAGCGGACATCCACGCACGCTCGACGAGGCGAAGATTAAGGAAATCCTCACCCTGACGACCCAGCGTGTACCGCGTGAGGCGACTCACTGGAGCCTGCGCCTGATGGCCAAATACGTGGGCGTTACCGTCTGGCAAGTCGCCCAGGTGTGGGCCGCTGCCGATCTCAAGCCCCACCGGCTGAAGACCTTCAAGATCAGCAACGACCCACACTTTGCTGACAAAGTGGTCGATGTGGTTGGGCTGTACCTGAGCTCGACTGATCCGCTCGGGTGGACAGCTTGGCAGAGGCTCCCCCGATGCGGCTTCCGCAAGTGGAGCGGTGTCTGGTCAATATCCGGTCAATGCAGCCTCGGGGGGGGGGGGCACAGCCAGCCTGAGTCTGGCGACAAAGCAAGCGTCAGTAGGTCACTGATGCCCGGAACTCCGGTCTGCAAGCTCCTGCCTTTCGTCAGTACCGGAAGGACCGGCTGGGCGACAAGCCAAAGCGGCGCCAGCCCCCATGCGAGAGGCCGGCGCGAGCTCCATGCGGCAGTACTGCCGCATGGTCACATCATCACTTCTTGGCCGCCTCTGCGATCGACTCGCGAATCGAGGAATAGGTTTGAGCGAAATTCTGCTGTGCTTCGGCATAGCTCTGCTTTGCGTTTTCCCAGGCCTGTGTGGAAGCGTCCCGCAGTCGTGCGGCGCGGGCTTTCTCCTCTTCGACTCTGACCTTGAGTGCCTCGATGCGCACCTCGATAGCGACGCGCTGCTCGGCAGAGAGCCGAGCAGCATCGGCACTGAGTCCATCGATGGCTTCCTGCCATACCTTCTGGCGCGCATCGAATTCGGCCTGCAGGACTGCCCTGCGGGTGGCAACGTCGGCCTGCACGGTATCGAGATAACGGTCTTTGGTGCCCTGCAACGCCGTCCAGGAATCGTCAAGCGACTGCCTGGCCTGCGCCAGCTCCTGCTCACTGCGGATCTTGGCCTGGGCGGCAGCCGCCTCGGCCTCGGCCCGGTAGACGTCGCGCTTGCCCTTCAGCTCCTGCAGTGCAACCTCAACCTCGGCCCGAGTATTGCCCTTGCGCTTGGCGAGATTCTGCTCAAACACGGCGATGGCGGCGTCCAGTTCGGTCAGGCGTGTCTGTGACCATTCGATGGATTGCCTGGCGAGCGATGGTTCGCTGGCTTGGGCTGCCTGGGTAGATTCTGATGACTGCTGTGCCTGCGCAAGCGCAAGGCCTGCCTGCAACAGCACGGCCAATGCCACGGTGGATAGACGGGGTTTCATGCTCAAGCTCCTTACCAAATCAAATTAGATTCATGCGAAGAGGAAGCTCTCCCTCGCTCAGAGCGACTTAGAGAGCGCGTCGCGGATCTTCTGGATCGTGCGGGAATGCACCTGCTTGGCTTCCTCAAGCCCGCTCTTGACGGCTTCCCAGGACGCGTCGCCGGCATCCTTGACTTCACCAATCCTGGTCTGGAACTTCTCGGCTTCGTCCGACACGCGCTTAATGGCGGCATCGAGTTCGGCGCGGGCCTTTTCCACGGCATCCGCAGTCTGGCCACGCAGTTCCTGAAGCGAGGCCTCCCACGCACTGCGCTGGGCCTTAACACGGGCGAGTACGATACCCCGCGCCGTCTGGGCATGTTCACCAACGGTGGACGTGAACGAATGGAACGCGGCTTCCACCTCGACCCATTCTGCTTCCAGTGCGTCCTGAACAGCCTTGACGCCCTGCTTGGTGGCACCGGTCTCGGCGCGGAGCTTGTCGTAATGAGCCTGGAGCTTGCCTCGTGCCTCACGAAGGCGAGCCAGTGCGTCGTCGGCTTCCCGGCGGATGTCGCCATTCACTTCGCCCAGGGACTTCTCGGCCGCAGCGATACCCGCGTCCAGTTCGTCCAGGCGCTGCTTGGCCCATGCAATGGTTTCGTGGATATGGGTTTGAGTGTTCATAACGTCAATACCTTTCTTGGGTGGGTAAAAAGCCGGAGCGCCAGCGCCATCTTGTGAACACAGTGTCATGTGGCGGGCCTGACGGGGAGAAAGCTGCTGCGGCAGAGGTCGCTGATCATCTTTTCGAGCTGAGCGGTGCCATCGTCCTGCAGGTTCTCCCAGTCCATGCCGCGGACCATGACGCCGCGCAGGAACCTGAAACTGAAAATGGCCGTCACGACCGCATTGATCCGCAGCCGGGCCGCAGCGATGCCGAGATCGCCAGACGAGATGGCCGTCACAGCCTCTACGAGACGCTGCAGCATGGGCTCGATCGCCTGCTTGTGGATCAGGGAGAACGCCTCGTCGTTCTCGTAGGCACAGCGCGCGACGAATGACGTCCATGAGTGCGGTTCTGCGTTGCTCAGAATGATGTGCAGAAGATGAAGGAGTGCCTTCTCGAATGCCTGGGATTCGCTTCCGGAAGCCGGTGCATCGAGAATGTGGATGACCTCCCCGAAACGCTCGCGGGCGTACTCGGCAATCATCTGGGCGGCTGCCATGTAGAGCTCGCTCTTGCCCCCGAAGTGGTAAGGGATGGCTGAAAGCGGCGTCTTCGCCACCTGCGTGATGGCCCGAGTGCTAGCCCCTTCGTAGCCCACCGCGCCGATCACATCGATGGCAGCCTCGATGAGCTGCGCTCGCGTCTTGGCGCTACGGACTTCATGCCCGCTTGGTGCTGTCATGCACGTCTTCCTCGTTTAACGTATTTAAATTATAGTTCGTTCGAACGAATAATCAAATAAAGGCTTTCGGATCGAAGCCCTCCTTGGGAACCATGCGATATGACTCCACTCGTCCCAATGCTGCTCCATAAACTGGCGGTACTCATTACAGCGCTCACGCTCGCCGCCTGTGGCGGTGCAGAGCACGTCGCACAGGTGGAGCCACCGTCGGTGGCGCTGCCCGTGGTCACCGCCAGCAAAGCCGAGGTGGCCCTCGGTGACCTGGCCAGCGGCACGGTCGTGGCCGACGAGCGGGTACAGCTAGCTGTGTAAACCCAGCACGTTGTTCAGTGGAAGCACAGCACGACTGATCGGCGGTTTGTAGTCGAGGCTGGCATGCGGCCTGTGCCAGTTGTAGTGATGCAGCCAGCCTGGTAGATGCGCGGCTCTCTGCTCGGAGCTGTCATAACTCCGGGCGTAGGCCCACTCACGCAGGGTCGTCTGGATGAAGCGCTCGGCCTTGCCGTTGGTCCGCGGTGTATAGGGCCTGGTGCGGATGTGCCGCAATCCAAGTCGGGTGCATAAGCGCTGGAACGCCCGGGAACGGTAGCAGGCTCCGTTGTCCGTCATGACCCGCCGGAAGCCGATGCTCAGGCCGCGGTAGTAGCGCAGGGCCTGCAACAAGGCCTGGCAGGCGCTGCTGCCGCGCTCGTCCGGGTGCAGGCTGATGAAGGCCAGCCGGGACGCATCGTCGATGGCCACATGTACGAACTCCCAGCCGGCACCGTCGGAGCACTGCTGACGGTCGCCGGTAACCCGGTGTCCGGGCTTCCAGAAGCGGCCAAGCTTCTTGATGTCCAGGTGCAAGAGATCGCCGGGATTGGCGTATTCGTAGCGCACCACCACAGGAGCCGGTTCCAGCTCGGCCAAGCGGTGCAAACCAGCCTGCTTGAGACGGCGGGCGACGGTGCTGACGGCGAGGCTGAGCATCTGGGCAATCTGCCGGTAGGTCTTGCGCGAGCGGCGTAGCTCGATTAGTTGTTCGATCATGACGGTTGCCGTGGCATGCGGACATGAGAACGGGCGCGAGGAGCGATCCATCAAGCCGGCTTCGCCCTCTTCACGAAAGCGCCTGAGCCACTTGTAGGCGGTGCGGACACTGACTCCGGCGGCTTGCGCCGCGTCCTCGACCCGCAGGCCGTTGAGCATGCGCTGGACCAGAAAGGCTCGACCGCGAGGGGTAAGACGGGCATGTTTATGCAGGTTCATCCGGGGCTCCTGGAATGCTTGGTGGGTCGCACTTCCAGTTTTCCGGGTAAGCCCCGGATGAACAACCTACTGAGAGATCACAGCTAGCTGCCCGCACGGCCGGCACAGTACGGGCCCCCGGGCTGCATGAAGGCCAGCCAGTAAGGGCCGGCCAGGTTCTGGTGACGATCGATGCGCAACAGGCCGAGGGCGCCGTGCAGCAGGCGCGCGCGGCGTTGCATGCTGCACAGGCACAACAGCGCCAGGCCGATACCGATGTCGCTCGCAACGAACCGCTGGCGCGTGCCGGCGGGGTTTCCCGAACGGATCTTGAGCAGGATCAGTTGCGCGCCCAGGTCGCGGCGGCTGCTGTCGAGCAGGCACGCGCTGCGATGGCGATCGCCGAAGCCAACCGGCGCGACCAGCGCGTGACCAGCCCGATCGATGGTGCCATCATCACGCGCCACGTGCGCGACGGCGACATCGTGCAGCCGGGCGTATTGCTGCTGACCGTGGAGGGGCGCGACCAGTTGCTGTTCCGCTTCTCTGCGCCACAGGCCAGCCTGCATGCCTTCGCTTCCGGCGCCACAGTGCCGGTGCTGATCGACGAGCGTGAGGATCAGCCTGTCACGGGCACGGTGCGCGCCATCGTGCCGTCGGCCGATCCGGCAACCCGGCGCTACACGGTCGAGATCAGCCTGCCTCCGGACAGCGCGCTGCTGGCCGGCATGTTCGGTCGCGTGCGCCTGCCTGCCAATAGCGCGCACAGCGCAACGGCGGTGACGATCCCCGCCGCGGCGCTCACCGAACAAGGCGGGCTGACCGGCGTATTCGTGGTCGGCAAAGACGAACGGCTGGCGTTTCGCTGGCTGCGCCTGACCGAGCGGTTCGGAGACCAGGTGCTGGTCACCAGCGGACTGGCCGCGGGCGAACAAGTGCTGGCTCGGATCGATCCATCGGTCCGCGACGGCGCCCACCTGGTGCCAGTGGTGCCCGCTCAATGAGCGGGTCATCCCTGAACCTCGCCGGCCGGCTCGCGCGCAGCTTCATCACGTCCAAGCTGACCATCGTGTTCGTGCTCGGCGCACTGGCCCTCGGCGCTCTGGCCGTGCTCTTGAATCCTCGCGAGGAGAACCCGCAGATCGTCGTACCCGGTGCCGTGGTGGTCGTCGCACTGCCGGGTGCCACCGCTGAGGAAGTGGATCGGCTGGTGGTTTCGCCACTGCAAGGCATCCTCAGCGAGATGACCGGCGTCGACCACAGCTACGGCAACGCTAGTCCGGGCCTGGGCACTGTGCAGGTGCAGTTCAAAGTCGGCGAGCCGCCGGAGGATTCGCTGGTCAAGCTTTACAACCGGGTGATTACCAGCCGCGCTCGCCTGCCGATGGATGCGGGCGTTCCGCTGATCCAGGCCGTGGATGCCGATGATGTGCCCATCGTCACCGTCACATTGGCATCCGACGCCTACGACGACCACGGCCTCAAGCGCCTGGCTGACGCGGTGGCCGAGCGCTTGCGTAGCACGCCCGGCGCAGCCGGGGTTACGGTGTACGGCGGTCGCGACCGCGAGATCGGCGTGGCGTTCGATCCAGTGCGGATGCAGGCCTTCGCGATTTCGCTGGCGACCGCACAGGCGGCGCTTACGGCGGCCAATTCCGCACTGACGCTGAACGGACCGGTCTCCGGCAGCGAGACACACGAACTGCGCTTTGCCGGTGACCTGGACTCGGCCAGGGCAATCCGCAACTTGGTCGTCAGTGTGCACGACGGGCAGCCGATCAAGCTCGGCGACGTCGCCACCGTCACCGACGGCTCAAATGAGGAGATCACGCAACTCAGCCGGTTTGCCTTCGGCCCAGGCGATGCGCGCGCCGAAGAAGCCATCGGCGAAATGCCGGCGGTGACCATCGCCGTGGCCAAGAAGAAAGGCGAAAGCGCCGTCGCAGTCGCGCGCGCAGTGAAAGACCGGGTGCAGCGCATGCAGGCCAGCTTCATTCCGCAGGCGGTGCACGTAGTGGTGACGCGCGACGACGGTCAGAAGGCCGAGGATGCCGTCAATGGCCTGATGGAACACATCATAATCGCACTGGTCACGGTCAGCTTTGTGATGCTGCTGTTCCTTGGCTGGCGCGAGGCGCTGATCGTCTCGGTGACGGTGCCGGTCATCTTCTCGATCACGCTGGCCGTCGACCTGCTTGGCGGCGTGACCATCAACCGCATCACGCTGTTTGCTCTGATCCTGGCGCTTGGTCTGCTGGTCGATGCCGCGATCGTGGTGATCGAGAACATCCACCGCCACTACCACCACGCCCGAACGCCCGGCTCGAAGGAAGAAGTTACCGTCCTTGCGACCAACGAGATTGGCAGCGCCACCAACCTGGCCACCTTCGCCATCATGCTGGTGTTCCTCTCATTGTTGCTCATATCCGGCATGGCCGGAGACTATTTTTATCCGCTGGCCTTCAACGTGCCGGTGGCGATGCTGGCGTCGATCATGGTGGCCTACATCATCACGCCGTGGGCAGCCAACCGCTGGCTCAAGCGGCCCCAACCTGCCGGCACGGCCGTGGCTGGCAATGAGCAAGGTGATGACCACCACGAGTCCAGGCCGGACTGGCTACAACGTACCTATCTGAAGTATTTCATCCCGCTGCAAGAGCGCCCGCGAGTGCGCCGCTGGCTGGCGATCGGCATTGCGGTAGCGATGGGGCTGTCGCTGGCCCAGGGCGGCTGGCAGTTCGTGCGACCGGCCGGCATTGGCGGGCCGGTGCCCTATCTGGGCGTGGCACTGGGCTTTCTGCCCAAGGATAACCAGAACACCTTCAGCATCGTGCTTCAGGCCGCGCAGGCCAGCCCGGTGGAGGAAACCGACCGACTGGCGCGAGAAATCGGCCGGGTACTGGCCCGGCTTCCCCAGGTGACGAACTACCAGAGCTGGGTCGGCCGAACCGGGGTAACAGACTTTAACGGCCTGATTCAGGGCACCTCCTTGCTGACCGGTGAGGACATTGCCGAGATCCGCGTCAACCTGACCGACAAGCACAACCGCTCCGAGAGCTCCACTGACATCGTCCACGCATTGCGCCCAGACATCGAGGCGATCCGCGCCCGTCATCCCGGCGCGCGCATTCGCCTGGTCGAGGACCCTCCCGGTCCGCCGGTGCGCGCCACGGTGCTGGCGGAGCTCTACGGCACCGATCTGGAGGTGTTGCGGCAACTCTCGCGTCAGGTCGAGGCTGAATTTGTCCAGACCTATGACATGGTGGACATCAGCAACAGCGAGTCGACCGATATGCCGCAGTGGCGGCTGGTGCCCGACCGCGAGAAGGCCGCGCTGTCGGGCGTCTCGACCGCGCAGATCGCCGAGGTGCTGGACATTGCCTACGGCGGCCGAGTGGTCGGCCGCGCGCACCTGGACGGCGAACGCAATCCGGTGTCCATCCGCGCCTACGTACCACGCGCCGCACAGCCCGATCCGGCACGGCTTGAAGGGCTGTACGTGCCTAATGCCGAAGGCCGGCAGATTCCACTGGCTGAAATAGTGCGGCGCGTGCCCGCCGAGGCCGATCGGCCGATCCTGCGAAAGGACAACGAACCGGTCATCTTCATCGGCGGTCAATTGGCGCGCAGCGTGCCCACCTATGCCGTGCTCGATCTGACGCAGCGACTGTCAGGGATGCGCGCACCTGACGGGCAGCCGCTCGCGATCGGCAATCTCGGTCTGCGCGAGACTGTGCCCGACACCATCGACGGCTACCAGTTGCTGTGGGACGGCGAGATGCGGCTGACGCTGAACATCTACCGCGACATGCTCGCCGCCCTCGGCTCGGCGCTGGCGGCGATCTACGTGCTGCTGGTGGCCTACTACCGTTCCTTCCTGATCCCACTGATCGCGATGGCCGCGGTGCCGCTTGGAGCGATCGGCATCCTGCCCGGGCACTGGCTGCTGGGCACGGATTTTTCAGCCACCTCAATAGTCGGTCTCATCGCGCTTTCGGGCGTGGCGGTGCGCAACTCGCTGCTGATCATCGACTTCATCCAAGACAACATCAAGCAGGGCATGGCGCTGGCAGAAGCCGTGCGTCAGGCCGGTGCGGTGCGGCTGCGGCCCATCCTGCTGACCATGCTGGCCATCATTCTCGGCTCAGCCATCATGGTGCCCGACCCTATGTTCGGCGGGCTGGCGATCTCGCTGATCTTCGGCACGCTGGCCTCCACGGTGCTTACCGTCTTCGTTGTGCCCACCCTCTATTACCTCGACGCGTTACGCCGTGAAGGGCTTACGCCGCAAGCAGGCTTGGCCGTCGATAAGGAGAATACCCAATGAATCATGCAGTTTTCCGTCGGACTGCCTGGCTGGGGGCAACGCTGTGCGCTGACGCGCTGTTGGCGACCGAAGCCATGGCGTCGGAATGCCAGTCGGTGCTGGATCAGATCAGCCGGCCGACTGTGAGTCTGCGCGTGGACAACGACCTGTTCGGCGGCAGATCCCAGGATCAGGGTTATACCAACGGCCTGCTGGTGACGCTGGTGTCGCCCAACCTGCTCGATTACCTGGACGACCCCTTCCTGCCAACAGCCGCCAGGTGGATCAACCGTGGCCTGACATGGCTGCAGGTCGACGACTTCGACCAGATCAACATGATTGCCAGCTTCGGGCAAGGCCTGTTCACCCCGGAAGGTCACGGACCTTCGGAGCTGACTCCAGACGATCGCCCGTACGCTGCGGTGTTGTTGTTCAGTGTGGGCTACAACGCCCGCAAGGGCGATCACCTGACAACCAACCAGTTGCGGCTGGGCATGGTGGGACCCTCCGCACGCGGCAATGAGGTACAGAGCAGCGTGCACAAGGTGATCGGCAGCCCTCACTTCAATGGCTGGGATCACCAGTTGCGTGATGAGCCCGTGTTCCAGCTCCTGCATGAGCGCATGCGCCGCCACGATCTGCCGCCGGTGCCTTTCGCACGTGGTAGCGGTCTGTCGCAGGACATGATCATTCACTGGGGCGGCGCGCTGGGCAACTTCGGCACCCATGCCAACTTCGGCGCCGAGTGGCGTATCGGTTGGCGGCTGCCCGACGACTTCGGCAGTTCGCCACTGCGCCCGGCAGGAGAGAACACCGCACCGCCGGTCTCCGGCAACACGTACCGCGGCTGGGCCGGACATTTCTTCGTCGCCGCCGACGTCCGTTGGGTGCTCTACGACCTCACGCTCGAGGCAACACCTGGAAGAACAGCCATAGCGTCGACAAGCGCTCCTCCGTGGCCGACGTCGGCCAGGGCATCGCGGTGACCCGTGGCGACTGGAAGTTTGCGTTCGCGCACCACCTACGCACGCGGGAGTTCCGCGAGCAGAAGGAGTTGCCCGTCTACGGCAGTTTCACCATCAACCGCAGGCTTTGATCTGCATGGGCTGCGCAGATCGTTATTGGTTGGTCATTCATAGCGTAAGGAATCTCTCATGCGGAGTACGGTAATTGGATCGGGCAGGCTCGGAGGGCCGGCCTTTGCCGCAAAGCACAGGGCTGAAGTTTTCCCCCTCCTGAAGCGTGCCGTGTGGCATCTGGGATGCGTGATGGCGGCAATGGCCGTCGCGGGCTGCGCGCCCACCCTGAACATCCGCGCAGTGCCCGAGGAGTTGCCGGTGGCCACCCACTGGCCTGCCAATGCCCTGCCTGCCGAGAGACAAGGCATCCGCCCTGTGGAGTCGCCATGGCGCGACTACGTAGTCGACGAGCAACTGCTCGCGCTGATCGAGAAGGCGCTCGCGAACAACCGCGACCTACGCCTGGCGCTGCTGCGTGTCGAGGAAGCGCGTGCCGCCCACGGTATCCAGCGGTCCGAGCAGTTCCCGATGATCGGTCTGACCGGCGTGGGGGCTCGCGCACGCGTGCCGGACGATCTGATTCTGACCGGAGAACCTGCCATCCATGAGGTGGCTGGCCTAGCGGTCGGCCTGACCAGTTGGGAACTCGACCTGTGGGGCCGGGTGCGTAGCCTCAATGAAGCCGCACTGCAGAACTACCTGGCGACCGACCATGCACAACGCGCCGTAAGGGCCAGCGTGATCACAGCCGTCGCGCAAGCCTACCTGAGCCAGCGCGACTACGATGAGCGCATCGCGCTGGCGAATCAGACCATTGCCAGCCGCGAGGAGTCCTACCGCATTTTCCGCCGCCGCAACGAGATGGGGTCGACCTCCGACCTGGAGCTGACCCAGGTCGAAACGTTGCTGATCCAGGCCCGCACGCTGGGCACGCAGCTTCAGCAGGCCCGTGCGGCGCAGGCCCATGCGCTGACCCAACTGGTGGGCGCGTCCATCGAGCAGCTAACCATCGCCGAGCCTGCGCTGCGCGACGAGGCCATCTTCGCCGCGCTGGATGCTGGCCTGCCCTCCGACCTGCTGACGGCCCGCCCCGACATCATCGCGGCCGAGCGCCAGCTCGCCGCCGCCAACGCCAACATCCGTGCGGCTCGGGCTGCCTTCTTCCCGCGCATTGCGCTGACAGGAAATTTCGGCACATTGAGCGCCGAACTCGCCGGTCTTTTCGAGTCCGGCAGCCGCACCTGGGTGTTCGCACCCACGATCTCCCTGCCGATCTTCGATGGCGGGCGACGCCGCGCTGCGCTGGACTTGGCCGAGGTGCGCAGCGACATCGCCGTGGCCAGCTACGAGAAGACCATTCAGAACGCCTTCCGCGAAGTGGCCGATGCGCTCTCCGCTCGCCAGGCGCTGGCGCAGTTGGTCGAGCAACTGCGCCAGGCCCTTGATGTGCAGGACCGGCGCGCCCGGCTGGCGCAGTTGCGCTATGACAGCGGTGCCGCCGCCTATCTTGAAGTCCTGGACGCGCAGCGCAACCAGCTGGAGGCACAGCAACAATTCGTTCAGGTGCGCCGACAGCTGCTGGCCAGCCAGGTGGCCCTGTATGCCGCGCTCGGCGGTGGCACCGGTTTCGACCGTACTGTCGAGAGTACTGCCGGCAGTCCGTCGAATCCCTCCCTGACCACCAGGCTCCCACATCAAGATTAAGGTCGCGCAATGGCACAAATGTCTTTCCTCAAGCCCCCCGTCTCATCGCATTCATCGTCGTACTCGCCGCAGCACCTATAAGAAACTGGGTAAGCGTAGCGCTCTATACAAAGCCAAGCGCAAGATCGAGAAAGCAAAGGCAAAGGTCGAACACCCATTCAGAGTGATCAAGCGCCAGTTCGGTTATGTGAAGACGTGCTTCCGTGGCCTGGCGAAGAACACGGCACAACTGGTGACACTGTTCGCGCTGTCGAACCTGTGGATGGCGCGCAGACATTTACTGACGAATGCAGGAGAGGTGCGCCTGTAATGCGGGAAATGGCTGCGGCGAGCACCTCGTGGCAGCTAAAAACACATAAATAAGCAGGTCGGTGATCTGATCGTTTTTGATTGATTTGCCGCTTTCAAAATCAGCGGAGGTTGAAGTCAGCCAAAAAAGCATGGCTACTTCAGGGGATCCCTAAGAGGCAGCATTTTTCACCACCGATCATATCGACTACACTTAAGTGTAGTTTAAATATTTACCACCGTAACCTATGGTGAAAATCTCCAGGCAGCTGGCGCTGAGAATAGCATAATGAAAATAAAAATAAATAATGATTTTTCGGTAGCCAAGATCGGGCTGGATCGAATCACGACCCTAGTAAGTGCCAAAGTCTATAACTGCATATATCGGCCCAGATTGAGTATCGCGGATGGAACTGCGTCCAGAGTATACCTTTACAGAGCCCCGCCTGGATATGGAAAAACCGTGGCTCTTGCGTTCGAGTGGCTACGCCACAGAACAACCGGACGTCCAGCAGTGTGGATTTCTTTAAGAGCCAGTTCTTACAGTGAATTTGATATCTGCGCAGAGATTATTGAGCAGCTTGATGCTTTCGAACTGGTAAAATTCAGCCATGCGAGGGAGGGTGTGAGCAAGCCTACGCTCTTGCGAGACCTTGCATCCAGTCTTTGGCAGAGTACCTCGAGTAACGAGATAGAAACGCTAATTTGTTTGGATAATATTAATCAGGGTTTGGGCTTGCCGTTGTTGCACGCGCTTATGGAGTTCATGTTAGAAACACCAAAAAGTATCAGGTTTGCAGTCGCAGGTAATACAATAAAAGGGTTCTCGCGGCTTAAACTTGCAGGCGCTATGCAGGAGCACACCGAGAAAGATTTGGCCTTTAGCGCAGACGAGGCAGTGGCGTTAGCGGAGGCAGAGGCTGTTCTTGGAGTTTCTGAGGTACAGATAGAGGCCTTGGTGCAAGAAGTGGAGGGGTGGCCTGCTCTTATAGGGTTTTTGTTAAAATGTGAGTTGCCGGCCAAGTCTATTTCAACAGTAGTTGAAATAGATAATTACTTTAATGATGAAATATTTGAGGCGCTTCCCGAGCGGTATCGTGTTTTTCTTGTAAATTCTTCATTGCTCGATGTCGTGACGCCTGATGGCTACAATTATGTATTCAAATGCGTCAATGCGGCCTCATGTATTAAATATCTGAGCACGAATTACATGTTGCTTCGCCATGTAGAAAGTGAGCCGGCGCAGTTTACACTACATCCAGTATTGCGTGATTTTCTTCAAGGAATTACTTGGGCTGAAAATCCTGCTAAAAGATCCTACTTGCTTAAGCGCGCTGCTTTCTGGCATTGGCGTAGAGGCGAATACCAGTACGCAATACGAATAGCCCTACGGGCGAATGACTGTCGCTGGGCTGTCGGCATGAGTGAGGGAATAATTTTAGATTTGTCATTTCGTCAGGGCGAAATAGATACGCTGAGACACTGGCTGTCGGAGCTGCCAGTGAAGGACTTGCACAAGAACCCCATAGTACTTATTAGTTACGCGTGGGTATTGTATTTCAGTCAGCAAAGCGCGCGAGCAGAGAAGTTACTTAAAGACCTAATTACCCCACCCGATAAAAAAAACGAATGGCAAGAAAAAGGATGGCCGCAGCTTGTGTTTGCAATAGGTAAAGCAACGAATGATGAAATGATTTTGAGTGAGGAGCTCTGTAATAAGTGGATTAGTTTATTTGGGGATTCAAACGCAGTTGGAAAAGGGGCCGCGCTAACCTGCTTGGCTTTTATTTTTGCCAGTGAGTATAGATTTGCAGAGTTAGAGAAGGTGCTGACTCAGGCCCAAGCCGTGAATAAATTTGCAAAACAA
The DNA here is from genome assembly GCF_000410875.1 of Halopseudomonas pelagia CL-AP6. Classification (GTDB taxonomy): domain Bacteria; phylum Pseudomonadota; class Gammaproteobacteria; order Pseudomonadales; family Pseudomonadaceae; genus Halopseudomonas; species Halopseudomonas pelagia. The sequence goes on from NZ_AROI01000015.1 coordinate 24,897, forward strand.
GATTTTGCTTTCGGTTGGCTGTATGTCGCCAAGCTTCAACAAGCGCTAGCAAGCGGGAAAATGAGCTGGGCCAGGCAGCTTATAACTCAAGCACGCACAGACAGTGGCGCGCAGATTATGGAGACCGCGTTTACTTCGAAAATGCTGGACGCTCTAGAGCTTGAGTCAAATTATGAATTGTGCCGCTTGGACACCTCAGAAGAAAAGTTCTCCGAAATTTTAGAGTTTATTGCCAATCACGGGGTGACAGACGTGTTTTTTTCCGTATGCCGTGTTGTGTCAGCTTGGCGGCTTGGAAGGAATGACCTGAATGGTTCCATTGAGATTTTGGAGTGGGCGAAGGCACATGCGGCTGAAAAAAATCTACCAAGATTGGAAGTTATGAGCCAAATTGAGATCTATCAACGCTTGCTCTTTCAAGGCGTAACGTACATAAATAAGTTACAAGCTTTTGAAGATCACAAGATTTTCTTCGGACCGCACTCAGCCCCCCTAAAGGCACGCCTGCTGCTTGTTCAATCACTCGCGTTTTCCCGAGATCAGAACTTTCATCTTGCCGCGCACAGAGCGCTATTGGCTATTCAGCAAGCCCGTAAAATTAGTGCAGGCCAATTGGAAGTCCGTGGCTTATTGTATTTAGCCGGAGCGCAAGCAGGTGGCGGCACATTAAAGAAGGCCCAGCATAACATTGCTTATGCATTGGAGATGGCAAAACAGCTTCAATGCTTTCAAACAGTGCTGGATGAAATACATTTGATTAAGAGGATAATACCGACTTCATGTGAAGTCTTCGCAGCAGTTAATTTAGATCAAGCGATTGGAGCTTTTAGTCTGCCGCAAATGGTGGAGATTAGAAAATCCGCAGAAAATAAAGCTGGTGATTTTTTGACACTGAAGCAGGTCAGTGTCTTGAAACTTGTAAAAGAGGGGTGCTCAAACAAACAAATAGCAACAAAGATGTATGTCACCGAAGATGCTATAAAGTGGCATATGAGGAAAATATTTGCCATCCTTAATGTAAAGAGTCGCACGCAAGCAATAATTGAAGCCGAACGCCAGGGTGTTATCTGAGGTGATCGGCATTAAACAATATAGTGAAAAATATATCAGAGAGAATATTATGGCAATTGTTATTGTTGGCGCTGGTACAGCTGGAGTAAATGCTGCGTTCTGGCTTCGCCAATATGGTTATAAAGGGGAAATTAGACTTTTGAGCAAGGAGTCTGTGGTACCTTATCAGCGGCCTCCCCTATCCAAGTCTTTTCTGACAAGTGAGACTGCAGAATCCGCAATACCACTAAAGCCAGAAAGTTTTTATACGAATAATAATATTAGCATTTCGTTAAATACACAGATTGTATCAATTGACGTGGGGCGTAAGGTAGTTGCTGCTAAAGACGGAGAAGAGTACGCGTATGAAAAATTGATTCTTGCAACAGGTGCTAGCGCGCGTAGATTAACCTGCGAGGGATCTGAACTGTCTGGAGTCTGCTATTTACGCAGTATGGAAGACGCCAAAAATTTACGTAGGAAACTTGTGGAGAGTGCGTCTGTTGTTGTGTTGGGCGGCGGAGTGATCGGGCTTGAAGTCGCCTCAGCTGCGGTGGGCATAGGGAGGAGGGTCACAGTGATAGAAGCCGCCCCGCGTGTAATGGCGCGCGTGGTTACGCCGGCAGCAGCCAACTTAGTCAGAGCCCGCCTGGAGGCTGAAGGAGTTGGGTTCAAGCTGAATGCGAAATTAACGTCCATAAAGGGCAGGAATGGCCATGTTGATCAATGCGTACTTGAAAGTGGAGAAGAAGTTCAGGCGGATCTGATTATAGTTGGAATCGGTGCTATCCCTGAGCTAGAGCTGGCAACTGAGGCGGCCCTTGAAGTGAGTAATGGCGTTGTGGTCGATGATCAGATGCGTACATCGGATACCAGTATATATGCGATCGGCGACTGCGCACTGGCTAGGAATCTTTTTTTTGGAACGATGGTACGTTTAGAAACAATTCATAATGCGGTTACACAAGCTCAAATTGTCGCAAGCAGCATCTGTGGCACGTCAACGCCAGCACCAACCCCACCACGGTTCTGGTCTGATCTTAAAGGGATGACGCTGCAAGGACTTGGTGCTCTAAAGGACTACGATAAACTCGTTGTTGCAATTAATAACGAAACTGTTGAACTAGAAGTCCTTGCGTACAAGCAGGAGCGACTGATTGCAACTGAGACAATAAATCGGCCTAAACGTCAAGGTGCGCTTGGAGGGAGTATAAAATTACCTGATTAGCAATGAGGCTCAGCCACTCGAACCAACCGCAAGGGGAGTGGTGTGGGGGGCAGATAGTGGCTGCGATTAGTAGGCACGAATGCAGCGTGCTCAGATCGAAGCGCCAGTTAGTCGGGTAGCCCCCAGGCCATTGCTGGCCTAGGGCCCCCTAAGAACCGTACGTGCGACTTTCACCGCATACGGCTCAAGCCGTTGTAAGCCCGATCAAGAGCCGATCTATCTGCCTTGAATCCTTCTGGGGACAGATGGATCTTCACAATCCGCTCTGAGCTGGTCAGTTTCCGCTATACGGACTCAGGTCGCGGACATGGGAACCCCATGCTCTTACGCGCTGACCTGCACCCTTTCAGACCCAACCTCATCTTCGCTCATGTGTTCAACGACCACGCAGAAGTCTGCCCGGTTTCCCGTGGAGTAATGTTCCAACCCCTATCCGAGCCATTACAGCCCGGCATTCGCTTTCTCTGCGATCCCATACCCGCACCGCCAACAGCTCACCTTACGGCTCACCTGCCACAAGGGCAGCAATACGGGTCGCGGTAGGGACGGCAGTTACCTGCCGCCCCCCGCACAGATCCGTACGTGCGGAACTACCGCATACGGCTCCTGCCTCGGGTATGTGACGCGAAGCGGTCCTCAGGGTACGGATGTGCATTTCTGGGTTTAGGTATGTAGAGGTCGGCGAGGCGACCGTAGCGTGACCATTGGAGCCTATTGCGCTGACTGCGTCGTATGAGGGCTTGCCGCCATAGACGGCAAACCGCCGAACGAAAACCGCCAAGACGTATCAGGTTCCCCGGCACCGCGTGGTAGTTGAAGTAGCCCCTGACCACCTGGGTAAGCCACTGACCCACGACGTGAACAGACTCGTGGCGTCGGCGTTTCAGCTCATCCCGAATAGCCAGCAGCGTCGCACGCATTCGTTTCTTGACCGTCAGTCGCAGTATTTGAAAACCACCGCTTCTGTTGGTACTGCAACAGTGTGTAAAGCCCAGGAAGTCACGTCTCCGGTTTGCCTAAACCTCGTTTCCTACGATTTCTCGCAGCAAAACGACCAAACTCAATCAGTCGTGTTTTCGAGGCATTGAGGGACAATCCGAACCTGGCCAACCGCTCCTGCAACTGCACCAGAAACTGCTGAGCCTGCCATTGCGTCCTGAAACCCACCACGCTGTCGTCCGCGTAACGCACGACAATCACATCGCCACGGGCATGCCGCTGGCGCCACTGCCTTGCCCATAGATCCAGCACGTAGTGAAGATAGATATTCGCCAGCAACGGCGATATCACTGCACCTTGGGGAGTCCCCTTGGTCGCAGCCACCCTACGTCCATCCTCCATTACACCCGCTTGGAGCCACTTGCAGATAAGTCCGAGCATGCGCCGGTCTGCAATCCGGTGTCCCAGAAACATCAGCATCCATTCATGGTCGATCTCATCAAAGAACGACGTGATATCCGCATCCAATATCCAGTTTACCTTCTGACCCTTCAGCGCGACCGTCAACGCATCCAGCGCATCGTGCTGGCTGCGTCCCGGTCGAAACCCATACGAGAATCCCAGGAAGTCCTCTTCATAGATCGCATTCAGAACGGTAACAACCGCCTGCTGTACGATCTTGTCCTCCAAAGAGGTAATGCCCAACGGGCGCTGCCTGCCATCGGCTTTGGGAATGTAGACCCGCCGCGATGGTATTGCCCGATAGGCTCCGCTGTGGAGCTTTGCGTGCAAATCGGTTACCCGCTGGAGAAGACCTTCCTCATATTCTCGCCACGACATGCCGTCCACGCCCACCGCAGCATCGCGGCGCAGGGCATAAAAGCTCTGCGCCAATAACTGCGGTGTGATGTGGTGCAGCAACGCCGTGAACTGCATGCCCTTCTTCCTTCGGGCTGCTTCACGTACACCTTCAAGTCCCATCGACGCGCAGTTGATCCGGCTCAGTGTCCGGGGCGCGGGAGGCCTGTCGGTGCTTCCCTTGGCTACGTCCCTTTCCTCCACTATCTCCGCAGGGCCAGGCCCTTTGTTCGATGGCTTCTCAGGTACTACGGACGTATCCGACTTCTCAGCGACGTGAACAGCAGGGTTATGGCTTTTGGCCTTTCCTGCTCCGCCCGGCGCTTGCGCACCGGGCACCGCTGAGATCTCCCAGTTTCTGTGCGAAGGACTTCCCGACGTGCACAGGGTCTCCGACCGCGCGGGATCAGAGCATGACTGGCGTAAAACGCCATGCTCCGTGTTGCCTTCTGCTTCGCTTAACAGCATCGGCATCCCGAACTTGTGATTACGCGGCTCAATGGCTGGCCCATCGGTTTCCCCTGTCAACGCTTCACCCTGCACCTCGCGGTGCAACATGCATGACTCGGGGTCTGGTTGATTCGCCATTTCTTACCAGTATCGAACTTTCATCGACTATCCTCCGCCAGCTTTAACTGGCGCACTAAGCGTCCGGCCAACACACCTACCTGACAGCGTCGTCTAAGGCGATGGTGTCCACCTGATTTTAAGTGGACACCATTTTTAGCCTTTTTAAGAGGACGCTCATGCAACAAGAACGCCGCAGCTATTCCAAGTCCTTCAAGGCCCAGGTCATTGCCGAGTGCGCACAGTCTGACACCTCGATTGCGAGTGTCGCACTGAGCCACAACCTCAACGCCAACCTTGTTCATAAATGGATCCGGCTGCATGCGCAGAAAACCATGGCCCTCCAAACCGCCTTCATTCCGGTCAAGGCATCAACTCCGTCGCCGATCCCTCAGGCCATGCCTGCCACGATACGAATCGAAGTGCCTCATTTAAAAGGAGTGGTCGTTGTGAGTTGGCCTACAGAAAATGCAGCAGCGTGTTCCGCGTTCCTGCGAGACCTGCTGCGATGATCCGCATCGACTCCATCTGGCTCGCCACAGAGCCCTTGGACATGCGCGCCGGCACTGAAACCGCGTTGGCGCGAGTGGTGGCGGTGTTCGGTGCGGCGAAGCCGCACTGCGCTTACCTGTTTGCCAATCGCCGCGCCACGCGCATGAAAGTGCTGGTGCACGACGGGTTTGGCATCTGGTTGGCGGCGCGCCGGTTAAACCAAGGCAAGTTTCACTGGCCAGGCATTCGCCATGGTTGCGAGATAGCGTTGGATGCCGAGCAACTTCAGGCCTTGGTGCTTGGACTGCCCTGGCAGCGCGTCGGGGCTAGCGGTGCGATCACCCTGCTTTAAAAGGCTGTCATTTGCTTCTTGGCTTACTGCTATAAGCGGCCTGCCTTGGTAAAATCCACGGCATGATTTCCTCGCCCAACCTCGACCAAATGCCCCCTGACCAACTGCGTGCTTTGGCTGCGCAGCTGTTGTTGCAGGTCGACACGATGGGCAAGAAGATCCACCGCGATCAAACAGTCATCGAGCAGCTCAGTCACGAAATCGCACTGCTTAAACGGCACAAGTTCGCCAAGCGCAGCGAGCAACTGAGCCCTGACCAGGGCAGTCTGCTCGACGACCTGCTCGACACCGACATCGCGGCCATCGAGACTGAGCTCAAAGCGCTAAATCCAGCCGTTGCTTCGACCGAACCACGTCAACAGCCCAAGCGTACAGCGTTACCGGCGCAGTTCCCGCGCACCGTGATTCGTCACGAACCGGAAAACACCCAGTGCGCGTGTGGCTGCCAGCTTCAGCGCATCGGCGAAGACGTCAGCGAGAAGCTCGATTACACGCCAGGCGTATTCACCGTCGAGCAACATGTCCGTGGAAAATGGGTCTGCCGCGAGTGCGAAACGCTGATCCAGGCACCGGTGCCGGCGCAAGTGATCGACAAAGGCATCCCGACTGCGGGCCTGCTGGCTCACGTGATGGTGGCCAAGTTTGCTGACCATTTGCCGCTGTATCGGCAAGAGAAAATCTTCGGCCGCGCCGGCCTGGCAATCGCTCGCTCAACGCTGGCGCAGTGGGTCGGCCAAACCGGCGTGCAGCTCCAGTCCTTGGTCGATGCGCTGCGCGAAACGATACTGGCCCAAGCCGTGATTCACGCCGACGAAACGCCGGTGCAGATGCTCGCGCCGGGCGAGAAGAAAACCCACCGTGCCTACGTCTGGGCCTACTGCACTACGCCGTTCGTGGCCCTCAAAGCCGTGGTTTACGACTTCAGCCCGAGCCGTGCAGGTGAGCATGCGCGCAACTTCCTTGGCCCGTGGAATGGCAAGCTGGTTTGCGACGACTTCGCCGGCTACAAGGCAAGTTTCCAGCAAGGCATCACCGAAATTGGCTGCATGGCCCATGCCCGCCGCAAGTTCTTCGATCTACATGCGACGAACAAAAGCCAACTGGCCGAACAGGCGCTGCACTCGATTGGCGGGTTGTACGAAATCGAACGGCAAGCGCGGGACATGAGCGACGAAGATCGCTGGCGAATACGCCAGGAAAAGGCGGCCCCCCTTCTCGACGCACTGCACACCTGGATGCTCGCCCAGCGCGATCTTGTGCCCGAAGGATCGGCTATCGCCAAAGCACTGGATTACAGCCTCAAGCGCTGGGCTGCACTGGCTCGCTATGTCGATGATGGTGCTGTGCCCATAGATAACAACCCGGTCGAAAATCAGATCCGGCCGTGGGCTCTTGGGCGCTCGAACTGGTTATTCGCCGGCTCGCTGCGCAGTGGCAAACGGGCAGCGGCGATCATGAGTTTGATCCAGTCAGCGCGCATGAATGGGCATGATCCATATGCCTATCTCAAAGATGTGCTGACGCGCCTGCCGACGCATCGGGCAAGTGAGATTGATCAACTGCTGCCGCATCGGTGGGTGCCAGCCTAACTTACGCAAGGTGAGTTGGGCGGACGCTTACCGCTATACAAGCTGCGCAAGCAGACGGTCGAGCCGGTCTTCGGAATCATCAAGCGGGTGATGGGTTGGCGGCAGATGAGCATGCGCGGACTGGCCAAGGCCCAATGTGAATGGAGCTTGGTGACCATGGCCTAGAACATCAAGCGCCTGCATGTGCTGCGTGCAGCGTAAAGGTAGAAAAGTACGCCCCGAGGCCGTTCAAACAGCTGCTCAGGCGTGCTGATTCGTCCCCCGGGGCCGCGACCCAACTCAGATGCCTGAAAGGCACGGCGACGCGTCAAAAAGCACCTTGATCCCGCCGCGGGGGCAAGCCCGACAGGCTCCTAGGCCGGAGACAAAAGCCACGCTGTCTGTCCAGCTGAAGCATTCGGCCACCGCGCGCAGGAATGGCACGCAGGTAATCGACGCGCAGGTCTATGGTGGCATAGAGCGGAGCGCGGAGAAAATGGCCAGTCCGCACGTCGTGTCGAGCAGGGTCACCAGCGGCCCCGGTGCAACGCTCTATGGCCGTCGGCAAGAGTTTCGGAAACGGCATCGTCATCTCCGCCCTGGCGTCAGCCACCGCCACCACGTCGATACCGAAGGCGTTGAACAGCAGATGCTGGCAGCCGAAAAATGCTTTGGCCATGGCAGTTTGGCCCAGCTCCGGCTTCATATGCGATATGCCTACTCCTCTATGTGTACTGCAACTGCGTTCACTCAATATGTCAGAACAGCGTCGACATAGCGACGCTCCGCCACCCGTAAGGCTTGCAGGGCATCAGCGAGTTGCTTTGTAGGGAAGCATTCGCTCTCGGAGCCTGCTTTCAGCACCAGCGCCAGCGCTGTCCAGCATATGGCACAACCTGTCATTAGTTCCGGCAGCTGCAACTCGCTGATGCGTGGATCAGCCGATGCGGCTTCCTCCAGAAATTCTGCGTACATCTTGCGAAAGCCACCGCCGCCCGTGCCGCGCCGCTCGATAACTTGATAAGCAAAACGCGTCGTCCAGCGCCAATCGCCCTCGCTCTCCCAGCGGCCAAGATCGGCCAGCCAGGTATCGAGCGCGGCCAAGCCGGTATTGTGTCCGCCCTCCAGCAGCAAACGCGCGTTATGGCGTATAGCTGCCGCCACCCGCTCGACCGAAAGCCGGGCATCAATGGCGGGAGGCGCGAACAAGTTGCCAGCATGAAGAAAGGGAGGCAGTTCCGCGAAGCGTGCACGCGCTAGGGCGGCACGTGCCACCGGGATGGGCGCTGGGCGCTCAGTATCCGTCACCAGAATGCAACCATCCGTCGGTTGGCGCTGCCAGGCCACGATGGCATGGCCGGGAAAATGCGTGCGGCTGGCAAAGTACGGCAGGTGAAAAATATCGGTCAGCAGCAGGGCCGGGCACCCCTGGTCGAGCAGGCCATCTAGCGCCTGCGCGCCCTCCTCGACCGAGCCGTAACTTGTCCAGGCGAACGGTACGTCAAGCGCCTGAAATACCCGCTCCTCGTATCCCAGCGAGCGTACATGGACCAGAAAGGGTGTCGGCGTACCGGGCAGCGTCAGGTACGTGATGCCTAGCCCCGAGCCTAGCCCAAAACACATGGCCTCGGTCAGTGTCGTGCCATGGAACTCGAGCAAGTCCCGGATAGCCGAACTCCCGCAATGGCGGCCGGGCCGATGAGGAATGGCGAGGGCGGGGGCAATCTCTTCAGTGTGCGATGACATTATCGATTTACCTCTCTTGAAGACCGATGAATGAATTTTGGCACATAACATTCCGTCACAATCTGCGTTGCTTTGAAGGGCTGGCCCGGTCAATTACCCAGAACGTTTCAGGTACGGCCGGCGAGTTCAGCACTCGCGTCAGGCGGCCTGCGCCAGCACCCGGTCACCGAGCACAGTAGCCGAGGCCAGGTACCGGGTCGATCATTTTCACCAATCACAGGGATGCAACAGCGGTGGCCTGGCCGATTCCCCGAGGTGCGTCGGTGATGAATATAACCTTGCCCGACACGCTGCTTCTCAACGCCGAGGCAGGGCCGACCAAAAGCGAAGTCGGCAGCGAACGATTGACTCCGGCGTCAATGGCGAGTGCTTCTGGGATCCAATGGAGTCGAGGTCACGGATTCAGGCATACATTATCCTCACCCAAAACCTCTTGGCAGCGGGCGCTCAAGAGTTGCATTGCGACGTCAAACACGGCGGGGTCTTCCAGATATGCTATGGTTGCGCGAGCAACTTCCTTCTGCCTATTGCCCCATTCGGCGCATTGCCAGGTCTCCAGATCCGGACCAAGGCCCGGGGTCACGTGGTGGAAATAGGTGCCCACCGGACTCATCAGGCCGTTTTCAGCCCGCAGACTCATCATCGCGATGCGTGCGCGTTCCTTCGGGGTTGCGCCCATCAGGGACGGACCGTCAAAAACGCTGTCGATATATTCCGTGATAGCGTTGCGCTGGGCGATGCAGGTGCCATCGTCAAGCTCCAGCAAGGGTACGGTGGCATCCGGATTCTTCGCCTTGAACGCGTCGGAACGGTGCTCGCTGCCCATCGACGGGGACGAATTCAACCTTATCCGTTGCGCCCTTCTCTGCCAAGGCGATGCGGACGCGAAACGGGTTCGTCTCGCGGGGCTGTAACAGCACCCGATAACGCTGCTACGAATCAACATCCCTTACCTGCTGCTGCACCGTATGCTCCATTAGGTATCCAGATCCTTCTGTACCCTCGCCCAGCAACGGCACATCATCAATACGAATGGTCAGGTGCGTGCTGGCCGCCGCCACCTTGCCCTGCTCCAGCAGATCAAGCCGGTTGGCCCAGTCCTGCATCATCCTTCGACGAGGCTCTACATATAGGGCGTGGTTGTAGGTCGCGCTGACTTTATTGGGATCAGCGTGCGAGAGTTGCGCATCCACCCAAATCTTGGGGTAGCCAATCTCGTTGAGCGCCGTGGAGAGCGTGCCACGAATGCCATGACCTGTGAGTAACCCCTCGTAGCCCATGCGCTTGAGCGCTGCATTCAGCGTGTTCTCGCTAATGCGCTTCTTTAGGTCGCCACGGTGGGCCAGCAGGTGGCGTTGGGCTGGTTTGACCAGCTCCAGCAGATAGCGAACGACCTCGATGGCCTGGACAGATAACGGCACGATGTAGGGCGGAATGTCCTGCGGTCGCTTTCCACGCTTGCGCATGCCGTCCTGCAGTTGCTTGACCACCTCGGGTGGAATGGTCCACAAGCCGCGTTCAAGATCGAACTGATCAGGGGTCGCCAAGCGCAGCTCGCCGGTGCGCACGCCGGTCAGCAGCAACAGACGAATCCCAAGTTGCGTGGTGATCGTGCCCCTATAACTGCGCAGCTTGCGCAGCAGCTCGGGCAACTGGTGCAAGCGCAGGAAGGGGTTATGAGCAACGGGGGGTTTGGGGGCTGCAACCACGTCCAGATCGGACGCAGGGTTAGCCTCCAACCCTCCGACTTTTACCATGGCAAAGCGGAACAACTGCCTGAGCCAGGAACGCACCTTCTCCGCAGTTGTGAATGCCCCGCGCTGCTCGATCCTGGCGAGTACGTCCAGCAGATTGGGGCGGCGGATATCGAAGATGGTTACGGTGCCAAGGGCAGGCAACACATCCTTGTCGAAAATGCGCTGGATCTGCGAGAGCGTGCTCTGCCGCCCTTCCTTGAGGTCCAGCCTGCGGTGTGCAAGCCACTGCAGATAAACTGCCTTGAAGCTGTTTTCCGTCGCCAAGCGGACAGCGTGGAGCTTTTGCTTGCGGTCGATCTTGGGGTTTATACCTTTCGCGGCCAAGGCACGGGCCTCATCACGCAACGCACGCGCTTCCCGAAGGCTGACGGCCGGATAGGTGCCCAGGGACATCCGCTTCTGCCTGGCGGCCCAGTAGTACCTGAAGTGCCACGACTTGCCGCCCTTGGCGGATACCGCCAGCGAGAGGCCATCGAAATCACGGAGGGTATAGTCTTTGCCGGTCGGGCGGGCCTGCCGGACGGCGACATCTGTAAGTGCCATGAGCGAACTCCTGAACAAGAGTCAGGACCCGATACTTGCCTCGCCGACCGCACTCCTCCAGCAACAATCCGGAAACCACAGCCCCCGTAAAGGTGGACTCAAAAATGGACTTAAACGCCCTGGCTGGGGGTAGATTCCGGTAGATGTTGCTGGAACGAAATAAGGGCCGTAAGGCCCTTTTTTCAATGACTTACAGACTTTGGTAGACGCCTGTAGATCATAATCTGGAGCGGGAAACGAGACTCGAACTCGCGACCCCGACCTTGGCAAGGTCGTGCTCTACCAACTGAGCTATTCCCGCAAATCTGACGCCGAAGTGGCGTCCCCTAGGGGACTCGAACCCCTGTTACCGCCGTGAAAGGGCGGTGTCCTAGGCCACTAGACGAAGGGGACACAGTTCCGGACTTCACAGTGCCAGGTATTAGCCTGGCTACTTGCTGCTGCTTGGCGGTTGCCTTGTTCGCTGCAAGTGGCGCGCATTTTATGCATGCACCGTAGTAGCGTCAAGCCCCAAGTCGATCTTTTTTCAGGTATTTCCACCAAACCAGCCTGACATGGCGCCAACAGCAACATGAGTAGCGCGGTTAGTGGGAACGGCCTTTTGCGATGAAACCTTTCTTAACGGCCCTGATTGTGGCATAAAGTTCAGCGATAGCTCCTGGAAAAAAGAGAGATATTCCGTGTCCCCCTTACTCATCGGTATCCTGGTCGCAGGCGGCGTTCTTATTCTGCTCAGCATTGGTTTCATCAACCACAGTCTGGAGCAAACCAAGCTTGAGCGTGCACGGCTCACTGCTGAGCTGAATGCACGGCTGAACATTTGCCAGACTACCGGCAGTCAATTGCCTGGTCAGTTCATGAGCCCCGAGCTGAAAAAAATCCTGATCAGCTATGAAGCGCATTTGCTCGGGAAGCTGCTACGCGTAGACCGCAAAAACCAACGGGCACAACAGCAACTCGATGCCAGTCGGAATTTACTCGCGCAAACAGATATCCCGGTCGACAACGCTCCGCTGAAAATTGATAACCCGGTCGCGGCCAAGGAAGTACGCTCGCAGCTGGAAAACCTGCAGCATCTGCTGACCCAAGCGCACCACGACGGAGTACTCGACAAGGCGAGCCTGCAGCAATGGTCGGTGCAGATTCGCCAGCAACTGATCGCCCTCGCATTAGACATGTTCCAGATCATCGCCGAACAAGCCATGCGGGAAAACAAGCCGCGCGTCGCCAAACTGCAATATGAGCGCGCAATCACTTACCTGAACAATCTCAAAAGCCCCGCGTACACTCAAGAGCTTGAGCGCTACAAGCATTTAATGAAGATGGCCGAGATAGCCACCATTCGTGCCGAACAGGCCAACACTGGCGACTCCAGTGAGTTGACTGCCGGCTTGCAGGAATTGGAGCAAAGCGACGCGTCCTGGAAGAAAAAAGCGGTCTACGACGACTGATTCCTCGTCTGCACCGCATCCTACCCAACCTCAGCCAACGGATTCCTGCATGGCCCTGACCCTGTACGGCGCAATACTCTCGCCCTTTGTACGCAAGATTCGCATCCAGCTCGGCGAACAGAATATCGCCCACGCGCATGTGCCGGTGCCACCCATGCAACAGCCCGATTGGTATTATGCGATTAGCCCGCTGGGCCGCATCCCGGCGATACAGGATGGCGAGGTCGCGCTAGCCGACTCGGCGGTAATCGCTCAGTACCTGCACGAAACCTACCCCGGCTCTACGCTATACGGCCACAACAGCGCAGAAGCCGCCCGAGTGCGCTGGCTGGAGAAATACGCCGACTACGAGCTCGCCGCCTACGCCACCTTCACCGTATTCAGCCAGCGCTTTCTGGAGCCGCTCAAGGGCGGCCATACCGACGAGGAAGCGGTTCAGGCCGCATTGCACGACCAGTTGCCGCCACTGTTTGACTATCTGGAGAGAGAGCTGGGTGAACAGCGTTACTTCCTTGGCGAAACCTTCAGCATGGCGGACATTGCCGTCGTCTGCCAACTGATCAACCTGGCCCACGTTGGCGCACTGATCGACGAGCAACGCTGGCCCGGCCTGGCCTCACTGCTTAGCAGAGCAACCGGGCGCAGCACCATCAGCGGGCTATTGCCCGCCGAGCACCAATTGGTCGCCAAATACACAGCCCGGCGTCAGGCGCCAGCCTGACCTCGCTCCAGCAACTGCCGGCCCACCCAGGCACGGGCAAACTGGCTGGCACACCGGCCGTTTCGGTTACCGCGCGATAACGCCCAGCGTAACGCCTCTAGTTGTAGCGCGTCATTCCAGGCCCAGTCGAGCTGATACTGGGCGGCAACTTCCTTCAGCCAGTGCTGCACCACCGCAAGGTAATGCTCTTGGCTAAACGGATAAAACGACACCCACAGCCCGAAGCGGTCGGACAGTGCTATTTTCTCTTCTATTGCCTCCCCCGGATGCAGCTCGCCATCGACCATCTGTGCCGCTTGATTGTCGCTGCGGTGCTCCGGCAACAAGTGCCGGCGATTCGAGGTGGCGTATAACAGCAGATTCTCCGGGGCGGTCTCTACACTGCCGTCAAGTACCGTCTTCAGGGTTTTATACGCACTGTCATCCGCTTCAAACGCCAGGTCGTCGCAAAACAGCAGGAAGCGCCAGGGTAGTCCACGGATTTGTTCGACCAGGGCCGGCAAATGCAGCAAATCGGTTTTGTCGATTTCAATCAACCGCAAGCCTTGGTCGGCATATTCAGCCAGCAAGGCCCGTACCAGCGAAGATTTGCCCGTCCCGCGAGCGCCCCAGAGCAACGCGTTATTGGCCGGCAGGCCGGTGACGAACTGCCGGGTATTGGCCTGCAGCAGGCTCTTCTGTCGATCAACACCAATCAAGTCCTGAAGATGCGCTTCACTGCCGATCAACAGCGGTCGCAGCCAACCACCCGAACCCTCCGCCATCCAGCGTGCGGCTTGGGTGTGCTGCCAATCGATCGTAACCGGCCGCGTTTGATCCGCCTGCTCGAAACGGTCTATAACCGCGAGCACGCGCTGCATAAATTGCTGCGCCGAGATTTCTGACATACTGTTCTCCAAATACACAAAGAATGCCACGCAACTGACATGACCACCAAGCCTGGCCAGCAAGCGTCTCCGAGAGTGCACACTCGGGCAAAGCTGAACTAAGCTCATGGCCAGACTAGAGCAGACGGACACGCATGAATATTCGCTTTACTGACCGCCTTTCCTTCAAGCAAACCCGTCTTGGCGTACTAGCTGCATTTATACTTGGAACCCTCTTGGGGTTAGTTCAGGTCATGGTCGATTATCGCGCAGAAAATGCCGCCATCGACAACGAAATCCGAGCCCAGATCAACGTCAGCCTGGGGCCGGCCTCGCGGATTGCTTACAACATTGACGCCGAATTGGCCCTGGAACTGGTCAACGGCTTGCTCAGAGCCCCTCCGGTAATCCGCGCCGAGATCATCGACAACAATGCCGTTGCACTGGCCAGTGTCAGCCGCCCCATGGCCAGCAGCCCCTACCGACCCGTAAGCGATGCATTATTCGGCCGGCGCCGCACCTATTCCCAGCCGCTACTTGTCAACCACGCGCCCAACGAGTTGCTCGGTCATCTGGTCATCGAAGTAGACACCTTCCACCAGGGTGCCAATTTTCTGCGCAGGGCTGGCCTGACCATGCTCTCGGGTTTCATTCTCAGTCTGGTATTGTCGCTGGTGCTCATGGTGCTTTTTTACGCCATGCTGACCAAACCCCTGGTGCGCTTGATTGACGACTTGCTCAACATGAATACCGAGGGCGACGACCGCAGCCGCCTGCCCTGCCCCGATCACCACGAGCGTGATGAGATCGGCGCACTGGTCGAAGTGATCAACCGTCAACTGCAAAGCATCGATGTGACCATGCGCCAGAAGCTACGCGCCGAGGAACGGCTGCGGCAATACCTGGAAGAGCTGGAAATCATCGTCGAGGCGCGCACCACCGAACTGCAGGAAACCAATGCCCAGTTGCGCCGCTCCAACCAGGATCTGGAAACCTCGCGTGAAGAAGCCCTCGGCATGGCCCGGGCCAGGTCGGCCTTCCTGGCAAGCATGAGCCACGAAATCCGTACCCCGATCAATGGATTGCTGGGCATGATCGGGCTGACGCTGGATAGCCCTCTGAGTAGCGAACAGCGCCAGCAACTGACCATCGCCTACGACTCGGGCAAGGTCCTGGTAACTCTGCTCAACGACATTCTCGACCTATCGAAGTTCGAAGCCGGCAAGTTGCAGCTGGAGGCCATCCCCTTTGACCTCGGCACCTTGCTGGAAGACACCGCCAATCTGTTATCGCAAAATGCCGGCAAGCAGGGCGTGGAGCTCACCTGCCGCATAGATCCGCTGCTGCCAGGCCTGTTGGTCGGCGATCCGACCCGCGTGCGCCAGATCGTCAGTAACCTGCTGTCCAATGCCTTGAAGTTTACCGAGCATGGCTACGTCGCAGTGCAAGTCGAACTGGAACCGCTGGTCAAGGGCGGCCAGCAGGTGCGCATCAGCGTGCGCGATAGTGGCATAGGTATCGCCGAAGAGGCGTTAGAGAACATCTTCTCGCCCTTTACCCAGGCCGACGCGCAGATTTCCCGCCGCTTCGGTGGCACCGGGCTGGGGCTCGCGCTGTGCAAGAGCCTGACCGACGCGATGCAGGGTCAGTTGACGGTAGAGTCCGCGCCAGGCCAGGGCAGCACCTTTAGCGTTACGCTGCCCGCCGTTACCCATCAACAGGCAGCCACATTCGAGTACCCGCCGCCCTGCAGTGTGGTGATCTGGAACCAACAAGGGCGGCTACAGGGGCGAATTCTGTATGAGATGCTGCGCCACTGGCGCCTCAACTGCCAACTGCTCGATTACAACCCCAATCAACTGTCCAGTATGAGCACGCCCGACGCCGATCTCTGGCTACTGGACAGCACACACCTGGCGCACCACCTCAAGCAGCAGCCTGCCCCGCCACGCTTGCTGGTCTGCCCCTATGCGCAACTACTGGATGCCGAGCAGGCGGCCAGCCTGAATATAGCGCACCAGGTGCCGAGCCCGCCGGCCCGAGCGCGGCTGGCCAAGGCCATCGAGCGTGCACTGGGCGGCCAGGATCAGGAAGCAGAAAAGGCCCAGAGCGAGCCGGTGAAAACCGGCAAACGTATTCTTCTGGTCGAGGACAACATCGTCAATCAGATGGTTGCCAAAGGCATGCTGACGCGGCTGGGCCATGAGGTAGAGGTGGCCGAACAGGGGGAAGCGGCATTGGCCAGGCTGGAGACCGGCCACTATGATCTGGTCCTGATGGACTGCAACATGCCGGTCATGGATGGTTACGAGACCAGCCGAAGAATGCGCGCCGACCTGCGCTGGCGCAGCATTCCCATCATTGCACTGACGGCCAACGCGCTGCAGGAAGACCGCCAGCGCTGCGAGGCCGCAGGCATGAACGACTATTTAGCCAAGCCGTTCAAGCGTGAAGACCTGCAAGCCCTGCTCAGCACTTGGCTACCAAGCTAAGGTGCTACTTCAATAGGGCTTCGATATCGCCGGTCAAGTCATCCGGGCTGGTACTGGGTGCATAGCGTTTGAGCACCTGACCATCCGCGTTTACCAGAAACTTGGTGAAATTCCATTTGATCCCTTTGGTGCCGAGCAAGCCTGGTGCTTCTTGCTTGAGGCGAACGAACAGCGGATGCGCCTTGTCACCGTTAACATCCACCTTGCTGAACAGCGGAAAGCTGACACCGTAATTAAGTTCACAGAACTCGGCTATATCGCTCTCACTACCCGGTTCCTGTGCACCAAACTGGTTGCAGGGAAAGCCGACCACGCGCAAACCACGCTCGGCATAATTTTTCCATAAGGCTTCCAAGCCCTTGTACTGGGGCGTAAATCCGCATTTGCTGGCGGTATTGACGATCAAGTAAGCCTTGCCCTGCAGATCGGCCAGGCGAGTTTCCTGGTGGTCGATCGTCGTGCAGGGGATATCCAGTACCGTGTCGGTCATGAGCGTGGCTCCAGGCGCAGGCAGATGGAATTGATGCAGTAACGCAGCCCGGTAGGTGGCGGGCCATCAGGAAATACATGGCCCAGATGCGAGTCACAGCCGGCGCAGGTGACTTCAGTGCGCTGCATGCCGTGACTGTGATCGTCCACCTCGTTGATCAGCTCTTCGGCAATTGGCGCGTAATAACTCGGCCAACCGCAGCCGGCGTCAAACTGCGTCGCCGTATCAAACAGTGCCGTGTCACAGGCTACACAGTGGTAAACACCCGGAGTCGTATTAGCGTAATAGGCGCCGGTAAACGGGCGCTCGGTGCCTTTCATCCGGCACACCTGGAACTGGGCATCATCAAGCTGTTCACGCCAGGCGTCCTCGGTCTTTATGACTTTCTTCATGATTCACTCCTCGGATGGTGTTGTCGGACTTTCCCAGTCAGGGCCGCACAACGTATGATGCTGGTTTTATCCACAATCGGACAGCCCCCAGGGAAAGTACCATGCAGGTTAGCAAGTCGAATAAATTGGCCAATGTCTGTTATGACATCCGCGGACCGGTTCTGCGCCACGCCAAACGCCTAGAAGAAGAAGGCCACCGTATTCTCAAACTGAATATCGGCAACCCTGCGCCCTTCGGTTTCGAAGCGCCGGAAGAAATCCTCCAGGACGTTATTCTCAACCTGCCCACTGCCCAGGGCTACAGCGACTCAAAGGGGCTGTTTGCAGCCCGCAAAGCGGTCATGCATTACACGCAGACCAAGAACATTGCTGGCGTGACGATTGAAGACATCTATCTCGGCAACGGCGTCTCCGAGCTGATCGTGATGTCCATGCAGGGCCTGTTGAACAACGGCGACGAGGTGCTGATTCCCGCACCCGACTACCCACTATGGACTGCCGCCGTGAGTCTGTCCGGTGGCAAGCCGGTGCATTACCTGTGCGACGAGCAGGCCGACTGGTATCCGGATATCGACGATATCCGCAGCAAGATCACCCCGAACACCCGCGCCATGGTCATCATCAACCCGAACAATCCGACCGGGGCGGTCTATTCGCGGGATATGCTCGAGCAACTGGTGCAGGTCGCCCGCGAGCACAACCTGATTCTGTTCGCCGACGAAATCTACGACAAGATTCTCTACGATGGTACCGAGCACGATTCAGTCGCGGCCCTGGCCCCCGACGTGCTGTGCCTGACCTTCAATGGCCTGTCGAAATCCTATCGGGTGGCGGGCTTCCGCTCCGGCTGGATGATCATCAGCGGCCCCAAACACAATGCCCAGAGCTATATCGAAGGTATCGATATCCTCGCTTCCATGCGTCTGTGCGCCAACGTGCCGGCGCAGCATGCAATTCAGACAGCCTTGGGTGGTTATCAAAGCATCAATGACCTGATTCTGCCCGGTGGACGCCTGCTGGAACAGCGTGATGCCGCCTGGGAAATGCTTAACGACATTCCTGGCGTCAGTTGCACCAAGCCCAAGGGCGCGCTCTATCTGTTCCCGAAACTGGATCCAAAGGTCTATCCGATCCATAACGATGAAAAGATGGTGCTCGACCTGCTGCTCCAGGAAAAAATTCTGGTCGTCCAGGGCACCGCCTTTAACTGGCCATGGCCTGACCATTTCCGCATCGTCTCGCTACCACGCAAAGACGACCTGGAAATGGCCATTAGCCGGATCGCCAATTTTCTCAAGACCTACCGTCAGTAGTCAGCCGGGTACCCAGGAGTTGCGGCATGGCCGATCTGCATATCGAGGACTTTTATCAGGACGTCGCTGGCATCCTGCTGGGGCTGTACAACAGCTTCCCGCGCCCGACCACGCTGTTTGTCAGTGACCTGGTTGGCGAACTGGAACCGGATGCCTTTGGCGTACCAGCCCCTCGGCACCTGGCCTGCTTCAGCGCCATGTTATGGCTGGCTGATGAAGGCTTCCTGCGCTATACCGAGGCGATTCGTCAGGAAGCCATTGATCAATGCTGTTTGACCGAGCGCGCTTTTGTACGCCTGGCCACACCGGTCAAGGCGTTTCACGACGACGCCCTACCACCCAGCATAGCCAGACAACGCGCAACCCTGGCCCAGCAACTGCGTGATGCGCGGGCCAGTCAGTCGTCGACCCACCTGGCCAATGTGGTTCAGCACTGCTTCCAAAGTCCAGCCTAGACGCTTTGAACTAGAGCGCTTGCACTACACGATTTGAAATAGACTGGCGATTGAAAGGCGCACGGAAAGACCCAATATAACCACACACAAGATCCGGACGCTCTGCCTATGGGAAGCAGGTGCGGTGCCCGGCAGAGTTTTCATTACTGGAGTTTCACCACATGATGCGCATCTTTTTGTTCCTGGCAACCAACTTGGCGGTGGTACTGATCGCCAGTATTACCCTGAGCCTGCTCGGAGTCGGCAGTATTCACGACGGCCAGGGCGGCATGAACCTGCAAGCGCTATTGATTTTCTGCGCGGTGATCGGCTTTGCGGGCTCCTTTATTTCGTTGCTTATCTCCAAGTGGATGGCCAAACGCAGTACTGGCGCGCGGGTGATTGAAACCCCGGCCAACCGTCAGGAGCAGTGGCTGATGGATACCGTCGCGCAACTGGCCAAACAGGCCAATATCGGTATGCCAGAAGTGGCGATTTTCCCCTCGCGGGCACCCAACGCCTTTGCCACCGGCTGGAACAAGAACGCCGCCCTGGTAGCGGTGTCTGACGGCATGCTGCAGCGCTTCAGCCCGAACGAAGTGAAGGCGGTCATGGCCCACGAGATTGGCCACGTAGCCAACGGCGACATGGTTACCCTGTCGCTGATCCAGGGCGTGGTCAATACCTTCGTGATGTTCTTCGCCCGCATCATCGGTAGTTTCGTTGACCGCGCCGTCTTCAAGAACGACAGCGGCCGTCCCGGCATCGGTTACTTTATCGCGACCATTTTTGCCGAACTGGTGCTGGGTATTCTGGCCAGCATTATCGTCATGTGGTTCTCGCGCCAACGGGAATTCCGTGCGGATGCAGCCGCCGCACAACTGGCCGGTAGCGCCAATATGATCGCCGCGCTCGAGCACCTGCGCGCGGAACAAGGTATTCCGGTAGAGATGCCCGGTGAAATGGTCGCCTTTGGTATCAACGGCAGCCTGAAAAACGGCCTGGCCGGCCTGCTGATGACCCACCCGCCGCTGGAACAACGCATCGCCGCGCTGCGGGCTGGCAACTTCCGCTAAAACAAGCTTTAAGCTGCAAGCTAAAAACAAAACCTGCGAAGCCTAGGCTTCGCAGGTTTTTTTGTGGGGTTTGCTTGTAGCTGACCGCTCCGCGCTAGCTGGCCTGCCAACTGGCAGGGTAGAGCATCTCCTCGCGATAGCCACTGAGCACCCGGCGCAGTCCGGTTAGCTCTTCATCAAGCTGCGAATCGCCGCTATCCAGCAGGAACGGCCTGCCTGCCAAGGTTTTGAGTTTGCTTTTGGTCGCAACCACCAACAGATTCTGCGGGCCGGCGGCGCGCACTATACGCGGTGAGATCTGCTGATTGCCGCGGCCGAGGATGTGGCCCTGACCACCAATGGCAGTGACCAGGATGCGTACTTTTTCTGCATCCTGCAGCAGCTCCCATAATTGCTGCTCGGTCACATCGCGGCCGATCAGTTGGCCACCTCGCATGACGTCCACGCCCAGCAGCGACCCTTCCAACCCCAGGGCCTCCAGCAAGCCCAAGGTGGTCGAGCCTGGGCCCATCACCCAGGTCACCCCTTCGCCCTCCTCCTGCAGCCCGGCAGCGATGTCGTCGAGAACCAGGGTCTCCTGTTCGCGGCCACCCTGTTTCACCTGCTGGACGAAACGTCCCTCTTCCGGAATCGACAGCTCGCCGTAATGGCGGGTGCGCACCTGCCCCTCACGGAACGCTGCTTCGTCAATATCACGCACGTCAGCGGCGCCCAAGCGCACCAGCTCGCCCTTGACCAGCAAGGCCACTAGCTCGCCGGCCGCACGCGGGTTGACCGCGTAGACGCCCGAGTGAATCTTCACCCCAGCCGGGATGCCCAGCACCAATTGCCCAGGCCCTGCGCTATTGCAAATATTCCGCGCGGTGCCATCGCCCCCGGCAAACAACAACAGGTCGACGCCCAGTGCCTGGATCTCCCGCGCCAGGCGTTCGGTATCCTCGGCAGCCGTTTGCTCGCCAACCAGCTCGCCGACCACCTCATGCTCAAAGCCCAGCTCTGCAAGCAACGTAGCGCCCATCAACCCCGGCGCGGCCAGTATCTTTAGCTGCTCGCGCAGCGGTCGCAACACCTCCAGGGCGACCCGCACACGCTGTTGCGCCAGCGGCTCCACACCCATTGCCAGCGCCTGCTCGGCAACACCGTCCGAGCCCTTGAGCGCAGCACGGCCACCCAGGCCTGCGAGGGGGTTGATAATCAGACCCAAACGAAATATCGGCGTCATAAAACCTCTTGGAAAACACATCCGGTGGAGCAAAAGGTGGAGTAAAAACTGTCATCTGGTGGTCACATGCATCACCTATCCTGCGATCAAGCCAGAGCAATAACTACATGGCGCTGAATGCCTGAAAACCGACGGAGAAAACCATGACTGTACATGCCCGCCAGAACCCAGCCGCTTACGCCGATATGCTGCGCCAACCGCCCAACTTCACTGGCGGATGGTTGATCGATGCCCACGGACGGGAAATTGCCATCACCGATGACATGATCCATCAAGCCTGCGCCGAGCTGGATCAACAAGGCTTCGCCGCTGAGGATTCTGGCGAGAATTGATCGCTTTGACGCGCATCACGCCAGCGTAAATCCGGCAGCATCTAGCAGCGCTCGGCTCGCCTCAGGCATCTCACGGGGTAGAGTCAGCGTCAGCAGCGGGTTCTCGCGGCGCAGCGGATAGCTCTTGCGCAACTGGTCAAACCCTAGACGGCAAGCATCCCCCGCGTTTTCGGCGTGGCTGGCATTAAGCAACATACTGCGCATGCGCGCATCATCATCGCGCACATCGTAGACGTAGCGCAGCGCTCGCTCGAGGATGTGGTCAACCGGCGTCTGCCCATCGACTTCCAGGCGTGCCACGCCACACGACGGCGCCAATGGCTCAAGCTGATGCTGCACCGGGCTGCCAAGAAAGGCACACAGCGCCTGATAAATCTGCTCGGTTCCACGCAACTTTCCATCCAGGCTGTAACCCGCTATGTGCGGAGTCGCCAGCGCACAGCTGGCAGCCAAATGCTGGCTTACCAGCGGCTCCTGCTCCCAGACATCCAGCGCCACCTGCAGATCCTTGCGCTCGGCCAGCACCCGTTGCAACGCCTGTGCTTCAATCACCGGACCACGGCTACTGTTGATTAGCCAAGCGCTCTGGCGTAAGCGCTCTAGCCGAGGCTGGTCGAATAAATGCCAGGTCGCATGGGCGCCTTCACGGGTCAACGGCACATGGCAACTGACTACATCCGCTTCCGCCAATAAGGTATTCAGGGTAACGAACCCAGCTTCGCCCCGTTCAGCCCGCAGTGGGTCACATAACAAGGTGCGTATACCCAATCCACGCAACGTGGTTGCCAGGCGGCTGCCCACCTGCCCCACGCCGACGATACCTACCGTTCGGCTTTGCCACTTCAGGCCAGTACGTTCAGCCAGGGTCAGCAGACAACTGAGCACATATTCCACAACGCCTCTGGCATTGCAGCCGGGCGCACTGCTGACATGGATACCCGCCGCCGCAAGCCAGGGCAGGTCAAGATGGTCAGTACCTATGGTGCAGGTACCCACGAAGCGCACCGGCGTACCCTGCAGCAGCTCGGCACCTACCCGCGTCACCGAGCGCACCAACAGGGCATCGGCGTTGCGCAGATCGGCCCGCGTAATCTGCCGGCCAGGCAAGGTGGTAATACGCCCCAGCGAGGCAAAAAAACCATCCAACAGGGGAATATTTTCGTCAGCAACGATGTGCATTTCGGGGGGTTCCGTGACCATTTGTCAGTAAGATCAATATTGCCTCTTGCAGGAAAGATCTGCGACTGCTTTACTCAAACCCGTAAGTCTTAATGTGACCAATGAGTCGCAAAGCTTTTCTAAAAGCAACTCTAATAGCGCTTCGGCACTTGTGCCATTTTGAAGAACCTGCCTGAATCCGCCGTAACGCCTGCAACTACCCATTGCATACGGCTGATTGTTCTTCTCACCCTCTCCCGTGCATAACAACAATGTCCACCACAACGGCCAGCGATCTGCTTGCCGGGGAATAACCGCTTTCCGGCCCGCTGGCCTACTGCCCTGACTTGCGCGACGGCTCAATGCTGCTCGCCCAGACCTGCACAATGACGGGAGACAGGGAATATGGATGCACAGACCGCAGTGATCAACAGCCAGGGGCTGTTCAACGTTCATACCGCGTACTATGCCAGCCCGGCACCCCGCGGCACCATCATACTGGTTAATGGATCGCTGGCGACGACCACGGCCTTCGCTCAGACACTGCGCTTTCTGCAGAGCGATTTCAATGTCGTGTTGTTTGACCAGCCCTATGCCGGACAATCAAAAGCGCACAACCGTCATGATCAGCCCCTGTCAGCGGAGCAGGAGGCGCATCTGCTACTGGACCTGATAACGCATTTTCAGGCGGATCATCTGCTGTCTTTTTCCTGGGGCGGCGCATCGGCATTGCTGGCCTTGGCGCAAAACCCACCGAGTCTACGCAAAGCAGTGATCATGGGCTTTTCGCCCGTAGTCAATCCGGCCATGCGTGCCTATCTGGAGAGCGGGATGCAAGTACTCTCCCAGTGCGACCGGCGCGGCGTGGCCGAACTCGTCAACAACACCATCGGCAAGCACTTGCCTTCACTCTACAAGCGTTTCAACTTCAGGCACATCTGCAGCCTGGACGAGCATGAGTACCTGCAGATGGCCGCCCATGTCAGACAGGTTCTTAGTCTGGACAGCCACTGTTACCTGCAGGACGCCGAGTGCATCGATATTCCGATGCTGTTCGTCAATGGCGAACTGGACGAGTACACCAGTGCCAACGATGCGCTGCAGTTCAGACGCTTGATAGACAACTGTGAATTTGCCCGCATCGCCAATGCCGGTCATTTTCTCGACGCTGAAAACAAACACGCATGGGAGCAGACGCGCGATGCAGTAATGGGTTTTTTGCTCCCCGCCGAGCGCACGGTCAAGGCCTCAACCTTTCAAGGGCGGCACCAGACCCTGCTTGGCGGCACCATTGAACCCTCGCCTGCCTTATTGGCCAGCCCATAACGCTATCTGCTGGGCACGGCGAGCCGGCGTACCACGCCATGCTCGCCGGGCAGTTCAACCCGCAATGAACTCCTCACGCTCAAGCGATCGCCCTGCGCGGTAG
Organism: Halopseudomonas pelagia CL-AP6; assembly: GCF_000410875.1. Classification (GTDB taxonomy): domain Bacteria; phylum Pseudomonadota; class Gammaproteobacteria; order Pseudomonadales; family Pseudomonadaceae; genus Halopseudomonas; species Halopseudomonas pelagia. The sequence continues at coordinate 49,373 of NZ_AROI01000015.1, forward strand.
ACGCCCGTCAGCGCTTGAATGAAACGGGCCGGACGCTCAGGGAGCCCTGCATCCAAATACCGCACTACCTGGTCATGCACTGCACGCTGAAACGGCCCTGGGTCTGTTTCTTCACCACTGAGGTTGTCCAGGCTGACCCGGAACGGATGGGCCGCCGCGACGCAGAACATCCATTCCAGGGCCTGCGGCTTGACCTCTACCTGTTCAAAGGTGCGCTGCTGCTCGGCATCGCGACCATCGGGTGCATACCAATAACCGAAATCCGCCAGTAAACGTCGTTCGGCCCCGGCCACACACCAGTGCGCCACTTCATGCAACGCACTGCGAAAGTAATCGTGGGCAAAGATAATCCGATGCTGAGACTGCTCGGCTGTAGCGGGCAGGTATTCGGGCTCCTGCCCGCCGGCCACCAGGCAAGTGTTGTAATCCAGCGCAAAGCACTCGGCAAAAAGACCAATCAGATCCTGACAATCGTGGGGCATAATTTAGCTGGTTGAGTTCTTGAATTAAATAATAGGATTGAATAGCTGGGCTGTATTGCGTCGATGCACAACGCCGATGGACAACGCCGGGCAAGTTGTTAGGATAGGCCGCTTTTCTCCAGACCGAGCCACTATGACCAGCAGAAGATCCGCCACCTACAAGCACCGCAGTGTAACAGAATTGCGTGTACTGATCTGGCTGGCCCTGCCCATCATCGCGGCGCAAATGGCCCACACCCTGCTGGGGTTTGTCGATACCGCTATGGCTGGCCGGGTCAGCGCACTGGATCTGGCCGCCGTCGCGCTGGGCAACTCTTTTTGGGTCCCGACCTTCCTGTTTCTGACCGGCGTACTGATGATCATCACCTCAAAGGTGGCGGCCAATAACGGTAGCGGGCACAACGAACGCAGCGGTGCGCTGGTGCGCCAGGGCGCCTGGCTCGGCGTGATCATCGGCATACTGTGCTGTGCATTTCTATTCTCGGTCGAACCGATCCTGCACTGGATGGACGTGCCGCCCGACCTGACAGCCATTACCATGGGCTATCTGAAAGGCGTCGCCTTGGGTTTTCCCGCAGTAGCGCTGTACCAGGCCTTGCGCGGCCTGAGCGATGGTTTGTCGCAGACCAAACCGACCATGCTGATCGGCTTTCTTGGCCTGGCGCTGAATGTGCCCGCCAACTACATTCTGGTCTACGGCAAGCTTGGCTTCCCGGCCATGGGCGCAGTCGGCTGCGGTATCGCTACCGCCCTGGTCATGTGGTTTATGCTCGGCTGCATGCTGGTCTACCTCAAGCGCTCGTCGCTATACAACGCCTGCCGGCTGTTCGAACGTTTCGACTGGCCACGCTGGCAAGACCAGCGGCATCTGCTCGGCCTGGGACTACCGATCGGCATCGCACTGTTTGCCGAAACCAGCATGTTCTGCCTGATCGCACTGCTGATCGGCGGGCTCGGCGCGGTAGTGGTCGCGAGTCATCAGGTCGCGCTGAACTTCTCCTCGCTGACCTTTATGGTGCCTTTCAGCCTGGGCCTGGCGATTACCGTACGGGTAGGCCATAACCTCGGGCTGAACGGTGCCCGGGCTGGCTTGTTCGCCGCCAAGATGGGCTTGGGCGTCGCCCTGTTGTTTGCCTTTATTGCCGCCGCGATCATGTATGGCTTCGCCGACTGGATACCCCTGCTGTACACCAATGATCAGGCGGTGATCGGTCTGGCGGCGCAGCTGTTCATTTACGCCGCCATCTATCAATTCTCGGATGCCATCCAGGTGGCCTGCGCCGGTGCCCTGCGCGGCTATCAGGACACCCGCCTGCCGATGCTGCTAACGCTGATCGCCTATTGGCTGATCGGCCTGCCCAGTGGTTACGTACTGGGCCTGACCGATCTTCTCGGGCCAGCGCGGGGCCCGGCCGGATTCTGGCAAGGCCTGATTATCGGACTGAGCGCCGCCGCCGTGTTTCTCGGCTTGCGCCTGGCGTTTGTCGGTGCCAAGCGCAAACGCACGCACCCCTATGGCGTAGCAGGAAAAATCCAGTAACGCCTGTTTCGCCTGACGCAACACCGGCGTGCCATACTCGGATTCCGACCTCCCCAGAGAGACATGATGCGTCCCTTTGTGCTGATATTCGCCTGCTACTTGCTGCTCTCCGGCTGCGAACGTGCGCCCGAGGCCAGCCAACAAATGGACAATTATCTGGAGCGCGTCGGCCGTGTGCTGGATGCACCCTGGACGCAATTCGACAGCCAAAACCTCAGCCACTATCGCGTCGGCCCGCGCCGTCAGCGTATGTTACCCGTGGCCGCACAGCGGATCGGCATGCTTGACCTGCTGGTCGAATCGCGCCGCTGCCAGACCCTGCAGCAGAGCGTCAGCCAGCGCAACAGCAGCCTGGGTAAAGTGATGCCCTGGAGTCACCGACTGGCAGCCGATGGCGAACTGATTCGGGCCCTGGATGACTGTATCGAGGTCATCCATGACGACCCATCGCGTCAGGCACTACTGGCTGACCTGCAGCGCATCGCCACGACTAAGCGCGACGAACTGCATAGCGTATTCTGGAACGCGCTGAATGCTAGCAGTGAATTTGAGTATTACCTGCGCTTTGCCGATACTCCATTACCGGTTTCCAGCAGCGCATTGAGCGATCAATCGGCAATCAACGCCCTGCAACAGCTGACCGCCATCGGGCAAGCATTGCCCGGCCAGCTTCCGCCGCCGCGAGCCGTTCTGGAGGAGCACTTTCAGGCATTACAGCGCAGCCAACGCGGAAGCGAGTTGATCCACAGTCTTGCCCGGCTGACCCATATGCTCGAGCAGGCCACCGCCATGCTCGGCAGCGAGCGCGCGCAAAAACTTTGCCCACTGGGCCAGCCCACGCCGCGCTCGCAGATTCTGCTCAACGTATTTGTGACTTTCTATGCCGGTGAGATACAACCCTACCTGGCTCAGGTTCAGCGCCTGGGCCAGCCTTGGCAGCAAAGCCTTAGCGAGTTAGCACAGGTGCCGGCAATTCCCCAGGACACAAAAGCCTATTTGCAGGCGCTGGTGGGGTCAGAGGACTCGCTCTGGGCGCGCTACCAACAACAATTGGCCGCACACAGCGCAGCCTGGCAGGACGTATTGGGGCGATGCCAATCAAGCCCAGGGCAATCCGGCTGGCAAGATAGGCTCCAGTAGCGACCGCTTCCCGGAACCGCTGGCGTGGGAGTGGCCGAGTTCCATCTCGGCCGACGGTGCTCGGCGCCACCCCGCTGTCGAGATGGAACTCGACAATCCCAGCAACAACCCAACCAGCATTTCATTTCCTGGAAAGAAAACCCGAACGCCCACTCCGCCCCTGGGAGTGGCCGAGTTCCATCTCGGCCAGTAGGGCGTCAAAGGCGCGCGAACAACTCTATTGTTTGCGCAGGAGGTAACGGTACACGCCATCTGTTTCGCTGCGTTCGACCAGTTCGTGGCCAAGAAAGGAGCAGAAGCGCGGAATATCACGTTCGGTAGAGGGGTCGGTGGCCAGCACTTCGAGCAATTCCCCGGCCTGCATGTCACGCACGGCATTGTGCAACAGCATGACCGGTTCGGGGCACATCAGGCCTTGGGCGTCGAGTTGTTTGTCTGGCTGGTTGGCCGTCACGGGCGTTTGTCCTGATATGGGATAAAGAAGTGGCGTAAAAAAGCATTATCCGTAAAAGCACAAGCACTTGCCAGCCGCGCTAACAGAGTCGACACTGTATGACAGAAGCGCCAATCAAGGTGCCATACATCACTTGATAAGCAAGGACTTATTGATGATCAAAGTTATGATCGAACGTATTATTGCCGAAGGCCTCGAACAACCCTACGAAGAAGCTGCGCGTAAAGTCATTCAACAGGCAGTGCAGTCACCCGGTTTTATTTCTGGCGAGTCGTTCCGCGATCTGGAGCGGCCCAACCACCGCGTCGTCATGGTCACCTGGCAGAACCGCCACTCGTGGGAACGCTGGGAAAATTCCCCAGCGCGCTTCGATAGCATCAGCGCTTTTGCTCCAATGCTGGAGGAAGAGGAGCGCATCACCCTGCTTGAGCCGCTATAACTGTTTGGGTAACCAGTTGAGCGGCCCGCAGCCAATTAACTAAGGGTCTGAATCTTGAAGCTACCCGCGTGCAGAATACGCACGTGGCAGGTCACTTCTTCACGGTCGCTATAGAGTTGCTTGCAGGCGACCGTGGCTTTAACACCCGCCTCGTCCAGCGCATCCTGCACATGTTCCATGCATTGCAGCACTTCCTGATAGCGGCGCTTCATCGGCAGCTTGAAGTTAACGATCGCCTCGCGGCACCAACCACGACCCACCCAGCGTGCCAGCAGGGCGCTGGAGCGTGCCGGTTTGTCGACAATATCGCAGACCATCCAGTGCACAGTCTTTTTCGGCTTGAACAGGTAACCATCGGCCTGGACATGTTCTACCTGGCCACTGTCCATCAGGCTCTGGGCCATCGGGCCGTTGTCCACCGCCACCACTTTCATATGCCGATTGACCATCTGCCAGGTCCAGCCACCCGGTGCTGCGCCCAGGTCTACCGCAGTCATGCCCGGTGCCAGACGCGCATCCCAGTCATCCCGTGGAATAAAATGATGCCAGGCCTCTTCCAGCTTCAGGGTTGAACGGCTTGGCGCATCGCGCGGGACTTTCAGGCGCGGAATGCCCATCGGCCAGGGCGCGGCGTTGTTGGCCCAGGACCAACCGACAAACACCCGCGTGCCACTCTCGAAACACAGGTGCAAACGTGGCATCTCGGTTTTAGCCGGGCGCACAAAGCGGGTCTTGGTCAGTGCTGATTCCAACGGTTTGCTGAGCTTTTTAGTCAGCGCGGCCATGGCTTTGCCGTCGTTGGTATCAGCCGTTTCCAGCCACATGCAGGAGGCGATTGGGCCCTTGGAACAGGCGGTGATGATCGGCGCGATGCGATCTTCCACCGGCACGTCTAGCCAACTGCCCAAGGCCCATTGCCGTACAAATATCAGCTGGCGAAAATTCAGCTTGTGCATCAGCCGCTCGGCGTCGCCTTCACCCGGGCAAACAAAGCGCACCAGCGCCGACCCGTCCTTGGTCACGGCGTAACCGGCAATGCCCTTGGCAGAGGACAGCTCCTGCATTTCAGCAGCCGCTTCGCCCTCAAATCCGGGACGGCAGTGCAACAACAATTCCTGCATGGTCTAGCTCCAGCATGATTTACCGGCCGCTACTCTACAGGCTGCGCCCTCCGGGTAGAAGCAGAATGCGACGGGGCGCCGACGGTCTCGGCGCGCAACTGCTGCGTGGCCTCGACCATCGCGGCCAAAGCTGCACGGGTTTCCGGCCAGCCGCGGGTCTTCAGGCCGCAGTCCGGATTGACCCATAGGCGTTCAGCCGGCACTACCCTGGCCGCCTTGCGCAGCAGCCTGACCATCTCCGCCACTTGCGGCACGCGCGGGGAATGGATGTCGTACACCCCCGGCCCTATCGCATTCGGATAGGCGTAGTCAGCGAAGGCTTCAAGCAGCTCCATATCCGAGCGTGACGTTTCAATGGTAATGACATCCGCATCCATCGCTGCAATCGAATCAAGAATATGGTTGAACTCGCTGTAACACATATGGGTATGGATCTGCGTTGTATCCTGCACCCCACTGGCGCTCAGTCGGAAGGCAGCGGCAGCCCAGTCCAGATACGCCGGTTGCGCCGCCGCACGCAGGGGCAAGCCTTCGCGGAAGGCCGGCTCATCGATCTGGATGATGCCAATGCCGGCCGCCTCCAGATCCACCACCTCATCACGGATCGCCAGCGCCAGCTGCCGCGCACTCAGTTCACGGCTCACATCCTCACGCGGGAATGACCACATCAGCATGGTGACCGGGCCAGTGAGCATGCCCTTCATGGGTTTGCTGGTGAGGCTTTGCGCATAGCGCGTCCACTCTACGGTCATCGGCTTTGGTCGGCTGATGTCACCGAAGATGATCGGCGGCTTGACGCAACGCGAACCGTAGCTCTGCACCCAACCAAAACGCGAGAACGCATAACCGCTCAGTTGCTCGCCAAAATACTCGACCATGTCATTGCGCTCGGCCTCGCCGTGCACCAGTACATCCAGGCCCAGCACTTCCTGCTCGCGCACCACCAACTCGATTTCCGCACGCATCGCACTGACGTAATCCGCCTCGGCCAGGCGGCCTTGCTTGAAGGCCTGGCGGCTGGCGCGAATCTCCGTTGTTTGCGGAAATGAACCAATGGTGGTGGTTGGCCAAGCGGGCAGTTTCAATGCCTGCTGTTGTAGCCATTCACGCTGCGGGTAGGCCGAGCTGCGCTGGCTGTGCTGTGTCTCTACTGCGGCCAGACGCTGCGCGACCGCTGGATCATGAATGCGCGCTGATTGCCGGCGCGCCTGTTGAATAGCATCCGAGGCCGCCAGTGCCTGACCCACGGCCGCATCCTCAGGCGTGTTGAGCGCGCGTGCCAGCAGGCTGACCTCGGCGACTTTTTGCGTCGCAAATGCCAGCCAGCCAAGCAGCTCTGCGTCCAGTTGATCCTCGCGCTGTAAATCCACCGGACTATGCAACAACGAACAACTCGGCGCGACCCACAGCCGTTCACCCCAGCGCTCCTTGGCCTGTGCCAACTGCGCCAAGGCCGCGCTCAGATCACAACGCCAGATATTACGGCCATTGACCACCCCCAGTGATAGCACCTTATAGCTCGGCAGCCGGTCAAGAATCAGCGGCAGTTGCTCGGGGGCGCGCACCAGATCCACATGCAGCCCCTCCACCGGCAGATTACAGGCCAGGCCCAGATTGTCTTCCAGCCCACCAAAGAAAGTAGCGACCAGTTTTTTCAGCGGCGCCCGCTGCAGCAGGTTATAAGCACTTTCATAGGCCGCCTTCCAGTCCGCCGGCAAATCCAGCACCAGCGCCGGCTCGTCGATCTGCACCCACTCCACGCCCTGCTCGGCGAGCCGATTGAATATCTGCACATAAACCGGCAACAGCCGTTCCAGCAGCTCTAGCCTGTCGAACTCCTCACCCTTGGCTTTACCCAACCACAGGTAGCTCAACGGGCCGAGCACCACGGGTTTAACCGCATGCCCCAGCGCCTGCGCCTCGGCTACTTCCTCAAACAGCTGCGTCCATTGCAGGCTGAAGCTTTGATCGCGGCTGAATTCAGGCACCAGGTAGTGATAATTAGTATCAAACCACTTGGTCATCTCGCAGGCAAAAGTCTCTTTGCCGCCCTGGCTAACACCGCGGGCCATCTGAAACAGCGTATCTAGCGTCGGTGCAGTGTCTGTAGCAAAGCGCGGCGGCACGGCGCCGACGGCCAGGCTGTGCGTGAGCACCTGGTCATACCAGGCAAAATCGCCGACCGGCAACAGATCCAGCCCGGCGTCCGCCTGCACCTGCCAATGCCGCGCGCGCAATTCGCGGCCCACCTGCAACAGTGCATCTTGTTCGATCTTGCCTGCCCAATAGGCCTCAAGTGCCTTTTTCAGTTCGCGGTCGCGACCGATGCGGGGGAATCCCAGCGAGTGAGCCAAAGCCATAACCTTCTCCACAATATTTCACAATGTTTGATGTCGTGGCGCTATGGTCCGCTGCGGCGGCTACTGAATCAAACTCATCCTTTTAATGCTAAACTTCGATTTCATTCATGTTGCATTTTATTCGTTGAGGCCCGCCGCCATGCTCGAGCTACGTCACCTGCGCACCCTCGCCACCCTGCGTGAAGCCGAAAGCCTGGTGGAGGCAGCCGAGCGCTTGCACCTGACGCAGTCAGCGCTATCGCACCAGCTTAAGGATCTGGAAGAACGCCTGGGTCTGCCGCTGTTCGTACGCAAGAGCAAGCCGGTGCGCTTTACCAGCGCTGGTCTGCGGTTGTTACGTCTTGCCGATAACCTGTTACCGCAGGTGCGCCAGGCCGAGCGTGACCTGCAACGTCTGGCCGGCGGCCAGGCCGGACGCCTGCATATGGCCATTGAGTGCCATAGCTGCTTCCAGTGGTTGATGCCAACCATCGATCAGTTCCGCAACGCCTGGCCGGAAGTAGAAGTCGATTTTGCCTCTGGGTTCTTTTTCGCGCCCCTGCCCGCCCTGGCGCGTGGCGAGCTGGATCTGGTGGTTACTTCAGATCCACAGGAGATCAACGGCATCACTTACGTACCGCTGTTTACCTACGAGGCGGTATTGGCAATCAGCAACCAGCATCCGCTGGTCAGCCGCAACCATATAGAACCGCCGGACTTGGCCGCAGAAACGCTGATCAGCTACCCGGTTGATCGTGAACGCCTGGATATCTTCAAACAGTTTCTCGACCCCGCTGGCGTGGAGCCGCTTGCAGTGCGCAACGCCGAGCTGACGGTAATGATGATGCAACTGGTTGCCTCCGGTCGCGGCGTTTGCTGCCTGCCCAACTGGGCCATTGCCGAGTACCTGCAGCGCGGCTACGTGAGCGCCCGCCCACTCGGCGCCGAGGGCCTGTTCGGCACGCTCTACGCCGCCGTGCGTGAAGATATGCTGGAGATGTCTTACCTGCAGGACTTCCTGCTCACTGCCAAAGATACGTCGTTTGCGACGCTAGATGGCGTCAGCGCCAAAATAAGCCACTAGCCAGTTGATATATATTTCTCGCTTATGCCTGTTCATAAAAAACTGTTTACATCTATTCTGGATTGAGCATTGCTAAAAACTGTGCCAACTCAGGACCGTCCTATCTTCTGTCCTCTGATAACAACAATAACCAGGAGAAGCTCGATGTATAGTCGCGCAGGCAATAAAACACGCTCCATTTTCACGCAAAAAAGAACCTTGATTACCACCATCGCCCTGGCTACCGGCTCATTGGTACTCGCCGGCTGCCTGGGTGGCGGTGGTGGTAGTGATTCAGATGATCCCAGCCGTGCACAACTGACCCTGAGCAACGGGACTGTCAAAGGCATTGTCACGGCCGACATGCTGATCTGGCATGGCCTACCTTATGCCCAGCCACCGGTCGGCGACCTACGCTGGCGTGCGCCTCTGCCGCCACAAAACTGGAGTGGCACCCTGGATGCCACCGAACGTGCTGCCGAATGCGTGCAGGCCGAAACCACCACCCAGTGGCTGCGCACCACCAATATGGTGGGCGATGAGGATTGCCTGATCGTCGATATCTACCGCCCCAACCGCAGTGACTTCCAGGATGAAGCTCTACCTGTGTACGTATGGATTCACGGCGGTTCAAACAATTTTGGTACTGCCAAACAGTACGACGGCCGTGCCCTGGCCAATCACTCCGACGTGGTCGTGGTCGTAGTGCAATATCGGCTCGGACCATTGGGCTGGTTTTTCCACCCGGATGTACAGACCGGCGGCGCGGATGATGCACTGTCAGACTCGGGCAACTTCGGCACGCTGGACACCATTCGCGCATTGGAATGGATCCAGACCAATATTGCCGATTTCGGCGGCGATCCTGACAACGTGACCATCACCGGCGAATCCGCCGGCGCGCATAATGTGCTCAATTTGATGGTCTCGCCGGAGGCCGGCGGCGGGCTCTTCCACCGCGCCATGTCCCAGAGCGGCGCAATGAATACCGTTAGCCCCTCCAGCGCACGCAATTCGGCCAACAGCCATATCGAATGGTTGATTCGCCTGCTGGAAGACCGCAAAACACCCAGTACCCCCATCAGCGAGGCCGATGCCACGCAAATGCGTGAAGAGATGGAAGCCGCCGGTACCCTGGACGAATACCTGCGTGCGGCCGAAGGCCGGGACCTCTACCAGGCGGTAGTCAACTACAACACGCTCGGCGTTTACGGTGCAATCGAGGACGGTACGGTGATTCCCACCGGCGGTTGGATTCCCAGCTTCACTAGCGGCAATTTCAACAATGTGCCGGTGATCCTGGGTGCCAACGAGTACGAGATGAAGTCATTCATGCCGCTGTACGGAGGAGCGGTTAAAGCGGCGCTGCCGAACGTGCCCTCACCCCCGGACAAAAGCTGGCTAGATCTGCTAGCCGTCGCCTTTACAGGCACCCAAACCCTGGACGAAGTGCTACCCACCCAGCAGGATAAAGATACCTACGAGATCACCGGCTACTACGGTGGGCGCGCCTGGCGGGCGAAATACGTAGATGAACTAGCGCGCCTGATCAGCCAACACCAGCCCGCTACCTATGCCTATGATTTCCGCTGGGGCACCCAGTCGGGCCCCTCGCCGTTCAACTTCATCTACGGCGCCGGTCACGCAGGGGACATCTCTTTCTTCCTCGGTGCGGGTGAGGGTCTGTTCGAGCTGCCCTTCACCGATGAAAACCAAGCCGGGCGAGTTGAACTGCAGGAATCGATGATGAGCTATCTGGCCGACTTTGCTCGAGATGGCGACCCCAATGGCAGTGCCAGTTCAGCGCAACCTCAATGGGTTGCCTGGACGCCCGCGCCCGACCAGGACAAAGTCATCGTGTTTGACGCCTCCAACGCCGCAGCTGATGTCAGCATGTCCGCCGAAGAGCTAACGCTGGCAGGCGTCAACGCCGCCTGGACTACCGCGCTGGCAGCCGCCGGCCTGAGCCCGCAGGAAATCGGTACGCTGCCGTTCATCTTCGGCCAAACCGAGAACTACTCCACCCCGTAAAGCCCATCATGCTCGGAGTAAAACGGGACTCAGGTCCCGTTTTTTTATTACGTTGCGCCCCGGCTTGCTGTTAGTCAGGCCTAAACCCAACAAAGCGCCAGCGCATGTCTCAAATTTAACCCAAATAGGCGAATGTGATGCACTAGCTTCGACGTTAGGATTTGTCTCGTACCGAGCCTGATACTGGTTCAACCAGCGGTCTCAACCGACATAAAAACAACCTCGAAGAGAGATCAACAATGAAGTCAACCACCTGTACACTCACCGCCCTTGCCGGGGCAATGCTCTTGTCCACGTCCGTACTGGCGACCAACCCCACTCCGCCTCCAAGCAGCGGTGACGGCACCTTCCCACCGGTATCAAGCTTTGACGGCAGCGGCCCCTTTGCCACCACCAGTGGTAATGAGGGCCCCAGCTGCCGCATCTACCGGCCGCGCACCCTGGGTGAAAACGGCTTGCGCCACCCGATCATCATTTGGGGCAATGGCACCGGCAGCACGCCGACCACCTACAGCAGCCTTCTCGACCACTGGGCCAGCCACGGCTTTGTGGTGGCCGCAGCGCGCACATCCAACGCCGGTTCAGGCGACGACATGATCGACTGCCTGGATTACCTGGTGCAGCAAAATGGCCGCAGCAGCGGCACCTATGCTGGCAACCTGGACGTTAACCGCGTGGGCAGCACCGGTCACTCGCAAGGGGGTGGTGGTTCAATCATGGCAGGGCGTGATAGCCGCGTTACGGTAACGGCGCCGTTCCAGCCCTATACCATCGGCCTGGGTCATCGCTCGTCCTCGCAGAGCCAACAGAATGGTCCGATGTTTCTGATGACCGGCGGGCGCGACACCATCGCCTCACCCACACTGAATGCCGCACCGGTATTCAGCCGCGCCAACGTGCCGGTATTCTGGGGCGAACGCACCACTGCCAGTCACTTTGAACCTGTCGGCAATGGCGGCGACTACCGTGGCCCATCAACTGCGTGGTTCCGCTACCACCTGATGGACGACACCTCGGCAGAAAGCACCTTTTACGGCAGCAACTGTGGCCTGTGCAGCAACTTCCGTTGGGATGTGCAGCGCAAAGGCATCAATTGAGCTGCGTCGAACCGCACTGCTGATCTGAACCGCCGGTTATCTTTCGATAACCGGCTTTTAAAACCGACAATTCATCCAATGATTCACCGCCGGGACACTTCTAATCTTGGTATCGCCCTTGCTACTATAGGCGCCGAGAGAGCCAATACATAAAGTCACACAGGCAGTGAATATGAGCAGTCAACCTACCCCCCTTTCCATGGCGTTATCCCAGCGCAAGTCTGATGAGCGCGCCACTCCGATCACCGCCTTTCGCATGGCCACACGCTGGTGGCTAGAAGGCCGCCGGCTAAACCTGTCATTGCTGGCTGAAGAGCTGGGCATTGGCCGCGCTACGCTGATGCGCTGGGTGGGCAACAAGGATCTGCTGATGGGCGAGATCCTCTGGTCACAGTACAAACTTATTTACGACAAGGCCATTGAGCGCGCCGCTGAAGACGCGTCACTGGATGGGATTGAGTTTCTGGTACAGATCTATACCGATATCAATATCGCGCTGATCAATGCCAAACCCATGCATGACTTCCTGCACGCCGAGCCGCAGTGGGGTCTGCAGCTGCTGACATCGAATATCTCCGGCCTACAAAGCCGGCTGATTGAAACCTGGCGGCAACTGTTCGACGAGCAAATCAAGGCGGGAAAAATCAATCCGGAAATGGATGCCGAGAGCCTGGCCTACTTCATCATTCGGATTGGCGAAGGCGCCATCTATTGCGATCTGATCTGCGGGCGTACGCCCAATCCAGGCCCGGCCAGCCAGGCCTTCCGCCTGTTGGTTAACGGCCACAGCCGCTAGCGTCATGCGTTCGGCCGGTGCGGCTCAGCTACGCCGCACCGGCCAATCGAGGCTGAAATCTGCACCACCCAGCGCTTCGGAACGCCCTACCCGGGCGCGCCCGTCATGCCAATAGATCACCCGCCGCACGATAGACAAACCCAGGCCGTAACCGCCCGAGGCCCGCGTGCGGCTGTCATCCAGACGCAGGAACGGAGTAAAGATGCGTTCGCGCCATTCTTCCTTGATACCCGGGCCGTCATCTTCCACATGGATGCTACAGCGCCCGTAGGTAACCCGCGTGGTGATGCGCACCTGGCTCACCGCATGCCGCTGCGCATTACTCACCAGGTTGGTAATAGCCCGCTGCAAATAAAGCGGCTCCGCCTCAATGCGCTGCGCCCGGCCCAAAGACAGGTCCTGCACCTCAAGCGTCACGTGCTGGTGCAGCGGCTCCAACTCTTTGACTACCCGCATGACCATCGCCGGCACATCGACCTCCTGCATGTTCAGTGCCGGGGCGCCTTGCTCCAGGCGGGCATAGGTCAGAATCTCGTCCACCAGTTTATCCAGCTCGCTGAGATCACCATCCATACCCTGCAAGTAGCGGGTCAGGTCAGCTTCATTGTCAGCGGTTTCGACCATTTCCAGACCAAAGCGCAGACGCGCGATCGGCGTGCGCAGCTCGTGGGAAACCGCGCCAATCATTTCCCGCTGGGTGCGCATCAGACGTTGCAGGTGGCTGGCCATATCATTGAAGGCCTTGGCCAGACGCCCTACCGAATCGGCCGCAGCTTCATCCACCCGGGCATTCAGATTGCCGCGGGTCAGGTGGGTGGCTGCTGCCTCCAGCACCATCAGGCGCTGCTCGAGCTGGCGTACCAACAGGTAGATCAGCAAGCCGGACAGAGTCAGGACCAGTAGCCCGATAATCAGCAACATCTGCGCCGGGTATTCTTTCATCTGATACAGCGGCCCCAGGCTCAACACCCACTCGGTGTCCGGGATCTTCATATACAGCAACACCGAATCGCCCTCCGGCCCGAGGGTCATCAGCGTATCCAGCTCGTCGAGGCGGCGACGCTGGTCAGCATCCAGGTCGGCTTCGTGTATACGGGTAAGAATCAGCGGGTAGCCAAAGCCTTTTTCCCGCCGCAGCTGTTGCAGCCGCGATGGCATATCCGCTTCCGGGGCACGAACCAGCTCATCGGAAATCAGAAACAGCGTGGCGCGACCCAACTGCTCGGTAATCCGGTGAATTTCCGTGGTCAGCACCATCTCGGTGCTTAAATCCACCAGGCTGTATACGCGCACATCGTCGTTGCCGCTGGGCTTGACCAACACCTGGCCGCGGATCAACCGCGCCCAACTGCTGGAATCCAGATTCAAATCATCCAGCGCTTTCAGCTCAAGTGGCACACCAATCAGCCGCTGCCAGGCTGCCATTGCCCGCAGGCGCTCGCTATCGTCCATGGGTTTGAGGTTGTCTGCCATCAGCCGGAAGGTGCCGCTGGCGATACGCTCGCGGTAATCCTCGGCACGCACGTCGTTGATCAGATGGATGCTAAGCAGCGCCAACAGCGACACCGTGACCAGAATCAGCAGCATGCCGCCATAAATGCGCAGGAAGATGGAATTCATTCAGGGCTGAACAGCAACAAACAGGTAGCCCTTGCTACGCACTGTCTTGATGATGCGCGGCAGTTCGGGGTCGTCGCCGATTTTCGGCCGGATACGCGAGATGCGCACGTCGATCGAGCGGTCCTGGCCGTCGTATTCGATGCCGCGCAGGGAATTGAAAATCTCCTCGCGGCTGAGCACGCGTCCGGCATTGTTGGCCAGCAACCAGAGCAGATCAAATTCCGCCCCGGTCAGATCAATCAGTTCATTCTGCAGCCAGGCCTCGCGGCGCGCCTGGTCGATCACCAGTGGTCCGAATGTCAAGCGCGTCACCTCGCGCTCTGCCAGCGGTTCATTGTCCGCACTGCGGCGTAGCAAGGCACGGATACGCGCCAGCAATACCTGTGGGCGCACTGGTTTGTTGACGTAATCGTCAGCGCCCAGCTCCAGCCCTTGAATATGATCTTCATCTTCGCTGCGCGCCGTCAGCATCAGGATTGGCCGCGCATAGCCAGTGGCGCGCAGGCGCTTGCAGATGGACAACCCATCTTCGCCGGGCAGCATCAGATCCAGCACCACCAGATCTGGATTGCTCGCCAAAATTCGCTCCACTGCCCCGCCACCGTCGGTCAACAGCTCAACCTCCAGCCCCTGGGAGACCAGAAAAGCCTCGATCAAGGCAGCCAGTTTAACGTCGTCTTCAACGATCAGTATTCGTCCGCTATCTGCATGCACCACAGCACCAACCCCGAATCACCCGCCAGTAAGACCGGCGATTGTAGCAACAGGCCGAGAAAACACCTACCTACTATCCTGACAAGGGTTATTTTGGGCAGCATACACTATATATAGTGTTTATTTTTTAAGGCCACGCTAAAGGTCAAAAATGGTCTGAAAGCCTGAAAATACGCTATTTAGAGCGTCGCGAACCTGAACCTCGCCAGTAAATAGCCATCAGGAAAACTCCTTATTCAGACTTGCATAACGTCAATTCACACACTATCTTGTGCCACAGATTAAATACATCACTACATGTAGATTATTTTCAGCGGTGCGAGCAACGACCAGTACGGCAGCAGCGGAAAACACTATATGTAGTAACCCTTATCAATCAGGCCATGCCAAGGAGATCGTCATGCAGCCCACCAGCCAACCCAACCCCCACTCTAGCGACAATGCCCCGGGGAGCACGCTGCAAGGCGGTCAGCACGAGCAGGATTTGAACCTCACCGCCCCCGGCCAGATCCGCGTGATCAAGCGCAACGGCACCCTGATGGGTTACACCGACGACAAGATCAAGGTTGCCATCACCAAGGCCTTCCTCGCAGTCGAGGGCGGCCAGGCTGCCGCCTCCAGCCGTATTCACCAGACCGTGAATCAGCTTACCGAAACCATCAGCGCCATCTTCAAACGCCGTATGCCCTCTGGCGGCACGCTGCATATCGAAGAGATTCAGGACCAGGTGGAACTGGCGCTGATGCGCGCCGGTGAGCAGAAGGTTGCCCGCAGCTACGTGCTCTACCGCGAAGAACATTCGCGCCAGCGCCAGGCGCGCCAGCCGGTTGAAGCGCACCCCACGCTAAACGTCACCCAGGCCGATGGCAGCCGCGTACCCCTGGACATCGGCCGCATGCACACCATTATCGACGAGGCCTGCGAAGGTCTGGCCGAGGTGGATGCCAAGCTGATCGAACGCGAAACCCTGAAGAACCTCTACGACGGCGTAACCCAGCAGGACGTCAACACCGCCCTGGTCATGACCGCTCGCACTTTGGTCGAGCGCGAGCCGAACTACAGCCACGTGACCGCCCGCCTGCTGATGGATACCCTGCGCGCCGAAGCCCTGGGCTTTCTCGGCGTCGCCGACAGCGCTACCCACCACGAAATGGCCGAGCTGTATGCCAAGGCCCTGCCCGCCTACATCAATAAAGGCGCGGAGCTGGAGCTAGTCGATTCACGCCTGAAGGAGTTTGACCTGGAGGCACTGGGCGCCGCGCTGGATCATACCCGCGATCAACAGTTCTCCTACCTCGGCCTGCAGACCCTGTACGACCGTTACTTCATTCATAAGGACGGCGTGCGCTTCGAGCTGCCGCAGATTTTCTTTATGCGCGTCGCCATGGGCCTGGCGATTGAAGAGTCCGACCGCAACGCCCGCGCCATCGAGTTCTACAAGCTGCTCTCCAGCTTCGACTATATGGCCTCCACGCCCACACTGTTCAACGCCGGCACCCTGCGCCCGCAGCTGTCCAGCTGCTATCTGACCACCGTACCGGACGAGCTGTCGGGTATTTACCACGCGATTCATGACAACGCCATGCTCTCGAAATTCGCCGGTGGCCTGGGTAACGACTGGACCAACGTGCGCGCACTGGGCTCCTACATCAAGGGCACCAACGGCAAATCCCAAGGCGTCGTGCCCTTCCTCAAGGTGGTCAATGACACCGCCGTTGCGGTAAACCAGGGCGGCAAGCGCAAGGGCGCCGTGTGTGCCTACCTGGAAACCTGGCACCTGGATATCGAAGAATTCCTCGAGCTGCGCAAGAACACCGGTGACGACCGTCGCCGCACCCACGACATGAACACCGCCAACTGGATTCCCGACCTGTTCATGAAGCGCGTATTCGAAGACGGCAAGTGGACGCTGTTCTCCCCATCCGATACGCCAGACCTGCACGACCTGACCGGCAAGGCCTTCGAGGAGCGCTACGAGTATTACGAAGCGCTGATCGAGTACGGCAAGCTCAAACTGCACAAGACCATCCAGGCCCGCGACCTGTGGCGCAAGATGCTCAGCATGCTGTTCGAAACCGGCCACCCGTGGATCACCTTCAAGGACGCCTGTAATCTACGCAGCCCGCAGCAGCACGTCGGCGTGGTACACAGCTCGAACCTGTGCACCGAAATCACCCTGAACACCTCGGCCGATGAAATCGCCGTGTGCAACCTGGGCTCGGTCAACCTGCCGAACCATATCGTGGACGGCAAGCTGGACACCGCCAAGCTCGCGGCCACCATCAAGACCGCCGTGCGCATGCTGGATAACGTCATCGACATCAACTACTACTCGGTGCCGCAGGCAAAGAACTCCAACCTCAAGCACCGCCCCGTGGGCCTGGGCATCATGGGCTTTCAGGATGCGCTCTACCTGCAACACATCGCCTACGGCTCCGATGCCGCCGTCAGCTTTGCCGATCAGTCGATGGAAGCGGTCAGCTACTACGCCATCCAGGCCTCCTGCGACCTGGCCGAAGAGCGCGGCAGCTATGCGACCTTTGAAGGCTCCTTGTGGAACCAGGGCATATTGCCGCTGGACTCGCTGGATATTCTCATCGAACAGCGCGGCGCCAAGTACATCGAAGTCGACCGCAGCCAGACCCTGGACTGGGAGCCCCTGCGCCAGCGCGCCAAGCAAGGCATGCGCAACTCCAACATCATGGCCATCGCGCCGACCGCGACCATCGCCAACATCACCGGCGTCTCCCAGTCGATCGAGCCGACCTATCAGAACCTGTACGTCAAATCGAACCTGTCCGGCGAATTCACCGTGATCAACCCCTACCTGGTACGCGACCTCAAGGCGCGCAACCTCTGGGACCCGGTAATGGTTAACGACCTGAAGTTCTACGACGGCTCGGTACAGCAGATCGACCGCGTGCCGGACGACCTCAAAGCGCTTTATGCCACCGCCTTTGAAGTGGAAACCCGCTGGATAGTCGAAGCCGCCAGCCGCCGCCAGAAGTGGATCGACCAGGCGCAGTCACTCAACCTGTACATCGCCGGCGCCTCCGGCAAGGCACTCGACGTGACCTACCGCATGGCTTGGTACCGGGGCCTGAAAACCACCTACTACCTGCGCGCCCTGGCCGCCACCAGCACCGAGAAATCCACCGTCGACACCGGCAAACTCAACGCCGTCTCCAACGGGGCCCCCGCCCCGGTACCGAAGGCCTGTGCAATCGATGAACCAGACTGCGAGGCCTGCCAATAACAGCTAGGAGCGACCGCCCGTCGCGATAACGGGCCACCCCTCGCCGCGAGGCCGCGGCTCCTACCCAAAAAGGTGCCAACCGCGCCGAACAGGTAGGAGCGACGGCCCCGTCGCGATAACGGGCCACCCATCGCCGCGAGGCCGCAGCTCCCACCCAAAAAGGTGCCAACCGCACCGAACAGGTAGGAGCGACGGCCCCGTCGCGATAACGAGCAACGCTTCGCCGCGAGGCCGCGGCTCTCACATTATTCCCGCCCCTCGCGTCATTCCCGCGAAAGCGGGAATCCATTTTCACCTCGCCGCCGAGCGAGAACACAGGAGCCACCACATGCTCAGCTGGGACGAACTAGACAACGACCAAACCACCACTCCCCCTCTGGGAGTGTCGAGTTCCACCTCGACACAACACGCCGACACCAGCACGCCAGCGTCAGAAGCATCCGCCGCCACCCAAGCCCTGGTCGCCGACGCCCGCCAGGTCGCCAGCAACGACTCGGACGCCATCGCCCGCGCCAAAGCCGCGCTCGACGAACTCGACATCCAGGAAGGCCTGGACGAACTCGAAGGCACCGCATCCCGCGTCAGCGTCGATGCCAAGCAGATGATCAACTGCCGCGCCGACCTCAACCAACTGGTGCCCTTCAAATACGAATGGGCCTGGCAAAAGTACCTCGACGGCTGCTCCAATCACTGGATGCCACAGGAGGTCAACATGACCGCCGACATCGCCCTGTGGAAGACCCCCGAAGGCCTGACCGACGACGAGCGCCGCATCGTCAAGCGCAACCTCGGTTTCTTCTCCACCGCCGACTCCCTGGTCGCCAACAACCTGATACTGGCCGTCTACCGCCTGATCACCAACCCCGAATGCCGCCAGTACATCCTGCGTCAAGCTTTCGAAGAGGCGATCCACACCCACGCCTACCAGTACTGCATCGAATCACTGGGCATGGACGAAGGCGAGATCTTCAATATGTACCACGAGATCCCCAGCGTCGCGAAAAAGGCCGCCTGGGGCCTCAAGTACACGCGCTCGATCTCCGATCCGACCTTCAACACCGGCACCGTCGACACCGACAAGGAGCTGCTGCGCAACCTGATCGCCTACTACTGCGTACTCGAAGGCGTGTTCTTCTACTGCGGCTTCACCCAGATCCTGTCCATGGGCCGCCGCAACAAGATGACCGGCGTCGCCGAACAGTTTCAGTACATCCTGCGTGACGAGTCCATGCACTTGAACTTCGGCATCGACGTGATCAACCAGATCAAGATCGAAAACCCGCACCTGTGGGATGCCAACATGAAAGATGAAGCCACGCAGATGATCCTGCAAGGCACCCAGCTGGAAATCGAATACGCCCGCGACACCATGCCCCGCGGCGTACTCGGCATGAACGCCGCGATGATGGAGGACTACCTCAAATTCATCGCCAACCGCCGCCTGACCCAGATTGGCCTGAAAGAAGAATACCCAGGCACGGTCAACCCCTTCCCATGGATGAGTGAAATCATGGATTTGAAGAAAGAGAAAAACTTCTTTGAAACGCGGGTAATTGAATATCAGACTGGTGGGGCGTTGAGCTGGGACTGACGGACCGGGGGCACGCTCATCCGGTGCCCCCCTAAATCTTCACACAAGCAAATAGCGCATTCCCGGACGTCTGATCCCAGGGCATGATCGTCTGGTAATCATGCTCCAGCACCTGAACCTCAAAGTACGGCTGTAACAGCTCAATCAGCTCGCCGAAACTGACCGCCACCATAGGGTGTTCGTCCTGCCATACCTGACTTTCATCTGCCGTGGTCTTTTCAATGCGCAGCCTTAAAGACTGCCGCTCGCCCTTGCCCAAATAATGCCAACCAGAACTAAAGCTGAACAACGAATCAGCCTGCCTGACGCTGTGCGATACGCAGGAATTGTTAGCGATCTTGTGCTTATCAACCGCGTTAAAGCAGAACAGCCCACCGCTAACCAAGGCAGCATGCGCACTGGCAATACACGCTTGCAGCCGCTCGAGCCCGGCACTGTAATGAATGGAATACAAAAAACAGGTAATCAGATCAACCGGCTGACTCACTGTAAAGCCGCACATATCCTGCAGAGAGAACTGCGCCTCTGGGCAGCGCATCATCGCCCGGTCCAGCATCGGCTGATTAATATCCAGCCCGCTGCTTAGATAGCCCGCATCAAGCAGGTGTCGCACATGCGGTCCGGTGCCACAAGCCAGATCCAGATGCCTGTTTCCAGCACTCCCGAATAACTGTTGCAGCCGCTGAACACACTGGCTTTGAGCCCTGTAGTCGATATCGGCGCACATTAAATCGTAATAACCCGACAGGTCGGTATAAATGGCGTTGCTGGGCATGATGGCTTGACGTTCGAGGTTGCGCGGTGGGATGCGAATCATATATCGGAAAGATGAAAATCGCCCACTACTGCGTGCGAGCTGATCACTCCCTGCCCGGCCAACTAACCCAGCACACATGCCCCAACATCAACGCTCTCTATTCCACACCCAGCCCTGTACTGCAACACGCACCAAGCAAGTACCATAAGGCAAGACCCACACCCCGGAGGCACCATGAACTACACAACATTGCACATTGCCCGTCGCTTCTGCGGACCGCCAAACAGCGCTAATGGTGGTTATGTCTGCGGTCTTGTGGCTAAACACATGGATCAACCCTGCCAAGTCACCCTGCACGCACCGCCGCCACTGGATACCGATCTGCAGTTGCATCCCGACGGCGACGGCCTCCAACTGAAGCTCGGCGAACAACTACTGGCCAGCGCGCGTCCCTACAGCTTCGATCTGGATATCCCGCCGCCGCCCACATTCGAGGAAGCCCAAGAGGCCCAGCAACACTTCGTCGGCATACGCCACCACGACTTGCCCGGTTGCTTCGTCTGCGGCACCAACCGTGATGCAGGCGATGGCCTGCGCATCTTCACCGGCTGTGTCTGTGAGCATGAGGATCAGGTAGCCGCCCTCTGGCAACCCGCTGCGGATCTGGCCGACGCTGACGGAAACGTAGCCAGCGAGTTTCTCTGGGCCGCGCTGGACTGTCCTGGCTTCTTCGCCGTCAAACCAGTCTCCGACATGGCCCTGCTGGGACGCTTTAGCGTCCGTATTGAACAGCCCGTACGCCCCGGCGAAACCCTGATGGTGTCGGCCTGGGCAATCAGTCACGCAGGCCGCAAACACAATGCTGGCAGCGCGTTGTACCGCAGCAACGGTGAACGTGTGGCTTGTGCGGAAGCGACCTGGATCAGTTTGAATCGATAGGGAAAAGGACCACCAGAACCCTGCGGTTAAAGTGTCAGAGCATAAGAGAACCCCCGATGTCCCAAAGTGCAAAACGCCCGAACATGGTGATTACCGTACTGTGCGGCACCCTTACGTCCTTGGTGGTGATTGGCTTTGCCCGTCTGGCTTACGGCGTCATCCTGCCAGCAATGCGCACAGACCTTGGATTGACCTACCAGCAGGCGGGGATTCTCAGTACGGTGACAGCCCTGTGTTATGTCTGCTTCGTCCTGGCTGGTGG
This sequence comes from Halopseudomonas pelagia CL-AP6, assembly GCF_000410875.1. Taxonomy (GTDB): domain Bacteria; phylum Pseudomonadota; class Gammaproteobacteria; order Pseudomonadales; family Pseudomonadaceae; genus Halopseudomonas; species Halopseudomonas pelagia. The sequence goes on from NZ_AROI01000015.1 coordinate 71,014, forward strand.
TCTGGCCGCTGCCCGCTGGGGAGCCAAGGCCTCGATCATGTTTGGCATGCTCACCGTGGTGGTGGGTTTTGTCGGCCTGGCTTTCGCTGCGAATCTCTGGCTGATAACGCTGTTGATGGGGCTGCTGGGGTTTGGTACCGCCTTTGTGTTTGCGCCGATGGTGGCCCTGCTGGCTACCTGGTTTCCCGAGAAACGCGGTCTGGTGATCGGCTGCATGACCAGCGGTGTGGGTATTGGCGTCCTGGTGTCCGGCTTACTGGTGCCTTTCTTGCTCAGCACATTCGGGGAGCAAGGTTGGCGGGTCAGTTGGGGAATATTTGCCGGCGCAGCGCTGTTTGTGGCGGTGATGATCGGGGTGTTCGTACGCAATCCCCCAGTGGCTGTCGCCAGCGCTGCCGGTCATCTGCCGTCGGATCAGAAGTGGTTAATTTACCGCAATCCCCGAGTACTGATTGTAGCCACTACCTACGGCATCATTGGCCTGAGCTATATCGTTCAGACCGTGTTCATGGTCAGTTTTATGGTCGAAAGCGGCCACAGCGCATCTATCGCAGGACGCTATATGGCCATGATGGGCCTGCTGTCCATCGCAGCCGGCCCGCTTTGGGGTTGGGTGTCGGACTTCTGGGGCCGGGGCAACGCCCTGGCGCTGTCCATATTCCTGGTGATCCTGGCCATGAGCTTGCCGCTAATCGGTCAGACTCTGCCCTATTTCTTTTTCCATTTTCTGGTGATGGGCGTCTCGATCAACGGCTTGTTTGCGATGATCCAGACCAGTGCTACAGATCAGGTAGCACCGCGTTATATCCCCATCGCGTTCAGTTTTGCGACCCTGTTCTTTGCTGTCGGCCAATTCCTCGGCCCAGCCATCGCCGGCTGGCTGATAGAGACTACCGGGGGCTTCACTGCCGCCTTCAGCCTCACCTTGCTGATGCTGTCGGTGGGCTTCGGTTTGACGCTACTGATCCGCCGTTTTCCCAAAGAGTTGGCGGTCGGAGAGCCAGGTGCGATGCCGATCCCCGCGTCTGAAGACCCGACAAGAGCATAATAGTGAACACGGGGCGGGTCTTGTGTTTTGCTATACGGATTTGCCTCCGGTTCGCGCTCGGCCCGCCACATCCCCACCATTTCGCGCCAGGTGGCCGCGATATCCCCCTGGCGTCATGCCGGTCCAGCTGCGAAAGGCGCGGATAAAGGTGCTCTGTTCAGAATAGCCAAGCAATAACGCCACATCAGTCTGGGCCAGGGCCGGGTCGGCCAGGTACTGTCTGGCCAGGGTGTGCCGGGTATGCGCGAGCAGGCCGCGGTAGCTGTAGCCCGCGCTGCGCAACTGGCGGTAAAAGGTCCGCAGCGAGCAGCCCAACGCCAGGGCAACGGCCGCGGCACTGACATCTCCATTTTTCATCGATTCAAGGATCTGCTCCTGCACGCGAGAGAAAAAAGCGCCGGTCTGCGCACCCTCCACCTGCGGCAGTTGGCTGAGGAGCGCCTGCGCTTGCTGTTCAAGCAGGCGCAGCAGATACGGATCCTTGCTGGAAATCGGCAGCGCTAGCAGATGTGCCGGAATGGCCAACTCGATGGCGCTACGGTCGAAATCCACCGGGCAACCCAGCAACACCTGATACACCCCCAGGTCCTGCGGCTTGGGAAATGGCAAGCCTGCACGCATCGGCGTTACTGCGCGGCCAATCAGCACTTGGCACAAACTGACAAAGACCGCGAGACTGAACTCGCTGGCCAGCGGCGTGTTGGCCACAGCCTGAGTCCAGCGCATGTATAGCACGCCATCCTTGAGCCAAGCACGCGAGACCAAGCCGCCCTGCAAGAGCCCCTGGTAGCGATGATAACGCGCCAGCGCCTGACCCAAGGTGCCGCAGGAGGAGACCATATAGCCGACCACACCAAAATGTCTCGGCTGCGCCGATAGGCCCAGCCTGATGCCCAGAGCACTTACCGGATCCCGCTCCCAGACTGACTCCAGTAACTCGCAGAACCTCTGCGCCGAGACGCTGGGTGACTCCAGATCCCGGCTCATCTTATCCAACAGCCCAGACGCAGGCAGATCGCGCTCGCGCACATAGCTCTGAAGCGTCTCGATAAAGCCTGAGGGGATGTAATCGGTTTTGCTCATAAGGAGAACTATCGGGACGCTGGCACAAAATGTCAATCAGGCGCTTACTGCCAATACGCGCGATCAAGTCCAGACATACCATAAGGTTTTGCTGTCCCTGCGCGGAGTAGATCATGGCTTACGTCGTCACCCAGAACTGTATTGGCAACAAACACACCAGTTGCGTAGATGTGTGCCCGGTCGAGGCCTTCCGTGAAGCGCCGGAAATGCTGTTTATCGACCCTGAAGTCTGTATTGACTGCAACGCCTGCGTCTCGGCCTGCCCCGAGGCCGCCATCTTCCCCCGCAGCATGGTGCCAGAGGACCAGCAATCCTTTATTGCCCTAAACGCCGAAGGCGCCAAGATCCATCCAGCCATCCGCGAGAGCATTCAGGCCGGTCAGCATGCCGCCAGCCCGCTGGCACGGCTGCCGGGGCGCTTTGCCATTGTCGGCTCGGGGCCAAGCGGTTTTTATGCCGCCGAGGCACTGATGAAACAGATGCCCGCCGCGCGCATCGACATGTTCGAGCGTCTGCCCACGCCCTTTGGTCTGGTGCGCTACGGCGTAGCGCCGGATCACCCGCGTATCAAATCGGTCACCGCCAGTTTTGAGCGTATTGCCGAGTCACAGAATTTCCGCTTCTTCGGCAACGTACAGATTGGTCGTGACATCTCCAGCACCAATCTGCGCCAACACTACCACGGCGTGATCTACGCCACCGGTGGCTCACAAAGCCGCCCACTGACACTGCCGGGCGCCGATAGCGGGAATGTCTTCGGTTCGTCAAACTTTGTCGGCTGGTACAACGGCCACCCAGACGAAGCCGCGCTGGCCCCTGCCCTGGCCGGACCCACCGCCGTGATCATCGGTATCGGCAACGTCGCACTGGATATTGCCCGTCTGCTGGTACTGCCCAATGATCAGTTGGCCAAGACCGATATCGCCGATGATGCCCTGCAGGCTCTGGCCGCCAGCGGTATCGAGGAAGTGCGTCTGCTGGCCCGTCGTGGTCCAGCCCAAGCCGCCTTTACCCCCAAGGAACTGGAACAGTTGATGGCCATCGCTGGCCTGCAGCTACTGGTCGACCCGGCAGACCTTGAACTGGACGACGCCACTGCGCGCCAACTGGAACAGCCCGAGTATGCCGAAGCACGCCAGAACCTCAGCCTGCTGCGCGACATTGCCAGCCGTCCCCAGGCGGCAGGCAAACGCATTCGCTTTATGTTCTACACCAGCCCGACCGCCTTCAGCGCCGACAACGGCCAGGTCAGCAGCGTCCATGCGCAGCGTACCGAACTGGTCCGCGATGGGCAGGGCCAATGGGTCGCTCGACCCAGCGAGCAGACGCTGGACATGCCCGCCACGCTGGTAGTGCATGCCATCGGTTATCAAGGTTCAGCCATTGATGAGCTGCCCTTTGATAGCGGGCGCGGCGTGATTCAGCATGAGCAGGGGCGCATCACCGGCCAGGCCAACAGCCGCGATTATGTTGCCGGCTGGATCAAGCGTGGTGCCAGCGGCGTGATCGGCAGCAACCGCCAGTGCGCGACCGAAAGCGTACAGCGCCTGTTGGATGATCTGGGAGATAGCCTGCCGACGCTGGCCGGGGAAGAGATCGATACGCTGCTGGCAGCGCGTCAGGTCGACAGCGTCAGCCTCGCTGACTGGCGCCTGCTGGATCAGCACGAGCAGGCTCGCGGCCGTGTCGAAGGTCGCACGCGGCGCAAGATCGTCAATATCACCGAGATGCTCGGGGCTATCCGCGATGCCCGGGGCCGTGAAGCCGAACAGGCCAGGTTACCGGTAAAAACCCATCACCGTGCCTGCACCCTGTGTGAAGCCATGTGCGGCGTGGTCATTGAAACCCAGGGCGAACAGATTCTGTCGATCAGTGGTGATCAGGACGACCCACACAGCCTCGGCCACATCTGCCCCAAGGGCTATGCCCTGCAGGACCTGCATACCGACCCGGACCGCCTGCGCACACCGCTGGAAAAGGTCAACGGCGAGTGGCTACCAATCGACTGGGGCAGCGCGCTGGACAAGGTCGCGGCCAAGATCGTGGATATCCAGCAACGCCATGGTAACGATTCCATCGCCGGGTACTGGGGCAACCCCTCATCACACAACCTTGGGCTGATGCTCGCTTCCGGCTCGCTGCGCAAGGCCATCGACACACGGAATATTTCCTCTGCCGCGTCGCTAGACCAGATGCCGCATCAGTTGGTGTCCTACCTGATGTTTGGCCACAGCCAGCTGTTCACCATTCCCGATATCGACCGTACGCAATACATGTTGATGCTCGGCGCCAACCCGGCGGCTTCCAACGGCAGCCTGATGACCGCAGGCGACATTCTCAAGCGTCTGGAAAACATTCGTGAGCGCGGTGGCAAGGTGGTGCTGGTGGATCCGCGCCGCACCGAGTCCGCGCGCTATGTCGACCAACACCTGTTTATCCGCCCGGGTACCGATGCCTTCTTCCTGCTCGGCCTGATCCGTCACGTGCTCGACAAGGGCCTGACAAAACCCGGCCAGCTACGGGAGCTAGCCGATGACTGGGACGCCCTGGCACCGCTGTTCGACGACCTATCACTGGAGCAAGTCAGCGCCCGCTGCGGGATCGCCGTCAGCGAGATCAAACGCATTGCCGAAGACTTTGCCGCCGCCGAATGCGCTGTATGCTACGGCCGTATGGGCGTTTCCACCCAGAGCTATGGCGCGCTCAATCACTGGCTGATGCTGGTGTTGAACATTCTGACCGGCAACCTCGACCGCCCCGGCGGCATGATGTTTACCACCCCCGCGTTCAACAAGGCGCAGAGCCGGCCGATGGGCAGTTTCAATAGCTACCAGAGTCGCGCACGCGGCCTGCCGGAGTTTGATCGCTACTTCCCCGCCGTAACCATCGCCGAGGAAATGCTCACTCCCGGCGAAGGCCAGGTGCGTGGTTTTGTCTGCGTTGCGGGCAACCCGGTGCTGTCCACACCCAATGGTCGGCAGATGGACGCCGCCCTGGAACAGCTCGAGTTCATGGTCTCGATCGACTTCTATCTGAACGAAACCTCACGGCATGCCGACATCATCCTGCCGCCCACCGGGCCGCTGGAACATGAGCAATACGACATCGTCTTCAACATGCTTGCGGTACGCAACTTGGCGCGCTTCAGCGATCCGATATTCGAGGCGCCGGAAGGCACCCGTTGCGACTGGGACATAGTGCAAGGTCTGGCCGAGCGCATCGAAGCGCTGAAAAACCCCGATGCCGGCCCAGCCCGCAAAATGCCCAGCCCCGAGCAGATTCTCGACCACGGCTTGAAAACCGGCCCCTATGGTCAGGGCTTTAACGAGTACAACAGTGGCGAGCCGGTAAAGCATGACGAGCCCTTGAGCATCGAGGTACTCAAACGCTACCCCCACGGCCTGGATCTGGGGCCGATGCGCGAGTCCTTCCCAGGCTACCTGTTTACCGCGGACAAAAAACTGCACCTGACACCACCGGAACTGGTAAACGACCTGGCCCGCGCTCTGGCCGAGCTGCGTGGCGCTGAACACGGCGAGTTGATGCTGATCGGGCGGCGTGATCTGCGTACCAACAACTCCTGGATGCACAACAGCCAGCGCCTGGTCAAAGGCAACGACCGCTGCGCCCTGCTGGTCAACCCTGCTGATGCCGAGCGCCTGGGCCTGGCCAGTGGCAAACAGGCACGCATCATGTCACGCACTGGCGAGCTGCTGGTCAGCGTCCAGGTCAGTGACGACATCATGCCCGGCGTAGTCTGCCTGCCACACGGCTGGGGCCACGACCGTGAAGGGATCAGCCTGCGCGTCGCGCAGAGCAACCCCGGCATCAACGTCAATGACATCACCGATGATCAGGTCGTCGACGTATTGTCTGGCAATGCGGTGCTCAACGGCATTCCGGTATCGGTAGTGGCCGCTTGAGCCCGTCGGGCTAGTCGGGGTGCAAAACGGGAAGCGAAGACCGGTCATTCGGAGCCGGCCTTCGTGCCCCTTAACGGAGTCAGTCGCCTATCACCTCAGCGGAAAAAACCGAACCGCCTGCGCGGGAATGACAGGGCCTGGCCGGCAAGCCCCGCCCTTGGTAGGAGCGACGGCCCCGTCGCGAAGCAGAACCCACCAACCCCCAAGTCAAAACACCCAAGGAGCCCCTATAACGGCTGCGTGAGCAAGACAAGATTCGCCGCTGGAGCGTCTCCGATTTTGACGTAGCCTATATTGAAGAGCGGACCAAGAGGCTTAGCTTTGGTTTTACCCGCTCGTAGTTTAGAACAACAACTGGGCTCCAACCGCGTAGCCCGACTGATCACCGTCGTCGTGGGCTGCCCGTGCGGTGGCTTCTGCGAAGATGCCAAAGTTGGCGCTGACGGCTAGCTGGGCACCGACTTTGACCCGGGCAAAGTGCTTGTCCGCGCCGGGCAGGCCTTCGGCACCGCGCACCAGGCCATCACCACGGCTCACAAACTGGAAACTATCACTCAGGCCATCACCCACCTCCTCCACCCAGACCAGGCTGGCATAGGGCTGAAGCAACATCCCCTTGCTCAAAGCCACCGCTCCAAAAGCCCGCGCTCCAAGGCTCAGTTCAATGGAGTCGAATTTTTCGCTACCGTAGTCCAACGCAGTGCGCAGATCCCCTTTCTCACTGAAACTGTCTACGGAATAACGCGTGTAGTCTGCGCCCACCATTGGCCCAACTCTGACCTGCCTAAGGTTGAAATCGTATCCGCCGAGCAGGCGAGCGCCATAGAAGCTGGCGTCGGTCTCGCCGTCAAATCGCTGGCTCAACAACACCGGGCCGCCGTCAGCTTGAATATGCAGCGCACGGGTAGATTCAAGATCACTACGGCCCACACTCAGCTCAGCGTTCAACCAGGTCGGCCCTCCGTCATGAAGCTGTGCATAAATACCGGCCTGCCAGGTTTTGTTTTGCAGGTCGCCACCGTAGTCACGTTCGTCCTTGGCGCGCTGATAGCTGAGGCTCACCCCCAGATTCAGGGCCTCAGTAAACTGATAGTCAGCCAATATATAAGCTGCGGCGTGACGCCCGCGTTCGATAGCGCTTTGATCAAAACCACCGCTGGGTTGTACTTCACCTTCAATCCCGACAGCGCCATCAAAACTGCCGACCTCGCGAGCACCGCCCAGCAGGCTGAGCCAACGCCGGTCATGCAACTGAGTCAGGGTTTGATGCTGTCGGACCAGGTTGTCTTGCATATCCCGAGCAAGGCTCGCACCAGACTGGGCTGAATAGCGCAAGTCGGTATTGGTGGCTTCGAGAACCAGGCGTGTAATCAAACGTGAATAATCACGCATGCGTTGGGCAACACGCTCCTCACCCAGCACGCCGATAAGGAATTCCGCATTATCCGTAGCCGGGTTATGCCAGGTACTGCCACCGGGCACCGCAGGATTGGTGGTCTGCTCGTAACCATCGAAATCGCCGATCTCCCAGTTGGTTGATTCGAAATACAGCACGGGAATATCCAGGGCTTCGTTGAAGCTGTCACCGTCACTGCAACAACCGGTGCCTATGGGATAACCCGCATTCAAACCGGGGTTGGTAAACAGGTCGATTCCCAACTCGGAGGCAATACGGAAAACATGCTCACGCAGTGAAGCCAGTTCAGTATTACCGACGCTGTTGGTTCCCGCATGGGCGTACATCATGTCGCCAGTGATCAGGCTGTCGATATTGATCATGCCCGTCAGGTTATCGCGGGCCTGCTGATCCAGCGAAGCCACGTAGGCCCGCGAGCCGCGCAAGCCCTCCTCCTCTGCACCAAAGCCGATAAAGGTCACACCGTCTTCAAAATCAAGGCCACTGAGATTACGTGCAATTTCAGTCAGCACGCCGGCGCCAGAGGCGTTGTCATCAAGCCCTTCCAGGGTTGGACGGTTGAAAACCGTGTCAAAGTGCGAACCTATCACCAGGTTACGGCCAGTAACGCCGGAAGCTGTCGCTATCACGTTCTCGGAACTGCGCTGCGTACCGCCAGCGGTCCACGTGAACGCCTGGCGCGAGGTCGTGTAACCCGGGGCCATCCGTTCCTCCATCAGATTGGCGGCACCGTCGAAATTAGCTGTGCCACGATAACGGCCGGGATAGTCATTAATAAGGGTAAAGGTGGTTTCGGTGCCATATTCGCCATACTGATAAGCAAAAACAGGCAAAGACAGCACACCGCTAGCAATACTGACCAGGACTACGAGGGGCTTTATCACAATGCACTTCCTTGATGTATGAGAGACGCCCAAACCCAGAGCAAGAAGCGAGCCGAGCTGATGGCAGCAAGGCCGACAGGGCGCATGGCTAAACGGGAGCGTCGCAAGTCTGTAAACAATGGCGAGCAGGAGACATTACAAGCCAAAGAATAGGGTGCGTTACCTGATCACCTGCACACCAATAGAGCGCCCTTTAAGGGCTCTATTGCGCAGCATACGAGCCTGACGCTGCTATATATTGCAGAGCCGAAGGTAGCAGAAAAGGTGGCACTAAAAAGTGATCCGCGACAAGAAAACCGACAAGGAAAGGTGACAAATTTATTCTGCAGATTGACCGTTATCTAGGCGGTAGAAGCCGAACCGTTTAACGCAGACGTCAACATCGAATGCCTCGCCAATGGCGACCACAGCAACGCTGTGGATCTTCGCTGGGTCTAGCTCAATGACCGTGCGGTGAGCTTGCAGCTGGGTATAGGGCACGATAAAACGCGTCCATTGCGGCTCCACCGGCAAAGTGCAGCGAAAGGACTGCCAGGGCCTGTCCAATTGACTGGTTTTGACGTTCAGGTTGTAGTCATGCGCCGTACCGCATAGTTCAATAAAGAAGCCCGCGTAGTCTGCACCCGACCAGCTCGACTCAATCTCAAGCTTCATCTGTATGAAACCGCCGTTATTCTCCAGGCTGGTGCGACCAGATAGGTAGGTGCAGGGCGAGCCATGACGGTCACCCGGCTGCAGTTCTGCGATGGAAATGCCACCCATGACCTGGTCGCTGATCGCGATCCAGGGGGTTGGCACATCCTGACCTGCCTGATACACATCGACTAATTGCTCTTCCCGGACAACCGGGCCCTGAGTCTGCAAGTATTCGTTCATAAGCTTGAATCTAATCCAATTTGAGCTTGTCGGTCAGGGCTCTTAGGCATATCGCGCACTCTGTCGGCGGTCGTAGTGTGAATACCCTGCAATTGAACTGGCAAGCTCTCGACAGGAGGGGGAACCGAACCCCATGTTAGACCTCGTTTAGAACAGCTTCGATAAAATTTTTAGGTACTTCTATCGGTACGTGGTGAGCAGCGTCGTCTATAACGACTACCTCGCCATGCTGCACCAACCGCGCAATCTCCTCTGCTAGGTACGGCGGTGTCGCAAGGTCCTGTGCGCCGGATATCACAGTCACCGGACAACCGATCCGAGGCAGAAGCTCTCGGACGTCGCCACGTTTGAAAATGGCAGCACTCAACGCATGGCTCAGCAATGTCGGATCATGACGCATCATGAGCTCCAGCTCTTTCTCGGCATCGAGCGAATGCTGCTCCCGCCACTGCGCCGTCGTCGTAAAGCGTTGCACTTCACCAAATACCTCGCGGCGCCTTTCCGGCCCATCCAGCAAAGCATCTCGTCGCTTTTCCCATTCAGGTAGCCGATTGATCAACTCTGCGCGCGCACTGGTATTAACTAGAATCAATCGCTCGACCAGTTCTGGGTAGCTAGCTGCCAGCCGGATTGCGATCATGCCGCCCTGGCTGTGCCCAACCAGCGTCGCGGGTGCCGCATCATTTTCAATCAGCCAAAGCGCGATATCTTCCGCGATAGCGTCAAGGTCCATTCCCTCCCGCCAGGTGCTGACACCATGCCCTGGCATATCGAAGGCAACACAGCGCCGCTGCGCCGCCAGGGTATGCAGGTGCGGAGCCCAGAAGCTGCGATCCAAAAAAAGGCCGTGCAGGAATACCACGGGTTTGCCCTGCCCCACGTCGTCCCACCCATAAAGGACGCCATTGATACGCATCATGCGACCGGGCGAACTGTTCGCCCGTGCCTGAGAGATCAGCAGTGAATCTTCAAAGATCTGGTACCGACCGATCAAGCCATCGCGAAGCGTAAAGCGAATGGCATAGTCGCTATCGACAATGCTCTCGCTCGGCAAAACCCGATGACGGAAACGACCCAACACCAGAATCTCAGCCTGATCAGAAAACTGCTGTTCAATAGAAAATGTGATCGGGCGAAACCCGTCAGGAAAGCCTAGCAACCACGCGCGAACCGCCTCACGGCCGCGGATGATGCCCGTGGTAACAACCTCTGGATCACCGTCTACATGCCAGATCGCATCCTGATGGATACACGCAAGCGCGCCCTCGATATCCCCAGATGAGAAAGCCTGAAAATACCGTTCTATCAAAGCCGTTGACTCATACATGGATCTCATCCTCTATCGTACGCAGCGCCGCTATACCGTTGATGGACGCGGGGAAACCGGCGTACAGTGACATTTGGATGATTACCTCCACCAACTCCTCACGCGTCACGCCCACATTCATGGCCGCGCGCAGATGCACCTCAAGCTGCGGACGAGCGTTACCCAATGCCACCAGCGCCGCAACGGTGGCCAACTCTCTGCTCTTCAGATCCAGGCCAGGCCGGCTATAGATGTCTCCGAATCCAAATTCGATGATGTAGCGCCCAAGGTCTGGCGCAATATCGACTAATGAAGCAATCACCCGCTCTCCAGCGTCACCGTCAATTTCCGCTAGTCGTGCCTTTCCAACTTCGAACCTATCCTGTGTCATGCTTGGTCTCCTGTGGCTAGGGGGTAATCATCCCGCAGCAAGGCCCTCGACACCGATAGTTAAACTTGGAAGACGGTTTTCCCGAAATGAACAAGGAATTGGACTGGAACAACTTGCGCTACTTTACCGCGGTCATTCGACATGGCGGCTTGAGCGGCGCAGCGCGGCACCTGGGCGTCAGTATTCAGACCGTCGGCCGGCGTATTTCGGCTCTGGAAGAGCTACTGGGCACATCACTTTTCGTGCGTCACGCCAGTGGATACATCCCCACTGAAGATGCAAGGGCGCTGGAGATAGAGGCAGAACGTGTAGAGGTTGCAATAGCCCGGTTTCGGGCGCGCACGGATTCAAACGGTTCGGAAATGACAGGTGTTGTCAGGCTTGCCGCACCTGAAACGATCACCACGCACCTGCTGCTGCCGGCGCTTCAACCCTTTCTTATGCAGCATCCCGCATTGGAGCTTGAACTGCTGACCGGCGTGCCAACGCTAGCCATCGCGCGAGGCGAGGCCGATATTGCACTGCGCGTGGTGCGCCCAGAGCGTGGCGCTCTCACGAGGAAGCGAGTGGGCACTATGTCTTATGGTCTTTACGCCGCGCCTGAGTCAAGCACGGACCTTGCCACCACGCGACTGGTGGGCTGGGCTGCGGGCTACGACCTGCCTGCAGATCGCTGGTTGCAAAGGCTCACGGGGCGTACACCTGATATACGTACCACACAGCTGGAAGCGCAACGCGCAGCCATTAGAGCGGGTGTGGGTATCGGGATTTTGCCCTGCTTTCTTGCACAGGATCTGCTGCGTATTCCTACAGAAGCCAGAATGGAAGAAACACTGTGGCTGGTCGCACATGCGGAGAGCGCGACCAAGCGCATCAGGCACGTTCACGAAGAGATCGTCACGATAATCGAGGCGGCCAAGGATCGTCTGGAGCAATGAGGCGCACCACTGGCTTGAGAGCGATGTAGCGAGCCAATTTTAAGCAGGTAGCTTTGTTTCTCGACCAGGATGCCTTTAGAGCGCCCCTGGTGCGTTGAATTTTCACCGCGCTGATGCCCAGTCCTGCAATGGCGTAAGTTGCTGCTAGTTGTAGCTGATACGATACCAGCAGAGCCCTACGCAATCCGCGAGCGTAACGATCACAAAAGGTCAGTCCAGTAATGTCCCGAGCCGTGAAAATCCAGAGTTTCCGTCTGTTCTTTCCCGCAGCGGCCCTGCTCGCGGCAGCCATCGTGCCGCTGTCGCTCTGGGCCGTACAATCGGGAACAGGCTGGCCACCAGGTCTCTTGGGCGCCGGACATGGTCATGAACTAATGTTCGGCTTTGCCCTGGCGCTGATTGCCGGCTACACCCTGGGACCGCAACCGGCGCGCGTGCTGTTACCCCTCTTCGGGCTCTGGCTGGCGGCACGCATTACCTGGATTCTTGCCCCCGACACAATTCCGGCCATGGCCCTAAGTCCCGCCTTTGCGGTGGCCCTGGCCTGCCTGGTAGTGCCGCGTTTCCAGGCCGCGAAGAAGTGGCGCAATCGTATGCTGGGGCCGCTATTTCTGGTGCTCTTCCTGCTGCCGCTAGTGTGGCTGCTGGTACCATGGCTGGTAAGCGCCAGTGACGGAGCGCTACCGGACCAGCGCCGGCTTATGCATTTTGGCATTCTGGCCCTGTTGTTACTGATGATGTTCATGGGGGGCCGGATTATCGCCCCAGCAGTCGGCGGCACGCTGGAGAAAAAGGGTATCGCCCAGGCGGCACGAGTACAGCCCCGCATCGAGGCCGCGCTGATCCTGACCCTTGCTGGCGCCGCGCTGTTGCTGCTTGCGCCCTCAATGGCGCCGACAGCTGGCGGTCTGCTGTTGGTTGCCGCAGTCCTCCTGCTGGTGCGCATAGTCCGCTGGCGCCTCTGGCTTTGTCCGGAACGGGCGGATTTGATGGGTTTGGGGCTGTGCTACACCTGGGTGGCAGTGGGGGCGGCAGTCACCGGTAGCGCACTGATCCGGGGGCACTCCCCCGCCGCCAGCCTGCACCTGATTACCGTCGGTGCCCTGGGCAGTCTTTCCTGCGCTGTTGCCCTGCGACTCTACTTCCAGAAGGCCTGGCACCAGCCTCCACCGGCCCTGTGGGTCTGGTCAACCCTGGTGCTGGTCTCGCTGTCCGCGATCACCCGCTTCTTGGCGGGCAATACCCCCTTCGCCGCGCCCCTGTTGCTCTGGCTATCTGCCACTTGCTGGTCAGTGGCCTTTCTGAGCCTGGCTACACGCCTCGCCCTGCCCCTAACCTTCGGCGCTGGCGCAAAAACCCGTCGGATTTAAGCACCAACAAATAGTCTTGTCGGGTCAAGCGCAAGTGGGGGTCAGAGCAAGAGAGCAATTGCGTTGTCGGGACTTGAAATTCAAGAGGTATCTGACCCCATTGTTCAGCGGTTAGATTCTCGCCGTTGTTTTTGAAGCCGCTTGCGGTATGAAGAAACTTGCAACGGCTGTTTTATGGTTCTGAAGCGTTGAGGGAGACGCCCTGCAAATTTGGTGAGCTCAGCCACGTACATCTGTTGCAGAAGCCACAGACATTCGAATGTCAGTATTGGGATCATTAGCATCACCCAAAGCGCTATCTTTACTTGCTGGGGCTGGATCATGGAGACGAGTACAAACAGCCCGAGCGAGACGGAAGCGGAGGCCAGGAAGGCAGTAAAGTAGGCACTTTCTTTAGCCAATTGCCTTTGGACTTCATATTGGTTCCGGCGGGTTCGCCTGATTTTCTTAAGTTCGCGCTTGCGCATCAACATAAACAGTTTAGGCACTGCTCTTATGGAATTGGTGAACCAGTACTTCAAGGCTGCGAGTATTAAAGTGCCAATACAGAAGGTAATTACGTCTCTGATACTGGGTAACAGGCTGGTTGCAAAAATGGTCTCAGGCATTCCTTCTCCTAGATCTTGTTGACTAATTTGACAGGTTGAGCATAACCACCAAATCGCGATTGTGCGTCTTTTTTTTCATCCGGAGCAACCACACGGCAGTGATTAAAGAGCCCTGCAGTTGGAAGGAGCCACTGACAGCGCGGTGCAACGTAAGACTGAGCTGAGCGATAGCAACCGAGAATTGTCCTTCTGCCCCAGTTTTGTTCTTGTTCCAGTAATACAGCTTACTTGGGCTTAAAGACGGAACGCCCACGATTAATTTTCCATATAAACATGGGCACTCTCATTTTTAGCATGTAAACAGTTTTATATCTTTTGTAATAAATACCAATTATTCAAGGAATAATAGAGGGCGCTTGCTTGATATTCATGCTCTTCCAATCAATAGAATCAATAGAATCAATAGAATCAATAGGGTCAGTGTCATTGATTCCATTGATTAGAATCAATAGGGTCAGATACCCTCTTGAAACTCAAGCTTCGACAGAGCAATTTTTGCGTCAAAGGGCTGTCCTGATTTCAGTACTCCGTAGATTAGGTGGACTAGTCTGCGCATGCTCGCGCCTACAATCGCTTTGGCTGTCAGCCCTCGAGCCTCAAGACGCTTAGCCATGGCTACCACCACCGGGTTGTAGCGCTTGGCAACCATGCCGGGCATGAACAACGCCTTTCGGGCAGAAGCGTGGCCCGCCTTGGATAGACGGCTGCGAGCGTTGAGGGAGGAGCCAGACTGTTTTTGGCGTGGGGTGACTCCTATAAACGCGGCCAGCGCCTTTGCATTGTGGAATCGCCGGACATCCCCGATATAAGCCAGAAACTGAGCTGCTGCTCTGCGGCCTATCCCGGGAATGCTTTCAATAAGCTCTGCATCCAGCCTGAGTTCAGGATTCCCATTGATGTGATCATCAATTTCTGACTGCACTTTCTTGATCTGGTTGTTCAGCCATTCAATGTGCTCATCAACCATTCGCCTCACATTGGTAGGCGTGCCGTGGTCGAGCGCCTCAAGCCGGTTTTTTTCCTGCTGGCGCATGTCGATCAGTGCTTGTAATCGATCGACGAGCGCCCTGAGTTGCCTCGTCGCGAGACTCGGTGCCACCCAAATATCCAGATCCGCGCGCTGGCCAAATTTGGCGATTAGCCGCGCATCAGCCTTATCGGTTTTATTGCGCGTCAGCTCGCTTTTCGCAAAGCCAGCGATCCTTGCAGGATTGACCACACTAACGGCCCAACCAGTATCAGACAGGGCGATAGCAACGGCTTCGCTATAAGGTCCGGTGGCCTCCAGAACAACCGGAGTGCCAACTAATAGCTCACGCTGTCTTAACCATTCGCTAAGCTCTGCATGACCGGTGCGTGAGTTCCTGAAAACCTTAGTTTTTGCCTTTTCTCCTTTCAGCACACAGACATCGAGCTTGCTTTTGGAAACATCAATGCCAACGGACTGCTCATTCATCGATCACATCCTCGTATCCAGGCTCTCGGCGTGGCACCTGGCCTAAGTTACCCTTCGAATTGGATGAACGAGATAACGAACCGGCGGACTTATCTGACCCGCAGACTGAAACGTCTAATGTCTTGCCAGCCTCAACCGGTTCGGCCGTTCGATCAGAAGTAGCATCCTGATTTTGAGTGGCAGGATCAATATACGAGTGTCATTGATTCCATTGATTAGAAGCGCCAGCGACGCTAGTCGGCAAAGTACCGACCGCTGACCTTGAAGAGTTGATGCCTGACAGGCCGGATGAGCACGCCCATGGCGTGACCTACGAACAGATCGATGCGTTCCTGGTGGGCAAGACTCTGGATGCAGAAGCCGCGCAGAAGATCATAGAACGATACGATGCGACGGAACACAAGCGTCAGCAACCGTTGGCGCAGTGATAGCGTTTTATAAACGCCGAGCCCAAGGAATCATGGAAAGGCCATGACGGAAGGATCCCGTCATGGCCTTTACCCGAAAGGGTTTAGGGAGGAGTACAAGCAGGCAAGGCTACCCGCTCGACCACTGTGAACGTACAGCCGTAGTTGGCATCTGCTACTACAGCCGGATCCAGCACGTCGTCACCCGCAGGCTTGATGCCGTCGTTGACCCAACCCAGCCAGTCACTGATCAGGGCCTGGTACTCGCCGTCCGAGAAGTCACAATGGCCGGGAGCGCGAATGGCACGCTGGACCAGCAGATCCTCGTTACCATTTTCCTCAGCTCGTTCACGGTAAAGCTGCTGGTGACGGAATGGCACGTAGAAATCGCCCAGGGTATGCATGGTCATGACGGGCACATCAAAATCGCCGTTAACCAGCGGAATCCAACGCACGCCGTCGTCGCGCAACGGGTTGGCATCCGGATTGGCACTGACCCTGGAAAGCCCCTCGTTGAATTCGATTTCTTCATCGGTCGGCTCCGCACCAGTGGTCCAGCGGAACACCTGATTCTCGTTACCATACATGCTGGTGGCCAGGATGCCATTGATGTCGCCGTTGGCCCCGCCGGTGCTCAAAACCACGTCCTGAAAGATCGAGGCAAAGCCAATATCAAAAATCGGACGCTCGCCACCAGTCAGGTTCCTGGCAATATCGACCAACCGCTGGCCTTCAACGCCTTTGGGCGAAGTCCAGTTAGGCAGACCGTTGTTGTGGCTGTTGAACAGGGCAGTCACCATCGGACCCGGGTTGGTCAGCAATGACACCTGTCCGTAGTCAGTGAAGGTGCCGACCAGATCCTGGAACTGTGAATACTCTTCATCACCGTAACCGGACAATTGCATCATCACGCGGGTATAGTCGCCCAGCCATTGGAATTGATTCTGTTCGGACTGACAAAAGGGCGCGGCGCCAGCATAATCAACCTTGAACTGGGTACGTTCGATATTTTCCCGATCTACCGCAGCGGCAGCAATATGCCCGCCCAGAGATCCACCCGAGATGAGATACTGGCTGGGCGTATCAAGTCTCAAACTGTGGTCATACTCAACGTAATCCACGAAATTGAGAGCGAGCTTATTGGTATCTTCAAGACCCGCTCGCGCGTCATACCAATTCGCAGAATAGGATGAGGAAGCCCAGGCGTAACCGGCGTCTATGACGGCTTGACGCCACGCCGCAGCAGGCATCGAAAGACCTAACTCCAGGTTCTCGCCGCCATAACCGCGCGTCCACATGATCAGGCCAACACCATCCCAATCATTAGGCACTTCTACCGTGTACAGCGCATCGCCTTGCAAGCCAGGATATGTGCCAGTATAGACCTGCGCGTTTAACAGCGCGGCGGGATCGGTTGTAGGCAAGACCGCCTGGAAAACGCGGCTATCGTGCGCGCGGGTGACTTCCGGAGCTCCTGAGTCTGGAGGCGCATCAGAACTCCCACCGCCTCCCCCACCACCCAAACAACCGCTTAGCATGATAGCTGATAGTGCCATAGGCACAGCCGCTTGATACCAATGATGCGTTGGCAATGTAAACCTCCAATGTTCCATTTTTATGATTTTTATTTTGGGTTTAGACCCAGCGCGTAAAACCTGCGCATGCGGAGAATAAAGGAGTCTCTGGCAAAATGCCTCTATATCAGCAAAATTGATAAGAGCACCTGCGTTGCAGCGATTATTGAACGCTGCAATGGCTTGCTGAGTGTTGCGGGGGGTATTGGCAGGAGCAGTTAAGACACGCTGGGGCTGAATCAATAGGGTCAGTCTCCCAGGTTCAGAATCAATAGGGTCAGATTCATTGATTCCCCGACCCCATTGTTCAAAACGTCTTTAACATAGAACGCCAACTTTAAACCTGAAGCACAACCTCATGCTAAACTGGTCCCGAAATTCGCGAAACACGCAAGAATATATATAACTAAATTAAATTGAAGGGGTAGGAGCGACCATGTTAGGACGCGTAATATTGGCGCTTATAATTCTCTTGCAAAGCCATCTCGTGCTTGCTGAAAGCAACTTCTCGCCATCTAACAGACTAGTTGACAACGGGGTAATCTATGAATTCTTCACGATACCTGTCTATGACGATAATAAAGAGTTTATGTACAACACCGGAAAGATATCAGTCTCACGCACAAACGGCGAGACAATATCAATGGCCAAATACAACCAATCCCCTGGTTGCGGATCAGATTTTCCAGCCATACAGATACAGGAAGTTCCATTAGCCGCGAATGTGGCATCGCCCAAACAAAAAAAGCAAAAATTCATTGTATTCTGTGGCAGTAACGACGGGAGACACAAAACACTCCGATTCTACAATCCACATTTCGGATTTGTCTCTGCCGTGGATTTTTTTGATGGACCTATCGACGTACGCGAAAGCGAATCGAAAATAAATTTAATAATAAACCATAAAGACTATTTTCACTCTATAAACAAGATCGTCTCGTATCCTTTGGTATACGAATTACGTTCGAATGGGCTTAGCATAGAGACATCACTAGATTACTCCGAAAACTCAAAATCAATTTATGCCTCTGTTCTGGAAGGAAATCATAAGAATGATGAGTCCACCATGATCAGAAAACTTATAGCCTCTGCTTTCTCCGAAGACAAAGCAGAATATTGCGACAGATTCTTAAATAACCCTAAAAGAATAGCCAAATTAATTAAAAATGAAATAGAGAAAAAGCTGCATAGATTTAACACCCCAAACTGCGAAGGAAAATGATATGTCACTTACCCAAGATCAGATTTAAGTTAAGAGCTCGAATCAAAATCAATGACACTGACCCTATTGATTCCTGACCCTATTGATTCCTGTCGGTATTCAGGCAGATCTACTCGCACCCAAACGTATTACTGATTTTCTGCTTCAGGCGCCGTACGCATGCTATCTGCCAACGTTTCCTGCCCACGCTCATCCAGCGCGTCTACCACCCCCGCCACATCCGCAGCAG
>NZ_AROI01000016.1 GCF_000410875.1 Halopseudomonas pelagia CL-AP6
GAGCGGCCGCCTGGCCGCGATAGGGTTAAATCAAAACCTCCTTCAGCCCCGGAGGAAGGCGCTAGATCAAGACCCCGCCGGCGGCGGCGTTATTGCCAGCCGCCGCAAACGGCGATTCTTCAGCTTCTGAATCAGGCTCGGCGCCAGCGCCACCAGGGCCGAGCCCACCACCACCATCAACGCTCCCAGATACGCTAGATGGTTAAGCAGCTCCGGCTGCACGATACTCGGCCAGAGCATGGAGCCCAGAGCAACCATGCTGAAGGTAAACAGCGGCGTGGTCGCGATGGTCGCGCTGACCCGTGAAGCTTCCCAGTGCACCAGGGCTTCGGCAAAGGCGCCGTAAGCGACCAGAGTATTCAAGCAGCAGGCGACCAACAGCCAGAATTGCAGCCCGGTCAAATCCAACACAGACAATGGGTTGGTCAACGGCAGCAACAACAGCGAGCAGGCCAGGTAAATGACCATCATCACCGTAATCGACGACCAGATCGTCAACAGCTGCTTCTGCGCCAGTCCGTACAGCGCCCAGGTCAGCGCCGCCGCCAGGGTGATCAGAATACCGAGGGTGTAACTGGTCATCTGGGTAAAGAGTTCGACCAGCCGTTGATTGAAGAACAGTACAAAGCCCGGCAGCAGTACCAGCACGCCGAGCACCTGGCCCAAACCAAAACGTTCGCGGAACACCAGCATGCTGCCGAACATCAGCATGATCGGCGCCGTCTGGATCATCAGCTGCATGGTGCCAGGCGTCAGCCGGCTCAGCCCCAGCAGATAGAACACGTAGTTGCAGGCCAGCCCGACAATGGCTACTACCAGCAACCAGCGATTGTTAGTCGACAGCGCGCGAATCGATGGCAACCGTCCACGCGCGGCCAACCA
This sequence comes from Halopseudomonas pelagia CL-AP6, assembly GCF_000410875.1. Taxonomy (GTDB): domain Bacteria; phylum Pseudomonadota; class Gammaproteobacteria; order Pseudomonadales; family Pseudomonadaceae; genus Halopseudomonas; species Halopseudomonas pelagia. The sequence goes on from NZ_AROI01000016.1 coordinate 883, forward strand.
GATAAACAGTACAAGCCCGGCACTGAACAGGCGATACCAAGTCACGGTATAGGGGTCCATGCCCTTGAGGACTTCTTTGAGCATGATCGGCAGCACAGCCCAAAGCACGGTCGTGATCATGGCCAGAACGAAACCGTACAACCAGCGACCAGACGAGACGTGCATGATAAAAACTCTGAGCTTGCGAAGGGACGCCGCATTGTAGCCGAGCGCCAAGGGTGCCTGACAGTTACAGATGGGCTTGGGTTGCTGCCCGAACTGTTATTATGTTGGCGCAGCGCAAACTGGTGCAGCACCTGTTAAGCGCCCACAAAAAAATGGCTGCGCCCTTGCGGGTAGCAGCCTAAGGAGAGCAGCACATCTACATCGGGGTAGATAAGGTCACTAAAACAATGGGACCAGTCTCCTTGTCAAAGCCCTGCCAGGCCATTCGACCAACGTCTTAATGACCTTAGACCTTCGGCGTAGCTGTCGGGCGCACGCGATGCCAGCCGCTTTTATCCTGTTCGACCGGGTAGCGCGCCCACGTGACAAACGTGGATAACCGGCACATTCCGCCGCTACCTTCACCCTGACCCTTGATCGTTTTGTAGCGCACGCGTCCATAGCGCCCCGGTCGCCTTGGCACGACCTGAAGCACCTCGCGCACGGACCAGTTACTACCGGGCAGACCGTTGCTATAGAAGGCCCCTGCAGTCAGATCATCCTCACTCACACCCTCTGTCTTGGCGTGCCTATTTGCCAGCTCGACCAGCTTGAGCAAATCATCGAATTCAATATCGACGTAGGAGTTCATCTGCCGCAAAGCGTGGTGGAAGTCCTCCGGCGCGATGCCCGGCGGGCGAGCTACTTGATGATGGGACAGCGACAAGGGATAACGCCGCCATTCAAACAGGTTATTGAACAGAAGCGCCGCCGCGACAATAATCAGCGCGTCCAGCAAAATGGGGTAAAGGACGAAGTGGAAGCCGGCGCTCTCTACTGCAGGCCCTCCCAGCACGACAATCATGGCCGTGGCGCCACCAGGCGGGTGCAGGCAGCGCAAATACATCATCAAGAAGATGCTGCCGCCCACTGCCAGAGCCGCCACCCAGGGGCCCGCAGGTAACCACTGAACGCAGGCCACGCCAAGGCTGGCAGACATGACCTGCCCGCCAACTACTGACCAGGGCTGCGAGAGCGCGCCATGCGGCATCGCAAATACCAGTACAGCACTGGCGCCCATGGAGCCGGTCACCCAGAGCGCACCGTCACCATCAAGCCCGATATGCGTGACCCAATACACCACCAGCAGCGACAAAGTTGCTCCCAGAGCAGAAATCAACTTCTCCTGGTGGCTGGTAGTGTCTGGTCTCCAACCGATAAAGCGCAAGCTTTCGCTTAGCCATCGTCGCCCCATAACTCACCCTCTATCTTCGCCAGCAAGCCGTCCATGATACGCCTTGGCACAAACTGAATCCTAGGACAGCAGCATGCCTGCTATGCTCAGATCATTAACCGGCAATAGGAGACACAGCATGAGCACATTGCCCCATGAATCACTGAACACCAGCGACGCTGCCGCCACGGCAATGGACGAGGATGCTATCGAAGAACTGCTGGAGGAGTTACAGGAATGGACCCTGAAACACGTCGACGGCGTGCCGCGGGTGGAAAAACGCTATCACTTCAATAATTTCGTCCAGGCGCTGGCCTTCACCAACAAAGTCGGTGAATTGGCAGAAAAGGCTGGCCATCACCCTGCCCTGTTAACTGAATGGGGCAAGGTGACGGTCAGTTGGTGGAGCCATTCGCTGGGCGGTGTACACCGCAATGATCTGATTATGGCCGCGAGAACCGACCAGTTAGTCTGATTTTAGAACAGCGAGTCGCTGGCAGCTTTCTCAAGCAACAATGCCGGCGGCTCGAACCGCTCGCCGTATTGCTCCGCTAGGTAGCGCGCCCGCGCAACAAAAGCCTGCAGCCCATATTGATTGATAAACTGCAGCGCGCCCCCCGTCCAGGCCGCGAAACCAATACCGAAAATCGAGCCAATGTTGGCATCCGCCGTCGACAGCAGCACCTTTTCTTCCACGCAGCGGACCGTCTCGATGGCCTGGATAAACAACAGCCGGTCGCGGACATCCTCCTGCGCAATCATCCCATCGGGCTTTTCGAACTGCTCTTTCAAGCCAGGCCACAAATGCTTACGCGCGTCCTGCGGATACGCATAAAAGCCCGCCCCCGCCGCTTTACCCGGACGCTTGAAGGTCTCGACCATCTGATTGATCACCTTGAAAGCCGGATGCTCGGGCAAGCTCTGACCTTCGGCGGCCAGGTCTCGACGGGTCTGTTCGCGGATATGGCGCATCAGGCTCATCGACACTTCATCCGACACCGCCAGCGGGCCCACCGGCATTCCGGCTTGGCGCGCGATATTTTCGATCAACGCCGCGGACACGCCCTCACCCAGCATCGCGATGCCTTCATTGGTAAAAGTGCCGAACACCCGCGAGGTGAAGAAGCCGCGGCTGTCGTTGACCACAATCGGCGTCTTGTTGATCTGCATAACGAAATCAAAGCTGCGCGCGAGGGTTTTATCACTGGTGTGCTGGCCGCGAATGATCTCCACCAGCGGCATCTTGTCTACCGGGCTGAAGAAATGCAGACCAACAAACCTGTCCTGCTGTTTGACTGCCGTGGCCAGCCCGGTAATTGGTAGCGTCGAGGTATTGGAGGCGATAACCGCATCCGCCAACGCGTGCTGCTCAGCCGCCTGGGTGACCCTGGCCTTGAGCTCGCGATCCTCGAACACCGCTTCAATAATCAGGTCGCAACCGGCAAAGTCGGCCTCGTCAATGGTTGGATAAATACGCGCGAGTAGCGCCTCGCGTTTTTCCGCTGTGGTCTGTCCGCGGGCCAGTTGCTTGTCGAGCAATCCGGCGGAATAGGCTTTGCCCTTGTCTGCCGCCTCGGTGGAGATATCCTTGAGTACCACCTCAATGCCTGCTGCTGCGGCGACATAGGCTATTCCGGCGCCCATCATACCGGCACCCAGCACGCCCAACTTGCGCGTGACCATCTTCTCGAACCCGGCGGGCCGCGAGCCACCGGCCTTGATCTGATTGAGCTGAAACCAGAAGGTGCCGATCATGTTCTTGGCCACCCGGCCGGTGGCCAGCTCGGTAAAGTAGCGTGTTTCGATCAGCTGCGCGGTGTCGAAGTCGACCTGCGCACCCTCTACTGCAGCGCAGAGGATTTTCTCCGGGGCCGGAAAACAACCCTGGGTCTTGCTGCGCAACAGCGCGGGTGCCATCGGCAGCAGCTGCGCCAGCGCCGGATGGCTCGGCGTGCCGCCAGGCAACTTGTAACCCTTGCTATCCCAGGGCTGAACAGCCGCTGGATTGGCCAGTATCCAGGTCCGTGCCTTGGCCAGCAGGTCTTCACGGCTGCTCGCCAGTTCATGTATCAGACCCGCCGCCAGCGCCTGGGCGGGCCGCAGTTGCTTGCCCTCGGCCAGATACGGCAGCGCCTTCTCCACCCCCAACAGGCGCACCATGCGCACAATGCCGCCACCGCCCGGCAGCAAACCCAGGGTCACTTCCGGCAAGCCTAGCTGCACCTGTGGCTGATCAAGCGCAATACGGTAATGGCACGCCAGCGCCAGCTCCCAGCCGCCACCCAATGCCGCGCCATTGATGGCCGCGACGACCGGTTTACCCAGGGTTTCCAGGCGCCGCAGTTGCGCCTTCAATCCCAGCACCATGTGATAAAAAGTCTCGGCCTCGGCGGGGCTGACCTTGATCAGCTCGTTAAGATCCCCGCCGGCAAAGAAGGTTTTTTTCGCCGAGGTGACAATCACCCCGGCAATCTGCTCGCGCTCAGCTTCCAGGCGCGCAACGGTCGTGGCCATGGCCTGGCGATAGGCCGCGTTCATGGTGTTGGCGCTCTGGCCCGGCATGTCCAGGGTCAGCGTGACGATAGCGTCGGCGCTTTTCTGGTATTGGATAGCATCTGTCATGGTCGATTCCTGTGTGCTCACATCAAAGCCGCTCGATAATGGTGGCGATACCCATGCCGCCGCCCACGCAAAGCGTGGCCAGGCCGTAGCGCAACTGCCGGGCTTCCAACTCGTCGAGTAGCGTCGCCAGAATGATGCAGCCGGTGGCACCGAGCGGATGGCCCATGGCAATCGAGCCGCCATTGACGTTGACTTTCTCTTCCGGCACCTGCATCTCCTTCATAAAGCGCATGACCACCGAGGCGAAGGCTTCATTGACCTCAAACAAGTCAATATCGGTAATGCTCAGTCCGGCGCGGGCCAGCGCCTTGCGCGTGGCTGGCGCAGGGCCGGTGAGCATGATGGTCGGATCCGTACTGGTCACTGCGGTCGCCACCACCCGTGCTCGGGGTGACAGTCCCAGTGCCCGGCCCTTATCCTCAGAGCCGATCAACATGGCCACCGCGCCATCAACGATTCCCGAGCTGTTGCCCGGCGTATGCACATGCTGAATACGTTCCACCTGCGGATATCGGGATAGTGCAGCAGCATCAAAGCCCATTTGCCCCATTACCTCAAAACTCGGCTTCAATGCGCCCAGGCCAGCGAGCGTGCTCTCAGCACGGATAAACTCATCGTTATCCAACAACACGATACCGTTCTGGTCGGTTACCGGCACCAGCGTGCGACCAAAGGCGTTGCGGCTGCGGGCGCTGGCAGCCTTTTGCTGCGAGCGCAGCGCAAAGGCGTCAACATCCTCGCGACTGAAACCCTCCAGCGTGGCGATCAGATCCGCGCCTATGCCCTGCGGTACGAAATGCGCGCGCATATTGGTTTCAGGATCCATCGCCCAGGCCCCGCCATCCGAGCCCATCGGCACCCTCGACATGGATTCCACACCACCTACCACGACCAGATCCTCGAAGCCCGAACGGACTTTCATGGCGCCCAGATTGACCGCCTCAAGGCCCGAAGCACAAAACCGGTTGATCTGTACCCCGGCAACCCTATCATCCCACCCTGCCACCAGCGCTGCGGTCTTGGCGATGTCGGCACCCTGGTCGCCGATAGGCGTCACGCAGCCCAGCACGATGTCGTCTACCTGACTGGTATCCAGATCCTGGCGTTGTTGAAGGCTGCGCAACAGGCCAGCGATCAGGTTGACCGGCTTGACGCTGTAAAGCGATCCATCTTTCTTGCCTTTGCCACGCGGAGTGCGCACGGCGTCAAAAATAAATGCTTCGGTCATGGGGTTCTCCGTAATAATTGCTTATACCTACCCTACTCCTGACAGCAAGCGCAACAATGACCAAAACGCTCAATCCCGCTGACAAAAACGCTGCTACGTAGGCGTTGCCGCAGACGACAAACAGAATCATGACACTGTCATGGCAGCGTCATTCTAGTTGGCGACTATGTGACTAATTCAAGTAGCCAATTCATCTAACGCGGATAGATTGGAAGGACTATTCTGAAATCGAAGTGTCAGATGTTGAACGGGCAACCCTCGCCGCAGTCACACACTTTAGATAACGACTCGTCTAGTCGACATACATCAGCGCAAAAGCCATTACCCGGCTGGCGCCGCAGGCCTTACCAAGGCACCTGCCAACAATAATAAATGGTGATTATTATGAAAGAACTGATCAAAACCCAGTGGCCTTACGTTGCTCTGGTCTTTGTGGCTACCTGGCTATTGCTGATCTTCCCGAATATCACTTAATACTGCAGGCCAGCGTATTTCTTGGTAATCAAGTGGCAAAGGTAGGTTCAAGAGTATAATGACGGCGAACATGTCGCCGGAGTTATCGTGAACTCATCATCGCCCTTTGCCCACCTCAGTTGGTCCGCCGATGGGCAGCCGTTTTCGGAACAATTCGACGATGTGTATTTTTCCAGCGTGTCAGCCCTGGAAGAGGCACGCCATGTATTTCTCCAACACAATAATTTACCCGAGCGTTGGGCAACGCTAGCGGACGGCGATCATTTTTGCATAGGCGAAACCGGCTTTGGCACCGGGCGAAGCTTTCTTGCCGCTTGGCAGCTCTGGGACCAATGCGCACCCAAATCGGCTTTCCTGCACTTTGTCAGCAGTGAGCAATACCCGTTATCAACCGCCGATCTGCGCCGTGCACATACCCTGTGGCCCGAACTACAGCCTTGGTCAGAGGCGCTAATAAGCCACTATAGCGACCTCGCTCCTGGCTGGCAGCACTTCGTTTTAGCTCAAGGCAGGGTCACACTGACACTGCTTATCGGCGATATGTTAGAGACCCTGCCGCAGCTTGATGGCCAGGTCGATGCCTGGTTCCTGGATGGCTTCGCTCCGGGAAAAAACCCAGATATGTGGCAGCCCGCCCTTTACCAACACATGGCCCGGCTCTCACGACCCGGCACCACCGTGGCGACCTTCACCAGTGTCGGCGAGGTACGCCGCGGACTGATAGCGGCTGGCTTTGATACACAAAAAGTCCCGGGGCATGGCTATAAACGCCACATGCTTGCGGGCGTTCTGCAGCAGCAACCAGCGTTACCCTGGGCCGCGCCCTGGTATCTGCGTCCCACCGGGCGCCCGGCGCCACGCACGGCCATAGTCATCGGCGCCGGTCTCGCCGGGTGCTGCACCGCCTTTGCCCTGGCGCGGCGCGGCTGGCAGGTCACGGTGCTTGAGCGGCACAAGGCAGCGGCGCAAGAAGCCTCTGGTAACCCCCAGGGCATTCTGTATTGCAAGCTCTCGCCCCATCACACCCCCCTTTCCCGGTTTGTGCAGAGCAGCTACGCTTATAGCCTGCGGTTATTGCAGGAGGTATTACCCCAGGGCGAAGATCAATGGCAAGCCTGCGGCGTACTGCAGCTGGCGGCAAATGCCAAGGAGGCGGCGCGCCTAGCCAGGCTCGGCTTGGACGGCTACCCGCGTCAGTTCCTGCACAGCCTGGACGCCCGCGAGGCGAGCACGATGGCGGGCGTGACAATCGACCACCCTGGCTTGTTCTTTCCCGAGGGTGGTTGGGTCAACCCTCCAGCACTCTGCGAGAAATTACTGCAACACCCTGCGATCACCCTCAAGACGCACAGCGCAGCCCTGCACCTGCAAACCCACGCAGAGCAATGGCAAGCACTGGACGGGGAGGATCGGATCCTGGCCGAAGCGCAAATAGCGGTGATATGCAGTGCAGCAGACAGCCAAAGATTTGCCCAGACGGCGCATCTACCGCTCAAAGCCATACGCGGTCAGATTACCCATCTACCTGCTACCGAGCGCAGTGCGCAGCTGCGCACCGTGCTCTGCGCCGAGGGTTACATTTCTCCAGCACGCCAAGGTGTGCACCATCTGGGCGCCAGTTTCCGGTTTGACCGTACCGATTTTCACCCCAGCACCGAGGAAAACCAGAGCAACCTGGCCTTGCTCGACAACCTGTCGCCGACGCTCGCCGACGTTCTGCAGCGCGACCATCTGGACCCCGCCACACTGGAAGCGCGCGCCGCACTGCGCTGCACCACGCCCGATTATCTGCCGGTCATCGGACCCGTGGTCAATGCCGCCAGCTTCCAGCGCGCCTATGCTGCACTGGGGAAGGATGCTTCCAAACAGCCAAGCACTTCCTCTCCGTGGCTTCCAGGGCTGTTTATCAATGCTGCACATGGCTCACGCGGATTGATCAGTTGCCCGCTGAGCGGCGAGTTGATCGCTGCTCAGGTGACCGGCGAACCGCTCCCACTTCCTATTGATCTGGCTCATTCGGTGCACCCTAGCCGCTTTCTGCTACGCCAGTTGGTTCGCGGCCAAGGCGCGCGCTGATAGGCGGCGCATTTCGCCACCCTGTGCTAGCATTCAGTCACGCCTTGTCACAATAACTCCGAATAATCGACAAGCTCTCTGAGGTGTGCATTTGATGGCCCTCTCGCCCAGACCGTTGTTACTGTGCTGTTTTTTTCTGCTGGGACTTCCACTTCAGGCTGTGACAGCTAATAGCTTGCTGCTCGACGACCCTGACCTGCGCGTCAATCTTTCCCCCTATGTGTTACTGGTAGAGGATCCTGGCGGCCAGTTGAGCGTTAGCCAACTGCGCGGCAACCTGAGCCTGGACTGGCGGCCAATATCGGGCAAATACACCAATATGGGCAAGACCGGATCGGCCTGGTGGATACGCTTTGCCATCAACAACCCCTTCGAGTCGACCATCAGCGGCGTCCTCGAAATCAATTACCCGATTCTCGACAACCTGCAACTGTTCCAATTTATGCCCGACGGCGCGCTCCGCGAGCAGCACAGCGGTGACCATCTGGATATGGCCAATCGTCCCATGCAGGTAAGAAACCCCTGGATTCCGGTCGACTTGGCACCCGGCCAGAATAGCTTCTACCTGCGGGTGGCTACCAGCAGCACTGTGTTTGTGCCGCTGTATTTCTCAACCTGGCCCGCCGCCGCTGCGAATCTGGAAGTCAGCATGTTGGCCAACGGGTTGTTCTACGGCATCTTGCTCGGCCTCTTTGCCTACAACCTGTTTCTGTATAACGCGCTGCGCGAACGCAGCTATTTCTGGTACCTGATCTACAACCTGAACATGCTGTTGTTCATGGCCGCATTCGATGGTCTTCTATGGAAATGGCTGCCGGTCGGTGTGAGCTTCCAGTCGGCGTCCATCTACAGCTTGATGTTTCTGCACTGTATTGTTGCCAGCCAGTTCAGCCGCTACTTTCTGCATACCCAGGAACGCTTTCCGCGCATTGACTGGCTATTGCGCTGCATGATTATTCTGATCGGCTTGACGCTCATCAGTCTGCCGTTGATCGGCGTCAATCTCTACAACCTGCTGGCAAGCCTGTACGTGCTACTCAGCTCCGCCGTATTGCTGGGAACCGGCATTTATGTCTGGCGCAAGGGCTTCCGTTACGGGTCTTACTACACCTTGGCCTGGGGCTTGCTGCTCGGCTCATTGATGCTCTCGACGACCGGCTCGCTAGGCATCGAACTTGCTATTAGCTACGGAACCGACTGGGTAAAACTGGGCATCTGCGTCGAGTTGTTCATCCTGTCACTCGGATTGGCCGATCGAATAAACGCTCTCAAGGACGCGCGTCACAAGGCTGACGAACAAGCCCAGCAAGCGCGTCTGGAGTCACTTGCACAAGGCCGGTTTCTCGCCAAAATGAGCCACGAGATCCGTACCCCGCTCAACGGCGTACTGGGTATGCTGCAATTGCTGCGCGACACCCGGCTGGACAGCCACCAGCGTTTTTACGTTGAAACCATCAACAGCTCCGGGAATGCGCTGATCTCGGTAATCAACGACATCCTTGATTACGCCCGCATAGAATCCGGTCAAGTGCGCCTGGAACGGATCGAATTCGACCTGGAAGAGCTGCTCTCCGATAGCTGCAGCCTATTTACCGCCGAGGCACTGAACAAACAGCTGTCGGTGTATTGCAGCCTGGATCCGCAGGTACCCAGGACCCTGATGGGCGACCCGACGCGCCTCAAACAAGTACTGCTCAACCTGATGAGCAACGCCCTGAAGTTTACCGAACAGGGCTACATAGCCCTGCGGGTTGAGCTGCTACCCGCGCTATCACCTGGAGCCTCATCATCTGAGCATGTGCGGCTGGCGTTTTCCATCCAAGATACCGGCATTGGCATCAGCGCTGACGCCCAACATCAGTTATTCCTGTCCTTTGCCCAAGCCGACAGCAGTACCACTCGCCGCTATGGTGGTAGCGGCCTGGGTCTGACCATTAGTCAGGAATTAGTCACATTGATGGGTGGGCAGATCCGGGTAGACAGCCAGCCGCAACATGGCGCCTGCTTCAGCTTCACACTGGATTTAGAGCCCGGCATCCACACCCTGCCTATTGCCCTGCACGAGCCGGCCTTGCCTGCCTGGCTGATCAGTGCCGACCCGGCGGCGCAGGCATGCTACGCACGCTTGCTAATACGTTTTGGCTACAGGCCACAACACCTGAGCCTGACTCCTTTGACAAAAGGACCGACACAAGGCTTCCTGCTGGCCTGCACCGAGGGTTTTGATCAACATCAACTGGCCCAACTGAACCAGACACTGGCCTCTCACTCGGACACGGCGCTGGTGATTTCCTCCAGTCACTTGCGACAATCGCTGCAGACATTCGGCTCTGCCCGCAGCCGGGTGTGCAACGCCCCGATCACCCCGGTACAACTGCGCAACGCCCTAAAGGAGCTAAGCACCACAACGAATAGCGGGAAAGGCCTAAACGAATACGATTTGGATGTGCTGCCCAACCCGATTGGCCGGCCACTCAGCGTTCTGGTTGCGGAGGACAACCCGGTGAATCAGATGGTAGTTCGTGGGTTATTAGAGACACGCTCCTGCCTGGTCAAGCTCGTGCCCAACGGGGCCGAAGCGCTGGCCACCTACTGCGCCAACCCAGACCAGTTCCAGCTGATATTAATGGACGGCGAAATGCCGGTAATGGACGGCTTTGAAGCTACCCGGCAGATACGGGCATTCGAAAGCCAGCACTTGCTCCCTGCCGTCACCATCGTTGCCTTGACCGCGCATATTCTTGATAGCCATCGTCAGGCTGGCGTCGACGCGGGCATGAACGACTATCTCGCCAAGCCGCTTAGACGTGAGGCTCTGTACGCAGTGCTCGACAAACTGATCACCCCGGATACAGTCCCGTAAATCCGTCATACAACAACTTGCAGCCAGTGAAAAACAGAAACACGTAACACAGTTGGTAAATGAGCTTTTCGTTGCTGCGTTGCAACATCCAAAAACCCATCTTCACCCCTACTGGCGCCAACGGCAGGAGCACCAGCGAGGTTAGCAGATTGCTGCTATTGAATTGATCCAGGTAGATATAAGCAGGCAGCTTAGCCAGGTTCACCACAGCGAAGAACACCGCAATGGTGCCCATTAGCAAGGTTTTATCCATCTTCTGCGGCAACAGATAGACGTTGATCGGCGGACCACCAGCGTGGATACCAAAGCTGGTAAAACCCGAGACCATGCCCCAAAAACCACCCCTTACCCGGCTGGGGCCGCGCACCGGAGGCTCCCCGCGTCTGAGCCATATATTCAGCACAAACAGCAGTGCAATAGCACCGATCAGCAACTGGATATGAGCGTCATTAAGCAGTCTGAAGGTCAGGCCGCCGAGCACTACACCGACCAGCGCTGCGGGAATGATGATGCGCAAATTAGTCTTGTCCCAACGGCCGCGGAAAGTACGCAGCGCGGTTATGTCCATGACGATGAGAATCGGCAGCAAGATTGCGGCGGCTTTTTGCGGCGACACGACCAGCGCCATCAAGGGGACTGACAAAATAGCGATATTGCCGCCGAAGCCGCCTTTGGCTATACCGTAGAACAACACTGCGGGAATCGCGCAAAGATAGAACAGGGGATCTGAAATCATCGGAAACCGGACGTTATCGACAGGTCGAGCAGTGTATCATCAGCGCTATGTCATCGACGAAGTAGACACCATGCTAATACCCTACGACCTGCTCGACCCAATCACCCTTGAACGCTTGCTCGAAGATTTTGTTACCCGAGACGGCACCGACAACGGCTATGACGCGAGCCTCGACCAACGAGTCGAGCGGCTGCGCAAGCAAATCATCAAGGGCGATGTGGTGATTGTCTATCATGCCGATAGCGGCGACACCAGCCTGGCACACCGCCGCGACGTACCGCCAGAGATGCTGCTGTAGTCCGCGCCCGCGGCATCAACGCAGCAAATCAGCCAAAGCCTGCATAGCCGGTAGTGTGGTTGGGAAGGTGTGTGCCGAGCTGGCCACCGGATGCGAAGAAAGCCGCACAACCACCAGCCCCACGGCAGGATTCACATGGATCATCTGCCCATGCACGCCAAGCGCCTCGTAGGCACCATCGGCGTTATGACTGATCCACCACTGGTTGCGGTAGGAATAGCCTGGCTGGAAATCCCGGCCTGAGGCCTTGAACGCCTCCTGATCAGCACCTTCGCGGATGGCTTTGACCACCTCGCCGCTGACAATCTGCTGGTTATTGTAGCGACCCTCCAAGCGCATCATCTCACCGAACCGCGCCAGATCACGCAGGCTTGCATTCATACCCGCACCTGCCCACTCGGTGCCGTGCCTATCTACCAGCAGATAGGCATCGTGCTCAGCGCCCAGCTTGCTCCAGATACGCTCACTGATCAGCTCAGCGAGGTGTTTGCCAGTAGCCTTGCGCAGCACCCAGCCCAGCACTTCGGTATGTACGGTACGGTAGATAAATCGCTCGCCGTGCTCGCCATCGGGTCCGATAGTGGGTAGATAAGGATACAACTCGCGCTGGCCAGTAAAGTCGCCAGGGGCTGGCAACATGCCCGCAGCAAAGGCGTACTTGATTACGTCGGACTCTGCGTCAGCGTAGACTTCGCTGTAATCGATATCCGCCGTCATGTTGAGTAATTGTTGCAGTGTTGCATCCTGCCAACCACTGCCCCGCAGCTCAGGCACGTAATCCGTGATCTGGGCCTGCGGGTCGAGCACGCCCTCTTCAATCAACTGCGTTGCCAGCAGACCGGTGAATGACTTGGTCATCGACCACATCATATGCGGATTCTGTTCGGGCATTCCTTCGTGATAAGCCTGATAGATAACTTCTCCGTCTTTCATGATCAGGGTCGCATCCGCATAGGAAGCAGTCAGGTAATCAGCAAAGCTCAACGTTGCCCCATCCGGGCCAGTAAAGCGCAGCGCATCAATTTCGGCGCGCCTATCAGTGCCTGCCGTCAGGGCTACGGCAGCGCCAGGCCCTCTGGATATATGACGTGAAGGAAGCAGCTCACGCATATGATGGAAAGCCCAGCGCACATTCGGATAGTCGGTCAGAAAATTAGCCGCTGTAACTTGTTTGTCGGCAGGCGGCGGGAAACCCTGCATCAACTGCAAACGATCCAGTCGCACGCTGTCGGGAGTAGGCAAGGTAGGCGCGGCACTTTGCGCCACAGAGGTGGTGTGGGTAGCCATCAGCATTACCAGCATCAGTGGAGTAATAGAGAAGGTACGGGGCAGTCGTATGGAAAGCATGGCGTATCCATTCGTTGTTGTTGTTGTTGCGCTTGAGACTAACCAAAGCCTGCCCACAAATCAGCGCCCAAATGGCCAACAAAGCCGCTTATTCAGCCAGCGAATCAGCCATCATTCAATAAGCGGCATATCGCGCCTTGATGCGCTGGTACTTTCCACTCTGGATAACCAGGGCGAGCCCTGATAAAAATGCTTACGGTCGGCCTTGCGGACGAAGTCAACCCGCTAGACAGGGAACTGATAACCGCATGCCGACTCTTACTAGTAAGGCCGAGCACAGGTGGCTGCGAGAAAATGTCGCAGGGCGCTTATTTGATCGATTTAGACGTGATTAAGTTACCCCGGTCATTCACTATAGCGACACCGCATCTGTTTCAGCTTTATTCCTTCAGTCCGCGTATTGGCGATTCGCGGACCAGCGACCCGGTGATCTGATGAGCCGGCACCCGGCAGCAGGGGTAAGACAGTAGCGACTTGGAGCGAGGTGGTATTCTCGTTACCATAGCTTGTTAGATTTCACAGCCAGCCAACCTACGCAGTTAATGAGGTTATTTCATGAAAAAATTCACCGGGCTGGCACTTGCCGGCTTATTCAGCATTGCCGCTCTGCCAGCTTATGCTTGCACACCGGAAGAGGCCCAAGCCAAGGCCGAGGAGGTTGCCGAAACCATCCATCGTCTTGCCGACGGCGATCAGGCAAAAGCCAATGAATTACATAAGCAATTGCTTGGGCTGCAATTGCGTGACCCCACTCGCAGTGATCATGGCGCCTGTGAGGCGTACGACCGCATCATCAAAGAGCTGGAAGCCAAAGGGGCGGAATAACCCTATCCCATCTAATTTATCGATCGAATAGCGGCATTTTTTGCGCTATTCGATCAACATAACCACGCATAGACTGATGGCATTCCCCCCATAGGAGTTATGTCATGCCTGCCTCAGTCAATCGTGATGTTGTCGAAGTGCTGGTCGGCCAAGCCGCCTCCGATGGCGATGGCGTCAAGCTCAAACGCATATTCGGCGGCAGTCGCGCCGAACGTTTTGATCCCTTCCTAATGCTCGACGAGTTCGGTTCCGATGATGCTGCCGATTACGTGGGCGGCTTTCCGTCCCACCCGCATCGGGGCTTTGAAACAGTGACCTATATGCTCGAAGGCCGCATGCTGCATGAAGACCATATGGGCAACCGTGGTCTGCTTGAGCCTGGCGGTGTGCAATGGATGACTGCAGGCAAAGGCATCATCCATTCCGAAATGCCGCAGCAGGATTCCGGGCGTATGCGCGGTTTCCAGCTATGGGTCAATCTGCCCAGCGCGGAAAAGATGCAGCCGGCCTCCTACCAGGACCTGCCCTCCTCAGCCGTGACCGAGCAGACGCTCCCCAGTGGCGGAACCCTGAGGTTGATCGCTGGCGAACTGGAATTGGCTGGGGGCCTGAGAAAAGGTCCTATCAACGGCAAAAGTACCGAACCATTGTATCTGGACTTGCACCTGGTGCCTGACGAGCGAGTAGAACTACCCGTGTCCGTGCATCTGAATGCCATGCTGTATGTCTATGAGGGGCAGATAGTTCTGCACGGACGTGAACAGACTTCCCCGCTAGGGGCTGGGCTGCTGGGGCGCTTGGGTAGCGGCAACCGGATTGCGCTGAGTGCTGGAAAAAACGGCGCCAGGCTGCTGTTGATCGCCGGAAAACCCCTAGGCGAACCTATCGTCCAATATGGCCCCTTTGTGATGAATAGTCGGGAAGAGATAGAGCAGGCGCTACGCGATTATCGCGATGGCCGCTTGGCCGGCTAAGCACAGCGCACTACTGGACGGACGTCAGAGGATCGGCGTACGTCCTGCCAGCGCGTGAGCCAGCGTGCCGCCATCAATATACTCCAGCTCGCCCCCCAGCGGCACGCCGTGGGCAATGCGCGAGACCTTGATGCCTCTGGGCTTGAGCAGATTGGCAATATAATGCGCAGTGGCCTCGCCTTCCACCGTCGGATTGGTCGCGAGAATCACCTCGGCTACTTCAGCTCTTTCGACCGCTTGCAGTAATGCCGGGATGCCAATCTCCTCAGGCCCCAACCCGTCAATAGGAGATAGCTGCCCCTTGAGCACAAAATAACGTCCGACAAATCCACCCGCCTGCTCCACCGCCCATACATCAGCAGGGCTTTGTAAAACACAGAGCAGGCTGCTGTCACGCCGCGGATCACTGCAAATGGCGCAAATATCGTGCTCACTCAAGGTCCGGCAGCGGCTGCAATAACCTACCCCATCCATAGCGGCCGATAGCGCCTCGGCCAAATGCCGCGCCACATCACGGTCGCGCTCAAGTAGATGCAGCGCCATGCGCTGCGCGGTCTTGGGGCCAACACCAGGCAAACCGCGAAGACCGTCAATCAAACGCCGAATCAAAGGGCTGAAGCTCATTTAGCAGCCTTGCAAAAAGGGTGAATAAATCAAAAAGGCATCTTGAAGCCATCAGGCAGATTCATGCCCTGGGTCAGACCCGCCATCTTGTCCTTGTTATTCAGCTCCAGCTTGCGCACAGCATCATTAAAGGCGGCGGCGATCAGGTCCTCAAGAATTTCCTTGTCCTCGGTCATCAGGCTGTCGTCCAGCGAAACGCGTTTGACGTCATGCCGACCGTTCATCATGACCGATACCAGACCCGCACCTGATTGGCCGGTGACCTCGGCATTAGCCAGCTCTTCCTGCATTTTTTGCATCTTTTCCTGCATTTCCTGCGCCTGCTTCATAAGCCCGGCCATGCCACCTTTCATCATGTTGCTGTCCTCATTCAATGCTAAAAGTCATCAATGGATTAAATTCAAAGCTTCGCCGCGTCAATCGGCCGAATGCTATCAGCGCAGATCTCCGCCGAAAACGCCTGCATCAGCCCCAGCACCAACGGGTCCTGACGGATGCACGCTTCCGCTTCCTGCTGGCGCTTGAACTTGCGCCTGGCAGCAGCGATAGCGGGCGTTTCCTGATCCGGCGCTTGGGTTTTGACCTCAAGCACGATGCTCTGGTTCAAATGCTCACCCAGCGCTTGCTGCAAGCGCAGACGGTGATTCTCGTTATACAGCGCGCTGTGGCCGGGATCCAGATGCAAGGTCCAGGCTTCAGCCGAGCGCGCTACCAACTGGCAATGGGCGGCAATACTCTGAGTAAGACCACTGAGGCCCAGCTGCAGAAAAATAGCCAACCATTCAGCCGCCAGGCCGCTGGCGGGCGGGAGTTCACTGATGCTGTCTTCCACGCTGACCAACTCATCCTCCGCCAGCAACGCCGCCGTCTCGGCCTCAGGCTGCCAGTCACCGAGGTACGGGCTAATGTCCAGTACCTCGTCGTCCGCGTCGCTGTCGTTGTCACTTGCGTCATCATCGGGAATAGCTTCAAGCCATTCAGTCGGAGGCTCGTCCAACGGGGGTTTTACAGGCGTACCGGCTTTCAGCGGTGCGCTGCCCGCATGCGCACGCGTGACCGGCGGCTGCGACTCTTGCGCACTATCGTCAACGGGCTGCTCGGTACTCGCAGCAGGTGGAGCGATATTCGTCTTAGGACTCTTGGCAGTTGTCTCAGCGCTAGCAATCGGCGGTGTAACGGCAGCCGACACTGCCGACGCGGGTATGTTGGCCGCCTCGGGAGCCTGGGATTCAGCCTTGGCCTGGCTGAGCCCCAGAGACTTTCCCGGCGGCGCCGGTCTTGGCTCTGCCGCATCCTGCTGCCCGCGAACCGATTGAGAAGTCCCGGACTGGACGGTTCCAGACTGGAGGGTCCCGGGCCGAAAGGCCAGCATACGCAGCAAGGCCATCTCGAAACCGCCACGTGGATCAGGCGCCAAGGGCAGATCGCGCCGGCCATGCAACCCTAACTGATAGAACAGCTGAACATCTTCGGCACTAAGGCGCCCGGCCAGATCCAGCACCCGGGCCTGATCACCCAGGCTGTTATCGGCAGCGGCCGGCAATACCTGGGTAATCGCCACACGTTGCAAGGTAGAGATCAACTCTGCCAGTACGCCAGAAAAATCAGCGCCCTGTTCGGCCAACTGCGCAACAGCGGCCAGCACGCCAGGCGCATCATCGGCTGCCAGCGCCTCCAGCAAGCCGAACACCTGGCCGTGATCGATAGTGCCTAGCATCGATCGTACATCGGCAATCTGTAAAGCACCGTTACCAAAGGCAATCGCCTGATCGGTCAGGCTCAGCGCATCGCGCATGGAACCATCGGCGGCGCGCCCGAGCAGCCATAACGACTCCTCGTCAAAGCGAATCATCTCTTCACCCAGCACGTGCTTGAGGTGATCGACAATCTTCTCCGGCAGCATGTTCTTTAGCGAAAACTGCAGGCAGCGTGACAATACCGTAACCGGCAATTTTTGTGGATCGGTGGTGGCCAGCAGAAATTTGACATGTTCCGGCGGCTCTTCTAGCGTCTTGAGCAGGGCATTGAAGCTGTGACTGGAGAGCATGTGCACTTCGTCAATCAGGTAGACCTTGTAGCGGCCTCTAGACGGAGCATATTGGACATTATCGAGCAGCTCGCGAGTGTCCTCCACCTTGGTACGGCTGGCAGCGTCCACTTCAATCAGGTCAACAAAGCGGCCTTCATCAATCTCCCGACACGCAGAGCAGACACCGCAGGGCTCTGAACTGACGCCGGTTTCGCAATTGAGGCACTTGGCCAGGATACGTGCGATGGAGGTCTTGCCTACACCGCGCGTACCGGTGAACAGATAGGCGTGGTGCAGCCGGTCATGATCCAGGGCATTGATCAGGGCCTGCAATACGTGGGTCTGACCGACCATTTCACGGAACAGGCGCGGACGCCATTTACGGGCAAGTACCTGATAACTCATTGGATGTCTGTAGTCCGGTTTGATCTGAAGGCAAGCGGCTACTTTAACCAATGACGTGCGACAATGCGAGGGCACAGAAACGAACGAAAGGCAGCCGCCCTTGCGGGCGGCAGCCGTCAATCAGCGTTTAACATCAACACGTACGATCTTGTTGTACTGCCTGAAGTCAAACTCCCCAGTAGCATTACCCTCGGCGTCCATCAATGGAAATGCATAGCGCGGCGTCATGACCACTTCGTAGTCGTATTCCCCTTGCGCACGTACATCCACTTCCATAAAACCGTAGTGCTTGCCACCATCAACGAGCTGATTACCGCTCCAAAGCTCCGGCGCATCGCCGTGCGCGCTCCAGTGGCTAGCCTGAGCTTCGGCGGGCAATAGATCAAATGGCACGTAACTGGTCGTGGGATAGTAGCCCGGGCCGCGCAAACCATCACCGGCAAAACCGACATCCCAGTAATGCACCCCATCAAGCTGGACATATTCGAGCAGTTCATCATGCCCCGATAGCACTGCCGTTACACCGTAGCGCGTGAACAACTCATGGTAGATACGCATGGGCATGCCCGACTGGTTGTCCTCATTGTTGGCGATACCTGCCGAGCCAGACACCAGACTGTGAACTCCCGTACCAAAAGCCGAGTGGTGAAACTGCACGAAAATGACCTGGCCGAGGGCCTGAGCATCGGCGAGTTCGCGCACGGCCCAGTTCCACTGCTCGCTGTTGCGATTGAAATCGGGAATACGCGCTTCTGCGCCGTTGAGCATCAGGTTGGTGTCACGCGCCGGGTCACTGTCATCACCATTGGAAGAATCAAGGGAGATAATCGTTACCGGGCCATAGTCAACGCGGTAATAGCGTTTTTCATGGCGGCTATCCCCCGCGTGGGTTGCGGGCAACTCCCAATAACTGTTCCATTTGTCGTACGCCAATGTTGCAGCCGCCGTGGTGTACGCGCCGCCATCAGGATGCCAGTAATTCTCGTGGTTACCCATCACCGGAAAGATCGGTGTATTGGAGGCCAAGCCACCCCATTCACCTGCGGTATGGCGCCAGAACTCATCCCAGTCCAATTGACGACCACCTTTTTCCACCAGGTCACCCGCTATCAGCCAGAAATTGGGCTGGCGGGTAGAAGCGTATTCTAAATTGGCCCGAAACCCGTCTGTTTGATCGACTGGATACTGACGACTTGCCGTGGCCGGATCAGTCCCCAATTTATCACCTCCGGACAGGACTGCATTGGCAGACCAGGCCACTGTCTTATCCGTCGACTCAGGCTCTGTCTCCATGTCGGACATGGCTAGAAACCGCACGTTGGCGCGTGCGCCCCGTTCCGGAGCGGTGCTCATTGTGGCTGCCAAAGCGTCGTTTCCAGCTTGTTTCACTACATATTCGTATTCGCTACCAGGCTGAAGCTCTTCAACCCGTACATGATGGCGATAGGGCAAAACGGGCGCCTCGCCTGCTGCCACATCCGCGTGGATACCACCGAAATTGCTTTCGCCATGAATATAGGCAACCTCGCTGCCACCATAGCTAAGGTTTTCAGCCAGCACCGGCTCAGAGGTGAAACTGCCAACACCTTCCACCTCCAGCACGCCAGGCACATCCTTATCAGTGAACCATATAACGCTAACAGCGGATTCAGTGGGATGCTGCAGG
Organism: Halopseudomonas pelagia CL-AP6; assembly: GCF_000410875.1. Classification (GTDB taxonomy): domain Bacteria; phylum Pseudomonadota; class Gammaproteobacteria; order Pseudomonadales; family Pseudomonadaceae; genus Halopseudomonas; species Halopseudomonas pelagia. Next base: position 20,428 of record NZ_AROI01000016.1, read on the forward strand.
TATGGTAGAACACGAAATTGGGAGCTCTCAGCGACCGGCTCATCGATTTGCGGCGGCGGGGTATCAGATGAGGAGGAGGAACTATCCAGACAACCCGCGAGCAAAACGGGGCCGAATCCTGCAAGCAAAACCAAGTAAGGTATTTTCATGACTGCCTTCATTACATATACGAATGGAGCAGGCACTGTGCCAGCCGCACGTGACATTAACGTGGCAAAGACATGGATAAGAAATGAAATAAATGAGACGTAAAAGATGGGTGGCAGCCCTGCCAGCCACACCCCGGCACACGATATAACCGCTGTGGCTGCTCCCTTCCGGGCCTGACCAGGTTAACGGCGAATCATTGCGAGGGGACCGACAGGGCCACCATAACAAACCCGTACTGGACGGGCCGCGCTATTGTAACGGCTTGACGAGAACTTACAAGCCGTTGTTGCCGCTCACAGGTCTGCTGGATGGCAGTGACGAATCCTGAGCGTCAAACGCCTCCGAGCCCCAGTGACATACAACCCTATCTGAGCTCTCCGATCTGAACCACCCAGCCTGGGCTATGATGGTAAGTACATGGGCAGCGTGGGGCACCTGTAGTGATCACCTTTATCCTGTACTGCACATCCAGCCTCCGCACCCAGGCCATGCCCGCGGTTTTTCTTGGCCTGCTTCTCGGCCTGTTACCGAGCATCACGTGCCGGGCTCGTGTGACTATCGCCGGGCAGGCGCCAGCCTGCAGCTTGGGTATGTTGCCCGGACAAAAGCCAAGACACACTGAGCTTTACCGGCAGTGGGCCGCCGCATGACCCGGAAACGCCAGTTCAAGGCGCTGTTCTACTTGAACATTGCCCTGGTCGCCGCACTTATCGGCTACAAGGGCTACTTGAATCTTTCCAGGCCTGAGTTCACCGCAGTGCATACCGAGCAGTTGCTGGTATTGCGAGAGCGCCTGGGCGCCTCAGATAGCTTTAGCTTCGCCGTGGTGGGCAATATCAACAACTCGGTCGGGGTTTTCGAGCGCGCCTTCATTCCCCTGCTGAATAAAGCACAGATCGACTTTCTGGTATCCGCAGGCAATGCTGTAAGCGCAGGCGGAGAAGACAAGTACCGGGCGCTCTACGGCACCCTGAGCCATCTGAACATGCCCTACCTGCTGACGTTCGGCCCGCATGAATACGCCAACTTCGGCAGCTTTCGTTTCTACGAGCATTTCGGGCCACATTTTTATTCGATGGCACTTGGGGACAGCCGGCTGATTTTTCTGGACAGCACCGGCAAGACACATTTTCGTTGGCAGCTGGAATGGCTGAGCGACTTGCTCGACACCGACGACGCCGAGCACACCTTTGTGTTTATAAGCCATCCGCCACTGCACGTTGAAAACCACCGCCGGCTGATTAACAACAAGGACTTTCTCGCGCCAACTGAGTTTGCCGCACGGCTGATGGTACTGGTAAAAAAACATCGAATTGACGCAGTATTTTCTGCCAACCTGCCGATTTACTCCGAACAAGACATCGACGGGGCGCGTTTTATTACCACCGGAGGCGCTGGCGGCCTGATACGCAACAACGACCTCAGCTTCTATCACTATGTACGCGTGCACGTCAGTGCTTCGGGGGTAACAACCGAGCTGGTGCCCATACAGATTGGCCAGCACCCGCTGTTCAAACAGCTGGAGAGCTTGTGGTTCTTCATCTACTCGCTGTTCTATGTGGGCTTAGTCAATTTTTTGCTGATTCTTGGCGTATTGAGTCTGATTGCCATGCGCCTCTACACCCTGGTCTTCGTGGGTCACAACTACTACCGCAATTTCGATCTGGACCCCGCACCCTGGATCGAAAAGCCTCTTCGGGTCGCCATGTTTACCAACAATTATCTACCCTTTATTGGTGGTGTGCCGGTGTCCATCGAGCGCTTGCGCAACGGTCTTCAAGCACGCAGCAACGCTGTACTAATCGTCGCACCGCGCTATAAACATCAAGACAGGAACGAACGTAATGTCATTCGCCTTCCCTCACTATTGTCATTCGGTGCACGCCGGGAATTCAAACTCGCCAACATTTTCGTTCCAGGTATTTACCGGAAGATCAAACAATTCAAGCCCGACATTATTCATCTGCACCACCCTATCTGGGTTGGGTCGCTCGGCTTGTTTATTGGCCGGCGCCTAGGGGTACCCGTGGTCTACACTTATCACACCCGCCTGGAGCACTACGCTCACTTTGTTCCGTTGCCAGGCAAGCTGTTCCGCAACCTGATCTCACACCTACTGATCAAACGCTTCGCGAACAAATGCGACGGCATTGTAGTACCGACTTATTCAGCAGAGGAGTATTTGCGAATGATCGGGGTCAGGACACCCATCTTCGTGCAGCCAACCGGAGTTGATTTCCAGCGCTTTCAAACAGTCGATGAGAACGCGCTGGCGACGCTGCGCACGCAGTTGAACATCGGCGCGGAGACGATTCTGATCAGTGTGGCGCGGCTGTCAAACGAGAAAAATATCGATTTCATGATTGATGCAGTACAGCAATTACGCCGAGATGTTGAGCAGCCCTTCAGGCTGTTGATGATCGGCGACGGGCATCAACGACAGCGCCTGCAAAACCGTATCGATCAACTGCAACTGGGCAACTGGTTTTCACTGATTGGAGCAGTAGAACCGGAAAAAATGCCCACTTATTACCGCCTGGGCGACGTGTTTGTCTTCGCCTCCCAATCGGAAACACAGGGCATGGTCATACTGGAAGCCATGGCAGCCGCATTGCCGGTCGTGGCGATACGTTCAAGCGGTATAGACGATGTCATCGATGAAGGTGTCAACGGCTTCAAGACCGCGGACAGCCAGCGCCTATGGCAGGCCGCGGTGAAACAGCTGATAGGTGATGCAAGGTTACGTCAGCACATGGCACGCAACGCTCTGGAATCGGCAAGAATGCATTCGATCGAGCATTTCGCCCTGGAAATCAAGGGCATCTACGCCAGGATGATTGCTCAGAAAAGCACCTAAGCCCCAGCCCGTGATCTCGATCGTTCTTAGCGTCTTAACGAAAACTGGTGCGCGGCAAGCTGGTGCGTTGCAAGCGGATACGTCGACCCATGCCTAAGATAAAGGACAGTACGAACATAACCATGAATAAAACAAACAGAAGTTTGCCGGCCGCCGCTACAACTCCTACAGCTGCCCCGCCAAAACCCACAATCGCTGCCGCGATAGCCACAATAAGAAATGCAATAGCCCAGACAATCATTGCTCTACTCTCCCCACACTCAAAGTTTCATCGTTCGCCACTGAGGGGGCGGACGATTACACGTTGCTTACGTGTTGCTTATCTATAGTTGCTTCAGAACACCCAGCTGGGTTGCTCAGCGCCTGTCAGGCGAACACCCGGATCAACACTGGTTCTTTGAAAACGTTCGCTAGCCGGCTGCCGACTATCGGTGGAGACTGCAGAGGAGACTGCGGAGGAGACTGGGCTGGTGCGTCCCTGGTCCGATGCACCTCCTTCACTGACCAGAAACATCACGGCTGCGCCTGCCAATAGCACCGTTGCGACCACGCCTTGCCCAAAATCCTTGTATTTCATGGTGTTCTCCTCCTGGGTTCAACCAGTATCAGCCGCTTGTGGCCGCCAATATAGTCATTACGTATACAAGAAGATTGCACGCTGCGTGCCAGTCTTTATTTATTAAAATATACCTATAAATCAAATATTTACAAAATTCTCATCTGAGCTGTTACCGGCATCATGCACGACGTGTTGGTTTAGCGCATTGCAATTTGCACGAGATGTCAGAAGGCTACTTCAAGATTGGCCGACAACGAGTATGCTGAGGCAGCTTAGACGTTTGCCAACACATCCCTTCAGCTACTGAGCACCCAAGAAACCATGAGAGGGATATAGATCAGCGCGAACAGCGTACTTAACAGGGTGGTACCCGCTACCTGCCTCGGCGAGGTAGCAAGCAAGGTGGCAATCACCACAGTATTTGCGGCTATGGGTGTAATGGAAATCAGGAACACCGCTTGATAAACCGACACATCATAGATCTGCATGAATCGGCTATCGACCCACCAAAACGTTAAGGCAAGCAAGGGCCAGGACACGAATTTGCCAAAAAACGCCAATAGCGTGAAGCGTAGATCACCCGCCAGCCCCCTGAAGCTGAGAATACTCATGCCCACTATCATCATGCCCAGAACGCTATAAGCCCCGCGAAGATTATCGAATAGTGGCACTAATACCTCGGGCATGCCGATGTCGGACAAATTGAGCGTGACGGCCAGGGCAAAAGCATAGATGGAGGGCAGCCGGATGACCTTCAGGAGGCAGTCGCGCACACCGAAATGCCCGCGCGCAGCAAGGTAAAAGCCTACTGAACTCTCGAACAGGGTGGTCCCGAGCATACACACGATATAAATACTCAAACCCTGCTCACCGAATAATAATAACGCGAGCGGGATACCGAAGTAGCCGGTGTTGCCGGTACCCACCGAGAGCGGAATCAGGTTGGCAACCGGATCTTTGAGCCAGCGCCGGGCAATCGCCAAGTGTATCAGTGCCAGCAACGAGCAGAACCCGAATACCAGAAACGGCAGCATGATCACGCTGGCCGACAGTGGCGCCGCCATCACTCCGGCAAAAATCACCGACGGCGTGACGATATACAGCATCATACCGGCGATATGGCTACCACTGGCCTGTAAATATCGACCCGCCAGCCAACCGAGACCTACCGTGATGTACAAAGGCAGCAGCTTGTAAAGCAACACCAACGCTGCACTCATGCGTTCGACGACACCACAGGCGCCTTGATGTGGTAGACCCGCTCATGCAGGCGAGTCATGCCTTGCTGACGAAACACCGCATGATCTGCCAGTACGTCGCACTCATCCAGCAAGCTGATTGAGCAACCCTTGAACAGTTGCCGTACCTCAGTGTCAGCTACGCTGAAGGGTGGCCCGGCACGCTCAGCTTGCGGGTAGTCCAGGGTGACCAGTAACATCTGCCAACCGGCAGGCAGGTTTTTTATTATATGCGCCGCATAACGGGCACGCATGGCGGGCGGCAGCGCAATTAACGCCGCACGATCATAAACCGCAACCACCTGCTCCAACTGCGCCGACTGCAGGGCAAAGACGTCTCCGGCGAACAGTTTCAAGCCCTGTCCTTCGGCCAGGTCAAACGGCTCCTGCCGGCGCCAGGTTAAGGTCAATTGGTTTTCCAGCGCAAAGTCGTCCAGTGCGCTACGCGACAACTCTACTCCGACCACAATATGACCCTGGTCGTGCAGCCACAGAAGATCCAGGCTTTTGCCACACAACGGCACCCATACCGCACTGCCCAAGGACAGTTGCAAAGCAGGCCACCAACGAACCAATAGCGGGTTTACCTTGGACTTGTGAAATCCAATCTCTCCGCGCTGCCAACGCTCATGCCAGAAATCGGTATCCATTTCGCTTACCTTTAGATTGCAATCGATTGACTATACAGCATTTTTTAACAGCGGCCGGTCGTTCAGGATATAGTGTGGGCTGATTCCATCTCGAGACGGACCCGGCCCCGTATGGATTATATAAATACGCTATTTCTGGTAGGAGCGATGCTGCTGTGTGCCAGCATTCTGGCCAGCTCCCTGTCCTCGCGGCTGGGGATTCCTCTGCTGTTAATCTTCCTGATTATCGGCATGCTGGCAGGTGTCGACGGCGTTGGCGGTATCGCTTTCGACAATACCTCCACTGCCTTCATGATCGGCAGCCTGGCGCTGGCCATTATCCTGCTGGACGGCGGCATGCGCACGCGCGTGGAGAATTTCCGCGTCGGTCTTTGGCCGGCGATGTCGCTAGCCAGTCTTGGTGTGATCATCAGTGCCGGCCTAACGGGTATGCTGACGGCCTGGCTGCTGGATATTCACTGGCTTCAGGGCCTGCTGCTGGGCGCTATTGTCGGCTCGACTGATGCTGCGGCGGTGTTCTCGCTGTTACAGGGAAAAGGGCTCAATCTCAAGCAACGCGTGGGAGCGACGCTGGAAATCGAGTCCGGCTCAAACGATCCGATGGCGATCTTTCTGACTATCACCCTGGTCGAAATGCTGTCTTCCGGCCAGCAGAGCTTCAGTTGGAACTTTCTCCTGCTCCTGTTGCAACAATTCGGCATTGGCGGCCTCTGCGGTATGGCTGGCGGTATATTGCTGGCTTGGCTGGTCAACCGAGTGCACTTGGCCACCGGGCTCTACCCGCTGCTGATCACCAGCGGCGCCATTCTGGTCTTTGCCTTCACCAACAGCATCGGTGGCAGCGGTTTTCTGGCCATTTACCTCACGGGGTTGATTCTTGGCAATCGCCGCGTGCGCAACCTGCAGAACATTCTGCACGTTCAGGACGGTATGGCCTGGCTGAGCCAGATCGGCATGTTCCTGATGCTCGGCCTACTGGTTACGCCGAGTGAGATGGTCAGTATCGCCGGTCCGGCAGTGGCCATCGCCCTGTTCCTCATTTTGGTCGCCCGCCCAGTAGCGGTGCTGATCTGCCTGACTCCCTTTGTGTTCTCCTGGCGCGAGCGGCTATTTATCGCTTGGGTGGGTCTACGTGGCGCGGTGCCGATTATACTGGCGATATTCCCGCTACTGGCCGGCCTTGAGCAGGCTCAGCTATTATTCAACGTGGCATTTGTCGTGGTGCTTGTCTCACTTTTGTTGCAAGGCTCATCACTGCCGCTGGCCGCACGCCTGTGCAAGGTGGAGATTCCACCGCAGCCAGAGCCCATGCAGCGCACCAGCCTGGATGTCGCGGTAGATGGCGATTACGAGGTAATGATCTACCAACTGGATAATGCCAATTGGTGTGTCGGCGTGCAGTTGCGGCAATTGTCGATGCCAGCTGATGCACGCATCGCCGCCGTCTTTCGCGGTAGCCAACTGCTGCACCCCTCAGGTAGCACTCGGCTGGCGCTGAATGACGTGCTATGTATCATTGGCAGCCCCAAGGATTTACCTGCCCTGTCGCGCCTGTTCAGCAGGGCACACACACCCACCTATCTGGAAAATCGCAAATTCTTTGGTGATTTCATTCTTGAGGGCGACGCGCAGTTGGGTGCAGTAGGCAGCTTCTATGGCTTTGAGGTGCCGCCCGAATTGAGCGAGCTAACCCTGGCGGCCTTTTTCAGCAAGCAGTTCGGCGGACACCCGGTTGTGGGTGACAGTATCGAGTGGGAAGGTCACATCTGGGTGGTTGCCGCCTTGAATAATGACCTCATTCTGAAAATCGGCCTGAAACTCGGTAGCGGCTCGGGCAAACCGCCGATGGGCTTTCTGTAAAGTTTTATACAAGCCGATTTACAAGCCCTGCGGCTTGACCTTGACATGATGTTAAGGTGCACAGTCTACTCAGACTCCAATTTGAGTGACCACCATGACTGCCATTACCCTACCGATCAACGGTATGACCTGCGCCTCCTGCGTAAACAGAGTCGAGCGCGCCCTGACAGCGCTGCCCGGCGTCACCACAGTGCAGGTCAATCTTGCGTCTGATAGCGCCTACCTGGAATTAGACGACCCCAAACAACTCAGCACCGTCAGCGCTGCGCTGGATCAGGCCGGTTATCAACTGGGTAGCGAAGTCCGCCAGGTCAGTATCGAAGGCATGAGCTGTGCTGGCTGCGTCCGCCGGGCTGAAACAGCGCTGCTGAACGTGCCCGGCGTGCTTAACGCCGAGGTCAACCTGGCCAGCCAGCAAGCGCGAATCGTTTACCTTGCCGGCATGCCGACAGACGACATTTTCAGCGCCTTGAAAAAAGCCGGCTATCCAGGCCGCTGGGTAACCCCCGTGACCGCTGGAGAGCAGGACATCCAGGTGACCAAACTCAAGGGTGAGCGGCGCCACGTGATCCTGGCAGCAGTGCTGAGTGCGCCTCTGGCACTGGGCATGCTGCCTGCGCTGTTCGGGTATCACGAGCTGATGCTGCCACCGCTGGTACAACTGTTGCTGGCGTCGATCGTGCAGTTCTATTTCGGCGCGCGCTTTTACCGCGGCGCCTGGCATGCCCTGCGTAACCGTACCGGCAATATGGATTTACTGGTGGCGATCGGCACCTCGGCAGGCTGGTCGCTGAGCACTTGGCACGTATTCAGCACCCCGGCCGGCGTGATGCCCGTGCTCTACTACGAGGCCTCGGCAGTGATCATCAGCTTCGTACTGCTGGGCAAATACCTGGAAAGCCGCGCCAAGCGCCAGACGCTTGATGCGATCCGCGCCCTGACCGCCCTGCGCCCCGATATGGCCCGGCTGCGTAGCGCTGAAGGTGAAAAACTGGTGCCCCTTGAGCAGATTAATCTAGGTGATCAGGTACTGATCCAGCCCGGTGAGCGTATTCCTGTCGATGGCATCATCCGCGAGGGCGGCAGTCATGTTGACGAGTCCATGCTCACCGGCGAAAGCCTGCCCGCCAGCCGGCAACCCGGCGACTCGGTCAGCGCCGGCGCAATGAATCAGGATGGCATGCTGGTGGTAGAGACCACAGCTATCGGGCACGACACCATGCTCGCCAAAATCGTTCGTCTGGTAGAAAGTGCACAGGCATCCAAAGCGCCGATCCAGCGCCTGGTGGATAGAGTCAGCGCCATATTTGTACCTATCGTGCTGTTGATAGCGGCCTTGACCTGGGGCTTGGGGAGCCTTTGGTTCGGCGGTGAGCAGGCTTTGCTGAACGCGATTGCGGTATTGGTGATTGCCTGTCCCTGTGCGCTGGGACTGGCAACCCCGACGGCGATCATGGTCGGCACGGGCGTAGCGGCACGCCATGGCATTCTAATCCGTGATGCCCAGGCGCTGGAACTGGCGCACAAGGTCGACACCGTGGTGTTCGACAAAACCGGCACGCTGACGCAGGGGAAACCCAGCCTGGCTGCCTTTGCCGCCCTCGGGCCCTTACAAGCGGAGCCGGCACTGGCGCTGGCAGCCGCGCTGCAACGCAATGCTGAGCATCCGCTCGCTCAGGCGTTGTTGCGCTATGCCAGTGAACACCAGGTGGATGCCTCGGCCGCCACAGACTTTCGTGTGCACGCTGGGCTGGGTGCCAGCGGGCTAGTCGATGGCCAGCGCATCTGGCTGGGAAACCGGCGGCTGATGACCGATCTCAAGGTCAATTTGGACAGCTCCGCCACCTTGACCGAGCAGCATGAAAGCCAGGGTCATACGCTGTCCTGGCTGGCCATCGAGGGCCAGCCTGAACCTGTCGCGCTGATGGCCTTTGCCGATACGCTCAAGCCTGAGGCGCTAGACACTATCAAGCAATTGCGCGAGTTGAAGATAGACAGCTGGCTGATCAGCGGTGACAGCCAGGCCGCCGCTCAAGCCGTCGGCGAGCAACTGGGTATCAGCCATATCGAAGCGCAGGTGCTGCCCGAGGACAAAGCCCGGCATGTGCAGGCCTTGCGCGCCCAGGGCCACGTAGTGGCGATGATCGGCGATGGCATCAATGATGCACCTGCGCTCAGCGCTGCTGATGTGGGCATGGCGATGTCGACCGGCACCGACGTGGCCATGCACAGCGCCGGCATAACGCTGATGCGCGGTGATCCGCAACTGGTTCCTGCGGCGCTGGACATATCGCGGCACACCTGGCGCAAGATCCGGCAGAATCTGTTCTGGGCTTTTGTCTATAACAGCCTGGGCATACCACTGGCTGCGGTGGGCTTGCTCAATCCCATGCTGGCCGGCGCGCTGATGGCGCTGAGCAGTGTCAGCGTGGTCTCCAATGCACTGTTGCTCAAGCGCTGGAAACCGGAGGGGAAATGACAACAGGCAGTATCAATATTAGCCAGGCCGCCAAGGCCTGCCAACTGACGCCTCGTATGATTCGCCATTACGAGAGTATCGGCCTGCTGGGCATTGCCCAACGCAGCCCTGCCGGCTACAGGCTCTATACCGAACGTGATCTGCATAGCCTGCGCTTTGTCCATAACGCGCGTAGCCTGGGCTTCAGTATTGAACAAATCAAGCAACTACTGGCGCTGTGGCAGGATCGCGAGCGCAGCAGCGCCGAGGTCAAGGGACTGGCTCAGCTTCATCTTCAGGAACTGGAGGAGAAAATTGCCGGACTGCAGGCGATACACCAGACACTAAGCAACCTCGCCCAGTGCTGCCAGGGTGATGCGCGACCCGATTGCCCGATTCTGAACCAGCTCGCCCATGGCGACGCAGAGAAAACCCGCCGCGATGGAAGCTGATCAGAGCAGATTGAACAAACTCAGGCCGCTGATTTTAACAAAACTCTGCTGCGCGGCTTGCAAGACCACCGTCTCGAAGCTCAGGCGGCTGAGCGCCTCGGCATAATCCAGCTCGGACAACTGTGCGGTCATGGCCTGATTGATCAGCTTCACTTCGGCATTTTCATTTTGCGTCGACTCAATCACATTCAGCCGCGCACCGATGCTGGTCTGGACGCTGAGAACCTGGTTCATGCCGTTGTCCAGATTCTCTACCGCAATAGCCAACTGATCACGGCGTAGTAGCTTATCTTCCTGACTGTCGCCAGTAGTTTCCAAGGTATTGCGCAGCTCGGCAACGGTCTGCAGGATGCTGCGCTTTTCCTGGACTCCGGCGCCGCCATCTACTGCGCCCCGGGTAATCTGAAATTCGTCATTTTCGGCTAATTCACCATCTAGCGTCACCACTACACCGCCAAAGCGAATCTGATAGCTCTGATCATCGTTAGGCTGAATGACTCCGGTTACTGGCGGCGCCAGCGGATCATTGTTCTGATCGAGAATCTCGTAACTGGCACCATCCAGACCAACCCGGATGGTCACGCTATCATTCGGATAGAAGGTCGTATCGTAAGCGCCCTTATCTTCAACCACCCCAAGTGAAATGCGCGCGCCACCGACGTTGGCGGGATCAGCAGTGGTAACCACCCGATTGACGTTGGGCACATCGACAAACAGTTTTTTACCATTGTCATTAATCGCCACCTGTTTCGAGCCAGCAATCTGAATCGAGCGCTGGCCTTCGTCACCCTGGTAAGTATAAGTGCCATCCGGCTCCTTGATAAAAGGTGGCGTCTGACTCTGAAACCCGCCAAACAGATACTCGCCTCGAGCATTGCGGCTATTGAATAACGCAACAAGTTCCTCTTCACGCTCGGCCAGTTCCTGCCCTAGCGCTTCCCTATCCGCTTGCCCAAGAGCCCCATTACCCGCTTGTAGAGCGATTTCCCGAACCCGTTGCAGGTTATTGTTGATGGCGTTGATCGTCGCCTCTTCCTGCGTCAGGCTATTGGTCGCCGCTTTCAGGTTGGCATCGTATTGATCCAGCTTGTTCGCCTGCTGATCCAGTTGCAGCAACCGCACGCTGGCAACAGGGTCATCCGCAGGAGACAACATGCGTTTGCCGGAGCTGACCTGCTCCTGCGTGCGAGTCACCTTGGAGTAGTTATCCTGCATGCCCTGCAAGCCGATATTAAAAGCCTGAATCGTCGAGATACGCATGGCCATTTACCTGTCAGCGAATACTGTTGAGGAGTGTATCGAATACCGAGCGCGCAATCTGGATAACCTGAGCGGAGGCATTGTAATACTGCTCGAACTTGATCAGGTTGGCCGCTTCCTCATCGAGATTGACTGCGGACACCGAGTCACGATTATTTTGCACCTGCTTGAGCACTGCGCCGCTGGCCTCGCTGTCCGATCGAGCCTGGGCAGTAAAGGTCGCGACCCGTTGGACGAGGTCCCCGTAGCCCTCTGCAAAAGAGTAACCGGCGGCGCCGTTGGCCTGCCCCAGCACGGCGTCGGTCTGCAGGTTCGAAAGGATAAGCGCATTGCGGTTGTCGGATTTACCTTCGTTGATAGCCACAACAAAGCTATCTTCATTCAGCGCAGTGCCGGTCATGGTCATACTGAACGTATAACCCTCAATGCTGTACTCCAGTTGATTGCTCTGTCCTGGGACGACTGGGATGGTCGCCGGTGTCACCGGGCCAGCGCCACTGCTCAGAATCATTTCCGAGCTGGCTTCATCATAGGCAAAGGTGATCGGCAAAAAGGCTTGCATTGCAGTCGGATCAATAGGCTGGGGGCCGTCTATCAGCGTTGGCTGGGTGACTTTGGCATTACCGCGATTCTCCAGGCTGGCGTCGACTTTGGCCGGTGCGGCAAATCCGAGCTCCTCCGGCTGTTTCATCACCGACTCCATGGCCCCAGCGGCACTGCGGGTTGGCGTCAGCAGAAACCGGTCGCCAGCACCGAGTTGATTGCTGCCTTCTGCGTTAATAGCAATGCTGAACCCGTCCAGTTCGGGTGCCGGATCACTTCCGATAACATAGGGGCCAGACACCTTGTCGTCAGAGACCCGCCGTACAGTGAACTCAGTGGCACTGCTGAACAGCACTTCATAGTCGGAAGTACTCAGTTGCGCTGTGTCGGTAATCAGAATGTCCAGGCGCGTGTTGGGGTCGGTATTAGTCGGTCTGGCATGGCTGCGCGCCTGAACCTGATCAGGGCTGTTGATCTGCTTGAACAGATCCGCGCCAGCTTTACCATTGATATCCACACCCTGGCCTAACTGGTCGTTGACCTCGCTGGCAATCGACAGCGCAAGGCGGCCGACCGAATTCAACGCCTGATCCAGCACATCGCGACGGTAACGCACCAGACCACCCAACTCACCGCCACTAATCAAGTTGGTAATATCCTGCTGACTGCCGCCGCTGACCAGTACTATTTCAGAGCGGCTGGGGTCGGAGCGACCTTGCACTACCTGCAAAGAGGAAGCCTCCTTGCCTACGACCAACGGTTGGCCCGATCCGACAAAGATATTGATGCTGTTTTTGTCCTGTTTCACTACGGTAATGCCGACCAGCTCGCTAAGTTGCCGAACCGCCTCATCCCGAGCATCCAGCAGATCGTTGGGCTGTGCGCCATTGGCCGCCGCGCGTTCAATCGCATCGTTGTAACCCGCGATTGAGGTAGATAGCCGGCTAACCTGATTGGCCAGCGTGCCCATTTGCTCACCGATGAACTTGGTTTGCGTGGATAGCCGCTCTTGCACCGTATTGAAACGTGAGGCCAACCCCTCAGATTCCGACAGGAACAACTGACGCCCCGCCAGACTGGCAGGATCCTCGATTGAGGTCTGCAAGGCGTCGAAAAAATTCTGCATACCGGGGGTAATGCCAGTGGCAGCACTCGACAACAGGGTATTGAGCTCTTCCATCTGCGTCTGAAACGCGGTGACTTCGGAGTTGATCGAGGTACTAGTGCGCACCTGCCCGGTCAGGAATTCATTATAGATCCGGTTGACGTCGGTGATACTGGTACCGTTACCAATATAACCCACCCCGCTGAAACTCGGCTCACGCGCGGCCTGCACAGCAGTTTGCCGACTGTAGCCAGGAGTATTGACGTTGGTTATGTTCTGCCCAGTAACCGACAAGTTGGTCTGACTGGCACGTAAGCCGCTGAGGCCGATATTGAACAGGTCAGCCATGCTTATACCCTGCCCTGAACGGCGGCGCCGTCAGACTGAGTGGCCACCGGGTCGCCGGCCGCCGGGTCGCCGGCCGCTTGATTCAGGCTAATTAGCTTGCGAGCGATCTGCGAGACCTTGTTGGCGTATTGCGGATCGGTGGCGTAGCCGGCCTGTTGCAACTCGCGGAAGAAACTATCCGGGTTGGCCGTGGTGGTCAGCGCCTGCTGATAGCGACCGTTGTCATGCAAAAAATCGACATAGTCATCGAAGCTCTGCTCAAAAGACGCGTAACTGCGGAAATCCGCCCGCTCCTGTCCCTTGACCCCATTACGATATTCATGGGTGACCACGTTGGCCGACTCGCCCTGCCAGCCACCATGCGCCTTGATGCCGAACAGATTGTGGCTGTTGGTGCCATCAGCCTGTTTGATAATAGATTTGCCCCAGCCAGTTTCCAGCGCGGCCTGAGCCACCAGGTAATGTGGATCCACGCCAAGCCGAGCGGCAGCCTTTTCGGCCATGGGCAACATGGTCGTGACAAATTCCTCCGGGCTTCCAAAGCGTGACTGGCCTGGCATACCGCTAGCGCTCGCCGCCGCGTACTGACGCACTTCGGCCGTCGCGGGATGCTGGCGCGCACTGCTTTGAAGGCCCCGCAAGGGCTGCCATTCCTGGGCTACTGCCTGAGACTTGTCCTGGGCGGCAGCACTGGCGACACGGGCACTGAGCTCGGCGGCCTGCATACCGCTATGGCCAAGGGAAAATGCCAGGCGTCGACGAGCCAACAGCGCCGAGTGGTCGACGCCTGAGGTAGCTGGGCGTGCCGCGCTGTCCACAGAGTCATCTTTGGCAGTCGCTGGGGCGCGATCCAACGGAGCGGCGGCAGGCGCGGCGAGCGGCTGGGGTGACAACTGACGCATCATTACATCCGCCAGGCCAACACCCTGTTTTTCCGACAGATGCACGGACATCTGGTTGTCGTGCATATCCTGATAAAAGCGCGTCTGCGGCGTGTTCAACGGGTTGCCTTCGGCGAACACCGCATTGGCATCACGCATGCTCTTGATCATCATGTTCATGAACAGCGATTCGAACTGCTCGGCAACACGTTTGATGTTGTCCGGGCTGTTGGCTTTGGAGCCGACTTTCAATTCGTTCATCGAATTGACGTCGGTATAGCTAATGCTGTTCGGGCTCATGATCAATCCTCGCTCAGATCACAACCAGGTCGGCGTTCAAGGCGCCAGCCTGTTTCAATGCTTCAAGAATGGCCATCAAATCACCTGGCGCCGCGCCGACCTGGTTCACCGCACGCACGATCTCGTCCAGCGACACTCCAGGGTTAAAGACGAACATGCGGCTGTCACCCTCTTCGATATTGATCTGCGAGCTGGGCGTAATGGTGGTCTGCCCCGCCGTAAAAGGCGCATTGGGCTGGTTTACCTGAATGTTCTCGGTGATAGTCACGGTCAAGCCACCGTGCGTCACTGCGGCGGGCTGTACGCGCACATCCTGGCCAATCACAATGGTGCCGGTGCGCGAATTGATGATCACCTTGGCAGCGGCGTTGCCCTGCTCTATCTGCAGGTTTTCAACCATCGACATGTAGTCCACGCGCTGATTCGGATCCAGTGGCGCACGCACGCTGATCGAGCCCGCATCCTGGGCTTGAGCCACATCCGGGCCGAACGTATTGTTTATCTGATCAACTACCCGTTTGGCCGTAGTGAAATCCGGGCGATTCAGGTGGAACACCAGATGGGTGCCGCTAGCAAAGGGGCTGACCACTTCGCGCTCCACCGTTGCACCACCGGGGATGCGCCCGACGCTCGGCACATTGACGGTAATACGCGAACCATCGGCACCTTCGGCGCCAAAGCCACCTACCACCAGATTGCCCTGGGCTATCGCGTAGATTTCGCCGTCGATACCTTTAAGTGGCGACATCAGCAAGCTACCGCCGCGCAGACTTTTTGAATTACCGATCGACGACACGGTAATATCGATGGTCTGGCCTGGACGTGCAAAGGGCGGCAGGTCGGCATGAATCGCCACTGCGGCCACGTTGCGCATCTGAATACGCGTGCCCGCTGGCACGGTAATACCAAACTGGGTCAACATGTTATTGAAGGTCTGCACAGTAAAGGGTGTCTGGCTGGTCTGGTCACCCGAACCGTCCAGACCTACTACCAGACCATAACCAATCAGTTGGTTGGTGCGCACGCCGGCAATGCTGGCGATGTCCTTGAGCCGTTCAGCCTGTGCCAGCGGACTGGTCAACAGGATACAAAGGCATAACAGCAAGCTGCGCATGCGCATGACTCCTAAAAGGGCCAAAGGGGGCTGAGGAAGAACTGACTTAACCAGCCAGGCTGGCTAGCGTTGGCAAAGGCACCCGTGCCCGAGTAGGCGATGCGGGCATCGGCAACCCGGGTAGAGGGAATGGTGTTGTCTGTGGCCACGTCATCACTACGCACCAGGCCCGAAATACGGATCAGTTCGTCGCCGTTATTCAAGGTGATCCACTTTTCGCCGCGTACCCGCAATATACCGTTGGGCAATACTTCTGCGACGGTAACGGTGATGGAGCCGGTCAGGCTGTTACTCTGATTGGCCTCCGAGTCACCATTGAAAGAGCGGTTGCCGCCCATATCCACACCGAGATTCAATCCCTTGGCACCCACTACGTTGCCAAACAGGGTCGGGTTGGCGATCTGCGTCGAACTGTTCTTGCTGATCTCGTTGTCAGCACTCTTGCTCGCCGCCATCCGCTCTTGCAGGGTGATGGTGATGATATCGCCTACGCGGTGCGCCTTGCGGTCGTCGAACAGGTTCTGATTGAAACCGGGCTGATAGATGGCACCGTTGTTCAAGGCCTGGGGCATCGGCGTGCGCGGTAGCACCGGCGCATAGGCCGGATCGTCAGCGCGCGGCGGCATTTGAACGCAAGCGGTCAGGACCGCTATCAGACAGCACACACCAGAGAAGCGCAGCATTTTCATCTCACATCACTCCGCTCAGAGGTTCTGACTGATGTATTGCAGCATCTGATCGGCGGTGGAGATCACTTTGGAGTTCATTTCGTAGGCGCGCTGGGTGGTGATCATGTTGACCAACTCCTCCACGACGCTGACGTTGGAATTTTCCAAGGTGTTCTGCAATACCGTACCTAGACCATTCTGACCTGGGTTGCCCGCCTGTGGCGCGCCACTGGCGCCGGTTTCCAGAAACAGATTGTTACCTATCGACTGCAGGCCCGCAGGGTTGATAAAGTCGGCGGTCTGCACGATCCCCAGCTGCTGAACAGCCGGATCACCAAACACGGAGACGCTGACGGTTCCATCCTCACCGACCGTGAACGTTTGTGTATCCTCGGGCAGCACAATGCCGGGCTCCAGCGGAAACCCGCTGGACGTGACGATCTGCCCATCAGCATCCAGATGAAAGCTACCGTCGCGGGTATAACCGATATTGCCGTCAGGCATGAGAATCTGGAAAAAGCCGCGGCCGTTAACGGCCAGATCCAGCGGTTGCTCGGTGGTCTGCAGCGACCCCTGAGTAAATATCTTCTGTGTACCGGCCACGCGCACACCGGTACCTAGCTGCAGGCCTGAAGGCAACTGAGTGTCCTGGGTGCTCTGGGCACCAGGCTGACGCTTGATCTGATACAGCAGATCCTCGAACTCGGGCCGATCACGCTTGAAACCGGTGGTCGCCACGTTGGCCAGGTTGTTGGAGATGGTCGTGAGCATGGTGTCCTGAGCGGACAACCCGGTCTTGCTGACCCAAAGTGCTGCGTGCATGTGTTTCTCCTTGCGCGTCAGTTCACTGACGCGCCTTATCAGAACTAGCTGAGTTGCAGAAGTCGGTTGGTCGTGGTGCTGTTTTCTTCAGCTGTGCGCATCATTTTGATGTGCAGCTCGAATTGGCGTGCCAGAGACAACATCGCCGTCATCTCTTCCACTGCATTGACGTTACTGCTTTCCAGAAAACCGGTGGCCACCCGCACGAAGCCGTCGGCGGGTTGTTCCAAACCACCGGGAACGCGCATCAACCCGTCTTCACCCTTGCGCAGAGCTGCCGGGTCAGGATTGACCAGCTTGATGCGATCCACCTCCGCCAGCACATTGGGTGCTTCGCCCAGGGCGCGGATGCTAATGGTGCCGTCCTGGCCAATCTCGACCTTGTCCGCCGGTGGCAGCGCGATGGGCCCAGCATTGCCTAATACCTGCAGACCGCTGGACGTACGGAGCAAACCGAACGCGTCAATATTCAGACTACCGGCGCGGGTGTAAGCTTCAGTGCCGTCTGGCGCCTGCACGGCAATCCAACCATCCCCTTCCACCGCCAGGTCCATGTCCCGGCCGGTCTCCATCATGCTGCCGGAAGACATATCAGTGCCGGGTCTTTCGGTCATGGCATAAGCACGGGTGGGCAGCGTTTCTCCGAACACCGGCATTGAGCGGGCCTGTTCGAAATCACGCCGAAAGCCAGTGGTGCTGACGTTGGCCAGATTGTTCGCATGGGCGCGTTGCGCCAGCATATTCTGGCTAGCGCCGCTCATGGAAATGAATAAGGATTTGTCCACGCTCTACTCCCGTTCTGACAAGTAATTGCCGCTTTCGGCGCTGTCAAAGAGAATAATGCACAGTTCATGCCATGGATGAATCTTAGGTGTTAAACGTTTTAAATCAGAGACTTGGAAATGGTCCAAGAAAAAAGCGGCAAAACCGGCAAGCTTTCGCCTGCGGTTTTGCCGCCTTCACACCGAACCGCTCGGTGCGGGACCTAGTCTTATCTCAAGTTAATAATGGTCTGCGTCACCGCATCTTCCGTCTGAATAGTCTTGGCGTTGGCCTGATAGTTACGCTGGGCAATGATCAGGTTGATCAACTGCTCAGACAAGTCGACGTTGGACTGCTCCAGTGCGCCGGACTGGATCGCGCCCAGAGTGCCTGACTGAGGAGCGCCAACGACCGGCTCACCTGATGCAGAAGACTGCGCCCAGGCAGTGTTACCCAAGGGCGTGAGGCCCTGCTGGTTGGCAAAGTTGGCCAGTACTACCTGCCCTTGAGTACGGGTCTGACCGTTGGTATAACGCGCCACCAATAAGCCTTCTTCATCGATCGACAGACCAGCCAGCTCACCAGTAGTAAAACCATCTTGTACCACGGAAGTGACGGCGAAGCTGGAAGCAAACTGGGTTGTGCCTGTGAGATTAATGTCAAACCCTGCCCCAGCATTCGCTCCGGTGGGCTGGCCTGCCGCATCCAGAGGGTTCCAACCATTGATGGGGCTTGGCGTCAACGGCTGCGGCGTGGTTAGCATGCCCACCGAGTCAAAGGTGAGCTGAGTAGGCTGCGGAGCAAAACCGGGATCAGTTGGCAACTGATTACCGGGCACCTGCCGGCCATCTATCAACGTAAACATATCCCATTCGTTACCGTCGGTCTTGACGAAATATTTGGTCAGCGTATGTGGGTTGCCAAGACTGTCAAAAACGTTAACCGAGGTGGAACTGTTATAGGTGGACGAATTGGTCGGATCGAAGGTAGCTTGTGCCGCATTTTCGGCCGCTTCTATCTCTAGCGCAGTGGGATTAGCAGGGTCTGCGGCTGTAGCAATGGAGGCATCGTAAGCCTGCTGCCACACCGGAAGGCGAACGTTGGTGGAGTTCAAATTGATGGTCGACTCAATCTGGGTGGTCGCATTCGGATCAGCCGAGCGAGTATCCACACGCAAATCAGTCTGAACGCCCTGGTTGATCTGTCCAGTAACCGCATTCACCGCAAAGCCCTGCAGGCGCGCACCAGTATTATTGGTGATAAAGCCCTCACGATCCGTACCAAAGTAACCTGCGCGAGTGTAGGAGAGCGCACCCTGATCACTGGTGACAAAGAAGCCGTTACCATTGATAGCCAAGTCCAGGCTGTTCTCGGTGAAGTTGATATTACCCTGAGTAAACTGCTGGGCCACGTTACCCAGAAGCACGCCACTGCCAATGGCATTGCGCCCTGAGCCGAGAATAGAGGCGGCATAGACGTCGCCAAATTCGGCGCGTGAGCCCTTGAAGCCAACCGTACCCGCGTTGGCTATGTTGTTACCGGTGATATTCAGATCGGATGATGCCGCCCGGATACCACTCAAACCGATATTAAAAGACATGGTAATACTCCTTGCCGATTCGTTGTCGGACGGCTGTTACTGACTGATTGAATACACGTCGGATAAGTTGATGCTGCCCAGGCCGGCGACGTTCAGAGTCATTTGCCCACCCGCCCCATTACCCAGAGAAACGCTGTCCACGTTAGCCGGCAATAGCGTAGCCAATTGCTTGTTCTCACCATCGATGGTCGCCTGGGCTTCAAACTTGTAACGCCCTGGCGGCATGATGTTGCCGCTACCGTCGGTACCATCCCAGACAAAATCATGCATGCCGGTATCTTGGGCGCCGAGGTTGATGCGCGTCACCAGGCTACCCTTGTCATCCAGCACGTTGACATACACATTGGTGCTCGATTGAGGCAACGCCAATTGGCCTTTCAGACCTTCCGTGGTATCGACCATGGCCTTGTCGGTAGGCACGATCACCTTGCGCCCCACCAGTGATGAGGCCTGCAAGGCCTGTGAAGACTGATAACCGCTGAGCAAGGCCTCCATCGAGGAGTTCAAGGTACCAATACCCTCAACCGTGCTGAACTGCGCCAACTGTGCAATAAACTCCCCATTCTCCTGCGGAGATAGCGGATCCTGGTTATTTAACTGGGTGACCAGCAGCGTCAGAAACTGATCCTTACCCAGCTCGCCGCCCTGAACTTCACGGCTGTCATCCCGGGCATACTGATCCAGAACACTGGCGCCGGTACCGATCGAATTGGCAATACTCATGGTCAAAGCACTCCTGTTACTGACCCAGCGTCAGAACGCGTTGCAGCATGGTTTTGGCTGCATTCATGATTTCAACGTTGGTCTGATAGGCGCGCGATGCGGACATCATGTTGGCCATTTCTTCTACGACGTTGACGTTCGGGTAATACACATAGCCTTCTTCGTTAGCCATCGGGTGATCTGGCTCATAACGTGCTTGCAGTTCTGCGTCGGATTGCACGATACCGCGCACCTCTACGCCGTGCCCCGACTGGTCTTCGCCAGCAAACAAAGACTGACCCAGGCCCTGCTGCTGATTAAACACGGTGGAAAATACCGGGTTGCGGGCCCGGTAGGTTTCACCCACGCTGCTGGATACGGTCTCGGCATTGGCAATATTGCTGGCCACGGTATTGAGCCGCACAGACTGGGCGCTCATGCCAGAGCCGGCGATAGTGAACACATCACTTAAGGACATAGTTACTCTCCACGCAGGGCAGTCATCAGCCCGGAAAATTTGCTGTTGAGAAAGGTGAAACTAGCCTGGAAGCGGATGGCGTTATCCGAGTACTGCGCTTGCTCTATCTGACTGTCCACAGTGTTACCGTCAACCGCCGGCTGCAGCGGCGTACGGAAGCGCAGGCCTGCAGCCTGGTCGATAAGACTCTCGGCATTCAAATGCCCGGTGTGAGTTTGAGCAGCACTGAACGAGCGGCCCTCGCCCGTCTGCTGGGCTTGTAGCACGCTGGCAAAGTCCAGGTCTCGGGCCTTGAAATTGGGGGTATCTGCGTTGGCTATATTATTGGCAAGCACAGCCGCTCGCTGACCGCGAAACAACAGGGCCTGCTCATGTACTCCCAGCGCTTTGTCGAAATTGATACTCATACGGCATTCCTCAGGATGGCAACAGATGGCCACACAGCGTCTCTGCCGTTAGTCAAAGCAATTGCCATGCCAAAAAAATAATACGTTATTTTTCAATAGGTTATTATTTTATTAAACCGCGAGCGGCAAGAATTTACCGCGCACGGCAAACCGCAGTAGACACACTGAAGGGGGCAATATAAAGGGGGCGATACGGGAATTGGAAAAACAATGACAAACCCTGCCGGAACAGACCGCAGGGCTCGTTATAAAGCTAAGTTACTTGGCTTGGTAGACAATACCAGGGCTACACTGGACCATCTGATAAAGCTCAGGCAAGCCATTGAGCGCTTCGGAAGCACCCAGCATCAGATAGCCCCCAGGCTTCAAGGTGGCATGAATGCGCTTGAGAATATCTTTCTTCAGATCCGCTGAAAAATAGATCAACACATTGCGGCAGAACACGATATCGAACTTGCCCAGCATTGCGTAACTGTCAAGCAGGTTCAACGCGCGGAACTCTACTCGACTGCGAATTGGCTGTTTAACCGTCCAACGACCAGGCTTGGTCTGGTCAAAAAAACGTGCCAGCCGATCAGTAGACAACCCTCGGGCAATAGACAGGCTGTCATACTCTGCCGACTTGGCCGCGGTGAGAATGCCGCCCGAGAGATCGGTCGCTACAATCTGCGCCCCACCCCGCAACTGACCGAGATTGGTCCGGTCAAATTCGTCAATACTCATGCTCAGGGAATAGGGTTCCTGCCCTGAGGAGCAAGCAGCAGACCAGATGCGCAACCGCTGGCCGGGATTTTCCTTGATAAAC
Source organism: Halopseudomonas pelagia CL-AP6 (assembly GCF_000410875.1). Classification (GTDB taxonomy): domain Bacteria; phylum Pseudomonadota; class Gammaproteobacteria; order Pseudomonadales; family Pseudomonadaceae; genus Halopseudomonas; species Halopseudomonas pelagia. The sequence continues at coordinate 42,447 of NZ_AROI01000016.1, forward strand.
TCGGGGATAAGCCGGTTCTTCAGCACCTCGAACGGGTACACGTCACGAAACCACAAGGTCTCGTTGGTGGTCATCGCGTCCACCACCGCCTCGCGCAAACCTGCTCTGGGCTGCGACTGAATGCGGCTGACCAGCTCACCCAGGCTCTTGATTTGATGTTGCTCAAGCAGCCGGTTAAGACGACTGGCTACCAGGTACTGCTTGTTGTCGCCAAGCACAATGCCGCAGGCTTTCTCCAGAAATTCGCGGAAAACCTGAAAATCTTTGTTCGCTGATGTCACACAGCCCATCCCGTTCTCAAGTGAGTTCCAGCCCGTAGAGTTGCAGCATCAGTCATTGGTCTTATCCGCGTAATGCATGCAGGCGATCAATTACCCGTTGAGCGAGCTCGTCGGGCTTGAACTTGGCAAGAAAATCATCCGCGCCGACCTTTTTGACCATCGCCTGATTGAACACGCCGGACAAAGAGGTATGAAGCAATATATGCAGCCCCGCCAACCGCGGGTCATTTCTGACCTCCGCAGTCAGGGTGTAGCCATCCATCTCAGGCATCTCGATATCCGACACCATCATCAGCAATTCGTCTGTCACCTTGTCGCCTTGCTCGGCCATCTTGCGAAGGTAGTCCAGCGCCTGCTGGCCATCGTTCAACGAAATCACCTCAACGCCTACCTCCTGCAGGCAGCGGGCCACCTGTTTGCGCGCTACGGAAGAATCATCGACGATCAGCACACGGCGCGCTGTCGCCTCGGTATGCGTTTGCTCGTCAATCACACCGGCGGTGATAGTTTCTACCGTGGGCACAACCTCGGCGAGGATCTTCTCTACATCTATTATTTCGACCATCTGTTCGTCAACACGGGTAACTGCCGTTAGATAGTGATCGCGACCCGTACCCCGTGGCGGCGGATGAATGTCAGACCAATTCATGTTGACGATGCGCTCCACCGAACGCACCAGAAAACCCTGCACGCGATAGTTGTATTCGGTGATGATAACAAATGCCGTGCTCAGATCACTCAGCCCCGGGCCACCGGTTGCCTTGTTCAAATCGATAATAGGCAGGGTGCCGCCGCGAATATGAGCAACCCCACGCACGACAGGATTCAGCCTGGGTAGCAGTGTGAGTTTCGGGCACTGCAACACTTCTTTGACCTTGAACACGTTGATACCGTAAAGCTGGTTCCCGGCAAGCCGGAATAACAGCAATTCAAGGCGGTTCTGACCGACCAGTTGGGTGCGCTGGTTGACCGAATCCATTACGCCTGCCATGGGCAACTCCTTATCGATAGAGGGCTATGCGGCACACATCTTGCTGCATAGTTACCGTAACTCACGTAACGGCGTTTTATTGACATACGCCAACCCTTTTGCCATCAAGGTTCATTGTATGCGTTTTCTAACCGGGTGCGCGGCATTGCCAATATTTTTTTGCGCTGGCCTTTCAGCCAACCCGCTGATTGACCAGCTTATCGGCGCGACCACCGCTTTTCTTGAGCAGGAAGTTAAAACTCATCTGGACCGTAGTGCGCGCGAGGCTCGCTATGAGGTCACGGTAAATCGTCTGGATCCCAGGCTCCGCCTGCCCTTGTGCCCAGCAGATGCGTTATCCGCGAGCCTCGAAAGTCCGGCCGAGCCCGTCGGCCGGGTGACCGTGCGCTTAAGTTGCGAAAGCGAGGTGCGCTGGCGACTGTTCGTGCCCGCGCAGGTCAGCCTGTTTCAGGAAGTGCTAGTCATCACTCGCCCGCTTGGCCGGCACAGCCTGATCAAGCCAGAGGATCTAGCGATGCTGGAGCGTGATACTGGGTTACTCGGCAATGCCTATCTCACCAACCCCCAGCAGGTAGTTGGTATGCGCCTGCGCCGCCAGATCAGCGCCGACAGTGTGCTAACGCCCAACATGCTGGAACAGGATGAAGTGGTCAAGCGCGGCGACAAAGTGGTCATCAGCGCAGCCAATAGCCAAGTGTCGGTACGCATGTCTGGCGAGGCATTGGAGAGTGGCAATATCGGTAGTCAGATCAGTGTACGGAACGTCCGCTCCAGCCGCGTGGTCAAAGCCAGAATAATGGGGCCGGGTCAGGTCGAGGTAGCTATGTAATGCAGCAGATGACATTGCAGGTGGATCAGGTATGATCAGATTCTCGAACATTTTTACGCGCCTCGAGCCGACCGAAGGCTCCTTGTTATTTCCATATAACAATGTGCGCGCTGTCACACAAAATAATCCTAAAGTTCTGAAGTTGGCGGCCGTTAACGCTACTAGCACAGCATTCAGATTCTGAGGAAAACAGAATGGTTATCGATTTCAACACATCCAATAGTGCCGGTCGCAGCGCGCAGTCAAGCGCCGCAAGCGCCAAGCGCGATGCAACCGAAGCGGCACGCCCGGCTGAGCAGACTGCTGCCGACCAAGCCGTCAGTGCTGAAAGCGGCGTAAAGTTGAGCTCCCAGGCGCAGCAGTTGCAGGCGATCGAAGAGCGTATACGCGACCTGCCAGAGGTTGACAGTGCGCGCGTGGCTCAGATTCGCCAGGCAATCAGTGATGGCTCATACCAGACCGACAGCGCGCGTATTGCAGACAAGCTTCTGGCCCTCGAGGAATAATTCGGAGTACCATCCAGAAGCTTTGCTGCCACTCGAAGCGGAGAACCCGGATGGAACACCTGAATACGCTTTTTTCTGCCGCAAAAATTGATGCAGAAGCTTTTACTGCGCTACTCGACCAGGAACACAAAGCCCTTGTCGACCGTGATATGCCCGCCCTCGAAGAGCTGCTGGCGGAGAAAGCTCCGCTGGTGAGCGCTCTGTCTCAGCATGATCGCGCCATCATCGCCTATTGCCAACAAGCGGGCATTCAGCCAGGCGAGAGCCTTGAACAGCATCTGGCTGTCACGCAACCACTAACGCTTCTGAGCACTTATCAAGCTTTCAAAGAGGCCCTGCAACGCTGCCAGATTGCCAACGAACGCAATGCCCGGCTGATTCGGCATAGCCAGCAGGCTACCGCCCAATTACTCGACCTACTGCGCAATCAGGGCGAGTCAAGTCAGAACATCTACGACAGTCAGGGCCTTGCCAGCAAAAGTGGCACCCCACGCAACCTGACCAAGGTATAAAGCGTACATTGCAGCGCACCATGATGTTGTCTGGCCATGGTGCTGTATAGTTCTTGCTTGATTTTCTGATATCGAGAGTCGTCAGTGTCTACCTTATTCGACCAAGAAGCTGGTCCACAGCCACCACGCGAAGTACGCTCCGCGATAGAGATCCTATCGCTCCTGAAAAATATTCAGCAGCGTCACGATCCACTTATCATCACCTTTACTGATCGCACTCAGCGCTTTCAGAGCTTTATCGTCAAGATCGATACCGACGCCAAGCAGCTTTGGCTCGATGAACTGATTCCCCGCGAAGGCGACCGTTATGCCGTCATGGGCGAATCCTTCCGCGCTGAGAGCTGGATTGACGGTGTGCATATCCGTTGGCAATGCCTGGGCGTCCAGAAAGTCATGCTTGACGATGCGCCGGCCTACCGTGCCCCGCTACCTCAAGAACTGATCTATCACCAGAAACGCGGAGCCTTCCGTGCCGCAGTGCGTCGTAGCCTGGATGCCAGCATTGGTATTGTTCACACAAAGCGGGCTGTGGCTCTAACCGGCAGCATTATGGATATTTCCGCCACTGGCTGCAAAGCACGGATGCCCGGCGATTGCAGTCATCTGCTGCCGCCAGGTGAGGAATTTGAGGCCAGCTACCTGCAATTGCCAGATAACGGCAGAAGTGCGCTAAACCTGGAAGTTCGACACGCTGTCTATGATGCCGTCAGCGACGAAACCCACATAGGCTTGCGATTCAAGCAACCCACCCCGCTCGTGCAACGGCAGATTGACCGCTTCGTCAACTTCCTGCAGCGCGAAGCGCGACGCCTGGAAAAAGACGACCTGTTCTGAGCCTTGCGCTGGCTGTGAGTATAGCGCTACCCATGTAACACCCGGCCGAATCAACCCGGCCGGTGGTCGTCCTGATCTTCATCCCGTTCAGAAGCCTTGACGTGACCATCATCGCGCATCTGCTCTTCCACCATGTGTTCTTCCACCCGCGGGTCCATCGCCGCCGCCAGCGACGAGCTCACCAGGTTACCCGCTGCGGGCATAAAGTGAATCGGTGCGTCCTGAACCAGATGCTCCCCGCTGACCGCTTCCGGCCTGACACGCAAGACCAGCACCAGGGTGCAGCAGGCCATAAACACATACAGCATGTGCGCACCCATGGTTTTCATCAACACCGAGCCCAACAAGGGCCCTACGCTGGCACCCAGGCCAAAAGTTACCAATAGCATCGCTGACAGCGGCACCCGATCATCGGGCTCAACATGGTCATTGGCCAGCGCCACCGCCAATGGGTACAAAGTGAACGCGAGAACGCCAAACAATCCGGTCAGCACCATCAAGCCAACCGAAGACAAGGTCGGCAACGCAATCAATAGCGCGACGCCAGTCAAAATAATCGCGTTGATCTGGATCATCCGGCTGCGATCCAGCCTGTCTGATAGCCACCCCACCGGCCACTGCGCCAGCAAACCGGCGCCGATAGTGACCGCCATAAAAATGCCGATATCCGAGGTAGCCAGTCCGGTCGACGAAGCAAAAATAGGTGCCAGACCGTAGAACGCGCCTAACAATAACCCTGAGACGCCAACCGTGGTCAACGCCAGAGGAATGCGCTGGATAAACAGTCGGATCTTCATCGGCGCCGGATGCAACGGAGCCGGGTGAATTCGATTGGTCACCGCGACCGGAACCAGGCACAGGGAAAAGCACATGGAGACAATCAGCAAATGGCGAATATCCAGATCCGGCATCACCGTGAGCACTACCTGCCCCATCGCAAGACCGAGAAAGGTAACCGCCATATAACTGGCGAAAACCATCCCGCGTTGATGGGATTCAGCCTGCTCATTTAGCCAGCTCTCGAGCACCATGTACTGACACATCATTGCCATTCCGACGACCAGCCGCAGCACCAACCAGAATTCGACACTGGACGTCAGTGCGTGGCCCAGCACCGAAGCGGTTACCACCCCGGCGCTAGCGACAAAAGCGCGGATGTGACCCACCCGCGCGATAAGTCTGTGGCCAATCGAGGCCCCCATTACCAGGCCAACGTAATAGCCGGTCATCAGCAAGCCAATCCATATCTCGCTAGTGCCATCCGCCGACAGACGCAAGCCGAGATAAGTGCCGAGCAGGCCACTACCCAACAACATCAGCAAAGTGGCGAAATACAGTGAAGAGAAGGCAGTAAGACTTCTGGGCATCAAAACTCCGGCGTTAAATCAAAATACATAAATAGTGGCTGACGTGGCTGATGGTCAGTTTAGAACAACAATAGAAATAGAAAGATGACACCGACTGGAATAATTCCAGCTGGCTATTCATCATTTAATCATTGGTTTTATCGGGGGGCACAGCAAAAACGACGAAGCTGGCTACCTGCGTGCAGACCGCAGAGACAGCAACTCTTTGGACATCTGAACCAGCGCCGATGATAACACCGGCAGCAAGGCAAATACAGGAACCTCGGCGGAAGCTACCCCCTTGCGTCAGGCAGGGCGTTTTGTTCACGCTTTTTTAGGTAAGCTCCAACTCCACCCTATTGCGCCCACCCTCCTTGCCTTGGTACAGGGCTCTATCTGCTCGGGCGATAGCGACACTCAGATCTTCTCCGGGGCGATACTCGCTAACCCCTATACTCAGCGTGACCGACAAGGGCATCCCATCACACTCCCATTGGTCTTCCTCCACAGCAACGCGAATGCGCTCAGCGGTGAGCAGAGCCTGCTGAGCATCAGTATCTGGCAGTATGGCTAGAAACTCTTCTCCGCCCCAGCGCCCGAGCGAGTCCTGAGTGCGGAGTACGGATGCCAACACGACACTCATCCTCTCCAGCACCCGATCACCCACATCATGCCCATAACGGTCATTGAAGTGCTTGAAATGGTCTATATCCAATAACAGGAAGGTGAGTCGCAGCGGATTGCGATCACAGCGGGCAATTTCCTTTTCGGCCAGTTCGATCAAATGCCGTCGATTGAAGAGCCGGGTCAAGGAGTCGGTAGTGGCCATGAACTGAAGTTTTCGCTGGGCGCTGCTGACGGTATTGACGTAGAACAGCGACAGATAGCTGAACATACAGAACACCACCGTCAGATTGAAAAGAAATACGCCCAGCAAGGCATTCGATGAAATCGGCTGCAACGGCTCGACAAACCACATCATCGCGAACAGCAATACGTAAAATGCCCATAATCCGGCTACCGCCTTCCATGCTTTGGTCGCGGTCATTCCGGCGAACAAAGCGGGTATGAACATCAGCAGAAAATAGTGAAAGCCACTGTCCCAGCCGATCAGCAGCGTTCCCAACGCGGCATGTATGATTACCTCGGTCCAGATAAGCGCGATGGCAAGCCCGTTACGCCGTTTGTTGATCAGATAAAGCGCCACGAGGTACAGACTCACGCTGGCAACGTTGATCCATGCCAGAATGGGGGAACCGAGCAGATGAAACAGAAAGAAAAACGCTACGTCGACGCTGGCGGCCAGTTGACAGCAGCGCCGAGCTAGTTGCCAGAACTGCGGGCGCGAATGCTTGTTCCGCGCGTCGGGTGCCTGTCTCGGCTCATCTTCTTGTCCCTGTGCCATGCCGCAATTCCATGCTTTGACCGTTTTAGCGGCCTGATTATATCGCTCTCACGCGGCGCAGACGCGATGGACGCGATGTAGATAGCACCGATTATAGCTCAAAGCCATATCAACAAAACCTTACTTATGTCGCTCAACACTAGCCATATAACTGACTCCAATTTTGCCGACAGATTAACCTTCACAGCAGCGCAGAGGCGCATTCTCAACAACCCCCAACTGTGCCTGTTAACTGATCCCCTTGCTGCCCCATTATCCCGTTACGCTTACCCAAGCTGACGCATAGGAGAAATATATGAACATCAGACCGGCTGACCTGTCTGACCTGCCTGACCTACTGCTTTTCGAACAAGCTGTCGTTGCCGCCGAACAGCCCTACAACCCGGAAATTCGCGACAAGGCTCGTTATTACGACCTTGACCGGCTGATCGCCGATGAACTGTCTCTGCTGCTGGTGGCAGAATTGGACGGTGTGCTGGTCGGCTGCGGCTATGCGCAGATCCGCGAATCAAAGGCCCATCTGCAGCATACCCGGCACAGTTACCTGGGTTTTATGTATGTGCAACCGGCGCATCGGGGCCAGGGCATCAACCAAAATATCATCGACCGACTGCTGGCCTGGAGCAGAGAAAAACAAGCCCTGCGTTGTTATCTGGACGTGTACGCCGGCAATGCCGCAGCGATCCGCGCTTATGAAAAGGTTGGCTTCAACAGCTCCCTGATTGAGATGAAACTGTGCCTCGACTAACCTATGCTGCCAACCTCAGTGAATAATCTGACTCAAGAACAGCCTGGTCCGTTCGTTCTCCGGATGATTGAAAAACTTTTCCGGCTCGGCTTCCTCGACAATCTCGCCCTTGTCCATAAAGATCACCCGGTTTGCTACCGTGCGGGCAAAGCCCATTTCGTGGGTAACGCACAACATGGTCATGCCATCCTCGGCCAGACCGATCATGGTATCGAGCACCTCCTTGACCATTTCCGGATCCAGTGCGGAAGTGGGCTCGTCAAACAACATGATCTTTGGCTGCATGCACAGGGCGCGGGCAATCGCCACGCGTTGTTGCTGGCCGCCGGACAATTGCCCCGGGTACTTCAGCGCTTGCTCAGGAATCCGCACCCGCTCGAGAAAATGCATGGCCAATTCCTCGGCTTGACGCTTGGGCATTTTGCGCACCCACATCGGTGATAAGGTGCAGTTCTGCAATACCGAAAGATGCGGGAACAGGTTGAAGTGCTGGAATACCATACCGACCTCACGGCGCACCGCTTCAATGTGCTTGAGGTCATGGGTCAGTTCGGTACCATCGACGATGATATGCCCCTGTTGATGCTCCTCCAAACGGTTGATACAACGAATGGTGGTCGACTTGCCCGAGCCTGACGGCCCGCAAAGCACGATGCGCTCGCCTTGCTGCACGTCCAGGTTAATGTCTTTAAGTACATGGAATTGACCATACCATTTGTGCACGCCCTGCATCTGGATCATGCTCGCACTGCCGGCTGGGTTCATCGTGGAATCAGTCGCTATGTCAGTCACTTCTAATGCTCCTAATGCTTGTGGCCGGTGTCCAGCTTGTGCTCCAGATGAATGGAGTAGCGGGACATACCGAAACAGAAAATCCAGAAAACCAACGCGGCAAAGACATAACCCTCGGTCGCCATACCCAACCAGGCGGGGTCGGTAGTTGCCTGTTTGATGCTGTTAAGCAGGTCAAATAGCCCGATGATGATCACCAGGCTGGTGTCCTTGAACAACGATATAAAGGTGTTGACGATGCCCGGGATAACCATCTTCAGCGCCTGCGGCAATATCACCAGGCCCATTACCCGCCAGTAGCCCAACCCCATAGCTTCTGCGGCTTCGTATTGGCCCTTGGGGATCGCCTGCAAACCGCCGCGAACTACTTCGGCCACGTAAGCTGACTGGAACAGAATTACGCCGATCAGGGCGCGCATCAGCTTGTCGAAGCTCATACCTTCCGGCAGGAACAGCGGCAGCATGACTGATGACATAAACAGCACCGTGATCAAGGGCACACCGCGCCAGAACTCGATGAAGGTCACGCAGATCACGCGAATGGCCGGCATGTCCGAACGGCGACCCAGTGCTAGCAAAATGCCCAGCGGCAAAGCCCCGGCAATGCCAACTGCGGCAATCACCAACGTCAGCATCAAGCCACCCCACTGGCTGGTGCGCACATGCTCCAGGCCAAACCAGCCGCCACTAAGCAGGCAATAGGCGATGACCGGATAGATCAGCAGAAAAGCGATACCGTATAGCCCCTTGCGCGGCATTGCTGATACAAATAGCGGCGCCGCGCCGACGATCGCTAGCATCGCTGTCAAATCAACCCGCCAGCGCAGTTCGGTCGGGTAAAAACCGTACATAAATTGCCCGAAGCGCTGCTGAATAAATACCCAGCACGCACCTTCACTGGCGCAATCGGCGCGAGTTTCACCCACCCAGTCGGCCTGAAGGAAGGCCCACTGAATAACCGGCGGTACAATCAGCCAGATCAGATACAGAGAAAACAGTGTGAGCAGGCTGTTGAACCAGGAAGAAAACAGGTTTTCTCGCAACCAGGCAACGACGCCAATGGCCTGCCGAGGCGGCGGCATATCCGGTTTGAATGTGTGAGTTTGCATGGCTGTTCCTATCGCTCGATCAGCGCAATGCGCTTGTTGTACCAGTTCATCAACATCGAGATGCTGATACTGATGGCCAGATAAACGCTCATAGTGATGGCGATCACCTCAATTGCCTGCCCGGTTTGATTCAGCACCGTACCGGCAAACAGCGAGACCATCTCTGGGTAACCAATCGCCGCAGCGAGTGAGGAATTCTTTGCTAGATTCAGGTACTGGCTGGTCAGTGGCGGAATAATGACCCGTAGCGCTTGCGGAATAATCACCAGACGCAGCGTGCGGCCTGCAGGCAGACCCAGCGAATAGGCAGCCTCGGTTTGGCCATGACTTACCGACTGAATACCCGACCGGACAATCTCGGCGATAAATGCCGCGGTGTACATGGTCAGCGCCAACGTCAGCGCTATAAGCTCGGGAATCAGCACCCAACCATTGCGGAAGTTGAACCCCGTCAACTCCGGTACGGCCCACACCACCGGCGAGCCAGCCACCAGGACCGCGAGTCCAGGAATAACCAGTAGGATACCCAGGGCACCGAGCGAAACAGGAAAAATTTTGCCACTCGCCTCACGACGCGCCTTGGCCCAACGGGCCAGCACCACGATCGCGACGATTGAAATCACCAGAGCCCCCATAAACAACCCAAAGGTTTCTGACAAGTTCGGCGACGGCATATAAAGGCCACGACTGTTGAGAAAAAAACTGTCCAGCACACTCAGGCTTTGACGCGGCCCAGGCAGGCTAAGCATCACCGCGAAATACCAGAACAGGATTTGCAATAAAGGGGGAATGTTACGGAAGATTTCGATGTAGACGGTCGCCAGTTGACGCATCAACCAGTTTGGTGAAAGTCGTGCCACGCCAAGCAAAAAACCCATCAGCGTCGCCATGACAATGCCGATCACTGACACCAACAGGGTATTGAGCAAACCGACCAGGAACACCCGCCCGTAGCTGTCGCTCTCGGTATAGTCAATCAGATGCTGGGCAATCCCGAACCCTGCGGTGTTATTGAGAAAAGCAAAGCCGGTAGTGATGCCGCGCTTTTCCAGATTGGTCATGGTGTTGTCGTACAGAAACCAGCCCATCGCCACCACCAGCACAATGGCCAGCAGCTGGAACATCCACGCACGCACCTTAGGATCGGTCCAGACCGAACCACGCGGGCGAGGTACTTTTGTAGCAATTTGCATAGAAGCCCTCATAGAACACCCACGCCCGCGCGAGCAGGAATGGGGTTCACATCATCGGAACACTACCAGCGACCCGGGGATGGGCCGCCGGTTCTGATCGGATCAGCGCACTGGCGGTGCGTACTGGATCCCACCTTGGTTCCAAAGGGCGTTGAGGCCACGCTCAATCTTCAGCTCGCTGCCAGCGCCAACATTACGCTCGAAGCTTTCTTCGTAGTTGCCGACCTGCTTGATGATCTGATGAGCCCAATCTTTTGGTAATTTCAACTCCTTGCCGTACTCACCCTCGCCACCCAGCAGGCGAGAGATATCCGGGTTGGCGGTGGATTTAGCCATTTCATCAACGTTCTCGGACGTAACACCCAGCTCCTCTGCATTCAGCATTGCAAACAATGACCACCTGACGATATTGAACCACTCATCATCGCCCTGACGCACTACCGGACCCAGGGGCTCTTTGGAGATGACTTCCGGCAGAACGACGTAATCGTCCGGCGAGCCGAGTTTGATGCGTTGCGCATACAGCTGCGACTGATCGGAGGTCAGCACATCACAACGGCCTGATTCCAGCGACTTGGCGCTTTCGTCGGACGTATCATAGGTGATGGGCGTAAAGCTCATGCCATTGGAGCGGAAGTAGTCTGCCGCGTTCAGCTCGGTCGTAGTCCCGGCCTGGATACACAGTGTCGCGCCATCCAGCTGCTTGGCACTCTTGACCCCGAGCTTTTTGTTTACCAGAAAGCCTTGACCATCGTAATAGTTGACGCCGGTGAAGTTCAGACCCAGGCCCGCATCACGCGAACTGGTCCAGGTGGTATTGCGCGAGAGCACATCGACCTCGCCAGACTGCAGTGCCGTGAAACGCTCCTTGGCTGTCAGCGGGCTATAACGCACCTTGCTCGCGTCACCGAACATGGCGGCGGCTACGGCACGGCAGACGTCAACATCCAGGCCCAGATACTGTCCTTTTTCGTCGGCATAGGAGAAGCCCGGCAGTCCGTCACTGATACCGCATTGCACAAAACCTTTTTTCTGAATCGCATCCAGCGTAGCACCCGCGTTAGCCAGACTGCTGACGCCCAAGGCGGCCGCAGCCGCAAATACTGCCAGAGTGGTTTTCACCGTATTCATGCAAAATCTCCAATTTTTTAGTATTAGTAGAGGAGTCTCTTCTCCGTTGCCCGCGCCTTACAGAGCGGGCGCTCCAGCATGCAGGCAAAGCCGTCATGCTGGAGCGGAATTACCGTTGAACTGGCTCGAGACCATTGGCTATACGCCAATCTCAGTCCAGACAGACACTGCAAGGGCTGTACCAGTACAGTTAAGTTCATTGCAAAGAATCTTTCACGGTCAAAACGTTTAGCATTGCGACATATTCGTTACAGATTCCGCTATATACGACTAAAGGACTGCCTCATAACAGAACAGACGCCGCCCTAAACAGTGCGCATGACGCGCAAAAATGGCGAGACGACGGCATTCCGGTTACCTGTTGGGAAGTTTGGGAAGAATGAGTAAAGCCGGACGCGTTCGTTTAGCCCTTTCCTGATTTGACTCAGGCGAGCCATCAGAGCAGTTGAATATTGCCTTTGACCTGACTGGCCTCAAGACGCACGGCGATAAACTTGGAGGCGGGGGTGAAGGAGCCCGCGCCATAGCTATCCAGTGCTACCAGCGGGTTGGTTTCAGGGTAATAGGCTGCCGCCTGACCCAGCGGCACATCGAATGCCAGTAATGCGAAGCCCTGCACCCGCCGCTCGATGCCGTCGTCCCAAAGAGCTATCAGATCAACCCTCTGCCCCGGCTCAAATCCCAGGCGCTGGATATCCCGAGCATTGACAAACACCACCTCACGGGTGCCATGCACCCCGCGGTAACGATCATCCAAGCCGTAGATCGTGGTGTTGTACTGGTCATGGGAGCGCAACGTCTGCAGTATCAGATCAGGTGTCTGACCGGTGGCAAGCACCCTTTCATGCAATAGAACTGCCGGCAGCGCATTGGCGCTGAATACCGCCTTAGCCTGCGGCGTATTCCAACGTAGCGCGTTGACCGGATTCGGCAGATGAAAGCCGCCGGGCTGCGCGATCCGCTCATTGAATCGGTCGAAGCCTGGAATCGTCTGACTGATAAGCTCGCGAATACGTGCGTAATCGTCTATCAGGCTGAGCCAGTCGACGGGGTAATCCCCTAGTGTGGCTTGGCCTATCCCGGCAATAATCGCAGGTTCCGAACGCATCGCGGCAGACAGCGGCGGTAACTGTCCATAAGAGGCATGGATCATACTGAACGAGTCTTCCACGGTAACCGCCTGCGCTCCGCCCTGCTGCAGGTCGATATCAGTACGCCCCAGGCAGGGCAGAATCAGTGCATCAGCGCCTGGCATCAAGTGGCTTCGGTTAAGTTTGGTGCTGATCTGCACGGTCAGTGCACATTGCTGCAATGCTTGATGGGTGCGTGGGGTATCCGGAGTGGCTTGGGCAAAATTCCCCCCCAGCGCAACAAACACCCGGATCTGGCCTGAGAGCATGGCATTGATTGCTTCAACGGTGTTATGGCCAGCCTGCCTGGGTACCTGGAACCCAAACTGTTGTTCGATGGCGTCCAGCAGAGCCTTCCCTGGGCGCTCGTTAATGCCCATGGTACGGTCACCCTGAACATTACTGTGGCCGCGAACCGGGCAGACGCCAGCGCCTGGCTTGCCCAATTGGCCGCACAGCATCTGCAGATGAGCAATTTCCTGAATAGTTGCGACTGCATGATGGTGCTGAGTTATACCCATAGCCCAACAGATGATGACTTTATCGCAATGACGATACCGTTGTGCGGCTTGCTCGATGTCCTGCAATGTCAGACCGGATTGTTCAACAATCTGATCCCATGGAGTGGCATCCAACTGCGCCAGGTAGCCCTCCAACCCGTGACATTGCTGCGCGAGAAACCCCCTGTCGAACACCTCCATAGCGCCGCTATTTAACGCCTCCTGCTCCCACTGCCAAAGATACTTGGCCATGCCGCGCAAAGCGGCAAAATCCCCGCCCAGTGCCGGGCGAAAGAACGCGGTATTAAGCGGTGAGGAACTATTACTGAGCATCTCCAATGCCGACTGCGGGTGCTGGAAACGCTCAAGCCCGCGCTCCCGCAGGGGATTGAAGCACACCACCTGAGCGCCACGCTTTACTGCCTCTTTTAAAGGCTCCAGCATGCGTGGGTGATTGGTCCCTGGATTTTGACCGAAAATGAATATCCCATCGGCCAGTGCAAAATCGTCCAGGGTAACCGTGCCTTTGCCAGAGCCCAGAGCCGCATCCAATGCCACCCCGCTCGCTTCGTGGCACATGTTCGAACAATCTGGAAAGTTATTCGTGCCCAGTGCACGAACAAACAATTGGTAGAGAAAGGCAGCCTCGTTACTGGCTCGGCCCGACGTGTAAAATGCCGCCTGATGAGGGCTTTCCAAGCCAATCAGATTAGCCGCCACCAGCTTGAACGCCTCGTCCCAGCTGATCGGCGCATAATGATCTGTAGCCCGGTCGTAGCGCATTGGTTCAGTCAAGCGACCCTGGTATTCCAGCCAGTAGTCACTCTGCTGCCGAAGCTGGCTGACGCTATAGCGTGCAAAAAAAGCCGCATTCACCCGGCGCCGCGTCGCTTCCCAGTTAACCGCCTTTGCGCCATTTTCACAAAATTTGATATGCGCTGACTCGCTTGAATCACCCCAGGCACAGCCTGGGCAGTCAAAGCCGCCGTGCTGATTGGTCTTGAGCATTGCGCGCAGGTTTTTAACCGGCTGCTTGCTATCCAGCCACGCCAGACTGACGCTGCGCAATGCACCCCAACCCGCCGCAGGGCCTGTATACCGTTTGTAGCGTGCCGTCATGCGCTATCTCTCGCTGGAAGGGGCGTATAAATTCTGGGGGTGGCGTCATGCGGCAAATGGATCAGGTTCAAACCGTACCGGCTCGCCCACTCCACACTCAGCGTAGTGGGCGCAGACAGACTAACCAGGGTAGCCAGGCCGACGCGTATCGCTTTTTGGATCAGCTCAAGGCTACAGCGACTGGTGACCACCGCAAACCCCAACTGAAAATCGATCTGCTGGCCGTGCAAGGCGCCAATCAACTTGTCCAGCGCATTGTGTCTGCCAATATCTTCCCGACAGAGAATAATATCGCCTTGGGCATCCACATACAGAGCAGCGTGCATAGCCCCACTGGCGCGGGCAAGCGCCTGGAACCGACTGATACGCTCGCGCAGCTGATTAAAATGGCTAGCCTGAGGCAGAGCACGTCTAATCATGGGCTTGAGTTCGGGGAGCGCTTGCGCCATCAGCTCAACGCCACAGAGACCGCAACCGCTCGTTCCGGCCAAGCTACGGCGCTGCTGCTTTAGCGCGCTAAAGGCGCGGTTGCTGATGTGTATTGCGGCATGGCGATCAACCCCAGCGCCTGAAATATCCACTGCGTAGATATCGTTTGCAGACTCGACCAGGCCATTGCTCAGACTGAAACCTAAGGCAAAATCATCCAGATCAGATGGCGACACCATCATCACCGCTTGAGCTACACCGTCATAACTGAGCGCTAACGCGCACTCCTGCGCCAGAACGGCTTCTCCCCTGGTCGATGCAGCATCGATCTCAATGTACTCGTGCGCAGTCGTATCGGTAGGCCGTGATGTGCGTCTAGCCAAAAAGTCATTAATGCTGCCTGGAGGATCTGCTCCGCGCGTCATGGCGGGACCACCTGTATCTGGACTGAATCGCTCTAGCCTAAGTCTTCGAGGCAATTACGTCCATCCAGCGTCGACAACGGGGCGTACAGTATGTGGTTTTGTAAAGAAAAAGCATCGGCCAAGGATAGGCCAGAAAGGAACTGTGAATGTCTGGTGCGCGAGCCCGGATTCGAACCGGGGACCTACCGCTTAGGAGGCGGTCGCTCTATCCAGCTGAGCTACAAGCGCAATAAGGGAGTTACCTGAGGGAACCATGTGCTAACAGCACAGTCATCAACAGTGCCGGCATATTAACTGAACACGGGTTGCCTTGACCACCCGCAGAAGTCATCGCACCAGATGGCGGCAACGAATGGTTGCAAAATGCCACCTGTCGGAAATACGTCACAAATTAGAGGCATTTTTTTGTCATCTACTGACATTACTGCATGAAAACAGGTATAAAGACCGGAATTGGACCTTTATCTTGCAGTCAGCAGTACGGGTGAGCAAATTGTGAACTTGTGGCTAAACTGACTGAAAAAGGCGACTGGCGAATTCCAATTGGCCAGTATCGATTTTATTCTCTTAAGCGATTAATGTTGCCCATATGAAAACTGCTACCCAACATTACACAAGCCGTACTGCTGACAAATTTGTCGTTCGCCTGCCTGAGGGTATGCGCGAACATATTGCTGAAGTTGCCAGGCAGCATCACCGCAGCATGAATTCAGAGATCATCGCCAGGCTGGAGCATAGCTTGCTGGATCTCCCGACGCTGCCCGAACAACCGTCTCGTCAGCTATTGAATGACAAACAGCTCGATGAGCTCAGCCATCCCGAACGCGATCTATTGCTGCGCTTTCGCGAGATGAGCCGTCGCCAGCAGAATGCACTGCTTGCCTTGTTACCCGGTGAAGAACAGCAGCAAGCCTGAATCCGCCGCCAAATAATCATCGCATCAAGGAACACAAAAAAAACCGCTCATTGAGCGGTTTTTTGCTTTCTACCAGCAGACTATCAGCCGACAAAGGCCAGCAATATACCAGCCGCTACAGCAGAGCCGATCACACCCGCGACGTTCGGCCCCATCGCATGCATCAACAGGAAGTTCTGCGGATTCGCCTCCAGACCTACCTTATTTGAGACCCTTGCTGCCATTGGCACGGCCGACACGCCAGCAGAACCAATCAGCGGATTGATTGGCTGCTTGCTGACGATGTTCATCAACTTGGCCATCAACACACCTGAGGCAGTGCCTACGCAAAACGCCACCATACCCAGCACCAGGATGCCCAGCGTAGTCAATTGCAAAAAGGACTCCGCAGACAGTTTCGATCCCACCGCCAAACCCAGGCCAAGAGTTACGATATTGATCAACGCATTCCGCGAGGTCTCAGCCAAGCGTTCAACCACGCCACATTCGCGCATCAGGTTACCAAAGCACAACATGCCCACAAGCGGTGCGGCTGAAGGTAGCAGTACCGCAACCAGCAACAGCAGAACAAGCGGGAAGATAATCTTCTCGGTCTTGCTGACAACCCGCAGCTGAGTCATGGTGATTGCACGTTCTTTTTCGGTGGTCAGGGCACGCATGATCGGTGGCTGAATCATCGGCACCAATGCCATGTAGGCATAGGCTGCAACAGCAATCGGACCCAGGAGGTGCGGTGCTAGCTGTGAGGTAACGAAAATCGAAGTTGGTCCATCCGCCCCACCAATAATGGCGATTGACGCAGCCTCTTTCAGCGTAAACTCAAAACCTGGGATACCCCAGGCAGTCAGTGCCAGAGCGCCCATTAAGGTTCCAAAAATGCCAAATTGAGCGGCTGCACCCAGCAACAGGGTTCTGGGATTGGCCAGCATGGGACCAAAATCGGTCATGGCCCCGACACCCATAAAGATCAGCAGTGGAAACAACGTAGTCGGTAGACCGGCCTGATAGATCAAATAAAGCAGACCACCCGGATCCGCCATCCCCGCCACGGGCAGATTAGCGAGAATACCGCCAAACCCGATTGGAATAAGCAGTAACGGCTCAAAGCCCTTGCGAATAGCCAGAAAAATCATGCCCAAGCAGACCAAGATCATGATGACCTGGCCCAGTTCCACCTGATAAAGCCCAGTGGACTGCCATAACTGAAGAATATTATCCATCCAGATTCATCCTCAACCTATGGTCAGCAAGGTGTCGCCAACGCTAACCGCGTCGCCCACTTTGATATCGACAGAACCTACGGTACCAGCCTTGAAGGCCTGAACCTCGGTTTCCATTTTCATCGCCTCTAGGATGATTACCACATCGCCCTCTTCCACCACATCACCGGGAGACACCAGCACCTTGAAGATATTACCGGCCAAGGGCGCCTTCTGAGGCTCGCCGTCACCGGCCGCTCCAGAGGCAACAGCTGGCGCGGTTGGTGCCGCAGCACCCTCGCCCAGCGGCTTGATACCGGTGATATCGCCACCGTCAGCCACCTGAACCACAAACTCCTTGCCATTGACGGTCACCGTGTAGACATCGGGCTCGCCAGACTTGGCAGCAGCAGCCACTTCGTTGCCGGTCGGCACTGGCTCGAAGGCATCAGGATTGCCGCGATTTTCAAGAAACTTGAGACCAATCTGCGGGAACAATGCGTAAGTCAGCACATCGTCGATCTCATCCGCAGCTAGCTTGATGCCTTTTTCCTTGGCCAAGCCCTGGAGTTCAGCCGTCAGCTTGTCCATTTCCGGCTCAAGCAGATCGGCCGGACGGCAGGTGATCGCTTGGGCACCAGCAAGAACCCGCTCCTGCAGCTCCTTGTTAAAGGGAGCCGGCGCTGAGCCATATTCGCCCTTAAGGATGCCAGCGGTTTCTTTGGTAATGGACTTGTAACGCTCGCCGGTCAGTACGTTGATGACTGCCTGAGTACCGACGATCTGCGACGTCGGCGTCACCAGCGGAATAAAGCCGAGGTCTTCACGGACGCGGGGTATCTCTGCCAATACTTCGTCGAATTTGTCGCCAGCACCCTGCTCTTTCAACTGCCCTTCCATATTGGTCAGCATGCCACCAGGTACTTGGGCGACCAGAATACGCGAATCAACACCCTTGAGATTGCCTTCAAACTTGGCGTATTTCTTCCGTACTTCACGGAAGTAAGCTGCCACTTCTTCCAGCAGCAACAAATCCAGACCGGTATCCCGCGGAGTGTTCTGGAATATCGCCACTACCGATTCAGTTGGCGAATGGCCGTAGGTCATGGATAGCGAAGAAATCGCGGTATCGACATTATCGATGCCTGCCTCGGCCGCCTTGAGAATAGCAGCGGTAGAAAGACCGGCAGTAGCATGGCACTGCATGTGCACAGGAATGTTCAGGGTTTTCTTCAACCGCGAAACCAGATCGAAAGCTATATAGGGGTTGAGAATACCGGCCATATCCTTGATCGCGATAGAGTCGGCACCCATATCCTCGATCTGCTTGGCCAGATCGACCCACATCTCGATAGTATGCACCGGGCTGGTAGTATAGGAAATGGTGCCCTGCGCGTGCTTACCCTGGGCCCTGACGGCCTTGAGTGCGGTTTGCAGGTTGCGCGGGTCGTTCATGGCATCGAAAACACGAAAAACGTCAACGCCGTTCACTGCAGCCCGTTCAACGAATTTTTCCACAACATCGTCAGCATAATGACGATAACCGAGCAGATTTTGCCCGCGCAGCAGCATCTGCTGGCGCGTGTTCGGCATGGCCTTTTTCAGTTCGCGGATACGCTCCCAGGGATCCTCACCGAGATAGCGAATACAAGAATCAAAAGTGGCTCCGCCCCAGGACTCCACTGACCAGAAACCCACCTGATCAAGTTTGCCGGCGATCGGCAGCATGTCATCAAGACGCATGCGGGTCGCCAGAATGGATTGGTGAGCGTCGCGCAGAATGACATCGGTAATGCCCAAGGGCTGCTGCTTGGTATCGGTCATTGTTATGGCCTTTCTAGTTTTAAGATAAAAATGCGCAAATGGGTGTCAGGAGCGGCTGCGATGCTGCTTGATAGCCGCACCTATAACCGCGATCAATTCTGGGTCGATGCCTGCAGACGATGCCTTGGGGCGCTTCGCGGGTGCCCTGGGCACCGGAATGGCCTCCGGGAAGAAGCGCGTCAGCACCCGGGACATGACAGTGGTCACAACGACCAGAAGAATGAGGAATACAAACACTGAGCCCATGCCCAGCAGCATCAGTTCCGCACCTTCCATGATCAACTCGGACGAATTCATTGTCTCTCCAGCAATGATACAGCGCATCAATTGACGCGCCTTGGCAGAATCAACGGGACTTATTCTCCGGAGACATAGATCAGGTGATCGCCATTCTCCACAAAACCCATCCCGAAGGGTCGCAAAACCGGGCTAATGTATCCTGATGTGACATTTTTGGCAAACCAGGCGACATTCTTTTATAGCAGAAACAAGGTCGCCAACCCGAGAAAAATAAAGAACCCACCGCTATCGGTGATCGCCGTGATCAATACACTCGAACCCAGCGCAGGGTCGCGCCCTAGACGCATTCGCGCCAGGGGAATGACCACCCCCATCAATGCCGCAAGCAACATATTCAGCACCATCGCAGCCATCAGTACGATGGATAACGGAACATTGCCATAAAGCAGATAGGCGGTCCCTGCCAACACTACCCCCCAAAACCCACCATTGATAAGCGCTACGCTGGCTTCTTTGCGAATCAGCCTGCGCGCATGGGCTACCTGCACCTGACCCGTGGCAACGCCACGCACGATCATGGTAATGGTCTGGTTACCCGAGTTACCGCCAATACCTGCGACGATAGGCATCAGTGCAGCAAGGGCGACCAGTTGCTCTATCGAGTTTTCAAACAGACCAATCACCCTTGAGGCCAGCAGCGCCGTGCACAAGTTGATCGCCAGCCAGGCCCAGCGGTTACGCACCGACTTCCAAACCGAGGCGAAAATGTCCTCCTCTTCGCGTAGACCTGCGGCGCTAAGCACTTCTGCCTCATTTTCCTCACGGATATAGTCCAGCATTTCATCGATGGTTAAACGCCCCTTCAATTGGCCACGCTTATCCACTACCGGCGCTGATACCAAGTCATAGCGCTCAAAGGCCTGCACGGCATCCTGCGCGTCATCCTCGGGCGCAAATATTACCGGCGCTGTCGACATCACATCCGCCACAAGTTCGTCAGGCGAACTGACCAATAGCTTCTTGACCGGCAGCACGCCTTTCAAAAGACCGTCATAGTCCACAACGAAAAGCTTGTCAGTGTGATCCGGCAACATTTCAAAGCGACGCAGGTAACGGCTTACGACTTCTAAGGTGACATCATCGCGGATGGTCACCATATCGAAATCCATCAACGCGCCTACCTGATCTTCATCGTAGGACAAGGCTGACTTTAGGCGCTCGCGCTGCTGCGCATCGAGCGTATCCATTAACTCACGGACCACGTCACGCGGCAGATCTGGCGCCAGGTCAGCCAGCTCATCGGCATCCAGACTGGTGGCCGCAGCCATAATCTCCTGATTATTCATATCCGCGATCAAGGTTTCGCGGACCGCATCGGAAACTTCCAGCAGGATGTCGCCATCTTGCTCGGCCCGGATCAGTTGCCAGACCGCCAGCCGCTCCTCCAACGGCAATGATTCGAGAATGAAGGCAACGTCGGCGGGATGCAGCTCCTCCAGCTTGCGCTGCAGCTCAAGCAGACTCTGCTTAACGGCTAGCCCTTCAACAGACTCACGCGCGCCGCTACCCGCCGGAACCAGCACCTCGACAAGAGGATGCTGGTGTAGCAAAGACAGCACTTGATCCAGGCGATCCTGGAGGCTTTCGGGGGATTTTCTGTTGGGTAGTGGCATGACTGACGGTCCATGAAAAAGCCTGTAGCGGAGCCGAACTGACGTTCAGCCTGGACAAAACGGCCGAATATCGACGCATGAGGACGTTGCGCTTTCAATTCAGCCTAGCAGCTTGGTCTTCCAGCAGCACCGGCGCAACTGGAATTGCGCGCAAAAAAAAACCCACTGAATAATCAATGGGTTTCTTAAGTGGTGCACTCGGGAGGATTCGAACCTCCGACCGCTCGGTTCGTAGCCGAGTACTCTATCCAGCTGAGCTACGAGTGCATCGTGGGGCGTATTATAGGGATTGAAACTTAGCTGTCAAACGCTTTTTTCCTTTTGATTCAGAAACTAACGCTTAACCAAACCTCCCACAAACCCTATAACACAAAAATGGCGGAGAGGGCGGGATTCGAACCCGCGATACCCTTTTGAGATATACTCCCTTAGCAGGGGAGCGCCTTCAGCCACTCGGCCACCTCTCCGTAACACGCGCAAAATAGTACCTGCGCGCATTGCTTAATGCAATGAAAAACTTAACAAAATTAACTATTTGGTTCTTCATCCTTTTCCTTCTGGATGCGCTGGTAAATTTCTTCACGGTGAACAGCCACTTCTTTGGGGGCATTAACCCCAATTCGTACCTGATTACCTTTCACGCCTAGTACGGTTACGGTGACTTCGTCACCCACCATCAGGGTCTCACCAACCCGTCGAGTCAAAATAAGCATTCCATTTCTCCTTGCTCATGATCAGGACACAGCAGTCTGCAAAAAAGCCGGCTTGTTGTCTGTCAGCACCTCGCTGCGCTTACACATTGACAACAGGAACGAACAACTCGTTCGCTGAAAACCTGTTGCACGCTGTATCAAACACATCGCAGAGCGCTGCACAGAAGGGCACGACAGCCAGAAACCGTGCCCAAAAGCTGCGCTAACAATCCACCCAGCCCATAACCCTTACAAGTGATCTTCGGTAGCGGAGTCACCGTCCAACCCAAAAGCGGTGTGCAACCCACGAACGGCCAACTCAAGATATTTTTCATCAATCACCACGGAAATCTTTATTTCGGACGTGGAAATCATCTGGATATTGATGCCGTCGTCAGAAAGCGCCTCGAACATCTTACTCGCCACGCCTGCATGCGAACGCATGCCCACGCCAACAATCGAGACCTTGGCGATCTTGCTGTCACCAGCGACTTCGCGTGCGCCAATATTCTCCGCCACCTGGCGCAAAATATCTTCGGCCTTGCGAAAGTCATTGCGATGCACGGTAAAAGTGAAGTCCGTGGTGTTATCGCGAGACACGTTCTGCACGATCATGTCCACTTCGATATTACCCGCGCTGATCGGGCCAAGTATTTTGAAAGCCACGCCGGGGGTGTCCGGAACACCACGGATAGTCAGTTTGGCTTCATCACGGTTGAAGGCAATGCCGGAAATAACGGGTTGTTCCATTGAAGCACCTTCCTCGAGGGTAATCAGGGTCCCGGGACCTTCCTTGAAACTGTGCAGAACCCGCAACGGCACGTTATATTTGCCAGCGAATTCAACTGCTCGTATCTGCAACACCTTGCTGCCCAGGCTGGCCATTTCGAGCATTTCCTCGAAAGTGATCTTGTCCAGCCGCCGCGCGCTCTCAACCACCCGCGGGTCGGTGGTATAGACGCCATCCACATCCGTATAAATCTGGCACTCATCAGCCTTCAGCGCCGCAGCCAGAGCGACACCAGTGGTGTCGGAGCCACCACGCCCCAGGGTAGTGATATTGCCCTGCTCATCCACCCCCTGAAAGCCAGCCACGATAACCACCTTGCCGGCCGTTAGTTCGGCGCGAATGTTAGCATCATCGATATGCTGGATACGCGCCTTGTTATGTGCGCTGTCGGTGACAATCCGAACCTGCGAGCCGGTATAGGACACCGCTGGCACGTCGATGGCCTTGAGCGCCATCGCCAACAGGCCAATGGTCACCTGCTCGCCGGTAGACAGAATCACGTCCATTTCACGTGCATCCGGCTCGCCCTGCACCTGCTTGGCCAGCTCGATCAGGCGATTGGTCTCGCCGCTCATCGCCGAGACCACCACGACCAGGTCAGTACCACACGCTCGGAAGCCCTTGATCTTTTCCGCGACCTGGCAGATGCGTTCCACACTGCCGACCGAGGTACCACCAAACTTCTGGACAATAAGTGCCATCTTGTTGCACTAACCCCCGTTGAGAAATCGGTTTAACCGACTGTTCCTTCAGTCATCCTTAGGGATGCCTGCCTGTGTTACTGCTGTTGCAACCAACTCAGCGCATCCGCCAGCGCGACATCCAAAGCCGCCGGATCGGTGCCGCCGCCTTGTGCCATATCGGGTCTACCACCGCCTTTTCCACCTACGGCCGCTGCCGTATTGCGAATCAGGTCGCCGGCCTTCACGCGGCTGGTCAGGTCTTTGGTCACTCCGGCGACCAGCACGACCTTGCCATCCAGCTCCCCACCCAACAGCACCACTGCCGAACCCAGTTTATTTTTTAACTGATCCATCAGCGCCAGCAGCGATTTTCCGTCCTGGCCATCCAGACGTTTAATCAGCACCGGCAAATCGCCTGCCTGCTGAACTTCAGAGGCCAGGTCGGAGCCAGCGGCGCTGGCTGCCTTGGCCTTGGCCTGCTCCAGATCCTTTTCCAACTGGCGATTGCGCTCCAGTATTGCCGTCAGCTTGTCAAGCAAGGTTTCGCGGCTACCCTTGACCAGCTGAGCTGCCTGGCGCAACTGATCCTCCGCGGCCAACATGTACTCGATAGCACCCTGCCCGGTTACCGCCTCAATACGACGCACGCCGGAGGCAATGCCACCCTCGCTAGTGATCTTGAAAAGACCAATATCACCCGTGCGGGAGACGTGGGTGCCGCCGCACAGTTCCACCGAGAAGCCATCACCCATGGTCAATACGCGAACTTCATCGCCGTATTTTTCACCAAAGAGCGCCATGGCGCCCTTACGCTTGGCGGTCTCGATATCAGTCACTTCTATAGCCACTGGCGTGTTGAGGCGAACCTGCTCATTCACCAGCTCTTCCAGTTGACGCAATTGCTCGGGCTTGATCGCTTCAAAATGGCTGAAATCAAAGCGCAAACGCTGGCTGTCCACCAGCGAACCTTTCTGGCTGACATGCTCACCGAGCACTTGGCGCAGCGCCGCATGTAGCAGGTGCGTCGCGGAATGATTGAGTTTGGTGGCCTGACGCACAACGGCATCGACCACCGCCTTGATACTGGCGCCTTTACTCAGACTACCCCGCACTACTACACCCTGATGCAAATGCGCCCCACCGGCCTTGGTGGTATCGCGTACATCAAAGCGCACACCGGCACTTTCCAGATAGCCGTTATCGCCAACCTGCCCACCCGACTCGGCATAGAACGGCGTCTGATCCAACACCACCACGCCAGTCTCACCATCGTTGAGCTTGTCCACCTCTTGGCCATCGCGCAGCAGCGCGACAATCGTGCCCGAGCCGGATGTGCCTTCATAGCCCTGAAAACGGGTCTGCACATCGATTTTCAATAGGCCGTTATAGTCGATCCCGAATTGGCTGGCGGACCGGGCGCGCTCACGCTGAGCATCCATCGCCCGCTCAAAACCGCCTTCATCGATACTCAACTCGCGCTCGCGGGCGATGTCTGCGGTCAGGTCCATCGGGAAGCCATAAGTGTCGTACAGCTTGAACACCACTTCTCCGGGTATCTCCGTACCTTTCAGGCCCGCCAGATCCTGCTCCAGAATCTTCAGACCCTGCTCCAGGGTCTTGGCAAATTGTTCTTCTTCACCCTTGAGCACACGCTCGATATGCGCCTGCTGGGTTTTCAGCTCAGGGAAGGCTTCGCCCATCTCGGCGACCAGTGCGGCAACGATCTTGTAGAAGAACACCCCCTGGGCACCCAGCTTGTTGCCGTGACGGCAAGCGCGGCGGATGATCCGGCGCAGCACATAGCCACGCCCCTCGTTAGACGGCAGCACACCATCAGCAATCAAAAAGCTGCAGGAGCGGATATGGTCAGCCACCACCTTTAGCGAGGCGGCGGCGTCCTGCTCGCAGCCAATGGCTTTGGCAGAAGCGGCCAGCAGGCTCTGAAACAGGTCAATTTCGTAGTTGGCATGCACATGCTGCATGACTGCGCTGATGCGTTCCAGACCCATGCCGGTATCCACGCTGGGCGCGGGCAGCGGATGCATAACCCCGTCGGCGGTGCGGTTGAACTGCATGAACACGTTATTCCAGATCTCAATATAACGGTCACCGTCTTCCTCCGGACTGCCCGGCGGGCCACCCCAGATATCGGCGCCGTGATCATAGAAGATTTCGGTGCAAGGCCCGCAAGGCCCAGTGTCACCCATCGCCCAGAAATTGTCCGAGGCATAGGGCGCGCCTTTATTGTCACCAATACGCACCATATGCGCTTCAGGCACACCGACTTCCTGGGTCCAGATGTCGTAGGCTTCATCGTCAGAAGCGTAGACGGTGACCCAGAGCTTGTCCTTGGGCAGGTTTAACCACTGTTCTGAGGTCAGGAACTCCCAGGCATACAGGATCGCATCACGCTTGAAATAATCGCCGAAGCTGAAATTGCCCAGCATTTCGAAGAAGGTATGGTGACGCGCGGTGTAACCAACGTTTTCCAGGTCATTGTGCTTG
Organism: Halopseudomonas pelagia CL-AP6; assembly: GCF_000410875.1. GTDB lineage: Bacteria > Pseudomonadota > Gammaproteobacteria > Pseudomonadales > Pseudomonadaceae > Halopseudomonas > Halopseudomonas pelagia. Next base: position 68,249 of record NZ_AROI01000016.1, read on the forward strand.
CCGCCGGCGCGCACGCATTTTTGGCTGCTGGTGGCGCGGGTATAGGTGCGCTTTTCCAGGCCCAGAAAGCAGTCCTTGAACTGGTTCATACCTGCATTAGTAAACAGCAGGGTCGGGTCGTTCTCCGGAATCAACGAACTGGAGGCGACACGGGTGTGCCCTTTCTGCTCGAAAAAGTGGAGGAAGGCTTCACGGATCTCTGCGCTTTTCATAGGTCCCTTACCAGAATCGGGTGTGCTTGCGCTAGATGGCGCAGGCGGAATCAGGGACGCATTATATAGGCATCAGCGCCGCACATGCATCATGCGCACGGCTTAATCTCTCTATTGCCGCCATAGTCAGAGCGCCAACTCAGACGCCGTAAGGGTCGGGCAGATGAGCTGACTCACGCCCGACCAGCGATACCGCACGTACCAGGGTGCCGGCACGGAGTCGCAAACGCTCTGCCGCCTCTGGTGCAACGACCAGGGTGCCGGCAGCGACCCGTGCCGGGGTACTGATGATCCGGCAGTCAGGGCGGCTACGATTGTGCACCAAGTAAGATGTCGCCTCATCGCCCGGGGTACCAATCGACAGCAATAGCAACTGACTGTCGCGCACCGCGCGAATCTGTGCCAAGGGTGCCTCCAGAGTAGCGCCGCCGTCGAAGATATCGATATAACCTTGATAGGTCATACCCTCTTCTTTAAGCATGGCCAGACCCGGCTCGGAGTCTGGATGCACTTTACCAATCGCATCGCGCGCGGCCTGACTGAGAAAACAGGCGTACAGCGGAAAGCGCGGCATCATCTCGGCAATAAACGCCTTGTTGCCGATACCGGTCAGATAGTCTGCCTGGGCGAAATCCATTTTAAAGAAATGCTGACCCAGGCTGTCCCAGAAAGCCGACCGGCCCACTGCATCCGACAAGCCGCGCATTTCAACGATCACCTGTTCAGAAAAATGCGCTGCATACTCGGCCATAAACAGAAAGCGCGCCTTGGAAATAAGCCTGCCTTTTTCGCTCTGCCGATGTTCGGCCGGCAGATACAGCGAGCATAATGCGGTGGCCGCAGTCAGGTCATTGACCAGAAAGAGCGTTGGATGCTGCTGATAAACACCCAATTCGCGACTGGCCGTCACCGTCAGGCCCATGCGATAGCTGTACCAGGGTTCGCGCATGCCCGCCGCTGCCAGCATGCCGCTGGTGCCTATTATCTGGCCGCCCTGATCCTCGAGTACAAACAGATAATCCGCATCGGCTTGTTCGACCTGACCGAGAAAGCTGCGCTCCACTGTCTGTAGACGTCTGGCCAAACGCTCTTCACTGGCTGGAAGGGTCGTCAGGCCAGAGCCGGCATTGGCGGCCATCTGCATGAGCACCTGAAGGTCTGTCTGTCGCGCGCTGCGCACTAGCATGCTAAGCCCCCCTTACCAGGCGCAGACGATCGCCATTGCCGACCTGCAGCAAATCAGCATCGTGTTGAGACAACACCAGCGTCTCATTCTGCCTCCAGGCCAGATCCAGGCAGGCGGCACGGAAGCCACCGATGCGTTGATTTGCCACCAGCCAACTGCCCGTCGCTGCACCGGGAGAACCTATTTCGACCTCAACCAACTGGCTATCGCGGGCGCTGTGCAGCTCTCCAGTACGGGCATGGACTACAGGCCCCCCGTCAAATATATCCACATAGTTATCGGTCTCGAAGCCTTCGCGCATCAGCACATCAAAAATAGCCTGGGCGGACGGATGCACCTGGCCGATCACTTCCTGCGCGGCATCGGAAAGCATTGGCACATAAATCGGGTAGCCTGGCATCAACTCGGCAAGAAAGCTGCGTCCACGGCTGCTGCCGATCTGTTCCGCCTCACTGTAACTGACCGCGAAGAAATGCCGACCCAGCGCATCCCAGAAAGGCGCATTACCCTCCTCATCGCTGACGCCGACTATTTCTACCGAAGTGGATTCGGCGAAGCGCTGCGGGTGATTGGCCATAAACAAAAGCCGACCCCGCGCATTGAGCTCAATCCAGGCCGCTTGCTGGAAGGCAGGCTCCATATAGAAGCCGGCCAGCAAGCTGTGCCCGGTGAGGTCGTGGCAAAGTGAAAGTACGTGAATACGGTTGTGCAGGCCCAGCTCTCGCGAGGCATGTACAAACATTTCATTGCGAAAGGCATAGAAGGGCTCGGTAAAGCCTGCAGAGGCGATGATACTACTGCAACCTGCCAATTGGCCGGTCTGAGTATCTTCCATGACGAAAAAATAGCGTTCTTCGCCGCTGAAGCTGACGTCTTCGGCCATGGACGCTTCCGACACTTCGATGATATTAGCTAACCGCGCCGTATCAGCTGGCAACGCCGTCACGCCGACCGGGCTGGCGGCAGCCAGGCGTTCGATTTCAGGCAGATCAGTCATTCTGCTCAGGCGTTGAACCAGCATCTAGGTGTTCTCCGACAATCTAACCAACCAACCTGGCCAGGGCTTTGCTCAGGCGTCCAAGAGCGTCCTGAATATCTTCCTCAGGAATAATCAGACTGGGCGCCAGCCGGACCACATCAGGCCCAGCCTGCAATACCAGCAAGCCTTCCTGCTGAGCGGCTTCCTGAATCTGTCGCGCCTGACCCTTCCAGGCTTCGGAGAGCACCGCGCCGAGCAACAGCCCACTGCCGCGCACGCGGGAAAACACCGGATAGACCTCGGCAATGGCCAGCAGGCCATCGACCAATAACTGGTGGCGGCGTTCCACTCCCTCGAGCACTTCGGGCGTATTGACGATATCCAGCACTCGTTCGGCCACCGCACAACCCAGCGGGTTGCCCCCGTAAGTGCTGCCATGGGTGCCCACGCCGAAGTGACTGGCCACCTTATTAGTGGTCAACATGGCAGCAATCGGAAAGCCGCCGCCCAGACTCTTGGCGCTGGTCAGAATGTCCGGCTGCACGCCGCTATGCATATAGGCATAAAGCTTGCCGGTACGACCCATCCCGCTCTGCACCTCATCGAAAATCAGCAGTGCATCGTATTTATCACACAGCTCACGGACCGCTTGCAGGTAACCCATGGCGGCGGGAATAACGCCCCCTTCGCCCTGAATCGGCTCGACTACCACCGCACAGGTGCGCGCTGACATCTGCGCCTCAAGCGCTGCCAGATCGTTGTATGGCACATGACTGATACCTTCCAGCGCCGGGCCGAAGCCCTGGGAATATTTGGGCTGACCACCCACACTGACGGTAAACAGCGTACGCCCATGAAAACTGTTGGTGCAGGCAATGATTTCGTTCTTATCCGGCCCGGCTACCTCATGGGCCCAGCGCCGCGCCAGCTTGAAAGCGGCTTCGTTGGCCTCTGCACCTGAGTTGGCGAAAAACACCTTGTTGGCGAAAGTCGCGTCAATCAGTTTGCTGGCCAGGCGCAGCGCCGGCTCATTGGTCATTATATTGGACACGTGCCACAGCTTGCCCGCCTGCTCGGTCAAGGCAGCAATCAAACCCGGATGGGCATGGCCCAGCGCGTTGACGGCAATACCGCCAGCCAGATCAATATACTCACGGCCCTGCTGATCCCACAGGCGGGAACCCAGACCGCGTACCGGGATCATGTCCACGGGAGCATAATTGGGCACCATGACCCGGTCGAAATCCGCCCGGCCTACCTGCATTGACTCTGACATTACCTGCTCTCCTGTCGCGGCCCTTTGAAGCAGCCTGTATTACTTACTGTATTAGTGCCTGTATCAATAGTACTCAGGTCTTTTAACTTTCCACTTTCGCACCGGTATCCACCGCCTGCTGCGCGCGGCGCTGATTGCGGTCTTCCCTGGGCGTGATACCGAAACAGTTTCGATAGGCACTGGAAAAGTGCGGCCCCGAGGAAAACCCGCAAGACAAACCGATTTGGATAATCGACTTGCTGGTCTGTAGCAACATCTGTCGCGCGCGATTCAGCCGCAACTCCAGATAGTACTGTGACGGTACGCTATTGAGATATTGCTTGAAAATACGCTCCAACTGGCGCCGAGAAACGCAAACATGCCGGGCGATCTCGTCCGTAGTCAGCGGCTCCTCAATATTCGACTCCATCAATATCACCGCCTGAGTCAACTTGGGATGCGTACTGCCCAGACGATTGCGCAGAGGTACGCGCTGTTTCTCGCTGCCATCGCGCAGCCGCTCGACAATCAGATCCTCGGCGACCAGCGCCGCCAGATCTTGATCCTGCTCCTCGGCCAGTATGCTGAGAAACAGGTCCAGCGTGGCCTGACCACCACTACTGGTCAGTTTGCCTCGATCACTCTCAAATAACTCATTGCCGGCAATAACGCTGGGGAAGCGTTCGCGAAATTCATCAATCAGCCGCCAATGCACCGCGCAGCGGTGCTCATCTAACAATCCGGTCATGGCTAACGGAAAAATGCCACCTTCCAGCCCCCCCAACACCACGCCTTCACGCGCCAGGGTCCGACATTGGTGGGTAAGTCCGGTGCTGAGGATGTCCGGCAGGTTCGCAGGATCGGCCACCAGCCACAAACGCGCGTAACCGCGCAGCTGTTGTGGGAGCAGCCTGGCCGGCAATTGCCAACCCTCCGGACTGCTCAGCGGTTGCTCGTTCAAGGTGAAGCAGTCAGCCTGATATAGCTCGGTTTCCGCCATCCTGTTGGCGGAGCGCAAGACAGACAGCGCTGGCATGACGGCACCCGGATGAGTACCCGGCCACAGCAGAAAGGCCACTCGCCGCAGCTCACCCGCCATGCACTGACCCGCAATCGCCATGCCAACCAAACATGATCCGCTTCAGTCCCGATTTTGCAAAAATGCATTGTGCCACAAGCGATGAGGACTGGCATCGGTGTCTACTACAAAAGCATTAAACCAAGCGCTAACGATCTACCGGCCAAAAAAAACGCACTGCCTTAGCAATGCGTTTTTTCATCAGTACTACTACATCAGCATTAAAGGATGCTTAACGGTAGGCTTCAAACAGCCCAGTTGCACCCATACCACCACCCACGCACATGGTCACGATGCCGTAACGCAGATTGCGGCGCTGCAGTTCGCGTACCAGATGACCGACCTGGCGCGAGCCGGTCATGCCAAATGGATGACCAATGGAGATCGAACCTCCATTGACGTTGTACTTGTCGTTGTCGATACCCAGATAATCGCGAGCGTACAGGCACTGGGAAGCAAAGGCTTCATTCAGCTCCCACAAGTCGATATCCGCCACAGTTAAACCGCGTGCTGCGAGCAGCTTGGGTACGGAGTACACCGGCCCTATGCCCATCTCGTCGGGCTGGCAGCCGGCGACGGTAAAGCCGCGGAAATAAGCCTTGGGCTTTAGACCCAACTCCAGCGCTTTTTCCAGACTCATGACCAAGGTCATGGAAGCACCATCGGACAGCTGCGACGCATTACCTGCAGTCACCGAACCGTCATCGGCAAATACCGGCTTGAGGCTGGAAAGGGCTTCCAGGGTGGTGTCAGGACGGTTGCACTCGTCCACATCCACTACGCCGTCGACGATGCTGATTTCACCGGTTTGCTTGTCCTGGACCTGGTACTTCACCGTCATCGGCACAATCTCGTCACTGAACAGGCCTTCTGCCTGAGCGCGCGCGGTGCGCTGCTGACTCTGCAGCGAATAAGCGTCCTGCATTTCACGGGTGACGTTGTAACGGCGAGCCACTACCTCGGCAGTCTGTCCCATGGGGTAATAGATGCCGGGCAGCTGTTCCTGCAGAATCGGGTTGTAAAGGTTGTCGGTATTTCTGCTCTTGGCGGTCATGGTGATCGACTCGACGCCACCGGCGACAATCGCCTCCGAGCAACCGGACGCGATCTGGTTAGCTGCGATGGCAATCGACTGCAGGCCGGAGGAACAAAAACGATTCAGTGTCATCCCCGCAGCGTGAATGCCCAGACCGGACAGCACTGCGACATTACGACCGATATTGTAGCCTTGGGCACCTTCATTCGAGCCTGCACCGACGATGCAGTCATCCACCAACATCGGATCGATACCGGTACGTGCAAGCAAGGCATTAACGCAATGCGCAGCCATATCATCGGGACGGGTGATATTGAATTTGCCGCGGAAAGACTTGGCCAGACCCGTACGGACGCTGTCTACAATAACTACTTCGCGCATCGTGATACCTCGGTGTTGGGTTAAGTTGGCGGCCCGCTGAGTTAGCGAGCCGTGCAAAGACCGCAAAGCTTAAGACCCACGCGCTGTGCGGTTAAGCATTATTGCTCTGAATGATAATGGTCCATACTAGCGCAAGCCCTCATATTTTGGCTTGCTCGATCCGTTTAGCAGCCAGCCGCGTCATCTCATCATAGATGACTTGCGGATCAGCTTGCTTGGCCGCCCAGGCCAGCCGGCCACTTTCATGTGGCAGGATCATGAACCGATCAGCGGCGCTTTCTTGATAAATAATGCCCGCAACGTCAGCAGCGCTAATGGGCGAGCTTTCCAGCAATTTGGCCACCTGTTGCTTGGCTGCCTGATCTGGCCCACGGAAGGAGTCCAATAAATTGGTCTGGAAAAAAGACGGGCATACCACATTCACTTTTATACCCAATGGTTGCAACTCCGCCAGCAAGCTTTCAGAAAGGGCTACTACCCCGGCCTTGGCCACATTGTAGTTACTCATGCCGGGGGACTGCATCAACGCCGCCATTGAGGCGATATTGATGATCCTGCCGCTGCGCTGACGCATAAGGATCGGCATAAAAGCCTTGCAACCCTTAACCACGCCCATCAGATTAACGCTGATCTGCCATTCCCAGTCCTCCAGCGACAGATCCCAAAAAAACCCGCCCGAAGAAACCCCTGCGTTATTGATCAGCACATCAATCCCGTCCATGCGCTCTTCGCATGTCTGCGCCAATGCTGCCAACTGACTAAAATCACGCACGTCACAACGCTGGCAGAAGCCATTGCCGCCCTCCTGCTCTGCCAACTCCAGGGTTTCTTTCAAGCCATCGGTCTGAAGGTCGGCAAGTGCCAGCCGCGCGCCATTGCGCGCATAGCACAGGGCCAACTCCCTGCCCAGCCCGCTGCCAGCGCCGGTAATGACGACACGCTGCCCACCAGAATGCATATTTGCCTGCATGATCACGTCCTCTGCGGATCGCAGGGCGCTACCTGCGATGCATTTATTATTTTTGTCTCAGAATTACTGACAGAGTCAGTCTAACCATTCGGCAGCGCCGGGATGGGAGAAAATGACCATAATAAATCCGGCGAATAGGCTGGCGGTCTTCCCGCTTTGTTATGTCGGCTTCTGAGCAACGCGCTGGTAATTAGCCTGATAACGCGCTTGACCCATGGCTTGAATCTGCCCATCGATCAACGCCTCAAAAGGCTTCAGCAATGGGGAAAAATCGGTTGCCGGCTCAATACGCTGCAACGCCTCGACGCCGGCCTCCAGCGTGGAGAGCGCGCCAGGCTGGGGCGCCTTGCGCAGGCGATAGCGGCTCTGTAAACCTTCCGGCAACGCGACCTTCGGCAGCCGCTGTAATAACGGATTCAGATGCAGGAGTTTGCGCGCCTTGCGCCAGGTTCCGTCAAGCAATACCAAGCGCCTTGGTCGCGCTAGTTCGACGGCGGCCCCCACCACCGGGACGCCTGTACCCGGAAACAGAATCTCGGTTTGCCAGCCTGGGTCCGCCAGCAAGTTATACCAGGGAGAGCCCTCAGCAAGAGTTTCAGTTATCAGCAAATGCGCTCCAGCCACTCCCGCTACCAGCAAGCGCGCAGTGTTCAAGGCATGGCGATGCTCACTGGGGTGCTGTATTACCAACAACTGGATGCGCGTTGAGATATGCGGTACTAACGCACAAAGGCAATACCTGGCAGGACGCAAGCAACATTCGCAACGAGAGGGGGCGTTGGGATTCACGGGGACGCTTCACAGTGCGAGTTAGCAAGATGGGAAGGTCGATGGTAACGGCAAGCGGTTAAAGACACAAAAAAAAAGCGGACAGCATGCACATGCTGTCCGCAAAAGGCCTTGCGAGCCATGCACTGCATCACACTCTGTGGCGGAAAATCACCACAGAGTAGAAATCAATCAGGCGGATTACTGTTTTTGCGCTTTTTATGACTGTCGCGCCAGATGAACCAGACTACGCCACCCAGAAACGCGACCATCATAGCCACTGTCACTACACCGGCAACCACCACTTCATCGATAAACATGTCTTTTGCTCCTCAGCCATCCATGACCAAAGAATATCCCCACATTTACTGCGGCTTATTGATAAGGATCAAATCTGTGGTGCATTTATCGAATTGCGAGCGATTAAATCAAGACTTGCGGGGATTTTTCTTTTTCTTCTTCTTCGCAGGCTTGCCGTCTCTAGCTAGCGGCTTGCCGGGAATCGGAAACGCTTTCTCGAACGCCGAGCGCACTTCTTCCAGACGTGCGTCGTGCACCAGGTGCAGCCGCTCACGACGACGTTGCTGAAAATCGATAATGGGGGTATCGGTATCGTCTGCCAAAAAGCTATCCGCCACAGCCACGTTTGAGAAATGCCAGCTTAGCACCGCCTCAGACTTGAATGTCAACCAGCAAGCCCTTACTGGGCAGATCTTCCAGGTCCTGCCGGCCACTCATTGCGGACGCAGGCTGTCGCCTGGCTCGATTACGCCTGCGCTCGGGGTAACGCCCTGCATCACGCTGGCGCCGCTCACCCACTTCTGCCAGCGCCTCATGCACCGGTTCGGTCGCCACAGTCGGCTGAACCGTCCGTTTCGGCTTTATAACATCCTGTTGTGCTCCCACTACGGGAAGCCCGGGAATAAGCATGAATGCCTCGCTTGGCCTGACTCCTGTAGCAGACCATGATGTGAGTGACGCTATATACAACTAAAGCGCACACGTCTAAATGACCCTCCATGGATCACCTTCCTCTATATCGACCACGATTGTTCATTCTTTATCCAGCTAAATGTGAAGCAAGTCATATTATTTTCACAAAATCCGTCCCCGACAGAAAAATACGGGTTGTTCGCGGCGGTTTCTGCGCAGGAGTGGATCGGTTAATATAACCGCCTTTTTCGAATCGGCAGGAGAGTGACATGACGGTTTATACCCCCGGGCAACGCTGGGTCAGTGACAGCGAATCGGAACTCGGACTCGGTACACTGCTGTCACAGGATGACCGTTTGCTGGTCATCCTGTTCCCTGCTAGTGGTGAAACCCGTCATTACGCACTGCGTAATGCCCCTTTAACCCGCGTACGTTTTAGCCCGGGCGACAGCATCAGCCACCATGAGGGCTGGTTGCTGACCGTGTCGGATGTACGCGAAGAGGATGGTCTGCTGGTCTACAGCGGCCTGCGCGACGATGGCAGCGCTGCGGAATTCCAGGAAACCATGCTGGACAACTTTATTCAGTTCCGCCTGGCCAGCGACCGCCTGTTCGCCAGCCAGATTGACCCCCTGCCTTGGTTCAGCCTGCGCTACGAAAGCCTCAGGCACTATTGCCGCATTCAGCAGTCGCCGCTGCTCGGCCTCGCCGGGGTGCGCACCCAGCCCATCGAGCATCAACTGCATATCGCCAAAGACGTGGCCGATCGCATCGCGCCGCGGGTGCTGCTGGCCGATGAGGTTGGCCTCGGCAAAACCATCGAAGCGGGGCTGATCATTCATCGTCAAGTTCAACTGGGCCGGGTACGCCGCGTACTGATCGTGGTGCCGGAAAATCTCCAGCATCAGTGGCTGGTAGAAATGCGCCGGCGCTTCAATCTACGCTTCGCCTTGTTCAATCTTGACCGTTGCCAGGGCGCCGAAGACAACCCCTTCGAAGAAGAACAGCTGGCGTTGGTGGCGTTGGAATTTCTACTCGACAACCCCTTCGCGCGCCAGTGCCTGGAGGCCAGCGAATGGGACATGCTGGTAGTGGACGAAGCTCATCACCTGGTCTGGCACGACGACAGCCCCAGTGCCGAGTACACTTTGATTGAGGAACTGGCGCAACGGATCCCCAGTGTTCTGCTGCTGACCGCCACCCCCGAACAGCTCGGCCAGGCCAGTCACTTCGCACGCCTACGCCTGCTCGACCCGGATCGCTTTCACGACCTGCAGGCTTTCCGTGACGAAACAGCCAGCTACCGACCAGTCGCTGAAGCCGTGCAGTCACTACTGGAGGATGCCCCGCTCGATGCCAGTGAGCGCCAGACCATAAGCCAATGGCTAGGCGGCAGCGCCGATCACCTGCTGGATCAGCTTGAACAACCTGGCGATGACGCTACCGAAGCGCGTGACAGCCTGGTGCGCCAGTTGTTGGACCGGCATGGTACCGGTCGCGTGCTGTATCGCAATACCCGCGCGGCGATTGCCGGCTTTCCTGAACGTGAACTGCATCCACACCCGTTACCCTGCCCCGACATCTATCAGGATCTTGAGGGGCGTAGCGCGCTGTACCCCGAGGTGGCCTTTCAGGACCAACTGGAAAGTGCAGAGTCGCCCTGGTGGCTGGAAGATCCACGCGTTGACTGGCTAATCGACACGCTAAAGATGCTCAAACGCAGCAAGGTGCTGGTGATCTGCGCCCATGCCGAGACAGCGATGGATCTGGAAGGCGCCTTGCGTGTTCTTAGTGGTATCCCGGCCACAGTCTTTCATCAGGGCATGAGCATTATCGAGCGGGATCGCGCCGCGGCATTCTTTGCCGAGGAGGAGTTCGGCGCCCAGGTGATGATCTGCTCTGAGATCGGCAGTGAGGGCCGGAATTTCCAGTTCGCTCACCATCTGATCATGTTCGATCTACCGACCCACCCGGATCTGCTGGAGCAACGCATCGGCCGTCTGGACCGGATCGGTCAACAGCAACGGATCCAAATCCATGTGCCTTACATCGAAGACACCGCGCAGCAGTACCTGTTCAACTGGTATCAGCAGGCACTGAATGCCTTCGAGGCTACCTGCCCTACTGGCAACGCGATACAACACCAGTACGGCACCGAACTGCTGCAGCAATTGGATCATCCGCAGAATAATGAATGGCAGCAGTTGCTTGAAAATGCCCGCGCCAGCCGGCTGGCGCTGGAGCAGGAAATGCACAACGGACGTGATCGCCTGCTCGAGATCCATTCCCGTGGTCACGGCGATGCCCAGCAGATGATGGCCCGGATCGAGCGCCAGGACAACGACCCGCAACTGGCTATTTATATGGAGCGGCTGTTCGACGTGTTCGGTGTCGATAGCGAAGACCACTCCGACAATGCTCTGGTGCTGCGCCCCGGCGAACGCATGTTGGACGCCGGCTTCCCTCTTGGCGATGATGAAGGCGTGACTATCACCTATGACCGCGAGACCGCCCTGTCGCGCGAAGATATGCAGTTTATTACCTGGGAACACCCAATGCTGCAGGGTGGGATGGATCTGGTGTTGTCCGGCAGCATGGGCAATAGCGCGGTGGCGGTACTCAAGAACAAGGGCTTGAAACCCGGCACCCTGCTGCTCGAATGCCTGTTCGTCAGCGAAGCTATCGCGCCACGGGCATTGCAGCTGCAACGCTATCTACCGCCAACCCCAGTCCGCTGCCTGTTGGATATCAGCGGCAATGATCTGGCAGCCAAGGTCAGCTTCGAGACGCTGGATGGCCAGCTAGACAGCGTGCCTAAGCACCTGGCCAGCAAAATCGCCAAAAGTCAGCGCGACCTGGTTCAGGGCATGCTCAATCAAGCTGAAGTGATTGCCGAAGCACAGCATCGCCTATTGATGGAACAAGCCAGTCGACGCTTTGCAACGGATCTGGACGAGGAGATTGAGCGACTCAACGCACTGCGTGCGGTCAATCCACTGGTACGGAGCGAAGAAATCGATACGCTAGAGCGCCACAAGACTGAGGGTCTGGCTCACATCGGGCACGCCAAGGTCCGCCTGGATGCCATCCGCATGCTGGTAGTGGGTTAATCAAAGCGGGCAGAGCAGCCCCAGAAAAACCTGCAATTGTTCGCGCTTGGCCATCGCATCGCGGTGGCCAAGCGCGATCAGCTCCTGGCAGTACTCCGCCTCGAACAGCAAATAACTGACGACGCTTCCGCCAGACGCGCGGGTCGCCCCGCTGCCACGCAGGAATGCGCGCAATGGTGCAGGCAGGGAGCGCCGGTGGCGGGCAGCGATAAGATCCAACGGCTCGCTCGGCGATATAATCAGCACCTCCACCTGTTGCACGCCGTTGCCATGCTCCTGCGCACCACGCGGCAGCAAGCCGGCCAGAAGGTTCATCCGCTCAAGCAACTCCAGGTCCGTCTCCAAATTATCAACGAAGGTACTATTGAGCAGGTGACCGCCAATCTGCGCCAGCGTCGGCGGCAAAGCACTGCGAATGCGCGGCCCGCGCCTTCCGCCAGCCGGCTCATTGGCGAGGTTGTCGGACACGCCTACCACCAGTACTCGATCTGCACCCAAGTGCAGTGCCGGACTGATCGGCGCGCGCTGGCGCACGGCACCATCACCAAACCACTCACGGTTGAGCTGCACCGGCGCAAACAAAAGCGGGATGGCGGCCGATGCCATCAGATGATCAAGTCGCAAAGGGGTTTGCACGCCAACGCGGCGATGCCGGTTCCACGGCGTAATGCGCTCATGACCCTGGTAGAAACAGACTGATTCTGCTGATTGATAACCAAATGCGCTGACCGATACCGCGCGCAGGTGGCCGCTGAGCAGAGATTCTTCAATCTGGCCAAAACGCAGACTCTTATCCAGCAAATGCCGAAGCGGCCGGTTATCCAATAGGGCGCTGGGATGCTTGCGCCCTATCCCCATCAGATTTGCCCCGGTCCAACGCAGCGCCTGCGCCAGCACTCCGGGCCAGTCGGCACGGTAGACTTGATGGCAGCGGAAATTCGACCACACCTCATGCATACGTTGCACAGCGTGACTAAAATCGGTCGCGTTGGTCGCCAGCGCCAACGCATTGATAGCGCCGGCCGATGTGCCACAAATCACCGGAAAGGGATTAACCTTCTGGTCAGGCAGCAGTTCGTTAATGGCTTGCAGCACGCCTACTTGGTAGGCGGCCCGAGCCCCACCACCAGACAACACCAGGCCGGTAGTGCCCGGCTTACATACCTGGCGAACCTGCGGCTCCGTCATCTGCGTACCTGACGACGCTTGCTCTTTTTCGCATAGGGCCGGCTTTCACCCTCTGGCCGTGTTTTAAAGCGTCGATGCACCCACATATATTGCTCGGGCTGAGCCAGAATTGCCTGCTCCACCCACTGATTGATACGTAACGCGTCCGCGATCTCGTCCTGGCTGGGGAAGTTCTCCAGCGGCGGATGCACTACTAGTTTGTACCCCCGCCCGCCGGCCAAGCGAGTCTGGGTAAAGGGAATCACCTGCGCCTTGCCCAGCCGAGCAAAGGTGCTGGTCGCGGTCACAGTGGCCGCCGATACACCGAACAGCGGTACGAAGACGCTGGCCTTGCGCCCGTAATCCTGATCCGGCGCATACCAGATCGCTCTGCCGGCGCGCAGGGACTTGAACATCGCCCGCACGTCTTCGCGCTCGATGGCAACGGCATCGGCGTTATGTCTTTCCCGGCCGTGGCGCTGTACATAATCAAAAGCCGGATTGCGATGCTCGCGATACATTCCATCGATAGTCGCTTTCTGGCCAAGCAGGGCCGCACCCAGCTCCAGAGTAGTAAAATGCAGCGACATCAGCACAACCCCCTGCCCCGCTGCCCGCGCTTGCTCAAGATGTTCTAGCCCCTCGATCTGCGCCAACCTGGCCAGGCGATCTTTAGGCCACCACCAGGCCATGGCCATTTCAAACAACGCTATCCCATTGGAGGCGAAATTGGCCCTGAGCAGTTCGGCGCGGCGCGCCTCGCTCCAGTGCGGAAAGCACAATGCCAAATTCACCTGGGCAATGCGCCTGCGCTCAGGCATGCCCCAGTACATAGCCCAGCCGAGCAGGCGCCCAAGCCCGAGCAGTACCCGGTAGGGCAAGCGCACCACTAACCATAAAAAGCCCAGCCCCAACCATAGCAACCAGTACCGAGGCTGCAGCAGGCTACGACTGAAAACCGCACTACTCATAACGAACTGCCCATAAGAGAACCGTCATCGATGAAAAGGGCATTCTACCCAAGCCGCGCACTGCTTGCGATCAGCGCGGGCAATCTATATAAGTGTGCGCACAAACTGTGCTCTGTGGACCTGACATGACTGCTGATACAAACCTCGACCTGCTCGAACAAGACCCGGTATTCAATCTCAAGGGCGGCATGCTGACCGTCACCATTATTGAAGTAGTGCGCCTGGATACCGGACGTTTCGCCAAACAACTGGCCGACAAGAAAGAGCAGGCACCTAATTTTTTCAGCGATACCCCGGTGGTTATCAGCTTGGAAAAACTCGACGCTCACATGAACTTGAGCACCCTGGCCGGGCTGCTGCAAATCTGCAAGAACCACGGCCTGCTACCAGTAGCCCTGCGTGGCTCGGAGAATTTCCGCCCGCTCGCGCAACAGAGCGGGCTAGTGCTCATGCCGCCGGGGCGCGGCCGTGAGAAGCCCGCCGAGGTAGTTGCCGAAGCACCGCTGCAGGCACCAGAGCCGCAGCCCAGTGCCAACGTGCCGAACAAGATCATTACTCAGCCAATCCGCTCCGGGCAGCAGGTCTATGCTCCAGGGGGCGATCTAGTGGTGTTGGCCCCGGTCAGTGCCGGCTCGGAGTTGCTGGCGGATGGCAATATCCACGTCTATGGGCCATTACGCGGCCGCGCCCTTGCCGGGGTGCGTGGCAACACCGAAGCACGGGTTTTTTGCCAATCGCTGGAGGCCGAACTGGTGTCTATCGCCGGGCACTACAAAGTCGCTGAAGATCTGCGCAAAAGCCTGTGGAAGCAGGCCGTACATGTCAGCCTGGACGGCGACAGCTTGAAGATAGCCGCCCTATGACCGATACTGTGCAACCATTACGGGGTGCCCGCCAGCCGTAGCCTGAGCCAACTTCCAGGCAATTGCGAAACCTCTTTGCCGTACTGTTGTCATGACTGTTGTCATATAGGCATCAACAGTGCTTCCAACACCCATTCAATTACCGGACAGGAAGGTCATTTTGGCTAAAGTTATTGTCGTCACCTCAGGCAAGGGCGGCGTGGGCAAAACCACTACCAGCGCTGCCATCGGCACCGGACTCGCTCTGCGTGGATTCAAAACCGTTATCGTCGACTTTGATGTTGGCCTGCGTAATCTGGACCTGATCATGGGCTGTGAACGCCGCGTGGTCTATGACTTCGTGAATCTGATCAACGGCGATTCAAACCTGAACCAGACCTTGATCAAGGACAAGCGCTGCGACAAGCTGTTCATTTTGCCGGCCTCGCAAACCCGTGATAAAGACGCGCTGACCGAAGACGGCGTCGAGCGTGTACTCAATGAGCTGAAGGAAACTTTCGACTTTATCGTTTGCGACTCCCCAGCGGGCATTGAAAAAGGTGCCCATCTGGCCATGTATTTTGCTGATGAAGCCGTGGTCGTGACCAACCCCGAAGTGTCCTCGGTACGCGACTCCGACCGCATGCTCGGGCTTCTGGCGAGCAAGTCACGCCTGGCTGAAAAGGGCGAGAAGATCAAAGAACACCTGCTTTTGACCCGTTACAACCCCGAGCGGGTAGATAACGGCGAAATGCTTTCTGTCAGTGATGTCGAAGATATTCTGTCGATTCCGCTGCTTGGCGTCATCCCTGAATCCCAGGCGGTGCTCAAGGCCTCCAACCAGGGCGTGCCTGTGATCATGGATGAGGCCAGCGACGCAGGCCAAGCTTATGGCGACGCCGTCGACCGTCTGCTCGGTCAGGAAAAGCCCCATCGCTTCCTCGAGGCTCAGAAGAAAGGCCTGCTGCAGCGCCTGTTTGGAGGTCGCTAATGAGCCTTTTCGACTATTTCCGTGACCGCAAGAAAGCACCCTCTACCGCCTCTGTGGCCAAAGAGCGCCTGCAGATTATCGTCGCTCACGAGCGCGGACAACGCTCACAGCCAGATTACTTGCCACAGCTGCAGCAGGAGATCATCGACGTGATCAGCAAATACGTCAAGATCGACCGGGATCAGGTACACGTTGCCCTGGAAAACCAGGATGACTGCTCGATTCTGGAACTCAACATCACCCTGCCTGAACGCCCCTGAAGCGGGATTTCGAGCACTTGATCGGCGCCCCTGCACGGGGGCGCCCTGATGACCGCGCCCTGGTGATTCCATGCCCCTGACCAACATCCGCATCCTGCATGAGGATCCGGCTTTTCTGATTATCTGCAAACCCTCCATGCTGTTATCAGTACCTGGCCGTGCCGAGGACAATAAAGACTGCCTGATTACCCGCCTGCAAGAAAACGGTTACCCGGAAGCGCGCATCGTTCATCGCCTGGATTGGGAAACCTCGGGCTTGCTGGTACTGGGTCGCAATGCCGACAGCCACCGCGAGCTGTCACGCCAGTTTCATGACCGCGAGACGCAAAAAGCGTATATCGCGCTGTGTTGGGG
The DNA here is from genome assembly GCF_000410875.1 of Halopseudomonas pelagia CL-AP6. GTDB lineage: Bacteria > Pseudomonadota > Gammaproteobacteria > Pseudomonadales > Pseudomonadaceae > Halopseudomonas > Halopseudomonas pelagia. The sequence continues at coordinate 84,742 of NZ_AROI01000016.1, forward strand.
GCAGCCAGAATCAGATTCTGGGCATATCGACCTGCCGCTTAGCTATGACCCGCCCAACAAACCGCGGCATATAGTCGATCACGAATTCGGCAAGCATGCACAAACGTTCTGGCGTGTGCTGGAGCGTCATATCGACTACTGCCGGGTCGAGCTGACCCCCATTACTGGGCGCTCACATCAACTGCGCGTGCATATGTTGGCTATCGGCCATCCTTTGCTGGGCGACCAGCTATACGCCCACAGTCAGGCTCTGGCTGCCTGCCCGAGACTTGCCCTGCATGCCGCGCAGCTGGGCATTAGTCACCCGGTCAGCGGTGAGCCCCTGCTGTTTGAGAGCCCCGCTCCCTTTTGAGCTGTGACGTACACGAGGACCCTTCATGACCCACACCGCGATCAATCAGTACCTGGCCGATTTCATCCAGGCCTCGCCGACTCCTTTTCATGCGACGCAGCAATTGGTCCAGCGGCTCACCGCCGCCGGCTATCAGCATCTGGACGAGCGCACTGACTGGGCGCTGCAAGAGAGCGGGCGTTATCTGGTGACCCGAAATGGCTCGTCCCTGATTGCCTTCAGTCTCGGCCGGCCCGAGCAGCGGCATAGCGGCTTGCGGATGGTGGGGGCGCATACCGACAGCCCCTGCCTGAAAGTTAAGCCGCAGCCTGAACTGGAACAGCAGGGTCTTTGGCAGTTAGGCGTAGAAGTCTATGGGGGTGCCTTGCTCGCCCCCTGGTTTGACCGCGACCTGTCGCTGGCTGGCCGCGTCACCTTTCGTTCCACTGGAGGGCAATTAAGCAGCCAACTGATTGACTTCAAGCGAGCCATCGCCACCATTCCCAGCCTCGCAATTCATCTCAATCGGGGTGTGAACGAGGGTATTGCCATCAACGCCCAGACCGACCTTCCGCCTGTGCTTGCCCATTGCTATGAAGCTGGTGTGCAATTGCGCGATCTACTCAAGCTGCAACTGCTTGAAGAACACCCAGACTGCCTTGTGGATCAGGTACTGGATTACGAGCTCAGCTTTTACGATACCCAGGCACCCGCTACCGTTGGTTTACAGGGCGATTTTTTCAGCTCGGCGCGGCTGGATAATCTGTTGTCCTGCCATGCCGGCCTGACCGCGCTACTGGAAAGCGATGGCAGCCAGCCCTGTCTGCTGGTCTTCACTGACCACGAGGAGATCGGCTCAAGCTCTGCCTGTGGCGCTGATGGGCCTTTCCTTGAAGACGTGCTGGCACGTCTGCTGCCGGACAACGCCGAGCGCATCCGCCTGTTGCAGCACTCCATATTAGTGTCTGCCGATAACGCCCACGCCGTGCATCCCAATTTTGCCGACCGGCATGACGGTAACCATGGGCCGAAGCTGAATGCCGGGCCAGTAATAAAAATCAACAGCAACCAGCGTTACGCCACCAACAGCGAAACGAGCGCCTTCTTCCGTCATCTGTGTGATCAGGCAAACGTGCCGGTACAAAGTTTCGTGGTACGCAGTGACATGGGTTGCGGGAGTACCATCGGGCCCATCACTGCCAGCCGGCTGGGGGTAAGAACGGTGGATATCGGCGTGCCAACCTTTGCCATGCACTCGATCAGAGAACTGGCTGGCAGCCAGGACACGGCTTATCTCATCAAGGTGCTGACTCACTACTTTAACAGCCCGCAGCTTATTTGACCCGATTTGATCGGAACACAGTAGCGGCCAGCCGTGAGCTGGCCGCTACTGTGTTACATCAATACATCAGTCTTTGACCAGAATGACTTTACCCACAATCTTGTCAGCAGCCAGTTCCGCAAACGCGGCTTCGGCCTGCTCAAAGCTGTAGGTTTTGGCCACCATGGGTTTCAGTTTGCCTGCGGCAAACAGCGGCCACAGGCGCTGCTCCATACGCGTCAGCAACCCAGCTTTGTAGTCAGCACTGCGCGTGCGCAAGGTTGAGCCGGTGAGCTGAATACGCTTGACCAGCATCTTGCCCAAATCCAGCTTGGCCTCCCGCCCGCCCATCAAACCAATCACGACCCAACGCCCATCCAGCGCCAGCAGATCCAGATGATGCTCGGCGTAAGTGCCGCCCACCGGGTCCAATACCACATTAAAGGGGCCTTCAGACTGTAACGTCATGATGCCGTTCTGCCGCAGAACACCGCCGGCAGCACCAAGTGCCTTGCAGGCTTGCAACTTGTCGTCACTGCTCAAGGTGACCCAGCAGGGGTTACCTAAGGCCTTGCAGATTTGAATGGCAGCAGTACCCACCCCACTCGCGCCAGCATGGATCAGCACTTTCTCGCCAGGCTGCGCCGCACCCAGCTCGACAATATTCAACCAGGCCGTGGTGAATACCTCGGGTATCGCCGCAGCCTCAGCCCAGCTCAGTTCGGCCGGCACCGGCAGCAAATGGCGAGCATCAACCACTACTTCATCGGCCATACCGCCACCGGCTAGCAAACCGCACACCCGGTCACCAGGTGCCCAGCGACTGGCACCCTTGACCTCGGTCACCGTACCGGCACATTCCAGGCCCAACACCGCCGTGACACCGGCGGGTGGTGGATACATACCAGCCTTCTGTAACAAATCGGCACGATTAAGTCCGGCCGCCTTTATAGCCACCCGTACCTGCCCTTCCTGCAGCTCTACTGCGGGCTGTTCACGCCATTCCAGGGAGCCCCCCTCGGCTTGCAATCCTCTCACGGTGCCTCCATAGTAAAATATGAGTTAATCAAAACGGGAACTCAACCTCCCTTATTGCGCCTAAACTGGCAAGCATGAATTCCATCTAATTCCGGATACTCAATTTTGATGAAACGCTTCAATAGCCTGCGTACCACCTGCCTCGTCGCGCTCTTCGCCGTCGGCACTACTGCCATGGCAGAAGAACAGCCGGCCAACCTTGATCTGGACAGCATTCAACCTACGCGTGATCAGATGGTAGCGAGCTTGAACACGGTGGAACTGCTACGCCGCCATCACTACAACCGTATTCGTCTGGATGATGCCTTGTCGAGCGACATTTTTGACGGTTATATGCGCCAATTGGATCCGCAACGCAGCCTGTTCACCGCAGAAGATATCAAAGCCTTTGAGCAGTATCGTTATCGCCTTGATGATCTGCTGCTGGCCGGGGATCTGAGTGTCGGCTTCGCCATACACAAACGCCAGATCGAACGGCTGAGCCAGCGTCTGGAGTTTGCCGGCAGCCTGCTGGACGAAGAACTGGAAAGCCTGGACTTCAGCTCCGACCAACAAATCCTTGCGGACCGGGAAAAAGCCGAGTGGGCCACGACCGATATTGATCTATTGCAGCTATGGCGCAATCAGATCAAGGATGAAGTACTGCGTCTGAAACTTGCCGGCCGCGATATGGATGCTATCAAAGAGCTATTGAGCAAGCGCTATAAAGGCCAACAAATACGCCTGAACCAGACGCGTAGCGAAGATGTGTTCCAAAACTACATCAACGCCTTCGCTCAGGCTTATGATCCACATACCCAATATATGTCGCCGGAAAACGCCGAAAACTTCGACATTAATATGAGCTTGTCTCTGGAAGGGATCGGCGCTGTACTGCAGAGTGACGATGAATTCACCAAGATCGTTCGGCTGGTGCCTGCTGGGCCTGCGGCCAAAAGTCAAAAACTTGCACCAGCAGATCGCATCATCGCCGTAGGCCAAGAAGAAAAGGACATGGTTGACGTGGTGGGTTGGCGCCTTGATGAAGTAGTCAAGCTAATCCGCGGACCCAAGGGTTCCAATGTCCGCCTGGAAGTGATCCCTGCCAGCAATCCGCCCACCGACCTGACCAGCCGTGAAGTGGTACTGGTACGTGAGGCAGTTAAGCTGGAGGATCAGGCGGCGGCTTCCTCTATCCTCAAATTTGGCAGCGGAGAGAACGAACAGCGCATCGGCGTTATCGAAGTACCGGGCTTCTATATCGACTTCAAGGCTCAGCGCCGCGGCGATCCTGACTATCGCAGCACCACACGCGATGTACGCCGGCTGCTGGAAGAGATGGAAGCCGAAAACGTCGATGGCTTGGTACTGGACCTGCGCAACAACGGCGGCGGCTCGCTACAGGAAGCCACCGAGCTGACCGGCCTGTTCATCAATCGCGGGCCAACCGTGCAGGTGCGCGATACCCAGGGCAAGATTCAGGTACTGGATGATACTGATGCCGGCATCTCCTACAACGGCCCGATGGCCGTCCTGGTCAACCGCTTGTCTGCCTCAGCCTCGGAAATTTTTGCCGGAGCCATGCAGGATTACGGCCGCGCACTGGTGGTCGGCGAGCCGACTTTCGGCAAGGGCACCGTTCAGTCCATCCAACCGCTGAATCACGGCGAACTGAAGCTGACCCTGGCCAAATTTTACCGAGTGTCGGGGCAAAGCACACAGAATCGTGGCGTAGTGCCGGACATCACCTATCCCTCGCTGCTCGACACTACCGAGATCGGCGAGAGCTACCTGCCCCGGGCGTTGCCGTGGGACACCATTCCACCGGCTGACTATGCTATCGACCGGCAACTGCCGCCCTTGCTCTCACAGCTGAGCGAGCGCCACCAACTGCGCGCAGCGAATGATCCGGACTTCACCTATACACTGGCCAGAGTAGAGCTGGACCGGGGTATAAAGGAGCGGGAATATCTACCCCTGAATGAAACCATGCGTCGCGAGCAGCAGGAAGCCTTTGACGCCACCCTGTTGCAGCTGGAAAACCAACGCCGCAGCGCACGCGGCGAAGAGCCGCTCGCGGAACTGGAAGAAACAGATCCGCTGCTGACGCTCAACCCGGCAGCCAATGAAGAAGAAGAAACCAAGGATGACCCATTCCTGACTGAAACCGGGCAAATCCTTATAGACCTTCTGGAACTTCAGCAACGAGTCGCCAAAGCCAGCTGAGCTTGAATGGAACCCGTTCGGTAAATACCGAACGGGTTAGCGGCGCCATACTCCCCGGATCACCCGCAACGCTCTACCCCCTACCCCCATCCACTTAAATGATCTGAGCAGCAGGCCTTGACCTGTAGACGGGCACGCATGAACTCCGCTAGACGAGGGGACACTCCTTTACCGCGAGATTGAAAGCGCTTGAAGCGGGTATTTCAGTTACCCACAACATCTGTGGATAAGTCTGTGGACAAGGTATGAGGAAGTAGCCAGAAGCCTTGGAAAACGCGGCGGCGGTTAAACTGAATGTTTTTTAACCAAATAAAATATCGTTTAAAATCAGCAAGTTAATAATGCACTAAAGCAAGCCAATTAAACTTAAAAAGATCGTTGAGTGTTACTAGATAATGTGCATAACAGTAACAACCCAAGGCGCGAACGCTCTGTTTCGAGCCTTGGGGGTGTTACTTGATGGAGCGTTACTGGTCGCCCTGAATACCGAGCAATTCCATCTCAAATACCAGTATGGAATTTGGCGGAATCACCGGGCTCGGGCTGCGCGCGCCGTAGGCCAGATCGCTGGGAATGGTGACTTTCCACTTGTCGCCAACGTTCATCAACTGCAAGGTCTCGACCCAGCCAGGGATCACGCCATTGACTGGCAGCTCCACTGGCTCGCCGCGGCCGACTGAACTGTCGAATACTGTGCCATCAAGCAGCTTGCCTTCGTAGTGCACCAGCACGACATCGTCTTCCTTCGGCTGCTCAGTGCCATCACCTTCGCTGATCACTTCGTATTGCAGCCCTGAAGCGGTCGTAGTGACGCCATCACGTTCAGCGTTCTCGGCCAGATAGTCTTCATTGACCTTGATCGCTTGCGCAGCCAGATCAGTGCTACGCTCTTCTGCGCGAGTTTGCAGCTCGGTGAATGCCGCCGTCAGTTCTTCCTCACCCAGGCGTGGCGTGCTACCGGCCAACGCATCTTTCATGCCCAGCGCCAACGCTTCCGGATCAATGTCATCCAGTCCGTCGTTAAGCAGGCTCTCACCCATATTCAAACCGATGCCATAGGAGGCCTGCTGAATGGAGCTCTCCAGCTCCGGCTCTTTCTCGCCGCAACCGGCCAGGGCGAGAATACTGAATGCAACGCTGGCTGCCAGTAAATTACGCTTCATGCTTACCTCAATCGAAGGGCCCGAATCGGGCGAAATAAAACCCCGAGCTTAGCAGGGGATCTGACAGCAGGCTACCAGCACCAGTGCAAACTCCCTCGCAAATACCTACGTCGAATACAAACGACATAGTCCCAGGTCGAAAAATCATTGCAGTTAATCGCAGCCCCCAGCTTACATCTCGGCCAATCAACGCCGCCGCACAGACCGTATCGGCGCTAAAAATTGACGGACAACGGTTAAATCAAGATTGACGGCCCACACACAAGTAACCGCCTGACAATAAATCAAGTTGAATTTATTGCCCACACACCGCTCAGATAGTAACAAGCAAGCCTGTTCGTCTTGCATGCTCAGTACTGCGGAGAACATGAGATGCTGTTACAACACACGCAAAATTTGCCTCACCAGAACCGAACCGCTCTGACGGGTATTTTCTCGAATACAAAAACCCTCTACGACCAGTTGCTCAGCGCACCTCATGATAAAAGTACGCGCGCGGCAGCGCGATTGTTCCTGCAGGAGCATCTGAGTATTGCAGAGGAGATGGAGTGCGAACTGCCCGCCAATACTCATGGCCTTGAACAGGCTCTGGAAGATTGGGTAACGGCCAAAACAATGGAAGTTGGGCAGCAATATGCGGCGTATCTTGAGCAACGAAAAACCGGTAGCCCACGACGCTTTTTTACCAGCAAAGCTCATGCTCTGCATTTCCTGCAGGCCGTCGCACCGTCCAAGCTGGTGGATGGGGCCTGGCTATACGGCACCCTTACGCACTGGCAGGATCCTCGCTTTCACCCACTGATCCGCACCTACCTTGAAGAGCTCGGTGATGGTTTGGCGCAGATGAACCATGTGTTGCTGTACCGTCAGTTGCTGGCCAAACACGGATGCGACAGCCCCCTGCCCCTTACGGACGACCATTACCTTCAGGGCACCCTTCAATTGGCTCTGGCCTATCATGGCGAAGAGTTTTTGCCCGAGGCTATCGGTTACAACCTGGGGTACGAGCAACTTCCTTTGCACTTGTTGATCAGCGCATTCGAGCTACATGAATTGGGTATTGACCCTTACTATTTCACCCTGCATGTAACCATCGATAATGCCCATAGCGGGCACGCCCGCCAGGCCGTCCAGGCAGTAACGCAGCAACTCCCAAGCTCAGGTTCGGATGCGGATTTTTATCGCCGGGTCCGCAGCGGTTTTCAACTCAATGAACTCGGCCTGGGCACGCGAGCCATTATTCGCAGCTTCGACCTGCATAAAGAACTTGTCCGGATGCTGGATCGCAAACGGATATTTGGTCGGCAGGTGCATTCCGACTATTGCAAGCTGGAAGGTCGAACGGTCAACCAGTGGCTCTCCGGGCCGGGGCAAATGCCCGCGTTTCTTGACGCACTTGAGGCGCGTGGCTGGATCAAGCGCGGCGCGGATCCTGACCAGAGCCGGTTTTGGCACCTTATCGCAGGCCCAGACGCATTGATGTTTGGCGTCTTTACCGAGTATGAGCAGCGCTTGATCTATGAATGGATAGCCGAGGATTGGCAAACCCAGCAACAAACCAATGACGCGGGTCAGCAACCTAGCTTTAAACCCGCGCCAGGCAGCCGACGTAAGGTCAGTAGCGACACCCCATGCTGTGCCGCCGATCGCAGCAAATTGGCTATCGAGCCAACTCCTGAGCCCTTGGCAGCCTTGCGCCGAGAACTGGAACAGCTGCCCCACTGCCAGCGTATGGCCAGGCTTATCAGCATGCTGAATCCCTCCCAACACGGAACACCCGAAGGGCTATTAGCCACTCGCATGTTCTCCTCGCAAATGTACCAATCACCGGCATAGGCTTTCCGATGCATGCAGCAGTCACCTCTTGCAAGACACCCAGCGAAGAGCCTTCTGAGCGACGCGCTAAGGCATTGGTAGCGTTAGCCGGCAAACTGCAGACTTACGGATACGGCTTCACCACGGTGACACCCCTCACCCACGCCTACAACAACGAGCGCCAGGGCAACCGATGGGCCGAGGATTTGCGTGATGTGTTTGGCTGGAGCAGACCATTTTTACGTGAGCTGGTGGCACCAGACGATTTTGATCTGATGTTACAGGCGGGTATTTTGCGCCCCTGGGCAGAAGGCTGGCGCAGCAGCATTCGCTGGTCGAGCCTCGGCGATCTGTTGTTGAGCCATTCCGCGTACCCAACCAGCAGTGCCGAGTCGGTGTTCTTCGGCCCCGACACCTATCGGTTCGTTAACGCCGTGCAAGATTGGCTAAACAACCATCAGCCCGCTTTGGTCCGGGCTGCCGATGTTGGCTGCGGTTCAGGTGCCGGAGCGATAGCGCTCGCCCGGTCTCAGCCGCGCTGCGAGGTCGTCGCGGTTGACATCAATCCGCAGGCACTGCACATGACCCGCATTAATGCCCAGGTAGCGGCGGTGGGCAATGTCATACCCAAACTCGGCAGCCTGTTGGATGACGTGGAAGGTAGGCTCGATCTGATCATCGCCAACCCTCCTTATATGATGGATGCTCAGGAGCGGGCCTACCGTCACGGTGGCGGCGAACTCGGCGCCGGACTCTCCATCCAGATTGTCGAACAAGCACTTGGCAAGCTGGCCAAAGGCGGCACCTTGCTGCTCTATACCGGCGTTGCCATGGTTCGCGGGACAGATCCGTTCCGCGCCCAACTGCAGCAGCTGTTACATAGCAGCGACTGCCATTGGCAGTACCAGGAGCTGGACCCCGATGTATTTTCCGAGGAACTGCGGCGCCCTGAATACGCTTCAGTGGAACGCATCGCAGCGATACTCCTCACCCTGACCCTCAATTAAATAATCTGTGATAAGTGTCTATGACGCTGTTCCGCCGGATAACCGTTCATCGGAGCAGTTGAATCTAATCAGTTTAGAGCCGTCATTTACTTCATGTTACAACGGAGTTTTTACCCATGCATGATCGTGACGCAAGTGAAACCAAACGCCTATTAGCCGGCTACAAAGTGTCTACCGAAACCACGCCAAATGGGGATCTGATGGTGGTCTTGGAATGCCCGGATAACAAACTCTATAAGCGCGTAGCGCCAAAGCATTTGAATGATGTTGCGGATTTCGTGCATCGCTTTAAGTTGGACATGCTGATTGATCAGGGACGCCTGCCGCGCAATGACATTCTTAGGGCAGTGGATAAAAAAACGCTGCCCACTTACATGCCCGGTGCGCAAGAAACGTCGCGCTACGCGCGCATGTGGCAGGATCGAAAGCTTGATAGCAAACCCTGAGCGAAAACGCTCCGTTTCGCACCCTGCTCTCCATATTCAACTCAGGCACTGAGCTCGAGGCAATGCAGGGGGAGCCAATTCCGTCTTTTCTCTCCAGGCAGACCGCTCGCTAGCCCGGCCAACATGGACTGGCCGGGCTCCTGTCTTACAGTGCTAACAGCATCAGCGCCGAAAAAAACCAAAAAAAAAGCGACCAAGAAGGTCGCTTTTTTGCAACCGCCTAAGCGACTGCTTGCAAATTTGGCGCAGTGGACGGGACTCGAACCCGCGACCCCCGGCGTGACAGGCCGTGCCAGCCAGAAAGTGTTAATCGACCTTATTTGACGACCATTGATTTTAAAGGATTTTATCCTAAACTATCAGCTTTTCAGGCTGATGCAGATTGAGATCAGTTGAAGACAATCATCCGGTCACGGTCACGGAAACTCATGTTTTTAGTGACTAGTTTTTAGCCTCTTTTCAACACATTTTCGTATCCATGCAGGCGCTGGCGACGATAGCTGTAAGAACAGTCTGCCCAACAAGGCGCTATCAGACCTAGTTGCGGCCGCGCAGTATGCCTCAGCCCAATCCGATGGACAAGAAAGCCTTTCATTACTGCAACTCCCCCCTTCGCTGTAAGTGGGTATAGACACAAAGCACTGATTAACCGTACAGTATAAAAATCATTGTCGGCTCACTCCCATCCTTTCCATCGAGATTTCAATGGCAAGGGTGTCAGTTGGAACGAGCCTTTGAGTACGTCGGCATGCCCCGGTTGAAACAAAGCACCCAGACTACAGAGATTACGCTTCACCCCGCTGCACTGGCTGCCCATACCTGGAGCAGAGAGTTACACCGCTGGTTCAACAGATCAGCACTTCCGGAAACCATGCGAAAAGCGTTGGCGCAACAACCGCTGCAATGCATCGCTACTCCCAGCACACTTGAGCTTTATGCTCCTCTCTGGACAAGCGTGCTATGGCAGACCGACCAGCCGCCCATTGGCACACTCTTGGTTTGCCTGACTCCAGATGAAATATCGGAAATAGAGATTGAGCGTGCTGCCTGGGTTTCGGTGCTTGGCGAGGTGTTCAACAGCCTCCACCCTCATGCAATATCAGACCTGCGGGATACACTGAAAGAGTCCATGTCGCATGGCCTGCACCGGGAACTGTTCAATACCAAAACGCTAAATGACAAGCTCATGTGCAAATGGACAGGTATCTCACGGGCAGCTCTCGGCGAACAACGGCGGCGGAAACGTACTCAACCGAGCCCGCCAGCAACTACGCAGGAAATAATCGATTTATTGAACCAGCCATGGGGTGACGATGAATAGCCCGGACGGCCAAATAGCCTTTCTCGACGCCCTTATTCCAGTAGAACTTCCGGATACAGTACGGCAGACCTCTCTGGGTTATCTGCATCAACTCTGCCTACCACTACTTCAAAAGCACCAACGCGCTGGTGATATGCTGAACCTGCCCGCTGAATACCTCAGCTACTCCTCTCAGCACTTTCCCGCAGCCAGTACTGACAGGGCAGCCGCTCATAAAACCCTGGTCAGCTCAAAACTCTTGACGCTATCACCGTTCGCATCCGCATTGAACACCCCTTGGGACTACCTCCCCAACGCCGAGAAGTATGAACAGTGGTTGGGGCTAGTGATCCTGTGCTGCTGTAGTCTGCACATCAAAGGAGATCATAACAGTGCGATTGAATCGGCACTTCGGGAAATCCGCTTGATCGCAACAAGCGCCAAACATAAACCGTTGCTGGAGCTGCTACCGTCTCCACAAGATTTCGACTACCTCCTGCAATTGGACGAGCATCTGCATGAGCTACGGAAGAACTATCTCAACTTGCCTTCTGTACAACAGCTGGGGCTTGGCTATCTGGCTGTCGTAATCCGTAGTGTTGCGCGAAACCGGAAAGGAGTCATTCGCCAGCGCGGCGAATCTTCCAGCCCAACCTCAGCCCCCCCAGCTCCACAGACTGCAGCCAACTTTTTCGTTCCGTTGGTCGATACCGGCGTGGATGACCCGGAGTTTCGTATTGAAAAGCTGACCAGCTTCAGTAAAGCCAGTGAAAACGAGGATGAGCCGACAACAATCGTCACAAGCGTTCCCTATCGCTTTCACGATCGTAGCCTGCATAAAAAGGAAATCGCTCTTCAGGCTATTCACAGCATACGACTTGCTGAGCAAATGCGTGTGCGGCAACAATCGCTGCCCTGCTCTTTCGAACAGGCCTCCGAGTGGGACATCGAGCATCTGGTTACCCACGCATTGTCGGCTTTAACCAGAAATGACCATACCGCTGGCTGGGTGTTGCTATCGCTGCTAAGTGGACGGGATCCCGGCTGGCACCTTGCCAATGCACATAAAGTACAGATCACGATCATTAATCAGGTCCCTTGCCGTACCCTCACACATCAGGTGCCTGCAGGCCATCAGCCCAATCATCTAGACGCTCTGTTACCCGCTGTTCTGAATACACTGCATCTTCCTCTACCCCAGCAAATGACTGCCTGGGTTGAGTCGGCACCACTCCAAGCGCCGCTACCGACGGCGCAGGTACTACGCACCTGGCTGAAAGCTATCAACCAGACACACAGTACCCGGCTGACCATTGGCAGAATTAACCGCTATATGGAGCATTGGCTCCTGAATCAGGGTACAGATCGTGCCGTTATTGCACTAATACGTGGTGACGCTCATCAGGGACGCCCCAGCCTTTCCTATAGCCACCAGGAACGTATTGATGTACTCGCACACCATTATCGTTTCATCAATGCCGTGTTCGACCTCTCGGGACAGCAAGCTTCGCTACCGCCCATAAAGGCCAAATCAGGTGCCCTCGGAAGCCGCCTGCACTTGCCCGGTCGGGTACTGCACAACCTGTTCAGCGTACTTGCTCAAGCGTTTAATTTGGAAAAAGATTTCGTTAATTTCCACAACAAATACGTAGTTTACGTGTGGGCACTTCTTTCGTTCGTGACAGGCCATAGAGACGTAAACGCCCCCATGGGCCTGCTGTCAGACCTGAATCCGCACCAGCAGACCTGGTGGATAAGCGACAAAGAACGAAGGCATGGCTTGGCTGCGCGTACGCTAGTCGTGCCTGCTACCGCTATTGAGCAAGTCAACTTATATAAAGAGCACCTCAGCGACATCGCCAGCTACGCTCGCCTGAGTATTGCAACTGTATGCGCACGCTGCGACCGCACACTCAGCGGCGATGAGAATTTATTATTTTTTTTGGAAGAAAATGATGGAGCGGCTTTGCCTGTCGAAATTACCCCTTCCCGCCTGGCGCTCATCCTGGGGGAGCAATTGCCCTGGGCACGTAACTGGGGCAGGCACCACATGCGCAGTGAGTTGCTAAGACACCAAGTCAGCCCGGAAGTGATTGATGGCTGGATGGGCCACGAAGAGCTGGGCGAAGAAGCAATGGGACCATTTAGCCAACTGGGCATGAGCCAGCTCCGGCGTGTAGCTGACGTAATTCAAGCAGTCCTCACTCATCACGAAATCAAGGCGCTCCCCGGATGGAAAACCCGCTGACTGCTGATGCCCAGCGAACCTATAGGAATGTTCGTCTTGGACGCGATAGTCGCACCGCAGCGAGGCGCCGTGAGGACGAAAGAACCATCCAAGCTGCGCTTACTATTCTTCAGGAAACTATCCCTGGACTATTCAGAGCACAGCCTGACGCCAGCCAGTTCAAAAAACTCTGGTCAAAAGCCGATAAGGCCATTGAGCAGCACTTGGGCAACCCCACAGCGTACCGCCGGGTTTACAGCTGGATCAGAAAGCAATTGGAAGCTGGAAATCAGGCAGGAATCTGGGCCATCGATATCCCGCCACCCATCGTCACTCTCCACCAACGCAGGTCCACACGAAATCTGCGGCGACATCAACACGCCAGGCTTGTTGCTCTGGCGGAGGACAGCTGGAAAACGAGGTTAACAACAGCAGACTCTGTTAGCCCGTCAAGGCAGTTGGCAAGGCTGCTCCTATCTTCGATCATGTATGGCGGATTAAACCGAGCACAGCTGTGGCCAGCTCTGGCTGATGCACTTAACCAACCCAAACCACTATGCGGTAACAGTTCACTCTGCTGGATTCCCTTGCACATACCCCCAGGGCAAGGCTGGGCCAGCAATCGAAAGCAACCGGATGATAGTGCAGACTCGGAAAAACCAATCTGCGAGGTTCACTACTTTCCCGACCCGATTACTCTGGGTCTGTTACGCCAGTACCTGAGCAGCAAAGATGGAAAAAAACCGCAGGCTCCGGGCAATCTATCGGCCTGCCTTGAACTTATCAATAAAGAGCTGAAAGCATCCTTCACCCAACGCCAGCTTGAATGGGGTGGCGTGACGGTAGCTGAAAGCCAACCAGGCGTTGAGTTACCGCAAGTTTTGGTTGAATACGCGACGGGGAGACAGCCGAGTAGCAGCCTACCCTCGTGTTATTGGAATCGTTTGCTACAACCCAGCATCGGCCCGTGCGATGAGTATCTATTTGCAGACTTTGCGGTTTTCAGCGGCCCCGTATCCCAGCCGAGCAGGACACCTTCCAGGAAGCAACGCCGCCCCCATATATTGTCCAAACTGACTCGCATATTCAGAGTTGATCCCGCCAGGCCCAGGACCAAGCGCCAATTGATCACCGAGCTCGCTGCGCTGGCAGACGAGTGCGAGAAAGTCTCTGAGCAGGTGCTGCTTGGCTGGCTAATTCATCATCTCAATGAGCGTGGTAATGCTGAGTCCACCGCGCGGCGATACATGAATACGGTTGCTGCGGAATGGCTGATCGCCACAGAATCACATGATCTGTTGAGTTTTGACCAAGAAGACTTCCAGTCTCTGTACTCGCATATACTGGACACGCAACGCAGTCAGAAAGAGCGCACGTACCGCGCAGGGCGGCTGGAGGATCTGCACCAGTTTGGTGTTCAGACAATTGACTTTCCGCCACTCCATGAGCCATTGCAAGAAGGCTCCGGCACCGTTCCTCATGTCAGCGCCGCTATCGTGGATGAACCTCTTTTTTCTGGGCTGCTATTACAATGCGACCAGTTCAAAGATATCACTCCGCTTCACCGCACCATGCTCAAATGTTTTCTGATCATGGCTTTCAGGACAGCCCTGCGTCCTGGCGAAATAGCCAAGCTGCGCTTACGGGATATCGAGCCTTCCGCAATAGCCTGGCTGTTTGTTCGCGACAACAAGCACGGCAGTAACAAAACGGCAGCAGCGTTACGCAAGGTCCCCCTTTTCCCACTGCTGACAGAACCAGAAAGTCAATTGATGCGCGACTTTATCGGAAGCAGGCGCCTTAATGGCCAAAGCAGTGCAGAACTGCTGTTTCACCAACCGGACAACCCAAGAGAACCTCTGGATACGAGAACACTGTCCATCGTAGTGAAAAAAATTCTTGCGGATTTGAGCGGTGGCCTCTACTACCGGCTTTACCATCTGCGCCACAGCGCCCTGACACGCCTTCAGCTATTGATACACCATGATCAGGTTTCACTCCCAGCTGAAGTCGACACACTTCTGCCCTACCCTCCCATGCATCGGCAAGATCTGCTGGAAAAGATCTGTGGCCAGGGTCGCCTGAGGGATCGATACCAGGCAATCGCCGTTCTGGCCGGTCATAGCAGCCCCGGTATTACCCTCAGCACCTACATGCACTTCAGCGACCTGCTGCTCGCTCTACACTTGAATGAAAATAGACGCAGCCTATCCAGCATAGAAGCTTTCGCACTGCTAGGCCTACGACGCCACCGCATCAGCCACATGCGTAGAAACAACTTGTTAATCACACCAGCAGAGTTAACAGAATATCTGCACAAGCGGCTCACTCGATTTATTCAAGCCTCACTACCCACCCAAGAAAATGGCAAATTCCGCCCTATTCAAACAGCCAAGATGCGTATGGACCAGACAGCTTATATCAAAGCCTTGGGTGTGCTGGGCAAGATCCAAGCTGGGCAGGACCCTGCTGAAGCGGCCGTGTATTACCAGCTGTCCCCAGGGCAAATCGAGCATTGGCACCAAACAGCATTAGCTTTACGAGAACTGGCGACCGATAAGAACGCATCGCGTTTATTCCCTAAAAGTCGCCGTCATCAACTGCTGCCACCAGAACCTGTCGACGTATCAGAAAAACGTGACCTGGCCGCCGCGCACCATCATTGCCGAAAACTCTTTGCAAAAAGCCATAGCCGCCCTGAGCTGCTTTGGTTGATCGAGTACACCTTGACCCACATCAACAGCGCCCACTCCGGCATCTGCTTCTATGGTGCCCAGGATTTTAGACGGTACATGAAGACAGTGACCCAGATATTTGAGTGGCCGCGCTGGCGTTTTCATATTGGTGTTACGACCACCGAGGCCTTATCGCAGTGGCACTGCGGTGCCCTGCAGATGGAGCACAGCCTGATGAAGCAGGAGGCAAGATTCGCCCATGGAAAAGGGATACTGAAGCTCCGCCACCCGGAGGAAAAAGGACGGACGGAAGAGGGCAAGAAAGGATACTCATCCCACACGCTTATCACCTTGTTCCATCGACTGGCTATCGTCCTATTTGCACCTGATGAGATTCGTGCTTGGCAAGGCTGAAGCGCAATCCGGCAATTACCTCATGGAAATAGCTCAGACCTCTGACTCTCCAGAAGATAAGCGTCCAGTGATGTCACCGCCGGAGTAATACTGACCCACCGAGCATAACCAACCTATCCTGCCAGAGGGGGCAGACTCAAAACCTGAATCTCTAAGCAGCTCCATCAGCAGCTGAAATTCCCCATGCACATCCGAACAAATCCAGTCATCACCGATTGGATTAAGTGGAATTTCATGATGGACAGGAATACGTCTGATCATCTTTCAGCCCTGCAAACTCGAGATACGGGTGCTCGACGACTTTGAGTGCATCAATATTGTGACGCTCCAGACTAATTATGTGCCGCCCCATTACCATAGCATCCCCCATGACTCGCTCTGATTGTTCCGGTTGTATCGGTGTGAAAAGGTCAGTGGTGAACTCGCCACGCTGCCATAGATCCATCAACAGACGCCCTGCCTTGGCATAAGCATATCCGGTACGATAGATGGCATTCAGGCCCTTACTCGCCGCCTTAATAACTAGAGGAGTGTCATCAGAATGACATGGCAGTTCACATCATGACTCATCCAACCGATCGCATTCTGACCATTGATCTTGAGGCAACCTGCTGGGAAGACCAGATGGCTCCAGACGGGCAGCCTCAGAGTGTGCACAACATGGAGCCAATCGAGATTGGCTGCGCCTTGGCCACCCGTGACGGTGTGTTGCTCGACAGCCGTTCCTTCTTGGTTCGCCCTACCCGCTACCCCAAGCTGAGCGCGTTCTGCCAGTCACTGACCGGTCTCACCCAGGACATGGCAGATGCGGCACCCAGGTTTCCGGAGGCGATCGATGCCTTGAACCACTGGCTCGGCCAGCCAGCAGACTCCTTCATCTGGTGCAGTTGGGGTAACTACGACCGTCTGCATATGCAGGCCCAATGCGAACAGCTGGGTGCATCCACAACTGTTCTGAGTGTGCCCCATCTCAACCTGAAACGACTCTGGCGACGGAGCACAGGACAGCGTAAAAAGACAGGATTGGCGAGCGCGCTGGCTTACCATGAACTGAGCTTTGAAGGGCAGCACCATCGGGGTGTGGATGATGCGCGCAATATCGTCCGGCTGCTACCCTTCATGGACTGGTCGCTGGAACCCGAACTGCTCACACGTCCGGAAATGGAACCATGAAACTCGTCTGCATCTCTGACACCCACAGTCTGCACAGGCACATTCCCGAGATTCCGGATGGAGATGTACTGATTCATGCCGGAGACAGCTTGGGCCAGGGGACGCTAGACAATATTGAAGATCTCAACGACTGGTTGGGCACCCTGCCCCATCGTCACAAGATCGTCATTGCCGGTAATCATGACCGGGCCTTTCAGGATGAGCCAGAACAGGCGCGGGGGCTGCTGACCAATGCAATCTACCTGGAGGACAGCGGTGTCGAGATTGATGGTGTGAGATTTTGGGGCTCACCCTGGACGCCGACGTTCATGGACTGGGCGTTCATGCTAGAGCGAGCGCAGCCGCTGCGGGATGTCTGGGCGCTTATTCCAGATGATACCGATGTTCTGATCACCCACGGCCCACCGCTGGGCTACGGTGATGCGACGTTCATCGGTAGCAGCAACGTAGGCTGCTATGACCTTCTGGAGCGCATTGATGCGTTGCGCTTGAAGGCCCACGTCTTTGGGCATATCCATGAAGGCTATGGGATGTATCAGCGTCGCAGTACGACACTGATCAACGCCAGCACCTGCACCGAGTGGTATGAGCCGAGTAATTACCCGGTTGTTTTTGGGCTAACCTGACGGCACATGTGCGCTTTCTTGATTTGAGGTATGTGAGCGAAATGGACAAAAAAGCCGAGCGATACGAAAAAGCACTACTGGCAGCTGAGCAGCTGCTGGAGTCAAGGAAACGCGCGAAATCCTGGTTACAGTATTACGTACGCGGACTTGACGCAAAGCCAATCGACTTGCTCGACAGCGACGCGGGGCTCGCCGCTGTGCTGACGATAATCGGGCGGCTGGAGCATGGCGTCGTCACATAGATTGCCGCAAGCGCTACTCTGACTCTGACCTGTGCAATGACGCCCTGCTGGCGAGCAAACTACAATCTCCAGACTCTCAATCGCAGCTTTCAATTGAGCCGCTTATACATACGTCCATCATGTTGCGACTTTACGTACCAGAAATGGCTGGGCCGTCGCTCAAATGCTTTCCTCCAATTACATACTTCAGCAGACAATCGATCGCACATCCGCACAATCCCAGCCACCTGATAAGGATCTGAGTCTCTGGAGCTGCTCAGCGCTAGGCAAGCAGTCAGCGCCTCGAACAGCGGAGCAGACTTCATGCGAAGGTGTTCCAGCGGTGCTGAAAGCACCATAAAGCTGTAAGCCTCATGTTCGCCAGACACCCCGTTGCTGTCGTTATAAAACATTCGGACTTTACCAATATCGTGCAACAACCCTCCTATGAATGCGACCCATGTTGTCCTCATACCCAGTTGATGCTGACTACACAACGTGGCGGCACTCACTGCCACTTCATAGCTGTGAGCCAGCAAGCCGCCGACATGGTTGTGATGGTAGCCGTGACTGGCCCTATCACGGCAGAATGCAAGCATCAGTTGGTCGTCCATAAGCACATCGAGCAGAAAGCCTTTCAGTAGCTCATCGTCGATATAAGCCAACATACTCCAGATTTTCACCAGCGTTCTCTTCTGCAAACCGCTGGCCCATTGAGCCTGACGTTCCACCTGCGAGCGAGGAATGCAGTCCGGCAAGGGCCGCAGCCTGACAAGGTCGCGTCCTTCACCTTCTGTCGAAAACTCCACCACAACCCACTGGCCATCAGAGTTACAGGGTTGCAGCTGCTCCGAAGGCAAGGAAGGAGCAGGCTCTCGTTCCAGCCCAGTGACGCACCAATTGAGCGCCCCACCTTCTTCTAGTTGCTGCTCAACCCAATACAAGGAGGAGCGAGCTCGTGTTATCAATGAACGCATCAGCCCACCTCCTCACACAGCTCTTGATCCAGCAATTGCTCAAACGCACTACCGTCCTGTCTGATCAGGTTAGGGATGTAACGTGAATACACGCGGAACAGCATGCCTGTATTCGCATGGCCCAGCTGCCTGGCAATCCACTCCGGGTTTTCTCCTGCCGCCAGCCAGAGTGTCGCAGCCGTGTGTCTGGACTGATAAGGGTTACGCTTCCCCAGTCCGAGATATTCCAGCAAGGGATACCAAACGCGGCGCGTTACATTTCGGTGGTTCAGCGGCTGGCCATTCCTGGCGGTGAATACAAAGCGGTTCTTTTCATCAGACCGCTTCCACTGTTCATACAGACCATCGTAAACCACCTGCGACATAGCCAATGTCCGGTACGAACTCGCCGTTTTGGTCTTTTCAATCTGGCCACGAACCAAGGCCTGACGAATGTGAATCTGCCGTGAGCCAAAGTCGACGTTATCCCATGTCAGGCCGTCGATTTCCCCGGTACGCATGCCAGTAAAGAACCGCACCAGGTAGTAGGAACGAAAGTCTGCGCGCACATTATCAATGATCAACCGAACCTCTTTCAGCGTGAACGGCTGGATGTCTGCTCTGGGCATCGGCAATGCCTTGATATTGCGCCACGGCGATTCATACCCGAAACGCTCAGCCGCTTCATTCAATATCATGCGCAGCGCCGTCATGATGTGGTTGACCCGTGAGGCTGAGAGCTGTTTCCCCGTCTCCGCATCTGCTTGGCACAACTGGCCACGTAAAGCCATGATGTCGCCTTTGCTGATGACACCTATGGGGTTACCCCGATAGTACGGCACCAAGTGACAACGCAGAATGCCTTCGATTGTCTCTATGTGACTGAGGCGCCATTCTGCACGTTTCTCCTCCAACCACAGATTCGCAAATACCTCGAACAGCATTTTCCCGCCCACCGCTTTCTGCTGAACCAGTTGCTCAAGCTGCCGGAAGTGCTCAACTTTTGGGCTCTCCGGAAAATGCTTGCCGTAATCAAAAGTACCGCGCTGAATCTCCAGTTCAAGTCTCGCCAGCACCGCTGCCAACGCCTTGCGATTGGCAGGCGAATCACTCAACTTGGTATGTTCCCGGCAACGCACACTGCGATACCGGAAATCCAGATAAAGGCGACCATCTCGTACGTTCACGCTACCCATGGCAGCCTCCTTTATTGCAGATTCTTAATGATCTGATGCGCGGTATCGCCTTGCAGCATCGTTTCTTCGACCCGCTCCCAGATGAACAGGATTTTCCGTCCTCCAAAGGGGCGAATGTAATGAACCCCATCATGCAGAACCGCATCCTTCAGGCATTGGCGGATGGTGCGAACGTCGTACTTAATCCGAGCCGACAGCTCTTCAGTAGTCAGATAGGTATGTGCCATAATGCTTGCCTCGCTTTTTTCTCTTCAGAAGAATCAAATGACCTACAGGAGAGAATTTAGCACACACAAAACCTATTGCAAGCACTTTTTCACTACTACAGGTCTTTTTGCACCAAAGAGAGGCTTTATGATCAAATGCCACCTTTCTAGAATCTTGGGCGAGCGGAAGCAAAAAATTGCTGAAGTGGCCCGTGACACAGGTATCAACCGGAATACTCTGCATCGGCTGTACAATGAAACCGCAACACGGGTGGAGCTGGATGTAATCGACCAGCTGTGTCGGTACTTGGATATTCAGGTGGGGGAGTTGTTTGAGGTGGTGGAGCACGCTGACCAGCAACTACTTTGAAACGCACCAAGGCAAGGCGGAGAAAAGTGGGACGCTCGATCCTACATCAGGAAGCGAACGCTTGGCTTTATGGGAGGCGCACGAGAACGTCGGCAGGAGCCCATTGTGATGATCGAATGTAGGCCGGCAGGTCAGAGCCAGATTTTAGGATGCCCCATGTAGTGGGGGGCCAAGTGCCTTTTTGGCAAGCGGACCTGGCGAGTATTCCGTTCTTCCTTTGCCGGGGGAATGTCCTCTTTAGTCATGACAGGATACAATGCCAGATACTCCTGCCCTTCAAAAGGGGCGTCTGATTCATCGAGCACTGGCAAAACTCCCACCCCACCTGGTTTGAAACCATCAAAGTAACCCAGCTCCCAAGGCATCCATTTCGACTTTGAGGCGTTGTCCGTAGCCAGATACAACAGAGAGTCCGACTGTTTCATGCGCTTCCGGAGAACTTCCGCCGTCTGTACGGTAACGTGATCACGCTCAAGGGCTTTGTCCTCGATCCAGTCCACGTAAACCCGTAGGCCTTGTCCTTCCAACAATACTTTTATTCCAAGCACAAGCTCAGCATCATTAATGGAGTGTGAGAGGAACACATCAAAGTGATCATCCTCACGGTATGATTTTCGACCGTCTCGTAATACATCCTGTGCGCTACGCGTACCGGTCGCTCTCTGAGCTGCCCTGCGTGCTTCTGATTTAGTGAAAAACGCCATGTTCATCTCCTTCTATACCAATGGCCTATACGGTTACGAGTAGGTAACGATTGAACAATGTAGCGAAGTCTATATCTTCGAGCTCCCTACCCGAGAAGTACCCCTTGTCACGAGCTAGGTTCAACGCTGCACCACCCGGCGCGGCAACCGGCAGAATGACTGTGTCAGGATGGAAGCGCTTGAAGATCTCATACTCGACCTCTACGCCGTCCATACCGCCAATGAAAACAGCGCCGACCAAATCATCCCGAGAAAGCATCGCTTCACGCATCGCTTTCAAGCTGGCAGCAAGGTTACCAGGCACTGCATCTGTATATATCACGTTATCAAACAGCTGATTCTCTTCTGGGTAGCGCCCTTCAAAAAAGCGGCTTTGATACAGGATCACCGAGCTTGCGTAATCAACTCCCAGATCTTCACAGATGCTCCAGATCATGGGCGTAATTGCAGGGTGACCACCCCATACGATCTTATGCCGACGCAGGGTCGCAATCGCTAGCTCACGCACAGCACACTGAATGAGAAAAGGGTCCGCCGTCTCGTAATAGCTTCCTCGACCGACAACAGGGATGCTGGCCGAAAGGAAGATTGCACCCATCTTCAGCCCCTCCAATCTGCTAGTTGCCAGCTAGCTTCGCAAGCTCTAAGCCAACGTGTCGCCTGGATGTAATGACCCAGCCAATCCAAATGAGTCAACCATTGCGGGTGCAAACCCACATGGTCATAGAGTATGGCCACAGATTCATCTGGAGAGTTCAGATAAGCTTCATGCATGGTCTGTCACCGCCGATGTAAAACTGACCCCCTGACGCCGAGGTAATTTTGACCCCCTGGGCGATGATGGCAGCTTTTTGAGCTGCCGATATGTTGACCCAGGAGCAGTCAGTGGAAATCAGAGTGTTGGCCCGACAGGGCCATGGCATCAAGAAGATCGCCCGGGAGCTGGGGCTGTCTCGCAACACGGTGCGCAAGTACCTTCGGGGTGAGACGGTTGCGCCGCGCTACAAGGCCCGCAGTCCCCGTCCGTGCAAGCTCGACCCCTTCACCGCGTATCTGCAAGAGCGTATCGACGCGGCGAGACCCAAATGGATTCCCGCGACCGTGTTGTTGCGGGAGATTCAGGAGCGTGGTTATACCGGCGGTATCAGTCAGCTCAAGCGCTATCTGATGCCTTTCAAGCACCAAGCGCCGGATCCGGTAGTTCGGTTTGAGACCCCACCAGGCAAGCAGCTGCAAGTGGACTTCACCACCATCCGCCGTGGCCGCGAGCCGCTCAAGGCATTCGTTGCAACGCTCGGCTACAGCCGCGCTACCTATGTGCAGTTCTTCGACCGAGAGGACAGTGATGTCTGGCTGACCGGCCTGCGGGAAGCCTTCGTTTACTTCGGCGGCGTTCCGGCCGAGGCCCTTTTCGATAACGCAGCCGCGATCATCAGCGAGCGCGACGCCTATGGTGAAGGCCTTCATCGCTGGCACCCAAGGCTCGCTGCGCTGGCTGATGAGTACGGCTTCCGGCCGAGAGTCTGCCGTCCCTATCGAGCCAAGACCAAGGGCAAGGTCGAACGCTTCAATGGCTACCTGAAGGGTAGCTTCGTCACGCCCTTGGCCGCTACGTTCAAGACCGCCGGCCTGAAGCTGGATGTTGCTACGGCCAATGCGCATATCGGCAACTGGCTGGAGAACGTGGCCCATCAGCGTGTTCACGGTACCACCGGTGACAAGCCAGCGATCCGATTGGCCGAAGAGCGGCACGTCCTGCTCCCTCTGCCCATCAAGGCTCTCGCGCCACGTCCGGCACCTGCACTGCGTCCCGGTCGGGCTCTGCCACATGACAGCCTGCAACATCCGCTCTCGGTATACGACCAGCTTCTGGAGGTGCGAGCATGAACCTGCAACACGCGCGCATCGCAGAGCTTTGTACCAGCCTGAAGCTCGACCGGATCGCAATGGACTGGCCACACCTGGCCCAGCAGGCCGCGTCGGATGAAGTCAGCTTCGCCGACTTCCTTGAGAAGCTGCTAACTGCCGAGATAGATGCACGAGGCGAACGAACTCGCCAGACGCTGTTGAAGATGGCAACCCTACCGGCGGTCAAAACGCTGGAGCAATATGACTTCGGCTTTGCCTCCGGCGCGCCCCGCGCACAACTCCAGGAGCTGGCAACACTAGCCTTCATCGAACGGGCTGAGAACGTGGTAATGCTCGGCCCGAGCGGCGTCGGCAAAAGCCATCTGGCCACGGGCCTGGCCTATCGAGCGACCATGGCCAGCATCAAGACACGCTTCATCACGGCTGCGGACCTGATGCTGCAACTGAGCGCCGCGCACCGCCAAGGCAGGCTCAAGGAGTATTTCAATCGAGCGGTGCTGGGCCCGCGGCTACTGGTGATCGACGAGATAGGTTACCTGCCGTTCGGGCGTGAAGAAGCGAATCTGTTCTTCAACGTTGTCGCCAAGCGCTACGAACGAGGCAGCATGATCCTGACCAGCAATCTGCCGTTCACCCAATGGGCGACCACATTCGCCGACGATCAGACGCTGACCGCGGCCATGCTCGACCGACTGCTGCACCACGCCCACATCGTGCAGATCTCTGGCGAGAGTTACCGACTGAAAGACAAACGAAAGGCTGGAAACACACCCAGCTGAACCAAACACTCCAGGGGGTCAATTTTACTTCGGCGATTCAGGGGCAAAGGGGGTCACTTTTCAGTCGGCGTTGACAGTCATCGACGTTGGCACCCCTACCGTTGGGTAAACCACAATCAGCTCGTCAGTTGGGAGTTGAAGCCGGACCCCCCTTCCAGTCCCCGTCCCAAGCACCGCGCCACCTATCGATTCAATGCCGATACGCAGATTACTCATCAGGTTCACCATTCTCACCGCGTGACTCTTGCTGCGTACTTCTTCCAGTTGCCGGCATATTCGGCCTATCGCGGCATTTCTGATCCGTCCTGTGGTTTCATCCAAGTCCTCATCTGCAAGTTCCAGAATACTTGCAGTAGCCAGCCGAGAAGACGGCATAACCTCAGGCCAACCCACTCGCAGGATACTGATCCCCTTGGCAAGCGCTCGGCCAAATTCAGCCGTAGTCCAGCGGCTGTTGAAATAATCCGCAGTATCGAGCATCAACAATACATCAGAATCGCAGAGCCGGTGCCAAAGCATGGTCTGAAAGTCCTCTGCAGGTGCAATGCTATGAGTATCGAGGAAAACGTCAAAATGTCTGGATGATAGCGCGTCAAACATCTGAAGTGCTGCCTCTTTTGCCTCATCTCGGCGGTAACTAACAAAGACACGCCGTTGCTTCGGTAGCAGCCCTGCACATTCCAGGAGTGCTGTAGTAACTCGTTTTACACCGCCATCTGCATACGACAGACAATTTAATGATTGCAGCAATACCGGTATGTCAGTTCCCACACGTCGGAGATCAGATACGACCGGAATCACTGGGACACCTCGCCGAAGCAAGCTCGGCAAACTGGCATGATCTGCCCCCGATCCACCGAAAAACACAACTGCGCTGGAACATTGTTGCCCCGGATTAAATGTCTCAGGCACTATTTCCCAACTAACATCTTCCCCCAATCGTAAGCCGAACATGGCGACAGCATTCCCAACCGCCTCCTCCAGATCGGTAATTTGCTCCTCGGTTGGGGAGCCCAGCACAGCGAGGTGGTAGATCGGGGTCATAAACACCTCATATTCTTGATTTGGCTGCAATCTGATCGGCTACTGATAGCACACGAGGATCCTCGAGCAATCTTGAAGCAACTTTCAATTCTCTGTATAGATTATCAAGGTGCTGAAGTCCTCTAGTGTTATGATCACTTTCATTCAGGATCGATAACGCACCGTCGTCATCTAGCCATTTTTCAAATTCCAAGAATTCCATCGAATAAGTAGAGGCAGGAAGCGGGTATCTGAACTCAACAAGCTTCTGATCGGAAGCCGTAGCATCAAACGTGAAGCCCTCATTACTCAAAGTCACTCTTTTGCGAGGCGTTCGTTCAACGCATTGGGCAAACGACAGTTCAGAGAAGATCCATGGCGAAGAGAGCTGTTTGTTTTTCGAGATATGCTCTCCAATTTTTACTGAATTGTCCGTTTCCAAGAATACAAACAATTCAGAGCGATGAATCATTTGCTGCAACGCCGTATTGAGAATCAGATGCACATTGGTTGTCGTCCTGTTTCTTATCTTATAGTTATAATAACCACCCCCTTCCGTCTTAGAAAAAACATCGTCAATCTTTTGCAGCAATTCATCTGCATAGCCCCATGTGCAAGAGTCGACAAAAGGCTTCAAACCAATTTCTTCAAGGCTCAGCGCAACTTTGATTGCTTCCTCCTCGTCGGCGTGCGAGTGCGAGATAAAAACATCGATGTCTCTTTCAGGAAAAACACTCTTCTGAATCTCGTCAGCATCTAGAATATTGCTTCCGTCCAGGAGATAACCTTCAAGGTTAACCAGAGACTTTCTTTCTCTTTCCTTGTAGGACTTTACCTGATCAGGTGTCCATTTTGACTCGTAACCAAAGAAGTTTTTAAGCTTCAAATCAATAAACATATATCCCTCAGCATTAATTCAAGATAACCAGACAGCCAGCTAAGCACCTGTTCTTGTAACGAGATCAGTATCTCTCCCATTGCTCGGCGTGTTGTCCGTCAAAGAACCTCGAGCGCACCTCGGTGAAATATTCTTTACCCGCTTCGTTTCCACGACCAACCATATCTTGAATGGCTTCGCTATCATCCAGCTTGATCTCGAAGGGGACCGTTTGGTTGACGCGTAAGTGGCGTGTAGGCCCGAGAAAGCTTTGGGCCAGTGTCAATGCCCCGTGCTCTTGGGCCGCAAAAAATAAATCAATACTATGGGGGGCCCATCCCGCTTTCCCTTTCCCCAACTGTTCGGTGAAATCACCTTCACTAGTGAGAGTGCCGACGCTCAATACATCGATTCGATCCAAGGGGATTTTCAGAAAGCGAACCGCTTCCGCCAGAGCAGGCAAAATGGGATTATTTGCCCAGACACCACCGTCAAGAAAGGCCTCTGGGGCTACAGGCCCTTCCCACGGCAACTCCTCGAAGTACGTAGGGGCAGCCGATGAGGCTAGCGCCGCATCTACGGCTGAAATATCACGGTAAGCCGTACGGTCTGGGCTATGGGGCGTGACAATCGCTTCTGCTTGACCGTGTTTTGCTCTCACTGTAGGGATGACCAAGCGACAACAGGAATCAGAAGCTAGCGTCCTTTGGCCATACACCTCGGTGAGCAGCTCCCGCAATGTGGCTGAGTCATGTTTGGATTTTAGCCAATGCCTTAACTTTCGATCCTTCGGAAAAATCTTTGGCCCTTGTTTTTCATAAAAAGCCAAAATTTCACGCGGCGTTAAACCAAGGGCTAACCCAATCGCTAGGATCGCACCTGTCGACGTACCTGCAACCAGATCGAAATGAGAGATGAGATTATTGCCGCCACCGGCCTTGAGCATGTCGTCCCACTTGGCTAATACTGCTGCGGTAAAGGCCCCCCTGAGCCCTCCTCCGTCCAGTGCCAAGATCCGGAAGTTCCGCCCTCGTGAAATATTCCGGCACGCCAGAGGCAGGTTTTTCAACTGCTCGACTATCAGACCTACAGCATGATCGATAGAGTCGCTCTGGGCAATCTCCATATTCTGTTCGTGAGAAAGCCCATTTCTGAGGCGATGTAACAAATCAGGCACGTCCTTGAGATAGCCTGCGATGGCTCCTCCAAAGCCCGCAGCCACAAACCCGGGCTTTCCGAGCTCGAGCATCGTATTCAGTTCATTTGGAACGCCTGCCGCCTCCTTATTCACACTCCACCATGCGCCCCCAATACACACGATGGCATCGGACCGATCGGCCATCCAGTCACGCATCGGTGTCAGGCCTCTTGCAGGGTTTGCATTATCATGATCCGCTGGCACGATCTCGACGGATGCGTACTTCCGCTGCTCTTCGATTTCCATCGCGTACTGATCAGTCGCAAAGCCTTTTGCCCTTACCAGCGTGAGGGCTGCCTTGCTCCCTCCTGCTTTGATGAACGCTTCAGCAGCCTCTTTCAGGGGTGCAATAAACGACGGATGACTTCCGTGGACTATTGAGCCTCCTTCACTAAAAATCTTACCTGCCAGCTTGCATACGAAATCAGAAATATTTTCTTGCTGGTCTGGATTGGATCCGGATAAATGGACCCTCACGCCCGCTAGACGTTGTTTGACTGCCATATCGATGAACACCTCGTGAATGTATGCCGATCCCTGCGTTCTCTTAAAACTCTCCATCCATTTGTCTCCCCCCGTTACAGCCTGGCTCAGCCGCCAAACGATTACGGCTTGTGTGGTGATGTGGACAAATATTTACGGGAGTGAAGGATCAGGCTCCTAACGCCCGGCCAAGGCGGCGGCTGTTTCTATCCATCCAGAGATATTCTCCCGACCATTCTGAGCTGCAAAATCGTATCTCAGGTAAATCTGGGAAAGCTTAAGAACCGTTGTACTTGTGGGAGCATCAAACCATAGGTCAGATGCTGGAACGGCCAAAGTGTAGTCTGAGTATTTTACCCACTTGCCACCCTTAAGCTCTGCGAAATAGATTTTATCGTTGGCGCAGTAGAGACCGACCTCAGAGAGTGGGTCAGTCCCCTTCACTCCGAGTTCTTTTTTATTATTTTTTACACCATTAATATCAACCGTCAGCAAACCGTTTCCTTTTAAGACGCTTCGTACAATTTCATAACGAACCCAGCGCCTGCCTGCGGTATATTGGCCAGCCAGAACGCACGTTACTGACGTATTTTTCAGGCCATTACGAAGAAAGGTTTTAAGCGCTTCATCACCTTCTTTTTGTGAAGCTTCAAAAACACTGGCATCAAAGAAACCCACAGACTCTTGCTGATGAGAGTTCACAACCCAGCAGTTTCTGACATTCCATGCTCGCCACACGTCTTCTTGATAATGAAATGAGAAAAATGTCCTTCTTGCCATTTTTGGCTCCTATCGTTGATAATACCTTCTTCCCTTCGTGATACTTGCGTACGGCATAGACCAATCTAACACGCCCCATCTGTCACCACACCCAAGAGCAAGGTAGCCGGGTTCTGTACGAAAGTCGGCTGGCCCCGAGTAGCGAGGCAAAAAACATCCTGAAAGATATCAGAAATCTCAATAATCGATCACTTATTGACCATTTCAGATGTTCGATCAAATTCTGATCAGTACTTTCCCTACATGCGCCCATTCACTTTGCTTGCAGCACCACTGAAACAAAACAGCATACTTGCAAGCGCGCATAACGCAAACGCAGCCAGACTCCAAAGCTCGTAAGGTATACCCAGCAAATCAACTGCTCCATCGGCGCAGCCGGTACGCGGTGCAAACACCGCTGGCATGAGCTGATCCAGAGCCAGGCTGGATATGATCCGATCAGCCAGGCTGAGGCTGCACGAATAGCTGTTATTGGCCACAAAAATCTGCCACACGACCGTCGCAACCCTCGCCAGGGAGAGCAGGAGTGCCAGACTGCAAAGAGCCAAGCGCAATGCTGAACGCCGTGTGATGCTAGCCAGTCCGCAAACGATAGCGATGGTCAGGAACTCTACCCTTTGTAGAACACACCATGCGCATGGCTGCATATCGAAGACATGTTGTGACACCAGGGCCAGCCCCACGGCGCCAAGGCTGAATGCCATAATCGCAAGTAGTATCCCCTGGTTGCGCACATCAGGCTTGTCTACATACCGATAAACAGCCAACTCATTACCTTTCATATCTCACGTCTCCTACAAACCACAACGCTGAATGCCTCGAGACTAGAAAAACGATTGGCAAACGCCAAAACTATTCTCGATTCTCCACCACCACATCTCGATTCGTAAAAATCGAATCCAAGGTCGCAGGCCCGGTTTTAATATGCGTAACGCGACTGATTTCCTCGAGAGCCAGCTCCAGCCGGTAATCTTCAAAGTTCCTGAACACCTTCTCCAGCGACACCTCGACTTCCTTGCTGCCATTTTGTGCAAACAGGATATGTAATACCGCAGCCAGCGGCAGAGCCATGCCTTGCTCATCCTCAGTGCTTTCGGGATCACTCAGGTTCTCGAAGTATCGATCCAGGCATTGTTGAAGCTCTTTCAGCCAGAAATGACTGAGATTGGCCGGAAGAGTTGCTTCAGGTCCTGAGCTCAGCACCTCTTGTTGGAAACGCTGGAGCATCTTGTCTTCGCTCATTTATCTACCCTTTTCATTAATGACCTGAAGAGATCTCAGTCTGATTACCGCCTACTGAACGCCCGCGTAATACGTTCGGCGATCATATTTGCGGCCTGGGTATTCGCAGCCTGCTCATTCAACCCCACCCAGATATCCAGCTCCAAAGCACTGCCCAACACCTCGGGCAGTCGCCTCACACCTTTGTCCAAATAAGCTGCCCTATCGGGTAATAGCCCAACGCAATTGGCCCAACGGACCATCTGCCATTGAACATCAGGAGAATTGACATGGACCGATCCGTGGCGACGTTGCGCAATAAAATCATTCCATTGTGCAAAGTTCGCAAAGTGCTCATATCCTTGATATTGAGCTGCCATATAGTGATCCAGATCATCTAACGACTCAGGTACCATGCGCCCGCGTATAAGGCGTTCCGTAGCATAGAGCGAGAAACTCTGTGTCGATAAACGCCGTGGCTGTACCAACTGACTGCTAAGCTCGCTGTACCTGCGCGGTTCTTGCATCCAGACAACCAAATCGGCATTTTTCTGTAGCTCAGGCGTGTCATCTACCAATGTGATCTTTAATCCGGAATTCTCTCGCAAGACTGAAATCACCTCTCGATACAAGAAACTTTCCAGCACCAGCTTTGGGAGAGACAGCACCAAATCGCGGTGCTCTCCATAAATATCCGCCGCAGAGACTCCAGCCAGATGTTGCTCACTAAACTGATACAACTGGTTACCGTCATCGGTCAGATTTGTCCGACCGCCTGTTGAGCGGAACAGCTGCATATCCAAGCGTCTTTCAAGCAATCTGATTTTTTTGCGCAACGCCTCGTGCTTCATTCCCAAGCTTCGCGCCGCCATGGTAAAACCGCCCCGGCGCACTACGATCACAAAATACCGCACTGCATTCCAATCATTGAGCAGTTCAGCTTTGACCCGCTCAGATGGAACGGTAGAACACCCAACAGTCACTCGGTCTGTTCCAGCACCACATTCAACGCCGCACCATCGATACTCAATGTGCCGGCGTTGACCAGTCCTTCCATATAGGCTTTTGCAACCAGCTCTTTACGTTGGCTGCGAAGGCTATTACGCAATTGCTCGCGTACCTGATCCAGGGCCGCCACCCGGGCAGGCTGCATGTCCGTCAACTTGAGAACGTGCAACCCCGTTGGAGTTTGCACCGGGTCCGATACAGCGCCGACCTCGAGCTGTGCAAGCACCGGGCGAATCTCTGGTATCAGAAGTTCCAGCGGTCGCATACCTATATCACCGCCTTGCTGGGCACTCTGCGGATCTTCGGAGTTCTTCCTGGCCAACTCAGCGAAGTCGGTCTGGCCTTCTCGCGCCGCGTTGGTCAGCTCTACCGCGCGTTTGCGCACATCCTCAAGAGAGCCCTGATCATTCACTGCCAGAAATATCTGACTGACCTGATACATTGCAGGAGTCGCCCACTGCCCCTTATTGATCTCATAAGCAGCATTCAGCTCTGCCTCGCTCGGATAGTCCTCCGGTACCTGGCTGACCGAATCCAGATAAGTGCGCAACACAATCTGCTCGGTTGCCGAGCGGGCCATCTGCTGAATTTCTTCCCGCTGATCCCAGCCCTGAGCAACAGCCTCACTCAGCAGCTTTTTCTCCGCCAAGCGAGAACGCAGCCAGTCATCAATCGCGGTACGGTTCTGCCCCAGCCGATCAGCCGAACCCTGAGGCAGACCAGCCAGCAATGCCTGTAGCTCATCAGCCTCAATATACTGGTCGCCCAGCTGGGCTATCGTCGCGACCGACCCCGACAGTTGAGCACTATCGACTTCCACCTTCTTCGTTTGCGGGTTCTTGTCTCCCATAGCCATGGACACTACTGTTACGAGCAACAACCCCGCGCCGAGACCGACAAAAACCGTACCTTTCTTCACCAGATCAGACCTCCTCACCCAAGAATTCGTCGGCTGTTTCAACCTGTGTTGACGTGGCATCAGCCTGATCGGCAGTCGACGCTTGGTCTTGTTCATCGCCAACCGCAGTGCGACTGTACTCACGCAGATAGCCGACAAACTCAACCAACAAACGATCCCACAACTCGAGTGCATTACGCATGTACGCCGGGGTCACGCCACCAGCGACGATTACGTCCACCTCCAGCACCAGAAACTCGCCTTGCTGCGACATACGGGCAAAGCGCCGGGAAATATTCCATTGCGCCACCAGACCAGCGGGCAGTTCACCCTGCACACGCAGCGCGCAACTGAAGGTGTAATCGAAATAGGCGCCCTGCTCCGCCGCCGCGTTGCCGAAGCGCACCGCATAGCCAATACCCTGACTGGCGCTGAGTAACTGCACCACGCCATTCTGCTCGGTGCGATTCACCCGGTATCCGGCGTCCTGAAGGAGCTTGCTAAGTTGCTCGATAGTAATGGATTCGATGAGACTGACTTCATTCATTTCTATAATTCCTATCGCAATAATCAGTGGCTGCCCCTTGGCAGCGTGGCAAGACAGTTACTTGATAGAGCTCTGCAGCGGCGCATCAAAAATGGTCTGGTACAACTCATCACCATACATCTGTGCCAACTCCTCGAACTTCACTCGCGCTCCACCGGCGAAAGGCTGGCGGATTTTCATCACATCCCCCATATCCATCGCTTCATGCGCAGCCAGGATCTCCTTGGCGACACCGTACATCTGCTCATTCTTGGCAGCGCATTGGCGCACCTGCTCATCACGCTCATTCAGGCTTGCTTCCAGAGTCGCCCGCTGAGTCTCGGTCGCCCGAGCCATGGTCAACAGTTCCTGATACGCCTGCTGATGCTGATCAAGCAACTGTGTACTCTTTTCGGCATAGTCATTGGCCCGTTTTTGCAGATCCTGTTTCTGCGCGGCAAGCTGCTCAGCTTGAGAACTGCTTTTTTCCAGATTGCCGGTCAGTTCTTCGATCTGCGCTCTGGCGATAGCCAACTGGTTTTCCGCCGCCAGACGTGCAGCATTGGTTTGCGCCTGTTCACTTTGCAGAGACTGCAACTGCTGGGTAGTGCTGCGCAGTTGCGTACGAAGGCGTTCCTCCATGCTCTCAGCCGAGACACTGGCGGCAGCAAACATACCGAAAAGGAGCGCCAGGCCGGGAATGCAAAAGGTACGCAATGGACTGTTCATAGTGTTCCTCCCGTGAAGTCCACGCACTTAAAAGCGCGTGTTCAGCTCTAATTGCAGAACGTCGATCTCAAACGGCGCGCCGTAGACCTCTTCTGAACTCAACCAACGCGCACTGCCGTAAACCCGGTCGGCCAGACCATAATGGCCACCCACGAAATAGCCCTTGGCATTGGTGCCACCAAGGTGGAAGGTCGAATCGTTGAAACCATCTGGCAGTGCATCAGGCTGGATGTACTTGTAGCCAGCGAACACGTTCCAATCGCCCTGCTTGAGCATATCCATCGAGTTACCCAAAGCCGCACTCAACATCCACGCATTGGCGCCGCTTTCGATCTCGCCGTTCTCATCCAGGTTATTGGCGAAGAAGCCGGCGGAACGCTTGCGCATCTCCGACTCGTCATACCCCAGGTTATGCACATAATTCAGGTGGGTACCGAGCTTCATGTTGTTGAACAGATCAGTCTCCCAGGTCAGGTTCAGATCCAACAGATTGAATTCCGAGGCCAGCCCCACATATTGCGGATTCGGTGTGTCAGTTGAAGGTACGCTCTGGTTCAGGTTCAGCGTGATATCGCGCAGCAAGAACAGGGTATTACCCTTCTGCATGAAGGAAGCACGCGAGCCATCGCTGTCACACTCTGCGTCACCACTCCAAGGTTCGCACGGACTGGAACGCTGCCCCTCGATATCATCGAACTGGTAATAGGCCAACGCCCCCTTGAGGCGGTTACTGTTATTGATCCGCCAATCCGCTCCCACCTGCAGGCCGTAAAGCCATTTGTTCTCACTGTCCTGCTTGTCGAAACTGGGAGTGGAGGCGTCAGAGGTGTACTCCACCGGGAAGGCACCGAGGGTACCGAACAGCGACAGGTCATTACTGAACGGATGATTGAAAATCGCCGCCATACCATCGAAGTTCAGATCATTCGAATACAACAGATCGGTGGACATGAACGGATTGGCAATCCGGCCGCCGGTGATGCTGAGACGATCAGATGGCGTCCAGGTGATATAGCCGCGATCCAGCCAGATATCCTTCTTGCCGAAGCCCGCACCCAGCGTCTGAGTGGTCGAGACCGGGCTGGAATCCGACCCGGTACCAATGCGAATGCCGGCTTTCCAGGTATCCGACAGCTGCGCGTTCAGGCCGAAGCGTGCCCGCAGCCGCAGCATATTCTCGCGATCCTCACGGCTATTAAGTATCGGCGGCCACGTCGAGTTGGTGAACTGATTGACGTCGTAGGGGCCGTCCTCGTTCAACTGCGCAAAGTCGAAGAACTCATTGCTATTGGTATTCGAGTACAGACGCGACTCATTGCGCAAGCGCATGTCGCCCTCGAAACTGATACGTGAAGCCCAATCCGGGAAGGTGTTGGGCTGTGCCCAGTTCTCTTCCTTAGCCTGGGCCATGACCTCCTGCTTAACCTCGTCACGGATCTGATTTCGCACCACCGCCGGTATATAAGGCACCCGCACATCACCCGGCTCAGCCGGATGGGCGGCAGGCGCACTGCTGGCAGCCTGTCGCGCCTGCAATGCTTCCGTCTCGGCCTGCTGGATCAATGTCTGCGCCTGATCCTGTTGCAACACGCCCGAAGACACCAACAGGCGAATCAGATTGATGGTCGCGTTCTCCGACGGTGCCGGCGCTTGCGCTGCAGCGTGCCCCGCCATGACCGCAACCACGACGCCAACAGCCATCGCTAACCGGTTCACTCTAGAATTCATTTTCGCAATACTCCTGATATGACGTTATGTTCAGCGATAGGCTCAGTTGGCTCTTCGGCCCTGCAACTCAACACGCGTGGGCATGGTCAGTGAAGCCGGTGGCCGCTCTGCAAAACCAGGGGCAGCCCGCAGCGCTTTCAGCAACTTCGCATCCAACTCCTCATCACCACTGCCGCGAAACAATTCAGCTCGGGTAATGTTGCCGTCAGTGTCCAGCCAGATATCGGCCTGCACCCGGAACACCTCATTACGCAATTCCGTGGCATCAGCCATCAGCTTCTGGAAGGCATATGAGAGGTACTGTTCATAGGTACCGGTGCCCAGTCCCCCGCCTCCCGAGCCGGACATGCCACCGCTCTGCCCTGCACCGATGTTGAAAGCGTCCGACCCAGCCTGCGCATCCGCATCCATTTGCATGGGCTCAGCCATATCGTCAGCGGGCGACGGTGCTTCCTGCTCGGGCATCGGCTCTGGCTCCGGTTCAGGCTCCAGAGGTTCCGGCTCAACCACCTCTTCTTCGATGGGCTCTTCCGGCTCGGGCGGTTGCTCCGGCTCCGGTGGTGGCGGAGGCGGTGGTGGCAAAGGCACTATCATCGGCACCTTCGGTGCCTCACGACGCACCCCGCTCATATCGTTGGCCCACTGCCAGAGCATGAACAACAGCCCGGCAGCCACCAACAAACCACCTCCCCACTTGGCCCACCGTAACCACGGTCTGGCGGAATCCTGAGGTGATTCGGGTCTGGGGTTATTGGTGTTCATATTCATCCCTGACCTGGTTTCCCGGTTACCAGCCCCACTTTCGACAGCTCCAGCTGACGTAGCAGATCAAGCACCTCGACAACTTTCTGATACTGCACAGCGGCATCGCCGCGCACGATCAGGGGAAAGTCCGGGTTGAGTGCCTTCTCGGTACGCAGGCGATCCTCCAGTTCAGTGATGGTTACCGGATAAGCATCCAGAAACACCTGGCCCGAATCGTTGATGGAAATCGCCTTGGTCTTGGGTTGCGACAGTGACACCGATGAACTGGCCTTCGGCAAATCCACCTGAATACCGGCAACCTGTGCCGTCGCAGTGAGGATGAACATCACCAGCACCACCATGAGCACATCAACCAGAGGCGTGATGTTGATGCTGTCAACGGCGGCATCATCTTCGTCATCTGGAGTAATTCTCGAAGCCATGATGACTCTCCCTTAGGCAGTGGCAGGCGTGTTTGCGTGCGAATCGGTGCCCGGCGAGGTGATCCTGGTCGAAGCCCGGCCCCTGCCATGAATCTCAGCCAGGCGAGTAACGAACTCATCGACAAAGATCCGCATGTCCGCACTGACTTCCTTGTTACGCGTGGTCAGGCGGTTGTAGCCGAACAGTGCCGGTATCGCGACGAACAACCCCATGGCAGTCGCCAGCAACGCAGCGGCCATACCTGGTGCAATCGCATTAATATTCACATCACCAGCCATAGCCGTACCGAGGAACACCACCATGATGCCCATCACCGTACCCAACAGACCGATGTAAGGGCCACCAGCGATGGCATTGGACAACGTGGACAGCTTCGAACCCAGCGCCTGCAGCTCCCGGGTGCGGACCCCGTCCATCGAAGCGCGAATGGCTTCAATAGTGGCACCGGAGATCGCATTCACATCCGCGCCTTGCTCCCGGCGGGTACGAATCTCGTTCACCCCTACCGAATACAGCCGCCACAGTGAAGAGTTCTCCAGACGCTGCGCCAGCACCGGATCATCAGCCAGCAACTCAAGGCGAGTGCCTACCTTGGTAAACTCGGAACGAAAGATTTCATTACTGCGGGCCAGGCGCGTCACAGTGCGGTTCTTGTGATACATGATCCACCAGGACTGGAGCATCATCGCCGCTAACACCGCGAGTACGATCCAGGCATCGAATGGCACAGCGCTCAGCAGAAAGCCCAGACCGCCGAAACCAAAGCCAGATTGCTCCTCATCGACACCGTATACCACCAACCGCGACTCAGACCCTTGCGCCATTGCATCTGCCGTGATCAGTGCAATGGGCCGGGCTGTCTTGGATATGCGCAGCTCATCAATACCGCCGATAAAAGGTTGGTAGGTGCTGGTAACCGCCGGAACAGCGCTGCCTTCTGCATCTTCTACTACGTCACCCTCGGCAGCCTGCGCTACCGTCACGGGAGCCTGTGCACCGGGGACATCACCACCAATGGCCATGAACGAGCTGAACGCAGGCAAAGCCACAGCCAGACTGGCTGACTCACGGCCATTGACCAACAGCCTCAGTTGAGTACCATCGGCAATGATCGTCAGATGCTGCCACTGCCCCGGAGATAGCTGCGCCGCCGGTTGACTGCGCTGCCCATTGACCTCGACGAAGGGAGCGCCCTGACTCAAGCCCAACAGCAAGGAGTTACCCCCTTCGCGGCGCGACAATATCAAGCGCTCACCATCCACCTGATCCGCCCGTACCCAGGCACTGGCAGTGAAGTTACCGCCCGCCTCGGTAGCCAGCGACGGGCTGGCTGGCAGCATCAACGGCTGACCGGCCAACAACAGTGACTTGCCAATAACCCCGTCCATGGCCGTACCGGCAACTGTCTGTGCGTGGTTGCCATAAGCCGTTGTGTCACGCGGAGGAGCCGAAGCCGCCCTATCAAAGTGATAGACCAAGGTGTAGTCGGCATCGAAGGTGAGCTGCCCATTACTGGTAGCCGGCGCCTCAGGGTTACCGTAATACATCCAGATATCCTGAGCCTGCCCCTGCTCCACCAGCGGCACATCCACCCATATCTGAGCCATCCCCATCAATGGATCAAAGCTCTCAATCTGATGGTTCAGTACGGTCTGATCATCGGAGGAAACGAAACGGATATCCGCGCCCGCCTCGTCCACACCGTCAAACGTAAAGTTGCCTGTGTGAAGACGTACCAGCATCGGCGTACGTCCCAGCGTTTCACTGATCGGCGCACCCTCTGGGGTGGTATCGATCGTAATCTGCTTACGATAACTCCAGTCCTCCTGCCACCAGGCGCTGGCGGTGCCCGGGAGCAAAAGCCCCAGGCAGATGATCATGGATAGCATTAACCGTTGCATGAAAAAATACTCCGAAGTCTGTCAGTGCCCGTGTTGTCAGAAGTTCGCTTGCACACTGAAGTGAACGCGCGAATCGTGTTTTGAGGTGTTGGGGCCGTCCCGCAGGGGCAAAGCCCAATCCACACTGCCGGAAAGCCAATCATTGAAAACTGCCCGTGTGCCTATCCCTACGCTGACCAGGGAGAAATCATCTTCTTGCTCCGGCAACGTATCCTGCAGAAACACCTGCGCAGCATCGGCAAAGGCATAGAAACGCCAATCACTCATGTAGTTACCGACGTACCTGCTCAGTGAAGGCGTAATCAGTTCTTGGGAAACAACGTAGCCATCGTCTCCAGAAGCTTCAGTAGCCAGGTACCCTCGCACCGAACTACCACCACCTGCCGATAGCTGCTCACTGGAAATCAGCGGCCCGGAGGCCAGCTGAAAACCAAAAGTGGTGCTCAGCCGCCAAGTACTCGGCAACGTGACCAAGTAGGAGGTATCGCCCTTGAATACCCCGAAGCTGGGGCTTGAATCCCAACGTTTCCAGTAACGAAAATCCTCAGGCTCACTGCCGTAACCCAGCAGCGAGCGCGGGTTGGCCACCAGGCTCACCCCCAGACTGAACTCGGACTGCTCGGTATAGCGGAAACCGCTGTAACCAAAGGTGAACGGCGCGTACTTGATGGGCATCGAGTCGGTCTCACCGCCGAAGGTGACCTCCTCATCAAAGTTCTTGAAATCAAGCCCTACCGAAAAGGCATGCGCCCACTCACCCGAGATCGGCAACGCATAGGTCGCCGTCACACCGTATGAATGGCCCTTACCCAACACATTGGTGCCACCGACCGTGGCCACGTTGCTATCAGACTTGAAGCCGGCAAAGCGCAAGCTCCAACGCTCGCTCAACGGCATCGTGTAAGAGCCGGACCAGACTTCCGCGCTATCAAGATCCTCGGGAGCAACGAAATAAGTCAGAGCAATCGAGTGGCCCAGCTGCCACAGGTTGTTATGACCCACCGAGACGAAACTGCGCAGCTCCTCGGTATCGGCGCTGTAATCGTTGTTCATACCCAGATTGACGAACCAGGGCTTTTCGTCGTCCACCTGAAGGTCGATATCCATAGTTCCCGGCCGTT
This sequence comes from Halopseudomonas pelagia CL-AP6, assembly GCF_000410875.1. Taxonomy (GTDB): domain Bacteria; phylum Pseudomonadota; class Gammaproteobacteria; order Pseudomonadales; family Pseudomonadaceae; genus Halopseudomonas; species Halopseudomonas pelagia. The sequence continues at coordinate 123,465 of NZ_AROI01000016.1, forward strand.
GCCCTTCACGCACCAGCGGCATGACCTGGCGACCTGCGGTACGGTTGACCTGGCCTAGCTCTTCCTGCACCTGAGCAAAGTCAGGAACGCCGCCTTCCTCCAGAGCAGGTACCTCATCACGGATCGACTTTGGAGAATAATGCTCGGCACCTACGACCCGCACGCGGCCGACTCTGGTTTCCATCACCTGCAAAAACACAATGCCGCCCTGTACCTGCTGTTCAGGCAGTTCGATATAAACCGACTGATAGCCCTTAATCTGATACTTCTCCTGCAGAGCATCACGAGCAGACTCGATATCAGCAAGAGAGCGGCCCGGCCCAAGAAACGGATAAACCGCCTCTTCTATATCCTGGGCATCCAGCACCGTATTACCGCGCACAACATATTCATTGATGTCGACCCGTTGCGCCTCAAGCGGAACCTCAGCCGACTCTGTATTGCCTTCGGATTCCGGCGTCTCAGCAAACACCTGCGTGCCCCACAGCACAGAAGCCAGGCAACTCGCAGCCAGTGACAGCTTCGCAGCCCCACCCGGTCGACAAACCCTAAACAGATACTCCACACAACCCCCTTGAGGTCTCAATGACTCCACTCCGTCAGGAGCCACCTTCTGGAAAACAGCTCTGCCAAAGCACAGCGCTGACAAGCATTACCGCGACGCCAACGCTTACGTTGCTGCCTCGCCTCACCAGATATCCCACACACCAGCGCTGCCGGAATGTCACCGTGCCTTGCTTGCTGGTTTGTCGTGCCGGTTGATCCGTTCGCCTATAAGACCGAGCTCGGTATCCCCACCCGAACTTTTGTAACCAAAGCTTCATGAAAGAAATCGAGGGGGTGATAACGAGGTGAACAATGTGGCGGTCAGCGACTTAAAATCTGGCAAATCTATCGTGGCTTGGTGCTATGACGACTTGATGGCAAAAAATGGAGTCAGAGAATCAACCAAGAGGACATTGGGTGGCCAGCTAGCCAAACGTATGCTCCCGCACCTTGCCACAACACAGATGTAACTCTATAATTCAGTGTGTTATATAGATTTAATCGAGATAAAGCACAATATAATGTATTTAAATATCAGAAAGCCTGACGAGATCATTAAGCTCCTTTGTATGCGTTTGCGTACAGAACGGCTATCTCAACAGATGACACAAGCCGAAGTGGCCGCACGCGCCGGCATTGGCGTCAATACCCTGTCCAATCTGGAAGCTGGTCGTAACATCGGGTTTGACAGTCTCGTACGTGTAGCCATGGTGCTAGGCCGCCTCGATGAGCTGGAGAACCTGTTCAAGCCAAAGCTGGACAGCCTCGACGACATTCATCGCTATGAAAACAGCGCCCAGCGTCAACGCATCAAAAAGAAGAGCAACAATGCTTAAACAAGTGGATGTTTACTACGATGGTTGGGGCGAGCACTGGCGGTGGGGCTCTTTGGTGCTTTCGACCACGATCACCGGCCGTCCTCTGATCGCTTTCGAATACAGTGACGAGGCCCGGAAGCGGGGGCTGGAACTGTCAGCCCTCACCCTCCCTTTGGCTGGCCCCAAGCTACGCAAGGACTTCCCCGAACACCAGATGGGGCTGCCAGGCCCAGTCTATGACTCGCTTCCTGATGGCTGGGGAATGCTGCTGATGGATCGCTTATTCAAGCGTCGCGGCCTCAACCCTGCGCGTATTGGCCCATTAGAGCGGTTGACGCATATCGGCCCCCACGCCATGGGTGCAATGTCATTCGAGCCCGCAACCACCGGGATTTCTGAGCCAGCCGAGGAGATACCGCTCACCCAACTGGCAGTGGAAATTCAAGATGTACTCAGTGGCGAAGGGGGAGAGTTTCTGCAACGGCTATTGCTTATCGGGGGCTCTCCGCATGGTGCCAGGCCAAAGGCGTTGCTGTATCGCAATGCAGGGCAAGGAACCTTCACTACTGCGGATGCACCCGGCCTGGAAGCCTGGCTGGTCAAATTCCCCGCGCAAAACGAGCACCCAGAAGTATGTGCCATTGAAACTGTCTACGCCCAATGCCTGCGAGAATGCGGGATCAGCACCCCAGATACTGAGTACTTCGACCTTCCCAACGGCCAAGCAGCCTTTGCCAGCAAACGCTTTGACCGTCAGCAAAGAATGCGGGTGCCCATGCAAAGCCTCGCGGCCTTTACCCAGGCAGATTTCCGCAATCCCGGTGCGTTGGACTATGTCAGTTTTTTGCGTGCAACCGGATTTTGCACCAATGACGTGCGAGAAAAAGCACGGGCATTTGAACGTGCGGTCTTCAACATCGTATTCAACAACCGGGACGACCACCCTAAAAACTTCGCATACACCATGTCAGCCACCGGACACTGGAAGCTGGCACCAGCTTATGACGTTACATTCTGTGAGGGGCCGGCTGGATACCACCAAATGGATGTGATGGGTGAGGCATTGCACATCGACCGCAAGCGCCTCCTCTCCCTGGGGATGGAAGAAGCGGAGCTGTCGGCGCAAACCGCAGCCTATATGATCGATAACATGTGCCATGTAGCGAGCAGTTTCACGGCCAGTGCCGAGCACCTGCTGCCTGGCCGAATAACCCCAGACACATTGCGCACGGTTCAACAGCGCATCGACGATAATATCCGCTTGCTGCGTTGATCTCACTTTGGTTCTGGCTAGCTGTGATCCCTCAGCAGGTTGTTCGCTCGGACAGAAAGAACATATTCCCCCTAGTGGGGTTACCAGCTTGACCGCACAGGCTTGGTGATAACAGAATGAGTCTCAAAATCTGTCTATGGCGCACAAGGAGAAAGCCATGCCCAAAAAAATAAAGAAAGGACTGCTTGTTTACCATTTGACAGCGCTGGGAAATCTTCCATCTATTCTTGAGCATGGTCTCAAATCCCGCTCCACCTTACCCAGCGCCAACTTCGAAGATATAGCCGATCAAGAAATAATAACTTCAAGAAGAAAAAATGGGCTGGAAGAGCTCGTACCCTTCCATTTCTTTTCAAAAACGCCTTTTGACTACGCTGCTCAACACAATCATCGCGAACAGCCTTTTGTGTTCATAACAGTCAAAAGGAATTATGCATCCGAAAATAATTGGAGAATTATCCCAAGCCACCCGTTAAGTGGCCAAGCACCGAATATCATGGATTATAAATCAGGATTTGACGCCATAAACTGGGATCTAATGGAAAGCGATCAGCATCGCTACGATACAAATCCAGAATACAAGCAAACCTGCATGGCAGAGTGTCTATCGGAAAGTACTATAGATGCAAAAAACTTTCACTCTATCTTGGTCAGAAGAGAAGATGATGCGATAAGGGTAAGAGCAATGCTTAATAATTTTGGACTCAAAATGCATCTAAATATACAACCGCATATGTTTGTAGGATGATTACATGCATTATTCAAGCCTGAACCCACAGAAAGCGCTGATCTGGCGCATTGTCCACCGTGATAACATCCCGTGGATTCTGGATAATGGCTTGCACTGCGGCAACAGCCCGATGCAGTCGCCTGCCTGGGTTCATATCGGCAACCCCGACCTCACGGATAAACGGGGTTTTTGCCCTGTGCCCGCTGGACAGGCAGGCTACCTCAATGATTACGTTCCCTTCTACTTCACTCCATTCTCACCGATGATGAGGAATATTCATACTGGCTGGGGCGGAATCCGACAACGGGCCAATGATGAAATCGTCATCCTGGTGTCTAACCTGCCCAAACTGAATGAAATGGGGCTTCACTACGTGTTTACCGATGGCCATGCCTACTACGCTTGGTCAAAATTTTATACGGATCTTCGCGATCTGGACAAAATTGATTGGCCTATCATCCAGGCTAGGGATTTCAAGCGTGATCCGAATGATCCAGGCAAATTTGAGCGCTATCAAGCAGAAGCCTTGATTTACCAGCATTGTCCCGTAGCTGCACTGGATGGGATGATTTGCTACAATGAGCAGACGCGAAATCTACTGAACCAATGGCTGGTAGCACGTCAGATTGCCATACCAGTGCATGCCCGACCAACATGGTATTTCTCATGATTCACTTTACGAAAGGCAACTTGTTGGAAGCTGAAACCGACGCCCTGGTGAATACCGTGAATACCGTTGGCGTCATGGGAAAAGGCATTGCCCTCATGTTCAAGGAGCGTTTTCCTGAAAATATGGCCGCCTATGCCTCTGCATGTAAGCGAGGCGAGGTAGTAACGGGAAAGATGTTTGTAACGGACACTGGCGAGTTAATGGGGCCAAAGTGGATTATTAACTTCCCAACCAAGCAGCATTGGCGTTCCCCATCAAGGATAGAATGGATTGAAAGCGGTCTAATAGATTTGCGCAATATCATTATAAAAAAGCAGATAAGATCAATCGCCATACCGCCACTTGGATCTGGAAATGGCGGCCTGAACTGGCAAGACGTAAAACCAGTAATAGAGCAAGCCCTGGCTGGCTTGGATGACGTTGAAATTCTAGTTTATGAGCCCACGTCTACCTATCAGAACGTTCAAAAGAAAAGTGGCGTAAAAAAACTGACGCCTGCTCGAGCGATGATAGCGGGGCTCGTTCAGCGCTATTGGGTCATGGGGATGGAATGCAGCATGCTGGAAATCCAGAAGCTGGCTTGGTTTTTACAGCGCGTTATTGAGTCGAAAGGGCTTAGAAATGAATTGAAGCTCCACTTCGAAGCCAATTATTATGGCCCATACGCGAACAATCTTGACCACCTGCTGAACGCGCTGGATGGTAGCTACCTAAAAGCTGAAAAGCGGATTCCAGACTGCAACCCGCTGGACGTTATCGCATTTGATGACTCCAAAAAAGAATATGTGGAAGCCTTTCTTAACAGTGAAGGGAAGGACTATTTGCCAGCGATGGAAAAGGCAAGCGAGATCATCAATGGTTTTGAGTCACCCTACGGCTTGGAACTGCTGTCTACGGTCGACTGGCTGTTAGTAAATGGCGGCTGTGAATTTACCGTAGAGTCTATTAGAGCAGGCATGACACGCTGGCCAGCAGGAAAACAGTGGGCCGATCGAAAACTCACCTTGTTCGATGATAAGAGTCTACAAATTGCGATAGAACGCCTGAAAACGATCGCATTGTAAACGCCTCGGCTTGCTCCATCATGCCATTGCCTATGTGCTTGGAGATAGGGACGCCAACCGCTAATGTCTCGAGCATCTCAAACCAAACCGCCGCCGCAGGAAAGCGCTGCGGCAAATAACCATAATTATGGCGCATTTAAATTTAAAATGAACAAGCAGATGACCCTGCTTGTCTACAGTTCTGATGATGGTACCCTAGGATGCCGGCTAACTTAAAAAGAGGCAGCGTCGTAGAAGTGACTAATAAGGTCGGTGCGCTGTTTGAGGAAGAAGTAGACGTCCATGACATCAAGATCCTTTTGAGGCTTTCTGTTGTTACTGCTAGTTCCAGCCTCGGAACAGGGCCGAGCGCGCAGTAATGCGTTCGTCTGTTGACAGTAACTGTATCAGCCAGTTGTTTTCTGAGTTGACGAAAACGCTGTGCAAAACGACGTCGAACTTTTCCTTGGATACTGCCATGGTCTCGCTGTCCAGGTCGGCCAGCGTGCCGGCGAGGTAGTCCGGGAGCCTGATCAGCTCATCGAAGCGGTGTTTGCCGGTTTTCTCAGGAATCTCAAAGCGAAGAGTGGCTAAAGATGATCCAATGTTTTGGGTCTCCCTCTGCTCAGGTGTGGTGAGTTCGATCGCTTGGGTCAGGTAGTACACGTATGCTAAATCGGACACCACTGCATCATGCCGCTCAAAAAGCGCATCTCGGTCAGAAATCCAACGGATTGCCCTAGCACTCACCGCTTGGTTGAGCATGTTGCAAAGGGTCGCCACCATCGCAGCCACCAGATGAATTTGCCTGGCTAATTTCGCATTTACATTCTTGTGGCTCAGATCTCGCTTGAAGGCACTCAGCCTTTTGATAGCGCTCTGGTGATAGTCAATGTCACGCGCATCCTGATAAAGAGAAAGACGGTCATCCAGAAAGGATATAGCTCCGGCGACCAGAGCGCTCATAGCCTCGACGCTCAGATAGTTGCGCAGCAATGCAGCATCCCGCCTCATGACGAACGAGACGCTGAACGTCACAGGCACCTCGCAGGCCAGGTACTGGACCAGGCCGAGCGGAACCTTGTTTGTGTTCTTCAAGTCTTTGGGCGCCGCACCGGCTATGTACTCGCAGATGTTCTCAGTCGTGTCGTGTGGAGCGACAATTACAAAGCTGAAGACGTCGTTTCCTTTGTGGACGTCGCCAATGCAGTAGTCCGAGACCACTGACCATGGCATGCCAGCTGGATAACGAGAAAACCACTGTTTCAACTGCAATCGCGTTGTCGCAGTGGCTTGAACCAGGATGGGAAGCAGATCAATCATAGCCTAAGACAAGACTACCTTTCATGGGTCGCCAACTTTGCTAGCAAGTAGCTGGCGACGGTGCCAATAGACTCAATTGCTGCCTTGGCCTCAGCATTTGTCAGCGTAGGAAGCCATGGCCGCCCGTGACCAGTCCCCTGCTTGTTCCGAACGCGGTTCACACCGAGCGCAGTAGCGAACAACCCCCGCTCCATCGCGCGGACAGGCGACTCGCCCTTAACTTCGGGTATCTCAGGCACCGCAAGATCCAGCGCAATGAAAGCCATGCCCAATAAAGCCTGAAAGTTGGCACCTGCGGGATAGTCTCCTCTTATTGTCATAAGCACATGGGCAGCAGTGGCCTCAAGCAGATCCTTGCCGGTTCCAGCCACAAGAGCTGCATCCTCGGCCCCTTGCTGGGCGCGCTGCGCGTAGGCCAACAATGCATCGGTCAACTCTGGACCACGAAGCGCTGTAAGCACTTTCGGGATAAGTGTCCCGTCGTCTGCAAGGAGAAAGCCGACGCTGTCGCAGGCAGACTTGGCGTTCACAATCGCCTCGGTGCCAACGAAGTTTGGCGCCGCCGTACGGAAGCCGCCGCACGCACGAATCTTCCCCAAGAGCCCCATCGCAAACTGCGATGCGGCGGTGGGGTTGGCCGTCATTGCCTCGTACAGCACAGCTCTGACCCGCTTGGACTTCCCGATTACCTGCCCCTGTTGCTTGGGATCAAAGGTCCTCAGTCCAGACGCATTGATCTGAAATTCGATGTCCGAATGTGATGGCTCTCGATAGATTCCGTTATTACCCGAGTCGTCTACCAACTGGGCAAATGCGTGTACGACCATGTCTGTAACAAGAATGTGCGGCATATTATCTTTCAATCAGGGAATCAAGCGCTCGTATGCGATGTGGTTCACCCGATACTGGTCTAAAGACACCGACAACTCAAATAGATAATAAGAAAATGCGTGCCTTGCTTGCGCCGTCGGCACACAACACGACCGTTGCCTGCTCACCCGCCTAGTTGAAACTACTGCTGGGGTGACACCCATATTTAAACCACAACCGGCACAGCATTCACCCAACACCCCTCGCTTTCCGCATCAAAGAAATCCACCTGGATATCCCCTAACTCCTGCTGAAGGGTCTGCAGGGCATGATAGCAGTAGGCCTGATCATTACGATAAACAGACACAGCTACTCGACGAATCCCGCTATTACACATCCGCTTCAGTAGATGCGTGTCATGCTCACCCATCCCCCAACCGAATATCGTCAACGTGGTTCGCTGCGATGCGAGCACTTCACGGTAAACAGTCGACAGGTAGTAGCTGTTCTGGATGGACGCTACCTTCTGCGGCATCGTGCCCTCGCTGACGAACAACGGTACCACTCTCTCCCTGCGCCATTCCGCCAGAATGGCATCTAACAGCGCCTCGCCCTCACTGTGAATCTTGAGCTCCTGCTCCACTGCATTTCGGCACAGGGCCAGGCTGCCATGAGGGTAGAAAACAAGGGTGTTGGTCCGCTCGCGGTAGGTTTCCCGGAAGCGCCACCAGTTATCGTCAAAGGCGGCATTCCAGAGGAAACAATCTTTAAAAAGATGCCCGTCTCGAACATCAAGCCCATAGGTCATCGTCCAGTAGACCAACAGGTCGTAGTTCAACGATAAAACAGTATCGAACCCCTTGAGGAACTGATACATGCCAGGCAGCTGATCGCGAACTTCATCATATTCAGGGTGAACATCGCGTACAGCCTGAATCAGACACTCACGCACATTCACGTATGCGTCATAGGTACGCGTGTCTGCCACCTGAAGAGATCTGTTGATGTTGGATGCCTGCCAGACCAGCCTGAGAATCAGCTCGAAATCACAGGTATGGAAGAAATCGAACAGCTGATTCACGTCATCCGCCAGCAAGCCTGCTCTATTAGCATATTGCAAAAGAGAGCCGTAACCGAGGCTGGGTGAAACAGCCATGCTCGCACCATTGCCCAGCAGAATCGTACCTTGATGATATTGGGGTGCAATATCCTCCCAAGGTAAAATTAGAAACGGCATAACCTGCTCCTTGTAGCATGACTGTATTGCTCCCCTCACCGCACCACTTCTCCCCCGACTCGCCTGCGCTCAACCAACACAAACAGACCGGCAAACACCCGTTTCCAACGCCCAGACCGGTCGGTGATTTCCGCGTAGCCCACCTTCCTGGGGGCATTGGCCAGGCGCCAGCAGCGCCATGCATACCATTTCATAACGATCCCTTTACTGTCCGACAGCATCTGGATTCAGATCAGGTTGTTCGAGGAGGTGGCCGATATCTCCATCCAACCAGCGATGCAACATGGAGTAGTTCATGGCGAATGCCGGCACCTGAAGCAGTTGGTCAGAGAAGGCCTCACTGATGATTCGCTTGATCAACAAAGGGGCTTCTCGACAGGCCAGCAGAATCGATACATCCCGTCGAAATGACTCCAGAGGGCAAATCGGGTCCTGCAGTGCGAGCCCCGTAAACCAGCGAAACAGCAGGTTGTAGTTCAGCTGCTCATGCAGCTGAAACTCATTGGGAATCGAGTACAGCAATTGCAGCAGGAGCGCGCGTATCAGGCGGTCGGTGGAGAGCTTCAGCTTCCGCTCAGTGGCCAGTGTCGCAAGCATCTCGGCGTGATCCGAGAGGATGGCATCCACTTCCGGTTTGGCCTGCACCAGGATGTGGTTGGGTTGCAGGTAGCTGCATATATCCTTCAGTGCAAGCAGCCATTCATCCTGAGAGACAATATAGGCCCAGGGCCGACCGTAGCGGCATACCGCAACCGGTCGCTCCTGTGCCGCTTCAATCACCTTTGCCAGATTCTGCCCCAACTCCTGCATCCCCACGCTTTCACACCGCCCCTTGCGACACATGCTTCACCCTCCTGTGCTGTTGTCCTGACAGAGAAGCCAGTTGCAATCACGGTTACATAAGCAATCTGGCACGCTCTTCTGCGGTAAGCATATTCAGAGCCTGTTCATCCAGCTCACCGGCCCCCAATACCCGCACCAGATCGCCAGGTTGCTGTGCAGGGCTCAGGCTCGCTTCGTCATTGCCCCGCTCCATACGCTCCTCACCAAAGCTGAGTACCCGGGCGCTGAACACAGACGGCCTGCGCTGAGTGGTGCTCTGCCGTACCACGTCGTCCACCGCCTGCACCGCACTGGAAGCAGCAGCACTGGCAGCCGTCAGCGCACCGGTATTAACCGAAGCCACCACCGGAATACCGCTCGACTCGCCCTGCACCTGAATGTTGGCGGCGTTGATTACCTGCAGCGCCGCGATATTCACGTTGCCCGACACCCGAATACCCGCCTCACCGGCGTCGATGGTTCCGAGCGGCGCCAGCAGGTCGATATCGCCTGGCGGCACCTCGGCAATCGGGTTGAGGGTTGCGATACCTGCACCGCTGCTGGGCACCACCGGTGCCAGACTGACGTTGCCCCAGTTATCGTATTCACGGCGCGGCGGGGTATAGACCACTGTGGTCTTCGAACCCCGACCGGCGTTGATATCGCCCTCGGCCGACCAGGCCAGAATATCGCCACCAAAGGTGGTCATGATCCGGCTCTGGCCGAGCAGAATGTCATCCAGCGAATAGAGCTGGATATCGCCCTGGCCACGGGTGATCACACCCGCCGTACCCGGAGGTGCTTCACCCTCGACGCCGAACACCTGCTGCCCACCCGGCGTCAGCATCTGGATGCCACCGCCAACGTTGGTATGCACCCCCGCCCCGCCGTACATCAGAATATTGCCGCCGTAGGCAATCTCGTTACCGGCCACATCATGGGTCGGGAACAGCGCCGCGATAGCGTTACGGCCGCGCAGGTAACTGCCCTGGCGCAGACCATCCACCTCGTTGTACTCCCGGCCCGCAGCGCGCAGTTCAGCAAAGTAGACATCGCGAGCAAAGATGCGCTGCTGCTCGGCCGACAAACCAGCGTACACCGCCAGCGCTTGCTCAGCATCGCCCTCAAAACCGTAACGCTCGCCCAGCCACTCGACCAGCTCGGCCTCATAGGTTTTGGCCACCTTGTCGTCCTGATCGGCCAGGGCCAACTCGGGATCAGCCAGGTTGAGCGGGTCCAGATAGTGTTCGGCAAAGCTCAGATAATCCGCACCCTGCGCACCAAAACCGGCCTGCATGACAATGCCCGCACCGGGGCGTGCATCACCCGGCACCACCGGCCCCAGGCTGGTGACCGCCGCGCGGTCTTCCATCAGGATATTGCGCCCGGCCGTAATTTCCAGGGTGCCGGGGCCTGCCACATTGAAGCTGCTGTAGAGAACGTCGCGGCCAGCGGAAACGATGGAGACATCGTTGGGATCGTTGTGGACGAAGAGGTTGCCGGTGCTGGTGCCGACACCGATTACCGAGGATATGGCTGTAGGCTGCCCAAGTGGAGTGCCGGAGTTGACGATATCGCGCCCGGCCATCATCCATACCGGCCCGGCGGATTCGTACCAGGTCTGGCCCTGCCGGCCACTACCAGTAAATTGCAGCATTTCACCAGTACGTAGGCCGACGATGTCCTCGCCAGCATAGAATCGTGCCGGTTCAACACTGCCCCAATCAGCTCCCGCAGTGGTGTTGAGACCAAAGGCAAACAGCGGGAACATGGTGAATGTGGGGCGCAGGCTCTCAGCATGGTGATTGCTGACGATAATCTGCTCATTCGCATTCATGCCAGCAAACCCTGGATTGAACGGTGTGGGGATGGCCGCGAGGCTGGCCCCGGACTGATTGACCGCATAGCCGCCGGCATAGATGGAATCACCTGCCAGCATTTGCAGACTGCCATTGACTGAAGGCGCCAACAACAGGGAATAAGCGGTATTAAAAGTACCGTCTCCATACAGAGCAGAGGGACCCAGATACAGACTACCACTGGCCGCCACAGCACTCAGCTGCGAGGGGTAGACAAAGCGCCCATCGGTAGTGGAATAGTTATGCTCGGCATCCGGCTCAAGAGCAACAGTTAGGCCTACATCCCCAAGCTGGGTACTTGGCGTCAGATTGCCACCAGCCGACAGCAGGTTGATGGCAGTATTCTCCGTCCACAGCGAGAACCAAGCATAGCCACCGTATCCGTATTCTGTGCCATCTGCCAGAGTAAAGGCAGAGCTGGCCGGAGTGGAAACGCGCCCCGGATCGCCCGTGCCCGAGAGCACGAGATCGCCTCGGGCGTTCAGATTGGCCGCCGCATCGCCCAGCATCAGCACCGGGCCTCCGCTGGCGGCGCCCAAGGTAGAACCAAAGGGGTCCAAGGTGCGGGTTTCTTTCGCATCGTTACTATTCCAATTGCTGCCATAGTTCAACGCGATACCGCCCTGGTTGCCAGTCTGCATCTGCATACTGCCGCGCAAATTCACCAACACACCGTTTAGATCCAGATTAGTGATGTCCGTACGAGCCACCAAGCCGGGATTGAGGTCGCCGCCAATACGCACCCTTATATCTCCCCCACCGGTCAGCAACAGCTCACCATCGGCGGTAACTCGACCGCTATTTCCAACAGCCAGCATCAAGCCCTCGCTCCGCGGAGCATTTGCGAAATGACCAAGAGGGTTAATCAGGCCAGCATTGCCACCTACTTCAACCGTCAGGTCCCCACCGCCCAACGTACCAATCCCCGTAAAGCCGACCAGTTCCGGCACCGCATCAGCCGACGCTATATCGACTTCAATGGCTGCATACTCGCCTACGTAGCTACTATTGTAGAGATTGCTATTACCCGGTACATATGTACCAAAGTTTACCCACCAACTTGTAGGAACCCCTACGACATCAAGGTCCTTATCCGTTCCCTGGCGCCAGAGCCAATTGCCCAATTCGGAACTGGGACTCTGGGCCCGCAAATCTCGACCTATGCCATATGAAGAAAAAGCGCCCACTATGTCTCCGGTCAAATCACCACCAGTCTTAATCAGAAGGTTTCCGCCTTGATCTGGATACCAAGCCGCATAGCTGCTGGTAGTTCCGCCGTTAACTAAATCCTCAAAGGCTTGGCCTACCCCTGGCTGATTGCTCTTGCTGGTATTAAGAAAAGAGCCATCGCTGACTTGGCTGCGTGGCTGATTGAAGCCTCCCTCCTGCTCGCCCGTCCGGGAGGCGCTGGAAACACCAGCCGTATAAACTCCATACGGAGACTGCATACTGAAGTCACCGCCAGAGACTAGGCCCAAATCACCACTACCGGTGCGCAACACGCTGAAGTTTTGCGCAATAGGCAAGATCGAAGTTAAACCCCCTTTGATGATTTGCTCTGGTACTGCTGGAATTGGCTCTCCCAAGGATATGCAAAAACCATCGCTGCATAGTGACTCCCAATCTGCAGGGACCGGAGCGCCTGGTTCAAAACCAAAAAGGGCGCCCAAGTCATTCCATACGTATTGAACTCGATCACAGAACCCATCGGCACATAGAGACTCCCAGTCTGCAGAGACCGGAGTACCTGGCTCAAAACCGAAAAGCGCACCCATTTCATTCCAATACCATGCCCCACCTGGCTGCGCCGGTGTCCCCGGTATCACTGTCGTCTCGTGGACGTCATAAAACGAATAATGACTATCCGCCAGAACTATATTTCCCTTAGCATCAGCCCGCGTTGAACGACTATCCGCAGCCTCCGTATCCGCCCCCGCCACAATCCGCATAGACCAAGACTGAGAGCCTTCCGGCAGCATGGCCGCCACCGCCCAATTTCTCCCTTGACGGTCACCATTGGCGAGACGCAGGGGCATGGAGATGGCCCCCTCCGGCAGCACCACCAGGGTTTCCGAGGGGATCAATCCACCCAAGGGGATGGCCAGATCACTGGCAAGGATCAGCGTGCTTGGCAGTGCTGCTCCCTTGGGCCAGAGCATGGCTTGCAGACGGGTATTGCCGGTCAATAGGGTGCCGGCACCCAGCCGGGTATTGGATGGCAGGGTAACGGCACTGTCCAGAATGGTGCCGGCGGCATACAGCAGCTCGCCAGCAGCATCAAAGATCGGCGCATGCAGCACGGTATCTGCCGGCAGGGTCAGAGCAGCATCCAGAACACCGTCCACCGGCAATTGGGTGCCCGCCGCAAACTGGGTAGCGCCAATCGGCAAGTCATAGTTCAGGGTCTTGCCGGCGGCAAACTCGGTTCCAGCAGCCAAAGTGACACCGGGGCCAGGCACCACCACATCGCCGCCATAGGCGATATAGCCGGGTGCCAGCACCCAGCCATTATCGTCCGGGGTGTCCGGCGGCGGTGCAAAACCATCGTTGATGCTGCCGTAGATATCCAGATCGCCCCCGGCGCGCAGCACCAGGTTACCCACCTCGCCCGAGCCGTAGGTGTCGGTCAGCGGGGTATGCGGGTTGAGGCTGGCATAGCGGTGACCGGAAAGGTCCAGATCACCACTGACGATCATATCGCCATCGGCCGTGGCACTGACGATCTCGACACCGGGGCGCAGGCGGAAGGCATCGGCATAGGCCGCGTTATTCAGCCCGGCCAGCTTGTTGTCCAGCAGCTGGTCATTGCCCAGCGCAGCGGTGATAAAGGCGGTACTGTCAGCGTGCTTGGCATCCAGATAAGCCTGGTCGATGATCTGGTAGGGTCGGCCACTGGCGGCCTCGTCGGTGCCGTAGGCAGCATCGTCATAGCGTTGCACGGCATTCACGGCAATCGAGCGGGCACCCTGGATATCCAGACTGCCACTGGCGTCAATATCCACATCCCCGGCGGTGGCACCGCCCAAGCGCGGCGCATTCAGCTCTACCGTGCCACGGTCACGGCCATCATGCAGGCCGGGGTCGGCTTTGACGCGGGCATCATCGGTGCCGTGGCGCAGGTCAATACGGGCGCCATCGGCCAGCAACAGCTGGCCATCGCCGGAACTCAGCTCCACCACAGCGCGGTTGGGTGAATCGATAATCTTGCCGTAGCTGTCCAGCCGCAGGGTCTGGCCGTGGGCATCGAGCAGCGCATTACCGGTCAGGGTCAGGCCCTGTTTGCCAGCCAGGCGAATGCTACCGACCCGCTCGCCACTGGCATCAATGGTACCGGCCACGGTGAGCTTGCCGCCGTCCACCGAGACACTGACATCATTGGCTTTAAGCTCATCACCAATGGTCAGGTCGCCCTGTTTGAGCTGGAAGTGGCGCATGCCCAGCACCTCGCCGTCATTCAGGCGCTGGTTGAGTGAAGCAAACTGATCGCTCAGGCTGCCACTGCCGCCCAGGCGCTGGGCACGAATATCCACGCCACCCGCCGCATAGGGCACCCAGGTGCCGCCAGCCTCGTAGAAACCGCTGGCGCTAGCAAGAATCTGCCCCTGCAAGACCACCAGCCCAGCGTTATCATCCAGCGCCGTGGCAGTCAGGCGACCAGCCTGGTTGTACTCGGCGGACAGGTCAATGGTCGAACCCGCCGCCTGACGAATATCGCCAGTATGGCTTTGCAAGGTCACATCACCGCCCCAGCTGTACTGGGTGGCATCTTCATCATCATGGAATTCAATACTGCGTCCGGCCATATCGACCTGCGCACCATCGGCCAGGGTCAGATCATCCTCGGCAGTCAATACCAGCTTGCCACTCGGGAGTACCACTGCGGTGTCCAGCAGCAGACTCTGGCCGGTAATGGCCAGCTCCGCGCCCAGCGCGTCGCTATCAACTGCCGCAGCAGTAGCACCCTCGGGTGCGGTAACAGCCACTGCACCACCGGCAGTAATATGATTGACCGAGCCGGCGGCGCCAGTCAGCAGTGGCGTGAGGATATTCAGATTGCCGCCGCTGTAGCTGACACCTTCGCCAGGCACATAAGCGCCTTGGCTCTGGTACACAGCCAAGCTGCCCTTATTGTTGGCAGTAATGCGCTCACTGGCATTCAGGTTGAGGTTGGCAAAGCCCAGCGCCAGGCGGCCCAGGTCATCCACACCACTGGGCTGGCTAAAGAGACCGTAGCCGAATTCGATACGCTCGGCATCAATGGTCAGGCTGCCGCTGCCCGTACCGGCACCACCGGCCGCCACCGCACCGGGGCGACCGTCCGCACCATTCCAGATCAGGTTGCTGGTCTGGATCAGAGCCACATCGTCAGCATCGCCATAACCGTAGATGGCCGGGGTGGTAAGCAGCAGGTTGTCCAGCAGTGATTCACCTTGGTCATCCAGGGTAGACAGGGTTACCGACTCATAAAAGTTCAGCGAATCACGGGCGGTCAACGACAGGGACTCCAGCGCTGGTGCACTGGTAGTGGTATCCCCCTGTAGCAATCGCTGCATCACATTCTGGTTGAGAGTCAGACCGGGAGTCAGTGCACCACGAGTGTTGGCGGTAGCCAAGGCTTCTGCACTACCGACATTGATACCGCCCATGGCCAGAGACAGATGGCGGGCACCATAACGTACCGAATCGTCGAGATCGAAGGCACCGTTGGTGGAAAAACCAATGGTACCTTCAGAGTAGAGTGTGGCAGTACCAGCACAGTCTACCTGCGTGCAACCACCAATCTGGATGGACCCCGAAAAGGACATATCCGTATCTGCTGCTGGGGCGAGCAAAGTCAGCTGGCCATTGGAAACAATCACGCCGGTGCTGGCTGAATAAAAATAACCATCAGTGGAGTCGAAGGAAGACTCGCCCTGGCCCAGGGTACTGATGCCGGCGCCATCTTCGATCACCAGGCTGCCGGCGCGGATATACTGCGTACCATCCTGCACACCCAGCACCACCTCGGGTGCGACCAACTGCGCTCCTGAGCGCAGAATCAGATCACGTGCCCCCGGTGCTAGATTGGCAATATTCGCCCCCTGCGAGCTACCCAGCGTTTCATAGGCGATATCAATATCACCCACCATCAGGCGCTTGGCACCCACGGCGTTAAGATCATCGGCGTAGACGGAAACACCCTGGAAGCCCTCGGTAGGCCCAGTGCCTGTCGCCAGTATTTCCAAGTTATCGTCATAGCCGACGGTCAGCGACAGTGTGCCGCCATAACCACCCTCGGCTGCATCGAATTGACCGATACCGTCAAAGGAGAAAGGCACCGCATCTTCATCAGCTGCCAGACGCAGGCGCAGAGTTTTGGCATCCGCCTCAATCATTGCCCTGGGCACACCGACGCGGGCTGCTTCGTTACGCACAAAGTCGGCATAACTCATTTCGTTATATTGCGAGTAACTGCGCAGCACATCGGCGGACGTAAGAATCAGCTGGCTGGCCAGACTGTCGCGAATACCGGTGCCGGCCACCGACAAAGTGCCGGAGGCCGACCAGGAACCGTTACGCATGGCTTGAACCGGGGTGTTGGTGCCCTGACCGGCCTGGCCATTTATCTCGACCCGATAGGCACCTGGCAGCAGAGCGTAAGTAGACGGCAACAAGGTGTATGTGCCCGCAGGCAGGCCGGGCACGCCATTACTAATGGTGACCTGCTGGCCGAGCATAGGGTCAGAAGCACCCATCTCGCCACCGCTAGCTCCAACACCTTGCACACCGGGCACTATGGCATAGATCGGGTTAGTGCTCAGTCCTGGCAGATTGAAACCATCCGCATCAATCTGCACCAGCGGGTTAAAACGGGCATCGGTGGAGCCACCACGCCCGGACACAAAGCCGGCACCGGTCAGCTCGCCGCCCCCAGACAGATCCAGTATGGCACCGTCCTGTACCTGTACCGTCTGCCCCACCAAGGTAACGCCGCCGCTCTGCACCGAACCTACTCCCCATAGCTGGGTTTGTTCGCCGTCATGCTCCCAGTTCAGCCCATCGACGCTACCGCCGTAGGGCATAATCAGACCAGCGCCACTGACCGAGGTAAGGCTGCCCGGCAGCAGGCTGACGGTTTCGGTATGGTAAAAACCAGCGCGCTCAGCACCCACTGAGATCGACCCGAGCGGTGCGCGCAGCACACCACCGTGATCAATCGTAGCTGCACCCAGAATCAGGCTACCAAAGGCCGAATAGGGTACGTCGGGCAGAGTGCTCGTCGTGTGGGCTAGAGTTAGTGTGCGCTGCGAGTCGAAATCACTATTAGGGCCATGCCAACCAGCATAGACTGTGGCCCTGGCGTCGGTACCGGGGTAAATCTGTGCTGCGGCCAGAGTCAGGTCAGCCGGGGTATACAGTGTGGTGCCGTTTGTGTTGCCGACCTGTACCGCTTTCAGCAAGCGTATATCGCCCTGGCTACGCAATATGACATCATCAAAGGCACGGCGGTCGATATCCGCCGGCAAGCCCTGCCCGGCCGCCGTACCGTCGTGCAAACCAAAAGTCAGGCTATCGCGAACCTCCAGCAAACCGGCATCTACTTGGAAACGACCTGCCGCAGGCTGTTCGGAGACACCTCCACGGGCGGTGGGTTGTATATAGGCATCCCCCGCTGTACTCATCCCCCCTGGGCCGGCCAAACGCATATAGGGTGCGACCAAAACCACTTGGGTATCAGCCGAGGCGTTATCGGTAAGCGCCAGCGAACCCGAGTAAAGGTTCAGAGCCCGGCCCATAGACAGGGACAGATCACCGTCAAAGCTGATAACACCGTTGCTGAGCAGCGATACGCTATCGAAGCCACCCGCAGTTATCTGGTCCGCACCCAGGCGTGCATGGCCATAGGCCAATTGATCGGCTACCTCGTCGGCTGTCATGCCAGGGTTAAACTGACTGTCACCAGCCTTCTGGCTCAGAACCATTTCCCTCGCCTGGCGCACCCGTTCGCCAGCACTGTTTCGTAGATAACTGGGCGCTTCAAGCGCCACGGCCAGGTCACCACCTGCCGCCCCAACGCCACCGGCGTTGGCACGCAGCGTACCATCCAGATATAAACCGTTGCTGGAAGCCAGTGAAATACTGCCTCCATGGCTGACCACCGGAGTGGCAACCTGGCCCGGAATATCCAGCACTGCGCCAGCACCCGAGGCATCCAGCAGAGCGCCTTCGCGCACTACTACAAACAGACTCGATGCACTTGCTTGACCGGTAGCATGATCAATCTCGCCCCCGATCACTATATCGCCGCCGTTGCGCACCTGACCATAGCGTTGGTCGCTCGCGCCCAGCCGCGTGACGGCGCGGGCGGCAGCATCCAGCACAGCGGTTTCGCCGATCCAGATGGAACGGCCATGACCAGCACTTTCAACTGGCCCGCTGACCGTACCTCCCATACTGACACCGCTTAACTCAATCTTTCCGCCCCAAGCATTTAGTGTGCCATCCACTGTCAACTGACCAATGCTGCGCAGGTCGATGGCTTGGCCGGGGTCAACATTGATTACTGCATTCTTGCCAACCTGTAGCCCCACAGCCGCCATATCACTAGCCGAGGATTGGGCGGTGCCGGCCTGCATCGCCAAGCTAGCACCGGCGCGCTGGGTCAGACGGCTGTGGGCCGGATCATCCAAGTACAATGGTGGCGTCCACGGCTGTAGCGCGGTGGGGTGGTTGCCGCCGGAGGCCAGGCTATGGGCCTGTTCGGCCAGACGCAATACCGGCATGCTAACGTTGACCTCGGTGCCTTCAGCCACGGTGACACCCTGCTTACCAATCACCTCATAGCTGCTGAATCCCTTTTCAAAAAAGTTGCCATTGAGCAGCAAGGTGCCTGCTTCTGGAGTCTGGCTGGTAGCTTCGCTGATCAATACCTTGTTGGCCTGCAGCCCCAGGCTACCGCCCCCTTCAACACCCTGGCCGCGCAACTCACCATCCAGCGTCAGGGAGCCGGTGGAGGCATTGGCGTGCAGGCTGGGTATTGAAGCCAACAGCAGATCACCACCCTGCCCGCCCTGCACACCGTCATCGCCATGCAAGGCCGCACCGGATGACACATCCATCAGGCTGCCCTGCGCCAGGGTAATATCACCCGTGGCCTGCACTGCGATATTGCCGCCGTGCAGATACGGCAGCTTGCTGGTGTTGGCCGGATCAAGTGACAGGTTGCTCCACAGGCCACTGGCATCCAGGGTGACGCCCTGCGCCACCTGCACTGTACCCACTGACGCCGAACGGTCCACCACATCGGATATGACACCATTGGTGGTGATCTGCGCCAGTGAATTGCCAACATGAATGCTGCCGGCGTGGGCGGTCAGATCGGCATTGACGGCCACATCGGTACCGTACAGGGTGACATCCCCGGCTGGGGCTACCTGCAGTGCGCCGTCCACGGTAATGCCTTGGGTGGCGGCAATCTTGAGCGCACCCAGCTCGAAGCCATTAAGCTGATCGCTATCCAGATACAGGGTGCCGTTGCGCTCTTCGGGCAGAGCGGTGTCCAGCTCCAGCCCAGCGGCAATGCTATCGGCGGTATTGCCGAGAATGACGTTCCTGACGGTATTGCCGCTGGCGCCCAGGGCGTATTGCAGGGTGCCGCTGTCTTTTACGTAATAGGGTGTATAGGTGCCGACAATCAGTTGCGCGCCACGGGCTACGGCGTTCTGTGACTGGTGGTAACCGTCCAGCCCTTGCTGGGCGGCCTGGTTCTGGCGTTCGCCCTGGTAGGTATCGCCTACCAGTTGGCCTTCCAATACGGCATTGGCGGTGCCAACAATCAACTTGCCGGCATCCCGGCCGACGGTATAAGCCGATTCAAAGCGCTCACGGGGGGCCAGCAGTGGGTTGTAGTAATAGTCGGTCTGACCCCAGCGTTCGCTGCTGTCTTTATAGCCCTGGTATACGCCGGTATACAGCAGATCACCGGGGGCTTTGCTCAATTCGTAAAGTCGGCCATCAGCACCCTTGAGCCAGGTTTGCTGAATGGTGCCGCTCTGTACATCCAGAGTGCCGCCGGAGAGGTTGATCTGTGAGTTTTGCTGGGTAACCAGCTCGTTACCGGTAAAGCTGACGGTGCCGCCTTGGGCCATCCATTCGCCGACGCCGTGGCCGGCGGTGCCAAGATAGCCGCCGACTTCCAGCAGGCCGCCGGCGGTATACCAACGGTCGCTTTCATAGCCATTGGTGCCAGCGGGCACGAATACCAGTTCGCGGGTATCGATCCAGACATCGGTGCTGTTGAGGTTACCGCTGTCACGGTTGGCGGTGGAATCCCGTTGCTCGTTGCCCTGGATATTGACCTTGACGGTATTGTTTTCCATGGCCACCTTGACCCCGGTGGCACCGGATACGTCGATGGTCGCACCGTCGCGCACGAGGGTGCGACTGGCGGCATCAACGGCGACTTGGCCGCCAGTGGCGATGGTGGTCGAGCCGGCCTGGAAATCCACGGTGCCGGTGCTGGTGATTTCCACCAGCGACAGGTCGCGGCGGTATTTATCACCGGGGACAATATTCCGCTCGGTGTTATCGACCGCTGGCGCTTGCAGCCCATCGCGCTGGCCGTCGAGGGCAGTGGCATCGGACTCTTCCAGCAGGATAGCCGTGGTGGCGCCTTCGGCGAGGGTGACGTTGCCGCCTGTACCCGTGGCCTTCAGATGCACAGTGCCCCGGTTATGCACCGAGGTGCTGGCCAGGGCTACACCGGTCTGGGTGACCTGGTTGCCGGTCAGGGTAATATCGCCGGTGGCACTCTGGATAAGGCCGCTGTTGGTGACGCTACCGGTACCGGTGGTGGTGACCTCGTTACCACGGGTAGTGGAAGCCTGGTTGCCTGCGGTGCCCTGGCCGCGTTTGATGATAAAGCTGTCACCGCCGGCCAACAGGGTCTGACCGTTGGCAGTGGTGATGCTGCCGGCGTTATCCACGTCCTTGCCCAGCAACAATACGTAACCGCCGCCGGTGGTGGAGTTTGCTGATTCGGCGGTAGTGATTTGTGCGCCCTGCTCTACCGTGACGCTACCGGCCGCACCGGTGAAGGTGGCTGTGTTGTTCGTGCCGTACAGGCCATTGTTGGTGAACTGGGCGTCGCTGATATTGGCCGCTGCGGTGGCCAGGTTACGGACGTTGACCTGGCTGCTGCCGGAGAACACCACGCCGTTGGCGTTGACGATCATTACGGTGCCATCGGCTTTGATCTGACCCTGAATTTCACTGGGGCGGGCGTTGGGATCATTGACGCGGTTAAGCACGGCCCAGTCGGCCTGCTGCTGAAATTCGACGGTGGTGTTGCGACCGACGTTGAAGGTTTCCCAGTTGAGGATGGCCTTGTCAGCGGTCTGCTCGATGCCGACGTGTACCTTGCCGCCTTCGGTGGTCTGTACCGGACCCTTTGCGTTATGCCAGGCTTGCTCGAAGGGGACGCTGCCGTCGATCTGCAAGCCGCCCTCACCCAGGCCATCGGGTACGGTTTGCGGGCGGGCCAGGGCGGCGGAGCGACCGGCGGCCTGGGCGGCCTGCTGGGCGGCGATGGCGGCGACGGTGTTGTTCATGTTGGCCAGCGAATGTTGCAGTTGCTGGTTGACCTTGGCCTGTTGGGCCAGAGGGGGTGGTGTACCGGGCAGTTGCATGCCGCCACCGGCCCCCGGCATAGCGCCACTCTGCTGCTGTGCGGCACCCTTGGCGGCCATCCAACCGGCACTGAAGGCGGTGGGTGCAGCCTGAACGCTGCCGGCGACCATCACCAAGGCGATAGCGCTGGCCAGGGGCTTCAAACGTAGCCGAGTGCTGGCCTGGGAGTAAAACTTGGGGTGACGGAGGCGCATTGGTGCTGTATTCCTTTTCCTGATTCGCGGTGGGGCCTACCGGGAATTCCCCTGCCTGCCCTGCTTTATATTTATAAGTCGATTACAGGAGGGCTAGACCGAACTTTTGTCACGAAATCTTCATAAAACAGATCAAAAAAGCAGGAATGAAAAAACCGGCAACAGCCTGAGCTGTTGCCGGTTTTTCTATTGCCGGTTCAGTGTTCGCTAAACCCGATGGTTAGAGCGGACGGCCGATGCCGTTACAGGTGCTAGTGTCACCGATACGCAGGCTATTAGCAGTATTCCAGAAAGTATTGTGAACCGCTGACTGCCAAACAGCCGGCAGCGGGATCAGTGAGTGAGCAGAAACCTCTGCATCGTTACCGCCTGTGTAATGCGTATCAAGGAAGTTGCGAATACGCGTATTATCGCCTGCATCTTTGTAGCACTGGCTGAAAAGCAAGTTGGTAACACCGACAATGGGATAGCCTGTGTAGTTAGTAGCACTGAATACTGGAGCCCAGTTCACCGGGTTAGCGGCAGCCACCGCCCCACTTGGCGGAGCTACGTTACCCAAAGTTTCTTGGACATTGACTGCGGTGGGCAGTTTACCGTTAATGGAAGCCACTTCAGCAGCATTGCCATATTCAACTTTGTCAGGGCTAACATAGCCGATGGCGCCATCGATAAGATTTACTTGCGCAACAACACCATTGCTTCCGTCGCCGCCAGCGTAGACAGAACCAGCCGGAGGGTTGACCAGCGGATTGAAGCCTACGGCAGTGGCAAAGTTGTTGCTAACAGCTGGAACGCTGTCATCCACAGCCTTGAGGTGGTTTACAAATATCTCGGTGGTGCCACTGCCGTCAAGACGGTAAACAACAGTGATCTGCTTGTTAGGACCACCAACTTGGTTCCAGTTAGTGGTTTTACCTGTGAATATATCAACCAATTGCTGGCTAGTCAGATTGACCGAGCTCATGCCACTAACATTGAACGGCACGGTAACGGAAGTGGCTGCCATCGGAACCTGAATCAGCGGACCAAAGCTGGATTCACCTAGGGTTGCATGGGTTTTGTAACCATCCAACTCGGTTGAGCTAACTACCGAGTCACTACCGGCGTAATCAACGGAAATTCCAGAAGCCAAGCCAAATTCAGTCGCGTTGTTATTGAAGAAAGCACGCTTACCGGCACCGCTGCCTACACCAATATAGGCGTTGAAGCCCGGCAGGGGGGATTTAGCCAAGATACCGGTACCTGCAGTAGTACCATAGAGATCTTCTGGCAGAGTTGCACCACCACCAACAACAGCGGCAGAGACTTGAGCCGAGGCCAGAGCGGCGAAGGCCAGCGATACAGCTATCAGATTGCGCTTGAACATGATACGTCCTCTTTATCAACCGAATGTGAACTGCTTGTATGTCCGTGGCCCTCGGTCCGGCGCTGTGAGCGGGGTGGGTGAGGCCACGTATTCAGACTCGCAATTCGGGATGACAATTGGGCTAAAAATCCCATGGTGCACTTTCCGTAGTTCGCGGCATATTCCATGGTGCTTTTGTCATTTTCCTGAACAATCGCTGCAATATACGGCAGTTTATATTTGCTACTGGGAGCATGATGGCAGTCTGCACCTCTCTGGTTGCCAGGCCACGATTGATGGCGACTGCCGGGTGATGGTTTGCCGGGTTCCGCGTCGTTCTGCTGGTGCGTTGCTGCGTTCACGACCCGGCTTTGCTTACAAAACGGCGAAGCATTGATTACAAATGCACGGGAGCTTCCTGAGAAAAGCACTGGTACATCGGCGCAATAGAGCTGTTTTGTGGAGGGCGCGGGATGCAAAGCCCGACGAACGGTCGTGTTTCGCATGGAACTCATTGCACCAGCTGGTTGATTTCGATGATGGGCAGCAGTACAGCCATGACAATCAGCAGCACTACGCCGCCCATGACGACGATCATCAGGGGCTCGAGCAGGGCTGTCATGCTCAGGGCACGGCGCTCGATATCGCGGGAGAGCGTCTGTGCGGCGCGTTCCAGCAGTGGAGGCAGTGAGCCGGTCTTTTCGCCGCTGGCGACCAGGTGAATGAGCACCGGGGGAAATTGCTTTTCGGCCTTGAGTGCCGTTGCCAGAGAGATGCCTTCGCGCACCTGGGCAGTGGCGTTGGCGACACTGAGGTCGAGCCGGTCGTTGGCCAGAGTTTGGCGGGCGGCATCCAGCCCGCGCAACAGGGGCACGCCGGCGCTGCCGAGAATTGCCAGCGTGGAAGCAAAACGGGCGGTGTTGACGCCCAGCACAAAACGCCCCACCAGCGGCATGCGCAGGATGCGGCTATGCCAGGTCAGGCGTGCGGCGGGGTCGCGCAGATACAGGCGCCAGCCAGTGAACAGGCCGACGATGCCGATAAAACACAGCCCGCCCCAGGCGCGAACAAATTCGCTGGCGGCGATCATCACCAGGGTCAGGCCGGGCAGATCCTGGCGGGCCTGGGAGAAGGCGTTGACCACTTGGGGTACGACATAGCTGAGCAGGAAGATGACGATGGCAACCGAGACCAGGCCAACCACCCCAGGGTAGATAAAGGCGGTGAGGACTTTGCCCTGCAGGGTGTTGCGTTCTTCTATGTAGTCCGCCAGTCGCTCCATGATCTGAGCGAGGTCGCCGGATTCTTCGCCAGCGGCGATCAGCGCGCGGTAAATCTCGGGGAAGTCTTTCGGGCGTTGGGCCAGTGCGTCGGCCAAGCGCATGCCGCTGCGTACATCGGTGCGCACGGCACTGAGGGTGCGGGCAATATGCGGGCGTTCGGCCTGGTCAACGGTGGCGCTGAGGGCTTCTTCGAGCGGCAGGCTGGCACCGAGCATGCTGGCCATCTGGCGGGTAGCCCAGGCCAGGTCGCTGCTGGACAGTTTGGCGGCGAACAGGCCGCCGGATGTGCTATTGGTGCTGGCCTGGGCCTTGATTTCCAGTGGGGTGAGACCATTACCACGCAGTTGGGCCATGGCCGCTTGGCTGCTGTCGGCTTCGAGCTGGCCGGTGACGATCTTGCCGGTGCTGTCGGCAGCTTGGTAACGGAAGCTGTTCATCAGGCGTCCCGGGTGACGCGCAGGATTTCTTCCACCGAACTGGTGCCGCTGGTTACCCAGCGGTCTCCGTCCTCACGCATGTTGCGCATGCCGGCGGCGCGGGCGGCCAGGCGGATGGCCTGTTCGGCTTCACCCTGGTGGATCAGGCGGCGGGTGTCGTCATCGATGCAGAACAGTTCATGGATGCCGGTACGGCCACTGTAGCCGGTGTGGTTACAGGCGACGCAGCCCTGCGGTCGCCAGCTGCCGATGCTATCATCCCACTGACGGCAGTCCTTGCACAGTCGACGCACGAGGCGCTGGGCGAGTACGCCGAGCATGGAGGATGCCAGCAGGAAGGGTTCGACGCCCATGTCCACCAGCCGGGTGATGGCGGAAACCGAGTCGTTGGTATGTAAGGTGGCGAGTACCAGGTGGCCGGTGAGCGAGGCTTGCACGGCGATCTGGGCGGTTTCCAGGTCGCGGATTTCACCAATCATGATGATGTCCGGGTCTTGCCGGAGGATGGCGCGCAGGGCGGTCGCAAAGCTCATGTTGATCCTGGCATTGACCTGAACCTGGCCGATGCCAGGCAAGTCGTACTCGACCGGGTCTTCGACGGTGAGGATGTTGCTGGTGCTGGCATCCAGCCGGGCCAGGGCGGCGTACAAGGTGGTGGTCTTGCCGCTGCCGGTCGGCCCGGTGACCAGGACGATGCCGTGGGGCTGGCGGATCAATTGATCCAGTTGGCGGAGTATCTCGGTATCCATGCCGAGGGTTTCCAGTTGCAGGCGCCCAGCCTGTTTGTCGAGCAGGCGCATGACGATGCGTTCGCCATGCCCGGTGGGGATGGTGGAGACGCGGATGTCGATGGGCCGCCCGGCGACCCGCAGGGCGATGCGCCCATCCTGGGGCAGGCGTTTTTCGGCGATGTCGAGCTGGGCCATGATCTTGATCCGCGAGACCAGCGCGGCGTGCAGGGCCTTACGGGGTGAGACAACATCACGCAGGGCACCATCGACGCGGTAACGCACGACGGAGTGCGTTTCAAAGGGTTCGATGTGGATATCACTGGCGTTATCCCGGGCGGCCTGGGTCAGCAGGGCGTTGATCATGCGGATGACCGGCGCGCCGTCCTGAGCGTCGAGCAGGTCGGTGACTTCGGGAATGTCCTGCATGAGACGGTCGAGATCGACTTCGTTCTGCACTTCGCCTACCACGGCGGCGGCGCTGCCGGTGTCGGAGTAACTGGTGGCCAGCAGCAAGTCGAGTTCTTCGTCTGTGACCTGTTCCAGTGCTAGCTGACCAGTGCGGCGCATGGCTTCGAGGATGGCCCAGCCCGGCGTTGTAGGGCTGACTACCAGCGCGCTCCCCTGTTCTTCTGTTCGCAGGAGCAGCCGCTGGCTCTTGGCCCAGTTGTATGGCAGCGGGGTCATGGCTGCGGCTCGTCCGGTTGCACCGGAACAGCGCGGATGGGCGCACGCACGCTGTCGGCCGCGGGAACGTCAGGGATGGCCTGGGCCGCGGGTGGCAGCCGCGGGGCGCTCATGTCCGGCAGCGCCCAGCTGGACTCGGGGTGCAGGCTGTCTTGTGCGCGGCGCATAAAGTCGTAGCGGTTGAGAGTGATGTCTCGCCCGACGCCGCGGTCGCGAATGATGTAAGGGCGCAGGAATACCATGAGGTTGGTCTTGTTGCGCTGGCGGCGCTCGTGGCGAAACAGTGCGCCGATGCCGGGGATGCTCGACAGCCCGGGAACGGATTCGGTGCCTTGGGTGAAGCCGTCTTGTAACAGGCCGCCGAGCACCATGATCTGGCCGTCGTCGAGCAGTATGCTGGTGTCGATGGCGCGTTTGCTGGTGACGGTGCCGGCGGCGCTGGAGGCGCGCTCATCGACGCTGCTGACTTCCTGGTAGATATCCAGCTTGACGGTGCCGCCTTCGGATATCTGTGGTCGGACGTTGAGTTTGAGACCGACCTCTTCACGCTGGATGGTCTGGAATGGGTTGTTGCTATTACCGCCGCCATCGGTGACATATTGGCCGCTGACGAAGGGGATAGTCTGGCCAACGAAGATGCTGGCCAACTCGTTATCCAGGGTCAGCAGGTTGGGCGTGGACAGGACGTTGGTGCCACCTTTACTCTTCAGGGCGCGGGCGAGCACCTTGAGGTCAAGAATCTCGCCTATGCCGGGAATGCTGACGGTGCCATCCACCAGGCCGACGCTGAGCCCCGCTGGTAGTACATCGACACTGGTGGCGCCACGACCAAGGGCGCTGCCGCCGAGGTTGGCGCCGCCGACCCAACCGTCACCGCCGAGGTTGCCAGCCTGCCACTGGATGCCGAATTCGCTGGCATCGTCTTCGCTGACTTCAACTATCAGGCTTTCAATCACGACCTGGGCACGGCGCTGGTCCAGTTGATCGATGACTTCACGCAGGCTGCGGTAGAGCGGATCAGGTGCGGAGATAAGCAGGGTGTTGGTAGTGGCGTCGGCCTGCACGGTGACGCCACCTGCGGAAAAGGCTGCGCCCTGGTCGTCGAGCAGGCCGCCGCGCAGCGGGCTGGCGGTGGCGGCCCCTGCTCCTGCCCCGGCGCTGCCGGTTTGGCTGTTGGAGGTACTGCTGCTGGTGCTGGCTGTGCTGCCTGTGCCCTGCATGCCACTGCCACTGCCGCTGAGCAGTGCTCGAGCGCCGTCCCCTTCCAGGTAGGCGTTGTCGGTTTCGCCGGTGAGCAGCCCGCGCAATGCCTGTGCCAGGGTGATGGCCTGGGCGTTGCGCAGGTGGACCACATGCAGGTTGCCGGCGCTGTCCTGGGCGCGGTCAAGTTTGTGGATCAGCTCGCGGGCAATCTGGGTGCGTTCGGGGCTGCCAGCGCGAATGATGACGCTGTTGGAGCGCGGTTCACCCAATACGGTGATTTTCTGTGTTGGGTCGTTGCCCTGGGCATCCAGCAGTTCAGAGACGATGGCGGCGATGTCCACGGCAATGCCGTTGTGAACCGGGACGACATCGGTGTCGATGGCGCTGGGGTTGTCTATGCCGGCGATGACCTGGGCGATACGTTCGAGGTTGTCGGCGTAGTCGGTGACGACGATGGTGTTGTTGCCAGGGTAGGCGTTGATTGGGTTGTTGGTTGCTACCAGAGGGCGCAGCACCGGGATCAGGTTGACGGCGTTTTCGTAGCGCAGGCGGAAGGTACGGGTGACCATGCCGCCTGCGGCGGGTTGATCGGGACTGTAGACCGATCCGCCGAGCAGTTTGGCGTCGGCTTCCGGTACTACATGGTTGATGCCATTCACATCGACGATGCTGAAGCCTTGCATGCGTAGCGCCCCGAGCAGCATGTTGAAGGCCTGGTATGCCGGCACCTCACCTTCGGACACCAATGTCAGTTGGCCGGTGACCCGTGGATCGACCAGGAATTGGCGTCCGGTGGCACGGGACAGGGCACGCACCACGGCTTGCAGGTCGGCATCCACAAAGTTGAGTTGTACCGGCTGGTCGCCCAGATCCGATGCTGTACCGGCGACGTTATGGCTGGCTGCCGGTGAGGGTGATCGCGGTGCCGGGCGTGGCTGGGGGCGCCTTAGATCCTGGTGCGGGCGCTCAAGGTTGCTACCGGGACTGATGGTCGCCATCGGGCGTCCTATCTCGCTGATCTCGGGTGCCTCTGACCCGGTGGTGCTGCAACCGGCGAGCAACAGTGCCAGCATCAGTGCGCTGACGCTGGGTAAGCGTGCCGGACCGGGCTGAGTATCCATACACCTCATCGGGAACCCCCTGAATTGGATATTGGCTCCAGACGGACTCCGCCGGATAGGGTAACGCCGGATGCGGCGGTGTCTGACGTAGGTGTGCGCTGCAAGTGTGCTTCGTTGATGTGCCATGACAGTCTGGGCGCAGTGTGCTGCAGCCAGGCCATGAGCGGCCCTGCCGGGGCGGCGCTGAATTCAAGCTCAACGGCTGCCTGGCCCTGCTGCTGGTGCAGTTGGTAGTGGCCTGTCAGAGACTGGGCATCCAGGCTCTGGCTGATCTGCTGTGTTGAGGCAGCCTCTGTTATACCGGTTGATGAGTGGGCTGGTGATATGCCCTGCAGTATTTCGTCCAGGGCCAGCGATTCGTTATGCAGGCGCGGCAACTCGGTCTGCCAATGCCCTATGCGTTGCAGCGGCGGTTTGATGAAGCCGAACCACAAGACCGTTGCCAACAAAGCCAGCGCGGCGACTGTCACTGCCAGCCGTTCACGGTCGGCCAGCCCTCGCCAGTGGCTCAGGTACTGTTGGCGCTTGCTGCGCAGCTGGGCGGTTTGCACGTGCAGAAAGCCGGATTGCTTGAGGCGGTCAATCATGGCTGCCTGCCTGTGGCTTGCTGGTCACGGAGGGATCGCCCTGGGGTTGCAGGTGCCAGCCACTGGCGGTGGCCTCGGCTTGCAGACCTGCCTCGGCCAGTGCTGTTTGCCAATCCGGATCGGCGGGGGGCTGGCCTGTATCTGCCAGCAGCGTCAGTTGCAGGGAGGTGTCGGTGAAGGTCAGCTCATCGACTCCGCCAACCATGAACGGCATGGCGCTGGCTGCCTGCTGTACCAGTTGGCTGAAGCCCATGTCGGCTGTGCTGTCGGCTGTCCCCGCCAGCCGCGCCGTGCTCTGCTGTCTGGCTTGCTGTACTGGGTTGAGAATGACCGGGATCTCTGGGAAGGCCTGCTTGACCCGTTCGCTCATTGCAGTCTGCAGTTGCCTGCCCTCCTCCGCCAGTTGGCTCGCATACAGGTTGAGGCCGGTTACCCAGACCAATACCGCAAGGGCGCAGCAAACCAGTGGTTTGGTCCATTGGGGGCGGGTGTCCCCACTCGGTGAGCGCTTGGATTTCCAACCCCAGGACGGCCCGGGGCCAGCCCAGCGCTCGGCATCGGGAAGCAACTGGTCAATGACCAGGCCGGTCTGATCAGGTGCGTCTCCTACCCAATTCAGCTCAACGCCCTCGACGGTAGCGGCCTGCAGTTGCGTCTGCCCAACTTCGGGTAATGGATGCACCCAACCGGCGTCACGATCCTTACGTACGACCAGATAGCCGTCGACCAGACATGCAGACCAACTGTGTTCATTGGCCGGAAGAAAAAAAGGCGCAGCGTAAAGGGCTTTGATTTTAATGTTGTGCCGCGCTAGTAATTGAAACAGGTCATCCAGCGCTTGTTGTTCCACCCATGCCATGGATGCCAATCCGGTGTTTGAGCGCGGGCTGTGGACGATGTGTTGGTCTGCACTGCTGCCCAACACCAGCGGTTCCACCGCACACTGCACTGCAGCCGACAGACGAGCCGCTGACAAGGGCGGAAAAGGCAGCTCGGCCAGCAGGCTGTCGCTGGGATGCAGGGTGGCTTCAACCGGGCCGTTGTTCAC
This sequence comes from Halopseudomonas pelagia CL-AP6, assembly GCF_000410875.1. Taxonomy (GTDB): domain Bacteria; phylum Pseudomonadota; class Gammaproteobacteria; order Pseudomonadales; family Pseudomonadaceae; genus Halopseudomonas; species Halopseudomonas pelagia. The sequence goes on from NZ_AROI01000016.1 coordinate 153,897, forward strand.
CTGTTCGGCCAGTTGCTGCAATGTTGCCTGCGCCGTCTGCGCGATGCTGCCGTCCTGATTCAGCCAGGCGCAGTGCAGCTGGCTGTCAGGGTGTAGCTCAGCCAGAGGAGCCAGGGCGATACGCAGCAATCGGCTCATGCCCCTACCCTCGTCCAGATCACTTCGGGCTTCTGCTGTTCGTTACGCAGCAACAGCGCTTGCATGGTGACCTGTCGTTCACCTATGCGGGTTTGGCCATAGACCCGGAACCAGTTGCTGGTGATGCCGACCTTGACGCTGGAGACATCAAGATCCGGCCGCTGCAAGCGGTTGACGAAGTCACCCCGGTTGATGAACCAGCGGCCCTGGTCACGCTCGGCGAGCAGGCTTTGCGCCTGGCGTAATGACAGGTCTGGTATGTGGGCTGCGATGGCTTCGGGCCGGGCGGTATTGCCGTTGATCCAGGTGTTGACCGGTAAGATGGTGACGTGGGTGCGCAGTAGTTCAATGATGTGGCGATCAACGCCTTTTATGTCGTACAGATCATCGATCACTCGCAACATGGGCCGCTTGGCCGGTTCCGGTTCGCGCTTGGTATTGGGCGAGGTGAGTCTGCCACTGTCGAAGGTGTTGGCTGTTGTGGGCTCCTCGGCAACCGGTTCCGTTCGCCGGGGGTAGCTTTCGATGACCCGCTGGCTGATGCGCTGGGCGATGGAGAGGTTCAGCCCGAGCGACAGACACAGCCGCTCGAAACTGGCGTACTCGGTCATATCCACCTGACCGTCACGCACCAGGTTACGCAGGTTGAATTTGCCCTGTTCGTCTTCGATCCTGAGTTCGATGGCGGGTTGGCTTTCACTAGCTCCAGTAACCAGGATGCCATGCGCCCACTGTTGATCCAGCCGTGTCAGAGGATCTTGCAGTCGGCTGTGCCACAGTAACTGCTCCGCCTGTTCCAGGGCGCCGCGCAACAACCAGGTACCCTGTACTCGGTTCTGGTCAGCCTGCACCGTTCGTGTGAACTGTGTCTGGCTGGCGATAATCTGCGCGGCAATCACGGCGACTACGGTGACGATCAGCAAGGCACTGATGACGGCCATACCGGACTGACATGATCGGCTTATCGGCGTGTTCATGGTCGGCTACAGCTGCCAGGAACCAATATCGGCATTGACACCTTCACCATTGGGCACGCCATCGGCACCCAAGGTAAACACATCAATTTCGCCGTTAACACCGGGGTTGAGGTATTGATACTTCCTGCCCCAGGGGTCTTCCGGTACGCGTTCGACATAGGAACGCCAGTTGTCCGCCGAAACATCGGCCGGTCGCTCAACCAGCGCGTTGAGGCCCTGACTCATGCTCGGGTACTGGCCATGATCAAGACGGTACAGCCCCAGTGCCTGCATCAACCCGCCTATATCCTGCCGGGCAGCTGTGGCCCGCGCCTGATCCGGGCGATCCAGTACCTTGGGGGCAACCACAGCAGCAAGAATGCCGAGGATAACGACTACCACCATGATTTCGATAAGGGTGAAACCCCGTTGTGCTGTACGCACCATCTCTACTCTCCTTGGCTGTTGGGTCTGAGGGGATTGTGGCAAGAAGATATGTCACCGATGTGGAAAATCCTCTATAGGATGTAAGCAAACAAGGCTGAAAATGGGCGCCAAAAGCACTAAAAAGACGCAAAAACCAATCGAGTGATGAGCATCCTATGGAGGATTTGTCAGCGTATAGTCAGAGTCGCTGGATACCCTTGGAAGACAGGCTTTTCCCTCCATGTGGCCGGTGATAATACTCATGAATGCACGAACTCGGCAGTCAGGCTTCACCCTGATCGAAGTACTGGTTGCACTTGCCATCGTGGCCGTCGCGATGGCCGCAGCGGTACGCGCGGTCAGTCTGATGACCACCAGCAACGGGGTGCTGCGCGACAAGTCCATCGCGCTGTTGGCAGCAGAAAGCCGGATGGCGGAGATCAAGCTGGAGGGGGTCAGGCGGGGCGGGGCCAATACGGCACGATGCAGTCAGGGACGGGTCGAGATGGTGTGCGAGGAAGTCATCACGCCGACGGAAACACCGGCGGTGTTTCGCATCATGATTCGAGTGCATGACCGCTCAGGCAGCGGCCCAGCACTGGCACGACTGGACAGCCTACTGGGCCAGGTCGAGCAATGAATGCTCAACGACGCGTGAGGTCAGGCATGTGCAAGCTGTTCGGCAGCGCTGCAATCACCACTCGCTGCGACTCTCCGGCCTGCTCCACTACTACGGCATTCTGCTCGATCGCTGTCAGCCTGGCTTGCCGCCCGAGCTGTTCGCCAACCAGATATGCTTTGGCTGGCCCATCGTTGATCGACAAAATGGCGACGGCACCTTCATCCGTCGCCATCAACCCCGATATGGCGATATCCAGTCGCGGCGCAATGCTGTCAAACCAGGCGGCTGCGGCGCTTGTTTCCACAGGCGCGGCCTGCGCTATCGGCGCTTCAAATGTAACGGGCGCGGCCGGCGCAGCAAGCAGCCTGGCCCAGAAAACCGCCCCGATCAGCGCCGCCGCCAGTGCAAGCCACTGGAGAATGCGCGGTAGGTATGTCCAATTCACCCAATTTAGATGTGGCATAGGTTCGATCCTCCCCTGTTACCTTCTCACCATCCTACGAGCCAATTCACACACTTTTATTTCACTGGGCGTTTTATTTCTCTTTCCTGCCCGGAGGACGCCGCAATGACGCTGCGCAAACACCGTAATGTTTCGGGATTCACCTTGATTGAGCTGATGGTGGTCATAGTGATTGTCGGCATCGCCAGTGCCGCGCTCAGCCTGAGCATGCGTAGCGACCCTGCGCAGTTACTCCGCGAGGATGCCGCACGGTTGCAACTGGTGCTGGCGGCAGCACAAAGCGAGGCGCAGATCATCGGCCAGCCGATCCTGTGGCAAGCCGATGAACAGGGCTATCGCTTCGTCCACTGGCGGAGCGGCAGGGTTATCGAGGACGATCTATTGAAGCCCCGCGAGTGGCGCGCTGCGCCCGTCACCGTCCACCTCTCGCCCATGGATCGGTTGGTTTTCAATGCCGAGTGGATCGAAGAGCCCATGCGTATTCAACTTTCCGATGGCGCTAACCGTCTGCTCGTCGAACGCAACGCAGCCGGGCGGATATTCCTGCCATGAAGAGCCAGGCCGGCTTCACCCTGCTGGAAGTGATGATCGCAATCATGTTGATGGCCATCGTCAGCATGATCTCCTGGCGCGGCCTGGACAGCGTAAGCCGAGCCCAGTCCCATCTGGAAGAAAGTACCGAACACACAGCGCAACTGCTACGTGCCGTGAATCAACTCAAACGCGACCTCGACATGCGCGCCACAACCGAACTATGGGACCCGGTCGAGAATCAAGCGGCCCCATCCAACAAGCGTCTTGCCCTACCCGCTGCTGTGCAGGTCAAAGGTGGCAAACCGGGGGCACTGCAACTGGAGATCATCCGCAATCCAGCCAACCAGCCCGGCAGCCTGCAACGGGTGCGCTGGTGGGTAGCAAGCAACACCCTCTACCGCGCCACCGCATCACCCAGCAACCAATACCCCCTCCCCGCCCCCAGCAACGCCGTGGCCGTGCTGGAACAGGTGACCGACTTCAACATCCGCATCTGGCAGCCAGGCAAGGGCTGGCGGGATGTGAAGTCAGCAGGACAGGATAATCCGGTGGGATTGGAGCTGAGGCTGTCGCGGCGTGGGGTGCAGGGGGTGGAGCATTATCGGGTGGTGGTTGGAGTGGATGGTGAGCGATAATTCGGCAGGCCTCGCGGCCTGCCGAAAACCTCTATTCACTCATATGTTTCTGGTGAAAACTCACAACGGAACCCGTGCCGTATAGATCTGCAGGTCTTGCTTTGCTCGGCCTTGGTTTCAGTCTGATATCAATTACGGTGTTTCTCTGCTCGTCGGAGAAGTAGCCGGTTGGAAGGTTGACTAGCTCTTCCAATAACGGCTCTGGCATACCAAGATGCTTACGCAGGGAGGCCTTCGTCAGTATCTTATTCTCTATAAGCATCATGACGCTTCGTTTTAATAGTTTTGGTTGCTCGAATTCGAATGAGTCATCCAAAGGCTCTTTTTTTACCCAGCCTCTGGCAGAGCGCCCTTTCCACAGTCTTGCTGTAGCGTCACTATCGATCAACTCCAAATCCTGACAGCGTTTTATCATCGCAGCGACAGAGACCTTCCAGCGCGGCTTCAGGGAGAGCAGCCCATCAAGTGTTGGCCACTTCACCTCAAATGAAAAGCTCTCTGCAGGCATGAGAAACGCACTGGCAAATCGATGGGCCTGATTTTCGATAAGATTGTAATGCTGCTGATACTGTTCCTTGCTTATCTTCCTATGAAGAACCAGATGACCCAGCTCGTGTGCAGCATCAAACCTATTCCGTATCGGGCTCGCTTTATCGGCGGCAAGCAAGACATAAGGCCTGTCATCCAGCATCGACCAGCGCGATACACCATCCATTTTCACATAGCCAAGCTCAGTTCTTGAGGCAACGACCCCAAAGCTTTCCATTGTTTGAATGACATTCGCTATAGGACCAGTGCCAATACCCCACTCCTGCCGACACTGCTCAGCAAGGGATTCGATATCTGCATCATCAATAAGTCCGACCTCATCACCACTGTAGAAAGGGATGCGGAGTTCAGGAAAATCCAGGCTTTCCTGCAATTTAAAAGACAGTTCCTCAAGCCACTCCAGCCGAGTCTCGGCAATGTCCCAGGCAATCTTTGGAGTAGAAACCTGAGACCGGAAAAAGCTGGGTGTGTCACCCTGATCCTTGATAGGCGACTCCAGCAACCAATCTTCCGGGACTTTGAAATAGTCACAAATACGCTTAAAGCTGGCTATCTCCGGGTAGCTGAGACCATTTTCCCATTTCGAGATATTACCCGCAGAGCACGATAGCTTTTCAGCAAGCACTGCTTGAGTCAGCCCCTGCGCTATTCTAAGCTGCCTGAGCCTGTCAGACTGGAAATCAACAATTCCTGTCCTCATTGCTCTAATTCCTCACTCTGGAGCTTCATCAGAAGACGAAGCATCTTCATCATCCCGCATTTTTCGCTTGATCGTCGGCCAGCCCAAGTCAGGAGCAACCGAAGTCATGGACTCGTACCCATAAAAAAGATCATCAAACTTGCACCAGACATGATAATCAGAGCAGCTGTTAAAGTAAGGCACAGCCAGAATGATATCCAAAGGCTTTGACTGATCCTGATGCCGTGGCGGAGCAAGCGGGATTATAATGGCATTCAGCATCTCCCCAGGGCTGAGCATCTGACTTTCTGCCCCACCCAATAGATCCAACTGTGGAGAAGATAAAAAACTATTAAGCTGGGAGTTCTTTTTCCTGTACTGAGCTGGCCTGACTTTTTTATTCCACGGCTTTACCGCTGCGGTAATTTTTATATTCGCAGAAGACAGAAGCGTATAAAACTCACCCATAGGAGCCGTCGGCGTAACCTGAGCATTCCAGCTGCTTAGCAGCGCAGCAAGGCTTTCCTGCACATAGGTATACCTATCCTGCCCACGCTTGCGATCCTTAGGTACATAAACAAGCTTGTTTGCTTCCTCATATGCGGTATTGAACCCGACCAAGATAGCACTTTTAGCCTCCTCGAAACGAGAACGAGGGATGTGATACCTCAGATAATTCAGCACCTGCTCTTGCGTGGTCGCCATGAAGCGTCTCCAAAAATATTCTTCCTTTAGCGGATTTTATCTGGATTATCCTTCCTTTTGAAGCACAAACTGCTCATGACGATGAACGGGCAAATCAGGAAGCTGCATGCGGGGGTGCATGATGCTGAGTTCGACCGACATCAATTGCGCATACGGGTAAAACGCACCCGCTATCTTACCGATGCTTTTCCCTCATTATCACCACTGCCGAATGATGCAGCCGCGTCACTGAAGAAAGCTCAAGCTGCGCTCGGCGCATGGCATGATCACTTTCAATGGTGCCTTCGAGTGCAGCAGGAAGACGAACTGGAATCACTGGCCCAGAAATGGGCCGATGCGGCGGAGCAAGAGCTTAAGGTAGCCGAAACAGCGTTGAAAAAGCTGGCTCGTTTGCTACCAGACAAGTAAGCATAGTACCGGGGTGGGATCTGCTCTGAATCGCCCTCAACCAACCAACACCACACCCGCGGGCAGCTGTCTAACCTTTGCGCCATAGGCATCGCGAATCAGCCCGCCGACGTCTGAGAGCTGGTCGAGCTTGAAACGGGCCTGCACTCTGCGCTGGCCCAGCTTTTCATTCATCAACATAATTCTGCCGGAATGGTAGCGGTTGAGTTCATTGATGACATGCGCCAGTGTTTCATTTTCAAAAATCAGCAAACGCTGTCGCCAAGCGGTAACCACTTGGGTATTGACCTCGACTGGTTCGCTATGCGATTGCTCGCTGTAGCTGATCTGCTGATTGCTACTTAACTGAAAGTTGCTGCCCTGATGAGAAACCGTCAAATGGCCGGCTACGCAGGTAACCATCACTTCTGGACCAGTGGAGCGCACAACAAATTTGCCGTCATCACTACCGACCCATCCCGTTCCTGCACGCATTTTGAAGGGGGCCTGGGTCAGCACCTCAACCTCACCACTGAGGAGTTCCACCCCTTGGCTACCGTCATTGAATACCTGCTGATTGATACGGGTCTGGGTATTCAGTTCCAGAGCTGTGGTGTTGGATAGCGTTACGCTCCGCTGCTCACCCACGCCAGTGTGGTAGTCAGCTAACAAGCCGGCAAACTCGCCCATAAAAGAAGGACGAACGAATACAAAAGCTGCTGAGGCTGCTAGCGCACCGGTGAGAAACGCACGTCTACCCATGCGGCGCTGTGGAAGCGGAACTATTTCACTAGCGCTGTGCGCGGCGGCCTGTGATTCAGATGATTCCGTTTTCTCGATCTGTTGGGCAGCCGGACCCAAGTCTTGCCACAGCTGCCTGGCGTTCGCAAAAGCCTGCGCATGGTCGGTACTAAGCGCGCACCAACGACGAAACTCGGCCGCATCCGACGTCGTTGCCTGCCCCGATGTCAGGCGTATCAGCCATTGTTGAGCTTCGCGTTGCAGTTGGTCTTCAGTTTCAGTCATGGATTCGTTTGTATCTGATGATGGTACGGGTTGTTGGCTACACCGATAACCAGGGCGCCTATTAGTTAAGACGGCTTGACCGCCCCTAAACCGAACTGTTGGAGTGATTTTTTTTCCAGTCGTTCGGCGCAATAAGCCAACGCCACCTTCAATTCCTTTTCAACAGTACGAGTAGAGACGTTGTGCCGCTCGGCAATATCAACGTGGGGGATGTGTTCAAGTCTTGCGGCAACCAGGATTTGCCGGCGTCGAGGCGGCAACTCGCATAAAGCTTCAATCAACGTGCGGATATCATTCTGGCCTGCAACGACACGCGCAGGGTCCAACCGCTCATCAGCGGGATTCAGAAGCTCTTCTACTTCCTCACCGGTCAACAATCGAGCACCTGCACTGCGTTGGTCCGCTGCAATATTTAATGCTATGCGGAACAGGTATGCCTTGGGATTTTTAACCTCTGTGATGCCTTGGGACAGGCCATAAACCCGCAGATAGGTTTCCTGCAGAACATCGCTGGCAAGGTGCTCTGACCCTAGTCGTCGCTGCAGGCGCATCTTGAATTCATCGTAAGAAACCAAGAACAGCCGAACCATTTCACTCTGCAATGTAGTCATGAAATTCCTTCGAACCGCTGGCAATTGATACCACTGCCACTGTCCTCTGCCTCTGGCAGTATTAGAATTGTGAGAGGTTGCGACAAAGACGTGGGTGGTGCCTGCGGCACCCTGAGAACCCTCAGCGCATCGATCAGGTGATCATCTCGCCGTACGTCACCGCTTGAGCTCAATAGGCGACTATGCTGCACCTCTCCATGGACGCCAATCCACAGCTGGAACACAATCCGATAGTTCCCTGGCCTTGTCACTTCTGAGCTGCAGAGCGCTTTTTCCAGAGCAAGCTGAACAACGCTGGCATAGCTCCCTCCCCCTTGGCTTCTTTTTATAGGCTGTGCGATATCGTCCGTGGAATTGCTCACCTCCGCCCGCCTGAGAGTAAATGCATCCTCATGGCTGTAGATCGCCATCAAACCCGTCCCGGACAGCAGCAAACCAAGGGCTTCTCTTACAGAGAACCGCCCTTTCAAGCTGGCCGAACGTCTTGCGTTGGTCAGCTCACGGTCAACCAGGATCGCCACTCCGGCTGATTCGCTATAGAGATTCAATGCGTCTGCCAGCGATTGCGCCGGGATATCAAACTCAATCAGCGTTGTGGCATTTTCTGACAGGTCGCTACCCGCAGCGTGTGAGCTGATCAGGCAATATGGTGCCAGGATCAACAACAGCACTGCAGCCAGATATTTTTTTACTACACCCGGCAACATAGAGGTGTGCTCCCCGGCTACTGCCTCTGATGCAATGTTGGGGCATGTTATAGAGCCACCATCCTGCATCGAAATCATGACATTTTAGTGAATCACGTCCCACCCAAGCCTATTTGGCTTACAGTGTAAGCTCCCATCTCAGGCCAAAAGCGAAATCGCCTGACCAGCTTCTGGAGGTTCTGATGCGTTTTCTGTTTTTACTTTTACCACTCCTCACCGCCCTGCTCATGGTTTCAGCACAGACACACGCGAAGGGGTCGAGAACCGATGGGCCCGCCTGTGTTGACGTAACCGTCGGTGGCTATAAGACCTTATCGTATGAGTGCCTTGGCCTACAAATGACCAACCCACAAGGCAATACCGCCGCTCGCAAAAACCTGGAAGCTATGACATCGCCTATCACCCGCCAGGCGCCGACCCGAATGGGTTTGTATAATCAGGCGGCTACCCGCACACGCATGGGTACCAACTTCGGCACGTCGGCATTCCCCCAGCGACCACCCGCCAGCAGCCCACGCTCGCCACTGATTATTGGGCGTTAAGGGTTTATTGCGCAGAACCAATCTGCTAACCAGCCCTCACTCGGATGATCACAAAGCAAGGTTCAGTAAAATAAATGTGTCTGACGATGCGAGGAAAGCGATACGTTATGGAACCCACTTTTCCTACGTCGGATCGAGTCCACTGTTATTCCCTTACGTACTGCAACAGCAACTCTTTTGTTGGCTTTGCCCCAAGCAATCTTTCTAACTGTTCTGCGCTGGGCTTCTCACGATCTCGCTGCTCTGTTTTTGTAAAACCATTTGCTCCAAGTGTATAGACGGCGGTATGACCCACAAGATCAACTCGATGAGCAAGCTACAGGGGCTGGTGGATCGCTGCGACACAGACGACAGCATCCTGATGGCGAAGCTCTATCTCGGACGTCAGCGAACTTTCCTAGTCAGTCCAGTTTGAGGCATTCGAGAAATCCCAGACAGTGTCTCGGAATTTCACGCTCTCCAGCCCTTGAAGGCCTGCGTACTCGAACGGATTCCACGTGTTGTTGGGACATATACAGTCAGCGGTCGTTGTTAACGGCGTTTGCTGCGTCCTGGCCACGGCAGTTGTCCTGTAAGTTCAGCTAAGCCTCCATCATCCTCGACGCGCGCACCGAAGCGGTTCACTTCGACCCCAGGCAAGTCGTCGCTGTCGAACCATAACAGCGAGGTGGTGGTGTCGGTACGTGCGTAGTGCCTGGAGAGTTCCCAGAGGTCGAGTCCCTGTTCCCAGTTGTCGAACCAGATGTCCTGTGAAACATCTCCCGTGTCGGTAGCACTGTTGCCCGAAGAGCGGAGACGGTGGGCCACAGAGCCGACAGGGATTATGGATTTGGGAGATATCCAAGCTCCAGTCTGTCGCAAGCTAGTGGAGCGTGCTGCGTAACGTACTGCGCCACGCTCCATTGTGACGAAAGCGCACGGCATGTCACTGAGGCAAGCGAACCGAGATGCGGCAGCAGGGAATGAGGTGCCAAACAAGTCAGCCATGTGCTGGATCAGCTCCAGCGATGGCTCTTCCTTGGGTACGAGTGACAGCCATTGCTGATATGGCATCAGCAGCTCAGCGGCGAACGTGTCACAGGCGATCTCGTTCGGGTGCCGCTTGGCATAAGACCAAGACGGTACTTCTTCGTGACTCGACTCCAGCTCGAGCACGATGTGAGCTACCTCATGGCAGATGGTGAAACGCTGGCGCTCTTCCGTTTCCAGCGAGTTCACCGTAATGACATGCTTCCCGTTCGGCTTAGTGATTGTGTAGCCGGACTCTCCTTCATCAAGTTCTTCCCTCTTGACCTTGGCGTTGGCCGCAACGACATAGGGCGTCAGGTCTGTTCGGATGTCCGACGTATCGACTTTCGCAATAAAGGCTCGCGCTCTCTGCCTGACATCCACCTCATCCATGTTCAATCGTCCTCGTCCTCGAATGCCCTCTGTATCCGAGCGATCAATGTTGCAGGGTCAGGCCTCGTATTTCCTCGATGCCTCACTCCCGCCGCAGCCGAAAAGATGTCGATGCTGATAGAGGGGTCTTGTAATACGAACTCAACAAGACGAGGGTCCGCCTCCGCATGGTCAACAAGCCACATAACGAGTGCTGCATCCCTCTCTCCAGGCTTGAGAGCCCTCAACAGCTTCTCAACCAGATCCGGCGACGGATTCGTCTTCTCGCCTGATTCCAAGCGATGGACATAGGCATGATCCACCGAAGAGAGCTGACCGATTTCACGCAGTGAAAGGGTTCTGCGTTCGCGTAGCGTCTTGATAGCGACGCCCAAGCCTGTTTGCGGCATGAGTTAAGATCCTTACGGTTGTGGGGAGAAGGCTACAGCCCTGTGTTGCATCAACCCCACATACAGTCGAGTTCAAAGGCGCATGTTGCGCGGGTGTTGCACCGGCACACATGCCCTGATACATTGTTGTCTAGTCAGACAACAGGGACAGGCTTTAAGCTTGCACCAGGTTGGATTGGCTTGGCCTTCCTGTTGTCTGTGCAAGCAACGCATTGTGCTACAGCGGGCGGCCGTTGACAACCCAGCCGGCTGGCTGGGACTTCCATAGTTCCATTGTAGGAGAGCCATCATGGCCGGCAAAAATCAGCATGTTGTTCCTCATCAAGACGGTTGGGCCGTTAAAGGTGCTGGAAACCAGCGGGCGACCTCTGTGCATGACACGCAGCAGCAAGCAATAGATGCGGGGCGGGATATTGCACGCAACCAGAAGTCCGAACTCGTCATCCATCGTCCAGATGGCCGTATCCGTGACAAGGATAGCCACGGCAACGACCCCTTTCCTCCGAGAGGTTAAGACGTCATGACTAACATCCCTGTCTACCATGTGCTCGCCCTGTCGGGTGGAGGTTATCGCGGCCTCTATACGGCTACGGTTCTTGCCGAACTTGAAGCAGTGCTGGGTCGCCCTATCGCTTCCCACTTTGACCTGATTTGTGGCACATCGGCAGGAGGGATGTTGGCTTTGGGGCTGGCAGCGGAGATTCCAGCTAGCGAACTCAAGGCATTGTTCGAAGACGAAGGTAGCCGCATCTTTGGTTGCCGCAGCCTCCCAAGGCGGCTTTTGGGATTCTGGCTGACTGCAAAGCATGACTCGACGGGATGGCGAGATGTGCTGACCGAACGCTTCCAGGGAACCACGATAGGCGACTTAAAGCATCGTGTTCTTGTGCCCGCAGTCAACTACTCGACGGGTCGCGGACAGTTCTTCAAGACGCCTCACCATCCTTCCTTTGAGCTGGATCACCGCATGAAGATCGTCGATGTCGCGTTGGCGACTGCCGCCGCCCCCGTCTACTTCCCGCTGGCGCGCAACGACCGTGGTGTCTTCGCGGATGGTGGGTTGGTAGGCAATGCCCCCGGCCTGTTCGGGTTGCACGAAGTAAAGACGTTCCTCGCGCCGAAACAGGATGCGCTAATTCGAGTTCTCTCCATCGGTACGATGACGATCGGTGCAACCGTTCGTGGCGGTGCCAGCCTTGACCTCGGATTCGGAAAGTGGCGTGGTGGACTCTTCGATTTGGTGATCTCCGCCCAGGAATCGTCAGTGGACTACATGCTGCGGCAGTTGTTGGGGAACAACTACTTCCAGATCGACGACAAGGCAACACCGGATCAGAGTAAGGACGTGAAGGCGCTGGATCGGGTTTCCATTGGCGCCACGAATACGCTCAAGGATCGTGGAAGCCATGCGGCGCAGCGTGCGCTGGGCGATCCACTTTTCCAACCGTTTCGAGCGCACCAGGCCGGCGCCCCCATCTTCTACCACGGTCCCAACAAGAATGTTCCGGAGGCTGCATGCTGAACCTGAGCCCGCTTTTCTTTACCACCGTTGACGACGAATCCTGCATGCATGACGAGCTGGATCTGACGCCTGAGCAACGCGCTTGGATCGCGAGCGCCCGTACTGATGTCAGGGCCTGCCTTCGTACAGGCATCCCTCGCGTGTTGAGGGCAAACGGATACACGGAGAACGTGCCACAGCCGCGCTTTTTCACGCAAGGATCGTGGGTATACAAGACGCTGAACTCTCCGGCCCAACGCCCTCAGCAGGCAGATGTCGATGATGGATGCTATCTGCCATTGAGCTTCGTCTCGCAAACGAAACGCCCCAGCACGGCAACGACAGTGTTCTTTGCCGCTGCGGAAGAAGCCTTGAAGCCGCTGGTCGAGGAAAAGCACTGGAAGCTTGTCACCGACAAGCCTACGTGCATCCGCATCGTCATTTCAGCGTATGCCCACATTGATATTCCTCTGTACGCCATTCCTGACGAAGAATTTGTCTTGCTCGCAAAGGCTTCGATGGAGCGATATGGCTACGACTCGTTGACGGACGCGGTGAACATGGCAGAGCGGGATGTTTGGACAGCACTGCCCGCTGACAAGGTGCTCCTGGCCCATCGTGAATGCAACTGGATGCCCTCTGACCCCAGACCTGTGAAGGAATGGTTCCTGAGCGAAGTGGAGATCAAAGGGGAGCAGTTCCGCCGCGTGGTTCGTTACTTGAAGGCGTTCCGCGATTGGAGGTGGTCGAGCGGCGGGCCCGCTTCGATTCTGCTGATGGCCGCCGCAGCCCCGCTCTTTGAGAAACGTGATCGGCGTGATGACCTCGCGTTGCTGGATGTCGTCACGTCACTGCCGGCCCAGTTGCGGGCAGGTGTGAACAACCCCGTGGATGAGTCCGAGTCTCTCACGGAGCGGCTTGGCAAAGCGGGTGTCGAAGAAGCAGCAAAGGCGTTTGGAGAATTTGAGAAAGTGCTTCGCGGAGCCACCGATGCCGGCAGCCCTTCACAGGCCTGCATTTGGATGCAGGGTGAATTCGGCCCTCGCTTTCCGAACGAGCCGGATCGGGTCAAGGTGGTATCCGTTGCTGCCACCATTGCTGCGGCTCCCGCCACGGCTGGCCCTAGCGAGCTTGTCGGGCGAACGAAGGCAGGATGAGCAGCGCCGCAGCGGTCGCAGACGTCATCGAGGCTTTCAAGCAGCGAGGCTTCGAGTTTGTTGGCAAGACGGATGACGGCTGGTTCAGGCTGCACGGGCAGTTGACCCCACCCCAAGCAGACAAGGGCTGTCCGTGCGAAGTTCAGCTCGATCCTACGTTCTTCGACTTACCTCGCATCCGGCTGCTGGATATTCCTCCTGAGCTACCCGCAGCGGTTCCTCATCTGGGTACAGGTGGTGGACTTTGCTATCTCTCCAAGGGAACGGTCGTTCTGGATATCTACGATCCTGTCGGACAGTCGCTGGCATGCTTGCAGCGCGCTGCCGTCGTGCTCGGGCAGATCTTGAAGGGGGGGATGATTGAGGATCTTACGGAAGAGTTTTTCGCCTATTGGGATGGATGGCTTTGCTTTGTGGACATGCAGGGCGAAGACCTAGGGCGACAGAGCTGCATAATCGCGCAGGCCAATGGTAATTCTTTGTGGTTCATCACCGATAACAAAGACCGAACAACGAAGAAGTTGAAGTCGCTCGGCTACCAGGTCACCGATCAAACGGTGCTGACTTACCGGATCAAAACCAGCGCTCAACCTCGCCCGCTGACCAGCCATTGGCCTCCCGAAACAGTTGCGGATATCTTGGCGTGGCAAAGCACTCTTGACCCCCGGTGCCGGCGCAAGATTCACGCGCGCATCAAGGAAGGAGAAAGAAAGAAGGCCAACGGCGTTCTGATCGTTATCGAGTCTCTGTTGATGACGTATGGCTTTGCGGTTCTCTATGATCGTCAATGCCAAGTCCAAAAGGGCAAGCTCGCAGATCGCCGGGATTCGAGCTATGGGTTAAAGGCGATGCCCGTCTCGGTGGTCAGAATCGATGATCGATACCTTGCCCAGCGAAACATACCTAAGTCAAAGACGCTTGCAGGTAAGAACCTAGCCGTTGTTGGATGCGGCACGATCGGCGGATATCTGTCGGACATGCTGGTCAAGGCTGGGGCGGGGACATGCGGCGGAAAGCTCACGTTGGTGGATTTCGACTACCTTCTCCCGCAAAACATCGGGCGTCATCGCCTGGGATTTCCGGACTTGCTGTCGAACAAGGCCGAGGCCATGGCGAAAGAACTCAAGCACTTGGCGCCAGGGGCCGAGATTCGTGCACTCCCTGTGGATGTCAGGCAGGCCCAATTGGGAGAGCTGGACTTGCTCATAGATGCCACCGGGGAAGAGTCCCTCGGGCATTGGCTATGCGGCCACTATCCACCACCTACACCCATGCTTTCGGTCTGGATAGAGGGGCCGGGTACGGCTGTCCGTGCACTCTTGAGAACGAACGCATCTGGTGCTTGCTACAGATGCCTTTGGCATAGCAACAAAAGAGGTGAACTACGCTCCACCCTTGATCCTCTTCCTACCATCTTGGCGGGGCATGGATGTGAGGGCTTGTACGTGCCGTTTCCCGCCTCGGTGTCAGTGCATGCTGCCAGCCTAGGTGCTGAAATGACACTCGACTGGGTCAACGGCGTCTATTCTCCTGCGCTGCGAACCAGGCTGATCGACCGCGCCCAGCAGCTTGCCACGCCTGATTGCGATCCACCGCTGGATCGCGAGTGCCCTCTATGCGGCTCATGAGTTCCTGGGCAACCAGCGACAAGAGGACGCTGCTGCATTTCTCGGAGTCTACGCTGGAGATTTTCTATCAGCATGTCCAAGCCAGTGATACCGACTGCGAGGCTGGCGGACTGCTGCTTGGTTCGGTTCATGGAGCCCACATGCTTATCGAACAGGCAACGGTTCCTACAATAAGGGACAAGCGATTCCACTACCTTTTCGAGCGAATGCCATTTGGTCACGAAGCCATTGCTCTGGCTCGATGGACGGCGAGTCAAGGAACCGTCCGCTATTTGGGCGAATGGCACACACATCCAGAAGACCATCCTCAACCTTCTAGTCTCGATAGATCGGAATGGAACCGCTTATCAGCGAAGCGTCGAGACAAGCGGCCAATGCTTGCTGTTATCGTCGGGCGAAAATCTTTATATGCCGAGTTGGTGCCAGAATCAGGCCGAGGTTCGGTATTTACCTCTGTGGAATAGCGGGCTGCGCCTGCGGGCCCCACCAACCCGGCGCTCGCTTCTTGCCCCCCAGCCACGGACTCCCTGTCGTCACGGGCGATGAACTCAGGAAAGACTGTGGCAACGAGGCCGGCCCAGGTCTCCGCGCCAACCCTATCCACCACATGAACAGCACGTCACCAGAGTGTCATACACAAAGGTGTATGCTCCCCACCACTAAAGGATTAGTACTAACTGAAGGATCAGTGCTCGCTGAAGGACCAGCATCCCCGTCGAAAGCCCGGCATCCTTGCCGGGCTTTTTTATTTGCAGACCCCGAAATCAGCTACACCAGTTCTCATCAAGCGGTACGCCTGAGTATTTTCTTTGTCTCAGCTCAGCACAAACTCAGGAATAGTGCGGTTTCTCGCCACAAGACGGCTCTATCCTCGTATCAGATGGTCTATATTACTTGCAGCCAAGCTTGGGTCGAACCATTGGCTGCTTGGGTGATAATGCGGCTGGCTTTTCAGCCGTATTATCACTCTCCCTCCATACGTTTTCCCACTTTACGAATCGCTTTGCCGTCAATATCTCTACCGGCACCATCGTTGCGATACCAGCTCATTTGAGGGTATGCATAATAGCAACTGTAGCTGAGATCACGCTCTGGGCGTGGCAGTCACCGAAGAGATATTAGCCGTACGAGTGGCATATTATTGAGGAGTTACGGCTTGGGCGGAGGGCAGCAGTACAGCCAAAATATCTACTTCCAAACGCTTGGTCACACTCTCAAACCACACCGCTACGGTACCGGCTGCCCATGTATCTGGTAGTCGAGTCTGGTTCTACCATAATTATGCCGAGGCTGACCTGATCAGTTTTTCGATGTCCACGACCGTTCAGGCACTGCCGAGAAACACAAGCACTGCCAATCGGATCCAGCACTGGCCAGTACTGACATTATCGTGCTGCAGGCCAGACAGGGGCGGCCGTATCCCCCGGGGCAGTTTCAGATTGGTGGAGCCTATTACTCAGCAGTATCGTCGGCGATGTACACCTGACATGGACCCATCGCAACCGTGTGGGACAGGCCGACCTGGTGATTGATACGGCATTAGGGAGCACTGGGCCAGAAGCTGGGACTACCTATAGCGCCCGGCTGCTGCGTGCTGACTACCGGACCGTGCTGGCCGGTGAAGCGGGTATCCCAGCTACTGGCGTGACACTGACAACTGTATTGAAGGGAAGATCATTGTGGAGCTATGGGCAGTCAGGAGCAGAATGAATAGCTGGTAGAAATACCGGCATAGCCTGGCTCACAGCAACCCACCACCGCCGTGCCCCCCCCTGTAGGGTTTGCGCTGAAGCGTGAAGTTCTTGATGGTGGGCATCGGGCTTGCCAGCAACGCGAAAGCCGGTAAGCAGTTGCACACCATTAAGACGCCAAGCGGCAGGAGGTATCAATGAAAATCTTCATTCACGGTCACAGGGAGTACTTGGCCACACTGGAGATCGACTATCCAATGGAGCAGGTGCAAGAGCGAGTCTGGTTTCATCTGAACCAAGATAAAACCCCGGATGGACCACCGCGTACTGACCTGACAGGCAAGAGCTCCCCAACCTACCTGGCTCTGGAATACGAGTTGGCCGGATACAGGGCACATGACAAAATGCCCATGTACCAATTCCGTAGGACTCTGGAAGGGAACGGCAACTGGATTGCAAAGCCGTTGCCGCAGGTGAAAAGATTACAATAGGCAAATATCGCCGATCCGCGACAGTTATCGCGCCGCGCTACATCCAACCAGCTGAAAATGAATACCGGTTTTCTAGGGGGAGCAGTCACGGTTTGGTCACGTCTTGGTCACAAAGTCAAAATCACTCGCAGGCCAACATCATAAAACCAAACCTCAAAAACGAAAAAACCCCTTAACTTTCATCAAGTTAAGGGGTTTAAAATATGGCGCAGTGGACGGGACTCGAACCCGCGACCCCCGGCGTGACAGGCCGGTATTCTAACCAACTGAACTACCACTGCACAAAACCTCGAGTGGTGGGTGATGACGGGATCGAACCGCCGACCCTCTGCTTGTAAGGCAGATGCTCTCCCAGCTGAGCTAATCACCCATTTGCTCTCGAAGTGGGGCGCATTCTAGGCAGCTTTTATCCTTCTGGCAACACCTTTCGTAAAAAAATATCAGCCATTTTCAATATGTTAATCAAAGCCCCCGTATTGGCTGGCCGAAGCTGCCGGTGTCAGGCAATATTGCTGGCTTTTGTGACCAGACGTACAAGGACAACCTAATGTGGTTTCGTAATCTTCTGCTCTACCGTTTCAGCCAGACCATTCCGTTCAGCGAAGCTGAGCTGATAACCGCGCTCGACGAGCGCCCTTCCCGCCCCTGCGGCAGTCAGGACACCCATACCCTTGGTTGGACGACGCCCTTCGGCAAACATTCGGAGAACCGCGTTCAAGTAGCACAGGGCTACTGGTTGATCGCCCTGCGCAAGGAAGAGCGCATTCTGCCCGGTAGCGTGGTGCGCGATGGCCTAGCGGAAAAGGTTGACGAAATCGAAGCCCGCGACGGCCGCAAGGTTTACAAGAAAGAACGCGACACGCTCAAGGATGAGTTGGTCATGTCCCTGCTGCCGCGTGCCTTCACACGCACTCAGACCACCCTGGCGTGCATTGCACCGCAAGAGGGCTGGATAGCTATTGATAGCGCCAGCAGCAAGCGTGCTGAGGATCTGCTGAGCCTTCTACGCGAATGCACGGGCAGCCTCCCGGTCAGACCGCTTAACGTCAAGATCGCTCCGGCGGCGTGCATGACCGACTGGGTCAAAACCGGCCAAGCTCCCGAAGGTCTGATCATTGGCGATGAGTGCGAGCTGCGTGACACCAGCGAAGATGGCGGCGTTATACGCTGCAAACGCCAGGACCTGGCCAGTGACGAAATCCAACAGCACCTCACCGTTGGCAAACAGGTCAGCCAGTTAAGCCTGCAGTGGCAGGAGAAACTCGCGTTCAGCCTGGACGACAAGCTCACCGTCAAGCGCTTGAAGTTCGAAGATCTTCTGCGCGATGAAGCGGATGATCAGGCCTCAGACGATATGGCCGCCGAACTGGATGCCAGCTTCAATATCATGGCCAAGACACTGTCAGAACTAATCCCGTCACTGACGGCGGCACTGGGTGGTGAGGAAACACCGCAGGGCATCTAAGCTGCGTCAACAGGAGAAAAGCTATCCACAATATCTGTGGACAACTTTGTGGATAGCCTGATAAAAACTCCGTCCGAACCATAGCCCACGGGCTCAAAGCTTAGAATGATCATTTTTTGAACAGTTTTTTATTCATTAAAATCAATGAGTTACGTTATACGCACGTATATCAACAGGTTACAGCAGGTTTTGACAGTACTATGACAGCGGCGGCCGCAAACTGTGCACAATGTCAACCCGCCGCTGCCGTCCAGCGGCATACAATGCACTGAAAGACGGCAACATTAGCGCCGGCAAACCGTAGCAAGGATCCCGATCCCGTTTAGGGAATGACGCGCTGCTCCAGCCACCGGGATGCCGCTGAGGCAGCGTCACTACGCGGATATTGCTCGACCACATAACGCAGCCGGGATGCTCCTAGCTCGCGGCGGCCTGATTCTATATCCGCCATTGCCAGGCCATATTCCGCACCGGCCATCCCTTCGTGCAAAGCTTCAAGCCTAGGAGCCACTTCCTGACGGTAGGCGGAGTCCGGGTACTGGCGTACAAAGCCTACCAACCCATCATGCGCACGCCGGCCCACCGTCAACCTTTCTTGATCATCACCCTCGACCAATTCAAAGCGGACAAATTCAGCCAACGCGCGCAGATAAGCTGAGTAATCCTGATTGGTCGCATTCGGATGCCGGGTCTGAAAGTCGGCCAAAAGGCGTTCCACTGCCGGGATCTGGCCTTGCTGTAAACAGGTATAGGCTGCTTCTTGCTCCAGACCCGGGTTGCGTAACGCAAGAATCTCATTGGCCAGCTCCAGGCTGCAACGCCCCAGCCCGAGCTTGGCCCGGGCATCCACTAGCGCTGCGTTATCCACCGCCTCCCCCCGTGGCTGGGTGGCGGTGGTCGCGCAACCGGCCAGACCTATTGCCAACATGATGAGCAGAATTATCCGCATCGGATTGCACTCCAGATTCATTTCAAGGGTATCGTTCATTGCAAATTGATCCGCCAACTTGTCCAGCCCTGCGCGTTGGGCTTGCCCAACAGCGTCAGGCCGCCTACCAGCGCCGCGTCGGCGTCCGCCCGCGCCTGCATCTGGGTGTTCAATGCCAGGGCCTGGCCGGGCCGCCAGCGGCCATCACCGCGCAAACCCAAGGGCCCTCCCCGGTCGGCCAGGTGAAAAACCAGCCAGCCGTCTTCGCCATTCAGGTCGGCGGTCAAATGCCCCAACGGCAACGCATTGGGTAATCCGCCGGCAGCGTTCTCCCACACCAGTTGGCCCTCGGCCTGGCCAATATATTCAAATTCGTTCAGCTCCAGCAGGGGTACGTCCAGAAGCCAGTGACCCGCCAGCACAAAGGGCGCCTTGTTCAAGGCTGCCATGCTGGCGGCATCCAGTCGCCCGTCTACATTCTTCAAGCGTATGGAGCCCAGCCCGACATCCAGCTGTGCCGTCACTTGGCCGTTGCGCGGCTGCCAGAACAGATCCAGGCTGATGTTGCCGCGCAGCAACCCGGACGGTTGCCAATCCCAGCGTAATGCTCCCTGATCAACGCCCTGCACCTGCATCCGGCCCACCTGCCCGGCCCACAAGGTACCCGTTAAACCCTCCAGAGTAACCTGTGCTGGCAACTGCCCCTGTATCCGGCTCCAGACGAACGAGGCCGGCAAGTACCAGATCAAGCTACCCAGATAGAGCAAGACCCCCAGCAGGATCACGCTTTTCATGCTCACCATTTTCTTCATCAACGCGACTCCACAAGAACGCGCGCCGACACCTGCCCTGGCTCTGATCCTGCATCGACGGCCAGTTGACTGATCTGCAGACCCTGGCGTTTTTCCAACTCGGCCAGCCAGCGCATAAGCGCATCAAAGGAAACGCTGTCGAACCAGATCCGGGCGCCCTGCCCCTCAGGCTGGATACGCTCCATCGACGTGCGCATTCCCGAAGCATTGGCAGACACTTCAACCAAGGTCAGCACTGATCCATTGCCTGCTGGTGCCCTCGCTCCGCTACCGGACTGGGCAGCCGCCCTACGGCGAACCTCGGTGGCAACCTGCTGCATCCAGTCATGGTCGGCACTGAGCGTGGCAACTTCACTGTGCAAACTGGCTCGCCGATTGGCCAGCGGCTCGATAATCGCCAACCAAATCAGCAATAGCGCCAATACCAGCATACCGACGATCAGAATCACCCGCTCGCGCGGAGCCAAGCCCGCCCACCAGGCGTTCATGATTCTCTCCTGGACACTTTGAGGCGTGCAGTAACGCCCTCGGTACCCGAATCGGCGCCCTGGAGGGTCTCGGTCAAACCCGGTTTGGTTGAAAGCTGCGTACGCAGTGCTTCCAAATCGGCAAAGGATTTCATTTGCAACTCTACCTCAAGCTCATTGGGTGTAGACCGGAACTGCCTGATCCGCGCTCCATCGCTCTCCTTGATGACGGCCAGAGCCTCGTACAGTAGCGCGCCACTGCCTTGCCCGCCGGCTGCAGCGGCACTGCCCTGCATTACCTGCCGAAACTGCTCAGGTGCATCTACGCGCCGGCTGTTTGGCAAGCTGCGCTCGAATACGCTGTTGATACCCTCTACTAGGCGGTCACGTTCACGTGTCAGCGCTGCCCATTCCAGTGCTACCTGACCCAACGCCAAGAACACTACGACGCCAGCGGCAATCATCGCTGGCCTAGCCTTGCGCCAGGGCGGGGCGGCCATACTCACTGCATAAGCGCCGCTAAGCAGGTTTAGCGAGGGCGTCGGCCCTAGAGCTCGTCGCAAGGCTTGCATCAGATCTGCCCCCGCCTCCATTGGCAGGATACTCACGCCCTCTGCGCTACCAAGGCCCAATGCGGCTGGCTGGTAACCTACTAGCTCCAGGCGGCGCTGCGGCTCGGGCAACGCGGCCAGCCGGCGCTGCAACCAGAGCAGCAACATACCCTCTTCGATCAGAGCAGGCTCCTGATCTGCGGCGGTGATCAGCGCTTGCGGCGCAGTGCTAGGCCATGGCGAGGGCATGATGCGTAGACCCGCCTCGGGGGCGTCTTGCGCATGCAGCGCCGCCAAGGGCAGTATCGCGTCAACGCGCCAGCCACACTCACGAAATACCTCCTGCCGTTCCTGCATATGCTCCTGTTCGACGACAGCGGCGGCAATGCGCCCGTCCTCACGTCGCGGACCGGCCACGCAATGCAGTAGCTCCAGATCCTGACTGAGCAGGTCTTCCAGGGCATAAGGCAACGCCGCGCGGATCGAGGCGGCACGCTTGACCGGCATATCCAGCCGATACAGCCCGACCGCCATCGCTGGGGCCAGCGCACGCAAACGCTCTGCGGCAAAGCGCAGACGCAAATCGGTCAGCGTATCCTGCCCCTCTTCAACCAACAGGCCCTCGCGGTCGAGCTGCCACCAGTACAATAGGGTGGCGCTCAGACCAGGCTGCTGTGAGTTCTCCGGCAATAGCACTATCAACATAATTCGATCCGTTATTATCAGGGCTCGCAGGCCGTTTGTTCTCGCAGGACCACCACACCATTGGGCGCATCCAGCAACGAACATTGGAAGAAACGCCGCTCACCAAACTCGGCTACCAACTCCAACCGCATAAACCAGGGTGATTGCTCTGAAGCCGCTCGCCCATTGAACACGTCCTGTATCAGTTCAGAGGCGCGCTGCATGTCTATCGGGCTGGCTTGCCCAGGATAGGCAGTGACATAGGGCGCCAGCGCTGTCCAGGCTTCGCTGGTCATGCCCACCACCGAATTCAGCTCCGAAGCGACCAGCATAGGCCGGTTACCTGAGAGCCGTGGTGGCTCGTCCAATCGATAGCTTGGATCATCGGTTTCCGGATTCATCCAGTCGCTGACCGCCAGCGCCAATTGAGCGCCGGAGGGCATGCTAGCACCCGATTCGGTGCCTACCCGGTCAACCAGCTGGGCAAAATACCCCTGTTCAGTCTCGTCTGCGCCACCTAATGCATTGAGGTTATAGCGGCACTGCATATTCTCCACCGTGGCCTGAAGGCGTACCCCATCGACCATAAACGGCAACGTCGGCGAGCGGCAGGTATCCCAGACCAACTCGTCCGGCCCGTCAACCCGCTCGAGCATTTGCAGAATCATCTTTTCCCCGCCCAACGCGATCTGTCGTGACAGGTCGCGCTCGAATACCGCGCTGGTACGGCGAATATCGGTCTGGCTGCGCATCGCCATCGCCACCGCTGCAGCGACGGCCAAAGCAACCACCAGCAATGCAGTGACTAATGCCACCCCCTGCTGTTTGCCCCGACCGCTCACAGCCCCACCGCCATCAGACGGCGTATCTCACCGTAGCCGGGTATATCCAATACAATTTCCACGGCCAATGGCAGTTGGCTGGCGGCTGGGTCGCTGTCGGCCGGCGGCCATGCGTCCAGCCGGTCGAGTCCAGTGGCGTTACGCACGACCAAGGCAAAGCCAGTCTGCATGCCGAGTCGTTCGTCCTCATCCACCAGAAAGCCAAAGGGCTGCACCCGCGCACTCTCTGCATCCGCTATATCTACCCCTGGCCAGAGCTGCCGCTCTAGCCCGCGATCAGTTATCAGCCAAGCAGTCCGGCGCAGGCGTTGATCACCGCCTGCGCCAGCACGGACTATCTCCAATAACTTGCTATCGCCACCTGCGCGCAAACGCAGCGGTGGCATGCGATCACCAAATTCATCGCGCACGCTGATATCGACCAACTGCGCCAAATCCCGCTCCAGTACGCTGAGCGTGACCTGCAGGTCAGCCAGGCGCCGCGCATGCTCTTGGGTTACCTGGTCAGCGCTTAAAACCGCACGCAAACCGCCATAAGCCACCATACTCATAACCGCGAACACCGCCATCGCCACGAGCATTTCCAACAGAGTAAAACCGCGCACGCGGCGGCGCATAAACGGCCTCATGGCAGCATGAATCCGCTGACCAGCGCGCGCTGCTCCTGTTCGCCACGCTCAAACAGCCACAGCGTCACATCAATCCGTTTGACCGCAGGCAATACAACAGGCGCTTCGGGAACGTAGTCGGTAATCTCCACCCGATAGCCATAGCGAAACGGCCCCATGGTGGCATCACCACTGCGGTTGCCTGCACCGATCGGGCGCATCCCGGACTCGTACTCCGCCAACACGTTCTGCCCGGCCCAGTGCGCCAGCGTGCGCTCCTGGAGGTACAACGTGTTACGCGAATGATCAGAACCGCCCTTGATCAACGCCGCCAGCGCTACGGCCAGTATGGTCATCGCCACCAGTACTTCTAACAAGGTGAAGCCGTTATTCCGGGGGCGCATTCAATACCTCGATGGTGCCTTCCAGACTGATCTGGATATGCCGCTCCAGCGGCTTGCCGGGAACTCGCAAGGTAATCAGCGAGGGGGTCATTTCGCCGGTATTGCCCATCCGCACGTTGGGCTCCCAACCGGCCGTCTGTGGCAGCGCATGGCGTTCACCCTCCTGTTCATACTCCAGCTCGATCACGCCCGACTCTAACTGCCAGGGTCCCAACTGCTGATCGAGCATAGGCTGCCATTCCCGGGTGCTGTCATCCAGAATGACCAGTTCAAGAAAACTATAGCCATCACGCCGCAGCCCCAAAGCGCGCTCAGCATCCCCGGTAATCAGCAGTTCATCGCGAGCCAGCCGCAACACCCCGGCCAGGCGCTGCGTCTCAGTACGCAGCTGTCGCTCGGCACCATCACCGATAGACAACGTCGCCAGGCTGGCGACAATGCCGACCAATACCAGCACAACCAACAACTCCATCAGGGTAAAACCTGATGATGCTGTGCGGAATCTGGCAAATGGCCGGAGCATGCTCAGCGGTTCTCGTTCTGGTCCATGTCCCAGTTGCCGATATCGGCATTGGCTCCTTCACCGCCAGGCCGCCCATCGGCACCCAGGCTGTATAGGTCATACTCGCGGCCGTCGCGGCCGGGGCGCAGATACTGATACTCGTTACCCCAGGGATCTTTCTGCAGGCGATCAATGTAACCACCAGTACGATAATTGCGTGGTACGTCACCACTGGTAGGGATAGTTACCAGCGCGAACAAACCCTGCTCAGTAGTGGGATAGTTAAAGTTATCCAGCCTGTACAAATTCAGTGCACTCTCCAACGCGCGTATGTCGTTTTGCGCCTTGGTGGTCCGCGCCTGATCGGGACGATCCATCACTCGGGGTACCACGACCGCGGCAAGAATGCCGAGAATCACCACCACCACCATCACTTCGATCAGGGTAAAGCCGCGTTGTCTGCCCGACTGTCTAGTATTCAGCATGATCAGTTAACCAGTTGATTGAGTTCAAAAATCGGCAATAGTATGGCCAGTACGATAATCAATACCACGCCCCCCATTGCCAGTATCAGCAGCGGTTCGAAAACGCCCATCACTATCGCGATACGTGCTTCGAGCTCCCGCTCCTGGGTTTCGGCTGCCCGCTCAAGCATCTGGTCGAGCGTGCCGCTGCTCTCACCACTCTTGATCAGGCTCAATGTCATCGGCGGAAAATAGCCGCTCTGTTCCAGGGCGTGGCCAATACCAGACCCCTCACGCACCCGCTTGGCTGCATCCGTTACCGCATCACGCATGGGTACGTTAGTCATCACGCTAGCACTCATGTTCAACGCATCCAGCAGCGGCACGCCGCTGCCAGCGAGAATATTCAGCGTACGCGCAAAGCGCGCCGTGTTCAGCCCTCTTATCAGGCGTCCGAGCAAGGGCACGCGCAGTAACCAGGCATCCCAGCTGTAGCGAAATCCAGGCTTTTTCAGCATCTGCTTAAAGGCAAAAATACCGCCGATCAGTACGGCGAGCATCAGCACACCCCAGCTACGCAGGGCATCGCTGGTAGCAATCAGGGCGCGCGTCAGCCAGGGCAACTGCTGGTTCATGCCGGCAAACACCTGCACAACCTCTGGCACCACATACGTCAGCAGGGCAACGGTTACCAGCAAGGCGATAACGGTAAGAATCGCCGGGTAAAACATCGCCAGCTGAATTTTCTGACGCATCGCATTCTGCGCCTCGACGTTATCCGCCAGCCGCTCAAGCACCAGATCAAGACGCCCAGCCTGCTCCCCCGCTGCCAGGGTCGTACGGTAAATAGCGGGGAAAACCGAGGGAAATTCGCCCAACGCATGGGCCAGCGGCAAGCCCTCCATGACCCGGGTGCGGACCGCTGCAAGAGTCGATTTGACTTTCTGCGTCTCGCTCTGCCGAGCGACGGTGCCCAGCACTTCTTCTATCGGCATGCCAGCGCGCGCCAGCGTGGCCATCTGCCGGGTAGCCAAGGCCAACTCCAAAGGCTTAATGCGTTGCTGCAACACCGGCATCCGCATCACTGACTTGCGTTCGGCTACCTGGCTGACCGACATCGGCATCAGCCCCTTGTCGCGCAGCCGGCTGCGCACCTGGCGAGAAGAATCCCCTTCCTCGACGCCTTTGCGGGTGCGGCCGTTAGTATCCAATGCGACATATTCGTAGGCGGGCATGTTCAGTCCTCCCGGGTGACGCGCAGCACTTCTTCCAGGGTGGTCTGCCCGGCCAGCACCCGACGCAGTCCGTCATGGCGTATGCCTGTCTGCGCCAACCGCGCGTGGCGGATCATGGCTTGTTCACTGGCACCGTCGTGAATCAAGCCACGCAAGGTATCATCCACTTCAATCAGTTCATAAATACCGGTGCGACCTTTATAGCCATTGTTGTTGCATTCAGTGCAGCCGACCGCACTGTATAGTGTCGGCGCCTGGTCTTCACTGACGCCCATTAGCCGGCATTCGCTGGCCGACGCCGGGTGCGGTTTGCGACACGCGGGGCACAGGGTGCGTACCAGGCGCTGCGCCAATACACCGTTGAGCGTAGAAGACAACAGAAAGGGCTCCACCCCCATATCGCGCAAACGTGTAATCGCCCCCACCGCAGTGTTGGTGTGCAATGTGGAAAATACCAGGTGGCCGGTGAGGCTCGCCTGAATGGCAATCTGCACCGTCTCCACATCGCGAATCTCACCGACCATCACCACGTCGGGATCCTGACGCAGAATCGCCCGCAGGCCGCGTGCAAAGGTCATGTCGACCTTGGTGTTGATTTGCGTCTGACCGATGCCGTCGAGGTAATACTCGATCGGATCTTCCACCGTCAAAATGTTGCGGCTGCGGTCGTTGAGCTGCATCAGTGCTGAGTACAAGGTGGTGGTTTTACCCGAACCGGTGGGTCCTGTGACCAACACAATGCCGTGTGGTCGCGCGATCACCCTCTCCATGGCCTCGTAGTGGTCTTTGCCCATGCCCAACTGCCGCAATTCAAGGCGTCCGGCCTGCTTATCGAGCAGGCGTAGTACCACCCGTTCACCATGCCCAGAGGGCAAGGTGGACACTCGTACATCCACAGCACGACCCACCAGTTTCAAACCGATCCGGCCATCCTGAGGCAAGCGCTTTTCAGCGATATCCAGTTTCGCCATGACCTTGATCCGCGACACGATCACCGGTGCGAGGGCACGGGGAGGCTCAAGAATCTCGCGCAACACGCCATCCACCCGTAAACGAATAGACAGGCGATTTTCAAACGGCTCGATATGAATATCCGAAGCATTTTCTTTAACCGCTTCAGATAACAACGCGTTGATCAGGCGAATGATCGGCGCCTCGTCCTGGGACTCGAGCAGGTCTTCTGGCTCGGACAGCGACTGGGCCACCGACATTAGATCAGCATCTTCACTCAGACCTTCGACAAATTGCATGGCATCGTTGGCCGAGCGTTCATAGCGATCACGTAACCGCGCCGCAAAGGCGTCGTCATCCAATACCTGCGGCTTCAGCGGATAGCCGGCTCGGCGGCGCAATTCCAGCAGCGCCTGGGGGTCGCAATCGGCCCGCACATACACATCCAGATGACCATCATGCAACAAGCCCGGCACCACGCCGAAGCGCCGCGCGAAGCGATAACCGGTCTCTGCCTGCGGGCCAGGATCGGGAATCAGGCCACCCATCTCGCTATCGGTCATGCCCTGCCCCCTTATTTCGCTGCCTGCGGTGGCGGTGGAATGCTGGTCTTTGTTGGTACGCCACCACGGTAGGCATTTTCAAACGGCGGCGGCAGGCTCAGCAGATAGTTCCAGTCAGGTAGAACCGGACGGCTATCTGGCGGCAACAGGCCGCCCTTACGGTTCTGCTCGCGAACCTGTTGGTCGCGTATATAGGTGTATTTAG
This sequence comes from Halopseudomonas pelagia CL-AP6, assembly GCF_000410875.1. Taxonomy (GTDB): domain Bacteria; phylum Pseudomonadota; class Gammaproteobacteria; order Pseudomonadales; family Pseudomonadaceae; genus Halopseudomonas; species Halopseudomonas pelagia. The sequence continues at coordinate 181,816 of NZ_AROI01000016.1, forward strand.
AGTGACTCAAGTCCTGCGACACGGCAGCATCGCGCACAATCACCGGCCGCAGGAAGACCATCAGATTGCGTTTTTCCATACGCGCGGTGTCATAACGGAACAGCCGCCCCAACCCCGGTATATCGCCCAGCCCAGGCACCTTGTCACGAGTCTCGACCAGCTGATCGTCGATCAGGCCACCCAGCACGATCAGATCATTGTCGTCGACCATCACATGGGTTTTCAGCGTGCGGGTGTTGGTAATCAGGTCGGCAGCCCCAGTTACGCTTTGGGCGATCTGCGAGACCTCCTGTTCAATCTCCAGGCGTACGGCATTGCCTTCGTTGATTTGCGGTTTGATTTTCAGCTTGATACCCACATCTTCGCGCTGAATAGTGTCAAACGCCTGCCCTGACGCTTCTACCGAGCGCCCCACAATAAAAGGTACGTTCTGGCCGACCACGATCTCGGCTTCTTCGTTATCCAGCGTCATCAGGCTCGGCGTTGACAGGATATTGCTTGAGCTGTCGCCCTGCAGCGCATTGATCAGCAGAGCAATCTGGGTACTGCCGATCCGACCAAAGCCGCCCAGCGTCATGCCGTCACTCAACGACGGCGGCGTAGTGACGCTGCCATCCAGAAAGGCACTGGCCGCCGCCGCAGTGCCGACGATCCCGTTGCCGCCACGGTTGAAGTTGATAATGCCCACTCCGCCATTTTCGCTGCCAATGCCCCATTGCACACCCAGCTCCTTGGCACGGTCGTAGGACACCTCGGCAATCACCGCTTCCACCAGTACCTGAGCACGGCGGATATCCAGCTTGCTAATGATTGAGGCCATATCGCGTGACAGCTCAGCAGGTCCGAAAATCACCACAGAGTTGGTGCTCTCATGCGCCTGAATCCGTACGGCAGACTGCTGGCCGACCCTGCTGCCACCGGACATGCTGCCGTCCGCACTCTGGGCCATGCTGTCCTCGACCTGGCGGCCCTCAGCGATGCCCCTCAGCACTTCAGCGACATCCTCGGCATTGGCATAGCGCAGATAATGGACCTGGGTCGCGCCCCCTTCGGCGGGCCGGTCCAACTGCTGAATAATGTCGCGAAGCGATCCACGATTAGACGGATCTCCGCGCAAGATGACGGTGTTAGTCCGCTGATCAGCGATCGCGCGTGCCCGTTTGGTAAAATCCTCACCCGGGGTCGGCGCGTCCAATGAGTCAACAATACGCACCACATCCAGCGCCGACGCATGCTGGAGCGGAATTATCTCGAACTCCTCCATGGACTCTAGATCGATACGCTCGATTAGGGCTTGGATACGCCGCACATTCGCTGCCGTATCGGCAATGATCAGACTATTGGACTCGGCTGCTGCAGCAAGATGCCCGCCCTTGGGTACCAATGGCCGAAGAATACGTACCAGTTGCCCGGCATTGATATGCTTGACGCCTATTACGTGGGTGATCACTTCATCCCCCCGGCTGCGGCCATCCAGCGATCCCACTTCATTTTCCTTCGCCTGCACTTCCGGCAGAATCCGCACCGTTCCTTGTTCGCCCGCTACCGCAGCGAATCCATAAGACTTGAGCACACCGAGAAACAGATCATAAAGCTCACCGCGCTTGACCGGCGTGCCCGACACCACATTAACCTGACCGCGAACCCGCGGATCCACGATAAAATTAATCCCGGTTTCCTGGCTGACAATTTCGATCAGCCCGTTGATTTCGGCATCACGCAGATTGAGCACCAGCTCCTCGTTCGGATCACCGGCAGTCTGGGTCTGCGCATGCACTGACGCACTCAGCAGGCTGAGCCCCAGAAGCAAAGGGAGGGTACAGCGGGCAATTTGGGACAACATCGGCATCGTGTATCAATCCATCGTTATCGTTATAGTCATCGGCTCACCGTTTCTTTCCAGCGTCAGGCTGACCCTATCGCCCGTCAGCTCCTGAAGGATGTCGCGGTAATCATTAATCTCGGAAACGGGCGTGCCCTCGACCGAGGTCACCACATCACCAGCCTGCAGGCCGGCAGCTTCAAATTCACGGGCATTACGCGCCGGACTAACCTCCAGACCGTACATGGCCCCGTCGATCATGACCGGGCTGGCAGATACCACTTGCAGAAAACGTTGTGGGTCATTCATCCAGGTTTCACGATCAATCCGTGCCACGCCGCCGTCAGACGCCAACGTCATACTGGTATCAACCTGGGGTAAATTGGCGGTACGCCGCGAAGGCGCTGGCGCACCGGAAGACAACGGCCGCCGCTGCAAACGCAAGGTTTCAAGTTTGCCATCACGGGCCAGAATCACCCGATCGGCCAGCACCTGCTCAAGACGCACGCTACCGGGCAGCTCAGCACCCACCCGGTAATATTTTTCTGGCTGGCCCTGGGGCGCCAGAATTGCGCCACTGCGCTCAGGATCCGGATCAGCCAACACCCCTTTAAGCACCCAGCTCAGAGAGGTGTCCGGCGCGTTGACGACCCTATTGGCCGTTGCCGCTGCCGATCCGAACACCGACAAAGCAGCCACATCTTCATAGTCACGCACGCGCACGCCTTCAGAGCCGCCAGCCACGGGGTCAAAGCGGCTAGCGTCAGCAGCAGGCAAAACGCTTGAGGGTTCGACAATCATCCAGGTAAGACGCCCAAGCATAACCACCACTACCGCCATCAGTAGCAGGGTAATGAGTCTTACAACAGGCTCGATTGACAATCGGGGGTCCAGGGGCATGCATTCTCCGGGGCAAAGACGGTGGGCTGTACACAGCAGCCAGGCCAAGCACTGACATCCTACTGACCATTCTTTGCAAAATTATTGTTATAGGTCTGAAACAAGCGAAACAGACGAATTGATTGTCACGAAATTGCTCTGCCGCGACAACCCCCTAACGGGTTAAAGCATTTCTTTCACCTATTTTGCTGATCGTTCGCCACAAACTCACCGCAAAAACCCACCCATTTGGGTGAGTTCCGCGACACAGTCATCCATGCAATCAATGCTGGCTTATCCATGGCCACAAAACCCGCACCTGTTTGCTTGCCGCACGCTGTATTTGAAGCTTTACTCTAATCCAGCAATGCCAGCTCCAAACGGTCTTACCCCAATAAAAACAATTTTTGGCCTTGCCTGTCAGGAGAATAAGAATGATAGCGTTGAAGAGAACGGCGTATTTAAGTGTCGCGATCAGTACGATAGTGCTCACTGGTTGCCTGAGCGGTGGTGGTGGCGGCGGTAGCGATGATGCTGACGCGGGATTTGTCTGCGAAACTCAGGGTGACACCGCAGATGGTGCGCGCGAACAGCAATTCAGAATAGACAACTGCGATTTTAGAATTACTGACGAAGATCTAAAAGCGGCTGAATTCTCCTCACTTGCTGGCTATGAAAGTGCTACGCAACGTTCAGGCGTATTGAACGATGCTTTGTACCGAATCGAAGTCCCAGAAAACTGGAATGGCCAACTGGTAATGTGGGCTCATGGGTTCAGGGGCGGAGAAGGAACCAGCCTGACCGTTGATAATCCGCCGAACCGCGAGCAGCTCCTGGAACTGGGATACGCTTGGGCAGCCTCCTCTTACAGAGCAAATTATTACGATGTGAAGGTCGGTGTTGAAGATACAAATCGACTTGCTCTGAATTTTAGCGACATTACCGGACTGGCTGAACCCACCAAGTTTCTCATTGCAGGCTACTCGATGGGCGGGCATGTCACCGGAGCCGCAATCGAACCTGAGAATCGTCAGGTTCTGGCTGAAGCCGACCTTGATGTCAATTACTCTGCCGCCATGCCCATGTGCGGAGTAATGGGTGATACAACCCTCTTCGATTACTTTGGCGCCTACAACCTTGCTCTTTTTGAGCTAGGTGGAGATGGCGCTGACATCTTCCCGGCTGACGACGTTGCGACCAAATTGGCCACCGCGCGCAGCAATCTTTGGATTGATTACGACGCAAACCCCAATGCAAACGGTTTACAGGGCAGTGGATTCGTTCTCTACCAGATTTTGCAAAATTTATCCGGCGGCGAGCGTCCAGTATATCCTTTCGGCTTCGGTGGCTATCAAGAGACATTACAAGATCTCGCTGATAGCGATGGGACAATAGACGGCATCCTTACCGACCAAGGTGTCGACACAAGCTATATAACGTATCGCTTCGAGTCAGACCAATTACAACCAAACCTACCCGAGACGCCCTATTCTGCCGGGCAAACCCAGCAAGAGCTCTTTGTAAACGCCAGCATATATAGAGCAGTACCTGAACCCGACGCAAATGGACCACGCGGCATTGGGGAGTTGCGCTGGATACCCAAGATCAATGGGGAGTTCACTATTCCGGTACTTACACTGCATAATCTGGGTGATCTGTTTGTGCCCTTCAGCATGCAGCAAATCTATCGTCAGAGGGCTATCAATAACGGCAATCCCAACTTGTTAGTTCAGAGAGCTATACGCTCGGTTGTTCACTGCGAGTTCACAACAGCTGAGGTTGAGGAAGCTTTCACCGATCTCGTTGCCTGGGAACAGAATATTGCTGCTATCCCTGCGGGGGATGACGTTCTTGACGCTGCGGCGGTAGCTGAGGACGACTTTGGTTGCGCATTCACCCGTGGCGATCGCTTAGTGATGCAAGGACTACCGACTTGCGCGTCGTTTCAAGTGCCTTTGTAATGATCGACCACCTTCGCAATAGAAGGTAATAAACAGGCCTGACACGCTCCGCGTGTCAGGCCTGTTTTTCTTCCAGCGCCAGCACCTCTTGCACCTTGCGTTTCACGTTCGTGCGTTTCAGCGCTATTACATTTTCCTTTAATTCTTCGAGTTCTTCCCGCGGCAGTTCCTTCTCCACCTGAGCCTGTACATCCGCCAAAGCTGCTTTCGCCTTGCCGACCATCACCCCTGCCACCTTGACGATAGCCAAAGCTCTCTGCGGTCCTAGCACCAGTAAAGCGACCGTCAGTATGAGCACCCATTCGCTCAAGCCATTATCGAACATACAGCGGCCTCCCGATCAGGACACCAGCTCTTCTTTCTCGGCCTGGCGTTTCTGCGTGCTAAGTCCGGAATCGAGCGACAGCGCTTCGCTCGCCTCTTCACTTTCGCGTACCGCCTTCTTGAAACCACTCAAGGCCCCGCCCAGGTCACCGCCAATGGAGCGCAGCCGTTTGGTCCCGAACAGCAACATCACAATTACCAACACGATCAGCAAAGAGCCGATACTAACGCCACCAATACCCATGGGAATTCTCCATAAAAAGGGTCCCGCGCAGGATAGCTGCGCGGGATTAAAATGTAGATCTGCGGGATACCGACCGGCTCGCAGGAGCGGGTCGGCGTCCGATCAGCTGCCGATCACACCACCATCGTCCTTCCAGATCACCACGGTCGCGGAGCGCGGCGGGTACAGATTCAGGTTGCCATCTGGCCAGGAGCTGCGGTTGGTGCCGGCAGCCCACTCCGTGCCACTGGTCGTCGCGCCGGGGTGCTGCACGTTGATAAACAGTGTGCGCTGATCGGGCGTGGTGATGCAGCCAGTGATTTCCTGACCAATGGGTCCGGTCAGAAAGCGGCGCACCTCACCGGAGACCGGATCGGCAGCAAACATCTGGTTGTTCCCCATAATCTTGAACGCACCGGAGTTCTGCGAGCCTTCACCAACATCGGTCTGAATCCAGACACGGCTGTCCTTGTCGATCCACAGGCCATCGGGTGAACTCATGTAGGCATCTTCGGTTAGCACATTGCCGTTCATGTCACGACCTGACAGGTTGTCCGTTTTGTCATCTATGGTTAGCTTATCTTTATGAGCCTCTCCACCGTCCCCCGCCAGCAGGAATAGATCCCATTCAAACTGAGTTGCAGCCTGGTCGCCATCGGCTTCTGCCCAGCGCACAATCTGACCGTGTCTGTTTTGAGCGCGCGGATTAGCTCCACCATCACCCTCTGGAAGGCCGCTGTTATTGGTAAGCGTAAAGTAGACGTCGCCATTGTTGGGATCCACTGCGCCCCACTCGGGACGATCCATTGGCGTTGCGCCAACAGTGTTAGCGGCCAAACGGGTGTTAACTAGCACATCAGCCTGGCTGGTAAAGCCGTTGGTGTTGGTCAGGCCATTCTCGCCATAGACCAGCGGCAGCCATTCACCGCTGCCATCCGCGTTGAATTTGGCTACATAAAGAGTCCCGGTATCCAGTATGGAGCCGTTAGTAGTGGCCCGATTGTAGTTCTGTGCAGTGACGAATTTATAAATGTGCTGATAGGTGGAGTCATCACCGGAATAACAGACCACTGGGCTGCCTTCGACAGCCGGTGCAAAAACCACGCCTTCATGGGCAAAGCGCCCTAAGGCCGTGCGTTTCTGTGGTACCGCATCGGCGTTGAAGGGATCCACTTCGACCATCCAACCGAAACAGTTGGGTTCATTGCGGTAATCGCCGGTCGCATTAGCAGCCTTGATGCTGGCATCAAAACGCACATACTCATCGGCACCACTGTCAGCCAGCTCCCAGGCATAGCGGCCAGTGCCAGTGGCACTGGAGTTCACACCGTAGCGCGCATGCTCGCGCGGGTTGGCCTTGCCGCCATTGCGGAAGTAACCGGCCCAGTTTTCCTCGGAGAACATATAGGTGTTCCACGGTGTTACACCGTGAGCACAGTTGTTCAGCGTGCCACGGGTCATGGTCCCAGTCGGGCTGTGCAGTGTGCGAACGAAAGAGGTGCCTCGCACCGGGCCCTGGATAGCCATGGGCGTCAGAGCGGTGATGCGGCGATTGAGGTTGTCGGGCTGAATCTGCCACTCGTTATTGTTGCCCTTGATAATGCGGAAAATGCTGATGCCGTGAGCATTCATTTCTTTCAACACTTCGTCTGTATCGCGACGACGGTTGATAACTTCACCCTCGGCGTCAAGATCGTCGTAAATGCGCACGCCACCGGAACCCAGGTTCTGGCCGATAGAGTTCTCGTGCATATAGCGTGGCTCGACATACTCGTGGTTGATTACCAGCAGGCCATCCGTTGAACTACCTTCGTGCGGATCAGTCCCTTCGATGGGGAAAAAATGCATGCCATCGTGATGCGAGCCCACCTGGTCAGCCTGATCAGCACCAGTGTTATTGACGGAAAACGCAGGAAATGCGCCTGCTATCGGCGTACCCCAGGGCGCCAGAACATGGTAGCTGTAGCCCTCAGGCACAATAATCTCATCCGCTTCGCTAGTCGGAATCGCGGTAAATCCAAGCAGCGCGGCTGGTGCAGGTGCGGGCTCAGCCTCATCATCATCGCTACTGGAGCCGCTGTTACAGCCGACCAAACCGACGCCCATAAAACCGAGCGCCGCAGCACCCATGCTGCCTTTGAGCACATCACGGCGGGCCAAGCGGGCCTGAAGGATTGAAGCAAAAGTGGGGTTGAGCGAGTAATTGACCTGCGGCTCGTCACCCTCACCATGGTCAATAACGGTCATATGCGTACGTAGTTCTGTGGACATCCGGCTTTCCTCATCAGGTTTATTGGAATTGACCGATATATGATGAAAAAGGTAGATGACAGAAAGGCAGCAGAAAGATGAAGGTTGTGGTTAAATTTCGGTTAAAAAGAAAGTCGGAAATATGACGCCCCAACTCGTCGGCGCACGCTGCGAGCCGACATGCTTTTGCAACATGCGACAGATAGCCTGTGTTGCACACACCGTCCGGTAGCTCCAAGCATGCAAGCCAAGCGCCCCCTTGAAAAGGGTGAAACCATTCCCGACTTTCTATTACCGGCGCTGGAAGGCGTCCATCGACTGTTTTATGAGGTTTATTGTGGTCAGCCAACATTACTGCTGATAGCCGACCGAGCCGATCAATTGCCGCCAGCGAGCGATCTACCCGCTACGCTGCAGGCACTTGTCCTGCTGCGCAGTAGTGACAGCACGCAGAGCTCATTCTTGCCTACATTGCATGGCGCAGGTGCGCTGTGCGACAGGTTAATCGGCATTGATACTCCACGACCCTGCGCATTGCTGCTGACACCCCAGTTGCACTTGCACAGCCGGGTAGCACCGCTTTCGATCCCGAGCATCCATGAGGCCGCAGTAACGCTAGAGCAACAACAACAGCCGAACATCGTCAGCAATACCGCGCCCGTGCTGATGCTGCGCCATCTGCTGCCAGCCCAGACCTGCCAGCGATTGATCGCCGCCTGGGAAGCATCACACCACCCTAGCAGCATGGTCAGGCGCCAGAACGGAAAACAGATCTTGCAAGAAGACCATCGCTACAAACGCCGCCAGGATCATCAACTCAGTGATCCAGCACTCACCGGCATGCTGAACGAAGCACTTGGCCAAGAGCTGCTCCCAGCCCTGGCCCGCAGCTTCCATTACATAGCCAATCGCACCGAGGGCTACAAGATAGTCGCCTACCACGCTCACGAGGGCGGACACTTCGGCGCTCATCGAGACAACATATCGGCACAGACCCGGCACCGCCATTTTGCTCTGAGCATCAACCTGAGCGACGATTACGAAGGCGGCGAGTTGGCGTTTCCAGAGTTTGGCATGACGCGCTATCGCCCCCCGGGCGGCGGTGCAATAGTGTTTTCCAGTTCATTGCTGCACAAGGTCCATCCGGTGACAGCTGGCTGCCGGTACGCCGCACTGACGTTTCTCTGGAAAGACAGTTGAGCCAACATCTTCAGGAATCAGGCGAGCATGGCAGCGCAGTTAACCAGCGGTAATACGCTGCGCTAACGGCTCGAACTTCATTCAACGTAAACAATGACATAGGCATGTGGAGCCAACGCGGCGCTATCCAGATGTGGGACGAAAGCAGTATAGTAATGATTCTCAACAACACCTGCGAACGAGTAGCATATGCCCTGCACCCGCCCCTTCTCCACCCAGCCCCGCTGGCGTTTCACCCTGCTCGCCCTGGCCTTGATGCCCGCCGCCAGTAGCCTCGCGGCCGCACCCGCCACCCCACTGGAGCTACCCAGCCAGGCCATCACCGCAACCCGTGAGGACGACAGCAGCTACAGAGCCAAGACCGCCAGCACCGCGAGCAAAAGCGCTGTGCCTATCATGCAGGAAGCTCAGGCGGTGCAAGTGGTCACCGAACAGGTGATCGAGGACTATCAGGTGCAGTCGCTGGACGACGCGATGAAGTTCGTCAGCGGCATGACTCAGAGCAACACCCTGGCCGGCACCCAGGACGGCTTCGTCAAGCGTGGTTTCGGCAGCAACGCCGACGGCTCGATCCTGCGTGACGGCATCCGCTCCAGTCTGTCGCGCAACGTCAGCGCCACCACTGAGCGCGTGGAAGTACTCAAGGGCCCGGCCTCCCTGCTCTATGGCGCACTGGAACCCGGCGGCTTGATCAATGTAATCAGCAAGCAGCCTGAGTACCAGCGGCGCTCGCAGATCAGCGGCGAAACCAGCAGCGAGGGCGGCGGCAACCTCATGCTCGACACTACCGGCCCGCTGGGCGACAGCGGCTTCGCCTATCGCCTGATTGCCGAACGGCAGCACCAGGACTACTGGCGCAACTTCGGCACCGACAGCCATACCCTGGTCGCACCTTCTCTGAGCTGGAGCGGCGATGATCTGCGCATCACCCTGGCTTACGAGCACAAGGAGTACTCGACGCCGGTGGATCGTGGCACGGTGATCATCAACGGCAAACCGGCTAACAGCGAATACAACGCGCGCTTTAACGAGCGCTGGGCAAAAGCCGAAGGCACCAGTGAGCTGTTTACCGCCAAGGCCGAATACCAACTCAACCCAGACTGGCTAAGCCGCCTGACCTACGGCTGGAACAACGAGCGCTACGACTATGCCGAGGCACGGCCGGCCGCGCTTGACGCCACCACTGGCGCACTCAGCCGCCGCTCCGACGGCAGCGAACACGACAACCAGACCCAATACCTAGCCTGGGACTGGATTGGCAGCGCCAGCTTGTTCGGCCAACGTCATGACCTGCTGCTGGGCGCTGACACCGAGCGGGTCGACAATTTCCGCGGTGATACCTATCGCGGCCCAGCCGTTGGTGGCTTCAACATCTACCAACCGGTCTATGGCGGCCTGGGCGAACCTTCGGTGATCAGCAACGTGCAGAGCGACAGAAGCGATGACCTGCACTCAAGCTCGCTGTATGTGAAAGACAACTGGCACCTCAACGAGCAATGGATACTGGTGGCCGGCGGGCGTTACCAGCACTTTGAGCAACTGGTCGAGCAGGGCCGCGGCGACAACTATGTCAAGACCACTGACCGCCAGGACAACAGCTTTCTGCCGTTTGCCGGCCTGGTCTACCAGCTCAACCAACAGGTCTCGCTATACGGCAACTACAGCCGCTCGTTTGTGCCCAACGCCTCCGACACCGACAGCGGCCAGGCATTCGACCCGGAACAAGGCCGCAGTTATGAACTGGGCATCAAGCTCGACCTGAGCAACGCCATCACAGCCAGTGCAGCCCTGTTCGACATCGAGAAAGAGAACGTCGTGGTCGAGACCAACGGCATCAAACAAGCGGCCGGCAAGGTTGGCTCGCGAGGCGTTGAAGTCGATGTCAGCGGGCGCATCGCCGAGCGCTGGGAGCTGCTCGGCACCTATGCTTACACCGACACGGAAATTCTCGACGACCCGGCCAACCAGGGTAACGAACTGGTCAATGCCGCGCAGAATATCGCCAGCCTGTACCTGACCCACCATCTGGCGCTGCCCAGCGGCGCCGGACAATGGCGGGTGGGCGGCGGCGCGCGCTATGTCGGCGAACGTGCAGGGGATAACGCCAACAGCTTCTGGCTAGATAGCTACACCGTGACCGATGCGTTTATTAGCTGGGAAAGCCAGCTACTGGGCGACAAAACCCGCCTGCAGTTGAACGCGCGCAACCTGTTCAACCAGGAGTACTACCCCTCCAGCGGCGGCAACCTGCGCGTCGCCGCCGGCGAACCGCGCGAGCTGCGCCTGTCGGCCAGCGTTGAGTTCTAGGCGCATAACGGGCCAACGCCGGGTCATACCGGCGTTGTACTGACGATAGGGGCCGCGTGGTAAGATGTCGGCTACTTCAGACTCTCCGCGAGACGCTCAATATGCCAGACAATAGTCGGAACAGCCCCCGCCTGATCAAGAAGTACTCCAATCGGCGCCTGTACGATACCCACACCAGCAGCCACGTAACGCTGAGCGATCTCCGCCAGATGGTGATTGACGAGATACCTTTTCAGATAGTCGATGCCAAGAGTGGCGAGGATCTGACCCGCAGTATTCTGATGCAGATCATCCAAGAGGCGGAAAGCGATGGCGAGCCGATCTTCTCCAGCGACATGCTCAAAGGCATCATCCGCTTCTACGGGCCGTTTCAGGGCATGCTCGGCAGCTACCTGGAAAAGAGCATAGAGACCGTCATCGACATCCAGACCCAGAACGGTGTGCAATCATCCCAAGCTTGGACCGAGTTCATGCACAAGCAGATGCCGGTAATGCAGGATCTGATGAACCAGTATGTCGAACAATCAAAGAAGCTTTACCTTAATACCCAGAACCTCTTCGGCCTGTTCGGTGGCATCCCGCCAAGCAAGCCGGACGCCAGCAACGAACGCAAAAAAGACGGCAATGGGGAATGATCCCCATCGCCATCTCATGCCCCGCAAGTAACTTGATTTACTTGCGTGAACCGCCCGCAGCCTTGCCGGCCTCGCGGGTAGCCTGACCGGCCGCCGAAGCCGCCGCAGCAATACCATTCTCGGCGATTTCCGCTGCCTGCTTGGCCGCCTTTTGCGCACTTTCGTAGACGCTGCCAACACTTGCCAGCGTCGACTTGAGCACCGCCGCCACTGGCTCGGTGCCGGCAGGTGCATTCTTGGCTATCTCCTCCACCAGTTCCTGTACCTGCTTGGCACTTGCCTCTACCTGACGCTCAGCAAGCTTGGCAATTTCCGATTGGGTGCCGGACATCAGTTCATACACCTGACGATTGAACTCCAGCAAGCGCTCGGTCTGAACCGAGGGCTGGGTGAAAGACGTCTGCCACTCGGCGAAAGACTGCGGGTCACGCACCGACAGCAGCTTGCTGATGCTGCCGAATTGATCATCGCTCGAGGCACGCAGCGTTTTGAATTGCAACTGACTAAGCTGCTCGACCCCTTCGAAGACCTTGCTGCTGATCTGTTGCAATAGGTCGAGGTTGGCTTGCTGAGCGCTTTGCAGTTTTTCTGTATCGAGAAAAGACATGGTTGATATCTCCTGGCAATGGGAAGATCAATAAAGGACCTGACTCCAGTTTTCCAGATCAAAGGGACACCGGCTCGACTGGCTTGCCGCACAACTACATAGCCTGCATTTCAGCCTTGCTTCCACACTTGACCTAAAACCGAATGGTGCGCGAGAGCTACCACAATGAAACCGACTCGCAGTTCGATTGTTGCTGTGCACAAAATTCTTTGCAAGCAATTTTTTTGCAGTGCAAAAATTTCTTGCCTGGAAAGAAACTATTCATTATAAAAAGAATATTCGCTGGAAAAACTGGAGATAGAACTACCGCTACTTGGTACCCAGCTCAGAAAAGCGGGCTTCTTTGAACAGGCAGACACAGGAGATAGCCATGGCTCAGGAAATTTTTTTTGCAAAGCGGGAAGACAGCTTTTCCTCATTCCACGGTCTGCTTAAGCATATGAGCGATCTGTATCGCCTGCATACGCAGATTCTGCTCGACGCCATCCGCCAACGCCAAGAACATATTCTCGCCCCGCTACACGCAGGCCAGTTGCGCCAGCCCAGCGCCGCCGAATACTGGGAATACCTAATTGATTCCGGCCAGCGCAGCCTGCTGTTCCTCGACACCCTGCGCCAGCGTGGCGACAACACCCTAGCCCATGAGCGAGAAGGCTATCCGCTCCTGCTGAAGTTCGAGCACGAGGTGCTGCTCGACGGCCTGGACCTACCCCGGCCGGCTAATTATTCCCTGCTGCGGATAATCCCCGGCGCCAACCAACCGGTCGACGACAGCCGCCAGCCGGTGATCATCGTCGATCCCCGGGGCGGCCATGGCGCCGGCATCGGAGGCTTCAAAGAGGACTCCGAAATCGGTGAAAGCTTGAGGGCCGGACATCCCACCTATTTCATCGCCTTCAGCCACTTCCCTGCACCGGGCCAAACGCTGGTCGACATCGCCGACGCCGAGGCCCATTTCATCGAAGAGGTACGCCGCCGCCATCCGGACACTGGCAAACCGGTGATCATCGGCAACTGCCAGGCCGGCTGGGCACTGATGGGCCTAGCAGCCGCCCGCCCGGAACTGCCGGGCCTAGTGATTATAAACGGTGCACCGCTGTCATATTGGGCCGGGGTCAACGGCAACAACCCTATGCGTTACGCCGGCGGACTGCTCGGCGGCGGCTGGATGACCCGCCTGGGCAGCGACCTCGGCAACGGCCGTTTCGACGGCACCTGGCTGGTCAGCAACTTCGAGAGCCTGAATCCAGCTAACACCCACTGGGGCAAGTACTACGACCTGTTCAGCCAAGTCGACGACGAAGCGCAGCGCTACCTCGACTTCGAGCGCTGGTGGGGTAGTCCAACCCTGCTCAACAGCGAAGAAATCGAGATGATCGTCGATGACCTGTTCATCGGCAACCGCCTGGCCGGCAGCGCCAGACGCAGGAGCAGCGCGGTCGATTTGCGGCAGATAGAGGCGCCGGTGGTGGTGTTCTGCTCCTACGGCGACAACATTACCCCACCACAGCAGGCGCTGAACTGGATCGCCGACGTCTACCCCAGCGACCTGGCCCTTCGTAGCACCGGACGCACCATCGTCTACCTGCGCCACGCCAGCATCGGCCACCTGGGCATCTTCGTCTCAGGCAAGGTGGCTCGCCGCGAGCACCGCGAGCTGCTCAGCGCCATCGACACCATAAGCGCCCTGCCCGCGGGGCTATATGAACTCATCATCGATGACGCGCCCGACTCGAACGGCAGCGAGGCTGCGGGATACACAGTACATTTCGAGCGGAGGTCGATCGTCGATATCCTCGACCACGACCAGGACGGCCGCGACGACGAACGCGAGTTTGCCCTGGTCGACCGGGTCTCGGAACTCAACAGCACCCTCTACGACTGGGTAGTACGCCCAGTGATGCGCCAACTGATCAACGAGCCCCTGGCGGAAGTCATCCGCAAAGCACATCCTTTTCATCAGCAACAGGTGCTCTGGAGCAGCCTGAATCCGCTGCTCTGGTGGTTGCCAGGCACCGCCAAACAAGTGCGCGACAACCGTCAGCAAGTGTCCGCTGCCAATCCACTGCTGGCCTGGCAGATGCTGTTCTCCAGCCTTGTCGAGGCCCAATTGGACAGCTACCGCGGCATCCGCGACGCCACCCAGGAACTGACCTTCCATGGCCTATATGGTGGCCTGAGCACTCTGACCGGCGGGCAAAAGCCGCCGAACCTGCAGGATCGCGTCGTGGAGCAGGATCAGGCGCTGGTGGTGCATCTACATAAAGCCCTGCCCCATGGCGGCAAGCTGGAAGCGTTGGCGCGCATCATGTTTCTGCTCGGACGCATCAGCAGCAAGATCAGCAAAGAGCGGATCGAACGCCTCATTCAACAAAGCCGCAGCCTGTTACAGCAGTTCTCCCTTGATCCAACCACCCTGCGCGATACCATCCGCCTGCAGGGGCTGCTGGTCTTTGCCCACCCTGAGGAGAGCCTGAGCAGCCTGCCGCAGCTGCTAACCACTGCGGATGAACGCCAGCAGGTATTAGATAGCGCCCTTCATTTAGTCCCGGAGCTGCAGACCTCCGAAGGTGATCTGGGCACATTTTGGCTCGAACTGCACCAGTTGCTCGAACGCCCCCTACCCGATTTCGTCCTGGCCGAAGCCCCCGTTGAGGCCTCCGTCAAGACGCAGACGCAGGCCGTAGCCCCTCCCCATTCGCCAGCACCGACCAGCACCGACAGTGTCAGCGCCGCCAAAGCTGCCAAGGCGCCCAAGGTAACTACCGCTCCAGTAGCGCCGCCAGCGACAACACCCCATGCTGCCAAGGCAGCGGGCACAACCAGAGCCAAACCGGCGGCGTCCAAGGTCAAGACCAAAAGCAAGGCAGATAACCCCCTGCAGACCAAGCCAGCCCCAGTCAAAAAGCCGGGCAAGAAAGGCGAGACGGAATGAACCAGGATCATTACCAGGGCTTGCTAATGCGTTGCGCTGGCCTCGCCCCGGTGCCTACTGCTGTGGTTCACCCCTGCGAGCCCCGCGCCCTGCAGGGTGTGCTGGACGCCGAGGAGGCAGGGCTGATCACGCCGATCCTGATCGGCCCGCGGCGCAAGATCGAAGCTACCGCCGCCGCAGTTGGCCTGGATATCAGCCGGTTGCCACTGGAAGCCGTGGAGCACAGCCATGCTGCGGCCGCCAGGGGCGTCGAACTGGTGCGCGAAGGGCGCGCCGAACTGCTGATGAAAGGCAGCCTGCATACCGATGAACTGCTGCAGGCGGTTACCGCGCGCAACACCGGTCTACGCACGGCACGACGCCTCAGCCATGTGTACGCAATGAACGTGCCGAGTTATCACAAGCCGCTATTCGTCACCGATGCGGCGGTGAACATCTTTCCCAGCCTGGATGACAAGGCTGATATCTGCCGCAATGCCATCGATTTGCTACATGTGCTTGGCATCGAGCGGCCCAAGCTGGCGCTGCTGTCCGCAGTGGAAACCGTCACCGCCAAGCTGCCCTCGACCCTGGAGGCGGCGGCGCTGGTGGTCATGGCGCTACGCGGGCAGATCGAGGGCGGGCTACTTGATGGCCCGCTGGCCTTCGACAATGCCATCAATGCCGAGGCCGCGCGGGTCAAGGGCATACGCTCGGAAGTCGCCGGCGACCCGGACATCCTGCTGGCCCCGGACCTGGAAGCTGGCAATATCCTCGCCAAGCAACTGATCTACCTGGCAGGTGCCGAGGCTGCCGGCATCGTCCTCGGCGCCCGGGTGCCAATCATCCTCACCAGCCGCGCCGACGGGCCTCGGGTGCGTATCGCCAGTTGCGCCCTCGGCGTGCTGTTGGCCGAAGCACGGCGAATGGCGCTAGCGGCGCAGGCGCTGGCATGAGTTCAAGGCAGGACGAGTTAATCATCACTGTCAATACCGGCTCGTCGAGCGTCAAGACCGGCCTGTTCGTCGGCCGGCGCGGCGAACACAGCCCGCAGCTACTGGCTCGCGGCAAACTGGATGGCATCGGCGTACAGCCGCGGCTGAAGGTCATCCGTGCCGATGGCAGCGGCGTGCAGGACAGGTCCTTCAGCCTAAGCCAAGTAGGCGATCTGCAAAGCGCGTTCCTGCAGGTTTACCAGGCCCTTTGCGCGAGCGTTGATGGTCGGCAGCCGACGTTAATCGGGCATCGGGTGGTGCACGGCGGCACGGCATTCTGCGCCCCGGTCGCCATCGACCAGTGCGTGTTGAAGCAGTTGCGCCAACTGGAACCGCTGGCGCCGCTGCACCAGCCGCACAATCTGGCGGCGATTCAGATGCTACTCGACAGCCAGCCGGACCTGCCCCAGATCGCCTGTTTCGACACTGCCTTTCATGCCGGGCGCAGCCCGCTCAGCCAACTGTTCGGCCTGCCCTACGCCCTTTACCAGCAGGGCATCCGCCGCTACGGCTTCCATGGTCTGTCGTTCGAATATGTCAGCCAGCGTCTGGCCAAGCTGGCGCCAGCGGTCGCGGGCGGCAAGCTGGTGGTCGCCCATCTGGGCAATGGCTCCAGCCTGTGCGCCCTCGACGGCGGCAAGAGCATCGAGGTGACTACCGGCTTCAGCGCCCTGGACGGCCTGCCCATGGGTAGTCGCTGTGGCGCGCTGGACCCCGGCGTGCTGCTGCATCTGCTCGATCGCGGTGAAGATGCGCGCAGCCTGGAAACACTGCTCTACCGCCAATCCGGCCTGCTCGGTCTCTCTGGGGTGAGCAGCGACATGCGCGAACTTCGCGCCAGCACCAAGCCGCGGGCACGGATGGCAGTGGACTATTTCGCCTATCGCATTGTTCAGGAGGTCGGTCGCCTGGCCGCCAGCCTCGGCGGCCTGGACGCCCTGGTGTTCACCGCCGGCATCGGCGAGAAAGATGCCGAACTGCGCGCCCAGGTGGTCCAGCGTTTGGCGCCGCTTTTCGGGCTGGCATTGGACGATGATGCCAACCGCCGGCATGCAACCCGCATTGAAGCCAGACACAGCGCCCGGCTGATCTTTGTTATTAGCACCGACGAGGAAAGCATGATCGCCCGTCACACCTGGCGCCTTCATCGGGAGAGAAATACATGACCAATTACCCGCAGACCCTGTCTCTGGCGGGTAAGCGCGGCCTGGTAGTCGGCATCGCCAACGTCGAGTCGATCGCCTGGGGTTGCGCCCGAGCACTACACGACTTGGGCGCCGAGCTGGCGATTACCTGGTTAAACGACAAAGCCAGAGTGCACGTCGAACCGTTGGCCAACCAACTGCAGGCCAGCCTAAAGATGCCGCTGGATGTCAGCCGCGACGGCGATCTGGAGCGGTTGTTCGAGTGTATCCAACAGCAGTGGGAGCGGCTCGACTTCATCGTCCACTCCCTGGCCAGCGCGCCCAAGGATGAGCTGCGTGGCCGGCTGGTGGACAGTTCCAGCGCCGGCTTCCTGCAGGCCATGGACGTATCCTGCCACTCCTTCATGCGCATGGCGCGGCTGGCCGAGCCAATGATGAACAACGGCGGCTGTTTAGTCACCATGAGCTATCAGGGCGCCAACAATGCCGTCGAAGGCTACGCCCTGATGGGGCCGATCAAGGCCGCGCTGGAATCCAGCGTGCGCTACCTGGCCAGCGAACTGGGGCCACAGGGCATCCGCGTGCACGCGATCTCTCCGGGCCCGATGCCGACCCGGGCAGCTTCGGGACTAAGAGACTTCGACAAGCTAGTGGACCAGGCCATCGCCCATTCGCCACTGCGCCGGCTGGTCACTCTGGAAGAGGTCGGCGGGCTTTGCGCCTGGCTAGTCAGCGATGCCAGCCGCGGCCAGACCGGCGGCGTCCATTTCGTCGACGGCGGGCTGAACATCCTCGGCTAGCTATGACGCCTTCCCAGAACCCCGCGCTGGAGGCCGGAGCGCTGACGATTCTCTACACCATATAGGTGGTGTTCCGCAGCATGGGGCGTCGTTAAGAGCCCAGCGTGATCGTTTCGGGTTTCAGCAGCATCGGCCTGATCGTCTGCCTGCTGAGCCGCGCCTGAAGAAAGCCACGGAGTCTCCTCCCGCTGGCTGGCCCTATAGCGCCCCGGAGGCACGCCGAACCAACGCAGGCAGGCCTTGTGGAAACTGCTCTGCTCGAGGAAACCGAGCGCCTCGGCCACCTGCGCCAGGCTGCAGGGCGAATGGCACAGGTAATAGTCGGCCAGATGACGGCGCACGTCGCTGAGCACCTCCTTATATTGCATACCTTCGCGCTCCAGCCCCCGTTGCAGAGTGCGCTTGCTGATGCACAGCGAGTTCGCCACCGCCTCCATGTCGCACCGGCCCCGCCCCAGATTCTCGACCAGCAGGGCACGCACTTGGGCGACCAGGGAGCTGCCGCACAACAAGCTGAGGTGGATCTCGGCAAAGCTCTCATGGATCATTGCCAGCGTGTCATTAGCCGTGCTCAGCGGCGCCCGCAGCTCCTGCCGATCGAACAGGATGCTAGTCTGGTTTGCGCCGAACCGCAGCGGGCAATCGAACAGGCGTTGATGCTCGGTAATGTCCTGCGGCTCAGGATAGTCGAACTCGATGGCCAACGGCTGGGGTAGTTTGCCGCCGGTCAGCCAGCGGCAGAAGCCCAGCAATGACGCGATCACGGCATCCCGGTATTGCCTTGGCATGGGCATAGCAGACTCTGGGCATTCTATGGCAACCAGACGCTGGCCTTCAGGTTCTAACGTAAAAAAGACGGTAGACCCGGTGCTTAGCAACGGCACGAAATGCACCAGACGTTCCAGCGCACCTTTCAGATTCGAACTGGACATCATCACGTAACCGACCAGATGAAAGCTGCCGGGCAAGAAATGCGCGTAGGCCTTCAGCCCGATGTCTGGATTGCCAGACTCGATAACCGCCAACTCCAACAACCTATAGACGACCTTGCGTTTCAAGCAAGCATCGGCCTGCTTCAACTGCTTGATATCCAAGCCGGCTTCGCGGCATAGGCGAACCGTATCCAGGCCTTCCGCCAGGAATGTGTTAACTAGAAGCTCGGCAAAACCGGTGCTTATCCTGTACATGACATTCTCAACAAACTAGGAGAGAGTTATGCGGTCGCTTACGCAACCACATAACCCCATATTAGACGCCTCGCGCCCAGTTCTGTTGATCCAGATCAACAGAAACTTGCTGCACTCCCGCTTATGTCAAAAAACGCCAAGAATGGCGTACAAAGACAACGCAGAGTCGCTCAAGAACATTCCCCCACTGAGTGCCCCGCCGTATGGTATTCAGCAACGAATTCAAAGCTTCATTGAGGATCCAACATGGATGTTACGAACCGCATCGCATTGGTAACCGGTGGCATGGGTGGCATCGGCACGGCCATTAGCCAGCGCCTGCACAAGGCTGGCTTCACCGTGATCGTCACCTGCACCCCCCACTCCAGCCGCAAGAACGCCTGGATTGCCCAGCAATTCGAACTCGGCTACTCCTTCCACTGCGTCGAGTGCGACATTGCCGACTGGGAAGGCACCCGCCAGAGCTTCGAGCTGATACGCGAGAGCATCGGCCCCATCGACGTTCTGGTCAACAACGCAGGTATCACCCGCGACGCCACATTCCGCAAGTTGACCCCAGAAGACTGGAATGCAGTGATCACCACCAACCTAAGCGGTCTGTTCAACACCACCAAACAGGTAATCGACAGCATGCTGGCCAAGGGCTGGGGGCGGATCATCAATATTTCCTCGATCAATGGCCAGCGCGGCCAGTTCGGCCAAACCAACTACTCCGCAGCCAAGGCCGGGATTCACGGTTTCACCATGGCCCTGGCGCGAGAAGTAAGTGGCAAGGGGCTGACCGTGAATACCGTTTCCCCCGGCTACATCAAGACCGACATGACTGCGGCCATCCGCCCAGACATCCTCGAAGGCATGATCGCCGACATTCCCGTTGGTCGCCTTGGTCAGCCGGAAGAAATCGCCTCCATCGTCGCCTGGCTGGCTGCGGAGGATTCCGCCTATGCTACCGGCGCAGACTTCTCGGTGAACGGCGGCATGAACATGCAGTAATACCGCGACGCCAGGGCATGCTTCCCGCCTCGTACCTCAGCGGCGCGATAGACATGTCACGCCGCGCTTGCTGCATCGTGCTCTTTAGTAGGAGCTCGTTTGCGTTTCTTACAGAACTCATTCCGCGGATCGAATCTATGGATAACGTGCACGCTTTCAGCCAGTACTGGTCAGGCCAAACCCCGTTCTTCGCCAGTTTCGCCCTACAGCAGTTGCGCCTGTGGGTCAGTCACAATCCCTGGTTCGACGGGCAAGAGCACGACCACTGGTTCGATGTGCCTGCCGAGAGTCTGCAACAGCTGCAAAATGAGTATCAGCAGGGCTGGGCCAGCCTCGGCCAGCAACTGCTGACCAGTCAACCCTTCACCTTCGATGACCGGCGCTTTGCCAGTGACAACTGGAGCGAACCGCTGTTCGGCTCGTTGGCCACCTTCTATTTGCTTAACTCCAGCTTCATGCTGAAACTGCTAAGCTTGTTGCCGATTGAGGAAGAAAAGCCACGCCAGCGCTTGCACTATCTGGTCGAGCAGGCGGTCGCCGCCAGTGCGCCGAGCAATTTCCTGGTCAGCAATCCTGATGCATTGCATCGTATTATCGAAACCCAGGGCGCGAGCCTGTTCACCGGTTTGCTGCAACTGCGCAGCGACCTACAGGAAGGCAAGCTACGCCAGTGCGATCAGGGCGAATTCCAGGTCGGCGACAACCTGGCCATCACGCCGGGCGACGTGGTATTCGAGAACGACCTGTTCCAGCTCATCCAGTACCGGCCGCTTAGCGAAACTCAGTACCAAAAACCCCTTTTCATCGTTCCTCCGGCGATCAACAAGTACTACATCCTGGATCTGCGCCCGGAGAACTCGCTAGTTCGCCACCTGCTGAAACAGGGCCATCAGGTATTTCTAATGTCCTGGCGCAACTTTGGCCAGGAACAGGCCAGCCTGACCTGGGACGAGCTGATCCAGGAAGGTGTCATCAACGCCCTGCGGGTAACACGGGCAATCAGCGGCGAGCGGCGGCTGGGCTGCTTGGGCTTCTGCATCGGAGGCACCCTGTTGAGCACCGCCCTGGCGGTGCTCGCCGCCCGCGGAGACAAGGACATCGCCAGCCTGAGCCTATTCGCGACCTTCCTCGACTACCTAGATACCGGACAGGTCAGTGTGTTCGTCGATGAGCAGATGGTCGCCTATCGCGAGCGCACCATCGGTGGCCAGGGCGGCGCCGTTGGCCTGTTCCGCGGCGAGGACATGGGCAATACCTTTTCCCTGCTGCGGCCCAACGACCTGTGGTGGAACTACCACGTCGACAAATACCTCAAGGGCCAGAAACCGGTCCCGCTGGATCTGCTATTCTGGAACAACGACGCTACCAACCTGCCCGGCCCGATGTACTGCTGGTATCTGCGCCACACTTACTTGCAGAACGACCTGAAGTCCGGCGATCTGGACTGTTGCGGGGTCAAGCTGGACCTGCGCGCCATCGATGCGCCGGCCTACATACTGGGTACTCACGACGATCACATCGTGCCCTGGCGCAGCGCCTATGCCAGCACCACCTTGCTGGGTGGCAGTTGCCGCTTTGTGCTCGGCACCTCCGGCCATATCGCCGGGGTAATCAATCCGCCAGCCAAGCAGAAACGCCACTACTGGACGCTCGATCAGGTACCGAAGGATCCCGATGCCTGGCTCGCAGCAGCCGAGCAGCATCCTGGCAGTTGGTGGAACGACTGGTTCGCCTGGCTGGCTAACCATGCCGGCGAGCGGCGGCCCGCCGTCGAGCATCCCGGCAGCGCCGAGTATCCCGTTGTCGAACCTGCCCCTGGCCGTTACGTGAAGCAGTAGAGGGTAATCCAGAAGAGGACCGACGAGGCAGCAACACTCTATTCAACCAGTACCAGCACGGAACCTGATCATGCCCCAAGCTTCACCCTTTTTTCCCGAGTTCAGGCTGCGCACTGCCTCGCTGACACTGAGCGCCGTTATATTGACTGGTTGCATGTCACTCGCACCCGCTCCTGATACGCCGCCACTGCCGGTGCCCAATGTATGGCCTGATTATCTTGTCTCAGCCGCAAGCGGTGCCAACGCAGGCGAGCTTGCCTGGCAAGCGTACTTCACCGACCCCCTGCTCCAACGCCTGATCGAAACTGCGCTGGAGAACAACCGCGATCTGCGTCTGGCCGCGTTGCGTGTCAATGAAGCCAGCGCCGCATTCCGCATCCAGCGTTCAGATCGGTTCCCTGCCGTAGGGCTGGGCGTTCAGGGCGGGCGTGGCCGAGTTCCCGGGGACCTTAATGTGACAGGTCGGTCACAAGTGAACAGCGAATACCGGGCCGAGGTGGGCCTGAGTAGCTGGGAGCTGGATCTATGGGGCCGGGTACGCAACCTGGAAGCCGCCGCCCTGCAAACCTGGCTGGCTTCCGATGCGGCCCGTCAGGCCGTTCACCTAGCGTTGATCGGCCAGGTGGCAGATGGTTATCTTGGCTTGCGCGAGATGGACGAGCGCGTGACCATTGCCCGCCAGACCGTCGCAACGCGCGAGGAGTCCTATCGTATTTTCCGGCGCCGGGTCGAGGTCGGTTCGACCTCAAAGCTGGATCTCACACAAGTCCAGACCCTGCTAAACCAGGCTCAGACGCTGCTGACCCAGCTTGAGCAAGCTCGCGCTACACAGCGTCACGCGCTTGCGCTGTTAGTAGGCGCCGACCCTGGCCCACTACCTGCCAGGGCGCCCTTCGATGAAACGACGGTGCTGGCCGACCTCCAGGCAGGTCTGCCCTCGGAATTGCTCATCAGCCGACCGGACATTATTTCCGCAGAACACCAATTACGTGCCAGCGACGCCAACATCGGCGCGGCCCGCGCGGCATTCTTCCCGCGCATTGCGCTGACAGGCAGCTTCGGCACCGCCAGCGCCGACCTTGATGGCCTGTTCGATTCCGGCAGCCGGGCCTGGACCTTCGCCCCCACCGTGTCGCTGCCCATCTTCGATGGCGGTAGACGGCGTGCCAACCTGGAACTGAACGAGGTACGTCGCAACATCGCCGTTAGCGGATACGAGAAAACCGTTCAAACGGCGTTTCGCGAAGTGGCCGATGCATTGAGTGCCAGGCAGTGGCTGACTAAGCAATTGGCTATTCAGCAAATCAATCTGGATACGCAAAGCGAACGCGCACGGCTGGCCCAGTTGCGCTATGACAACGGCTCTGCCGCTTATCTGGAGGTACTGGATGCCCAACGTGAACTGCTGGGTGCAGAACAACAGTTGATACAGGCACGCCGCGCACTGCTGTCCAGTCAAGTGGCGCTCTATGCCGCGCTCGGTGGTGGCTCTCAGGTTACGAGCAGCAGCGCACCGAGCGCTGTCTCGACGCCCACTCCCACATCCTCTGAATCAACCCGTTAAGGCGTGCCCGAACCCATGACTATCTCACCTTCCCTCAAGAAAAAGCTCCTGATCAGTGTCACTGCTGCGTGCATTGTCGCGCTGGCCTGGTGGGGCTGGACGAAGTTTGCCGACAACGGCCTCGGCGATGGCTTCGCCAGCGGTAATGGTCGAATCGAAGCCACCGAGATTGATATCGCCACCAAACTGGCCGGCCGCATCGAAGACATCCTGGTACGTGAAGGCGATTTCGTCACAGCGGGCCAACCTCTAGCCAGGATGCAGCTGGAAACACTGGATGCACAGCGCAACGAAGCCATGGCTATGCGACAACAAGCTGAGCATACGGTGACCGCCGCTCAGGCTCAGGTAGCCTTGCGCGAGGCCGAGGTCAGCGCTGCACTAGCACTGGTCGGTCAGCGCGAGTCAGAACTTGATGCGGCAAAAAGGCGCCTGAAGCGTTCGCAGACCCTGTCGAGCGAAGGCGCCGCATCGATGCAGGAACTGGATGATGATCAGGCGCGGGTAAGCGGCGCGCAAGCCGCCCTTGCCGCTACCAAAGCCCAAGCCGCCGCTGCCCGCGCGGCAGTTGAAGCCGCTAAGGCACAACTGGTTGGCGTACGCTCGAGTGTGTCCGCCGCCACCGCCACTATAGAACGCATCGAAGCCGACATCCGCGATAGCGAACTGCGCGCTCCCCGTGATGGACGGGTTCAGATACGCGTGGCACAACCCGGCGAAGTGCTTGGTTCGGGTGGGCGCGTGCTGAACCTGATTGACCTGTCGGACGTCTATATCACCTTTTTCCTGCCCGGCACCGTAGCTGGGCGCATCGGCATAGGCTCTGAGGTGCGCATCGTCCTGGATGCTGCACCCGAGTACGTCATTCCAGCGGCCGTCTCATTCGTGGCCAGCACTGCGCAATTCACCCCCAAGACGGTGGAAACTGCCAGCGAGCGGCAGAAACTGATGTTTCGCGTGCGCGCACAGATCTCGCAGGAACTACTGCGTGAACACCTGGACCAGGTCAAAACCGGACTGCCCGGTGTGGCCTGGGTTAAGCTCGACGCCAACATCGATTGGCCGGAAAACCTCTCTATTCGCCTGCCGGAGTAAGGTATGAGCCACTCCGCGCAGCCCACGCTCGTTGCAAGCGTCCATCAGGTACGCTTGCGTTACGGTAATGTCATTGCCCTGGATGGCATCGACCTGGACATTCCTGCCGGACAAATGGTCGGCCTGATCGGTCCAGATGGCGTGGGTAAGTCCAGCCTGATGGCATTACTGGCTGGTGTCCGCATCATTCAGCAAGGTACGGTCAAGGTGTTGGCTGGCGACATGGGCAGCAAAGCCCATCGCAAACAGGTGTGCCCGCGCATCGCCTACATGCCGCAAGGGCTTGGCAAAAACCTGTATCCAACCCTCTCAGTCGAAGAAAACCTGCAGTTTTTTGCACGGCTTTTCGGTCACGGTTTTGCAGAACGCCGCCAGCGCATCGATGAGCTCACCCAAGCCACCGGCCTGCACAAATTCCTCGCGCGGCCGGCCGGCAAGCTATCCGGGGGCATGAAGCAAAAACTTGGCCTGTGCTGTGCACTGATCCATGACCCGGATCTCCTGATCCTTGATGAACCTACCACTGGCGTGGATCCCCTGGCGCGCGCGCAGTTCTGGGATCTGATCGACCGTATTCGAGCAGACCGTACCAACATGAGCGTGATCGTGGCCACAGCCTACATGGACGAGGCCCAGCGCTTCGACTGGCTAGCCGCAATCGACGATGGCAAGGTTCTCGCTACCGGCACACCGCAGGAATTGCTGGCACGAACAAGTAGCCCGAACCTGGAAGAGGCGTTCATCAACCTGCTCCCGGAAGAGAAAAAGCGCGGGCATCAAGCGGTGGTCATTCCCCCCTTGCCAGATGACGGCGCAGATGACATCGCCATCGAAGCCAAGGGGCTGACCATGCGCTTCGGCGACTTCGTCGCCGTCGACAGTGTCTCCTTCCGCATCCGCCGGGGCGAAATATTCGGCTTTCTCGGCTCCAATGGTTGTGGCAAGTCCACCACCATGAAAATGCTCACCGGTCTGCTGCCAGCCAGCGAGGGCCGGGCCTGGCTGTTCGGCCACGAAGTGGATCCGCATGACATCGACACTCGTCGCCGTGTCGGCTACATGTCGCAAGCGTTTTCGCTTTATAGTGAACTCACGGTACGCCAGAACCTAGAGCTGCACGCCAAGTTGTTCAGCGTGCCTGCGCAGGATATTCCCGGCCGCCTGGATGAGATGGTGGATCGCTTCGGGCTGCTGGAGGTCCTCGATAGCCTGCCAGCCAGTCTGCCACTGGGCATTCGCCAACGGCTGTCGCTGGCCGTTGCGATGGTGCACAAGCCGGAGCTGCTGATTCTGGATGAACCGACCTCTGGTGTCGATCCGGTCGCACGTGACGCGTTCTGGCGGTTGCTCGTAGAGCTGTCGCGCCGTGACCGGGTCACTGTATTCATTTCCACCCACTTCATGAATGAGGCCGAGCGCTGCGACCGCATGTCGATGATGCATGCAGGCAAGGTCCTCGACAGTGATGTACCCGCCAGACTGGTCGAGAAGCGCGGCGCCAAAACGCTCGAAGAAGCCTTTATCGGCTACCTAGTCGAAGCCGAGGGCGGCACCGCTCCCTCTGCCAGCCAGCCCGAACCCCCCAGCCCGTCAGCTCAGCCACCTGCCGCGCACGCAACAGGCACCCGGCAAACTCTTGGCGGCTTCAGCCTGCGCCGCATGTTCAGTTATCTGTGGCGTGAAGCACTGGAATTGCAGCGCGACCCGGTACGCGCCACCCTCGCTTTGGGGGGGTCGCTGCTGCTGATGTTTGTGATCGGCTTCGGCATCACGCTGGACGTCGAAAACCTGCGCTACGCGGTACTCGATCGTGATCAGACCACCCTCAGCCAAAGCTATACGCTGAACCTGGCCGGATCGCGCTACTTTATTGAACGCCCACCGATCGTCGACTACGAGGATCTCGACCGGCGCATGCGCAGCGGCGAACTCTCCCTGGCCCTCGAAATCCCCCCCGGCTTCGCTCGCGACGCGCTGCGAGGCCAGCATGTGGAGATCGGTGCCTGGCTCGACGGCGCCATGCCGGTGCGCGCAGAAACCATTCGAGGCTACGTGCAGGGTATGCACCAACACTGGCTGCAGACACAGGCCAGCGAGCGCGGCAACCCAAGCGCAGTGGCCAGTGCTAGCGTCGAGACGCGCTTTCGCTACAACCCGGACGTCAAAAGCCTGCCCGCTATAGTGCCAGCCGTGATACCGCTACTGCTGCTCATGCTACCGGCCATGCTGACCGCTCTGGCGGTGGTGCGCGAGAAGGAGACCGGCTCAATCACCAATCTTTATGTAACACCGGTCACGCGCATCGAGTTCCTGCTTGGCAAACAGCTGCCCTATGTCGGCCTGGCAATGGTGAACTTCCTGCTGATGAGTCTGCTGGCGGTCACCGTCTTCGGCGTACCGGTAAAGGGCAGCTTCTTAACCCTGTCGCTGGCAGCACTGATTTTCTCCTTCGTGTCGACAGGTATGGGGTTGCTGGCCTCGGCTGTCACGCGCAGCCAGATCGCGGCCATGTTCTTTACCATGATCGGCACCCTGATTCCGGCTACCCAGTTTGCGGGTCTAATCGACCCGGTTTCCTCGCTGGAAGGCTCAAGCAGATTAATTGGCGAGATCTATCCCGCTACACACATGATCGCCATCAGCCGCGGCGTTTTCAGCAAAGCGCTCGGCCTGGCAGACTTGACAGGGCCCCTGTGGTCGATGCTGTTGTCGATTCCGATCATTCTCGGCACGGCCGTTTTGCTACTCAAGAAGCAGGAGCGCTGATATGCGCAGCACAAACCTGGCCAACATCTACCGGCTTGGCGTCAAGGAGCTGTGGAGTCTTTGGCGCGACCCGATGATGCTCGTGCTCATCGTCTATGTGTTCACCGCATCGGTCTACACCGCGGCCACGTCCATGCCGGAGACGCTGCACAACGCGCCCATCGCCATTGTCGACGAGGATGTATCGGCCTTGTCCCAGCGGATTACCTCGGCGTTCTATCCGCCACAGTTCACTCTGCCGGCCATGATCAACTATAGGGATGTGGACCCGGGCATGGATGCCGGGCAATACACCTTTGCCTTGGTCATTCCGCCCAACTTCCAACGCGACGTGCTGGCGGGGCGATCGCCCGCAGTGCAGCTCAATGTTGACGCCACCCGAATGAGCCAGGCCTTCACCGGCAGCAGCTACGTTCAACAGATCTTTGTTGGCGAAGTGAACGAGTTCGTAAAGCGCTATCGCGGAACCGAAGCGCTGCCCGTGGAGCTGGCCTTACGCGCACGCTTCAACCCCTCACTCGACCGGGCCTGGTTCGGCTCGGTGGTTGAAATCATCAACAATATCACGCTGCTGTCCATCATCCTGACCGGCGCTGCACTGATCCGCGAGCGTGAACACGGCACCATCGAGCACCTCCTGGTGATGCCGGTCACACCCACGCAGATTATGCTCTCCAAGGTCTGGTCGATGGCGCTGATAGTGTTAGTCGCCGCTTTCCTGTCCCTCAATCTCATGGTCCGCGGCGCCTTGGGTGTGCCCATCGATGGCTCCCTTGCGCTGTTTTTCACCGGCGCGGCACTCAGCCTGTTCGCCACCACCTCGATGGGCATCTTCCTCGCCACCCTGGCACGCAATATGCCGCAGTTCGGCATGCTGCTGATGCTCACCATCATACCGCTGCAAATGCTCTCGGGTGGCACCACGCCGCGCGAGAGCATGCCCGAGATCGTGCAAAACATCATGCTGATTGCACCCACCACCCATTTCGTGGAGCTGGGCCAGGCGATCCTCTACCGAGGCGCTGGCTTAGAGGTAGTGTGGCAGCAGTTCCTAGCGCTGGCGCTGATCGGCACGGTCCTGTTTTTCCTGTCATTGGCACGCTTTCGCAAAACCATCGGCCAAATGGCCTGATCGTTTCAGCGCGCGTTTGGGCACTTCAACCTGGCAAGGCGGGGGGCGACATGGCAGGAGATGGAATATCAAATAATTCGAGGGAGCGGGGATTATTCGGCGCGGTGCGCCTCACCCCCTAGCGGGGGCCGCCGTCGCTGCGCTCTGGCGTTACTTCGCCTGCGTGGCAGGCTCGTTCGAACGAGGGTTCTCAACGAGGGTTCATCTGATAAAGCAAAAAGCCCAGCGGAGCTGGGCTTTTTGCTTTATTGGCGGAGAGTCAGGGATTCGAACCCTGGGAACTGTTGCCAGTTCAACGGATTTCGAATCCGTCCCGTTCGACCACTCCGGCAACTCTCCAGTGGCGCGCATTCTAGCAGATGCGTCCCCGCGGACGGAAGCGGTTCAGGCCGGGGTCAAGAGAGAATTCGGGGTAGAAGTCAGGGTAGAGCAACGCCGAGGCGCTGGGCGACTTCTTCGTAGGCTTCTATCACCCCGCCGAGGCCTTGGCGAAAACGGTCTTTGTCCATCTTCTTGCCGGTGGCCTTGTCCCACAGACGGCACCCGTCCGGGCTGAATTCGTCGCCCAGGACGATTTCGCCCTTGAATAGACCGAACTCCAGCTTGAAATCCACCAGCATCAGCCCAGCCTGATCAAACAGTTCGGTCAGGATAGCGTTAACCCTCAAGGTCAGCTCCTGCATGCGATCCAGCTGCGCTGCTGTAGCCCAGCCGAAGGTGACAACGTGGGAGGCGTTGATAAAGGGGTCGCCCTTGGCGTCGTCTTTCAAAAACAGCTCGAATGTCGGCGGTACCAGCGCAGTACCCTCTTCGATGCCCAGGCGCTTGACCAGGCTGCCCGCTGCGTAGTTACGCACGACACATTCAACCGGGATCATATCGAGCTTTTTGACCAATACTTCGGTATCGGAGAGTAACGCATCGAACTGGGTCGGCACTCCGGCAGCTTCAAGCTTTTCCATGATAAACGCGTTGAAGCGGTTGTTAACCATGCCCTTGCGATCCAACTGCTCGATCTTCTTGCCATCGAAAGCAGAGGTGTCGTTGCGAAACAGCAGGATCAGACGATCCGCATCATCGGTGGTATAGACCGATTTGGCCTTGCCACGATAGAGTTCAGTGCGTTTTTCCATTATCGGCTCCTGCTACACGCATAAAGTTAGGGTTTGCCCGGCAATATCCTGCCAGGGCAAGCCAAGGTTCTGTTTGGCCAGATGCAGCTGGCCCTGCCAGCCGCTCAACGCTCTGCCCAATTCATCAAGAGCCAGGTCAGGGCGGTTATTCTTTTCGCTGATATGGGCGATGGCCACATGTTTAAGCTGCGCCTTGTCTATCGCCCGCAGCAGCCCGGCCGCCTGTTGATTGCTCAAATGCCCGAGGTCGCCCCCGACCCTGGCCCTGAGGCTCGGCGGATAAGGGCCATCTGCCAGCATCTGGGGATCGTAATTGGCCTCGAGAAACAAGGCATCCAGACCACTGTAGCGCTCGATTATCCACGGCGTGATCGCCCCAGTGTCGGTCAGAACACCGAATCGATGCTCACCACTGTCGAAAATAAACTGGCAAGGCTCTCGTGCATCATGCGGCACAGCCACCGGGAAAATATGTAAATTCCCGATGACGAAGCCACAATCGAGGTCGATGCGCTCATAAGGTAATTCAAAATCCTTGAGCGCTCGCCGGGTACCTGCGGTCATATACACTGGCAATCGATAACGCTTGGCCAGGCGCTGAACGCCGCTGATATGGTCTGAATGCTCATGCGTGACCAGTATTGCGCTGAGCTGTCTAGCGCTCAATCCAACCGAGGCAAGGCGCTGCTCGGTGGCTTTCAGGCTGAACCCGCAGTCTATCAGCAGGCGCGTCTGACCAAACTCGACAACCGTGGCATTGCCTTTGCTGCCACTGCCTAGAGAACAATAGCGCACAAGCTAGATCCAGCTCATCAAATCAGGTTGTCGCGGATACGCGTCAACAACGTGCGGGCTTCGGCCGCCTCGGCAGCGGTTTCGATACCCTTCTCAACAGTAACCTGTACGCCGTTGCTGACTTGGGTCAGACGCACCTGCAGAGGCCGCCCAACAACCTCCTCTTTATCCCCGCGGCCAAATAATCGGCCGAAAAAGCCGGGCTTTTTCCCCTGACTGCTCGCGCTCTGATCCAGATCGACATAGTACACGCCGCTGCTGCGATCAAGATCCGTGACCAGCACATCGGCACGGCCCAAGGCGTCGCCGACCGCAGCCCAGGTGCGATTGAAATCAGCTTGAATATTCAGCACAGTATTACCGGCGCCGTCCCGGTCCAGAGTAGCCTGCTGCCCACCCAAGCCACGCTGTGAGGCCACCAGCGAGGTACTTCCGTCGGCGCGGGCCTGGCTCAGGTAGCTCTCCATCTCGGCAAGAACGGCGCGCTCGAGATTGCGGTTATCCGATGTTTCCGGCCACTGATCGCGGTTGCCGCCTCGGCTGCGTGATGTATGTAAAACGAATATCTCGCTGCTGCCAGTTTGCACGCCGGGTTCCACACGCAGGCGGAAGCGATGTT
Organism: Halopseudomonas pelagia CL-AP6; assembly: GCF_000410875.1. GTDB lineage: Bacteria > Pseudomonadota > Gammaproteobacteria > Pseudomonadales > Pseudomonadaceae > Halopseudomonas > Halopseudomonas pelagia. The sequence goes on from NZ_AROI01000016.1 coordinate 213,000, forward strand.
CCTGATCACGTAGACTGCGCCCCTCGCCCGCCGCTGGCGCGATACGACGTACCAGCGGGTTATCAGTTTGCGTATCCAAAGCGATCCAACCGGTCTGCAACTCGCCAAGACCGGCGTTTTCAGACGCCACCGGGACCTGATAGTCATTCCAGAACTGCCTGACCAGGGGCCAGGTGTCCGCAGCGGTGCGCTGAGAATGCACCCAGCGTACAGAGCCATTCTGCTGTAGCGAAAATTCCGAGGCATCCGCACTCACCTGCAAGGCCAATGGACGCGGCATGTTGAACTTGTCGTACTCCTCACTACCCGTTATCTGACCTGGTACAGGTAGCAAATCACCTATCGGCTTGCTCTCAACGCCTGCCGGTACCGACATTCTGGGCTGGATTTGTGCCGCCTGGTAATCAGACCCGCGGTCTCTGAAGAAGCCATCTTCACCATAGATGTATCCACAACCACTAAGACTGCCCAGCAGCACAACTGATAGAGCACCCAGAACAGGCTTCATAATGATTTCCTTGCTGAAATTAGGTCGAGTCGGGTCACAACACACCGCATTCGCGTAGCGCATTGCGGACCGTCTCATGGCAACGAGCGCTCAAAGGGGTAAGCGGTAGGCGCAGGCCATCACCCATCAACCCCATCTCATGCAGCGCCCACTTCACCGGAATGGGATTGGACTCGATAAAAAGTGCCTTGTGTAACGGCATCAAAGATTCATTTATTCGTCTTGCGCTATCAGCATCACCCTTCAGGGCGGCGGCGCAGAGTTCATGCATTGCTTTGGGCGCGACATTAGCGGTGACTGAAATATTACCCTGGCCGCCCATCAATATCAGCTCGACAGCGGTGGGATCATCACCCGAGTATACCGCCATACGGTCACCCACCCGATCAATCAGCTCACGGGCACGCTGCAAATCGCCGGTAGCCTCCTTGATGCCGATGATATTGCGCGTGCCAGCCAGCCTTTCCACTGTCTCCGGCAACATGTCACAGGCTGTGCGGCCCGGCACATTGTAGAGAATTTGCGGTATGTCGACGGCTTCAGCAATAAACCGATAGTGTTGATACAGGCCTTCCTGGGTAGGCTTGTTGTAATACGGGGTCACCAGCAGACAAGCATCAGCCTTGACGCTACGCGCCGATTCTGTCAGTTCGACCGCTTCACGGGTCGAGTTCGCTCCCGTGCCAGCGATGACCGGAACACGGCCAGCTACCTGATCGACAACGCGGCGAATGGCTACCTTGTGCTCGCTCATGCTCAATGTAGCGGACTCACCCGTGGTACCAACGGCAACAATGCCATCAGTGCCGTTTTCCAGATGAAAGTCGATAAGCCGCTCAAGGGCCAGCCAATCTAGGTCTCCACGTGAATCCATGGGTGTAACCAGCGCTACAAGGCTGCCTGCGATCATGCAACTGCTCCACTTGAAACATTGACCCGCAATGGTACTTTCGCCGTGCTGCCAGCACAAGGGACGCAGGGAAGAATTCGCCCTTGCAGACAGAGCGCTGAGCGCTATTGCAACCCGCGCTCGACAGCCATGACGGTCACGCATTCAATAGAAAGTTGAACCGGTTGCCGCAGGCGGCGACAATAGCAGCCCTGCCAGTCCGATGCCGATGTTTCGGATCAGACGCCCCCTTTATGCCAAGGAGCACCATGTCCACCGCCAATAACCAACGGGACCAGTTTCTGGTTATCAATGCCATGGGCTCGCAGACCACCAGCATGGTGACCACGCTGACCCGCCTGTGCCTGGAGCAGCGCTGCCTGATCGTCAGCAGCCGCATGAGCCGCCACGGCACCTGTACATCACTGTTACTTCAGGTCAGTGGCAACTGGGATGCGCTGGCACGCCTGGAAAGCCTGATGCTGACCGTTGCCAAACGCGAGCACCTGACGCTGTCGATGAACCGCAGCCGCAGCCTGGAAGAACGGCCACAAGCGCTCCCCTACAATGTCTTCGTCACGGCCGCGCAACGGCCCGAGCTGTGTGCCGAGCTGTGCACCTTCTTCCAGCAGATTGAAATAGAGATAGAAGAACTGTTCAGCTTTACCTACATGGCGCAGCACACTGGCACCGCCATGTTGAACATGACGCTGACCATTGCCATACCAGCGAAAACCCAGCTCAGCTGGTTGCGCGAACAATTCCTGGATTTTTGCGACGAGTTGAACCTGGATGCGGTCATTGAGCCCTGGCGCCCCATCCACTGATTCTCCACTAACTAGAGGGACCCGCATGACTGTCATTATCGACCAACCCATACCTGCTTTCACCGCTCAGGCTACCAGCGGTCAGAGTGTGAATTTGGACGCTCTGAAAGGAACACAGCTGGTCATCTATTTTTACCCGAAAGACAACACCCCCGGCTGCACCACCGAGGGTCAGGAATTTCGCGATCTGCATGCTGATTTCGTCGCGGCCAATACGCTGATTCTGGGTGTATCCAAAGACAGCTTGCGTACCCATGAAAATTTCAAGGCTAAGCAGGGCTTTCCGTTCGAGTTGATCAGCGATAGTGATGAAAGTCTGTGCCGATTGTTTGACGTGATTCAGTTAAAACAAATGTACGGCAAGGAATACGAAGGCATCGAGCGCAGCACCTTTCTGATCGACAAGCACGGCGCACTGCGCCGTGAGTGGCGCAAGGTCAAGGTAAAGGGCCACGTAGCCGAGGTCTTGCAAGCCGCACAGGACCTCAATAGCTGATCAACGCCCCTGGTCAGTAACCCCAGGGTGATCCTCTGGAGCGGCCTCCTGGGCTGCCTCCAGAGCGCCAGCCTCGACACCGCGCGGCCAGGCATATAACACCGCCTTGAACAGGGTTGCCAGTGGTATGGCAAAGAAAATTCCCCAGAAACCCCACAGCCCCCCGAATATCAACACCGCCGAAATAATCGCCACCGGATGAAGATTGACCGCCTCCGAGAACAGGATCGGCACCAGCACGTTACCGTCCAGCGCCTGAATCACCGTATACACAACCATCAGCACCATGAACTCGTTACCCAGCCCCCACTGAAAAAGACCGATCAGCGCCACCGGTATCGTCGCTACAGTAGCGCCGATGTAGGGCACCAGCACCGATAACCCGACCACAACAGCCAACAAGGCCGCGTAATTGACTTTCAACACCACAAAACAGATGTAACTCACGGCACCCACGATGAGAATTTCAATCACCTTGCCGCGAATGTAATTGGCAATCTGTTGATTCATTTCGGTCCACACCTGGGTCATCAATCGGCGCTCACGCGGCAACTGGCTTACCATCCATGTGGTAATTTTCTGGTTATCCATCAGAAAGAAAAAAACCAGAATGGGCACCAAAACCAGATAGACCAGAATGGTCATCAGCATAGGTAGGCCAGCAAGCGACTGGGAAAGCACCCATTGACCAAACTGCCCCAGCTCGCCATTGATAGAGCTGATCAGACGCTCTATCTGCCCTTGGGAGATCAGCGCTGGATACTGTTCCGGCAAGTGCTCAAGTTGGGCTTGCCATTGCACCAGCATGCGCGGCAATTCGTTGAACAGATTGGTGATCTGCCTCCAGACCAAAGGCACAACAATGCCCAGCAACGCCGCCAACCCACTCAGGAACAACATAAAGACCAGCCACACAGACAATCGATGCGGCACATGCCAGCGGCGCAGAAGCGTCACCAGGCCTTGTAACAGATACGCCAGCACCAGGCCGGTAAGCAAGGGTGCCAGCTTGCCGCCAAAACTGATGATAATGGCAAAGCCGAGGGCCAGAACCACCGCCAGGACGACGGCTTCCTCATCAGAAAAATAGCGGTGTACCCACCCTTGGAAAACCTTCAACATACCTATTGATCTCACCTCTTGCGCAACCAATAATGAAATTCGCTATCCAATGTTTCGGATGCAATCAGCTCGTTGCCGGAAAGCTCCGCGAAGCGCTGCATATCACGCTGCGAACCCGCATCGGTAGCCACTACGTGAAGAATGTCGTTAACCACCATCGTGTTCAGCTCCAGTTTGGTCTTGAGTAACGGGAGGGGACAGGACAGACCACGAGCATCGAGGGTACGGGACACATCCTGAGCAATTTTCAGCCCAATTGAATCAACCGTCATAACTAACTCCTTGATAGCAAGTGCTACAGTATAGCCCTGCAAGGTCCCAGGCAGACACCCAATCCGGAAAGGCCAAAGGTAATCATGCATTTCAAACCGGTTGTAACCCTGGCGCTGGTCAAAGTGATCGGCTTTTGCCTCATGACTACACTCGCTGCGCCCCTCAGTGTGCAGGCTGACGAATTCAATCTGCCGTCGCTAGGCGACACCAGCTCGTCGATCATGTCCCGCGAGCAGGAATATCAGCTGGGTCGCGCCTGGGTAGCCATGCTGCGCGGCTCGGTCGCCACCATGGACGACCCTCTGCTGAAGGATTTCGTCGAGCGTCACGTATTCAGCCTGGCCGAAACCAGCCAACTGACTGACCGGCGCCTGACCTTTGTGCTGATAGAAAGCCCCCAACTGAATGCCTTCGCTGCGCCTGGCGGCGTAGTGGGCGTTAACGGCGGCCTGTTTCTCAACGCGCATACTGAAGCCGAATTTGCCTCGGTCATGGCCCACGAACTGGCTCACCTGTCGCAAAGGCACTTTTCCCGCGGCCTGGAACAGCAGCAGCGGATGCGCATCCCGGTCATGACCGCCATGCTCGCCAGCGTCATCCTGGCTGCCGCAGGCGGGGGCGACGCTGGCATAGCGGCCATGGCCTCGACGCAAGCCGCCGCCATTCAGGAACAGCGCAGATTTTCCCGCCAGAATGAACAGGAAGCGGATCGCATCGGCTTATTGAACCTCAACCAGGCCGGCTACGATCCCACGGCAATGCCCGACATGTTCGAGCGCCTCGCCCGGCTCAGCCGTTTCAGCCGCACACCGCCGGAATTTCTGCTGACTCACCCGGTTAATCAGTCACGTATTGCCGACTCGCGCAATCGTGCAGAGCAGCTGCCAGGCAATGGCCGGCGCGATAGCGTTGAATACCAGATGATGCGGGGCCGCGTGCAGCTCCACCATGAGCGCAACCCTGGGCTGGCTGTACAGCGTTTTCGCGTGTTGCTCGATGAACATCAAGGGGACCACGCCGCAGCACGCTACGGACTGGTATTGGCACTGACTCGCAGCGCACAACACGCTGAAGCCGCCAAAGAGCTCGAGCCTTTGTTAGCCGACTATGCGGACAATGTAGCGGTCAATCTGGCGGCGATCGAGCTGGACGCCCAGCGCAACCGTCCGGATCAAGCCATGCAGCGAGTGGATCGCATGCTGCAGCTGAACCCCGGCAATTACCCCCTATTACAAGCCAGAGCAGATCTGCTGCTACGCGCGGAGCGTTATCAGGAAGCCGAGCGAGCGATTGATGCCCTGGCCAGCCAACGCAGTAACGACCCAGACATCTGGTATTTGGCAGCGGAAATCCGCGGCCTGGCCGGCAACATTCTTGGGGTGCATCTGGCCAGAGCCGAGTACTTCATGCTGGCGGGCGATCTTGAACAGGCGGGCGAGCAGCTTGAGCTGGCCTCGCGACGCGCCGGTGACAATTACGTCATGACGGCACGTATCGAAGCCCGGCAAAAAGATCTCGCCATCCAGCGCGAAACGCTCAAAAGCTTCTGATCAGGCGTTGCCCGTTGCGGCCAGGCTGGCCTGGCGGGTAAAGTCCAGCATCCGCTCCAGCGGCTGAACCGCTCGGGGTATCAAATCGGGCGCGACCTGTATTTCATTGTTGCCCTGCTGCAAACTCTGCAACAAGCCAGGCAGCGTATTCATTGCCATCCATGGGCAATGCGCACAGCTGCGGCAGGTGGCCCCGTTACCCGCCGTAGGCGCTTCAATAAATTGCTTATCCGGCGCGCCCTGCTGCATTTTGTAGAAAATGCCCCGGTCGGTCGCGACGATAAAGGTCTCGTTCGGCAAGATTTGCGTCGCTTTGATCAGTTGGCTGGTAGAGCCCACTACATCAGCCAATTCCACGACCGACATCGGCGATTCAGGGTGCACTAGAATAGCTGCATCCGGATACACCGCCTTGAGATCCAGCAGCGCCTTTGCCTTGAACTCCTCATGCACAATGCAGGAGCCTTCCCACAGCAGCATATCCGCGCCGGTTTCGCGCTGAATATAATTACCCAGATGCTGATCCGGCGCCCAAAGGATTTTCTCGCCCCTGTCCATCAAATGTTCAACAATCTGCAAAGCGCAGCTGGAGGTCACCACCCAGTCTGCCCGCGCCTTGACCGCCGCAGAGGTGTTGGCATACACCACCACGGTGCGGTCCGGATGCTGATCGCAAAATGCCGAGAACTCATCAATCGGACAGCCGATATCCAGCGAGCAGGTCGCATCCAGGGTCGGCATCAACACGCGCTTCTCCGGGCTGAGAATTTTCGCTGTTTCACCCATAAAACGTACGCCAGCCACCACTAGCGTGGTAGCTGCGTGATCACGCCCAAAGCGAGCCATCTCAAGGGAGTCTGACACGCACCCGCCGGTCTCTTCAGCTAGCGCCTGGAGCAACGGATCGGTGTAGTAATGCGCGACCAGAACCGCGTTCTGCGCCTTAAGTTCTGCAGCGATACGCTGTTTGTAGTTAGTCTGCTCGGCCTCGGTCAAGGGCGCGACCTGCTTGGCTGCCAAGTGCGCTTGCACTAACAGCCGCTCGGGAATCTGTGACATGAGATAGTCCTGTCTTGAATGCAATGCCACTATCTTACCACGGCACTCGCTCGTGAAACTTGAACTTAAAGGCCCGCACACCGGTCGAGGAAGTACAAGCCATAAGCAATCAGAGGACGCTGCCATGCTGAGTCATTTACCCGCGCTATTCACCGCCCCGGCCGACGCCTGGGAGCGTATCCGCGAGGACGCCGAGCGCCATCCCTGGGGATTTTTACCCCTTATGCTGCTGGGATCCTTGATACCCGCCATCGCCAGCTACATCGGCGCGGCACACGTAGGCTGGCAGTTTTACGGCAACGACGAAGTGCAGTTTTTGCGCCCGGCCAGCGCCATGCTGTTGGCGACCATGTGTTATCTCGGGTTTATTAGCGCCTTGATCATCATGAGTCTGATGACGCGCTGGGTGCTGTTTCGCACGCCGCAACGGCCCAGCATGCCTATCAGTTTGACCTTTGTGACTGTCACCGCCTTGCCCTTGATGCTCGCCGGACTCACTGCCTTGGTGCCCTATAGACCCGTACTACTGATCGGCGGTGGCCTGGCTGCCGGACTGTCATGTATTTTGCTGTTCTTCGGCTTACCCAGCTATATGTGCATGCCGCGCAACGACCACACCCGGTTCTTTGCCGCTTGTATTGTCGGCACCGGCCTGTTGACGCTAGCGGTAGTGGGCTTTGTCTTTCTGGAGATGTGGTGGCAACCACTAGAGGGAGGGTTATACGAAAACGTGGCAGCTCCGGAGTAGTCCAATTCGGTAAAGCAGGGGTAAAACAATACTCCCGGATACAGAGATGCAGACATTTGCTACTGTATCCGGGACTGCCTCAATGATCAGCTTTTGGCATGCTCGGCGTCACGCAAAGCCTTGATCTGGTCGTGGTTACGCAACACACCCTGGTATTGACGCTCGACCACTGCTCGCACATCAGCTGGCAAGGTTTTCTCCAGCGCTTCCTTGTAGCTCTTCTTGGCCACATCTTCACCGCGTTCGCACTCATTCAGCACTGCTTCAGTACTCTTGCCGGTGATCAGCGATTTAAGGTCAACCCAACGACGATGCACGTCACCGGCCATACTGGTGCTATTCTCAGGATCACCGCCAAGCCGGGATACAATCGCCTGCAGCTCACTGGCAGCTTTGCCACATTCCACCGCACGATCGGAGAACAGCGCTTTTAATTCAGGGCGCTTCACATCCTCGGCACACACCTTGAATCCCGCTTCGCCGTCTTTACTGGTTTCAATCAGGTCGTTGAGAATTTCAATTACGTCTTTAGAGTCTGTAGTTGTCATCATGTCCATCCTTCTCTGCGCATACAGAAAAACACTAACCAAAAAATAATAGCGGCGTTTTTTCTGCATATCGGAGTACGAATTTAGCTGCCTATTAAGTGCAACTTATTCAGGCGTAATCGCCTTCAAGGGATGTGACTCACCCGCTATGCAGGGGTTCAACCTTTTTGCCAAGGCAGGCAGGTGAAATGGGGGTACCGCAGAGATAGATAGACAGTACAGCAGGGGGAGAAAAATGGTGGGTCGTGTAGGATTCGAACCTACGACCAATTGGTTAAAAGCCAACTGCTCTACCAACTGAGCTAACGACCCGGAACGCGCGCTATAGTACTGATTTATCAGACAAACTCAAGAAATAATTCATTTTTTTACAGTATCAGTCCAGGCTTACGCCGCAGGCTGATATAAGGTGGGGTCGGTGATACCCGCGGCAACAAAGCCAGCAGCACGCAACCGACAACTATCGCAACGCCCGCAGGCACGGCCCGCAGCGTCCGCCTGGTAACACGACACCGTCAAGCTATAGTCGACGCCCAAGCGGGTACCCTCGGCAACAATCTCAGCCTTGGTCATATTCTGCAGTGGCGCCAGGATACGAAAGCCAGCGCCTTCAACTCCCGCCTTGGTCGCTAGGTTGGCAACGCGCTCAAAGGCCTCAATAAACGCAGGCCGGCAGTCCGGGTAACCCGAATAATCCACCGCGTTCACGCCGATAAAAATATCCTGCGCCTCAAGCACCTCCGCCCAACCCAATGCCAGCGCCAGGAACACCGTATTGCGCGCAGGCACATAGGTAATCGGAATACCCTCCTGCTCCGTCTCAGGCACTGCCAATGAGTCATCGGTCAAGGCCGAGCCACCCATGCCATCAAGATCCAATCCAATGACCTTATGCGCCACTACGCCAGCGCTACCAGCCAGGCGCTTGGCCGCGTCGAGCTCAACGCGGTGCCGCTGGCCGTAGTCGAAACTCAAGGTGTGGCACACATAGCCTTCGGCTTGGACCATCGCCAGAACTGTAGCCGAGTCCAGCCCGCCAGATAGCAATACCACCGCCTTTTTCTTCGCTATATACGCCATATCAATGTCCCGGCTCGTCGTTCCAAAGGTATTTGTGCAGCTGCATCTGAAAGCGTACCGGTAGATTGTCTTCAACAATCCATTCAGCAAGCTGACGCGGCACCAGCTCAGCGTGGCTCGGCGAAAACAACACCTCTCCGACTCGCTCACAGAGCGCATATTCATCCACTTTGAAACGCGCCCACTCGTAGTCATCACGATTGCAGATCACGAACTTGATCTGATCCTGCAGGTCGAGCGATGCAATGTTGGCATACAGATTACGCCCTACCTCTTGCGACCCGGGGGTCTTCAGATCGACCACCCGGCTCACCCGGGCATCTACTGCGCTGACATCCAACGCCCCACTGGTTTCCAATGACACCCGGTACCCTGCGTCACAGAGCGCCTGCAGTAGTAGTAGCGCATTTGGCTGGGCAAGGGGCTCTCCCCCTGTGACACAGACATAGCGGGGCTTGAAGGCCGCCACCTGGAGCAATATCTGCTCAAGGTTCAGCAACTCCCCACCACTGAAAGCATAAGCGGTATCACAATACTGGCAGCGTAGCGGGCAACCGGTCAGCCGCACAAAAACGGTGGGTAAGCCGAGCGTACGACTCTCACCCTGGATGGAATAAAAAATCTCCGACATGCGGAGCATTGCAGACAAATCAATCGGCATACTGATTCCCTGGGCTGGACTGCAAGACAGGCAGAGGCCCCAATGAGCCGTTATCAACAGCCGGCCTAAGGCCGTCACGCTGACACAATAATGCTCGGTGGTTTAAAGGCGCGTAGTGTAGCTTAAAGGCTGGGAGGTTGCAGGCAGCGGGCGCACCAAGGCGCCCTGTAACAGCAGATATTCAGACGGGTACCGGCTTAACTCTGAGCGTCAAGATCACGTCGGGCCAGCTGTGCGGCTGACGAATTGGGGTGCTTGGACAGGACCTCGCGATACAGTGCTGCGGCCTTGTCCTGGTTACCCAGGCGACGCTCTACATCAGCCAGTTTGTACAAGGCATCCGCTTCCTTGCGATGGCCAGGATACTGGCTGACGACCAGCGCAAAGGCGCGGCCAGCTGCATCCAGGTCGGATTCGACAAGATGAATTTCACCCAGCCAATACTGGGCATTACCCGCGTATTCGCTACTCGGATAACGCCGTACGAACGCACTGAAAGCCTGAATGGCTTTATCGAAATCACGCGCCTTGACCAAATCAAAGGCCGCGTCATACATCAATTTTTCACGCTGCGGATCTGACTCAGCCGCGGGGGCTGCTCCAGTCTGAGCGGACGAGGTGTTCTGGCCACCCTCTGCGGGCGAACCGTTGTTGGTCGGAAGGGGTCTATCGAGCGGCCCTTGCGCGCTCCTCGGAGCTCCACCGCTCATGCCCGAAGACACTCTGCGATCAAGATCCTCATAACGATCCAACTGATCCTGCTCCATCTGCTTAAGCTTGTATTCCTGCTCTTCTACCAAGCCCCGCAACATGGATACTTCTTGCTGCAGCTGATACAGCTGCTGCATAAGCTGGCCTTCCATAGAAAGGCCAGCCTGGCCCTGTTGGGGCGCAGAGGACATCGACTGGTTATTCCGGGCACCGCCCGAGCTACCATCGATAACGGGTACCTGCGCTACTGCCGCAAACGGCAACAACAAACAGGCGACTGTAAATCCTCTGAACCCTTTCATAAGACCTCTTACTTACGCAGTTCTACGCGACGATTCTGAGCCCAAGCTTCTTCGCTTGAACCAGTAGCAGCCGCTTTTTCTTCGCCGTAGGAGACCAGCTCCAGTTGACCGGCAGAAACACCTTGCAGTACCAAATAACGCTGAACGGCAGCAGCACGACGCTCGCCCAGAGCCATGTTGTACTCGCGGGTGCCGCGCTCGTCAGTGTGGCCTTCCAGCACTACACGGTTACCAGCAGCCTTCAGGTCCTTGGCGTGAACGTCAAGGGCGCGCATGGCTTCAGGCTTCAGGTCAGAGCTATCGAACTCGAAGTAGAAAGTGGTGATAGCACGCAGAGCGGCTTCTTCGCTGCTCATGCCGTTATCGCTTGAAGAGGAAGGGCTGGTGTAGCCGGCATTCGGATCAACCGCGCCAGTACCAGCGGTATCGCCGCCCTTGGAGGAACAACCAACGATTACGCCGAAAGCCACAACCAGTGCCGCAAACTTGCCAATTTTAGATACTTGCATCATAGAACTCCTGGAAAACCCCATATGGTTTAGTGTTGTTACACCCTTAAGGCAGGTATGGGGACCATGATGGCACGCGCAGGTCAGTGAATTGAGTCGGAATCTCCGACCTAGCACGACCGTTGGTAGATACCAGCATGAGAACGCCCCGTCCCTGTTGACGGGTTGCATAAATTAACATAGTACCGTTAGGTGCGACAGTAGGAGACTCATCTAACGATGTCTGTGTTAAGACCCTCAGATTGCCACGCTTGAGGTCCTGCGCAGCAATCTGAAAATTACGGTTGCCATCCTGGCGATGGACCATGACCATGGTGCTGCCATCCGCCGACATTTTTGCATTGGCATTATAGTTGCCAACAAAAGTCAGCCGCTCGCTACTACCCGAGTTTATATTCTGTTTATAAATCTGCGGGCGTCCGCCACGATCGGAGGTAAACGCAATAGTGCTGTTGTCCATCCAGGTTGGCTCGGTGTCAATCGCGTGATGATTGGTCACTCTGCGCATTTGTTTAGTCGCCAATTCCATCACGTAAATTTCCGGGTTGCCGTCACGCGACAACACAAAAGCCAATTTCTGCCCATCCGGGGACCATGCCGGAGCACCGTTCAAGCCTTCGAAGCTGGTTATCCTCTCACGGCGGCCGGTTTGCACATAATGTATATAGATTTCCGGGCGACGCGATTCAAAAGACACATAGGCTATCCGTTGGCCATCCGGTGCGTAGGAAGGCGTCAGGATTGGTTCCCGTGACTGCAACAGGGTAACCGCGCGAGCACCATCATAGTCCGAACGTTGTAACGTATAGCGGGTATTAGTCTCGGAAAAACGTTCCGCTGCCACATAGAGTAGCTTGGTATTGAAGGCACCGCGAATACCGGTGATTTCTTCAAATATCTCATCACTCAGATGGTGCGCCATATCCCGCAGCTGGGCCTGGGTGCCACTGACCGTTTTGGACATGAGCACCTCTTCACGCACCACGCTATAGAGGCTGTAACGAATATCAAAACGGTCCGCCGAGGGATCCTTGTTGATTTGCCCTGCGACCACATACTCAACGCCGAGCATGCGCCAGTCGCGCGGGAATATCTCGCTGGGTTGAGTCGGATTACTCAGCATGTTGGCGCGGTCAAAGGGCGCAAACATACCGGTATTGCGCAGGTTGTTTGAGGTGATCTGCGCCAGGTCTTCAGACAAGGGTGAACCGCCCTGCCAACCAAAGGGCACCACGGCAATCGGCGTAGCCTTGTCGGTACCCCGGGTGATCTCAATCGCGTCCTGCGCGAGTACGCTCTGGGCCATCAACAGCATTGCGGCCATTGCCAGCCAACTTTTCATGACATTCATCAAAATGACAGATCCTCTGGTTTGAAACGCAATGTGCGCTTGCGATACATGCGATCAAAAGTCGCGGGGTTGTCGCGTGACAACTGTTGCATTTCCGGTATGCGGCCAACGTTTCTGACAGCCTGAACAGCGGACTGGTCAAAACCTGCATCACCACTGGAACGAGAAACCACTGCATCGGTGATCTGCCCGGTCGGCAACATGCTGATCACCACATCTACCACCATACCATTACGCGCCGTAGGTGGGCGGCGCCACTGCTCACTTACATAACGACGAATCAGGTCATCAAAGCTGGCGGCCACCTCATCGCCCATCTGGTCCGCTTGCGCCTGCTGATACTGCGTTTCGTCGGCCAGCAATTCGGCCAACGCGCGGGCCTTGGCGTCTTCGGCTTCGCGTCGCTGCTGGGCAGCCTTATCGGCCTCAGCTTTCTTGGCCGCCTCTGCTGCGGCTTTTTTCTTCGCCTCGTCAGCCGCCTGCTTTTTCGCAGCTTCTGCGGCAGCCTGTTTTTTCGCCGCCTCGGCCGCCGCTTTCTTCTTGGCTTCCTCTTCGGCCGCTAGCTTCTTCGCTGCATCGGCCTTACGTGCCTCGGCAGCGGCGGCGACCTTCTCCGCCTCTGATTCTTTCTGAGCTTCTGCTTGCTTTTGCGCCTCGGCCTGCTTTTGCTGCTGCTCCTTGGCAGCCGCAGCGGCTGCCGCAGCTTCAGCAGCACGCTCTTCACGCGCCTGGGCAGCTTGCTCTTCGAGCTTTTGCTGCTCTTGCTTCAACTCTTCGGCTTCATGCTGCGGCGCGGCGGTTTTGGCCGCTTCGCCGGCAATACTTTGATCCGTCTGCGTCGTCGCTGGACTCTTGGAGTTCAACTGCACCAGCGTAGCCTGCACGATCGGCTTGGCCGGCTCGAATTCCGGCGCACTGGTGAAAGACACAAACAGCATCATCGCCACGCCAAGATGCACGGCCAACGCTTTGAGTACCGGCGCCGCATAGCGAACCGATGTTTCCTGCGGCTGATCTTCGCGAGTATTCACGGCGCCTCGGTAATCAATCCGACGTTGGGGACACCGGCCTGCTGCAAGGTGGCCATCGCCGTGACCACCAAGCCGTAATTAGCCTGCTGGTCGCCGCGAATGTACACCACAGTGTCCGGGCGAGCGCTGATGATTTTGGACACGCCATCGGACATTTGTTCCAAACTGATAGCACTATCGGTCTGATTTTCGGTATCAACGGTTTCGCCAAGGTTCCAGTAATAGGTGCCATCGGCCAGCACAGACAGCGTCAGGACTTGCTGATTGGTGTCCGCCGGCAAGACATCACTGGAGACCTGCGGCAAATCAACATTGACGCCCTGGTTCAGCATCGGCGCGGTGACCATAAAAATAACCAGCAGCACGAGCATAACGTCGATATAAGGCACGACGTTCATCTCTGCCACCGGTTTGCGTTTCTGCCGTCTACCTTGGTGCACCTGCATGTAAACTCCCGATTATTCGTCGTTACTGGCGTGGACGCGGCGATGCAGAATGCTCGAAAACTCATCAGCAAAGGTGTAGTAACGGCTGATCAGCATTTCCGAGCGAGCAGAAAACCGGTTGTAGGCAATCACTGCCGGAATCGCAGCAAACAAACCAATCGCAGTCGCAATCAAAGCCTCGGCAATACCCGGCGCTACCGTTGCCAGCGTAGCTTGCTGGGCACTGGCCAGGCCCCGAAATGAGTTCATGATGCCCCATACGGTACCGAACAGACCGATATAAGGACTGGTGGAACCTACGGTGGCAAGGAACGGCAAATGCAGCTCCAGACGCTCCTCTTCCTTGGAGATAGCCACGCGCATCGAACGTTGCACCGCATCCATAACCGCGTCGGGGTCAACACCCGGCTGCTGACGCATGCGAGAAAATTCCTTAAAACCCGCTCGAAATATCTGCTCCAGACCCGAGTTGGTATCTGGGCTACCCGTCACCTGACGATACAGCTTGGACAGATCGATACCCGACCAGAAGCGATCTTCAAAATCATCCAAGGCCGATTTTGCTGCGCGCAGAAAACTGCTGCGTTGAAAAATCATTACCCAGGACACCACCGATGCGAGCACCAGGGTCAGCATCACCAGTTGTACCAGCACACTGGCGGTGGAAATCAGGTGCCACATGGACATTTGATCAGCTTGCACGCGTTGCATCTCCTTGATCGATCTGACTACTAACTGCTTGAGCAGCCCTGAATGCATCACTCAGTGCCGCCGGAATGGCTCTTGGTTTGTACCGATCGGCACTGACACAAGCGACCAACACTTCACCCTCACACAATAATATCCCGTCAGCGCGTCTTACCTGCTGGCGGAAGCGAATACTGATTCGCCTGAGTTCCAAGACCTCAACACTGACCACAAGTTCATCATCCAGGCGCGCGGGCGCGTGATAGCGCGCAGCCACCGAATGCACTACAAAGATGATGTTCTCGCTTTGCAAAGCACTTTGGTCAAACCCCAGGGAGCGGACCAGCTCGGTTCGCGCGCGCTCCATAAACTTGAGATAGTTGACGTAATAGACGATGCCGCCGGCATCGGTATCTTCAAAGTAGACACGGGCTCTTAGCGCGAATGGCGGCCCTGATTTGTCAGCGCGCATAATGTAAAGCCATCAGTAACCTTTGCATAGCGCTTCCCCAGTAAAATCGTAAATATTTTTATTCGTCCAGACCACCACTATCCAGAAACAGATCGCCCACAGGCTGCGTCATACGCGAGGGCAAATTCAGACCAAAATGTTGGTAGGCATGACGGGTCAGCATGCGACCGCGCGGCGTGCGCGTGATAAACCCTTGCTGGATCAGAAAAGGCTCCAACACATCCTCGATGGTATGGCGCTCTTCACTAATGGCCGCTGCCAGGCTGTCGATACCCACGGGCCCGCCATCGAACTTGTCGATCATCGCCAATAGCAGGCGCCGATCCATATGATCGAAGCCTTTTTCGTCGATATCCAGCAGATTCAGCGCCTGATCAGCCACCTCTCGGGTAATGCTGCCGCTGCTGCGCACTTCAGAAAAATCGCGCACCCGGCGCAGTAACCGGTTGGCAATACGGGGCGTGCCACGGGAGCGGCGGGCAACTTCCAGCGCACCTTCCGGGGCCAGATCCAGGCCCAGAATAGCGGCTGAGCGACGCACGATAGTAGCCAGGTCATCTACCCCGTAAAACTCCAGGCGCTGCACAATTCCGAAGCGGTCACGTAGCGGATTGGTCAGCATGCCGGCTCGCGTGGTCGCCCCCACCAGCGTGAAGGGCGGCAAATCCAGCTTGATGGAACGGGCGGCAGGCCCCTCCCCGATCATGATATCAAGCTGGTAATCCTCCATTGCTGGGTAGAGAATCTCCTCCACAACCGGCGAAAGACGATGTATTTCGTCAACAAAAAGCACATCTCCGGCTTCCAGATTGGTCAGCATCGCTGCCAGATCCCCTGCCCGCTCAAGCACCGGCCCCGAGGTACTTTTGATCTTGACGCCCATTTCCTGAGCAATAATATTGGCCAGCGTCGTTTTGCCCAAGCCGGGCGGGCCAAAGATCAACACGTGATCCAGCGCCTCACCACGCCCTTTCGCCGCCGCAATAAACAGCTCCATCTGCTCACGCACCGTCGGCTGGCCAATATAATCAGCCAGGCGGTAGGGGCGGATGGCCCGGTCTATAACTTCTTCCTGCTGCCGCGGACTCGCGGCAATCAGGCGATCTTCTTCCAGCATGGCTTACCCGTGCGTTTTAAACTGGTTAAACGATGCCCTTGAGGGCACGGCGAATCAACTCTTCACTACTCAAACCGTCTTCTTCCACCGCCGCGATCGCGCGGCTCGCTTCCTGAGGCTTGTAGCCTAGCGAAATCAACGCACTGACAGCGTCGGCGCTCTGTGATGCGGGCGCAGTGCTGGCAGCTGCGGCGGCCAAGGGCTTGAAAGAACCGGGTAGCGTTTCCCAGGCCTTGAACCGATCACGCAATTCGATCAGCAGCCGCTCGGCAGTCTTCTTGCCGACGCCCGGCACCCGCACCAGCGCACTGGTGTCCTGCGCCTGGACGGCGCGAATCAACTCGTCCACTTCCAGCCCAGACATCAGCGCCAGGGCCAATTTAGGCCCCACACCGTTCAACCGGATCAGTTCACGGAACAGTTCGCGTTCGCGCTTTTCGGCAAAAGCATAAAGCAATTGCGCATCTTCACGCACCACCATATGGGTATGCAGGGTGACCGTTTCGCCTAGCGTCGGGAGCTTGTAGAAGGTGCTCATCGGCGCATCGAGCTCATAGCCGACCCCCTGCACATCCAGCAAAATATGCGGCGGCTGCTTTTCCAGCAAAATGCCTTTCAAACGTCCAATCACGCAGTTGTTCCTTTTCCGTTATCTTGCTTGCTCACCGCCTGCGCACCCGGCCATTACGCAGGCCAAGCAGACCGCCACCCAACTGTAGGTTCAACGCGGCGGAGTGTGCATGGCATAACGCCGCAGCCAAGGCATCCGCTGCATCCGCCTGAGGCGTGCCGGAGAGTCCAAGCAGTTGAGTGACCATATGCTGCACCTGGGATTTGTCCGCAGCGCCAGTCCCGACCACTGATTGCTTGATTTGCCTGGCAGTATACTCATGCACCTGCATATCCGCGTGAACCGCAGCCACGATCGCTGCGCCGCGGGCCTGCCCGAGCTTCAGCGCCGAATCCGGGTTACGCGCCAGAAACACCTGCTCGATGCTGAGTATCTCCGGCTGGTACTGCCCAATCAGCTCGGTCAGACCCTCAAAGATCAGTTTCAGGCGTTCCGGAAAGGGTCCGCCGCCCAGACGAATGCAGCCGGAGGTTACATATTCACACTTGCCCGCGCGCTCACTGACGATGCCGTAGCCGGTGGTGCGCGAGCCAGGATCTATGCCCAGAATCAATGCCATACGCTGTCGCCACTCTCATTTTAACTGCGGCACAGTGTGCCACATCGGCCTGCCGGCAGAGCCAAAAACTCGTGTCGAGCAGACAATAAAAAAGGGAGGCATTCGCCTCCCTCATTGATACAGCAGAATCACTAGCTCATCTGCTCCAGCACCGCATCGGGGATATCCGCATTGCTGTAGACGTTCTGCACATCGTCCAGGTCCTCCAGCATGTCGACCAACCGGATAACCTTTTCCGCCGAATCCAGATCCAGCTCAGTGGTGGTCGCCGGGATCATGCTGACCTCAGCGCTCTCCGATTCAAACCCGGCCACATCCAAGCCGTCCTTTACCCTGCCAAATTCCTCAAACGCGGTAAACACCTCGATCGAACCATCATCGCTGACCAGCACGTCGTCCGCACCCGCCTCCAGGGCGGCTTCCATCAGAGCATCTTCGTCGATGCCTGCGGCATAACTGATCTGGCCTTGACGGGTGAACAGATAAGCCACTGATCCGTCAGTACCCAGATTGCCGCCACATTTATTAAACGCGTGCCGCACCTCACTGACCGTACGGTTGCGATTATCGGTCATTACCTCGACCAGAATCGCCACGCCACCGGCCCCATAGCCCTCATAGGTCAGCTCTTCCATATTGTCGGCGTCGTTGCTGCCGGCCCCGCGCGCGATGGCGCGGTCAATGGTGTCGCGGGTCATGTTGGCAGTCAGCGATTTGTCCACCGCCGAACGCAGGCGCGGGTTGTCAGCCGGCTCCGGGCCTCCCAGGCGGGCGGCTACGGTCAACTCGCGGATCAGCTTGTTGAACACCTTGCCGCGCTTGGCATCCTGAGCCGCCTTGCGGTGCTTGATATTGGCCCATTTGGAATGTCCGGCCATCATCGACTCCGTCTATCTGTAAGCTGAATTACTCGGCCTTGGGTTGTTCACGCAGGCGAATGTGCAGTTCACGCAATGCCTTGCTATCCACCGCACCCGGCGCCTGGGTCATGACACAAGCTGCGCTCTGGGTTTTCGGGAAGGCAATGACCTCACGGATCGACTGGGCACCGGTGACCAGCATGACCAGACGGTCCAGACCAAAGGCCAGACCACCGTGTGGCGGCGCGCCATACTTCAGCGCATCGAGCAGGAAGCCGAACTTCTCCTGCTGTTCTTCAGCGCTGATGCCGAGAATATTGAACACCGCCTGCTGCATTTCCTTGCGGTGAATACGGATCGATCCGCCACCCAGCTCGGTACCGTTAAGGACCATGTCATAGGCGCGCGACAGCGCCGTCGCTGGATTCGCCGCCAACTCCTCGGGGCTGCACTTGGGTGCAGTGAAGGGATGGTGCAACGCGCTGAGGCTGCCGTCATCGCTCTCTTCAAACATCGGGAAATCAATCACCCACAGCGGCGCCCACGTGCAGGTCAGCAGCTCCAGATCGTGGCCCAGCTTGATACGCAAGGCACCCAGAGCTT
The DNA here is from genome assembly GCF_000410875.1 of Halopseudomonas pelagia CL-AP6. Lineage (GTDB taxonomy): Bacteria > Pseudomonadota > Gammaproteobacteria > Pseudomonadales > Pseudomonadaceae > Halopseudomonas > Halopseudomonas pelagia. Next base: position 232,040 of record NZ_AROI01000016.1, read on the forward strand.
CGGATACCACCTTGGCGCGATCGGCACCAAAGAACACCAGATCGCCATCGACTGCGCCGACCCGGTCCAGAATCACTTGCAGATTCGCCTCGGGAATGAACTTGACGATCGGCGACTGCAGACCTTCGACACCCTTGGCGCGTTCGTTGACCTTGATATAGGCCAGGCCCTTGGCGCCATAAATGCCCACATACTTGGTGTAATCGTCGATTTGCTTGCGCGGCATGCTCGCCCCGCCAGGAACCCGCAGCGCGGCAACGCGGCCCTTGGGATCCTTGGCCGGGCCGCTGAAGACCTTGAAGTCGACTTCGGTCAGTTGATCGGCCACGTCTACCAGCTCCAGCGGATTACGCAGGTCCGGCTTGTCGGAACCGTAGCGGCGCATCGCCTCTTCAAAGGTCATATGCGGGAAGTCGCCCAAGTCTACGTCCAGCACTTCCTTGAACAGCTGCCGGATCATGCCTTCAGTCAGACCAATGATGTCCTGCTCGTCCATAAAGCTGGTTTCGATATCGATCTGGGTGAATTCCGGCTGGCGGTCGGCACGCAAATCTTCATCGCGGAAGCACTTGGCAATCTGGTAGTAGCGGTCAAAGCCGGAGACCATCAACAGTTGTTTGAATAACTGCGGCGACTGCGGCAAAGCAAAGAAAGTACCGGGATGGGTGCGGCTGGGCACCAGATAATCGCGAGCACCCTCGGGCGTGGCACGCGTCAGAATCGGCGTTTCCACATCGAGAAAACCGTTCTCGTCCAGATAACGACGCACGCTGCTGGTAATACGCGAGCGCAGCTTCAGTTTGGCAGCCATTTCCGGGCGACGCAGATCGATAAAGCGGTAGCGCAGGCGGGTTTCCTCGCCGACGTCGGAATATTCATCCAGCGGGAACGGCGGTGTTTCGGCCTGGTTCAACACTTCCAGCTCGTAGCCCAGCACTTCAATCGCGCCGGAGGCCATGTTCGGGTTGACCGCACCGGCTGGGCGCGCACGCACTTTGCCAGTCACCTTGACTACATACTCACTGCGCACACGGTCAGCCAGGGCAAAGGTCTCTTCGCGATCCGGATCAAAAACCACCTGAGCCAAGCCTTCGCGGTCGCGGATATCCAGAAAAATCACCCCGCCATGATCACGGCGACGGTGCACCCAGCCGCAGAGAGTGATTTCCTGGTCCGCCAGTGTCTCGTTCAACTGGCCGCAATAGTGGCTACGCATCATGGTATGGTGTTCCTGTATTGAAGTCGGGCCGCTTGCGCAGCAATATCTTGCCTGCGGCAAAGAGCGCACGGATAAAAGCGCCATAATATACCCGAAAATTGCCTCACGCGGGGAGAACCTGGCGCATCTATTGCCGCGAACAAAGTAGCATCCATTGCGGCGTCCATTGCAGCCAGCACCTCATCTGGCTATGCTCCAGACCATACCCTGGTTCGGTATCCCACGCTCGCAAGCTGGCGATTTCTGAAGCGCTATTTCTGAACAAGCCCTATGCTCTGCTGTCTATAAATCAGCAAAGCCATTTTTGTGACGCACATAACTCAACAGGAGTAATGATGAAAATTGATATTGGCATTAAAGAAAAAGACCGGGAAAAGATCGCTGACGGGCTGTCGCATCTGCTGGCCGACACCTACACCCTGTACCTGAAGACCCACAACTTCCACTGGAATGTCAAAGGCCCGATGTTCCAGACACTGCATCTGATGTTTGAAACGCAGTACAACGAGCTGGCGCTGGCAGTCGATGACATCGCCGAGCGTATCCGTACCCTTGGTTTTCCGGCGCCAGGTACTTATAAGCAGTTCGTGAAGCTGAGCACCATCAAGGAAGAAGAGGGCGTTCCGGAAGCCAAAGAAATGATCCGCCTGCTGGTCGAAGGTCAGGAAGCCTGCGTACGCACCGCACGCAGCATATTCCCGATTTGCGACGAGACCCACGACGAGCCCACTGCCGACCTGCTGACCCAGCGCATGCAAGTGCACGAGAAGACGGCTTGGATGTTGCGCAGCTTGCTGGAAAGCTAAACAACTCGCGCGATAGTCTATTCATTATGAAACAAGCGAGCGCGGAGCACATGCTCCGCGCCACTGCCGGGCGCACCTCGTCGTCTATTCTGCTCTGCACTTTGAGACACCAGTACATTCAGGTTACAGTGCGCGCCCGACCATGACCCTTACAGTCGGACAGCCACTTTTCCTTATTGTTAATGTCTCCAAGGTGAACTACGTGAAACTTTTCCATTACTTGCATTTTATTGTTGGCCTGGCGGCCCTGATCATCGGCCTCGCCAATGCTCTGCCTTTCTTTAGCCAACAAGGTCCTATCGACCTGACCGGCATTCTCCTGCTGCTCACCGGACTGCTCAATCTCCAGCAGTTCAACAATGCCGCAGAGCTACACACTACCCCCAAACGCATTGCCGGCATCGTTGCATCGGTTCTGATATTGATGGCTACGCTAATTCCATTGGTCACGCTGCTGGTTAGCCCTATCCTCAGCACCTTTGGGGTTCACGCTATTGGCCTGGCAATCGCCGGTGTCTGCCTCCTGACTCTGCTCAGACTTAGCGGCTCACTGTCCAAGCTCTCATTCAAGCTGCCAAGGGCGTCATCGGAACGTGAAGCGGGCACCGTGAAATGGTTCAATACCAACAAAGGCTTCGGCTTTATTTCGCGGGACCAGGGCGATGACGTTTTCGTCCACTTCCGCGCCATCCGCGGCGAAGGGCATCGCGCTCTAGCCGAAGGTCAACGGGTCGAGTTTGTGGTCGCCAATCGCGACAAAGGCCTACAGGCAGAAGATGTGGTGATTCTCTGACCCATCAGTAATGCGGAGGCGGTGCTTCATCGACCGCCTCGCCCGGCATGGAGGCGGCTAGGTCAGCCTGCCTCCGCGCCAACACTTCCAACGCCCGCCTCAGCTTTTCCAGCTCCATTTGTTGCGCACTTACCACATCGTTCAGCGCCTGGATGGTATCGTCCTGAAAAACCAGACGCACCTCCAAATCAGCCACCCTGCTCTCTAGCTCATTTAATGGCAACTCATTCATGGGCAAGACTCCGCAAAAGTAAATCCGTTCGTGAGCACCGCTCGCAACTTGCCAATGCGCTCATTGAGAAGCTCTGGCGTATAGCTGACCGCCGGTGATTTGCCCCACACCGGAGCCGGCCAGGCGTGATCCTTGCGGTATCTCACCACATGATGGACATGTAACTGGCTGACCACGTTGCCCAGCGCAGCGATATTCATTTTATCCGCGGCAAAAGCATCCTTGAGCTTCTCTGCCAGCAAACAGGACTCCTCCATCAACAAGCTACGATCAGCTACCGATAGCTGGAAGATTTCCGTCGCGTCCTCCCGGCGAGGCACCAGAATAAACCAAGGGTACTGGGCATCATTCATTAGCAGCAGCGTGCATAGCTGAAAGTCGCCAAGCACGATGCAGTCAGAAGCCAATTGCCCAGCCAGCTTGAACATGTCAGAATCCCGTCAAACAAAGTTACATTGTAGCCTTTTGTGAATTCCGTCTCAAATCGAGGCGCTTTGGTCCTGCAAAAGGCTTGTTTTTGACCTTTTTGCGCAAAAATATTTAAATTTGTTGACAAAAAGGCTAGGCTTGATGCGACAGATTATAGGAAAATAGCGACAAGGTGCTGTTTTTCAAGCAATTGGTTTCGCAAATAGTCTTTTGATGCTTTAATCTAAGTCGACAATAAAAACGATACCTGGTTCCCATGTGAACCGCGCAGTTTCTGAGAAGTTTAATATGAAGGAGCAAAGAATGAAAAAAGTTATCCAATGGAGTTCCATTGCACTGGCCGTGGCCGTAGGCAATGGTGTTCTGGTATCCAACGTATATGCTCAGCAAGCAGAAGGCTTCATCGAAGGCTCTTCCGCTACCCTTAGCAACCGTACCATGAACTTCAACCGTGACTTCCGCAGCAGCGGTGGTAACGCTGCCGGTCAAAGCAAGCGTGACGAAACTGCTACTGGCTTTGTACTGAACTTTGAATCCGGTTACTCGCGCGGTCCTGTCGGCCTGGGTTTTGACACCATCGCCATGCTCGGCATCAAGCTTGACAGCACTAGCGACAACGCTGGCACTGGCATTCTACCTAGCAGCTTTGGCGACTCCGGTCCAAGCAACTATTCCGAAATTCGCGGCGCAGTAAAAGCCAACATTTTGGAAGACACCGTTCTGCGCTATGGCGTACACCTGCCAGAGAATCCGGTTATCGCATATGACGACGCTCGTCTGTTGCCGAACCACTACTCCGGTTACAGCGTTACCAATAGCTCCATCGACAACCTGTTCGTAGAAGCTGGCCGCATGAACAAACGCGGCGACATGGATGGCACGGCGGAAGTTAAAGGTCCATTCGGCGGTGACAATGACAAAGTTGTCTACCTGGGCGGTACTTACGAGTTTGCTGAGAACTTAAGCACCTCACTGTACACTTCCAAAGCCGACCAATTGTGGAAGCGTCATTTCGCTGGCTTGACTCACAGCTTCGATCTCGCTGAAGGTCTGAGCCTGACCACTGATCTGGCTCATTACCACACTTCTGACGACAGCCCAACTGGCCAGGAATTCGGTAACAAGGCAACTTCGATTGGCGCAACTCTGGGTGCAGGTCACCACGGCTTTACGCTGGCTGCCCAGCGCATGAGTGGCGATGCTGGCTTTGAATATCTTGACGGTGCCATCTTCCTGGCGAACTCGGTTCAGTACGCCGACTTCAATGCCAAAGATGAGCGTTCTTATCAAGCGCGTTACGATTATGATTTCGCAGGCCTGGGCATTCCTGGCTTGACTTTCATGACTCGCTATATCACTAGCGACAATGCTGACGTAGCCCCAGGCGTTCGCGACGGTCGCTGGGAGCGTGACACCAACATCAGCTACACCATGCAAAATGGCATGCTGGAAGGCGTCAATCTGTTGTGGCGTAACGCCACCATTCGTCAAGACGTTGGTCTTGATGACAATGGCGACATTGACGAAAACCGCCTGATCGTTTCCTACACCTGGGACCTGCTCTAAGCAGACCTGAGTTAAGAAACTGAAAACCCGGCTTAGGCCGGGTTTTTTTATGCCTGCATTCAACCCGTCCGCCGTAGCGTATGGCTATACGGTAGTGGCCGACAGCCGTACAATACGTCTATTACATGCCTTTATTCCAGGATTACCTAGCCCATGCGTACCAGCCAATATCTGATCTCGACCCTGAAGGAAACGCCTGCCGACGCCGCTGTGATCAGCCATCAGCTGATGCTGCGCGCGGGAATGATCCGCAAGATCGCCTCGGGTTTGTATACATGGCTACCCATGGGTTTGCGGGTACTGCGTAAGGTCGAGGCGGTGGTGCGGGACGAGATGAACAACGCTGGCGCCATGGAAGTATTGATGCCGGCTATTCAGCCCGCCGAATTATGGCAGGAATCCGGACGCTGGGAAGAGTACGGCCCAGAGCTGCTGCGCCTGAAAGACCGGCATGGTCGCGAGTTCTGCGTGGGCCCGACCCACGAAGAAGTAATTACCGATCTGGCCCGCACCGAGATTACCAGCTACAAACAACTACCACTGAACCTGTATCAGATTCAGAACAAGTTTCGCGACGAAATACGCCCGCGCTTCGGCCTGATGCGTGCCCGCGAATTCGTCATGAAGGATGCCTACTCTTTCCATCTGGACCAAGCATCCATGCAGCAGACCTACGACGGCATGTATCAGGCCTACTGCAACGTCTTCAGCCGGTTGGGGCTGAACTATCGCCCAGTGGTCGCCGATAACGGCTCAATCGGCGGCGAAGGCTCGCATGAATTTCATGTGCTGGCCGATTCGGGCGAAGACGCCATCGTGTTTTCAGATACCGGCACCTACGCCGCCAATATGGAAAAGGCCACCGCCCAGCTACCCCAGGGTGATCGACCTGTCGCCAAGCAGGCGAAGAAACTGGTAGACACGCCTGAGCAGTTCACCATTGAGGCGGTCAGCCAGTTCCTGCAACTGCCAGCCGAGCAGTCCGTGAAGACGCTTATTGTGCTCGGGCAAACGCAAGACGGTAAACATCACCCGCTGGTCGCGCTGATATTGCGTGGCGATCATGAAATGAACACTATCAAGGCTGAAAATCATCCTGCCATACATGCGCCGCTGACCTTTGCCAGCGAAACGCAGATTCAGCAGGCTATCGGCTGCAAACCAGGATCGATTGGGCCCGTGGGCCTAGACATTAAGGTGATTGCTGACCATAGCGCCGCCCACTTGGCTGATTTTGTCTGTGGTGCCAATCAGGATGGCCGTCACTTCACTGGTGTTAACTGGGAGCGGGACGCCCGCTATGATGAAGTGGCAGACCTGCGTAACGTGATGGAAGGTGATGCTAGCCCGGACGGAGAAGGCACCCTGGTTATCCGCCGCGGTATAGAGGTAGGGCATATCTTCCAACTGGGCCGCAAATACAGTGAGGCCATGAACTGCAATGTGCTGAATGAGCAAGGCAAAGCCAGCGCACTGATCATGGGCTGCTACGGTATCGGCGTCTCACGCGTGGTAGCGGCTGCCATTGAGCAGAATTACGATCAGCGCGGCATCATCTGGCCTGACGCGCTAGCACCCTTCCAGGTCGTCCTGGTGCCGATGAAAATGGAAAGCTCCGACAGTGTTCGAGACGCTACCGAACAGCTCTACCACAGCCTGAAACAAGCCGGCATCGATGTATTGCTTGACGACCGTGACAAAAAGGTCAGCCCGGGCGTCAAATTTGCCGACATGGACCTGATAGGCATCCCCCATCGCGTCGTCATCAGCGACCGCGGCTTGGCCGAGGGTCAATTGGAATACAAATACCGACGCGACAGCGAAGCTCGCAATATCCCCAGTGAGGATATGCTCGGCTTTCTGCTCGAGCAGATCGTCAAGAGCTGAGGTCAGAGAAACAATGCAAGCGCATTTGGCAACCTGGTGGTTATGGATGCCCGCCAGCCTGATGTTAACGGCCTGCGGTTTGAACATGCCACGATCCGAGCAATCACCCGCACGGGTAGAACGCACGCTCGTCAGTCACAGCATACAGATGGATGCGGGTGACGTAGCCGTGATGTCCCTGCCGCAACGTACTCTGCGCGTACAGCAACAGCTGCACTACGACGTTACCGAGTTCAATGCACGCGGCGGCGTCATTGATCGGCGCGAAGAGCACCAAACGCTGCCCTGGGCCAATAAGCCGGTAGACGTCATTGCGGGCAGCTTTCGTACCAGCCTGAATACTGACACTGACGGCTTGTTGCGCCTGAATTTGCTTAACGACGGCTTTCTGAATCTGGATTATGACAACCTGCGCGTGATCCAGTTAACGGCCAGCGCCAGTCCGAAAATTCGCAGCGAGGTCAACCTGCTTATTGGTCGCGAACTGCGGAGCAAGCTGCATGAAGCGGTTGATCTGATCTACGGCAACCTGGAGGAGGATGACGTGGACCAATGGGCCTATCGCGTCCATCGGCTTTCTGCCCTCGGCCTTTCTGAAGAGTCCAACCAACTGGAAAACATGCTCATTCTGTTAACCACTGGCGACCCCCAGCTACAGGGCGAGTTTATGCACGCCCTGGACGTCAACCAGCGCCCCTGACGTGAGCCTATTCACAAGGATAGTGACTGGCCTGTTGGTACTCTGCGCAAGCGCCTTGTGCGGCGCGCAGACGCCTCCCGCTACCGAAGTAGATCCTCAGCTCAAAGCGCTGCTGATGCAGACCGTGTCCCAGGCCGACAGCTTTCATGATCGTTTTGATGCCGAGGTCTGGCTGTTGGACATGTCGACCAGGCTCAGGCGCTTCCTGCCCAATGAGCAACAACGGCTGGAATTTCTACGGCTGGTGCATCGCGAGGCGCGTATCGCCGGGTTGAAGCCCGACCTGGTGATTGCCGTGATCCACTCGGAAAGCCTGTTTGACCGCTACGCCCTATCTAGCGTTGGCGCTCAGGGGGTGATGCAGGTAATGCCTTTCTGGAAAGCCGAGCTTGGGCGTCCCGACGACAACCTGATTGATCTGGCAACCAATCTGCGTTACGGCTGTACCATTCTGAAGTACTACTTGGACAAGGAAAAAGGCAACCTGCGCCGAGCACTTGCGCGTTACAACGGCAGCCTCGGCAGTCAGAAATACCCTGATCGCGTGCTCGATTACTGGTATAGCTTCTGGTACGTCAACGAGTGAACGGCTAAATCACCTATAACTGCACGAAACCGGCAATCTCCTGCCACGCACAACCGGTCAATTCAACCGCCTCTACTTTGGCCCCGGCAGGCCCGGTTTGCAGCCAGGCGGTCATCGCCTCTAGCGCAGACTCTTCGCCACACAGCATGACTTCCACCGAGCCATCGTTAAGGTTGCGTACCCAGCCATCAATACCCAGCTTGCTCGCCTGGCGTACCGTCGCCTGGCGGAAACCCACGCCCTGTACCCGGCCATGCACATACCCTTGAAGACTTAGACTGCTCATGGTGACTCCCCCGTTCGTTCTATTGCGTCAAGGCCAAAAGCCCCGCTTCATCCTGCGGACCCTGCAACGTATGCGCCAGCACTCCTTCAGGACTGATGATGTAGGTGGTGGGCAACACCTGGGGCAACGGTAATGCGTAAGCTGCAGCAAAGTCATGACCAAGAACCGGGAAGCGAATATTCATACGTTCGCTCAACTGCCGAAGCTCAGCACCCTGGTAAGCATCGAAATGAATTCCGACGACCTGAATGTTATCCGCCACTTGGTCCAACGCGTTCAACTCAGGCAGCTCATCCCGGCAAGGGGCACACCACTCTGCCCAGTAATTGATCACCAACCAGCGGCCATCAAAATCGCCAGAGGAGTACGCAGTGCCGTGCTGATCAACCCATTGGTCAGCCTTTGTTTGCTCGCCCCCGCAGGCGGCCAGGGCAAGACAGGCGAGTAACAGCAAATGGCGGCGCCCTGCTGCCAATGCACCTGAACATGGCCACGTCATGCGTTGAGTTGCTCCGTTTCCAATGGGGCCGTAACCGCCGAACCGGCGTCCGGACCCAACCAGTTTTTGACGCTGCCCTGCAGCACCTGTTTACGCTGCTCCTCCAACCGCCCGAGTGCCTGCAAAAAGGGCGGGTACCAAGCGCCGTCGCCCTCCACTCGCTCAGGCAGCGTGGCAACGGCCGGCAATGGCTCTGGCAATCGCGACAGCAAGTCTGCCATATCCAGCCCATCGAGGTCGCGGCTCAGCACATAACCGCCCTGCTGCGCACGGGTGATAATTTGCTCGCTCTCCAACAACTCGGTCAACTGCAGCCAAAGCTCCTCATGCATCACCCAACCTGCCGCATTGACCCGCCCCAGATCAACCGTCTGGCCTTTTTGCTGGGCCTGCAGCAGCACCCGCAGCAACGCCATCAGCGTGACAAGTCTGGGCAAGAGCGGCCGCTGCCACGCCGAACTGCTATCCAGATTGGCTACCAGTTCGGCACCAAACAGAATGATCAACCAACTGATATACACCCAGATCAAAAACAGCGGAAACGCGGCAAAAGCGCCGTATATCAACTGGTAACCAGGGAACAGTGCCACATAAAGAGCGAAGCTGGCCTTCGCCCCCTCGAACAGCAGCGCGACCAATATCCCGCCGACCAGGCCGTGACGGAACGGCACACGGGTGTTGGGTACCGCGACAAACACCAGCGTAAAGGCTGCTACGCTAAGCAGCAGCGGTACCCAGCCCAGCAGCCAACGGTAGGCATCGCCAACAGCGGCATCACCGGCAAGAAAGTTAAGCGAAGTTAAATAGGTGCTGACCAAAAAGCCGGCACCCAGCAATAATGGCCCAAGGCTCAGCACCGCCCAATACAGCAGAAAACTGGATACCCCCCGGCGGCGCTGACGGATGCGCCAGATGGCATTGAAGGAGCGTTCGATATTGACCAGCATCATGAAGGCCGTGATGACCAACAGGGCTATGCCTATGCCCGTCAATTGCCGCGCTTGATCGGAGAAATCCTGCAGATATTCACGCAGCGTATCGCCTGTCGCTGGCACAAAATTATTGAAAATAAAATCCTCAATCTGCCCGCCGACCTGGTGGAACGCAGGTATGGCCGCAAGCATTGCGTAGGTCACCGTCATCACCGGTACGACGGCAAACAGCGTGGTGTAGGTTAGCGCGGCAGCATTCTTGGCGCAGTTATCCTCACCGAATCGTCTGAATAGATAACGGAAAAAATGCAGTAACAGGTTGAGTCGATGCGGCATCCAAGTTCCCTGACAGCCAGATGGATTAAGGCTTAGAATAAACCCCATACTACGTATAAGCCACCTGCTTCCCTATTCTGCAACGGAGAGTCACATGTCCGCAGTGCGCATTTATCACAACCCACGCTGCTCCAAATCCCGCCAGGCATTAGCCCTACTCGAAGAGCAAGGCGAGGCCTTTGAGGTGGTCAACTACATTGCCGAGCCGCTGGACAACGCCACCATCAGCGATCTGCTGGTCAGCCTCGGCCTCAGTGCCCGGGAGTTGATGCGCAAAGGCGAGGACACCTACAAAGAACTGAATCTGGATAACGCTGAACTCAGTGAGGCGCAGTTGGTGCAAGCGCTGGCAGATTATCCGCGGCTTATCGAGCGACCCATCGTGGTCAAGGACAACCGCGCGATCATTGCCCGGCCGCCAGAGAAGCTGCTGGAGCTATTTTCATGAGTGATGTTGAACGCTATGTTCTGGTTCTGTACTACAGCCGTCACGGCGCCACCGCCAATATGGCGCGATTGGTCGCCGAGGGCATTGAGAAAACCGGGATGCAGGCGCGCCTGCGCACCGTACCCAGCATCTCGGCCGACACCCAGGCCAGCCTGCCTGCCGTACCGGAACAGGGCGCGGTGTATTGCACTGAAGAGGATCTGCGCAACTGCTCTGCGTTGGTACTGGGCAGTCCCACACGCTTTGGCAATATGGCTGCGCCGCTGAAATACTTTATCGACGGCACCAGCAGTCTGTGGTTAGCCGGTAGCCTGGCAAGTAAACCCGCCGCCGTCTTTACCTCCACAGCAAGCCTGCACGGGGGTCAGGAAAGTACACTGCTGTCCATGCAACTGCCGCTGCTGCACCACGGCATGCTGCTGGTCGGCTTGCCCTATACCAACCCCGAGCTGACCGAAACACGCGGTGGCGGCACACCCTATGGCGCCAGCCATCATGCAGGCGCCGATGGCGCCCGGGCCCTGGACAAACATGAAGCGGCATTGTGCCGGGCGCTAGGCGACAGAGTGGCCCGGCTAACCCAGCAGTTGTTGGCGGGGGCTACTCATGTCCAAAGTTGACAAGCCGCTCCCCAGTCTGGACTTTCTGAATCCACGCCTGCGTATCTGTCGCGCGTTGGCATTGATCGGGTATCTGGGGTTGCTCGCCACCCTGCTGATTTATAACGCCCTGATCGCCGACCTGCACGGCGCTAATCCCTGGGTGATTGTCGGCACCTTGACGGTGCCGCTATTAATCTTCATGCCGGGCATGCTCAAAGGCAACATTCGCACCCACGCCTGGCTATGTTTTGTCGTGAACTTATATTTTATCTATGGTGTGCTGAGCTGCTTCCAGCTTGAACGCATGGCCTACGGGGCACTGCTTACCGGCCTGAGTCTGCTGTTCTTCGTCCCGGCGATGGGCTATGTGCGCTGGGGCTTTCAGGCGCAACGGGTGATCAACGACGAAACCTGAGTGACTTACCAGCCCATAACCCGCTTGACGAACGGAATAGTCAAGCGGTGCTGGGCCTGCAGGGACGCCTGATCAAGCTGCTCCAGCGCGGCAAACAATTCCGCCATGCCGCGTGCGCCGCGATTGAGCATGTAGCGTGCTACTTCTTCGCTAAGCTGCAAGCCGCGCAAGTCGGCGCGCAGCATCAGCATTTGCTGTTTATCTTCGTCGCTCAACGGTTGCAACTGAAATACCAGGCCCCAACTCAGGCGAGAGGCCAGGTCAGCCAGGCTGAAGCCCATCACCCTGGGCGCAGCCGACGCGGCAACCAGCAGCCGGCCGCCCTCCTCACGCAAGCGGTTGTACAAATGAAACAATGCCTCTTCCCAGGCCGCATCCCCGACCAGCGCGTCTAACTGATCCAGACATAACAGATCGAACTGCTCCATGCCTTCCAACAGATCAGGGCCGTGGTCCTGGACCTCCGCCAGCGGCAGATACATCGCCAGGCTACCCACTTCCGCCATGCGATGGCAGGCCGCCTGCAGCAAGTGCGACCGGCCACTGCCGGGCGCGCCCCACAAGTATAAGCAGGTCTCTGGAAGCGCTGGCTCTGCGCTGGCGAGCGCCTCCACCGCAGCCACTGCAGCCGCGTTGGGCCCAGCGTAGAAATTGGTGAAAGTGGCCTCATCATTAAGCTTGATGCTCAGAGGCAACTGCATGGGCTGACCGCTATGCATGGGCGTCGCGCACCCAAGGCGCTTGGGCTGCATTCAGATCAACGCTCATGTCCAGCTCCTGCAGGCTCGCGAACATAGCTCAGCGCCAGCGAAAATAAAGGGTGTTGGCTGCCGGCTCTGCCACTGGCTCAACCGGCGCCGGCATTTCAGGGGCTGGCCCTTCGGTTATCCCAGGCTCTAATACAAGCGGCTCATCCAGCGCCGCAGGCGACGCTGCTGCCACCACCGGCTCGGGGGCGGGCGGCTGACTCCTGATCAAGCGCTGATCAAGGGCCAACAAGCGTTCCAACTGCGCTTCACTGCCAGAGAAATCGAACTTCAGACGCACCTGGCTACCATTAATGGCTAGCAACTGCGGTGCCACCTGGCTGCCCAACTGTTGCAGAATACGCTGTAGCCCGGCGAAGGCATCCAGCCCTTCAACGTTATCGACCACGATGACCCAGTTGTTCAAGCCATCGGCGCTGGCCGCCGGTACAGCGTATTGGCTGAATACCTGATTGGCCACTCGCAGCATCAACTCATCGGCCGCCTGCTCGCGCGTTTCAGCGCTGATACTACCTTTACCGCCCTCCCCATCCAGCCACAGATTCCAGTCGAGCTTCCAACCAGCAGACTGTTCAGTAATATGTAGCGCCAGTGCAGCAGTAGCCTCATAACGCTCCGTGGCCTTGACCAACGTCGCCTGGTCAGCACTGACAATGGCGTCTTCGTTGACCGCGGCCCGGTCCTGTAGATCACTCAAGGGAAAACTGAGCGCAACTGCGCGATGGCGGGCAGCCTGGTTCAGTGTGTCAGCCCATGAGCTACTTGAGGCGAGAAATTCATCACCCAAGGCACCCTGCTCAACGGCCCAGAGCATCACGCCCGGTCGGGTCGGCCCCAGCATCGATTGCCGGGCTGCGCTCATCAGCTCGCGCAGCTGAGCGGGTTCGAATTCGACTTCAATACCGCCATCTTCCACCGAGCCTATGCGCTGCATCAGGCTGCGCGGGTCTGCCAGTGCTTGGTCAAAACGCCCGCGCTGGCTCAATGCGTCAGCGCCACCCAGGCGAGTCAGCATCACTTCAAGTGCTTCGCGCATCACTTCATCACGCGCCTGGCCTTCGGCCACGGGCAGCTCAACCCGGTAGAAGCCCTGCACCACGGCCGCCTGAGCAACAGCAGCCGGCAGGAGCAAGGCTAGCAACAGCAACAATTTTCGTGTCGAATACATGGATGGTTCCGCTTGAACATGTCAACGGCAACCCGAACGGATGGCTGGCGCAAACAGGAATAAAGCGCATACATTAAACAAGCGTCGCGGCGGCGGCAACCAAGCCAGTGCTTCATCGCTGCCAGATCATCCCACCGGCATGGTTCTTGGCCCTGCATATTGTTAAACTATTGCCCTTTATTGCAGCAGCTTCACTGGCTGGCTGTTATTCCTTTCATCACCGAGATTCGCGCATGAGCAGCCAAACGCCACCCAAGCCCTCCATCAGCTACAAAGATGCCGGAGTTGATATCGACGCCGGTAACGCCCTGATCGACCGGATCAAGCACGTAGCCAAGCGCACCAGCCGGCCTGAAGTGATGGGTGGGCTGGGCGGCTTTGGCGCGCTGTGCGAGATTCCCGAGGGTTACAAGCAACCTGTTCTGGTCTCCGGCACCGACGGCGTCGGCACCAAGCTGCGTCTGGCGATGGATCTGGGCAAGCACGACAGCATCGGTATCGATCTGGTCGCCATGTGCGTCAACGATCTGGTGGTCTGTGGCGCTGAGCCGCTGTTCTTCCTCGACTATTACGCCACCGGCAAGCTGAACATCGATATTGCCGCACAGGTCGTCAGCGGCATTGGCGCCGGTTGTGAACTGGCCGGGTGCGCCCTAGTGGGTGGCGAGACGGCAGAAATGCCCGGCATGTATGAAGGTGAAGATTACGATCTGGCCGGCTTTTGCGTCGGCGTAGTGGAAAAGGCCGAGATTATCGATGGCACCCGCGTGCAAGCGGGCGACGTATTATTAGCCCTGCCCTCCTCCGGCCCACACTCCAACGGTTACTCGCTGGTGCGCAAGATCATCGAAGTCAGCGGCATGGACATCAACACCACCATGCTCGACGGCAAGCCACTGAGTGAGCTGCTGATGGCGCCCACGCGCATCTATGTCAAGGCACTACTGCAACTGATCAAGGACACCGGTGCAGTCAAAGCCATGGCCCACATCACTGGCGGCGGCCTGCTGGAAAACATCCCCCGTGTGCTGCCGGCCAACGCCTGCGCGCATGTCGACCTGAACAGCTGGCAGCGCCCTGCCGTGTTTGACTGGCTGCAGGAGCAAGGCAATGTCGATGAAACCGAAATGCACCGCGTGCTCAACTGCGGCGTTGGTATGGTGATCTGCGTTGCCGAAGATCAGGCGGCCAACGCCATCAGCGTACTGGAACAAGCCGGCGAATCGCCCTGGATCATCGGTCATATCGCGCAAGGCACTGAAGGCGGCGAAGCAGTCGTTCTCAACCGCAAGGGCAACTGAGCAGGTGGGTGAGATTCAGTTGGGTGAGATTCGGGGGCCTGACGCTCTGCCGGCCTGCCGTATCGTAGTGCTGATCTCAGGCTCAGGCACCAATCTGCAAGCCTTGATTGATGATCTGGCGGACCGGGCCTCGGCAGGCCAGATCGTCGCCGCCATATCCAACCGCCCTGGCGTGGGCGGACTGGAACGCGCGGCACGGGCGGGTATTGCCACCGCCGTGGTCAATCATCAGGACTTTGCCGGTCGAGACAGCTTCGATGCAGCGCTGATTGAGTGCATTGACGGCTACCAGCCTGACCTTGTGGTGCTGGCTGGCTTTATGCGGATTCTGACGCCGGCTTTTGTCACGCATTTTCATGGCCGGCTATTGAACATTCATCCCTCGTTGCTGCCCAAGCACAAGGGCTTGCACACCCACCAGCGTGCGCTGGAAGCAGGCGATAGCGAACATGGCTCCAGTGTGCATTTCGTCACGGCTGAATTGGACGGCGGGCCGGTAGTCATTCAGGCCCCTATTCCGGTATTGTCTGAGGACAGCGTTGCCAGTCTGGCCGCGCGCGTACAGCAACAGGAACATCGTATATACCCGCTGGCGATGAACTGGTTCATCCAGGGTCGCCTGCGGCTGATAGACAACCAAGCCTGTATGGATGGAAAGCCAATTCCTGCTGGCGGGCTAAGGTTGGATGATTTCGAGACCGACATGCGAGTACAACCAGATGCCTGAAAGCACGTCCTATCCCCGCCGTACCAGCCGCTGGCTGGCGGCTCTAGCCCTGACTCTGGGCGCCAGCAGTCTGATGGCTGCCGAACTGATCCCCTTCTCCGCCAGTTACGCTGCTGATATGAAAAGTATCCCGGTGAATGGCGAAGCCAACCACTCCCTGGTCAGCAATGGCGATGGCACCTGGACGCTGAATTTCAACGCCGGCATGTTTGTCGCGCGTCTCACCGAGCAAAGTACATTAAAGCTGGAAGATGACCGGGTTATCCCCCTGACTTATAAATACGAACGCCGCGGGCTCGGACGTGGCCGTGAAACCACACAAACCTTTGACTGGGCCAACAAACAGGTTACTGGCGTGCACAAGCAAGATGCTTTCAGCCTGCCGACCGAACCGGGCCTGCTCGACAAAACCACCTATCAGTTGGCGTTGCAACGCGACCTGATGGCCGGCAAAACCGATATGCACTATCGCGTGGTGGATGGCGACAATATTGACGATTACCACTTCCGCGTAACCCGTGACCGCCGGGTGACCACCCGTGCCGGCCAGTTCGACGCGGTCGAAGTGGAACGCGTGCGCGAGCCCGATTCCAAGCGCCTGACCACGCTGTGGTTTGCCAAGGATTTCAACTACCTGCTGGTGCGTTTAATGCAAACGGAAACCGACGGGCAGGAGTATCGCATCATGCTCAAGGAAGCCACGCTCGACGGTGAGCCCGTAGTGGGCACACCAGTAGGTGGGGGCGAGTAAAGCTAGCGCACGATTACTCTGCTTAAAAAAACCGCATTCAAGACAGCTTGAATGCGGTTTTTTATTAGCTAACAGAATCAGCCTTTGGTAAAACGCTCACCTGCTTCAGCGCGCTTAACCAGGCCAGCAGCCGGCTTCCAGAACTCACCCTGACTAGCTTCCAGCTCACGGATCTGTTTGAGCACCACGTCCAGCCCCAGGCTGTCCGCGTAGCTCATCGGGCCGCCGCGCTCAGCGGGGAAGCCGTAGCCATACAGGTAAACGCGGTCGATATCCTCGGCAGACTCAGCAAAGCCTTCGTCAAGAATGCGCGCGCCTTCGTTGACCAGCGCCAGAATACAGCGCCGTACAATTTCTTCAGCACCGATGTCACGCTGGGTGTAACCGGCTTCTTCGGCTACTTCACGGGCCAGCATATCGGTTTCTGGATCGTGAATCGCCTGACGGCTGCCGGGCTCGTACTTATAGAAACCGTGGCCGCTCTTCTGACCAAAGCGTTCCATTTCGCACAGCTTGTTATCCAGCCACACAATCGGCTCACCACGACCCACACCGGCCAGTTGGCGTGAGCGCCAGCCCAGGTCCACCCCGACTACGTCGTACATGCGGTACGGGCCCATAGCCATACCGAAACCCTGCAGCGCTTGGTCGACCTCCCATGGCGTAGAACCTTCCAGTACCACTTCGCGGGACTGGCGCGAGTACTTCTCGAGCATGCGGTTGCCGATAAAGCCATGGCAGTTGCCGGCCAGTACTGCTTGCTTGCCGATCTTCTTGCCCACCGCCAAGCAGGCATCCATCACGTCTTGCGCCGTCGCTTTACCGCGGACCACTTCCAGCAGCTTCATGATGTGCGCCGGGCTAAAGAAATGCAGGCCCAGAACCTGGGTCGGACGACCAGTTGCCGAAGCAATCTCATCGATATCCAGATAGGACGTATTAGTCGCCAGAATTGCAGAGGCCTTAACCGCCTTGTCCAGCTCGGCAAAGATCTTCTTCTTCAGATCCATGTTTTCATATACCGCTTCAACCACCAGATCCATATCCTGCAGAGCTGCATAATCCTGGGTGGTGGTGATGCGGCCCAGACGCGCCTGCGCTTCGGCGTCGTCAAAACGTTCCTGCGCTACTGAGCGCTTGTACACGCTGGCGATATCGACCAGGCCCTTCTCCAGCATCTCGCCATTCACGTCCAGCCAGGTCACCGGGTAGCCGGCGTTGACGAAGTTCATGACAATACCGCGGCCCATGGTGCCGGCACCGATGATGCCGACCTTCTTGATACTTTCAAATGAAGCCATTGCAGCCTACCTCCAAATCAGGATAAAAATGCCGGGCCCGCACGGTCTTGATTCACGACCCCACAGCCCTCAAACCAGGACCGATACATTACGCAAAAGCGTGGGTAATTTGAAACGAATACCGATAATGGTGGCTATTCACAACATGAATAAGCTGCTGGACTGTGCACCGGTTAATGGCCAATGTATCGACTGGCTATAGTGCCAATTATTCGATTCTTGCTTCAGGAGCCGCATGTCCTTTTCAACACTCATCAGCCAGGTACGCGACTGCACCCTGTGCCAGCCGCAGCTGCCACTCGGCGCGCGACCAGTGGTGCAGGCTCACCCTTCAGCACGGATCCTGATTACCGGGCAGGCGCCTGGGCGCAAGGTGCACGAAAGTGGCATCCCTTTCGCTGACGCCAGCGGCGAGCGATTGCGCGGATGGCTGGGCATCACGCCCGAGGTGTTTTATGACGCCCGCCAGATCGCAATACTGCCAATGGGCTTCTGCTATCCGGGTACTGGCCGCTCCGGCGATCTACCACCGCGCCCAGAATGTGCACCCACTTGGCGGGAGCTGCTGATGGCCGGGCTGCCGAACATTCAACTGACGCTGGCACTGGGCCAATATGCTCAGGCCTACCACTTCACCGGTAAACGCCTGCCGGTAAGCGCAAGGGTTGCGGATTGGCAGGCGCACTGGCCCGAACTGCTGGCGCTGCCGCATCCGAGCCCGCGCAACAATATCTGGCTGCGCCGCCATCCCTGGTTCGAAGAACAGGTCATTCCCCGGCTACGCCAGCGGGTGGCCGAGGTGCTGGCGGACTAACTATGTCAGGATCAACGGCGACCTAGCGCCGGCGCTTATTGAGCCCCGACGCACTCGGGCATGACCACCCACTCAGGCTCCTCAAACTCACCGATCAACGTGATCTCGCAGTTGCGCGCGTGCTTTTCCAGAATGCCTTTGACCATCTGATCGCGACTATCATCCTTCGCATCACGCGCCGCCTTGGATTCCCAACTGGCAATCGCCAACAAGGTATCCGGCGCGCCAATCTTGCGGTGCAGGCGCGTACCCAGCGCACCGGGTGTGCGCTGGATCACTTCGCTGGCACGGATCCAGGCTTCGGCATATTCCTCGACGCTGTACCCGGGTTTCATGCGGACTTCAAAAATGAATTTCATGATGAGCTCCTGTGTCTTTGGGTTAGAACCCCGGAAAACCGTGCGGGTTCATCTGCATTGACCCCAGCGCCAAAAGCGCAAGGAGCGCACCGCCGGCTCAGCGCAGCAGCGGCAACTCGAGCGTGACCAGCATCCCGTGAGGGCCCGTACTGAAGCGCAACTGGCCGCCACAGCGTTGAACAATGGCGTCAACTATTGCCAGACCCAGGCCGCTGCCGCCACCCGTGCCCTGGCGCCAGAATCGCCGTGTCAGCAACATCATGCTGTCATCGGCCAACCCGGGGCCATGGTCCCGCACCTTGAAATAGACCCGGTCACCCGAGCTGGTTATCTCCAGCTGCACCTGCGTACCGGCAGCGGTGTGCCGTAGAGCGTTGTCAAGCAGGTTACGCAGCGCCACTGTAGCCAGCGCGGGTGGCATACCCAAGGGCCGCTCTGACAAAGTCGCCGCAGCCTGTAGCTCCACACCTTCGGCGGCGCCCGCAGTGTCCTGAATCGCCAACCTGGCGACCTCCAGCGCAGTCGCTTGCGCGCCTTCTTCAAAGGATTGCCGACCCTCGACCCGCGCCAGCAGAAGTAACTGTTCCAGTGTGCTTTGCAGGCGATCCGCGCCCTTCTCCGCTTGGGCCAGGGCATTGGTAGCCTCGGCGCCTGATGTCATACCCGCCACCTGCAGGTGCACCTTGATCGCCGTCAGTGGGCTGCGCAGTTCATGCGCGGCGTCACCGGTGAAACGGCGCTCTCGCTCCAAGGCATGAGCAATACGCTCGAACAGTTGGTTCTGGCTGTCCTGCAGGGGCCGCAGTTCGCTCGGCAGGGACGCCAGTTGCAAGGGTTGCAGGGAATCCGGGCCGCGCTCCAGCAGCGCATCAGCCATCCGCCGCAACGGTTGTAGCCCTTTGCGCACGCCGAACCAGAGCAGCAACAGGGTACCCAGCAAGGCCACCCCTACCGGCACGGCTGCTGCCAGCAATACCGAGGATTGCAGGGTTTGCCGCTCATCCAAACGATCTGCCGTGGTAATACGCATGCCGTGCTGCTCGACCGTGTAACTGCGCCAACTCACCCCATCCACCTGCTGGTCGCGAAAGCCGACCTGCTGCGCATCAAGCGGCTCCGCCAGTTCGGGATGACTACGCGCTATGACTTCGCCACGCAGCGAGCTGACCTGGCAGGTCAGGCCATCGGGAATCCCCAGCCGCTGCGCGGTAATGCGCTCTGCCGCTGCCGGCTGGGATGATTGCGGCATCTGCACCAGCAAACCAGCAACCATCTGCGCCGACGCGGCAAGTCGCTGGTCCAGCGAGCGCATCATTTCGGCGCGCAAGTCATACAGCATCCAGGCCGCAGCCACGGACCATAAAATGATGAAAGTCGAGCCTAGTATCAGAGTCAGGCGCAGACGCAGACTCATGCTGCGGGGCCTCGCGCGGCGGATGCCGCAGGCGCCACAGTGCCGAGGCGATAGCCCAGCCCGCGCACGGTCTCGACTATGTCATTACCCAGCTTGCGACGCAGATGATGGATATGCACGTTGAGCGCGTTGCTTTCCAGCTCATCGCTCATGCCATAGATGCTGTCCTTTAACTGCCCTGCGCTCAATACCCGACCCTTGTTCAACAATAATGTATTGAGTAACGCACGTTCACGGCGCGACAGATCCACCGGCGTGTCGTTCACCCAAGCGAGCGCCGCGTCCGGGTCATAAACCAGCGCGCCGTGCCTGATCAGGTTCACGCTGCGGCCGCTGGCCCGGCGCACCATCGCATGCAGCCTAGCGCTCAGCTCACGCAGATCGAAAGGTTTGAGCAGATAATCATCAGCACCTGACTGCAACCCGGCGACCCTGTCGCTGATCGCATCACGGGCAGTCAGCACCAGCACCGGTATGGTCACGTCCTGGGAACGCAGCCGACGCAGCAGCAACAACCCATCCTCATCAGGCAGGCCCAGATCGAGAATCATCACATCAAAGGCGATGGTTCCGAGCATGGCCTCGGCGTGAGCTGCTGTGCCCACCGGGTCCACGGTCATGCCCTGAGCAGCCAGACCGGCGGCAATGCCACTGGCAATCAGGGGGTCGTCTTCGACCAGGAGAATATGCATAGGTCATCCGCTGCGGCTTTTCATCAGTATCCATTGTAACGATTAACCACGGATTAACAGCCAGCCACTCATAACCACCAGCGTTAATTCGGACTTAATCCCGGCAACGCATACTGCCCCCTATCAATCCGCCGGCGGGAGCATAGAAGGCATGAAGTGGCGTTATATCTTGGTTTTACCCTGTTTGCTGGTGTGGTCGAGCCTGGCATTCGCTTTCGCCGGCTTCAGCAGCGGAGCCAATAACCATGCCGAGTTTCTGCCGGTAGAAGACGCTTTTGAGCTGTCAGTAGAGCGCGCTGCCGATGGCGCAACCCAGTTAACCTGGCGCATCGCGCCCGGCTACTACCTGTATCAACAACGCCTGAGCTTTTCAGGGCTGGATAAGGACTCGCACCCAACACTGCCGGCCGGCATACCCTATAGCGATGAATTTTTTGGTGATTCGCAGGTATACCGGGATTCTTTGCAACTAAGCATTCCGGCTGAGCAGGCGGGTGCTTTCACGCTCGGCTGGCAGGGGTGCGCCGATGCCGGTTTATGCTATCCACCGCAAAGCCGTGATATTGGCTCCAACGCTGCGGAACCGGCGCCTGGCCCGCAGACCAGTTTAAACGGCAGCGCCCCGCCAACCCTGGCCGAGGACCAGCGCATGGCCAGCCAACTTCAAGACGGGTCGCTACCCCTGGCATTGGCACTGTTCTTCGGGCTGGGGTTGTTACTGGCGTTCACACCCTGCTCACTGCCAATGCTGCCGATTCTAGCAGGCCTGGTGGTCGGCAGTGGCGCGACCCCGCGCCGGGGGCTGATGCTGGCGTCCGTCTATGTACTCAGCATGGCCTTGGTCTATGCCGCGTTAGGCGTACTGGCCGCGCTGATCGGTGGCAATCTGCAGGCTGTATTGCAGCAGCCCTGGGTCATCGGCAGCTTCGCCGGGCTCTTCGTCTTGCTCGCGCTGCCGATGTTCGGCTTTTTCGAGCTGCAGCTACCAGCCTTCGTCCGCGACCGGCTGGATCAGGCCGGGCGCAAACAGACCGGCGGCCATCTCGGCGGCGCGGCGATGCTCGGGGTGTTGTCCGGCCTGTTGGTGGGCCCGTGCATGACTGCTCCACTGGCGGGCGCACTGCTGTATATCGGTCAGACTGGCGATATGCTGCAAGGCGGGCTCGCGTTGTTTGCCCTGGGCGTCGGCATGGGTGTCCCGCTGTTGCTGCTGGTGACGGTCGGCACGCGTTTTATTCCGCGCCCCGGCGCCTGGATGAATCGGGTCAAGGTGGTCTTCGGCTTTGTCTTCCTGGCGGCGGCCTTGTTTATCATTCGTCCAGTGTTAGATGCCTCCCTGTGGCTTGGCCTGACTGCGGTGTTCTTGCTGGGCGCCGCCGCCACGTTGATTCAGACCGCACGTGGCAGCAAGTACAGCAGCCTGCTGCAGACTGCCGCCACGCTCGCTGGCGTCTGGGGCCTGACGCTGCTGCTGGGTGCTGCCGGTGGCGCAGTCAACCCCTGGCAACCGCTGGCGATCTATAGTGCATCAGCCACCGCAGCCCCCGCCGAGAGCCATAAGGACGCCTTCACCAGCCTAGATACCCCCGCCGAGCTGGATCAGCAATTGGCCGCCGCCAAGGCAGCGGGAGAATGGGTGCTGGTCGACTATTACGCCGATTGGTGCCTGGCCTGCAAAATCATGGAACAGCAGGTATTTGGCCGGGCCGATGTCATGGCCAGCCTCGACGGCGTCAGATTGCTGCGCCCGGATGTGACCCGCAACAGCGCCGAAAGCCGTGAACTACTATCGCGCTATGCTATCCATGGCCCACCTACCCTGCTGTGGTTTGGGCCTGATGGCCAAGAGCGACGCGCCCAGCGCATCACCGGCGAAGTCAATGCCACTGAATTCTTGCAACGCTGGCAAATTACCAGAGAGGACGGTTAATGCTCACAGTCAATATCGGTCCGCTGGCGATGGCCAGCTCACATCTCATCCTGCTGATCAGTCTGTTTCTGGCCACGCTGACCGGCTGGTGGCTGGGGCGGCACCGCCAGCGCAATCCGGAAAAGCACCTGTTCAACCTGCTGCTGCTGGGTCTGGTGGTCGCGCGCCTGGCCTTTGTGACGGTGTACTTCGACCACTTCAGGGACAGCCCCTGGCGGGTAATCGATATTCGCGATGGCGGCTTCATTATCTGGCCGGGGATCATCGCAGCGCTACTCGCTGGCCTGTGGCTGGCCTGGCGTGACCTGACGCTACGCCTGCCGCTGGGCACTGCGCTGGCGGTCGGGCTAATCTTCTGGGCCGTCAGCAGCTACATGCTCCAAGCGCTGCAGCAAGGCACACAGCTGCCGGACATGACCCTGCTGGACGTTGAAGGCGAACAGGTCTCGTTGCAGGAGCTGAACGACCGGCCGCTGGTAGTCAATCTATGGGCCACCTGGTGCCCACCCTGCCGCCGGGAAATGCCGGTATTAGCCGATGCCCAGCAACGGGAAGCCGATATCGTCTTTGTCTTCGTCAACCAGGGCGAAGGCCCCGGAGAAATTATCCGTTTTCTGGATGCCACCGGTCTGACACTGCATAACGTTCTACTCGACACTGGTGGCCAGTTCGGCCAACAGGTCGGCTCGCAGGCGCTGCCCACCACTCTGTTCTACAACGCACAAGGCCAACAGGTCGCCAGCCACCTGGGCGAGCTGTCCGCGGCGAGCCTATCTCACCAGATTGCCAAACTCAAAGAGGAAGAAACGCCATGATCCGATTACACGCAAAGCACGCACTCCCCGTGCTGCTATTGACCCTGTCGCCCTTCGCCAGCGCCGAAGACTGGCCCGCACCGATTGCCGCCACTACCGAGCGCGGTGTCGAAATTGTTGGCCGTTTCGACGCACCCGCCGGCCTCCAGGGTTTTGCCGGCAAACTCAACGGTCAGGGCCTGGCCCTTTATCTCACCGCAGATGAGCAACACGTTCTGGTCGGCACCCTGCTCGATGCCAACGGCAAAGACCTTAGCAGGGCGCATCTTGACGAACTGGTATATCAACCCATGGCCAAGGGCATGTGGACGCAACTGGAAGCCAGCGACTGGATCGGCGACGGTGCGGACAACGCCGCACGTGTGGTCTATACCTTCACCGACCCCAATTGCCCGTTCTGCAGCATGTTCTGGGAGCAAGCACGGCCCTGGGTAGAGTCAGGCAAGGTGCAGCTGCGGCACATTATGGTCGGCATACTGCGCGAAGACAGCGCCGGCAAATCCGCCGCCATCCTCGCCGCAGACGATCCCACCGCCGCCTTGCACCAACATGAAACCGGCGATAGCGTTCAAGCGGTAAACGAGATCCCTGCGGCCATCAATCTACAGCTAAAAGCCAATCACGAACTGATGACCCAGCTCGGCGCCCAGGCCACACCGGCCATCTTCTATCTGGATGACCAGGGTCGCATGCAACAACAACAGGGCGCGCCGCGGCCGGACCGCCTGGCAGACATCATGGGGCCAGAATAGGTCACGCAGGGCTAAAGCCGGCTCGGCTTACTGCTGGTTCACCGCAAGCGGATCGACCGAAGCACCCGCACCCAGCTCGGCACGCACCTTAGCCAAGCGGGCGCCTTCCTTCGCGGTGACGCTGAACAGTTTTGCCGGATCGGCGACACGCAGTTGCAGCGCGCCCAGCTCCATGCCCTCGGCCACCACGATGTCATGCTGGCGGGCGCTCAGGCCGTCCAGAATAGTCTGCGCTGCGGCCACCGGGTCGATGCCATTGTCGATATTAGTGTCCGAGCGTCCCCGCGCCGTGCCGCTGCCTTCCAGCGCGTTCAGCGCAATGGCGGTACGCACCGAGCCCGGCAGAATAACGCTCACGCCAATTCCGTAGGCTTCTTCTACCTCCGCACGCAACGCCTCGAAATAACCCACCACCGCATGCTTGGCGCCGCAGTATCCGGTGCGCAGCGCGGTACCCACCTTGCCCGCGACCGAACTCACCACCGCCAATTGCCCACCGCCCTGCTCCACCATGCGCGGCAACAATTCCTGAGTCAGCGCCAGCGGGGCCAGATAGTCGACATCGATCAACCGCCGGTAGACCTCAAATGCGGTATCCAGCGCCAGACTGCGCTGGCTGATACCGGCATTGTTGATCAGCAGATCAACGCGCCCGCGCCAGTTCCAGGCCTGCTCGACCAGGTCCGGCAGACGCTCGTAGTCGGTGGTCTCGAAAGGCAGCACCAGCGTCCGCTCTGGGGCCTGGGCGGCCACCGCTTGCAGCGCATCAGCACGCCGCCCGGAAAGGATCACCTGCGCTCCCTGTGCCAGCAGTGCATTCGCCAGCGCCTCACCGATGCCTGATGACGCACCGGTGATCCACACAACCTTGGATGTAAATGACATAACAGCTTTCTCCGTTGCCAGCGGGCGACAACTGTCCCGCAAAATGACGAAAAATAGCCTTAATGCATTGGGCAAGTCTGTCTTAGGTTTGACAATCATAGCGTTGGCCAAGCGTTTGCCCGGCTTTTCACTGGGCTATCCATCCACTCTGGTTATAACCATAGGCCGATAAAGATTTTTACGGCATGAGCCATGGCAGGTAAACTAGCCGCCTTTCGGGCCCGTCATCCACAGCAGGGCTTGGTACATTGGAAGGTAATGCGTGATTGATTTTGAGCAGGTCCACAAGGCCTATCGTGTCGGCGGCCAGTCAGTGACCGCGTTGCAGCCGACAGACTTGCATGTCGCTCGTGGCGAAGTCTTTGGCATTATCGGCCACTCCGGAGCCGGCAAAAGCACCTTGCTGCGTTTGATCAACCGGCTGGAGGAGCCTTCGGGTGGCCGAATCGTCATTGATGGCGAAGACGTGACCCAGCTGGACGCCAAGGGATTACGCCAGTTTCGTCGGCAAGTCGGCATGATTTTCCAGCACTTCAACCTGCTGTCATCCAAGACCGTGGCCGATAATGTAGCACTGCCGCTAAAGCTGGCTGGTGAGCTAAACCGGGCACAAATAAAGGCTCGCGTGGCCGAGTTGCTGGCGCGTGTAGGGCTCAGCGAGCATGCCAACAAATATCCGGCGCAGCTGTCCGGTGGCCAGAAGCAGCGGGTCGGCATTGCCCGGGCTCTGTCGACGCGCCCCAAGGTGCTGCTGTGCGACGAGGCCACCAGTGCACTTGACCCGCAGACGACCGCCTCGGTGCTGGAACTGCTAACGCAGATCAACCGTGAACTGAACCTGACGATCATACTGATCACCCACGAAATGGATGTTATTCGTCGTGCCTGCGACCGCGTGGCGGTCATGGATACCGGCGTGATTGTCGAGCTGGGAGCCGTCACCGATGTCTTTCTCCACCCCCAGCACGCGACCACACGACGATTCGTGCGCGAAGACGAGCAGGAGGATGAGGGCGAGCAGCGTGATGACTTCGCCCATGTCGAGGGCCGCATAGTGCGCCTGACCTTCAGTGGTGACGCCACCTATGCGCCGCTGCTGGGCAGCGTAGCCAGGGAAACCGGCGTGGACTACAGCATTCTGGCGGGCCGCATCGACCGCATCAAAGATACCCCCTATGGTCAACTGACACTGGCGCTCACCGGTGGCGATATTGATGCCGCGCTGGGCTGTTTTACCCAGGCCGATGTGCATCTGGAGGTCCTGCGCTGATGAATGCCCTGTTTCCCAATGTGATCTGGCCGGAGATCTGGCAGGCCAGCCTGGACACCCTGGCCATGCTCGGCGGGTCGATGCTGTTTACCGCGCTGCTCGGGCTGCCGCTAGGGGTGGTGCTGTTTCTGACCGGGCCACGGCAGATGTTCGAGCACAAGTCGTTCTATCAGGCGCTATCACTGCTGGTGAACATCTTTCGCTCGGTGCCCTTTGTGATACTGCTGATCGTGATGATCCCCTTTACCGTGATGGTCACAGGCACCTCTTTGGGGGTGGCAGGCGCTATTCCGCCACTGGTTGTGGGTGCTACACCGTTTTTTGCCCGACTGGTTGAAACCGCCCTGCGCGAAGTTGACCGCGGCATTATCGAGGCCACCCAGGCGGCCGGTGCTACCCCACGGCAGATTGTGGTCAATGCCCTGCTGCCCGAAGCCCTGCCGGGCATCATCGCCGCAGTCACGGTCACCGCGATCACTTTGGTGTCCTATACCGCCATGTCGGGCCTTATCGGCGGTGGCGGGCTGGGTGATCTGGCAGTGCGTTATGGCTATCAGCGCTACCAGCCGGATGTCATGGTGGTGACGGTGGTATTGCTGCTAGTGCTGGTACAGGTGCTGCAAAGCATCGGCGACCGCCTGGTGGTGCATTTTTCCCGCAAGTGACCATGCCTTGAGCGCAACTGTTTATTATTGCAACAAAGAAGGCAGGCTACCGGCTATCCGCCGCAAGCCTGCGTGTTATCCCACAAGGAGCTTGATATGAAGAAATTACTGACTGCCTTTGCCGCTGCCGCGGTTCTAACCTCGCTGCCCGTGTTCGCCGCCGAGAAAATCACCGTTGCGGCCACCGCCGTGCCCCACGCCGAGATTCTAGAGTTCGTTAAACCGGCGCTGGCGGAACAGGGTGTCGAACTGGATATCCGCGTATTCACCGATTACGTGCAACCCAACGTGCAGGTCGCAGAAAAGCGCCTGGATGCCAACTTCTTCCAGCACCTGCCCTACCTGGAAGAGTTCAACAGCAGCCGTGGTACCGACCTGGTGAGCGTGGCCGGTGTACATGTGGAGCCCTTCGGCGCCTATTCGCGCAAGATCAAGAGCTTGGATGACCTGCCCGAAGGCGCCAACGTCGTGATCCCCAACGATGCAACCAATGGCGGCCGTGCTCTGCTGCTGCTGCAAAAGGCCGGTGTGATCACCCTGAAGGATGAAGGCAATATTCTGTCCACCCCGCGTGATATCGCCGAGAACCCCAAGCGCATTCGCATTCGCGAGCTCGAGGCAGCCACCCTGCCACGCGTCCTCGAGCAGGTAGATCTGGCGCTGATCAATACCAACTATGCGCTGGAAGCTGGGCTGAACCCGACTGAAGATGCGCTGGTGATTGAAGGTGCCGAGTCACCCTACGTCAATATTCTGGTCGCCCATTCGGACAATAGCGAAAGCGATGCGATTCAGAAACTGGCCAAAGCACTGAACAGCCCCGAAGTGAAAGCGTTCATTGAAGAGAAGTATCAGGGTCAGGTATTGCCGGTGTTTGAGTAATACTCAAGCAGGTCTGGACCTTGTCCAGGCCTGAACAGCTTTGCCGCTGGTATGGCTGAAACGCCTGGTGTGCTGCATCGGGCGTTAAAACCTGATCAACCAACGCTTTCGCTTGTGGTCAGTGCAGCAGAACCCTACCATCCGCGGTCCATAGTCTTACACATCACCAATACGTTTACGGCCCACCCCTCGTTTGATGGATCGGCCCAGCGCGCCGGTAGGTGTTTAAGCCACTCAGCAAATCGAGACCGTCATGAAAAAGCAACTTACCGCAGCGCTATGCCTGCACCTCTGTCTGCTGCCAGGTTATGTGCTGGCCGCCGAAGACGAGACCGCGCCCAGTGACGTCGTCGACGTCGTTCTGATCGGCGGCGGCACCATGAGTGTGACGCTGGGCACCTGGCTCAATGAGCTGGAGCCCGACTGGAACATCCAGCTTTTTGAGCGCATGGACGGCATCGCCCAGGAAAGCTCCGACGGCTGGAACAACGCCGGCACCGGCCATTCGGCTTTCTGCGAGATGAATTACACTCCGCAAGACGATGACGGCAGCGTGGATATCGCACGCGCCATTAACGTCACCGAACAGTTTGAAATCTCGCGCCAGTTCTGGGCCCACCAGGTCGAGCGCGGCGTTTTGCAGGATCCCTCCAGCTTTATCTCCAATGTGCCGCATATGAGTGTGGTGTGGGGTCAGGAGAATATCGATTTTCTCACTGAGCGCTATGCGCGCATGTCAGAGAACCCGCTGTACGCCGGCATGCAATACACCGACGACGAAGCCACCATCGCCGAGTGGATGCCCCTGGTAATGGCCGGCCGCGAGGAAGGCACCCCCATGGCGGCCACCCGCATGGATCTGGGCACCGAGCTCAACTGGGGCGTACTCACACGCCAGCTGGCAGAACACCTGGCCACCCAGCCAAACGTAACGCTGACCACCAGTACCGAAGTACGCGGGCTGGAACGTAATGAGGATGACACCTGGCGGGTTACCGTCGCCAATGTTGAAAGCGGCGAGACCAGCGTTGTAAACAGCCGCTACGTGTTCAACGGCGCTGGCGGTGCTGCATTACTGTTGCTGCAGCAATCCGGTATCCCCGAGGCCAAGCAGTACGCAGGCTTCCCGGTGGGCGGCTCGTTCCTGTACACCACCAACCCAGAAGTGGTCTCGCGCCATACTGCCAAGGTTTACGGCCTGGCCGCTGAAGGCTCGCCGCCAATGTCGGTGCCACACCTTGACCTGCGCTACCTTGACGGCAAGCCCACGCTGTTCTTCGGGCCCTTCGCGACCTTCTCGACCAAGTTCCTGAAAGAAGGCTCCTGGACCGATCTGTTCAGTTCCATGACCTTCAGCAACGTCTGGCCGATGATGCAAGTGGCGCTGGGTAACTTCAATCTGGTGCGCTATCTGGTTAGCGAGGTACTTCAGGATCGCGATGATCGTATCGATTCCCTGCGCGAGTATTACCCAGAAGCCAACCCCGATGACTGGGAAATGTGGAGTGCTGGCCAACGCGTGCAGATCATCAAGAAAACCGATGACGGCGGCAAGCTGCAGTTCGGCACCGAAGTAGTGGTATCTGAAGACGGCACTATGTCGACCCTGCTGGGCGCGTCTCCGGGTGCTTCCACCGCCCCGCCGATTATGCTTAATCTGCTGAAGCGAGTCTTCCCAGAGCAGGTAGAAAGCGCCGAGTGGCAGGCCAAGCTCAAGGAAATCATTCCCTCCCTGGACATGAAACTGGCCGAGAACCCGGAGCTACTACGTGAACTGCGCCTCAACACCTCCCGCGTGCTGGAGCTGGAAGGCCAGGAAGCCTTCGTTCGCACCCACCTGCCAGACGCTAACAGCAGCAGCACTCAGGAAGCCGAGAGCGAAGCGCTCTAAGACACCACTGAGCCGAAGGGCGGCTCACGGACCAGCGGTTGGAGAGCCGCTGAGTCCAGCGGTAAGACAGCTAGGAGCGCTGGATCACAGCGCTCTGAGCAACATCAAAACAGAGTCAAAGAACATATTGACAGGCTAAACCAGCAGATTCAGCCCAGCGTCACCCGTATGGCCAACGGATACTCGTCACAATTGTGCCCAGCGCCGCCGCGATCAACCACCAGAAACTCGCCCTCGGACTCGAGCACCGACTGAATCGCGTGCCAGGTTCCGGCACGGTAGTTCACACCCTGCCGACCATCGGTCACGAAAGCGCGCACGTGAGCGGGATCAATCACGTCGCCCGGTGGCGCCACCACGACCACAAAACGTTCGCCGTGCAGCGGTACAAAAGCCTGACTGCCCAGCGGATGACGCTCGACAAAGGTCAATTCCAGCGGCATTTCCACCGGCTGACTGACGAAGAGGCTGATCAGCGTTCTGGCCTCCTCGCCCAGGGTCTCGACCTTGGCCAGATCATGATAACGACGAGTGCGGCCGCTATTGATCATAAAGAACTCGGCACCGCGATGGTCAATCACATCGCCAAAGGCCATGAAGGCCTCGGGCGTCAGTGGCACGGCGGTCAGTTGCAAAATCGGGTCAGTGCTCATCAGAATCTCCGCTTAACTGCCGTAGGTCGGCAGTTTCATATGACGGTTCACATCCTTGTACAGCAAATAGCGGAACGGGCCAGGGCCGCCGGCGTAGCAGGCCTGCGGGCAGAAGGCGCGCAACCACATGTAGTCACCCGCCTCCACTTCCACCCAGTCTTTATTCAAAAGGTACACGGCCTTGCCTTCCAGCACATAAAGGCCGTGCTCCATCACGTGGGTTTCGGCAAAGGGGATCACACCGCCGGGCAGGAAGTTGACAATGTTCACATGCATGTCGTGGCGCATGTCCTGGGTATCGACAAAGCGCGTGGTGCTCCAGCAGCCATTAGTGTCGGGCATGACCAGAGGATCAACCAGATTTTCGTTGGTAACAAACGCCTCTGGCACCTCGATGCCCTCGACTTTCTCATAGGCCTTGCGAATCCAGTGGAAGCGCACCGTGGCATCCGAGCCGTTACGCGCCGTCCAGTCACTGCCCGGTGGAATAAAAGCGTAACCGCCCGGCTGCATGTTGTGCACCTGGCCGTCCAGGGTCAGAGCTAGCTCGCCCTCAACGATAAACAGCACGGCTTCTGCACCTGGATCGGTTTCTGGCTTATCGCTGCCGCCACCGGGCTGCACTTCCATAATGTACTGCGAGAAGGTTTCAGCAAAGCCGGTCAAAGGACGCGACAGCACCCACAGGCGCGTTCCAGTCCAGAACGGCAGATGGCTGGTGACGATGTCACGCATTACGCCTTTGGGGATGACGGCATAGGCCTCGGTAAATACCGCACGGTCAGTCAAAAGCTGCGTTTGCGGCGGATGCCCGCCGGTGGGGGCAAAATAGGTTCTGGGTTCGTTCGGACGCTGGGCCATGATGGTTCCTTAATACGGAATTCTTAAACGGGATGGTGTTCGGCCCAATGACGGGCAATGTCGATACGGCGGGTCACCCAGACCCGGTCGTGGGTCTCGATATAATCGAGGAATCGCTGCAGCGCACGGAAGCGCCCGGGCCGGCCGATTAACCGGCAGTGCAGCCCTACCGAAAGCATCTTCGGCTGCTCGCTTCCCTCTTCATAAAGTACGTCAAAGGCATCCTTCAGATAGCTGAAGAAGTGATCCCCGGTGTTGAAACCCTGGGGCGAGGCAAAGCGCATATCGTTAGTGTCCAGCGTATAGGGCACTACCAGGTGATTATGCAGTTCGCCCTGACTGTCGGCGGCGCGGGTCCAGAACGGCAGATCGTCACCGTAATAGTCGCTGTCATATAAAAAGCTGCCCTCATCCAGCAGCAAACGCCGGGTATTCGGGCTGTCGCGGCCGGTATACCAGCCCTGCGGCTTCTCGCCATACAGACGCTGAAATATCTCCATTGCCCGTTGCAGATGCTCGCGCTCAACAGCCTCGGGCACATCCTGGTAATGAATCCAGCGCCAGCCGTGGCAGGCAATTTCGTGCCCCAGCTCCTTGAACGCCATGGCCACTTCGGGATGGCGTTCCAGCGCCATGGCCACGCCAAATACCGTTAGCGGCAGGCCGCGCTTTTCAAACTCGTTAAGAATACGCCATACACCAGCACGAGAGCCGTATTCATAAATCGACTCCATGCTCAGGTGCCGCGCCGGGAAAGCCTCAGCCCCAACAATTTCCGACAGGAACCTTTCCGAATGGCTGTCGCCATGCAGGACGCAGTTCTCGCCACCCTCTTCATAGTTGAGCACGAACTGCACGGCGATGCGGGCCTGACCCGGCCATTTGGCATGCGGCGGGTTACGACCGTAACCGAGCAGATCCCGCGGGTAATTAGCATGAATGTTCATGACTGCATAACCTTTTTAGACCAATTGAAAACCCAATTGCATTTTTAGTTTTTGACCAGAACGATTGTATACAATTAAACTCATCTTTTGTGTACAAATCTAAAACAGGCCAACGCCATGCATATCCGCGTCATCAATCCGAACACCACACAAGCCATGACGGACACCATCGGAGAAGCTGCCAGGGCCGTAGCCTCGCCTGGCACGCGCATTACCGCCTGCCAGCCCGACAGTGGCCCAGTGTCGATTGAAAGCCATTTTGATGAAGCCGTCAGCGTCTTGGGCGTGATTGAGGAAGTGCTAGCAGGCGAGCGCGAGGATACCGACGCCTATGTGATCGCCTGCTTCGGCGATCCGGGCATCTACGCAGCCCGTGAGCTAACCCGCGCGCCGGTCATTGGCATTGCCGAGGCCGCCTTTCATATGGCCAGCCTGATCAGCACGCGCTTTTCCATCGTCACTACTCTGCCCCGCACCATGATCATCGCCGAACACCTGTTGGAAAGTTACGGCTTCAGCCATAACTGCCGACGTATTCGCGCGGCCGACATCCCAGTGCTGGAGCTGGAAGACAACCCTGACAGGGCATTGGAATTGATCATCGACGAATGCCTGCGCGCCAAGCATGAAGACAACATCGGCGCCATCGTGCTGGGCTGCGGCGGCATGGCCGATCTCACGCCAAAGATCAGCGAGGCCGTCGGCCTGCCGGTAGTAGAAGGCGTGACCGCCGCGATCAAACTGGCCGAAGCCATCGTTGGGCTTGGGCTGGGCACCAGCAAATACGGCGATCTCGCCTTCCCCCGTCCAAAGCCCTTCATCGGGCGCTTCGAGAGCTATTCCAACCTGAAACTGGAATAAACATTGCACTACGCATAAAAACAAAACCATGGAGAGAATAATGAACAATAAAGTTAGCGAGGTCGCCTCATGAGCAGCGAATCCAACACACTAACCGGGCCGGTCGGCCAGGCGGCTACCAAAGCACCTGGGGAAGAATCGCTGGCACCCCAGCAAACCCGTATCATGGGGCGCGTTTCCTACCTGCTGGCCTGGTTCGGCGGTTGCGTTTCCATCGGTACTTTCACCATGGGCTCCAGCGTTGTCGGCAGCCTCAACCTGATCCAGGCCACCCTCGCCATCGCCATCGGCTGTTTCGTTATCGGCATTGCGCTGGCCCTAAATGGTGCAGCGGGCTACAAATACGGCATTCCGTTCATGGTGCAGGCGCGCGCTGCGTTTGGCTTTGCCGGCACCCGTTTACCGGGTCTGGTTCGCGCAGTACCGGCGATCGTCTGGTACGGCTTTCAGAGCTGGATCGGTGCCGGCGCATTGAACATGGTCTCCACCACGCTGTTCGGCTTCGACAATCTGGTGTTCTTCTTTATCACCTTCCAGATCCTGCAGATAGGCCTCTCGGTCATGGGCTTTCAGGGCATCAAATGGCTGGAGAACATCGGTAGCGCCTTTATTCTCGCGTCGCTGGTGTACATGTTCTACAGCACTGTTCAGCGTTACGGCAATGAGCTCTCTACCAACCTGCTGACCATGGAAGGTTCCTGGGGCTTGCCGTTCTGGAGCGCAACCATGTTGTTCTTAGGCATCTACAGCACCATGATCCTCAACGTCAGCGACTACTCGCGTGAGCACAAACACGGCTCCAGCCCATCGCTGCTGACCATCATCTATTCAATGTCGATCCTGCCCTGCACGCTGTTTATGGGCCTGATCGGGTACATGGTTTCGGAAGCAACTGGCGTGGCCGATCCTATTCAGGTGTTCGCCAACGCGGTGGACAATACGCCGCTACTGATGACCACACTGCTGTTTATCGCCTTCGCCCAGGTCACCACTAACGTGTTGAACAACGTAGTGCCGCCGACCTATATTCTAATGGATGTGTTCAAGCTGTCGTTCCGCCCGGCTACCATCATCGTCGGCCTGCTGGCCTTCGCCACCTTCCCGTGGAAACTGGTGACCGCAGAATCAGCCGCCGGCCTGCAAGTGTTTGTGCAAACCTACTCGGCGTTCCTGGGTCCGATCTTTGCCATTCTGGTGGTCGACTACTATCTGATCCGCAAGCGCACGCTGAATCTGGAGCATCTGTACAACGCCCAGGGACCTTACAGTGGTATGAATTACGCGGCGCTAATCGCGACGGTGGTCGGCGTGGTTGTAGCGCTGACGTTCTCGTCCGTATCCTGGTACGCTAGCCTCATACCGGCGGGTGTGACCTACTACCTGCTGATGAAACACTGGGCGCCCTGCCAGCGTTTCCGTCAGTAAACCGTGAGTATCGGCTGGCCTTGATTGAAACCAAGGCCAGCCTTACCGTGCAACACTACAAGACTGCCTGCCCGCTCTTCTTGACTATCTCGCCCCGGCATCCCGATAAACCGCAAATACATCACGCAAATCCGGCGTCTCATCAACCACTTCGTCGATGGACAGCGATGACTCGATCGCGTGCAGGTGCTTGTGCATAAATTCCGCCGCACCGTCGCTATCTCCGGCCTCAAGCAGATCCACCAGGAAGTTATGATCATTGCAATCACAACCCAGATCACCCGAATGGCCATACACCGCCAGTATCAATGACGAACGCGAACACAACTGTGCGACAAACGGCGCCAACGTCTGATTGCCCGCCAACTCCGCCAGGCGTGCATGAAAGGCCGCAGATGCCTTGATCGCAGCGCTCTGTTCATGCCCGCGCAACGCCTGTTGCTCATGCTGAGCCACAGCGCGCAGCTGTTTCACTTCTACCGCGCTGATTCGCGTAGCCAGGCGCGCCATCAGCGCGCACTCGATCATCCGCCGCGCATCAAAAATCTCCCGCGCCTCCTCGGCCGACGGCCGTGCCACGGTAGCACCCTTGCCCGGCGTCAGAGTAATCAATTGCTCCAACGCCAAGCGCTGCAACACCTTGCGAATGCCCGTACGGCTGATGCCAAACACCTCGGCCAACGCATCCTCACGCAAACGCGCGCCCGGCTTGAGGCGATGTTCGATGACCGCATCGCTGATGGCGCGGTAGATCGTCTCGTGCTGACTGGAACCTTTCATTTCAGGCTTCTGCTGGCCGAGAGCAACAGGATCAGGGTCAGCCTGGGCTGCGGCAGACGGTGATCGGCGTTCTTTCATGGGTGGGTGTCTCTCTGTACAGGGCAAGGTCAATTAAAGGCAGGGGTTATTGTATACAAGCGCAGGCGATACAACGATGCAGAATTGCACTGGTTTGGTGCTGACGGGCCGCAAAATGGCCCGTCAGAAGATGTAAAACTGACCAGATGCGGGATTCAAGTCCGGTAACTGCTATGCGCGTGGCAAACCATCCTTCGCCACTCGACAGACATATTTCCCGAACTGAGGCACTGGCTTTTAAGCCATTCCCGTGCGCCCTTGCGACACTCCAGGTATTCGATCGAGCCCTTGCCCACGTTCAGACAAAAGGTTCTGTTATCGATCTTGCCGTTCTGAAAGGTGAAGCTTGTCTGCCAGGTCGTTCTTCTTCCCCTAGCGTCCTGCCAATGCACAGCCGCAGGCATTGAGCCGGTCAACCCGTACTGCCGGGTACTCACAGAGCGCTGCGGCTGGTTAACCGGCACGGACTGGAGGATGTTGATCCGGTTCGATGGCGTGTAATTGGCAGCATTGAAACTGGTTTGCCTGCGCGTCAACAGAGGCTCGGGCTCGACCATGACCGGCGGCATATCCCGCTTGATGGCGGTATCGGGCTCCTCGTTTGAGCTTCCGTTCCAGTCAAAATGGATGGTCTTGCCCGGCTCCCAGTCCTTGGTGAGCAAGACCAGGAATAGGCCCCCGGCTAGAACGGCGATGATACCGATTAAGCGCACAGCGCTGTTGTCCTCCCTGCCCTTTTTCACCCGGCGCGGTGCGTCATCCCAATCCGCTTTCATGACTCATCTCCTTGTCCTGCTCAGGCATTCCGAATCCAAAACTCAAAGCATCCTGATAGAACAGTCGGACCGATAGTGGCGGCAAATTTGGCCGCTGCTACCAAGGCTCGAACTCCCATCCCTGATCGGTCGCTATCAACTGACTGGTCAGCCCCAGTTGTTCCATAAATACCTCGTCATGCGACACCACCACCAACGCTCCCGGGTAGCTGCGCAACATCTCTTCCAGTGCCTGCAGTGAGGGCAGATCCAGGTGATTGGTCGGCTCATCCAGTAGCAGCAAGCCGGGCGGCTTCTCGGCGTAAAGCACGCAGGCCAATGCCGCTTTCAGGCGCTCACCGCCGCTGAGCAACCCACTGGGCACCACTATCTTCTGTGCATCCAGCCCGAGCTGAGCCAGACGCATACGCAGCACGCCCTCCCCCGCACTGCGGTTCACCGCCAGCAGTTGCTCAAGTATGCTTTGTGTCGGCTCCAGGCATTCCAGTTGCTGGTCCAGATAGGCAGATTCCACCCTCATAGTGCAACTACCGTCCAGCGGCTGTAGCTGACCAGCCAATAGCTTGAGTAAGGTCGACTTGCCGCAGCCATTTGGCCCAATGATGCCCAATCGCTGCTGCCCATCCAGCCTCAGGCTGATGCAACGGGTCGCCGCTGTCACAAAGGGCAGCACCGCCCGATCCAGTTCAGCAACGCAGCGCTGCACAGCCCGCACCGCAGCCACGGCATGCAGGGTAACCAATGCTTCCTGCTCAACCTGGTCGTAGGCCTGCCTTACCGACTGATCAAGCGCCTCTCGCCCCGCCGCCTGTAGCTGGCGCAGCTTGCCGGCTGACGCCTCGCTGCGCTGTTTCTGACGATCCAGCAGAATCCTGGCCTGATTGGCTTGCTTTCCTTGACGGTTGCCCCGCGCCTGCCTGTGCTCCTGCCGTTCGCGCTGCTCGCGCATACCCTGCTCTTCGCGTTTGCGTTCAAGCTTGCGCTGCTCCAGCAAACGGACAGCCGCTTGCCGCTCTGTGGCTTTGCACTGCACATAGCAGGAGTAGTTACCGCCATAGCTGGACAACCCCAGGGCAGACAGTTCGACAATGCGCGTCATGGTCTCCAGTAGGGCGCGGTCATGGCTTACCACCAGCAATCCCGCCGACCACTGCCGTAGCTGCTCAATCAACGCCCGCCGATTGCCGCCGTCCAGGTGATTAGTCGGCTCATCGAGAATCAGAAAATCCGCCTCCGACAACATCGCGCCGATCAGGGCCACGCGCATGGCCTCCCCGCCACTCAGCGTGGCGACCGGCTGGCGGATATCCAGATAGCCCAGATAATGCCGTTGCAGCTCATACTGCAGCCTGGCGCGAATATCCCAGGCATCACCTACGGCATCGAAATCATCGACTGCAGTACTACCGGCCTCGATACGCTCCAGCGCATCCAGCGCCGGCTGCGCCCCTGCCAGGCTG
The DNA here is from genome assembly GCF_000410875.1 of Halopseudomonas pelagia CL-AP6. Lineage (GTDB taxonomy): Bacteria > Pseudomonadota > Gammaproteobacteria > Pseudomonadales > Pseudomonadaceae > Halopseudomonas > Halopseudomonas pelagia. Next base: position 270,001 of record NZ_AROI01000016.1, read on the forward strand.
GCGACAGTCGCGCCATCCGGATGCACCACATGCTGAGCCAGATAATAGACCTTACCGAAACGCACGCAGCGGCCACTGGACGGCTGCAGCTGCCCAGCCAGCATCCGCGCCAGTAGGCTTTTGCCCACGCCATTACGGCCCACCAAGCCGGTATGGCGCTGATCGAAGTGTTCCGTAAGGTCTGAGAAAAGCGTTCTGCCATCCGGCAAAACACAAGAGACGCTTTCCAGCGCCAGATAAGGCGTCGTCATACGTAATTCCAAAGATGCCAAGCACTCCCCCTGCTGATGGGGGCGTAGAAGGAGACTGGCCGTCTGGTTGACGGCGGCATCAATGGCGCATCGGACTAACCCTCGAATGTGAATGGAAACCGGCCGAGTGTATAAGTGAGTACCCTAGCAGTCAACGCAGCCACTCACTCTAGCCACGTGGCACCGATTGTGCTTGTCTAAACCATACCAGCCCCGGAATCGAACAATGCTGATCATGGATAACGCTATCGCTTGCCAACCAGCGGACCATCGCTTTATCAGCTTGCAAAGCACCTGCCTAATCGCCCAGTGCTTTGGCGAACAGGCTTTACCTGTCGAGCCGTTACTCAACGGCACTGGCTTGTCGGTTGACGATCTTGAACATCCCGTGCGGCTGATTACTCCACATCAGGAGCAGCGCGTTTTCGCCAATGCCGCGCGACTAACAAACTCGCCGCTGACGGCGCTGCGGCTGGGTCAGCGTATGCGTATATCGGCTTATGGCCAGCTTGGCTACGCCATGTTGTCCAGCGCGACGCTGGAGCAGGCGACTGAGGTAATGCTCAGCCATCCGAATATGTTGGGTAGCTATTTTCGGCTATCCATTGAACCTATAGGTCATTCAAGGGTAGCGCTGACAGCCAGTCACTATCACCAATGCCTTGAGCTGCACGCATTCAATCTGGAGCTGTGTTTTTCTTCGATCAAGGCCATGCTGGATGATGTGCTGGGCCGCCCGCTACCGCTTGAGGCGGTGCACTTGAGTTCGCCATTGCCGGCGCATTCGGGTCGGTTCTCTGAATTCTTCGGCCACTGCCCGGTCATCCCTGAGCAACCCTCCAGCAGTTTGATCTTCGCCCAACATTGGCTAGCCACTCCCCTGCCCCTGGCCGACCCGGTCACGCACCAAGATGCATTGGCGCAGTGCCGCTTGATTGAGGCCAGGTTTACGCCGCCAGGTTCTGCCTTGGCGGCGCAGATCATTGCCCGGCTCCAGCAGAACCTGGATTCGCCGCCTTCGCTGGAGCAACTGGCAAATCGGTTCCATTGCACCCCCAGGACTTTGCGCCGGCATCTCAACCAGACCGGGCGAGGTTACCAACAAATTCTGGACGACCTGCGCTGCCAACGGGCGAGAGCGCTGCTAGCCGATTCTGGTGTGCCTATTTCCAGCATTGCCGAGCAGCTCGGTTTTAGTGAAACCGCGAGTTTCCGCCATGCATTTATACGTTGGACCGGCCTATCGCCGCGGTCCTGGCGACAGGCGCAATATCCGGCAGAAAGCTGCGCCGTATAGCTGTGTCCGTTTCGATCCCTTTTTTGTCCCCTTGCATCATTTCGCAGAGCGCTAGCCAGGCCGAAGATAAATCCATGTGGTTCAACATCTTTAACAGGCGAGCGATTCCATGCGTACTTTTTACAGCGAGACCCATCGACTGCACCACAGCAAAGCGGAGCTGAACGATGGGCACCTGATGCCCAGCTTTGAAATGCCCTCCCGCGCCGACATGGTGCTGGATCGGGTAAAACACACCAATCTGGGGCAGATACTGGAGCCGGATGATTTTGGCCTGGCACCGCTCACTCGAGCTCACTGCGAACCCTACGTGGAATTTCTCTCCCAAGCCTGGGAGCGCTGGGCATCCTTGGGCCGGGAGCACGATATGTTGCCGCTGGCGTGGCCGCCCCGGCGCACCCTGTCGCGCTGCCCGGAAGATATCGACGGCCAGCTTGGCTTTTACAGTTTTGATGCTGGCGCGCCGATGACGGCCGGCACCTGGCAGGCGGCCTATTACAGTGCCCAGGTTGCCCTCTCGGCGCAGGCCTGTATCGCCAGGGGCGATAAAGCCGCCTTTGCGTTGTGCCGGCCGCCAGGCCACCATGCCGGCATCGACTATATGGGCGGCTACTGTTATTTGAATAACGCCGCGATTGCCGCTCAAGCCGCGCTTGATGCGGGCGCAAGCCGGGTGGCCGTGCTGGATGTGGATTTCCACCACGGCAATGGCACGCAGGACATCTTCTACCAACGCCCCGATGTGCTCTTCACCTCACTGCATGGCGACCCACGCCGCGAGTACCCCTGTTTTACCGGCTATGCCGACGAGCGCGGTGAAGGCGCCGGGCTGGGTTTCAACTTCAACTATCCGCTACCCCCCGGCAGCCACTGGGCGACCTGGTCACTGGCCTTAAGCGACGCCATGCGCATTATTGCTGGCTATCAGCCAGACATGCTGATCATCTCGCTTGGTGTGGATACCTTCAAGGATGACCCGATTTCGAGCTTCAAGCTGGATAGCGATGACTATCTGCGTCTGGGCGAGCAACTTGCCCTGCTGGGGCTCCCTACCCTGTTTGTGATGGAAGGCGGCTACGCCGTTGAGGAGATCGGCATTAATGCGGTCAATGTTCTCACCGCCTTCGACGCCCTACGTTAACGATGAAAATGGAGATCTGCGCATGAAGCTCAAGCCACTCGTAGTTGCCCTTGGATGGGTTGGTTCGTTGTCCCTGATCCACACTCACGCCCTGGCCGATGAGGTCAGAATCTATAACTGGTTCGATTACACGCCGCAGGCCACGCTCGACGGCTTTAAGGAAGCCACCGGCATCACGCCATCACTGGACACCTTCGATTCAAACGAGGCGCTGGAAGCCCGGCTGATGTCCGGCCGCTCGGGCTACGATGTGGTGGTGCCGAGTGACAGCTTTCTGGCCAAGCAACGTCAGGCCGGGGCTTTCCAGAAACTGGACAAAAGCCTGCTGCCAAATCTTTCCAACCTGAACAGCGATCTGATGCGCGCACTGGAAAATGCCGACCCGGGTAATGAGTACGCGGTGCCGTATATGTGGGGCACCAATGGCATCGGGTTTAACGTCGACAAGGTGCGTGAGGTGCTGGGGCCGGATGCGCCGGTCGATTCCTGGTCGCTGGTCTTCGATCCAGAAAACATGGAGAAGCTCGCGCAGTGCGGCGTCGCGTTTCTCGACTCGCCCAGTGAGATACTGCCAGGCGCATTGCACTATCTGGGGCGCAACCCGAACAGCACCGACCCTGAAGACTACGCAGCCGCCGAAGAGTTGATGCTCAAGGTGCAACCCCACGTGCGCTACTTTCACTCATCACGCTTTCTTAACGATCTCGCGAACGGCGAAATCTGTGTGGCGGTGGCCTGGTCCGGCAGTATCCTGCAGGCCGCCTCCCGCGCGGAAGAAGCCGGCAACGGCGTCAATCTTGAGTACCGAATCCCCAAGGAAGGCGCCCAGGTCTGGTTCGACCTGATGGCGATCCCGGCAGATGCCCCGCACACGGCCCAGGCTCATGCGTTTATCAACTACATTCTGGAGCCGGAGGTAGCGGCATTCATTAGTAACGACGTCGGCTATGCCAACCCCAACGAGGCCGCCACGCCACTGGTCAACGAGAAGCTGCGCAGCAATCCAGGCGCCTATCCTCCCAAGGAGGTCCAGGCACAACTGTTCACCTTGGAACCGCTGCCTATGGCAGCAGAGCGTGTACGTACGCGAACCTGGACGCGGATCAAAACGGGAAGTTGAGAAATAGGTCCGCCTGTTTGAACGCTATGCGGAAATCCCAGCCGCCAATATTCTGGAGGCTGGGATCACATGGCTAGCCCTTGACTGCGCCCATGGTCAGGCCGCGGACGATATGTTTCTGCAGCAGGAACACCGCGAGCATTACTGGCACCAGTGACAACGTGCCGACAATCGCCATCGGCCCCCAGCGTACGCCCTGAGTGGTGATCAGCTCCGGCACCGCGACCGGCAGGGTCTTGACCTGCTGGCCACCGAGCATGAAGGCGAACATGAACTCGTTCCAGGCGAAGATGAAGCACAGCATGCCTGTTGCAACAATGGCTGAACGCAGTAGCGGCAATACCACACGCAGGAACACGGCAAAGCGGTTGTGCCCCTCGAGAATCGCCACCTCTTCCAGTGCTACCGGCAAATCCTTGCAGAAGCTGCTCATGACCCAGATATAGAACGACAGATTGAAGGTCAGGTAGGCCAGCGTCAGCCCGAAATAGGTATCGATCAGGCCTATGTTGGAGAAAATCATGTAGAACGGAATCACCATGCAGATCGGCGGGGCCATCCGCGTTGCCAGCACGAACAGGAACAGATCATCGCGAAAGCGCAGTTTGAAACGGGCAAAGGCATAGGCCGCTGGCGTGCCGAGCACCACTACCAGCAGCGTGCTGATCGAGGCCAGAGCAAAAGAGGTGCCGAGATAGCCGATGAAGCCGTTGTCGATCACATAGCGAAAATGCTCCAGCGTTGGCTCGAACAACCACTCGGTTGGCCGAGCGAACATGGCCGAATCCGGGCGAAACATGAAACTGCCGACCCAGAGCACCGGGAATAGCACGATAAAGGCAATCACGATCAGCAGCAGGGTCCAGAACACCGACACCCGCTCCTGCCGGGATATGCGCTTGATGGGCCCCTTGGCGACGGCCGGTGCATGGGTTGCAGGTTGATTCATCGCGGTAGCTCCTAGAAGGCGTTCAGTTTTTTCTTGGCGACGTGGTAGAACAGCGAGCAGAGTACGAAGAAGCCGATCCAGACCAGCACCGCAAAGGCCGCCGACTCACCGATACGCCATTGCTCGAAGCTCATCCGGTAGGCCAGCAGGCTCGGCACTTCGGTCGAGGTCCCCGGGCCGCCAGCAGTCAGCGTGTAGATAGTGTCGAAGACCTTGAACGCATCGATAAAGCGCAGCATGCCGATCACCACCATCAGCGGCGCCATCAATGGCAGAGTCAGACGGAAGAACATCTGCATCGGCGTGGCACCATCCACAGCCGCCGCCCGATAGGGGCTGACCGGCAGTGCCTGCAACCCGGCAAAGAAGGCCAGCATCATGAACGGCGTCCACTGCCAGACGTCCACCAGCGCCAGTGCCAGCAGCGCGTAATCCGGAGAGGAGAACACCGAGGTGCCCTGCAGAAAACCGAAACGCTCGACGATGTTGTAAGACAACAAGCCCCAGGAGCCGGCAAACATGACCTTCCACACCAGGCCAACAACAATCGGCGCCATCATGGTCGGAATGAACAGCAACGGCAGAATAACGCTGCGGCCCCAGACCCGCTTGTTCAGCAGCAGAGCACCGCCAAGGCCGAGAATGAACTGCAGCGGAAAAGCGATCAGAATGAACTTGGTTGCCACCCACAGGCTGTTCCAGGTGCGCTCGTTGTCCATCAACCGGCTGTAGTTGCTCCAGCCGGCGAAATCACCCACACGCCCGTAGTTAATCTGATGAAAGCTCAGATACATGGCGAACAGAAAAGGTACCAGGCTGACCACTACCAGCACCAGAAACGCCGGTGCCAGTAGTGCGTACGGGTACCATCGGCTTTCCAATGGTCTCATGGTTGCCCCGTCACTCGCTCAGCAGACAGTCACTGCAGATGGACAGCACTTTGCGCTGACCATCCTTGAGCGCTTCTGCGGCCGTCAGCTGACCGATGCCAACCTGCTGTACCAGCGGTCCCATGGTGTTGTCGATCTCGAAGAAGCCTGGTGCTTTCGGCTTGGCCTGGACATACTGCAATGAGGCCGCCATGGCCTTGTACAGCGACTGCCGGCCCGCCTCACGCATCACATCCAGATCGAACGAAGAACGCCGAATCGGCACCCCACCACCACCCGCTTCCAGCAACCGGGCCTGGGTATCCTTGTCGACCATCCACTGCATGAACAGATAGGCGGCCTCCTGTTTCTCACTGTGACTGCTCAGCGCCATCAACGAGGGTTCTCCGCCGGCGCTGCGCGCTTCTGGATTAGCCGTGTTGATCGGGATACCGCCATACACGAACTTGCCTGCGTAGGCTCCACCACCGGGGCGATCGACACCCAGCACGAAGTCGCTGAAGGCTATCGACTGCGCGGCTATACCGTTACCCATTACCGTAGGCACGTCGATCAGCGAATACTCTGCCTGGCCGGGCGGCGCAAACTTCCACAAGTCAGCCCAGAACTCTAGCGCGGCGATGTTTTCCGGCGTATCCAGATTCGGCTTGCCAGCAGCATCAAACACACCGCCGCCCCAGTTGTTCATAAACACTTCCCACACGGTGGTGAAGGTAGTGCCCCCGGGAATGCCCTCAAGCACTATGCCGTAGAAATCATTTTTGAGCGTTTCTCCAGCCAGGGTCTCACCCGATTTGCGGGTAAAAAACTCAGCAATGTCGCGCATCTGTTGCATGGTTTCAGCGGGCGCCAGCGGATAGCCGTAACCTTTTTCAAAAGCAGCCTGTTCATCCGGGTGGCTCAATAGATCGGCGCGGGCCCAGTAGATCTGGTTGTAATTCCAGGTGAGAAAGCCGTACTGCTCGCCGGCATGATTGACCAGCGACTCGTTGGCCGGCTCGATAAGGTCATCCAGACCCAGATCCGGATTGGTCAAAGCAGCATTTTCCTGCAGCTGGTCAATCGGTTGAAGTACCTTGGCGGCCAATAGCGGCCCCAATTGCAGGCCGTGCAACATGATCGCGTCATAATGGCCGCGACCGGAAAACAGATCGGCCTGGCCCCGGTTGATCACGTCACCATGGCTAAGCAATTCGTATTCCACCTTGATACCGGTTTCTTCCGTGAATTCAGGCACAAGAGTGCGCATGGTTTCCTGTAACGGAGTGATCTCGTCCAGCACCCGGATGGTGGTTCCGGCATAGGGTTTGGCTGCTTGCGCATAACTCCATTCCTGGGCATGCAGAGGTGCGCCATAACAGAAGGCGGCCGCAGCGGCGATCACCCCGGCCAACATCGATTTGCTCTTGGCTTTGTGCATAGTCATTACGTTCATGCCTCGCTGTGAAGGGTATTGGGCTCGGATACTTTCTTGTTATGCAAAGGGACTGCGGCTTCATCGATAAGCAGTCCGCTTTGATGGTCGAACAGCAGCACATGCTCGACCGGAATGCCGATCTGCACACCACTGCCCACGTTGATCTGGAACCCGGCCGGCAGCTTGGCCTTTACCTGCGCACCGTTGACCTCGACGGTCACCAGCGTGTACTTGCCGAAGGGCTCAACCGTATAAATGTCGCCTCGCAACCCGGCCGCAGCAGCCGGTTCGTCCAAACGGGTATGCAGCGGTGGGAAACCCAGGGTCAGGCGTAACTGACCGGTGGCCTTGAGCCGTGCGAGGAAGGATTCACTTACCTGCAAGCGTTCGCCATTGCAGAGCACCTTCAGGCCATCCGCCTCCTGTTTGAGCCAGATATCGATCAAGTTCATCGCCGGGTCGCCCAGCAGGCGGGCGATGCTGGTACTGGCAGGAGCAGCGTAAACGTCACGCGGGGTGCCAATCTGCTGGACCTTGCCGCCAATCAGCATGATCACCCGATCCGCCACCGCCATGCCTTCCAGGGTGTCGGGCGTCAGCCACAGGGTGACCTGATCCAGCGCACGCTGACGGCGATTGATTTCACCGCGCAGACGGTGGCGCAATTTGGCATCAAGGTGGCCGATTGGCTCATCGAGAATGAACAGACTGGGGCTCTGTACCAGCGTCCGGCACAACGCCACGCGCTGACGCTGACCGCCGGACAGCTCCGAGGGCCGGCGCTTGCTCAGGTGTGCGATATCCATCATCGCCAGGATGGCCTGCACCTGTGAATTGATCTCGGCACTGCTGAACAAACCCCGGTGTGACGGCGCACGCAATGGTGACGCGACATTGCTGAATACATCCAGCGTGGGATACAGCGCCAGCGACTCGAACATGTGCGCGACCCGGCGCTGTTGCGCAGCAAGCTCCGAAAATACCCTGTCGCCCAGGTGGATACTGCCACTGTCGGGCACGTCCAGACCGCTGATCAGCCGACCCAGTGTCGACTTGCCTGCCCCAGACGGACCACAAAGGGCAATCACCTCGCCCGGTTCGGCACTGAACGACACCTCGGACAGCGCCTGAACTTCGCCGAAGCGCTTGCTGACGGCCTTCAGCCGCAGCGGCTCGCCACGCTGCCCGGATACCATGGATAAGCTATTGGCTTTCATGCTGTCTCCAGCAGCAGGTTGCGACCCGTGACTTTGCAGAAATAGTGGAAATGCGTGGGCTCCAGGCCCAGCTCGACGCTGTCACCGGCGGCCAGCAACAGCGGCGCCGGGGCCTCGGCAACAATGCGCCCTATAGGTGTGTCGACGGTCACGACATCAGAATCGCCGCCTGGCTCGTGCGCGTAGACACGACCGGAGAGCAGCAAGGTGGCGCGGCCTGGCGCGGCCCGGCCTGGCGTAGCCTGTGCAGGGTTGACCTGCACATCCTCGGGGCGGATACCGATGACCAGCGCAGCGCCATCGCCGCGCTGGTCAAGCTGGGACCATACCTGCTCAGCAGCGGTAAAGTCGCACTGCGCCGCGAAGCGGATGCGCGGCTGACTCTCGGCACCAGCATAGGTGCCCTCGAGCATATTCATCGGTGGCTCGCCAATAAAACTGGCGACAAAGATATTGGCTGGCTGATTGTAGATGGCGCTGGGTGTATCAACCTGTTGTAGAACACCCTTGTCCATCACCGCAATACGATCGGCCATGGAAATGGCTTCATTCTGGTCGTGGGTCACCAGCACTGAGGTCAGTTTCGAGGTCTGCTGCAAGCGCTTGATCTCAGTGCGCAACTGGACCTTCTGATCACTGTCCAGATGGCTCAACGGTTCATCGAACATGATCAGATCCGGCTCACGCACCAGTGCCCGGCCAATGGACACGCGCTGCTGCGCACCGCCACTGAGCTGCTGAACCTTTTCGCCGCTGATGTCGCGCAACCCGAGCAGCTTCAGCAGCCGCTCAACCCGCTCGCTAATCTCCGCCTTTGGCTTGCCTCGGATGGACAGCGGAAAGGCGATATTGTCGAACACCGTTAAGTGCGGATAAAGCGCATAGTCTTCAAATACCATGGCCACGTTGCGGCTGGCAGTGTCCAGGTCAGACACGTCGGTATCATCAAAAAAGATCGCGCCGTCGCTGATCGACTCGATACCCGCAATCATCTTCAGCGTGGTCGACTTGCCACAACCCGAAGGCCCCAGCAGAGCCAGCATCTCGCCACGGACGCAGACCAGGCTGATACCTGGAATGGCCAGGCTCACACCATCGTAGGACTTGGTCACATTCTCAAGCCTGACTTCTTTCATCGATCAGCCTCTAGCACTATCACGGAAACAGGACGCGTTTTAAAAGCAGCGATAAAGGCAGAGCAAGAAAGATACCAGTTATTTTATTTCCCATATTTTCATCAACTTATAAAAACACCTATACCAAAATAGAAAATATGAGTGGGCTACCACCTATATTTTCAGCCCAAAAAAATGCGGTATACCACCTAATGCACCGAAGCAGTGCTAGCACGAGCATCACGCTAAGCAGGGAATGCATCGTTAATCCGGCCAAACAACTACAGGCCGTGCCTGGCAGGTCAGCTCATTTGATGATCGACGAGAATCATATCGGCGGCACGCTGGCCAATCATTACGCAGGGCGCCATGGTGTTACCGGTACTGATCTCCGGCATGATCGAGCCATCGGCAACGCGCAGCCCTTGAATGCCGTAAACCCGCAGACGACCATCTACTACTGACAATTCGTCGGTACCCATTTTCGCCGTACAGGCCTGATGAAAGTAGGTGCCCGCAGCATTGCGGAGAAAATTGAGCATGTCTGCTGGCGGTAGCGGCCCCGGCATCAGTTCGCGTTTCACAAAAGGTTTGAGTGGCGCGGAGTTGCCAATCTCGCGGCATATGGCAATCCCCTTGAGCAAAGCGGTCACATCGCGCTCGTCGCTAAGAAAGTTGGCTTCGACACGCACCGGGTCACTGAAGCGATTACCCGTTAGCAGAACCTGACCGCGGCTGTGTGGCCGTACCAGACCGGGCGCCAGCGTCCAGGCCAGACTGGGATCAACCGGCAAGCGGTATTGCGGGCCGGTGATCTCGCTGCCAAAGGCACATTCTTCTAGCACCGGCTGCAAATCGGGCGTCAGCAGAGCAGGATCGCTCTTGGCAAAGAAGGTGAATTCGGCCGAGTTGTTGCGTGGCGCTTGCGGCTCTGGATACTCCCAGCAGCAGCCCGCAACCAAAATGTGATCCTGAAAATTGCGCCCAACGCCGGGCAGATGCTGAACCACCTCGATGCCCTGCTTCGAAAGCAAAACAGCATCGCCAATGCCGGACAGCATCAGTACCTTGGGCGTATTGATCGCCCCCAGCGACAGCACAACCTCATGCCGCGCAGCGACATCGAATACCTGGCCCTGCTGGCGCAGACGCACCCCGGTTGCGCGTCGCCCCTCAAGCAAGACCTGCTCGACACAGGCATTGAACATGACCGTCAGGTTAGGCTGACGCATACGTGGACGTATATAGGCTGTGGCCACCGACACGCGCTCACTGCCACCCTGCACAGGCACGTTGGGAATACCGCCGGCACCCGGCCCTTCCATGGCTTCACCGTTAAGATCCTCGACCGCACGAATGCCCAGAGCATCGGCCGCCTCACGTAGCGCCAGTGCCACCGGGTTGGGGTCTTTCGGCTGGGTTACATAAAAGGGCCCGGCGCTGCCGCGGCGCTTTTCATCAGCAGGGCCATCCCAGCGCTCAATGCGCTTGTAGACCTCAAGCACGGACGCATAACGCCAACCCGGATCATCAGCCACTCTGGCCCAGTGATCAAAGTCATTGCGATGGCCGCGTGCCCAGATCAGACCGTTGACACTGCTGCCACCACCGAGCACCCTGCCCATCGGCAGGGGTGGCGTACGTCCGTTCAGCGCAGCGCAGCGCTCGGAACGAAACTGCCAGTCACGTTCACTGCCGATGTTCTGCATCCAGACCCGCGAATCACTCACCTGAGATACGCGCTCATCGCCACCCGCTTCAATCAGCAGCACCCTGACGTGCGGATCCGCTGCCAACTGACTGGCCACCACACCGCCCGACGCGCCGCTCCCGCAGACAATAAAGTCATACACCTGCCCGTTCTGCATAGCCATGCTACCTCCCGTTGGCAAAAGCGACCGGAGCATCACAGCGCGCCCGGCAGCATGGGCTAAAGGGAGCAAATCACATGCCAGAAGAGCATCAACCGCTACACTGATGCGCCCTCAAGCGCACTCGATGGCCAATCCGTCGCCCTTCCTGCCGGGTAACGCCCAGATAGCGCCCAGTTAACGCGCAAAAATATGGGGCATGCCCCATATATGAACAATTAAATGCTATCTATCCTAGGCAAACAGGGGTTCTTGGAGTGGTACGTTTCCTGCTTATCGTAATAGAAGGACCCATCAATCCACCCGTCTATGAGGCCCCATGCCATGCACAACGTCGCAGAAGTACCCAAGGCTGAAACGGCTATTCGACCGTTCTACATTAACGGAGAATGGCGCGAAGGCAGCACCGGTGAAGTCGACAACAACCTCAACCCAGCTACCGGCAAGATCTGCGCGATGGTCGCTCAGGCCAGTGCCGAAGATGTAGACGATGCCATTGCCGCTGCCTACGCCGCTCGTCTCAGCTGGCGCAAGCTGATCGTCAGCGAACGCGAGGCCATTCTGCTCAAGGCGGCGGAGATCATTGCCGAGCGTGCCAATGAAATCCGCGACATCATCATCGAGGAAACCGGCTCAACTCTGCTCAAGGCACCCTGGGAAGTCGGCTATGCCATCGACTGCCTGCGCGCAGCAGCCGCCTGGACCCGTCAGGCCCACGGTGAAACCTTCCCGACCTGCTCTCCCGGTCAGATCGGCATGACCATTCGCCAGCCGCTGGGTGTGATAGCCGGGATCGCTCCGTTCAACTCGCCGCTGCTGTTGTCGATGAAAAAGGTCGCCTTTGCGCTGGCCTCCGGCAACACCTTCATTCTGAAACCTTCCGAATTTGCTCCGCTGACCGGCCTGGTCTTGGCCGATATTTTCCAAGCGGCAGGGCTGCCCAAGGGCGTATTCAATGTGGTGCCAGGCTCGGCCGACAACGTCGGCAAGCGTCTGGTCGCCGACCCGCGCGTGCGCATGATCACCTTTACCGGCTCCGAACGCGTCGGCAAGCTACTGGCCGCCGAATGCGGCAAACACATGAAGAAGCTCACACTGGAACTGGGCGGCAAGAGCCCGCTGGTAGTGCTCGACGATGCCGATCTGGACTACGCCGTGGACGCCGCTGCCTTCGGTATCTTCTACCATCAGGGTCAGGTGTGCATGGCCAACTCGCGGATCATTGTCGAGCAGGGTCTCTACGAACGTTTCTGCCTGGCCTTCGTGGCCAAGGCCAGGACCGTGGTCGTCGGCGATCCGCGCAACCCGGATACCGTGGTCGGCCCCCTGATTCGTCCGCAGCAGTGTGTGTTCATTGCCGAACAGATCCGTGAGGCGACCGACAAGGGCGCCCGGCTGCTGTGCGGCGGCACCTACGAAGGCAGCTACTTCCAGCCCACCGTCCTCGCCGACGTCACAGCCGAGATGCGCATCTATGCCGAGGAATCCTTCGGCCCGGTGACCTCCATCTACCCGGCACGCGACTTCGAGCACGCTGTGGAACTGGCCAACGACACCCACTACGGCCTGTCATCGGCCATCGTCACCAACGACCTGCAAAAAGCCATGGCCTTTTCTGAGCTGTCGAGCGCCGGCATGATTCACATTAACGATACGACCATCTCTGACGAGCCGCACATCACCTTCGGCGGCACCGGCGACAGCGGCTTTGGACGTGAAGGCGGACGTGCCTCGATGGAAGAAATGACTGAAGTAAAATGGGTCACCATTCAGACCGGTAAGCGTGAGTTCCCGTTCTGATAAAACAGAAACACCGGCCTTGAGCCGGTGTTCTGCTTATGGGATTAGCCGTCGACAATTCAGTCATGGCACGGAGACCGAACCCGACGGCTAGCTTTCAGTTGCTCATCACCAGCCCGCCACAGCCCCATCACTACGCGGATCATGCCCACCTTCCAGCAACCCGGAGGGGTGACGCAGAATAGCACCGGCATGCCCCATACTTTCGTCATAGCCATCAAGCACTTCGACATCGTGCCCCATGGCCTTGAGTGCTTCGATTGTTGCGGAAGGGAAGCGTGATTCCAGCTTCAGGGTTTCGCTCGAATTACCCCATGTGCGGCCCAGCAGCCAGCGCGGCGCATCAATCGCTGCCAGCGGATTCATGCCGAAGGTGGCGATGCGGCTGAACACCGCACTTTGCGACTGGGGCTGGCCATCGCCACCCATATTGCCGTACACCAGCGTGCGGCCATCGGCAAACTGCGCCATAGCCGGATTCAGTGTGTGGAAAGGCTTGCGGCCAGGGGTAAAGGGATTGCGTGCGTTGGGATCGAGGGAGAAGCTGCAACCGCGATTCTGCCAGTTCACGCCGCTGCCGGGCAGCACGATGCCGCTGCCAAATTCATGGTAGATGCTCTGGATAAAGCTGACGGCGACGCCCCCTTCATCGACCACACCCATCCAGATGGTATCCGCCGGGCCCATGCCTTTGCCCCAGGGCGCTGCCCGTTGCTCGTCGATATTGCCCGCCATGGCCGCCAGCACCTCGGACTCCAGCAGGCTCTGCGGATCAATCGACATGTAGGCCGGATCGGTAATCTCCCGATCACGCACAGCAAAAGCCTGCTTGGTAGCCTCCACGCAGGCATGCACAAAGGGCGCGCCCAGCGGGTCCATATCGGTTTTCAGCAGATGATCCAGTTGGCCCAGAATCATCAGCGACACCAGCCCCTGGGTCGGTGGCGGAAAGTTGTATACCTGCCCCAGCGAGTGCTGCATCACCAGAGGCTTGCGCAGCTGCGCCTGATGGCGCTCCAAATCGACCAACCGCAGCGGACTACCAGCCGCGGTCAGCTCAGTTGCCAAGGTCCGGGCAAGATCACCCCGGTAGAAATCATCAATGCCGCTGTGGGCCAATTGCTCCAGGGTATCGGCCAGCCGCGGCTGGGTGAAACGCGCGCCAGCCTGGGGTACGCCATCGTTGGGCAGGAAGGTATCGGCAAAACCTGCGAGATCCTGCAGCTCTTCGCGCTTGGCGGCAGTGCACAGGCTCTGGCTGCGCGTTACCGAAATACCGCCACGCGCATAGTCAATGGCATCGCCAAGCAAGCGGGCCAGCGGCAAGCGGCCACTGAGTTCACTTTGCGACCACTGCTGCGCCAGTTGCCAGCCAGATAGCGTGCCGGCCACGGTATTGGCAGCCAAACCGCCGCGAAACGGAATACTACTCAAGCCTTGCTGACGGTAGTCTTCCAGCGTGATGCCCATTGCCGATGCACCGCAGCCGTCGATCGCGACTGGCTCGTGCCCAGGGCGGGATATCAGCCAGAAGCCGTCACCGCCGACGCTGTTCATATGCGGGTAGACCGCCGCAATGGTAGCCGCAGCGGCGATCATCGCCTCCACGGCATTGCCACCTTCGCGCATGACTGCCATGGCACTCTGCGCGGCCAGTGAGTGAGGTGCTACGGCCATGGCTTTGGAGCCACGGCTGGGATTGGGAACGAACGCCATAGTCTTGGTTTTCCGTTTCAACTGGATAGATATGCTAAATGTAAATGCCTGGCCAGACTCATGACCTGCTCGTCTGCAAAGCGCGGCCCGAGCAGCGATAACCCAACTGGCGCGCCATCGATCCGGGTCCAGGGCAATACCACCTGCGGCAAGCCCGCCAGACCCGCCATGCACAGCAGACGTTGGGAGCGGGCACGAGTATCCTGCACCTGCTCTGCCGGTGCATCGAGATAGGGTGCAGGCCCAGGTACCGGCGGCATCAGCAGATAACCATCATCGCCCAACAGTGCTGCCAGGCGCGGCTGAACCTGAGTGCGTATGGCAGTGGCCTGGGCGACCTGCGCCGGAGTAATAGTGGCGGCAAGCTGGAATCGGCTGGCGACATCGGCGCCAAACACCGCACCGACATCACGGACCCAGGAGCCATGTTGCTGCCAGATTTCCGCAGCTTGCAGCACACGAAAGGCCTCGGCCCATTCCTCCAGCGCCAGCGTTCCAGCTGGTAGCCGTTCTACCGCCAGGCCTGCAGCCAAAAGCCAGTCTTCAAAGGCCTCCCGCACTGGCTGATCAAGCATGCCGAGCACATCGTCGCAGACCATTAAACGGGCATTGGCCGGCGGCGCTAGCGGCAGTTGTGTGTGCAACAACTGCTCCAGGCCCAGGCCGAGTACATCGGCATCTGCGGCAAACCAGCCGACAGTATCGAAACTATGCGCCAGGGTGAAGCAGCCTAGCGAGCTAATCCGCCCGTGGCTGGGGCGCACCCCCCAAACCCCGCAATAGCTGGCGGGCAATCTTATCGAACCACCACAGTCAGTACCCAACGCCAGATCAGCGTAACCCGCTGCGACCGCCACCACCGAGCCAGACGACGAGCCGCCCGGCAGACGCTGCTCTGCAGCCGGGTTGCGCGGTGTGCCGTAATGAGCATTGATCCCGGCCAGACTGTAGGTCAACTCATCGGTCACTGTCTTGCCGACCCATTGGGCGCCGGCATCCAGCAACCACTGCACCACGGATGCGCTCTGAATAGCGACGGCCTGTTCAGCCAACCAGCTCGGGTTTCCCGCGCCACAACGCATGCCCTGTACCTGAAATACATCCTTGACCGCCAAGCGCACACCGGCTAACGCAGACCCCAGCGGCGGTTCATTCATCTCAGGCGCCAGCCCAAAACCCTCAACGAGAAAGGCGCCGTGATGTTCAGCTTGCAGTAATGCACTCATGATGTGGCCCAGCTCACATGCGCAGCGACAATGCGCCATTCCCGCTCAATACACACCCAGCTTTGCGTCTGGCGGCCGAGCCTGACGTTGCCGGGGCGCTGGAAGACGATATTGGCCACGGCAAACTCATTGCCAAAGGTCGTGACTGAGCGCTCGATGATGTGCCTCGCCAGTTGACTGCTATCGGCACGGGCACGCCGGAACGCAGCGATTGCGGCATAGCCATAAAGGTGTTCACCCGCACCATAACGCAGGGTATGCGGGCTGTTCCAGAACAGCCGGTCTAGCTCTGCCAGATCATTCCCGGTCAGGGCGCGTTCGTAATCATCTACTGCGCGGTTGACCTCCGCCAGGATCGCTGGCTGATTAACCGACGGTTGGCCCTGCCCTGGCAGAGTGTACAGAGCCGGATCGGTCAGGCAGACACCGCGGCCCAGCAGACCGTGCTCGGCAGTACTATCAAGCATGGCCAGCGCCACCATCGGCGGTGTCGCCTGTTGCTGAGCCAATCCAGCGTCCAACCCGGTACGTAGTGAGAACTCGGTAAAGGCCGGGTGTTGGCCGACCATGCAACCCGACTCGGACGCCCAACCTTCCGGCAACCAGGGCAGCATCAGTTCCCGTACCCCCTGCGCATGCCCCCAGGCCTGCACGCCAAAACCAGCAGCATCTATCACGCCGCTGTCACCCAACATCGGCGCGGCCAACGCATCAAGCTCTTTCAACCGAGGCCCGTCTGGCCGCCTGGCCGCACGCGTGAGCCATTTCTCAGGCGCACCGGATAAACGCACGCCCACCTCTTGGCCGTTGCCGGCCAGCCCGATGACCAAAGACGGAGCGCCCGCGCCTACCGTGGCTTTTAGCATTAAATGGCAGGCTGCCATCCATAACGTCAGGAAGAACAGCGGCGCGGTTTCAACTACTTCCGTTACTACTTGCGGCGCCTGACCTTCAAGCAGTTGCTGGAGCAAGGCTGCAGTAGCACCAGCGGTTTGTGCGTGCAAATCATCACCTGCCCGCAACCCGGCCTGCGCCAGCGCAATAAGCTCGATGCTGCGCCCTTGCAACCAAGGCTGCAGCGCACGAGCCAGCTCCTGATCACGAAAGCGCAGGCGCTCAAGAATCGCCAGATCTGCGGTACCAAAGCGGATCTGCGGACCCGCGCCGCTAGGTAGTAGAGACCAGCAATGGGAGTCGGTATTCAAGTCGGAAATCTCGACCAGAAAGGTTGTGGGCGACACTACCGCTGCCAGCGGGGTGACCACGTCATATTCCTGGGCCGGGTGCAGCGCTACCCGGCCATCCAGAATCATTGCGCGCGCGCTACCAATATCCGCAGCCCAGCCCTCATACACGCAACACAGCGCGGCGGACGCAAGGATAGGGGCGCTGGGCTGAGACCGATCGGCAAATGGCGGGCCGGCATGCAGCAGGCAGTGCGAGCCCAGACCTACCGCCTGTGCGGCGCTGACCACGCGGGTCCAGGCTGGACGTACCGCGTACAACTGCTTCAGCGCAATCTGGTTACTATCAACTGTCTGTGGGCCAGCCTTGTTCACAGCGTCACTCCCTTGTCAGCCAGCATCAGAGTGCATGAGGCACTGGCAGAATATCTGCCGTGGCGTCAAAGCGCTGCCCTGCCCGCAGGCAGAAAAGCGGCTGCAACATACGCCGGGCAACCACCTCGGTGCCTTCGTTGTCACGCAGCAACCATTTGCCGCTTTCATCAGACAGCACGGTGATGTCCGCTTCCCGGCCCACACCCAGCGAGCCTAGCGTTTCAGACATGCCCAGCAACTTGGCAGCGTTACTGGTGGCCATCGGAATGATCTGCTCCAGCTTGAGCCCTAGCGCCATCAGGCTGACCATCGCCGACACCAGACTGAATCTCGAGGACCCTTTGAAAAGATGCTCTTCATCCGGATGCTCGTCCTCCTCGGGCACACCTGCCGGCGCCTTGACTGAAGTATTGTAGCCATGCATGTCAGCACCCAGCGTGTCTGGGAGCACGCCCGCTTCAAGCACCTTGGCGGCCATCTTGTAACTGAAGTGCGAGCCGTGGCCGACGTCAACCTTCAAGCCACGGGCTAGGGCTTCGCGGACCAACGGGTGCACCTCACCATTGAGCGAAACAAAGCCGCCCGGATGCCGGCTAAACGGATGTGCCAGCACGTCGCCGGGTTTGAGCAGATCTAGCACAGCCGGGAAGATGCTATCCGGGTCGACATGGCGACCACCGGATTCGGGCTCCGGCCACAGCTGACCAAAATGGATATACAACGGCAGGCCGGTCTGCTCGCCCACCCGAGCAGCCTTTTTCATCACATCCAGGCCCCAGCGCGCAAAGCCTCCCAGCTCGGCGTGCGCCTTGATGCCCTTGACCACATCATTGTTGGCCAATGCCGACTTCACCGTAGCATCCACATCAGAACATTCGGGCCGATAGAGCTCTGGGTAGAAGTGCCCTTCCAACCCACCCACCAGATAGGCAGAGATAAACGAGATGACGCGGCTATGCGATGTGTTGATCACATAGTTGCGAAAGCCCGGCAAGGTGATGCAACTGGCGCCGCCTTGGTCCACCAGAGTAGTGACGCCTGAATAGACGCCGCACATATCGGCGTTAAGCCCAAACCGCCCGGTTACATACTGGTAGACATGCCCATGCGTATCGATCAGCCCCGGCAGCACTAGCCGGCCGGCGCAGTTGACCAGCTCGGCGCCAGCCGCTGAGGGCGAACCCAGCAATTGACCTACCGCGGCGATGCGGCCGTCTCGCACCAGTACGTCCTGAATTGCGTCTACGGAATTGGCAGGGTCAATTACCCGGCCGCCATGCAGAAGAGTCGTTTTCATCAAGAGTTTCCTACCTATCCAGCGTTAATCAGTTCAAGAAGTCGAATACCGCCGGCGCTGAGCATGCTAAGTGGTATACCTCTTATATAGCTCAAACAAACCTTTCTGCGATCCCAAAATTCAGGGAACTAGCTACGGCTTCGCTTCAATTAAATATCCAGTAGCAGGCGTGCAGAGGCGCTACTGGAACAACAGATCATCATGCTGCTGCGGCGGGTATGTTCCTCGGCCGAATACACCGTGTCGCCGTGTACTGGCTGCCCCTCCAGCACCTTGACTTCACAGGCGCCGCAGACTCCCTGCTCACAGGAATAGAGCACGTCTTCACCCGCCTCCAGCAGCACATTGAGAATAGTTTCACCAGGCGGAATAACATATTCATGGCCAGAGCGTGCCAGCACTACATTGAAGGCTCCCTCTGCCAGCACCGGGCCGGCAGAGACAAAGCGCTCCACATGCAGACGCTCGCCCAGCCCGCTTGAATCCAGCTGATCCAGCATTGAGCCCGGACCGCAGGCGTAGATTTCCGTCTCGGCGGTCAGGTTACCGAGCAATGCAAGTAGATCCGACTGGGGCCCGCTGGCGCGCGCAAAATGCAGGGTCACTCCGGGGGCAGTCTCCAGCTCACGGCGGAACAATGCGTGCTCGGGCGAACGACTCCAGTAGTGCAATTGCACAGGGCGCCCGGTCTGCTGCAGGGCCTTGAACATCGAATAGATCGGCGTAATGCCAATCCCGCCTGCGATCAGGCACACCGGCGTCTCAGCCACTGACAGCGGAAAATGATTACGTGGCAGGCTGACCTCCAGCGTCTGGCCGACGCGAGCCTGGTCATGCAGCCACCGTGAGCCACCGCGGCCCTCGGCATCACGCTTGACCCCGACGACATAGCGCTCGGCGTCACACAGCGAGGTAATCAGTGAATATTGCCTAATCAGATCGCCTGGCAAATGCAGGTCCAGATGCGCTCCGGCACTGACCGGCGGCAGTGCGTTGCCATCCAGTGGCTCCAGCTCATAGAGCAGGATCTCCCTGGCGCCGTAGCGCATAGCTGTCAGCCGCAGCGCCATGCGCTGCGAATCAGACGGTCCCATAGCTCACACCCATATTGCGCAACCACATGCGGTACTTCTGCCCCAAAAGGTCGGTGCGATGATGCAATTCCATGCGCAGATCGACCGGAATCCGCTCGGGGCGCTGGGTATTAACAATGGCGCTATCCTGGGCGTAGACCAAATCCTGACGGCGGCGCACATCGGCATCAGTGGGCTGCGGTGAGAAATTCATGGCGCAGCAGATGCGCACGATGCTGCGGGTTTCATCCACCTGTTGCGCGGTCAAAAAGGTGCAGAAGCGATCGTCCGGGCTACCTTCAGAGGCGCGTTCAGGGTCGGTAATGATGACGCGCTTCTTGAAGTAGGCGACCAGCGGCCGCAGACACTGGTAGGCATAAAAAGCCATGACCGGCACTTCACGCGGGTCACCATAAGGCTGAGTCACCTGCACTTCCGAGGTGGCGAGACCGCCATCCTTCTCGAAAACGTCATAAGGCCCGATTGGGTCTGGCTGATCCATGATGCCGTTGACCCCGGCATGCACGAACGGAAAGTGCGTGGGGTCAATGAAATTTTCCACCGCGCGGTAACCGGACTTGAATTCGTAGGGTCCGCAAACCACCTTCTTGTAGCTGGGGTCATCCCACTCCGGGAAAGCCGGTATGTCGTGGGCAGGCTCACCCATGCAGGCCCAGATAAAGCCGTAGGCCTCCTTGACGTGATGCGGAATGGCCTTGGCTTTCTTCATCGGCGGTTCGTTCGGCGCAGCCGGCATCAGCACGCATTGAGCCGTGCCGTCGTAGTTCCAGCCATGATAAGGGCATACTACGCGGTCGCTCTGAATGAAGCCCTTGGACAGCCGGGCCCCGCGGTGAATGCACAGGTCTTCCCATACATACGCCTGCCCCGCCGAATCGCGCCAGGCAACTAGCTCACGGCCAAACAGCATGGTTGGCAGTAGCTTGCCCGGCACGACCTCTTCCGAGGTTGCTACCACATGCCAATCATTGAGCAAAGCGTCCTCGAGAGGCCGCTCCGACTGATTGATACCTTCTCTGCAATTCATCAGAGACTCACCTTTTCTGAAGTTGAAGATCGCCAGTGAGTACAAAGACTCCTCTGGCGCATTGGCGCAAGAGCCGGCGTGACTCGCAGCGCTCGATCTGTAAATATGAAAGAGCAATTAGCATGCCACCTACAGAGCAAATAAAGTGGTAGACCTCCTTTATTGCCTAGAGCGCTTGGGACGGGCACTACAGTAAGCAAAGAGTGAGAAAAGGCATGGAGCGCAACCCCTTGTCGAGCGAAGCAAATGCAACACAATGAGGCAATATACGAGGTATGCCTCTTATTTGGGCATGGTTCAGGGCGGTGAATTCAAGCTTGGACCCGCCAAAGGCGGACGGCATCAATCTTGCTTGCTTGATTGTTATCGACCTGACTCTGCGGAACCAACACATGCCAGACAAAGATCATTCAAAAAGTAGGCATTGCGTACCCGCCATGCTTTATCATGAGCGAAGAAACAGGTATACCTCTTTCTTTCTTGGTCGGCCTACCTCAGCAATAGATGACGCCACTGCTGCTGAGATGCCTGCAACCCACTCGAAGATAAATGACGACTTGAACCCATGAAAAAGCTTGCTCAAGAACAAGTCAAAGCCGAATTCGACGCTGCTCTGCAGCGATCTCCCTTACTCGGACGCCCCGGATTTCTGATACGCAGACTGCACCAGATTCACTGCGGCCTGTTCCTTGATGAAACCCAAGGCCACGATGTGACCCCCGTTCAATACAGCCTGCTGACAACCCTGTCCATGATCGGCGAGACCGACCAGATCACCCTGGCCAACGAGATTGGCCTGGAGCGTACCAGCGTTGCTGAGGTCATTGCCCGGCTGGAAAAGAAGGGCCTACTATTACGCAAACAGAGTACCGCCGACCGTCGAGTGAAGCTGGTCAAACTCAGCCGCAAAGGGCAATACCTTTTAAAGAAGCTGGAAACCAAGGTACAGAAGGCCCACGAGCGTACCGTCGAAGCCTTGCCCGAGGAAGACAGGGCGCTGTTCATACTTCAGCTTATACGGCTGGTTGAAGCCAACAATGACATCGGTAGCGCGCCGTTCAAGCTGGACCTGACCAAGTAACATCCAGCCTGGCAAGCGCGTGCGATCTTAGCCGCGCTGATGAAAGCGAGTCAGAAACTGCTGCGCCTTGACGGTTTGCGGAGCACTGAAGAAGTGCGCAGGATGCCCCGTTTCAACCACTTCGCCACTGTTCATGAAGATAATGCGGCTCGCCACTTGCCGAGCAAACTCCATTTCATGGGTGACTACCACCATGGTCGCCCCCTCGTCCGCCAGACCGCGCATGACCTCCAGCACCTCGCCTACCAGCATTGGGTCCAGGGCGCTGGTAGGCTCGTCGAACAGCAAAATGTCCGGCTTCATCGCCAGGGCTCTGGCGATGCCGACGCGTTGTTTCTGCCCACCTGAAAGGCTCGCAGGGTACATATCCGCTTTGTCCTGCAAGCCAACCTTTACCAGCAACGCCATCGCCTCCTCGTGCACCTCCTTTTTATTGCGCTTTTGAACGTGGATAGGACTCTCGACAATATTGCCAATCACGCTCAGGTGCGGCCACAGGGCAAAATGCTGGAACACCATGCCGATTTTGGCGCGCATGCGTGCCAGGTCAGAGTCGCCCATCTTGGCACCACCCTTGTGAATACCAAAGCGCGTCGAATTGAGTCTGATAGACCCAGCGTCCGGCGTTTCCAACCAGTTAATGCAGCGCAACAGCGTCGACTTTCCGCAGCCTGACGGACCCAATAGGCACAGCACCTCACCCTTGTTCAGGTCCAGCGAAACATCCCGCAGCACCTGGTTGCTGCCAAAGGATTTTGATACTCCCTGTACCTGCAGGACCTTGGCGGCGGTATTTTCTGCAACATCAATAGGGTCTTTCATGCTCTGCGCACCTCGGCATAACGGGTAAAGATCAAGGTAAAGAACTCGATTACAAGACAGATCAACCAGTACAGCAGTACCGCCGACAGGAAGCTGGCGAACGGAATGAAGTGCGTGGCCTGAATGGCGTTCATCACCGCAGTCAGTTCTGACACCGCGATAATGCCCAGGAAGGCACTGTCCTTGAGAATCTGCGTCATCTGATTGCCGATCATCGGGGTGGCGCGCATCAGTATCAACGGCATAATGATGCGCCTCAGCAGCCTGTTGCCGTGAAGACCGAAGGCTTTACCCGCCTCTATCGTCTCCTGCGGTATGTCTTGCCATGCTGCTTTGAGAATAATCGCCATATACGCGGAGTTATAAATTATCAGTGCTATAAAACCGGTGACCCAGTTCGACAGCTGAATACCGAAGGACGGCAGGCCGAAGTAGATAAGGTAAACCAGCAGCAGAAAGGGCACGCAGCGCATGCACTCACAATAGAAACCTATGCTGCGGTGAATGACCGGCCTTTTGGACATCAGCATGGGCGTGAGCACAATCCCGAATGCCAGTGAGGCACTGCCTGCCAATAGCAGCAGAGTCACGGTATTGACGAAACCGGACCAGATAGCAGGGTACTGTTGCCAGACAATAATAAAATCGCTGAGATTCATACTTGCACCCCAAGCCCAGGCGTCTTGCGCTCAAGACGACGCTGCGCCCTGACCAGCACGAAGATGATCACCAGGTAGAGACACAAGCCAAACATGAGTGGCGGCAAGGGATCATAGGTACGAGCGCCTACTCGCTGCGCAGCGCGGGTGATCTCCACCATGCCGATCACGGCAATGGCTGGGCTCGACTTGATCAACATGGTCATTTCGTTCACCAGGCCGGGCAAGCTCGATTGCCACGCCTGCGGCAGTACAATGCGCCATACTCTGAGCCAGGCTGGCATACCGAATGCCAACGCAGCATCGTACTGCTGCCGATCAAAGGCGATCAGCGAGGAGCGCCAGATTTCGCAGCTGAATGCCGCTGCGGTCATCGACAGTGCAATCAATGCAGCTGCCAGCGGATTGAGTGACAACCCGAACTGCGGCAGACCAAAATAAATAAGAAGGATCAGGGTCACCGCCGGGCAGGACCGGACGATACTGACATACAGGTAACACACCTGCCTGACCACCGGAATCCGGGCCCAGCGCAACAGCGCCAGACCCAGACCAAGCGGTACCCCGAGGAGAATCCCGGTAAGGGATACTCCTACGGTGGCGAACGAACCTTGAACGATGCTCCAGTAATCGTATGCAGTCATCTGAGAGCCATCAGTTCACGTCAAGGGGCATACTTTCGAAGCTGTCGCCCAGCCACTTTTCCTGAAGCCGGTACATTTCGCCGCTTTCACGGACCTTGAGCAGCGCGTTGTTGACTACTTCCAACACGTCAGAATTGCCTTTCTTGACCGCCCATGCTTTATAACCTGGTTCACCGATAGCCTGACCCAGCACGAACAGGTCGCCACGCTCCTTGATCAGTGCCCGCAGCGTCAGGTCGGTATTAACTACCGCGTCAATTCGGCCAAATGCGAGGTCCTGGTAGGCTTCCGGGTAGCCGTGATACTCAACAATCTTGGCAACACCCTCGCCGTGTTCTGCCTTCAGTTTTTCGTCAAAGGATTTCAGCTCAGCTAGAAAAGCGCTCCCGGTTTCGGCACCTACCACCTTGCCGATGAGATCCTTGGGCTCCTTGATCTCACTGCCTTTCTTCATACCGTAATAGGTGGAGGAAGCCGCGGTGGGCGTGGTGTAGTCAAAGCTCTTCTTGCGCTCCTCGGTGACCATGACCGCAGAGAGCGCCATATCAAACTTGCCACTGGTAACCCCAGGCAGAATACCGGCCCAGGGCAGAATCTCCTGACGCAATTCCAGACCGGTTTCCTTTTCTACCAGTACTTTCAGTTCGTTGTCATACCCAGTTGATTTTCCGTTCTCCATGAACTCGAAAGGCCGGTAATCATCCTCTGTGGCAACGGTTATATAGCCCCTTGACTCAATCTCATCCTGCGTTAAGGCATAGCTATAAGACGCGCAACCCACCGTAGTTATCAGCGCCAGCGCAATCCCTTTTAGTGGCCGCATGAAGCCAGTTTCTTTTACCGGAGTAGAGTTTGAGATATTGCAGGTAGTCGGCATGTGGATTCCTTTAGAGTAAGGGGAGACACCCAGTACTACACCGGGCTCTGCAAACTACGAAGCAAGTGGTATGCCATCATTTTTTTTATTAACGGTTACAATAACTTAATAAATATGCGTGTTCTAAGTAAGCGCTACGGAGCTGCGCTTACGCTCCACCAATGAACAATAAAGAGTGGTATGCCTCTTAATGACGCAGTATCGAACCCTGGGGCAATGCAGGGGCTACGCGGAGCCCGTAGGAACGAAAGAGCATGACCCGCATGACTAAGGATCATCGCAACACTGGAAGAGAGTATTTTGGTACGGAGGGGCTTTGCGGGGCGCTAACGAGTTTTGGCGGTAGCGGTCCGTATTAAACGGCGCTACCGCTCAATTGAGCTGGCTGTTGAATAATGTTCTTAAGGCACTACCAGAACCGTATCGTCCGTTCTATCGGCATAGCGCTGGGCCAATACAGCGCACACCATCAGTTGGATCTGATGAAACAGCATCAAGGGCAATATCAGCATGCCGATAGTCCCGCCGGTGAACAGCACTTGCGCCATAGGCACGCCAGTAGCCAGGCTCTTCTTGGAGCCGGCGAACAGGATGGTGATACGATCTTCAGTATTGAATCCCAATCGTCGGCCGGCGAAATCGGTTATCACCAATGCCAGAGCGAGCAACAGGCAACAGGCAACCACCAGGCCAGCGAGCTGCGGCAAAGGCACCTGCTGCCAGATACCCCCCACTACCGCGTTACTGAAGGCACTGTAAACCACGAGCAGGATCGAGCCCTGGTCTACATATTTGAGCCAGCTCTTGTTACGCGCGACCCATTCACCAATCCAATGTCTGGCAATCTGACCAGCGATAAATGGCAGCAACAGTTGCACCACGATCTTGCTGATCGCATCCATAGTGCTCGACTCTTGCACCTGCGCCCCCATCAGCAACATGACCAAGAGCGGTGTGAGGAAAATCCCCAGCAAGCTTGAAGTTGCGGCGCTGCAGATCGCTGCAGGGATATTGCCGCGTGCCAGTGAGGTAAATGCAATCGCGGATTGAACGGTCGCCGGCAGCGCGCAGAGAAACAGGATGCCCAGGTATAGCTCGGTACCCACCAGCGGAGAAAGGATGGGTTTCAGGGCCAGACCGAGCAGCGGGAACATGATGAATGTGCAGGTGAACACCAGCAGATGTAACCGCCAGTGCGTCATTCCGGACACTATGGCGGTGCTTGAAAGCTTTGCTCCGTGGAGAAAGAACAATAGACCTATAGCAAGGTTGGTGATCCAGCCAAATGCGACTGCCGTCTGGCCTTGCGCGGGCAAGAAGCTGGCAAGGATAACGATGGCGATAAGGCTGAGGGTGAAGTTGTCAGGCAGTAAGCGGGGTCTGGCCATGGTGCAATTCCGATAAGTAGCTTGCGGGTAAGTTCGGGTCAGTCTACTATTTCGAAAAATTACGGACTAACGCGATAAGCCACCAAAATGTCGAGAAACGGACAATCCAGACTTGAAATCCGAGACATTCCTGCTCTCTCCTCGCTACCAAGACGATTATTTGCCCGGGCAGAATCGCTTAGGGCAAGCACTACCACCGAGTGGCATAGCCATCCGTGGGCTCAATTATCCTATGCCATTCGGGGCGTTCTTTCGGTTCATACCGAGACCGGGCGATTCCTGGCGCCGCCCCAGCGCGCCATTCTTATCCCGCCCGAACTATCTCACTCAGTCATCAGCTCCCCTGCCACTGAAATGCGTAGTCTCTATGTGGACGCCGCCGCTATTTCCTGGGCTCAAGCCAAATGTAAAGTTCTAGAGATCACCCCGCTGACCCGCGAATTGATCAGTCACTTTAGTAATTTCCCGGCAGAATATGACGAAGAAGGTACTCACGGCCGCGTTGCCGACGCGCTACTGGACCAACTCCAAACTGCTCCCGAAGCGCGACTTCATTTACCCTGGCCAACAGACCCGCGACTCCAGAGAATGTGTGAAGAGCTATATGCCGCACCGTATTTGAACCAGACACTTGGAGAGTGGAGCGCCAGCCTGGGGTTATCGGAAAGGACCTTGACCCGCGCCTTCTCAAAGGAAACCGGCTTTACCTTCCGAGCGTGGCGACAACGGCTACGCCTGCTGAGCGCTCTGCCACTGCTCGAACAACGTCAGCGTGTAACCGATGTGGCCTTAGCCTGCGGCTACGACTCGACATCGGCGTTTATTGCAGCCTTTCGCAAGCAGACCGGGCTGACGCCTGGCGATTTTCTGGGTGACGACACTGCCAACGCACGCCTGGAATAAGGACAACTGAAAGAAAAATGTAGCACTGAGCGGCTGTTCTTTGCAGGTTCGTGAGGGTTCTCTCGTCCGCCGTTCACCGCACAAATGAAAAAGCCCCAGCTTGCGCTGGGGCTTTTTCATTTGTCTGGCGGAGAGAGAGTCCTCCAAATCGAAACCCAAAAAAAGACAAAGAAAACCAAAAGATAATTAAATATCAATAACATGTAAGCGAATCACTTCCAAAATAGACCAATTACACGCGACCATGACCAGCGCCAAAGTATGGGCAGAAGTATGGGCTGAAATGCGCAAGATCGTTTACCATAGAGCGACATAAACCTGAGAGCGAATAGCGATGCCGGCCCTGAATGCGAAACAGATCGAAAAACTCCTGCGCAACGGAGATCCGGGCCTCACTAACGACGGCCAAGGCCTGTACCTGAAAATCAGCAAAGCTGGCAGCGCGAGCTGGATCTATCGCTTCAAGCTTGATGGGCGCACTAGGGATATGGGCCTTGGAAAATATCCAGATATCTCGCTTGCTCAAGCTAGAGAAAAGGCAACAGATGCGAGGCGCAAAGCAAAGTCAGGCCTTGACCCCATCAACGAGAAGCACCTGGAAGAACAGCAAGCCAAGGCAAAACGCCTTGAGGCTGAAGCTCAAGGCCTGGATTTCAGCCGCTTATGCGAAGACTACATCGCCACGCACAAAGCAGGCTGGAAAAGCGCCAAGCACGCTCAACAGTGGGCAAACACCCTCAGCACCTACGCATACCCGGTTATAGGTAGCCTTCACCCGAAAGACATTCATACTGCGCATTTGATCAGTATTCTGAAGCCCATATGGGGCAACAAGACAGAAACTGCTAACCGAGTAAGAAACCGGATTGAGCTGGTGCTCGACGCGGCCAAGGCTCAAGGATTGCGGGAAGGTGAGAATCCAGCACGCTGGCGAGGCCACCTTGACAAGCTCCTGCCCAAGCCATCAAAAGTCGCAAAGGTTAAGCACCATGCAGCGATGCCCTGGAATGAGCTCTCCGGCTTCATGAAACTCGTCTCCCGGAAGCAGGGAGCATCTTTCCGTGCCATGGAGATGACCATCATGACGGCATGCCGCACGAGCGAGGTGCTGAACGCCACATGGGAAGAGATCGACCTGACTGCAAACACTTGGACCATTCCACCTGAACGCATGAAGGCTGGTGGCGAGCACAGAGTCCCCGTAAGCAAGCAACTAAGAGTGTTACTGGAGGCATTGCCGAGATTAAGCGGTTCACCATACGTCTTTCCCGGTGCTCGAGCAGGGCGTCCGCTGTCTAACATGTCGATGATGATGGCATTGCGAGGACTCGGCTTTGAACATCTCACAATGCATGGCTTCAGATCTACTTTCCGAGACTGGGCAGCTGAATACACCAACCACGCAAGAGACGTATGCGAGCAAGCCTTGGCTCATTCATTGGGGAATAAAGTCGAGGCTGCCTACCGAAGAGGCGACCTTTTCTCAAAGCGAGCGCGCCTTATGGACGACTGGGCAGACTTTCTATATGCACCTGCCTTTTAAGCAGAACACCAGAAGGAGATTACCGCAATTGATGAGACAAGCTTACAGAATCTTGAAGCTCGCTAATATCGCTGAAGCGAGCAAAGCAGACCCGATTCAGCTCCTTGAAGAAATATGTTTGAAAGGAGAGCCTGCTTATATATTGTGCCCTACAGCCCCGACCACCCTTGCCACCTACGCACTAGAGCGTGAAAGAAGCGGCAAACCTTGGCTGCCAAAGCAAACGCTGTACGAAAGCTACAGTCGTGAGATTAGCTTTTTTTCAGACAACACTACTTCCAATTCTTCATTTAAAATACCACCCGAAACTTTCCTAAAGATACCTGACGAGAAACTCAAGCTCCTTACCGTTCACGAAACAATCGAAGTTAGTCGTTTCTCGGGAACGATGACCATTAATATCGACAACCAGTTTCATCAAGAAGTAGTGGCGCGAAGCCCAAGCAGCTATTTTACACCCAAGAAATCAAACGATCCCTATCCGCAGAAGAAAAATAGAATCCCATTTTTGATGGAGCACTACATAATTACCACGAAATGCGACTCAAATTATGGCAATCATTGCACCGAAGCCCCTGCAACAATTTCCATTAGCGATATATGGGTGCATGAGGACGCTGCTGCCACAGCTATAAACTCGATACTCACTCAGTGGAGACAAAACCATCCCTGGCGCACTCCTGCCTTGGGAATTCTTATTGAAACAGCGGAGAAATTCTTCAAAGGAAGTTTCCCGATCGAACCTACTACACCAGAAGAACGCATCAAAATTGAAAGCCATTTAAAATACAGACTGAATGACTTCACAGAAAAACAAATCGAGATATGCCGGATACTAATAACCCCAGAAAAATTTAACAGAAAAGGCAAGTCAAATATGCAAATGTGGGAACTCAGTCGCGACGAGATCGAAGATCACATATCAATTAGCCTTCAACACATGATCAACACTGCAAAACACCTAAACAAGGTAAATCTTCAGTCTAACGCCAAGAGAATTAACGAAGAATTAGGGAAAATCGGCCCTATCAAACGCAAACTTTTCTCCTATAAAAAACTCAATGTCGCAACAAAGGCAATAAAACTAAATCAAGGACAGTACGGCTCTCTCGAAAACTATTAGCCTTCAAAATTCTAGGTGTTTCATCAGGCAAGTACAAAACGGTTACAAAACTAACTCTCGAGAGTGTACAGTTCAAAAATTAACCTGATCGATCGCGGCTTGCAATACATTAGCATCCGCTATAGCGAACGTGTGGCCGAGGCTAGCGTGGAGCCGTCGGTGGGCAGCAAAGGCAACAGTTACGCCAACACCCTGGCTGAGACGATCAGCGGCCTGGACAAGGCCGAGGTGGATCTCCAGGCGGCCGTGGCGTTATCCTGAGCAAATGGGGGCTCGACACCTCCCAATAAGGTGCATTGATTCAATCACCAGCGACCGCGCGAATCCATCGGTCATGAACAGCCCGCAAATCCTGAGGCAAGCTACCACCGGCAATTAGCCAATCAGGCTACTGAAGGTGGCGGTTTGACTTAACCAAACAGCCTCTGCGAAACCCGGCACAGTTCAGCCCCACCAGAGAGAATGCCGCTCACGTCAACCCCAGAGCGGGGCCGCTGTCAGATTAATACTTGATCTGCAAAGTCTGAAAAAAACCCGTTCACACTAGCAGTCTGCTTTCGCTCAAGCCTTTTAACCCACCCTCTAAAGTACGTCCGTTCACGCGGACAGAACCAGCTAATTATTATGTCTGACTTGACCAGATACTCCAGTGTATATTTGTATAGGTGGCCACGCTGCTCTTTCTGACTGCGGTGGATGGCACCAATCCCTAAATAGCGATATTCAGCCTTTTTACTATTACAGTTGAAATGATACCCAGCACCATGCGTCACTTTATCCGACCAGTAGCGGCCTATCATGTCAGCAATCCGAACATCAGCACGACGCTTCGATCCATCAAATACTAGCAAGACGTGCACATGAAACCCTTTCAACACGCCGTACTCTATTTTTGCAACATGCCCCACCAGATTAGAAATGAAATCATTTTTCAGCTCCACGTACAAAGCGTCCCAGTCAGCTTTCACGCGAGCAAGATCTTCTGAAAAAAAGTCCTCCCTGCCAACAAAATACCCTCTCCTATAGTGCAGATCCACTCTAACAAACAGCAACTTTGCATGCCTATCGAACAGACTATCAACATAAGAGTATAGACTCGCCCTTCGCTGATAGACCCCCTTATCCATCCGCTTCTTCAGATCATCTACCCCCCACTCACGACAGCCCTCCCTCATAATCTCAACAATATGCTTTCCCAACGCTACCAGCTGTCTCGCAGAGGGTTTACCAGCACTCAACAACAATTGATAGTCATCTTCGTACTGACGCGCAGCCTGAATAAATATTCTCAACACTGGATCAACCTCATAACGCGATGATAAATTTGAGCAATAAATTAAATCATTAATCTTCTTTATCAAATCCATTAGCCTTCGACCAGTCTCCGAAATGTACTTCTTTTCACAACCACATTTTTCGACCAATTCGAAGTGAGTATCATCAGAGGAAACCACTTTCCAGAATACCACCTCGATCTTTTTCCGCAGATGCTTCTCTTCCTCTCTACTGAAGACAGGTTCGCTAAAGCCACCCTCACACTCGTCAATCCATTCTAACTCAAAGTCTTTATATACAGACTCCATAACTTTCCCTCCAAGCCATCACTACTACATCATGCAATAGAAACCACTACTAGCAAGACTAATCAAGCAATAGACCAGTTAGATTAATGTCAGTTAATATAACAATATTACTTAAGATAATAAGTTAATAATATATATTCCTGCCCTTCAATTTAGCAACAACCTAGAAGCATGCAGCGCACATTCAAAAATTTGAATAATAATTAAAGGAATTTACAATATTAGTACCCGTAGGCAACTTCCTGCATCATCCTGTAAGGCTCATACTGAGCCCAGGGCATCAGGTCCACATAGCTTGTTTTCTCATATCTACCAACAACTAGTTTTCTTGAAATAACGAGCCAGTCTAGTGCCGCATCTAATCGAGACTTTTTTCTGACGCAGCTGGGACCGTACTGCATAATCCTGTTTTTCTTCATATACCTGATACCTCTTAGCGAGAAGCGCCCCAACCATGCCAATAGGGTTTCAGCATCCTGAATAGGCTGAGGCAAGGCATTGAAGAGGCGAGAAAAGTTATCAGAACAGTACATGCAAATTGAAATAGCAGCGTCCAATGCCTCTCTCCTAATAGGGTGACCTAGGCCATACTCCAAGCAACTAATCAACGCTGCTACTCTCGCAATGTTATCCGCCAACTTCGAGGCATGGTCTTTCATGTTTTCGAAACGTCCGCCTTGGTTAATCTCCCGTTCGATGGCGTTACATATAGCCAGCCAGTAGGGCTCGAGACTCTCCTCAAAAGTAATTACCTGACGGACAAACCCTTGCGTATCATCGTCCACGCTCAACCTAAGGAGCTCTATAATTCGCTCATTAAATCGCTCCATTGCATCGTGACCTGGCTTCCCCCCAAACTCAAAACGCGCACCTTGAGTACTAATTGGTGTAAAAATCAGCGCTCTCGCCCAGAACCCTATATCGCGAGCCTCGTCACCTTTGCGTTCAATGAATTCCCTCATGACGCCTGGTTGCACTGAAACCGATATGGTCAAGCGCCCATCAACGATTTCTATGCTGCCCGTCGTACTTCTCTCAATAGAGCAGTCAGACCCACTCCATAAGCTGTTCAGGACCGGTAGGCTACGAAACGCGTGTCCCTTGAAGATCGTACCGCCCTCGCTCGAAACCAGGGCCGCATTCTTGCTTCCCTCGTGCATACGCTGCAGCAGAGCAGAGATGGTGGTATCGTCGTAAAGGAACGTGGGTGAAGTCGGCTCAATCGGCACCTCAGCGCTCATTTCCTTTAGTATCTCCAGAAATTCCTCGCGATCAGCGCCCTTTCGTGACAACGCTCTCTTCTTCGCTTTCAGCGAATCTGACCAAGCCTCCTGGTTCAGCTTCCAGTCAGCCATTTCTTTTCGGTATTTCTCTTTTTGCTCTCCCTGGAAAGTACGGAGGCCCGATAGAAAGTGCTTTTCTACAGCTGTCTTTCTCTCACCCGACTCCGCTAAAGCAAAGGTCATAATGGATACCGGAGTTCTTACCCCTGTTGGAGCCTGAACATCGACAGCCCCTTGCAGCGCGATAGATCCAGCTGTCAGCGCTGCCATGAGTGCTAGGTCGAAAGGAGCCTTTGTATTACTCGTGACCTCGCTCACAGCCGCCATTACTAGCCCCGGAAGATCGTTCCTCAGGTAGAGGGGACTCCCCGGCACCGGCAGCGCCATAATTGAAGGCTCAATCTGGCAATACCCCATTACATCCCCCCTCCCCGCTGCGATTTACGAGACTCAATCCAGGCATCCAGCTCATCCGCGTCCCAAGCCACCGCACCTAGCCGACTAGTAGTCGCCCCTAACTTAATGCGTTGTGGAAAAGATGCGTCGAAATAAACCGAACGCTCATTCATTCTGTTGTACAACGATGAGCTCGAAAGCCCTGTCCGTGACACCACATCTTTCAATCGAAGCAATCGTTTGTGCTTAGTAGTCATCGCTACCCTCCAGCAGTTAACCGTGGGTGCACTGTCCCTCAAATTCTGAATCGCCATAAGACGGCGATTGATGGGCGATTCACTTTTTTGGTAAGACTTTCCGGCGTCAAAACAATGGCAGATAGCAGTGAAGGCAGACCCCGGGTGGAGCAGTGCACGCGATTTCTGCTACTAGTAGCAGGAAAAGCAGGGGCTGCAGGTAGAAGCTGCTCGCCTGGCTAGTCAAGGAAACCCGGTAGTACCCAAATGCGTCACGTACACCTGGTGGCTCTTACGAAGCAGGCATTAGCCGTTTTAGAGGCTGTGCGACCATATAGCGGTCACCGAGAGTTTTCGTTTCCTGCCGACCGCAACCCACGCACCCATTGCAATAGCCAGACCGCTCACATGGCGATAAAACGGATGGGATTCGCCGGTCGCCTGGTTAGCCATGGCCTGCGCTCCATGGCGAGCACCATCCTAAACGAGCAGGGCTTTGATCCTGAGCTAATAGAGGTTGCCTTGGCACATGTAGACAAAAATGAAGTCAGAAGCGCCTACAACCGTGCTGACTACATTGAACGGCGCAGGCCAATGATGAATTGGTGGAGCGGGCATATTAATCGTAAGCATCCGGTAAG
>NZ_AROI01000017.1 GCF_000410875.1 Halopseudomonas pelagia CL-AP6
GGAACTCGACACTCCCAGGAGTTGCCCATGGCAACTCGGCGCCTGCGCATGACGCGTGGGGCGCTAACCCTGTATACTTGCGCGTTTCGACCCTTTAAGCCAAGCATCGAGCATTATGGAACTGGTCCGCGGCATACAGAATCTGCGGCCCCGGCATCGGGGCTGCGTGGCGACAATTGGTAACTTCGATGGCGTGCATGCTGGGCATCAGGCGATTCTCAAGCGCCTGCGTGCGCACTCTGCGCGCATGAATCTACCGGGTTGCGTGGTCATATTCGAGCCCCAGCCTCGCGAATACTTCTCGCCTGGCGATGCGCCGCCGCGCCTGACGCGGCTGCGTGACAAGCTCGCACTGCTGGAAGCGCACGGCGTTGACCGGGTGCTATGCCTGGCCTTCAATCGGCGTCTGCGTGAGATGAGTGCCGAGGAGTTTGTGCAACAGATCCTGATCGATGGTTTGGGTGTAAAGCACCTGGAAGTGGGTGACGATTTTCGCTTTGGTTGTGATCGCTCTGGCGACTTTGCCTTTTTGCAGGGTAGCGGCGAACGCCATGGCTTTACCGTGGAAGCCGCCAATACCGTTGCTGAAAGCGGCGAGCGCATCAGCAGCACGCGGTTGCGCCAGGTGCTGGCCGAGGGCGATTTCCCCCTGGCCGAACGTTTGCTGGGTCGGCCTTTCAGTATCAGTGGCCGGGTGCTGCATGGCCAGAAGCTGGGCCGCCAACTGGACGCGCCAACCGCCAATGTACAGTTGAAACGCTTGCGGGCGCCGCTGCAGGGTGTCTATCGCGTCAGCGTCGAGCTGGATGGCGTGGTGCAGAAAGGCGTGGCCAATATCGGTGCGCGACCGACGGTCGATGGCGACGGCAGTGCCCATCTGGAAGTGCATTTGCTGGATTTTGACGGCGACCTCTATGGTCGGCGAATTACCGTGGTATTCCACGAAAAACTGCGTGATGAACAGCGATTCGATTCGCTGGACGCCCTGAAGGCGGCAATTAAGGCAGATTTTGCTGCCGCCCGAGCCCAATGGGGCCTTTGACTCCAATCAAGTGAGCCTGGAAAGAAGATGACTGATTACAAAGCGACGCTGAACCTGCCGGAAACCGCCTTCCCAATGAAAGCGGGCCTGCCCACCCGTGAGCCGGAAACCCTCAAGCGCCTGGACAGCATCAATCTCTACCAGAAAATTCGCGAGATCAGCCGTGGACGGCCGAGCTTCGTGCTGCACGATGGCCCGCCCTACGCCAATGGTGATATTCACATTGGTCACGCGGTGAACAAGATCCTCAAGGACATGATCACCCGCTCCAAGACCTTGTCCGGTTTTGATGCCCCTTATGTGCCGGGCTGGGACTGTCATGGCCTGCCGATTGAGCACAAGATCGAGGTCACCCACGGCAAGCACCTGGAGCCAAGCAAAACCCGCGAGCTGAGCCGCGCCTACGCGACCAAGCAGATCGAGGGCCAGAAGGCCGACTTTATCCGCTTGGGTGTGCTCGGCGAATGGGACAACCCCTACAAGACCATGGACTTTGCCAACGAGGCCGGCGAAATTCGCGTGCTCGGCAAGCTGGTCGAGAAGGGCTTTGTGTTCAAGGGCCTGAAGCCGGTCAATTGGTGTTTCGATTGTGGCTCGGCGCTGGCTGAAGCTGAAGTGGAGTACGCCGACAAGCAATCACCGACCATCGACGTGGGCTTCCCCTGCGCTGAGCCGGAAAAACTGGCTGCAGCCTTTGATCTGAGCGAACTGCCGAAACCGGCGCAAATGGTGATCTGGACCACTACGCCCTGGACCATCCCGGCCAACCAGGCGCTGAACGTGCACCCCGAGTTCAACTATGCGCTGGTGGATGTCGGTGATCGTTTGCTGGTACTGGCTGAAGAGCTGGTCGAGAGCTGCCTGGCGCGTTACGGCCGCAGCGGCGAGATCATCGCCCGCAGCACCGGCGAGCGCCTTGAACTGATCAACTTCCGCCACCCGTTCTATGATCGTTTGTCGCCGGTTTATCTGGCCGATTACGTCGAACTGGGTGCTGGCACCGGTATCGTGCACTCCGCCCCAGCCTACGGCGTGGATGACTTTCATACCTGCAAGCGCTACGGCATGGTCAATGACGACATCCTCGGCCCGGTGCAAGGCAATGGCGTGTATGTCGATTCGCTGGAATTCTTTGGCGGCCAGTTCATCTGGAAGGCTAACCCTAACGTGGTGGCGAAGCTGGAAGAGGTGGGGTGCCTGCTGGCCCACGAACAGGTCAGCCATAGCTACATGCATTGCTGGCGGCACAAGACGCCGGTCATCTACCGTGCCACCGCCCAGTGGTTTATCGGCATGGACACTCAGCCGCACGAAGGCACGCCACTGCGCCAACGCGCGCTGGCCGCGATTGAAGAAACTGAATTCGTCCCAGCTTGGGGTAAACAGCGCCTGCACAACATGATTGCCGGCCGGCCCGACTGGTGTATCTCCCGTCAGCGCACTTGGGGCGTGCCGATTCCGCTGTTTCTGCACAAGCAAAGCGGCGAGCTGCACCCACGCAGCATCGAGCTGATTGAGCAGGTCGCGCAGAAAGTAGAGCAGGGCGGTATCGAGGCCTGGTTCTCGATGGAGGCCAGCGAGCTGCTGGGCGCCGAAGCGGATCAGTACGACAAGATCAGCGATACGCTAGATGTGTGGTTTGACTCCGGCACTACGCACCTGCACGTCATGCGCGGCTCGCACCCCATGGGCCACGAGGAAGGGCCGCGTGCCGATCTGTACCTGGAAGGCTCTGACCAGCATCGTGGCTGGTTCCACTCCTCGCTGCTGACCGGTGCCGCGATCGACGGGCATGCGCCGTACAAGGGGCTTCTGACCCATGGTTTTGTGGTCGACGAGAATGGCCGCAAGATGTCCAAGTCGTTGGGCAACGTGGTCGCCCCGCAGGAAATCAACAATAGCCTGGGTGCTGACATCCTGCGTTTGTGGGTGTCCTCGACCGACTATTCCGGCGAGATGGCTGTGTCCAAAGTCATTCTGCAGCGCAGTGCGGACGCTTACCGGCGTATCCGCAATACTGCGCGCTTCCTGCTCTCGAACCTCAATGGTTTCGACCCCAGGGAGCATCTTCTCGCACCGGAACAGATGCTCGACCTGGACCGCTGGGCAGTAGACCGCGCGCTGTTGCTGCAACAGGAAATCATCGAGGCTTACGATACCTACAAGTTCTGGAACGTGTACCAGAAGGTGCATAACTTCTGCGTGCAGGAGCTGGGTGGTTTCTATCTGGATATCATTAAGGATCGCCAGTACACCACCGGCGCCGACAGCACCGCGCGGCGCTCGTGCCAGACTGCGATGTATCACATTGCCGAAGCTTTGACGCGCTGGATCGCGCCGATCCTGTCCTTCACTGCCGAAGAATTCTGGCAGTACCTGCCGGGCGAGCGCAGCGATTCGGTCATGCTGACTACCTGGTACGAGGGCCTAACGGCGTTGCCAGAGGGCGCTGCGGCGCAAGGCTCGACACTCGATCGCGCATACTGGGAACAGGTCATGGCGGTCAAGGTTGCGGTTAACCGCGAACTGGAAAACCTGCGCAATGCCAAGATAATTGGCGGCAACCTGCAGGCCGAAGTGACCTTGCACGCGGATCAATCGCTGACCGACACCCTGGCCAAGCTGGGTGACGAGTTGCGTTTTGTATTGATTACCTCCCAAGCCGGTCTTGCTCCATTGGCGCAAGCGGGCTCAGACTGCGTGGAAACTGAACTGCCGGGTCTGAAGTTAAAAATCGTCAAATCCGCGCATACCAAGTGCGCACGTTGCTGGCACTTCCGCGCAGATGTAGGTTCGCATGCGGAGCACCCAGAGATCTGTGGTCGCTGTGTCGACAATATCCAGGGCCCGGGCGAGGTGCGCAAGCATGCCTGATCTGCGCAATGGCAGTCTGCGTTGGCTGGTACTGACGGCGCTGGTTATCGCCCTGGATCTGCTGAGCAAGTGGTTTGCTGAGGCAAGCCTGCAGATGTATCAGCAGGTGCCGGTGATTGACGGCTTGTTCAGCTTCACCCTGGCCTACAACCCCGGCGCAGCCTTCAGCTTTCTGGCCGATGCAGGTGGCTGGCAGCGCTGGTTCTTCGTTGCTATAGCGGTGGGTGTCAGCGGCATGCTGATCGTCTGGTTGGCGCGCTTGCCGCGCCACAAGGTGATGGAGCCGCTGGCGCTGGCGCTGATATTGGGCGGCGCACTGGGCAACCTGTACGACCGTATCGTGCATGGGCATGTGGTGGATTTTATTCTGGTGCATTGGCAGCAGAGCTGGTTCTTCCCGGCATTTAATATCGCCGATAGCGCCATTACTGTAGGTGCTGCCTTGCTGATTCTGGATATGTTTTTTGGTGGCAAGAATAAGGCGGGTGTTGAGCCCAAGGCCGGCTAACCCCATGGCGGCGAGGCCGCCGCTCCCACCAGGCCTGCGCCGCTGCGGACCAGGTAGGCGCGGCGGGCCAGGTGGGAGCGGCTGCTCTTGTGGGAGCGGCGGCCTCGCCGCGATAGGGTTTTGGGCAACACACCACCCAAATAGGGAGCAACCCCTATAAGGGACCACTGCTGTAAGAGCTGCTGCCCCCGTAGGAGCGGCGGCCTGGTAGGAGCGGCGGCCTCGCCGCGATGGGTTTAGGCAATACACACTGCTATAGGGAGCTCCCCAGCCCCAACCAAACCACCGCACTGACACGATTTTTTAATTAAGAGGCAAGCTCATGACCGACACCCGCATCAACCATGACACGGAAGTGACCCTGCATTTCACCCTGAAACTGCCCAATGGCGACGTGATAGACACCACCACCGACAAATCCCCCGCCACCTTCAAGGTAGGCGACGGCAGCCTGTTGCCAGGTTTCGAGCAAAGCCTGTTCGGCCTCAAAGCGGGTGACCAGCGCAGCTTCAATATCGAGCCAGAACGCGGTTTCGGCCCCGGCAACCCGCAGAACATGCAGAGCGTGGCCCGGGATCAATTCAACGAAATGGAGTTGGAACCTGGTCTGCTGGTGATCTTCCGCGACGCCGCTGGCGGCGAGTTGCCCGGCGTGGTCAAAACCATCCACGACACCACCGTGGATGTAGACTTCAACCACCCGCTGGCGGGCAAAGTGATTACCTTTGATGTCGAAATCATCGAAGTTAAATTGCTCTGAAAACGGCTATGCGTGGGAGCTGGTCTTTGAGATCATCTGGATTCCTGCTACCCCAGTCATTCCTGCCACCCCAGTCATCCCCGCTGCCCCTCGGTCATTCCCGCTACCCCAGTCATTCCCGCGCAGGCGGGAATCCAAGCGGGCCGTCGGCCAGTCCCGTTTACGTGCCCCTACCGCCACTCCCGCAGCGCCGTCATTCCCGCGTACGCGGGAATCCATTTTGACCTTCAGTCGATTTACCCCGCGAGATCATGAATAATGGTTTTTAGATCCCCTCACCACCCAACCGAGGCTCCCATGCAGATCAAACTGGCCAACCCCCGCGGCTTTTGTGCCGGTGTTGACCGCGCCATCGAGATCGTCAACCGCGCCCTGGAAGTCTTCGGCCCGCCCATTTATGTGCGCCACGAAGTAGTACACAACAAGTTCGTGGTCGAAGACCTGCGCAACCGCGGGGCCATCTTTGTTGAGGAGATCGAGCAGGTGCCGGACGATGTGATCGTCATTTTCAGCGCCCACGGCGTTTCCCAGGCGGTGCGCAAAGAGGCCGAAGACCGTGGCCTGAAAATCTTCGACGCCACTTGCCCGCTGGTGACCAAAGTGCATATGGAAGTCGCGCGCTACAGCCGTGATGGCCTTGAGTGTGTGCTGATCGGTCACGCCGGTCATCCTGAGGTGGAAGGCACCATGGGCCAGTACGACGCCCGCAACGGCGGCGCCATCTATCTGGTCGAAGATGAAAGTGACGTAGCCAAACTGAAAGTCCAGAATCCCGAGCGCTTGGCCTTTGTAACCCAGACCACACTGTCGATGGACGATACCGCCCGCGTCATAGACGCCCTCAGAGCGCGCTTCCCGGCGATTGACGGACCACGCAAGGATGACATCTGCTACGCCACGCAGAACCGCCAGGACGCCGTCAAGCAGTTGGCCAGTGCCTGTGACCTGGTGTTGGTGGTAGGTAGCCCGAACAGTTCCAACTCCAACCGCCTGCGCGAACTCTCCGAACGCATGGGCACTCCGGCCTACCTGATCGATGGTGCCGACGAGATCCGGCCGGAGTGGCTGGAGGGCGTCAAGCATATCGGTATTACCGCCGGCGCCTCGGCACCCGATATTCTGGTGCGTCAGGTTATTCAGCATTTACATGGGCTGGGCGCCAAGGGTGAAGAAGAGTTGGCCGGGCAGGCGGAGAATATTGTTTTCAGCATGCCCAAAGAGCTGCGGGTGGTGTCGCTGGATTGAAGTCGGAACGCTGATCTGCGCGTTAGCTGGAAGCGTTTCCTGGCCATAAGCCAGAAATACCAGCAACGCCTTGGGCGCCGATAGCCTGAGCTTGATCCAGATCATTCGCGTTTAAACCGCCCAGCAGATAAACCGGCATATTGGCCAACTCAATCAGCTCGGCGGCACGGCTCCAGCCGAGATGCGGCGCTCCTGGGTGGCTCTGGGTAGGTAACACCGGAGAGAGGGTGACAAAATCTGCGCCAATCTCCGCCGCCATCTGCAGCTCCTCTGCATCATGGCAAGAGGCCGCCAGCAACCCATTCCAAACAACCCCATCGCGGCGAGGCCGCCGCTCCCACCCGGA
>NZ_AROI01000018.1 GCF_000410875.1 Halopseudomonas pelagia CL-AP6
CGGTACTGACCGGATGCTTACGTTCAAAGTTGGAGATATTCAACACCTTACGCACATCGGCATTGCAGCGCACGATGCTGATATCGGCCGTGTCGCCGCCAGCGTGATCGCGCAACAGCAAGAGCATGCCCAGCGCAGAACTATCGATATAGTCGGCATCATGCAAATCTACAATGTAACGCTCCGGGGTCAAACCACCACGCTCATAGGCTTCACGAAATTCCTGGTGAGCACTGAAGTCGAAACGCCCTACCACTCTGATTGTCAGTTCCTGAGCGTCTGCTGATAAAGTCGCCTTGATCGGCATACTGGAATCCTTGTTGGACATTGTAGGATTGAAGGGGGTGCGGGGAGGCAGAAAGCTTCAATCAAACTTTTCTACCTTTATAAGCTTTAGCACAGGGTATGGACCCTGTCAGGAATTATTTCTATTGCGGTCGAAAGCCCGTTG
Source organism: Halopseudomonas pelagia CL-AP6 (assembly GCF_000410875.1). GTDB lineage: Bacteria > Pseudomonadota > Gammaproteobacteria > Pseudomonadales > Pseudomonadaceae > Halopseudomonas > Halopseudomonas pelagia. Next base: position 452 of record NZ_AROI01000018.1, read on the forward strand.
GGACAATTCATCGAGCAATTTCTGCTCCTGCTTGTCTGCCCGCATCCGCGCTTCCTGCTGATAGCGCTCAATCAATTTGCGCATCGCTTCCAGCCGTTGATAACGCTGACGCCAGACCTCACGGGCCTTGCCGAGGCTTTGCCGGTGCCAGAGTACGGTCTGATGTTGTTGGTCGATGGCGGTCTGCATCTGCCCCAGAAAGCGCTGATAGTTGAGCAGCCAGTCGCGGCCGACGCCCTGCTGGCCGCGCTGGGTCCAGCCGTTCTGATATTCCTTGCAATATAATTCCAGGTCACGCAGCCGCGCCTCGGCGTCATCCAACTGACGCTGACAATCGCCAAGTATGCCTGCGGCCTTGCGTTCTTCATCCAGAGCGATATCCAGCACGGGTGTCAGACGCCGAATGCGGCTCTCACTCATGGCTGATCAACTGCTCCAGCGAGGTCTGGCTGTCAGCCAGATTGACTTTGACCTGCAGCCCCTGGCGCAGAAACGCCTGCATTTCCGGCATTTTCTCCATGGCTTTGTCGGTCAGCGGGTCAGACCCGGCGGAGTAGGCGCCAACACTAATCAGGTCGCGGCTCTGCTGGTAGCGCGCGTAGAGTTGCTTGAACTGCTGTGCTTTTTGCAGGTACTCCTCGCTGACAATCTGCGGCATGGCGCGGCTGATCGAGGCTTCGATATCAATCGCCGGGTAATGCCCCTCTTCGGCCAGCCGCCGCGACAGGACCACGTGACCGTCGAGAATCGCCCGTGAGGCGTCGGCAATCGGGTCCTGTTGATCGTCGCCCTCGGACAACACCGTATAGAACGCGGTGATTGACCCACCGCCCTGCTCGGCATTACCGGCGCGCTCCACCAGTTGCGGCAACTTGGCGAACACGGACGGCGGATATCCCTTGGTCGCGGGTGGTTCGCCGATCGCCAGGGCGATTTCCCGCTGCGCCTGGGCAAAGCGCGTCAGCGAATCCATCAGCAACAACACGTTCTTGCCCTGGTCGCGGAAGTACTCTGCAATACGCGTGCAATACATCGCCGCGCGCAAGCGCATCAGTGGCGCATCGTCTGCCGGGGAGGCAACCACGACCGAACGGGCCATACCCTTCTCGCCGAGAATCTGCTCGATGAACTCCTTCACCTCGCGGCCGCGTTCACCCACCAACCCGACAATGGTGATATCAGCATCGGTAAAGCGCGTCATCATGCCCAACAACACACTCTTGCCAACACCACTGCCGGCAAATAGCCCGAGCCGCTGGCCACGGCCAACAGTGAGCAGGCTATTGATCGAACGGATGCCAACATCCAGCGGCTCGTCAATCGGATGACGCTTGAGCGGGTTGATCGTTGGGCCATTCAGATCGACCCAGTCGTCGGCTTTGAAATCGCCCTTGCCGTCGAGCGGCCGACCAATACCATCCACCACCCGGCCGAGCATGGCGTAGCCCATTGGCAGCTTGCCGCCGCCCTTGGACGGTACCACTCGGGCACCGGGCTGAACCCCCTGCAAACTGTCGACCGGCAGCAGATAAATCTTGCTTCCGGAAAAACCCATCACCTCCGCCTCGATCTGGGTACGGCCGCCCTGCGGGGTTTCACTGATCACCATACAACGGCTGCCGACAGGCGCCTTGCAGCCTTCGGCTTCCAGCGTCAACCCAACCATACGAATCAGGCGCCCTTCCACCACCGGCTCCTGCGGCAACTTCAATGCATCGGGGTAACGGGCCAGGCGCCTGGCAAAACTGATGCGCTCAAACCGGCTCATCCGCGCTCCCTAGGTCGGCTGCGGGCTCCACGCCGATTTCAGGCAGGCTAATATCGGGCTCTGGCGGGCGCACTCGCTGCTCGCGCTGCTGCTCGAATAATTGCGTGGTGATCTGTTGCAGGCGAGTTTCCAGGGTGGCGTCGAGCTGGCTGTGCTCGGTTTCAATCCGGCAGCCGCCAGGCAACAGTTGATCGTCTTCCAGCAGCCGCCATTTTTCCTCATGACGCTCGCGCAAAGCCTTGGCGGCATCGAAATCAGCGGGATTGAGATAAATACGGATATTCTCGGCGCCCATCGGCAGCGCCTTCAGAGCGCCGCGCAATACTGCGGTGATCTGGCTTGAATCGGTCTTCAGCTCGCGCTGAATAACCTCACGGACCATGGTTTCAACTAACTTCAGCAGCATGTCTTCAATCTGATCGTCCTGCTCACGCATGGGCTCGAGCAACTGAATCATGACCTTTTCCAGCTCATCCATGCGCGCATCAAGCTTGACCCGGGCCTCCTGCTGGCCCTTGAGCTGGCCGGAATGAAAGCCATCTTTTTCGCCTGTAGCAAAGCCTTCGTTGTAAGCCTCTTCGCGAACCTGCTCGAGTTCCTCAACCGTATAGGGTTTCGGGCCCGGTTCCTCCTTCGCCTCCTCGGCAGCCAGCTCGGCGTCTTCAGCCTGCGCCTGTGCCTCTTCCTCGCGCTCCACCGGCACCTGATGCTCTGCGGCATCGAAGCTGGGCATATCCCAGAGTGCAAAGCCAGCCAGCTCGCCTCCGCGCAGCAGCTCGCTGTCCTTGGTCCGCGCAGCGGGCGCTGGACGCTTCATTGCGCTGACTCCACTAGATCATTTCCTCGCCGCCCTTGCCGCCCAGGACAATTTCGCCTGCGTCGGCCATGCGCCGGGCAATGGTCAGAATTTCTTTCTGCGCCGCCTCGACTTCACTGATCCGCACCGGGCCCTTGGCCTCCAGATCATCCTGCAGTAGTTCGGAGGCACGCTTGGACATATTCTTGAGGATTTTGTCCTTGATCGCTTCATCCGCGCCTTTCAGCGCGATGATCAACACCTCGGAGGAAATCTCGCGCAGCAGCGCCTGAATACCCCGATCATCCACCTCAGCCAGATTATCGAAGACGAACATCAGGTCCTCGATCTTGCCGGACAAGTCTTCATCCATCTCGCGAATCGCTTCAATCAGCTGCGACTCGGTGCCCGACTCCAGGTAGTTCATGATGTCGGCCGTGCGCTTGATCCCGCCCATGTTCGCTCGGGTAGTATTGGAGTTGCCGGCAAACTGTTTCTCGAGAATTTCGTTCAGTTCTTTCAACGCCGAAGGCTGCACGGTATTCAGCGCAGCCACCCGCAGCAAGACATCGAGGCGCACCTTGTGGTCAAAGAAACCGATCACCTCGGCCGCCATGTCGGGGTCCAGGTAGGCCACCACAATGGCCTGGATCTGCGGATGTTCAAAGCGAATCACGTCCGCGACCGCGCGCGGCTCCATCCACTTCAGGCTATCGAGTCCTGAGGTACTGCCCCCGAGCAGAATACGATCTACCAGACTGTTGGCTTTGTCTTCGCCCAGCGCCTGAGTCAGCATCGTGCGAATGTAGCCATCTGCGCCGACACCCAAACCGGTTTGATCACCCACGGTATCGATGAAATCACCCATGACCTGCTGCACCTGCTCACGGTGAACCGTGCGCAAGCCAGCCATAGCGCTGCCTACCCGCTGTACTTCCTTGGGGCCCATATGCTTGAGAATCGCAGCGGCATCAGACTCGCCGAGGCTCAGCAGAAATATCGCAGCCTTGTCCAGCTTGGACATCTTGGCCGGGCGCTTGGCAGCTTCTTCACTCATCGGCGTTAATCCACTCTTTGACGACCTGGGCTACCCGGCCGGTATCTTCGGCGAGCAAGCCCTTGATGGCATTCAGTTGCTGCTCATAACCGGCACCCGGTGGCGGCAACAACACCGCTGCACTACCTGCCGGGCCGGAAAGACTGACCCGATCATCACGCAGATCGTCGTCCATGCCGCCCAGCTCGGCCGGGTAGCCGGCCAAACCACGGTTTTGCGGCTGGCTGGTCAGGTTTTTTAATACCGGGCGCAGCACACCAAATACCAGCACCAGTATAAAGAGTATTCCCAGAACCTGCTTGGCCAGATCCCAGAACCAGGCCTCGGACCAGAAGGGTATGGCCGGCAAAGGCTCCAGCTCGGCAGCAGCCACAAAGGGGCTGTTGATCACGCTGACGCTATCCCCGCGGCTGGCATCAAAACCCACCGCATCCTGCACCAGGCGGGTCAGTTGGGCGATATCCGCCTCACTCAGGGGCGTGCGTACGCTTTCGCCGGTTTCGGCATTGACGGTCACCGGATCATCGACCACCACAGCGACCGACAGCCGACGCAAACGGCCCTGCTGCTGGCGGGTATAACTGATCTGCCGATCCAGCTCGTAATTGCGCGTCGCCTGTTCACGGGAATCGCGCGGCACTGCCGGCAGCACCGGCTCACCGGTCACTGGATCCACGGCTACTTCCGGCACCGTTACCGCGCCAGGAGGCTGATTGCTCAGCGCACCAGGAATACCCTGCGGGCCCAGACCGGCCGTGCGCTGTTCAGACATGACCTGCTCGCTGCGCAACGCCGACTCGGGACTGTACATTTCTGCGGTCGATTCCACCGCACTGAAATCAACATCCGCCGACACTTCCGCCTTGTAGCGGCCGGCACCGACAATGGGTTGCAGAATATTGTGTACGCGGCGGGTAAAGGTGTCTTCCATACGCCTGGTGTAATCAAACTGGCGGCCGGCAACAGTCAGCTCGCTCAATTCGTCCTGATCGGACAGCAGATTGCCATTCTGGTCGACAACCGTGACCTGATCCTTGCTCAGCTCGGGAATACTGGTCGCCACCAAATTGACGATAGCCATTACCTGCGCTGGCTCGAGATTGCGCCCGGCATACATTTCCAGCAGCACCGAGGCGCTGGGCTTGCGATCCTCACGGACAAACACCGTGGAACGGGGCATGGCGATGTGCACCCGGGCGGACTTGATGTTGTACAGGCTGGAGATGGTACGTGCCATCTCACCTTCCAGGCCGCGGCGATAGCGGGTGGTTTCCATAAACTGGCTAGTGCCCAAGCCCTGCTCGCGGTCGAGAATCTCGTAACCCAGATTATTGTCGCGGGCGCTGACTCCAGCTGCAGCCAAGCGCATACGGGCAGCGGAAAGATCGTCGGTCGCCACCAATAGGGCGCCACTGTTGGGTTCAACACGGTACTTGATGCGCGCCTGCGTGAGGACATCCACCACCTGGGCCGAATCGTAATTTTCCATATTGTTGTACAGCGTCTGGTAATCCGGCTCCTGTGACCAGAGCACTACAGCAAAGCCAATCGCGACGCTCGCCGCCAGGCCAATCAACAGCGCAAACTGTCGCAGCATGGGCAACTGCGACAGATTGTCGAGCGCGGCCAAGCCCATAAAAGGCTTGCGCTCACTGCCCAGCGCCGGCCCAGGCCGGGTCGCAGGTGTGTTGGCGGTATTGGCGTTATCCATGTTCTACCCTCGGTCAATCACGGCAAGGCAACTATTATTATGCTCAGATGGGCATGTTCATGATGGACTCGTACGCATTGACCATCTTATTGCGTACTTGGGTCACAGCCTGGAAGGCCACACTGGATTTTTGTGCCGCAATCATCACTTCAGTCAAATCGACACCGGGTACCCCACGCTCGTAAGCACTCTGCAGGTCGCTGGTGGTGCTCTGCATTTCACTGACCTTATCGACCGCCTGCTTGAGGACGTTTTCAAAGGCCGGTCCATTGACGTTCTGCTCCAGTTGCACTGGCGGCTGAGGGCGGCCCATGGCCTCCATCTGCATCGAGCGCATCTGCAACATCAGACGATTGAATTCAACACCTTGAGTCATGACTATCTCCGGGCCGCGAGTTTTTTGACGGCGTGGATTGCGTTGGAGTTAGTAAAGCAGGAATGATGCCAACATCGACTAATGACTAGAAGAGAAACGCCGAGGATTTTACCACCCTGCGGGAGCGCTCACGCCTCCCGAGGAGCACCGGCCTCGCCGCGATGCTTTTCTGATGGACCAGCGTCCCGCCCAACCCATCGCACCGAGGCCGGTGCTCCCACCAGAATCAAAACCAAACCCACATCAAACCCAAAGCCAGACACCAATCCACAAACCCAGCCGCCCATCCAGCCTAAACCGCCGAACCCGGTGGGAGCGGCGGCCTCGCCGCGATGCTTTTCTGATGGACCCGCGTCCCGCCAACCCATCGCACCGAGGCCGGTGCTCCCACCAGAATCAAAATCAAACCCACATCAAACCCAAAGCCAGACACCAACCCACAAACCCGGCCGCCCATCCAGCATACAACCGCCGAATCCGGTGGGAGCGGCGGCCCCGCCGCGATGCCCTTCTGCCAAACCAGCTCCCCGCCAACCCATCGCACCGAGGCCGGTGCTCCCACCAGAATCAAAACCAAACCCACATCAAACCCAAAGCCAGACACCAATCCACAAACCCGGCCGCCCATCCAGCATACAACCGCCGAATCCGGTGGGAGCGGCGGCCCCGCCGCGATGCTTTTCTGATGGACCCGCGTCCCGCCAACCCATCGCACCGAGGCCGGTGCTCCCACCAGAATCAAAACCAAACCCACATCAAACCCAAAGCCAGACACCAACCCACAAACCCAGCCGCCCATCCAGCCTACAACCGCCGAATCCGGTGGGAGCGGCGGCCCCGCCGCGATGCTTTTCTGATGGACCCGCGTCCCGCCAACCCGTCGCACCGAGGTCGGTGCTCCCACCAGAATCAAAATCAAACCCACATCAAACCCAAAGCCAGACACCAATCCACAAACCCAGCCGCCCATCCAGCCTAAACCGCCGAACCCAGTGGGAGCGGCGGCCTCGCCGCGATGCCCTTGACCTCACCCCGCGTACAAACTCGCCTCTACATCCAGCCCCGCATCACGCATCTGCGCCAGCTTGTAACGCAGCGTACGCGGGCTGATACCCAGTTTGTCAGCCGCTTCCTTGCGTTTGCCGCGCTCAGCGCGCAGCACATCAATAATCAATTGATATTCGCGCTGCCTAACTCCCGTCCCCAAGTCAGTGGCGGCTTCATCAGAAACACAAGACGAAGGGCCAAACCGCCCCTGCGTCAGATTATCGACGCCCGCCACCGCAGGCACATCAAAATCCGCGGGCAGCGCAGCCCCACCCGCATCCCACAGCGGTCCATTTGCCATCGGCACACTCAATGGGCTGCCCGGCAATACCGCCAGACACAGATCCTGAGCATGAATTACCCCACCCGCATGCAGAATCAACGCCCGTTGCACGGCATTGTCTAGCTCTCGGACGTTCCCCGGCCAACTATGCTGTTGCAGCACCTGACAGGCATCGCTGGCAAAGCGCACCGGCGGCTGGTTCATTTTCCGGGTGTGTTTGTCGAGCAATCGCTGGGCGATCGGCAAAATATCGCCGGGGCGATTACGCAGCGGTTGCCACTGCAGCGGAAAAACCCCCAGACGGTAATACAAATCTTCGCGGAAGCGGCCAGCCGCCACCTCCGCCGGCAAGTCGCGGTTGGTAGTCGCAATCACGCGAATATCCAGCTGGATCAGCTTGCGCCCGCCAACCCGCTCCACCTCGCGTTCCTGCAATACCCGCAGCAACTTGGCCTGCAAGCCCAATGGCATTTCGGAAATCTCGTCCAGCAGCAAAGTACCACCGTTAGCCTGCTCGAACTTGCCGGGCTGCGAGGCGACCGCGCCGGTAAAAGAGCCCTTCTCGTGACCGAACAGGGTCGCCTCGAGCATATTGTCCGGAATCGCCGCGCAGTTGATCGCGATAAACGGCTGCTCGGCGCGGGTCGAATGCTGGTGAATAAAGCGCGCTAGCACTTCCTTGCCGGTCCCCGACTCACCGGAGATCAGCACGGTGGAGTCACTGGCCGCTACGCGTGAGGCCAGGTGCAACAGTTGTTGACTGGAGGGCTCCACGGCAACAGGCCCATCCAGTTTGCCAGCCCGCAGACGACCCTGTGCGTGCTGGGCAACCAACTCCAGCAACGCTCGCGGCTCGAACGGCTTGACCAGATAATCCACCGCGCCATCGCGCATCGCTTCCACTGCCTGCTGAACGGTGCCATAGGCAGTCATCAGCAACACCGGCAAGTGCGGATGCTGCTGACGCAGATTACGCAACAGACGATGACCGTCCATGCCCGGCATGTTGACATCGCTGACCACCATGCACACCGATTCACGCTGCAATAGCGCCAATGCCGCATCGCCATCGCCGGCCTCAAGGGCGTCATAGCCGCCCAGGCTCAGGGTCTCGCACAGGGCTTCACGCAGCGCGCGGTCATCTTCCACTAACAGAATGCGGGGGCGTAGCTGGCTCATAGCGACTGCTCCTGCGCTGTGGCTGCGCTCACCGGTGCAGCGCTATGGCGTACCGGCAGCAGCAGCTCGGCGCTGGTGCCCCAGCCGGCCTTGCTGCGTAAAAAGAACGCGCCACCATGGGCACGCGCCACTGATTTGACCACCGACACACCCAACCCCGTGCCCTGGGCGCGGGTGGTATAAAAGGGCTCGCCAATCTGCGCGCGCTGCTCAGGCTGCATGCCACAACCGACATCCACCACACTGAGACTGAGCTGGCCTTCGATCAAGCGGGCACAGACCTTTAGCCTGGCCGCGGAGCCGCCGGCCTGGATCGCGTTATCAATCAGGTTGGTCACCGCCCCCACCAGGGTGTCGCGGTTACAAGTCAGCATCAGATCGTCCGCGCAGCGGTTGTCCCAGCGGCACGCCGCGCTGGCTAGCTCAAGCAAAGGCTCGGCCTCGGCCTGCAGTGCGTCAAAAAACTGCGCCAGACTGATATGGTCTTCCAGCGGCAAGTCGCCCTTGGCAAACAGCAACATGTCGCGCACCTGATGCTCCATGGCTTTCAGCCGGCTACTCAAGCGCTCACCGAAACGCTGGCGCTGTTCCGCTGGCAGATGCGGATCGTGCAAGTGGCTGGCATAGAGCATCGCGGTGGATAGCGGCGTGCGGATTTGGTGGGCCAATGACGCAACCATGCGGCCCAGCGCCGAAAGACGCTCGTGGCGCGCCAATTGGCTCTGCAACTGGCGGGTTTCGGTCTGATCGTTGATCAGGATGATCTGGCCCGGCTCACCGAGCAGCGAGCGGGTCGCCAGCGACACCCGGCGGCCACTGCGCAGGGAGACTTCGTGGTAATCATCTTCGCGTGGGGCAAAGCGTTCGCGGATCAGGTCGCGCCATAGCTGACCTTCCAGCGGCTCGCCGAGCAGGTCACGGGCCGCGGGATTGGACTCGCGCACCACGCCATTACCATCCAGCACCACCACGCCACCGGGCAGCAGGTCGAGCAGATTTTGCAGGCGCGAGGCCAGGCAGGCTTTTTCCGCCAACTCACGATGGCGCTGGGCATGCACCTGATCCAACTGGGCTTGGAGGCTGCTGACCTGATCCTGGAGCAGTGCGTAGGAGCCTGACAACTGGCCAGACATCTGCCGGAACAACTCATAGGCCGCTGTCAGCTGCGCCTCATCCCGGGGTGCAGCGTCCGCGGAGTGCAGCCCGGTTTGATCTGTGTGAGAGGTGAGCAGGTGTTGGGCAGTGAGTACCATCGGGAATCCCCTGAATACAAAAAGAAAGCTTCAGGGGCGATAAAGCAAGGCGCGTGCCATCAACAAACAACTCAATATAAACAATAGCTTGCGCGCTAAAAAATAAAACAGCGTCAGTCTTCTGACAGCTCCATGCCGCGGTTGATGCCGTACTTGCGCATCTTCTCAACCAGGGTAGTACGGCGTATGCGCAGGCGTTCGGCGGCCCGCGCGACCACGCTGTTACATTCATCCAGCGCCTGCTGAATCAGCGTTTGCTCCAGGCCGCCCAGGTATTCCTTCAGGTCCAGGCCATCGGGCGGCAGGAACGCCGGGCTATTCAGCCCAACCAGGCCGGTAAAGGCTTCGTCCCGCTCGTCTTCCCTATTGTTGGCATTACGCAGATCTTCCTGGTCATCCTCAACATAGCGGAACTTGCGTGGCAGCTCGCCCACGCCGATCACCCCATGTGGATGCATGATCGCCATACGCTCGACCAGATTAGCCAACTCGCGCACGTTACCCGGCCAGTCATGTTGGCACAGCGACATGATCGCCGAGGTGCTGAAGCGAATAGAGCCGCGCTTTTCCTTTTCCAGGCGAGTAATCAGCTCGTTGAGCAGCAGCGGCAGATCTTCGATCCGTTCACGCATGGCCGGCATCTCGATCGGGAACACATGCAAACGGTAATACAGATCCTCACGGAAACCGCCCTGCTCAATCATCTGCTCAAGATTCTTGTGCGTCGCGGCAATCACCCGTACGTCCGCAGTCTGAACCTTGTTGCTGCCGACCCGCTCAAAAGTGCGCTCCTGCAACACACGCAACAACTTGACCTGCATCGGCAGCGGCATATCGCCAATTTCATCGAGAAACAAGGTGCCGCCCTGGGCCAATTCAAAGCGCCCGGCGCGGCTGGTGATGGCCCCGGTAAAGGCGCCCTTCTCGTGGCCGAACAGTTCACTCTCGAGCAATTCCGCCGGAATAGCACCGCAATTGACCGGAACAAAGGGCTGGTCCTTACGCTTGGAGTGATAATGCAGGTTACGCGCCACCACTTCCTTGCCGGTACCCGATTCGCCAAGAATCAATACTGTGGCTTCGGTATCGGCTACCTGTTGCATCATCTGCCGAACGGAAAAAATACTGCGGCTGGTGCCAACCAGACTACGGAACAGATTGGGCTCGCGCTGACGCTGACGGTCGCGGTCATCGTAGACCTCGCGGTAGACCTGGGCGCGGTGCAGGGAATCAAGCAGCTGGTTATAGCTCAGCGGTGGCGGCAGCACGGCCAGCAGACGTTGGCGCAGGTGCTCCGGCCAACGGCTGGCCTGTTCTGCATCGAGCAGAATGGCCGGGAGATTTTCATCCCACTTGTCCAATTGCGCGAGTAAGCCCTGCATGCCATGCGCACACTCACAATGGCCCAGAATCACGCATTTGAAGCTGCCAGAGGAAGCGGCTTGCGCCTCCACGTCTTGCTGCCAGGCGGCAGAGGTAGTAATAACCGCATCCTCGCCCAGAAACGACAGAATCACGCTCAAATCATGGCGGCTAGACGGTGCATCATCAATTAGGAGGATATGGCTGTTGGGCAGCATAAGAATGACGGGCGTCCTGTAAACACGCAATCCGGGCAATTAACGCTGATAGCGCTTTGCCACTTGAATAATCTAGGCGCCAACGTTAGTCAGATTCGACATCATAGTCAAATAGTTGGCGCAGTTAAACGGCATTTTTTATTCAGACGGAATCAGCAGCTACCCGTAACCCAGCACAGCCACCGGCAGCTCTTGTGATAACGCTCAGCGCTCAGCTGAACATCTGGTAGACCTTGGCGCCCTGCTTGCTGCGTTGCAGCTCCTGCAGCTCTTCAGCGAGCTTACCCTGCACTGCCTGACACAAAGCGACCACTTCGCGATAGGTGCTCAGCAGGTTATCCAGCGCATCGGCCAGCGCCTGGTCTTCACGGCCGTCTTCCGCCATCGCCTGGGCGACCAACTCACGGCACACATGATCGAGCTGACTGACCTGCTGCCAGTCACCGGCATGTACTGCTTCTACCAGTGCCTGGTGGGTGTCTTCCAACTGCTTGACTGCAACGGTCATGGTCTGTCCTCAGTATTGGCGAATGCCATCCCAGCCTTCCTTGACGTCGCGCAGCAAAGCGGCGACCTCATCCAGAATAGCCGCATCGTTTTTCAGGTTGGCTATGCTCAGACGCTGGATCATAAAGGCGTAGAGGCTATCCAGGTTGGCGGCTACTTCACCACCCTTGTCCAAATCCAACCCGTCACGCAATCCGCCAATGATAGCCACGCACTTACCAATCAACTCGCCCTTGAGCGGAATATTATTGAACTGCATGGCACCCTTGGCTTGGGCTAAACGCTGCAAACCGCCTTCCATCAGCATTTGAATCAAGCGATGCGGGTCCGCTTCACTGACCTGAGCGTTGACGTTAACGGTCTGGTATTGCTTCATCGCAGCATAGGCGTTCATGGGCAGGTCCTGAGGTTGATAATACATGTTCAATGTATCGGCCTCACGCGAAAAACTTTAATCTTTATTTGCCGGGATGCTGATGCAACAAGGCCCGCTGAGTTTAATCAAGCGGGCCTTGGGTAATACCCTTTTATGGTCGGGCGGTGTTTCAGGTTGGTTCTATACCGTCCCAACCTTCCTTTATTTCCTGCAGCAACGCCAGCACTTCATCCAGCGAACGCGGCGTATCATCCAAGGCCACACCGGCCAGCTTACGGGTCATATAGTCATAAAGCGCGTCCAGATTTTCGGCAATCTCGCCGCCCAAATCTTTATCCAACGCCGCCTGTAATGCACCAATAATACTGATGGTGCTGCTGACGGCCAGGCCACGCCGCTCGGGGTTACCAGTAGCCTGCGCATGCCTGGCCAGCTTCAGGCGCTCTATGGCGCCATCCAGCAGCAACTGCACAGCGCGGTATTGGGACACTTCCTGGGAAATGTTGACCTGCTTATACGTATCGATAGGGCTTTTCATTTAGTTTTTATCCTGTCTGACCGAGCCCGGGAGGCTGTCCAGAGCACTAGTCAGGAAGTTGCTGGTACTCGTTAACTGCCCCACCAGCGAATCCATCGCGTTAAACTGGGAGAACAAACGAGCCTCCAGTTGTTCGAGCCGACGATTCAATTGTTCTCGCTGCTCATCAACACCACCTGGGCCGTTCAACGTATTCTGTAGCGCAGAAGTACGACTCTCAAGAATACCGCCGGTTTCCGCATACGGCTTGACCTTGCCCTCTAACCGACCCATCAGCCCGTCTGCTCCTGTCAAAAAACCGCCTAACTGGTCAAAGTTATCGTTAAGAGCAGTACTGAGGCGAGCATCATCCACCGCCAAGGTACCATCACGCTGGGTAGTCACTCCCAGATCAGCCAAAATTCTGAAAGGCCCACCACTGCTGGACGCACTACCCAGCTCGCTACGCATGGACGCCATAAATGAGCGCACCGACGAGTCGCCCACCAAAGCTGCGGCCAATGGTTCGCCGTTCTCCCCACCCACGCTAGTGACTGAGGTCAGGGAATCGACAGTGCCGATCAATTTATTATAAGCATCGACGAACTTGTTGACCGCTGATGTCACCCCGGCCTTATCTTCGCCCACATTCAGATTAATGGTACTGGCGCCCTCCAGCTCATCGGCGGTCTGAGCCTTTTGCAGGGTAATGGTGACCCCTTCAATGGCCTCGCTGATTTCATTGCTAGCACTGCTGATAGGAATACCGTCGATCGCCACGTTGGCGTCGCGGGCGTAACTGATAACCCGGGGCTCTAGCGGGTTATCGGGATCAATCGGTTGTGCAGCGAAATCGGACGTTTCCGGCGCAGTGAAATTCAACACCGACAGATCACCTGAGGTCGACTCTGAGGTGACACTGAGATCATTACCCGTACCAAAGGAGGAAGAACTCAAAACCAGACGAGCCCCGCCTTCGGCACCAGGATCATTCACGATAGTCGCGCTGATACCTGCCGACTTACCGGAGGCGTTAATCGCATCGCGAATACCGGTAAGGCTATTATTCTCAGCGGTTACATCAACATTAATGGTTTTATCGCCGGCGCTGACGGTGAGGGTGCCAGTACCAATCTGCGCCGAGGGATTTTCAACACCGCGCAAGGCCACTTTGCTAGTTTGAGCGAGGTTAAATACCTGAACATTGTAATTGCCAGAAACAGCGCTAGCATCGGCTTTCACAGTGAACACATCGGCTTTTCCCGACGAGGCACTGCGCTTTTCAAACAAGGAGGGATTGTTCAGCTCTTTCAACACGGTCTGGAATTCAGACAGCGCATTCTTGAACTGACTGAGGCCTGAGAACTTGGCCGTAGTGGCCTTTTCCAGGCGATTTAACTGAGCCGTCTTGGGAGCACTTTCCGCATCAACCAGGGCCTTGACGATACCGTTGATATCCATCCCTGACCCGATACCTGAGCCTATACCTTGAATAGCCATAATACCTGCCCTTGTGACCGTTAATTGACGGTCTGCTTACCGATGAGAATGTCCCGGTTATGCAGGCAAGTTATGTGCCAGTCAAACCGGCCAACAGAGCTCTCAGGCTTCTGCTTTGAACAGCAAGCTGCGAATTTCGGACAAGTTCTCCGACAGCCGCAATGCTTCTTCCGACGGGATCTGGCGAATCACATCGCCACTGACTCCCTCGGTTACATTAATTACCACCCGGCCGCTGCTGTCATCAACATTGAAGTTGATATCACGCTGAACCGACTGGACAAAATTCTGCATATCGGACACGGCCGCATCAAGTGTTTCACGGTCAGTTTCGACAGGCTGTTGTGCGAGAGGGCTTTGTGTTCCAGCCTTTTCGCTTTGCGTTTTAGCTGCTGCGGTGTCCGTCTGCATGCCGGCACTGGTGCCAGCTTTAGCCGCCTCAACCGCAACACCGGTGCGCGCACTGCTAGTGATTTCAAACGGTTTGAGAACGCCCATTTCCATGGTCTTTACCTCACAAAGGAAAAAGCGGAGGGAAGGCGCAACCCCTCCCCCCGCAGTCTAGCTCCGTTTCGATCTTAGCCCAAGAGGCTCAGAACGGCCTGGGGCAGCTGGTTGGCCTGGGCCAACATCGCAGTACCGGCCTGCTGCATGATCTGGTTTTTGGCCAGATTGGCAGATTCAGCTGCGTAGTCAGTGTCAACGATCCGGCCGCGGGCGGCAGAGGCGTTTTCGCTGATGTTCTGCAGGTTACTGATGGTCGAATCAAAGCGGTTCTGCACCGCACCCAGCTTGGCGCGCTCGCTGTCGATCTGCTGCATGGCGCCGTCCAGCACCGAGATGGCCTGCTGTGCGCCTTCAGCACTGGTGATGTCCAGGTTGCTGACAGATGATTCAACTACCACACCATTTTGCGTGCCAGCAGCACCAGTCAGACCCAGGGCAGCCAGGCCAGTGCCGGCTGCGCCGTCAGCTACAGTGAACGACTCGTTACCGGAGAACAGCTCCAGAGTGCCAGCATCAGTTTTGCTCGCGCTGACCCCGGTGCTGGCAGTATTTATGGCGGTAACAATCGAATCCAGATTGCTACCCTTGGCCAGCTTGACTTCGGTACCGTTCAGGTTGATCGAAGTATTCTCGGTAAGCTTGGCATCAGTGGTACCGGATGACAGACCAAGAGCCTGCAGCGATCCAGCACTTCCAGCCGCATCTGCCAATTTGATTTCTTTACCATCTTCAGAGTTAAGCTTCAGACGGCCATCTTGAGTAACGCTGGCTGTTATGCCCTCAATATCTGCACTACCGTTGATTGCACCTGCGATATCGGAAACGGAGCTACCTGCCGCGAAGCTGATGTCAGCACCGTTTATAGAAATTTTGGCTGCGGCAGGGAGGCCAGCACCATCACTTTCAACTGCTCCATCGGTAACACCAAGATCACTGTCCTCCAAACCCAACGCGGCTAGAGTCCCGGCAGTGCTGCTGGGATCGATAGTGAAGGCCGAGTTAGAGCTTAGGACTAGAACCTCGGCCGTACCTGCTGCATTAAGCTCAGTCGAAGCACGAACACCTGTGTTACTACTCTGTTCGTTGATTTTAGTTACGACGTCAGCAAGAGTATCGTCCTCAGCAACTTTTATGGCGGAGGAGCCAATAATCAGATTACCAGCACCAGCTGAGGCTACCAACCCCTGTTCGGCAAAGGTCGTACCTCCAGGGGTGGTAGCGCCAGAGGCCGCGATGGAAGTCGTAGATCCCAGACCAAATGCTGCAAGAGTGCCTGCATCGCCACCCAGAGTGGCAGCATCAGTTCCGTCACCATTTGCTATAACTAACTGCCCACTCGAATTCGTAGCGGTGATATCGGTGATACCGGCTTCATTGATCTTAGCAACAACATTGTCCAAGGTATCAGTAGCTAGCAATTCGACTTCTGTACCATTTATATCAAGCCTACCAGCGCCAGCCGTACCCAGAGTGGTGGCGATATTAAATTCTTCCACACCCTTAGCGGTCGCTGATGCAGTTAGAACTTGCTTGCCAACAACTTCAGCAGAAAGCTGGTTCGTTCCACCGGCTGCGGTAGCAGAGCTGAAAGTACCTTTAAGAGACGATGCACTCACGCTGCTCAGGCCAAAAGACACGGTTTCGTTAGCTGCAGCGCCGATCTGAAAGCTGGTATTACCCATAGAGCCATCGAGCAATTTCTTGCCACCGAAAGCAGTGGTTTCAGAAATACGGGTCAATTCACCGGACAGCGAGGAAAATTCCTGCTGCAGAGCGGCACGCTCGGTATCGCTGTTGGAACCGTTGGCCGATTGCAGCGCCAGGTCACGCATACGCTGCATGATGTTGGTTGATTCCTGCATCGCGCCTTCAGCAGTCTGGGCAATGGAGACACCATCATTGGCGTTCTTGACCGCTACACTCAGACCGTTGATCTGGTTGGTCAGGCGGTTGGAGATCTGCAGGCCTGCAGCATCGTCCTTCGCGCTGTTGATCTTCGAACCCGTGGCCAGACGCTCCAGCGAGGTGGACAGATTGCTGGTGGACATACCCAGGTTACGTTGGGCGTTGAGTGACGCTACGTTCGTGCCGACTGTTAGAGCCATGATGTATTACCTCGTAGAGCGTTAGTTTGCCTGAGCTTGCGACTCGCGGGCCGGCTTTGCCCAGGCACCCAGTGAGTTCGCATTCAGTTACTGTATCGGCGTACTGGCCAAGAGCTTTAGGGTTAATTTCAAAATAATTATTTGTTTGCTTGACAACTACTTAGCGAAACAAAAAAGCCCTTCCAAGCACCTGACGCAGTTTTGACGCCAACCAGATGCCATGCCGATGGTTGTGTATCGACAGGGGCGGGAATAACTTGAGGCGCTGGGACGGCCGAGTTCCATCTCGGCCTGCGGGTTCTCCTGACACACTGCTGTGTCGAGGTGGAACTCGACACTCCCAGAGAACAGCAATGCCACTGGGACGGCCGCGGGGGAGAAACTGGGGTCAGCGTAACGCTTGAGAAGGATCAAGCCGGAAGTAGCATGGCTGGAGTCAGGTCTCGTCTTTTGCATGCAGAGGGCGGCGATGCTCAGGTGGCTGGGCGTATTCGGGAGCTTTGGATTTTTGAGGTGGCTGTTTCGCGGTGAGGCAACCGCTACCAACGGGATAGGTGGTAGCAGCGGGAAAGAAGCTGGGGTCAAGAAGCTGGGGGCAGAGTAAGGAAGCCGGGCTCCGCAGTCACCCGGCGCGGGGAAGAACTCAAGACCCACTAAGTATTGACGAATCGTAGTCGCGAATCATGCCAGCCAACTGATCTTTAAGGCTGAGGCGCTGCTTCTTGAGGCTCTCCAGGTGCTCGTCGGAGGCGTTCTCTACACCCGTTTCGAAGCGATGCACTGCGTGATCTACCTCATGGTACTCGTCAAACAGTTTTGCAAAATGATTGTTACTGGTTTTCAGGTGGTGAATGGCTTCTTTCGATTCGGGCATTTCGTGGATCAGGTCGTGCTTTTCCAGGGTCATACAGACAGCCTCTATGATGGGGATGGGTCTCACTTATTCAGTGTTAGCCATTTGCGCTAATCAGATTATGATCTTCGTCAAGAAACCATAAGGCTTTGCCCCTGGGATGGCCGAGCTCCATCTCGGCCTGCAGGTTCTGCGGTTATACCTTTGTGTCGAGGTGGAACTCGACACTCCCAGGGGACAACACTGCCGCCGGGACGGCCGAGTTCCATCTCGGCCTGCGGGTTCTGCGGTTATACCTTTGTGTCGAGGTGGAACTCGACACCCCCAGGGGACAACACTACCGCCGGGACGGCCGAGTTCCATCTCGGCCTGCAGGTTCTGCGGTTACACCTTGGTGTCGAGGTGGAACTCGACACCCCCAGGCAGCCGCAGCGCAGCTCTGGTTTGTATGACATCTCTATGAAGATTGACCGGCGGTACTGGGGTGCAACGCCCTTGTCATCTGCGTGGCGTTAGCTGTAGGGAATTCATAGGCGCGCATAGAAGCTGCGCCTAAACACTCCCCAAGAGGTGCCCCATGTACGCAGAAAAAGCGCTAATACGCGTGCACCGCGATTTGAAGGTGCATACCTGCTTCTACCCCAACCCGCACACTGCCGCGACCATCATTCTGGTCAATGGCTCGTTGGCGACCAGCGTGTCGTTCAATGCCAGCCTCAAATACCTGACGCCGATCTTTAATGTGGTGACCTATGACCAGCCCTACCAAGGCCAGTCACGCGTGCACAATCGGCAGTTGCCGCTGATTGGCAAGGAGGACGAAGCGCTGATCCTGCTGGAGCTGATCGAGCATTTTCGTGCTGATCATCTGCTGGCGTTTTCCTGGGGCAGTGTTGCGGCGTTGCTGGCATTGGCGCAGCGCCCGGCACGGATCAACAAAGCCATCATCAGCTCGTTCTCGCCGATTTTGAATTCGCCCATGCTGGATTACCTGAGCAATGCGCGTGCTGCGCTGGGGGCGTGCGATCGCCAGGCGATCGGTAACCTGATTAATGACACCATTGGCGAGCATCTGCCGCCGCTGTTCAAGCGCTGCAACTTCCGCCATGTGAGTACGCTGGAAGAGTTCGAATATGCGCAGATGCTCTTTCACATTCGCCAGGTAGCCAGCCTGGACCGCGATCGGTTTATGGGCTGCGTGGGCAATATCGATACGCCGCTGTTGTTTATTAATGGTGAGCTGGATCGCTATACCTCGCCGGACGATGCGCTGCGGTTCTCGCGCATGGCGCCGCAGTCGGAGTTTGCGACCATTCGGCATACCGGGCATTTTCTGGAGTTGGAACACAAGACTGCCTGGCAGGATGTGAAGCAGGTGGTGGAGCGGTTTGTGTTGCGCGATGGGGCAATGGGTAATGAGCAGAAGATGGCTATGGTGGGGTGAAATGGTGGCTGGGTGTATTCGGGGGGTTGGTTGATTGCTGAGAGGCTGTTATCGCGGTCAGGCGACCGCTCCTACCGGGATGGATGGGGCAGCGGGGTTTGGTGCTGGTGTTGGGCAGCGGAGTCCGGCTGTGGTGAGAATACTCGCCAGTGGGAGTACTTATTCGGGGGTTGGTTGATTGCTGAGAGGCTGTTATCGCGGTCAGGCGACCGCTCCTACCGGGATGGGTGGGGCAGCAGGGCTTGGTGCTCGTGTTGGGCAGCGGGGTCCGGCTGTGGTGAGAATACTCGCCAGTGGGAGTGCTTATTCGGGGGTTGGTTGATTGCTGAGAGGCTGTTATCGCGCTCAGGCGACCGCTCCTACCGGGATAGGGTGAGTAGCGGGGATTGGTCTGAGCCGCGGGACTGGAGGGAAGCACCGGCCTGTGGGAGCGGCGGCCTCGCCGCGATGGGTTCAGGAAACACAAACCCTGAGAATACCCACACACCATCTCGACCAGCGGCCTTCAAACAAGACCGCTGTGTCAAGATGGAACTCGACACCCCCGGTAAAAACCAGCTTTACGGGTTCATGGAATCAAAGACCGTGGTTTCTGCATCTGCAGCGGCGGCGCGCAGCTTGATCAGCTCTTTGATCTTGCGGTGCGGGAAGACGTAGAACTGATTGTCCTCAACAGCTTTGAGCGTCATCTCGGCCACGTCCGCAGCTTTGATTCTACCCTTCTCTATCGCCGCCTTCAGGGCTGCGGCGCGTTCTTCAGCGAGCGCACTGGGCTTGAGCGTGTCGGCCATATCCGCCGGGCGGTTGCGGGCGGAGTCGTGGATGCCGGTGGGGAAGAAAGCCGGGCAGAGTACGGTCACACCGACTTTGGCGCCAACGTCGCGCAGATCCAGGGCCAGGGTCTCGGAGATGGCGACGACCGAATGCTTGGTGGCGTTATAGACCGCCATGCTCGGGCCGTTGACCCAGCCAGCGGCCGAGGCGACGTTGACGATATGGCCTTCGCCCTGTTCGATCATCATTGGGGTAAAGGCTTTCAGGCCCCAGGCGACGCCGTACATATTGACGCCAACCACCCACTCCCAATCCGCCTGGGTATTCATCCAGACCGGACCACCGACGCTGACGCCGGCGTTATTGAACAGCAGATGCGCGCCGCCGAAACGGCTTTTGGCCAGCGCGGCAAAGGCTTCCACCTGCTCCAACTTGGACACGTCCAGGCGCATGGTCGCGGACTCGATGCTGGCGTCCAGCGCCTTGACCTGATTCAGCGTTTCCTGCATGCCCGCTTCGTCTACATCACCGAGCACCAGTTTCATGCCGCGCGCAGCACAGCGCAGCGCCAGCTCGCGCCCCAATCCGCTCCCGCCACCGGTGATAACCGCTACCTTGCCTGTTAGATTCTGCATGCTGTGTTCTCCTGGAAGGGCCTTACACCACGGCGTCATAAAAGCACGCGGGCTGGATTGAAAGGCGACTTATACTTATAAATGTGGCAAATAGAATGCCTTTTACGGCATCACCAAACCAGATCTATCAGTTGCAGTGATCGCACTTTATCAGTGCTTGCCTTGCTGAAGCTGGCGGTGAGAATGCTGATGCCGAAGTCTTTTCTCACAGAACCCCTAGGCCATATCAGGGTCAACTTGAGTATGATCATCAACGCAGGGCTTTCAGGGGCAGATATCAGCTGCTTGATACGCGGCCCTGTTTGGCAACCCTATTTGCGAACAGCTCACCCGCGCGCTGATTATTGGTCTGGATAATCAGCACGTGCTGCAGACCAACGGACTTACCGGAGTTAACTGATGCGCTGGATCACCCTTGCTGCTGGCATCTTGATGACCATCGGCTGCGCCGCGCCGGCGCCAACGCCCTTGGCTGGCGATCAGGCACGCCTGGAGCTGAGTACCCAGCGGCCTGGCGACCGTATCAGCGCCTATCGGCTGGATGGCGAGTTGGTGCGGGGGTTACGCTTCCCTGATCTGCATCCCGGCGCGCACAATGCGCAAATGCGCTTTCGCTATGAGGTGCCCGGCTCGGCCAACAGTGCCGGCATGCTCGGCGAGCCGCAGTACCGTACTTGCATACTCGGTATCGATTACGATGATTTCAGCGCCGGTAACACCTACCGGTTTGTCGCTGACCGGCGCGGCATTCGCCCGGCGGGCTGGCTGGAATCGGCAGACCATCAACGCCTGGCCCGCGCCAGCATTGTGCGCTGCGGCCCCGGCGTCTGACTTGTTAGTCTCCCACCTCGCCTGACCCTGGCACGTTAAAGACGGGCTGGGCTCACTGCGCCCAGGCAAACCCCGCTGTGCTTTTTCCTCCGCATGCTACAATCCGCGCCTGCCCTGGCTGGATTCGACACCCGGCCAGGAGTCTTCCGCTATTGAACCGGAGAATCACATGTCGATGATCAAACGTCCGCTGGCCGTCATGGCTGGCTTGTGCCTGTCTGTTGCTACTGCTTTTATTTCCGCCCCTGCCCTAGCCGAACAAGACGTGCTGCGCGTCTCGGCCATTCCCGATGAAGCCCCCACCGAATTGCTGCGCAAGTTCGAGCCGCTGGGCGCCTATCTGGAAAAAGAACTGGATATGAAAGTGACCTTTCAACCGGTTTCCGACTATGCCGGCGTAGTAGAAGCGCTGGGGTCCAAGCGTCTGGATCTGGCCTGGCTGGGCGGCTTTACCTTCGTTCAGGCGCGCCTGCGCACTGGCGACGCGATTCCACTGGTACAGCGCGAACAGGATGCGGTATTCACCAGCACCTTTATTACTGCCGACCCCGAGATCAAGGAACACAAGGACCTGAAAGGCAAGAGTTTCGCCTTTGGCTCAGTGTCATCCACCTCAGGCCATTTGATGCCGCGCTACTTTATGCAGCAGGACGGTCTGGACGTGGATAACTACCTCGGCCGCGTAGGCTATTCCGGCGCACACGATGCCACCGTCGCCTGGGTAGAGTCCGGCCGTGTGGATGCGGGCGTGCTGAATGCCTCGGTCTGGGAAAAGCTGGTTGAAGATGGCAAAGTCGATACCGATAAGGTTCGCGTATACACCACCACTCCGACCTACTTCGATTACAACTGGACAGTACGTGGCGACATGGACCCCGAGCTGGTCGAGCGCATCAAGCAGGCGTTCCTCAAGCTGGATCCGGAGAACCCCGAGCACAAGGCGATCCTGGATCTGCAGCGCGCCAGCCGCTTTGTTGATACCAAGCCGGAAAACTACCAGGGCATCGAAGAAGCAGCACGCGCCGCCGGCCTGCTGTAACCCGCCATGGGTATCCAACTCGACGGGGCGAGTCTGACTCACCCCGGTGGCTTTATCGCCCTGCACCCGCTCAACCTGACAATTCAGCCGGGTGAACGGGTGGCGATTATCGGCTCCTCCGGTGCCGGCAAAACCACGCTATTGCGCCTGCTTGCAACTGGCCTCTTGGCCAGCAGCGGCAGCGTGCAACTGCTGAAAGATAATCCGGCACAACTGTCAGGCGGCGCCCTGCGACGTCTGCGCACGCGTATCGGCCTGATCCATCAAAGTCCTCCACTACCGCCACGGCAGCGGGTGATTACTGCGGTGCTGGCCGGGCGGCTTGGGCAATGGTCATTGGCCCGCTCGCTTCTGTCATTATGCTATCCGCTGGATATACCCGGCGCCCGCGCTGCGCTGGAACCCCTGGATCTGGGTGACAAACTCTTTGCCCGCTGCGATCAATTGTCCGGTGGGCAATTGCAGCGTGTCGGCATTGCTCGAGTCTTGTATCAGGGCGCTGATCTGTTGCTGGCCGACGAGCCGGTATCGGCAATGGACCCGCTATTGGCCGATCACACACTGGCGCTGCTCAACCGGCTGGCCCTGGAGCATGGCAAGACCCTGGTTGCCAGCCTGCATGCGGTGGATCTGGCTTTGCGGCATTTCCCGCGAATCATTGGCCTGCGCGACGGCGTTATTCTGTTCGACCGCGACGCGGCGCAGGTAACAGCCGATGACCTGGATGAGCTGTACAGTAATGACGGCCTGAATGCCGGCCTGGCTGACACCCGTCCTAGCCCAACCGCCTTACATTCACCCACCTCGCCTGTGCCAAGCGGGCGTCCTGCGCCACGATGCTTGTGAACGCGTTGCAGCGCACCGACCCACGCGACCCTGCAGCCCTGCCCCGCGTACTCTTTACGCTACTGGCGCTAGTACTGCTGTGGCCCGGTCTGGTGCTAACCGAGTTTCGCCCCGCAACCCTGGTCGAACCGCGCAACCTGGATACCTTCGGGCGTTTTCTGGCGGGCTTCTGGCCACCAGATTTGTCGGCCGAGTTTCTTGCGCTGCTGGGCAAGGCAACGCTGGAAACCTTGGCGATGGCCACCGCCGGGCTTGCGCTCGCACTGGTATTGGCGATACCGCTGAGTCTGCTGTCCAGCCGTGCGCTGTCGGTGTCAGCCCTGCTGCGCGGCCGGCCTAGCCGGCTGGCCAGCGCCGCCCGGTACCCGGTCAGGTTATTGCTGGTCCTGCTGCGCAGTATTCCGGAAATCGTCTGGGCGCTGCTGTTTGTCCGGGCCGTCGGGCTAGGCCCTACTGCCGGCGTACTGGCTATTGCCATTACCTACAGCGGCATGCTCGGCAAGGTCTATGCGGAAATCTACGAGTCAGCCGACCAGCGCCCAGCGCGGGCCTTGATGCAGGCCGGCAGCTCACGGCTGGCCGCGTTTCTCTACGGCATTTTGCCGGCCGCAGCACAAGAGCTGACCTCCTATACACTGTACCGCTGGGAATGCGCCGTGCGCGCCTCGGTGATCATGGGCTTTGTCGGTGCTGGCGGGCTGGGGCAGATGATCGACCTGTCGATCCGCATGTTTGCCGGCGGCGAGGTCGTCAGTATTTTGCTGACCTTCCTGGTATTGGTGCTCGCAGCCGACCAATTAAGCAGCCTGCTGCGCCGGAGGCTGGCATGAACCGGCGTTACGAGCCGCTGCTGTGGATCAGCCTGATTGGCGCAGCGCTGGTGAGCTCTTTCATGTATCTGGGGCTGGATCTCGGCGGCCTGCTGCGCGGCGACAGCCCCAGTCAGATGGCCACCTACGCCAGCTCATTTTTTCCGCCGGACATGTCTGCTGGTTGGCTGAGGCAGATCAGTTGGGGCGCCCTGGAAACCCTGGCAATTTCGGCCATTGGCACCTTATTGGCGGTGCTGGCGGGAGCAGCGCTCAGCCTGTTGGCGGCCGGGCGCCTGGGCGCCATTGCCAAAAGCCTGGCGCGGCTGCTGCTGAACGCACTGCGCTCGGTGCCCGAATTAGTGTGGGCCGCGCTGATGGTACTGGCCGCCGGCCTCGGCCCCTTTGCCGGCACCCTGGCGATTGCGCTGCATACCACCGGCGTGCTCGGTCGGCTGTTTGCCGAAGCACTAGAAAACGCCCCGCCCGAGCCAGCAAAAGCGCTGCGTGATCAGGGCGCGAGCGCTACCGCAGCGTTTTTCTATGGGACATTACCCCAGGTGTTCCCGCAGTGGCTGGCGTATAGCCTGTATCGCTGGGAAAACAATATTCGTATGGCCGCCGTGCTCGGTTTCGTGGGCGCTGGTGGCTTAGGGCAGATGCTGTATGTGACGCTGAGCCTATTCCAGCAGCCCAAGGCGTTGAGCGTGATTTTGGCGATGATTGTGATGGTGTTGGTAGTGGATGGGCTGAGTGCCTGGTGGCGGGTGCGGTTGGGGTGATAGGTTGGGGTGAGTAATGGACCGGGGGGGCTTACGCCCCCATCGCGCCGAGGCCGGCGCTCCCACCCAATCCAATCCAACCCAATCCTACCCAGCCCATCACCTAACCCATCACCCAACCCAATCCAATCCAGCCCATTACCCAGCCTGCCCGGCGTGTAGCTCAGAAACCGGTGGGAGCGCCGGCCTCGGCGCGATGGGCTAACAAGCATCCAACTCTCAATGCCGAACTACCCGCTCCTGCACCAATACCCAGGGGCGAATGACCACCGCCCAGAGGTTGTCCGGATCACGCTCGTGCCAGTCAGCCGCCTGGGCATCGGGGGTTAATTGCACTTGCCCGGCATCCATCCACTGTTTAACCGTAGCGCCGTCGTCTTTAGTAAATGCCTCAGCCACGGTGACCAGATCCAGACCAGAGTCCACGGATAACACCTGACCCGCAGCGAAATGCGGCTCCAGGGTCTTCCATTCGATAGGCGCAGTAGCACCCAGAATCGCTGCATAGGTGTCACTTTGATCAGACATGGGGCTCTCCAGATAAGGCTTAATGGCTGCGCATGTTAACCAGCACACCACCAAGTGCAAGACGGTTGGCAGGAAATAGGCGGCATTGTCGGCCAAATGCGCCTATTCTGGTGGGGCGCATGTCGTCTTTCAGACAAAATGTTGCAATTTGAGGACATTGACTGACTATTTGCCAAGACTCGATTCCCTGCGCTCATCGCCGTTGGTAAACTGCTGCGGTACAGTTACCAGGAATGGGTGTGGTTAACGCCAACACGACCTGAACCTAAGTGATTTCGGACAACAACAAGCGAGCATACGATATGAAAATGGTCCATAAAAAAGCCCTGTCCCAGTTTATCGCCGTAGCCGCCCTGGCCGGGGCGAGCAGCTTCGCCGTGGCAGCAGACACGATCAAGATCGCCCTGGCAGGCCCGGTAACCGGTCCCGTTGCCCAGTATGGCGACATGCAGTTCATTGGCGCGAAGATGGCCATCGAGCAGATCAACAAGGCCGGCGGGGTTAATGGCAGCCAGCTCGAAGGCGTGGTATTTGACGACGCTTGCGACCCCAAGCAGGCGGTCGCCGTGGCCAACCGCATCGTCAACCAGCAAATCCAGTTCGTCGTCGGTCACCTGTGCTCCAGCTCTACCCAACCCGCCTCTGACATCTATGAAGATGAAGGCATCCTGATGGTGACTGCAGCGTCCACCAGCCCGGAAATCACCACCCGTGGCTACGAGCTGGTGTTCCGTACCATTGGCCTGGACAGCCTGCAAGGCCCGACTGCTGGCAAGTACATCGCCGAACAGATCAAGCCGAAAAAAGTCGCTGTTATCCATGACAAGCAGCAGTACGGTGAAGGTATTGCTACCGCAGTGCGTGACGTTCTGACCGAAGCCGGCATCGACGTACCGCTGTTTGAAGGCGTGACTGCGGGTGACAAGGACTTCTCCGCGCTGATTGCCAAACTGCGTCAGGAAGGGGTCGACTTCGTTTACTACGGCGGCTACCACCCCGAGCTAGGCCTGATTCTGCGCCAATCCGCCGAACAGGGTCTAAAAGTCGGCTTTATGGGTCCTGAAGGCGTGGGCAACAGCGACATCTCTGCAATTGCTGGCGCAGCGTCCGAAGGCCTGCTGGTTACGCTGCCCAAGGCGTTTGATGAAGATCCGCGCAACGCCGATCTGGTCGCCGCCTTCAAGGCCAAGAACGAAGACCCTACCGGCCCCTTCGTGTTCCCTGCCTACGCTGCGGTGCAGATCATTGCTGACGGCATCAAGCTGGCCGGCGATACCGATACTGCCAAGGTAGCCGAGGCACTGCGCAGCAACGAGTTCGACACCCCTACCGGCATGTTGAGCTTTGACGAGAAAGGCGACCTGCAAGATTTCAACTTCGTTGTTTACAAGTGGCACGCTGACGCGACCAAAACCGCACTGACCGAGTAATACCCCAGGTTCAGGCCCACCGGAGCAATCCGGCGGGCCTGATTTTTTTGATGCCCGTCTGTTCTGACCAGCATTGCTCATCCTGTCATCCCAGGTGCCGTGACCATGCCAGAGTCACTCTATTACTTTATCCAGCAGTTGCTTAACGGCCTCACAGTGGGCAGCACCTATGCCTTGATCGCGATTGGTTACACCATGGTGTACGGCATCATCGGCATGATCAACTTCGCCCATGGCGAGGTGTACATGATCGGCAGCTACATCGCCTTTATGGCCATTGCTGCACTCGCCCTATTTGGGCTCGAATACTTACCGCTGATGATTATTGGTGCTTTTGTGATCAGCATGATCGTCACCAGCGCCTACGGTTACAGCATAGAAAGGGTCGCGTACCGGCCATTGCGCGGCGGCAATCGGCTGATCCCGCTAATTTCCGCTATTGGCATGTCGATTTTCCTGCAAAACCTGGTGCGCCTGGCGCAGGGCTCGCGCGATATTGCCATGCCCAGCCTGATTACCGGCGGCGTCAGCATTGGCCCGGAAGAAGGTTTTCAGGCATCGCTGTCCTATATGCAGATGATCATATTCGCGGTAACCCTGGTGACCATGACCTTGCTCACTCTGTTTATCACCCGCTCGCGCATGGGCCGCGCCTGCCGCGCCTGCGCTGAAGACCTGAAGATGACCAACCTGCTGGGCATCAATACCAACGGCATCATTGCCCTGACCTTTATTATCGGCGCCGCTCTGGCTGCGGTCGCCGGCGTGTTGCTGAGCATGTATTACGGCGTGATCAACCCCTATATCGGCTTTATGGCCGGGCTTAAGGCGTTCACCGCTGCGGTATTGGGCGGCATTGGCAGCATTCCCGGCGCGGTACTCGGCGGCTTGCTGCTGGGCGTGACCGAAGCCATTACCGCAGGCTACTTCAGCAGTGAGTACAAGGATGTAGTCGCCTTCAGTCTGCTGATTCTGATCCTGCTGTTCCGCCCCAGCGGCATTCTTGGCCGCCCAGAGGTGGAAAAAGTATGATGCGAGCCAATCTGAAACCGGCGATTATTTCCGCCGTGGTGGTGGTCGTGCTGACTGGCCTGCTAATGGGCGTGCGCCTGGGCCAATCGGGTACCGGCCTGACCGTGACCGGCGCTGGGGTGGATGTGTGGTGGAAAATTGCCGCTGCAGCCGCGTTCATGTTCTTTTTCAACCTGTTCCGCGATCACCTGACGCGCGCCTGGCAGGCCGTACCCGGCCTGCCGAAGACCCCTCCGAAGCTGTCGGATATTCGTGATAAGCCGGTAGTACAGCGACTGTTCTGGTGCTTTTTGATCGCCGCAGCCCTGATCTGGCCGTTCTTCGCCAACCGTGGCGGGATCGACCTGGCCACCCTGGTGCTGATCTACATCATGCTCGGCCTGGGCCTGAATATCGTTGTTGGCCTGGCCGGCCTGCTGGATCTGGGTTATGTCGGCTTCTACGCAGTCGGCGCCTATACCTATGCACTGCTGGCCATGTACTTCGGTCTGGGCTTCTGGACCGGTTTGCTGGTGGCCGGCGCCATGGCAGCACTGTTCGGCTTTTTGCTCGGTTTTCCGGTGTTACGCTTACGTGGCGACTACTTGGCGATTGTGACGCTGGGTTTTGGCGAAATTATTCGTATTCTGCTAAACAACATGACCTGGCTGACCAATGGCCCGAACGGCATCGGCGGCATTCCCAAGCCAACCTTCTTTGGCCTGGAATTCAGCCGCCGCGCCAGCGAAGGCATGCAGACCTTTCACGAATTTTTCGGTATCGATTTCAACTCCAACCATCGGGTGATCTTTCTATACCTGCTGGCGCTGTTGCTGGTGTTGTTCACCCTGTTCGTGATCAACCGGCTGCTGCGTATGCCAATTGGCCGCGCGTGGGAAGCCCTGCGCGAAGACGAGATCGCCTGTCGTTCGCTGGGCATCAATCCCACCTCAATCAAGCTCAACGCCTTTACCATCGGCGCTACCTTTGCTGGCTTTGCCGGTTGCTTCTTCGCCGCACGCCAGGGCTTTATCAGCCCCGAATCCTTCACCTTTATCGAGTCAGCGATCATTCTCGCCATCGTGGTGCTAGGCGGTATGGGCTCGCAATTGGGTGTGATCCTGGCGGCGATCATCATGACCATTCTGCCGGAGCTGGCGCGCGAATTTAACGAATACCGCATGCTGCTGTTCGGCTTGATGATGGTGCTGATGATGATCTGGCGCCCGCAGGGTCTACTACCGATGAAACGCCCACATATGGAGCTGCGGACATGAGCGCCATGCCCCCTTTGCTCGATGTATCCGGGCTGACCATGCGCTTTGGCGGCCTGCTGGCGGTTAATGGCGTAGCACTGCAGGTGTACGAAAAGCAGATCGTGTCGATGATCGGCCCGAACGGCGCCGGCAAAACCACGGTATTCAATTGCCTGACCGGTTTCTACAAGCCCAGCGACGGCAAGATCGTGTTCCGCGGCGAAGAGATCCAGGGGCTACCCGGCTTCAAGGTTGCCCGCAAGGGCATGATTCGTACCTTCCAGCATGTACGCCTGTTCAAGGAAATGACCGTTGTTGAAAACCTGCTGGTAGCACAGCACCAGAGCATGAACACCAGCATGCTCGCCGGGTTGTTCAAGACGCCCGGCTACCGCCGCAGTGAAAAGGAAGCGATGGAGCGCGCGGCCTACTGGCTTGAGCGGGTCAACCTGCACCAGTTCGCCAACCGCACCGCCAGCACCCTGGCCTATGGGCAGCAGCGCCGGCTGGAGATCGCCCGCTGCATGGTCACCCAACCGAGCCTGCTGATGCTCGATGAGCCGGCTGCCGGCCTCAACCCGCGGGAAACACAGGACCTCAAGGAGTTGATCTCCGAGCTGCGTGACACCCACGATCTGACCGTGTTGCTGATCGAGCACGATATGAAGCTGGTGATGGATATCTCCGACCATATTGTCGTGATCAACCAGGGCTGCCCCCTGGCCGATGGCACACCCGAGCAGGTGCGCAACAACCCCGACGTGATCAAGGCCTACCTGGGCGAAACCTGAGGCAAAAAATTCCATGCTGTATATGAAAAACGTCTCTACCCACTACGGCAAGATCCAGGCCCTGCATGATGTGAGCCTGGAAGTGGAACGTGGGGAAATTGTCACCCTGATCGGCGCCAATGGCGCCGGCAAAACCACCCTGCTGATGACCCTGTGCGGCGACCCGCGCGCCAGCAGCGGCAGCATTCGTTTGGAAGGGGAAGAACTGACCGGCCTGACCACCGCCGAGATCATGCGCAAGGATATCGCCATCGTGCCCGAGGGCCGCCGGGTGTTTTCACGCCTGACCGTGGAAGAGAACCTGAGTATGGGTGGTTTTTTCACCCACAAGGATGATTTTCAACAGCAGCTCGATACCACCCTGGGCCTGTTTCCGCGTCTGAAGGAGCGTTATCAGCAGCGCGCTGGCACCATGTCGGGCGGCGAGCAGCAGATGCTTGCCATTGGCCGGGCGCTGATGAGCAAGCCGCGGCTGTTACTGCTCGACGAGCCGTCTCTGGGGCTGGCGCCGATCATCATCCAGCAGATCTTCGAGATTATTCAGCAACTGCGTAGCCAGGGCGTGACCATCTTTCTGGTCGAGCAGAACGCCAACCAGGCACTGAAGCTGGCTGACCGCGGCTATGTCATGGAGCACGGGCATATCGTCATGCAAGACAGCGGTGAAGCATTACTGTCCGACCCACAAGTACGTAGCGCCTACCTGGGCGGCTGAGTATCAGGGCAGCAGGCCCCGGTAGGCACAGCCGGTCAGGGTTTCACCATTGCGAATCAAGCGCGCAGTGCGATGATAATAATCGCCACTGCTGCGCGCGAAGCAATCTTCAGGAGAAACCCACAATTCACGCGCATTGCCGCTGAGCGTCTGGAAACTGACGGACACGCCCGGCACCTCTTCGGAGATCAGCGGGACTGGCTTGCCCAGGTTGTCCATGCCCTTTTCCTGCCATTGCATGCCTTGCGCCCCTACCAACACCCGCCAGTCGGGCCCCTCACCCCGAGCCACCCACTGATTGGCGGCATGCACATCATCAGCGCAACCACGCCCAGTGGTCTGCATGCGAATGATCTCCACTGGCTCCAATCCGCCATCTGCCAGCGGCCGCGCGGTCATATCGACAAACAGCGCCGTTTGACCCGGCTGGGCTATTTTCACGAACAGAGCCTGTAGCGCTGTGGCCTTATTAATCGACACCGCCTCCTTGGCCCCGCAGGGCATGAGGCTCGCGTTATTGGAGTCCATTTCCAGTAACCCAGCAATCCGCTGTGGCGGCTGCGCATCTCGTCCGGGCAAAACCGCACAGCCTACCGTGCCGAGAACGACGAGAAATAGCGAAATACGGGGTAATTTGGCACACATTGACGACATGAAATGGCCTCTGGGCGGAAAACCGAAGAAAAGGGTATGCACTTGATCACAAATTCAACAACTGATGGTACCCTCTACTGTAATAAAGGGAATACACTTACACCAACTTCTGAACATTCGCACCCGGGCATCATGAAAACATTAAAAACTCTCTCCGCCGTATGTATGTCCCTGGCACTCGCCGCCTGTGCTTCCAAAGCGCCTGTTGCGCCGACTCCTCCGCCACCGCAACCATCCTGGGCCGAGTCGCGGGTTGAGCCACTAACGGCTATCGCAGAGAAAGAAGGCTTTGAAGTGGTGCGTGAAGGTGAGCAAATCCGCCTGATCATTCCCGTGGAAGGCAACTTCCATCCCAAGCGCACCTTATTACTGCCCTCCGGGTTGGTGCCCCTCAGCAAAGTGGCCAAGGCGCTGAAAGAAGACCCCGATAGCCAGTACGCCGTTGTTGGCCACAGCGACAGCACCGGGGAGCAGGAAATAAACCAGCAACTGAGCATGGAGCGCGCCCAAGCCGTTGCCAGCATCCTGATGCTCGGTGGTGTTAGCAGCCGACGCATGAGTTTAACCAGCATGGGTGAGAATCAGCCGCGCGCTGACAACAGCACCTATACCGGCCGTATGCTCAATCGCCGGGTAGAGATTCTGCTGACGCCCTATCCTACTCGCGTAGCCATGGCCAACTGAGCCAACCCAGCCCTGCCGCTCCCGGCGGCAGGGCTTAGCACTTCCCCCTGCAAGCTCCCCTATTTTGAAACTGTGTGAAATGGCGCGTCGCGTCCACCACACGCCTACCGATGCCTAGGCAGATCCGCCAACATGCCCGACCGTCTGACTGGTGTTCTGGCTGGTGGTGAGTCCGGTGCTCTGGTCCAGCTCGGCCGGCCCAAAGTTTTCACATACGACACTGAACCCGGGCACTCGCTTGGCCTCGTGCTTGGCATGCGAGGCCATTTCAGCGAGCTGGGCCGGATCGCGTATACCATGCCCTTTTGCAGGTAGCATCAGCACCCCCACCGACAGCTGCAACAGGCCATGATGCCGCCACTGGCCGTGCCGATCTGGCGCGGAAAAACCGCCAGCCAGAATATGTTCCGGACGATAGAAAGCACAGCACAGCTGCTGAAAACGCTGATCCAAGCGATGCAAGCGTTCACGCCAATCCGCGCTTCGCAGCACCAGCATAAAATCATCGCCACCGATGTGGCCGACAAAATCGCAACGCGGATCACACAGGGTTCGCAGTATCTGCGCCAACCCCAGTAGCACCTCATCACCCTTGCCGTAGCCGTAGATATCATTGAATGGTTTGAACGCATCCAGATCGATATAGCACAAGCGGGCTTCCTGACCGTTGGCCAGCAAGCGCGCCAGGCATTCCTGAATCGGGATGTTTCCAGGTAGCAATGTCAGCGGATTGGCATGCCGGGCCTGAATAATCTTCAGTTCGGTGATATGCCGCAGGACATCAATCACTCTGCCCAATCCGGCATATTTGCCATCGCGCAGGATGATGAAGTCTTCCTCGATACGCTGCCGAGCACGGCTGGTCAACAAGCGGCTGACGCGCTCCAGGCTCTGCTGCACGTCTACCACCAAGTAGTCCCGGTCCATCAACAGGGTAATGGGTTTGCGCCCGTGCAGCTCACTGGCGAAAGGTTTGAGCATGGCTTGACTCAAGCTGTGACAATGCACGGTGCCAACCGGCTCCAGCGCGTCGTTGATTACCGCCAAACTGTTCAAGCTGGCCTGCTGTTGAAAACGGGCCAACACCTGGCTGACCGTCTCGCTCTCATGCACGCCCGGCACGGTAATCAACAGCGAATCCAGCGCCTGCTCCCGATCCTCTTCCAGTGTCTGCTCAGGATGCCGAGTGGCGAGGTGCGCCTGCAGGGCATTCTGGCAAGCGGCCGGCTCAGTTTCCGGGCGACCCAGCCAGTAACCCTGCACCCAGTCCACGCCCATGTCCTCAAGCACCTTGAGCTCTTCGGTTTGCTCGATACCTTCAGCAATGATGTGCGCCTGCGAGGCCTTGGCCAGACTGAGAATGGAGCCAACAAATTCGCGCTTGAGTGGGTCAAGGTGGATCCCATCAATAAAGTGCCGGTCGATTTTGACAAAGTCCGGGCGCAATTCCGACCATAACCGCAGACTCGAATAGCCCGCGCCCAGATCGTCCAGGGCGATGCGAAAGCCCATATCGCGGTAATGCACCAAGGCGCTGTGCAGCAGCGCAAAGTTATCGATGGGCGCCTGTTCAGTGAGTTCAATCACCACCTGGTCCGGGGTCATGCCAGACGCCTTCAACATCGCCAGCGTGCGCCCGGGGTAGTGCTGCTTTTCTAGCAGGCTTTCTGGCGAAACGTTAAGGAACAAACTGCCCGGTAACTGCATCCGACTGAAGGCTTCAACGGCCTTGCGCCGGCAGAGCATTTCCAGTTCGGTCAACAACCCACACTGACGCGCCGTAGCGAACAAGGTCAGCGGCGAATGCAGGGAGCTGTTCGACGGGCCGCGGCTTAACGCCTCGTAACCAACGATACGTTGCTGAACCATAGAGACGATGGGTTGAAAAAGAACCGACACTGCCTCCTGTCGCAGGATAGACAGCAGAGCCTGATGTTGTTCATTGAGAGTCATTGGAGTCCCGGCAGAATGAAAACGGCCTGTCCGGCACCGCCACGGATGCCGAGCAACTCAGGGCCACAAATTGCCTCACCATGCTGACCGGCGAATATGACAATGGGATGACAGCAGCAACGTAAAGGGTAGGCAGAGCATCGCTGAACTGGTAGGCAGCATCAGGCTGCCTACCGTCAATACATTATCGCTACCTTAGAGCCAGGTCAGCCCAATGCTGATGATAATACCGGTGATCACCAGCAGCATCAGGCAATAGCCCATGATGTCCTTCGCCTTTAGCCCGGCAATAGCCAGCACCGGCAAGGCCCAGAACGGCTGCAGCAGGTTGGTCCAGGCATCGCCCCAGGCAACGGCCATTGCCACGCGCGGAATACTGGCTCCCAGTTCCTGGGCCGCAGGCAACATCACCGGGGCTTGCACAGCCCACTGCCCGCCGCCGGAGGGCACAAAGATATTCACCAGCCCCGCACTGATAAAGCTCCAGAACGGCAGACTTTCCGCGCTGGCCATCGAGACAAACCCGGCGGAAATACTGGCCGCCAGCCCCGAAGCGGTCATCACGCCCATGATTCCTGCGTAGAACGGAAACTGGATGACAATGCCCGCACCGCCTTTTACCGCCTCATTCAAGCTGTTCAACAACCGGCGCGGCGTCTGATGCAGGATAATCGCCAGGAACAGGAACATGAAGTTGACAATATTCAGGTTCAACCCGCCGTTATTGATAAAATACTGAACGATGTAGGCCAGGCCGGCAAAGCCCACCAGCCAGGCAAGAATTCGGCTGTTCTCAAGGTGCTCGGCTGGGCGACTGATGATGATCTGATCATCAGGGTTATCCTCGAGGATCTTGGGGTCAACATAGACACTGTCCTTTTCGCCGGGCAGCATCAGACGATTCACCGTCGGCACTACGATAAACAGCGCTACTACGATGGCCAGATTGAAGAACGCAAAAATGGTCTCGCCGGTACCAATGACCCCGATGACACTTTCACTAAAGTGCCCATCGGTGGCAATGACTAGCGGAATGGAACCCGCCAGCCCACCATGCCAGACAATAAAGCCTGAGTAAGCGCTGGCGATCAATAGCGGATAATGTACGCGGATCTGCCGCGCCAGCGCCTTGGCAAACAGCGCACCCACCACCAAACCAAACCCCCAATTGATCCAACTGGCGATCAGTGCCACAAAGGTCACCAGCACAATCGCTTGCCCCGGCGTCTTTGCCAAGGATGCCAGACGGTTGAGTATGTTGCGCACCAGCGGCGTGCTGGCCAGCATAAAGCCCGTCACCAGCACCAGCAGCATCTGCATGGAGAAGCTCAACAGATCCCAGAAGCCCTGCCCCCACATCTGAATAACCGCCATGGGCCCATGACCCTCAAAAATCATGGCCGCAGCAAACGCCACCAGGGTCAGGATCAGCACGAAGATAAAAGG
This sequence comes from Halopseudomonas pelagia CL-AP6, assembly GCF_000410875.1. GTDB lineage: Bacteria > Pseudomonadota > Gammaproteobacteria > Pseudomonadales > Pseudomonadaceae > Halopseudomonas > Halopseudomonas pelagia. The sequence continues at coordinate 35,495 of NZ_AROI01000018.1, forward strand.
ATCTGGCAGGTAGCGATCCACCATTTTCACCAAGGGTCTGGCTGCGCGATCAAGCATGTGGGTGTCCCCGTTTTTATATGGTTATTCTGTTGCTGCCTCGACGCTCTGTACCACAGCAACCAGGTAAGGCTGAGCCTGGATGGGTCAAGCCCTTAATAGAACATAGCTGGTGCTGGGTGGTTTGTCTCAGGAACAGGAAGAGTTTGGAGCGGCGAGCTGATTCCCGCCCCGCACTCGTCATTGCCGCCCACTACCCCGTCATTTCCGCTCAGGCGTACTACTGTCCGGAATAAAT
>NZ_AROI01000019.1 GCF_000410875.1 Halopseudomonas pelagia CL-AP6
TCCAGGCAGGGCCGTCGGAAGTGGCGCAGGTGCACGCCCAGGCAGAATCGAAGGGCACGGTTTAAAAGGCACAGTGTAGAGACATGATAGAAAACCAATCCTGGTACCAAGCCAGCATACCGCCACAACAGCCACGTCCGAGATTACACGGCGAACTGAGTGTGGACGTGTGCATCGTCGGCGGCGGGTTCACCGGCCTGTCGGCCGCACTCGAACTGGCCAAGGCCGGTAGAACTGTCGCCTTGCTTGAAGCAGAACAGGTGGGCTGGGGTTGCTCCGGACGCAACGGTGGGCAGATCAATCCCGGCTTGGCGGCAGATCAGTCCACGCTGGGAAAACAGCTGGGAGCCGAAGCCGTCCGCGCGCTCTGGCAACTTAGCCTAGATGGCGTAGCACTGCTGCGCGCGCGCGTAGCCGACTATGCGATTGACTGTGAACTGAAGCAGGGCATTCTGCTGGTTGCCAACAAGCCACGGCATGTGCCGGAGCTGCAGGCCTGGCAGGCGCGCCTGGAACAGCTTGGCTATGACCAATTGCAATTTCATGACCGTGCGGGCTTGCAGGGTCTGCTCCAGGCCGACTATCAGGCTGGCGTCATGGATTGGGGTGGCGGCGACCTGCATCCGCTGAAATACGTGCTCGGACTGGCGGCGGCGGCCGAGCAGCATGGCGCAAAATTGTTCGAAAACTCCCAGGTACTGAGTTATCGCCAGGACAATACGGGCGTAACGGTGGACACGACGCAAGGGCAGGTCAGAGCCGGACATCTGTTGCTCGCCGGCAATGCCTATATAGGCAAGCTTCTGCCCTGGCAGCAGCGGCGCTTTATGCCTATTGGCAGTTATGTGGGTGCTACCGCACCCTTGGGCGAGCTGGTTGATCAGCTGATCCCTTCACGGGCAGCGGTCTGTGATATGAACACCCTGATCGACTATTACCGGCTCAGCGCCGATGGCCGGTTATTGTTTGGCGGTCGCGCCAGTGCCCGTGATGCCAGGCCCGAGGCGCTGCGCCAGACCATGCGCCAGCGCATGACACAAGTGTTTCCGGCGCTGGGGCAAACCGATTTCGAGTACCTGTGGGGTGGTCAGGTGGCGATGACCGCCAGCAAGGCACCGCACTTCGGTCGGCTGGGAGGGCGCGTGTTGTTCACCCAGGGCTATTCCGGCCAGGGTGTCGCGCTAGCTGGGTTGGCGGGCAAGTTGATGGCCGAGGCGGTGATGGGGCAGCAGCAGGGCTTTGATCTGTTTGCGCGGCTCAAGCATGCGCCGGTTCCACCAGGCGTTGCCCTGCAAACCGGCATTCGAGCGCTGGCCCTGTTATGGTATCGACTGCGTGATGCGCGTTAATTGAGCCTGGAGGGTCGGTCGTGTTGGAGGATTTCAAACAGTGGCGTGACGCCCGGCGCATTGATGCTCTGGGGGTAACCCCGAGGGATTGGCAGTTGGCGCTTGGCGACTGGGCTGTGTACCTGCGCTATCCTCCTGCAGAGCAGGAGCGATTGCAGCAGTTGGCCTTGCACTTGCTGCTGCACAAGCGGCTGCAAGGCATTGGTGAGCTGCAACTGACCGACAGCATGCGTCTGCGTATTGCCGGGATGGCAGCGGTACCGGTACTGAATCTCGGGCTCGAGTGGTACGACCGTTGGAAAACCATTCTGGTGTATGACGGCCCCTTTGTTGCCGAGCATGAGTGGCACGACGAGTTCGGCGTAGTGCATGCCGAGCGGCGTGCCTTGAGCGGCGAGACCATGCAGTCCGGGCCTGTGGTGTTGTCCTGGCAGGATGTCGAGCACGCTGGCGGCGCTACCGGGGTCAATGTGGTATTGCATGAACTGGCGCACACCTTGGATATGCGTTGGGATGGCGCCAACGGGGCGCCGCCGCTGCATGCGGACATGCACCCGGTGCAGTGGAAGCACGAGTTCACCCGCGCCTGGGACTATCTACAAAATAGGTACCAGCGTGGCGAGCGGTTGCCGGTGGACGACTACGCGCTGCAGGACCCTGCTGAATTTTTTGCCGTGCTCAGTGAAGTTTTCTTCGAGCAGCCGCGCAGATTGTTCGAGTCACTGCCCGGTGTATACCGGCAACTGCAGGCCTTTTATCGTCAGAATCCACTTGGGGTAGTCTGACCATTATGGAATGTGCAGTACATTTATTTACAGGTGTCGGGCTCGCCCGGCAGCCCATCTATTGTTATTGCAGGAGTGTGATATGAGTCGTCTCGTTAGCGTCGCCGCCACCCAAATGAGCTGTTCCTGGGATCGTCAGGCCAATATCGATAAAGCCGAAAAGCTGGTACGCGAAGCTGCGGCTAAAGGCGCGCAGATCATCCTGATTCAGGAGTTGTTTGAAACCCCTTATTTCTGCCAGAAGCCCAACGCCGAGTATTTACAACTGGCCACGACCATCGACCAGAATCCGGCTATCGCCCACTTCAAGGCGCTGGCCAAGGAGCTTGAAGTGGTGTTGCCGATCAGCTTTTTCGAGCTGGCTGGTCGCGCGCGCTTCAACAGCATTGTGATTATCGATGCCGACGGCAGCAATCTGGGTTTGTACCGCAAGAGCCATATTCCGGATGGCCCCGGTTACCACGAAAAATATTACTTTAATCCTGGCGATACCGGCTTCAAGGTCTGGCAGACCCGCTATGCGAAGATTGGTGTGGGTATTTGCTGGGATCAGTGGTTCCCTGAATGCGCACGCAGTATGGCCTTGATGGGTGCGGAAATTCTGTTCTACCCCACGGCCATCGGTAGCGAGCCGCATGATCCGAATATCACCTCACGCGATCACTGGCAGCGTGTGCAGCAAGGCCATGCCGGTGCCAACCTGATGCCCTTGGTGGCGAGCAATCGCATTGGCCGCGAGGAGCAGGACGACTATGACATTACCTTCTATGGCTCCTCGTTTATTGCTGATCAGTTCGGGGCCAAGGTCCAGGAGCTGAACGAAACTGAAGAGGGCGTGTTGGTGCAGCAGTTTGATCTCGACGAGCTTGAACATATCCGCAGTGCCTGGGGTAGCTTCCGTGATCGCCGGCCTAATCTATATGGCCCGATCAAAACCCTGGATGGTTCACTGGAGTCCTGATCACGATGTATACCTTGCATAGTACGCCCCGCGCCGATGGTTACAGCATGCCTGCCGAGTGGGCTCCGCACAGCCAGACCTGGATGATCTGGCCCGAGCGCCCGGACAATTGGCGGCTGGGAGCCAAGCCAGCTCAAGCAGCCTTTGCCGACGTCGCGCGGGCGATTGCCAGCTTTGAGCCGGTGACTGTGTGTGTGTCTGCGGCGCAGTACGAAAACGCCAATTTGCAGCTGAGCCACCCCGGTATCCGCGTGGTCGAGTTGACCGCAGACGACGCCTGGGTGCGCGACACTGGCCCGACCTTTGTCACCCATCCCCATGGTGGGTTGCGCGGCGTGGATTGGACCTTCAACGCCTGGGGCGGATTTAACGGCGGTTTGTACTGGCCCTGGCAGCGCGACGATCAGGTTGCTGACAAGATACTCGGCCTGGTGCGCAGCCCGCGTTATCGCACCGAGGGTTTTGTGCTGGAGGGCGGCGCTTTTCATGTGGACGGTGAAGGCACGCTGATTACCACCGAAGAGTGCCTGCTCAACCCCAATCGCAATCCGCATCTGCTACGCGAAGAAATTGAAATCAAGCTGGCCGACCACCTGGGCATCGACAAGGTAATCTGGTTGCCGGAAGGGCTGTTCAATGACGAAACCGATGGGCATGTCGACAACTTTTGCTGTTTTATTCGGCCCGGTGAAGTACTGCTGGCCTGGACCGATGATCCGGAAGATCCGAATTTCGACCGCTGTCAGAAGGCGCTAAGAATACTGGAAGCCAGCCGCGATGCGCAGGGGCGTGAACTGAAGGTGCATCGCATGCCGATCCCGGGTCCGCTCTACGCCACCGCAGAAGAATGTGCTGGCGTGGATCGGGTAGCTGGTTCACAGCCACGCGATCCATCGATTCGACTGGCCGGCTCCTACGTGAATTTCCTGATCGTCAATGACGGCATCATCGCACCCAGCTTTGATGATCCGCAGGATGAACCGGCAAAAGCCCTGTTGGAGCAGTTGTTCCCGGATCGGCGGGTGGTGATGGTGCCGGGGCGGGAGATCTTGCTGGGTGGTGGCAATATTCATTGCATCACTCAGCAGCAGCCTAACGCCTGACTGAAGAGGAGGCCCTGCTTTGTGCCAGGGCCTTCTGTTTCAAGCGTTACTCAGCCAACAGCTCACGACCGCGTTTGACTGCCGCCAGCACCTGCTTGGGCGCCGTGCCACCGATATGGTCGCGGGCATTGACCGAGCCTTCCAGCGTCAGCACCTCAAACACATCCTGATCGATCTGGTCGCTGAACTGGCGCAGCTCATCCAGGCTCATCTCGGCCAGATCCTTGCTCGACTCCACGCCGTACTTCACCGCATGGCCAACGATCTCGTGGCAGTCACGGAACGGCAGCCCTTTGCGCACCAGGTAATCGGCCAGATCGGTGGCGGTGGAGAAGCCGCGCAGGGCGGCTTCGCGCATCGCCGGCACCTTGGGCTGGATCGCCGGGATCATGTCGGCAAAGGCGCGCAGGCAATCGCGCAGCGTATCAGCGGCGTCGAACAAGGGTTCCTTGTCTTCCTGATTGTCCTTGTTGTAGGCCAGTGGCTGGCTCTTCATCAAGGTCAGCAGGCCCATCAGGTGGCCGTAAACGCGGCCGGTCTTGCCGCGCACCAGCTCGGGTACATCCGGGTTCTTCTTCTGCGGCATGATTGAGGAGCCGGTGCAGAAGCGGTCGGGTAGATCGATAAAGTTGAACTGCGCACTGGTCCACAGCACCAGTTCTTCGGAGAAACGCGAGAGGTGCATCATGGCCACGGACGCCGCCGCGCAGAATTCGATGGCAAAATCGCGATCGGATACGCCGTCCAGCGAGTTGCCGGATACCGCATCGAAGCCGAGCAGTTCGCAGGTCATCTGCCGATCGATCGGATAGGTGGTGCCGGCCAGTGCAGCGCTGCCCAGTGGCATGCGGTTGACGCGCTTGCGGCAATCGAGCAGGCGTTCGCGATCGCGGCAAAGCATTTCGAACCAGGCCAGCAGGTGATGGCCGAAGGTCACCGGCTGCGCGGTCTGCAAATGGGTAAAGCCGGGCATGATTACATGCGCATGGCGCTCGGCCTGATCGAGCAGGCCGGTCTGCAGGCGCGCCAGTTCGACCAGAATGATGTCGATTTCTTCGCGCAGCCACAGGCGAATATCGGTGGCCACCTGATCGTTACGTGAACGGCCGGTGTGTAGCTTTTTGCCGGTGACGCCAATCTGCGCGGTCAGCCGCGCCTCGATATTCATGTGCACATCTTCCAGATCCACCCGCCAGTCAAACTGACCCGCTTCGATTTCGCTCTGGATGCTGCGTAGTCCGGCAAGGATGCTGTCGCGCTCCTCCTCGCTCAACACGCCGACCTTGGCCAACATGGTGGCATGGGCAATCGAGCCCTGAATGTCGTGTTTGTACAGGCGCTTGTCAAAATCCACCGAGGCGGTGAAGCGGGCGACAAAGGCGTCAACCGGTTCGCTGAAACGGCCACCCCAGGATTGATTGGTTGTCTGATCTTGGCTCATAGGTCGCGTTGGCTCGCAATGTGAAAAGTTTGGCTGGCAAAGGTCGATAGCATACCACTTCATGCTTGCGTGATGGCGCCCCGCTGGCGGACACTTGACCGATGAAGAACGGACTCTGGACACTGCTCAGTAAACCCTATGCGGGGGAAGATTTCTTCCTCCCGGACCTGTGTTCCTCCATGGCGGTTTTCACCCTGGTGGTACTGGCTGAATTGCTCGTGCTGATTCTGGTGCTCGCGGTACCGGTGGCGGGCGGCTTTGATTGGCTGAGCCTGGCCATGGCCTCGTTATTTGTACAGTGGATCGTGCTGTTGTCTGCGGCGTTGCTTTGCCGGCTGCGCGCTTGGATGCAGCGGCGGGCGTTGCTGCTGGCGTTGGCTATGTGCTTCACCGTGGTAGTGGGGCTCACGCTGTTTTTCAGCGTCATGGCCGACTGGGTACTGGGCGCCGGTATGTTGGGGCCGCCCGAGTTCCACCTGCAACAGATGCTCAGGCATGGTCTGATCGCGCTGATCATGACCAGTTTGTTATTGCGCTACTTCTATTTGCAGCAGCAATGGCAACGCCAGCAGCAGGCCGAACTGAAGGCTCGCCTGCAGGCACTGCAATCACGCATTCGTCCGCATTTTCTGTTCAACAGTCTCAACAGCATTGTCAGTCTGATTGGCAGCGCTCCACACAAAGCCGAAAACGCCGTGTTGGATTTGGCGGATTTATTTCGCGCCAACTTATCTGAAGCGGACGGCGTCGCGACCTGGGAGGAGGAGCTACGGCTGTGCCAGGGTTATCTGCGGATTGAACAGTATCGCCTGGGCGATCGATTACAGGTTAGCTGGAATATCGCTGCGCTACCGCCTGCCACACCCATCCCGTTACTGACGCTACAGCCGCTGTTGGAAAATGCCATTTTGCACGGCCTGCAGCCGCGCCTGGAGGGCGGTGATATCTGTATCGTAGGGCGTTGGGATGCGGGCTGCGTCGAACTACTGGTGTCAAACAGTTGTCCACCCTTGGAGACCAACCATCAAGGCGCGCGTATGGCGCTGGATAATATTCGTGCGCGACTAACCGGGCTGTTTGGGCCTGAGGCAAAAGTCGAATCCTGGCGTGAAGAGGCGCGCTTCTTCAGCAGGCTGGTCTATCCTTGTAATCACCCCTTGTCCATTTTGCAGAGAAGTCATTAAGGCATGAAAGTACTTATCGCCGATGATGAACCCTTGGCCAGAGAGAGACTGGCCCGACTAATTACTGCGTTACCCGGCTATGAGCCGCTGCCCGCGAGTGCCGCCAATGGTCAGGAGGCGCTGCAACTGATCGCCGAGCAGCAGCCGGATATCGTACTGTTGGATATCCGCATGCCCGGCATGGACGGGTTGCAGGCCGCTGCCAGGCTATGCGAGATGGCCGATGCCCCCGCCGTGATATTTTGCACGGCGCATGGCGAGTACGCACTAGACGCCTTTGCCGTCAGCGCCGTTGGCTACCTGCTCAAGCCGGTGCGCAGCGAAGACTTGGCGGAGGCATTGGCCAAGGCGCAGAAGCTCAATCGGATGCAACTGTGCAGTCTTGGCCGGGTTAACGGTCAGGGCGAGACAATGCAGGCCCGTAGCCATATCAGCGCCAGAACCCGCAAAGGCGTCGAGCTGATCCCCATCGATGAGGTGCTGTATTTTATCGCGGATCATAAATATGTGACGCTGCGGCACACCGATGGAGAAGTGCTGCTGGACGAACCACTCAAAGCCCTGGAGGATGAGTTCGGCGACTATTTCGTGCGCATCCACCGCAATGCCCTGGTCGCCCGGCATCGCATTGAGCGGCTGCAGCGTAGCTCGATAGGCCACTTTCAGTTGCAGCTCAAGGGGCTGCCCGAGGAGGCCCTGACCGTCAGCCGCCGGCACGTCCCTGGTCTGCGCAAGCTTATGGGGCAATTGTGAGGCATTTTTTCGCACCCGGGCTTGCGACGCAGACCCGCATGGATGCCAAGCCAGGCATGGCGTATCATGCGGGCTGGTTTTGAAAGAGAATCCCATGAGTCGACATCTGCGAATTGCCACCCGCAAGAGCGCCCTGGCCCTGTGGCAGGCCGAATTCGTCAAGGCGCGCCTTGAACAATTGCACAACGGGCTGACCGTCAGCCTGGTCCCGATGGTCAGCCGTGGCGACCAGCTGCTGGATTCGCCGCTGGCGAAAATTGGCGGCAAGGGCCTGTTCGTCAAAGAGCTTGAAACCGCGATTCTCAATGATGAGGCCGACTTGGCCGTGCATTCGATGAAAGACGTTCCCATGGCCTTCCCTGAGGGGCTGGGTTTGTACGCGATCTGTGAGCGTGAGGATCCGCGTGACGCCTTTGTATCCAACCACTTCGAGCGGCTGGATAGCCTCCCGCAAGGCAGCGTGGTGGGGACATCGAGCTTGCGCCGGCAAGCGCAGATCATGGCCCGCCGGCCGGACCTGACCGTGCGGTTTCTGCGCGGGAACGTCAATACTCGGCTGGCCAAACTGGATGCTGGTGAGTATGACGCTATTATTCTGGCTGCAGCGGGTCTGATGCGCCTTGGCTTTCACCAGCGGATTCGATACGCCATGCCTCCCGAGGAAAGCCTGCCTGCCGGTGGCCAGGGGGCTGTGGGTATCGAGTGTCGTAGTGCGGATACCGAGCTGCATGCCTTGCTGGCACCCTTGAATGATGAAGACAGTGCCTTGCGGGTGCGCGCCGAACGCGCGCTGAATACCCATCTCAACGGCGGCTGCCAGGTACCGATTGCCTGTTACGCCGAGCGCGCGAATGGTCAGCTATGGCTGCGGGGGATGGTGGGCAATCCGGATGGCACTCTGTTACTAACGGCAGAAGCGTCAGGCGCGGAGTCTGAGCCGGAAGCTCTGGGTATCCAGGTCGCAGAAAATCTGCTCAGCCAGGGTGCCCAACAGATTCTTGATGCGGTTTATCAGGACGCTCAACCGCAGTGAGCGGGGTGCTGTTGCTGACGCGCTCAGAGCTGGATAACCAGCGCCTGGCGCGCAGCTTGGCCGAACTTGGGGTGCGTACTCGCAGTATGCCACTACTGCATATTGAGCCACAGCTCGAATCGCCAGCGCAGCGTGAGTTACTGCTGGATATCGATCGGTATCACGCTGTGATCGTAGTCAGCCCAGTGGCTGCCAGGCTAGGTCTGGAACGTTTGGATGAGTATTGGCCGCAAATGCCTGTGGGCCTTGAGTGGTTTGCTGTGGGCCAGAGCACCGCTGCTGTACTACAAGCGGCCGGGTTGCCAGCGCAAGCGCCTGCCCAGGGTCAGGATTCAGAAGCATTGATGGCCTTGGCGCGCTGGCAGGCGCTGTTGCTCACTCGCCATCTCAGAGTGCTGATCTGGCGCGGGGTGGGCGGGCGCGAGTATTTGGCCGAGCAGATCCGCAATCTGGGCGGGCGGGTAGACTATCTGGAATTGTATCGCCGCTGCGCAGCAGACAAATTACCAAGCGCACTAGCAGAAGCAGCTGACGCTGGTGTGACGGGCATACTGGTGCTGAGCGTACAGGCGCTTGAATACTGGCATCAAGCAGCGGCCGAACAGTGGCTGCAGCAGGCCGGTTGGCGCTGCTGGGTGCCCAGCCAGCGCGTGGCCGACCGCGCAGCAGCGTTGGGCTGCCGGGACATAATAGTATGCAGCGGTGCAGATGACAGCGCCGTGATCGAAGCCGTAAAGGCTCATCCGCTGACGTAACAAGGGGAATAGTGTGAAACCGACAGATCAAAATAACAGCAGCGGCAAGGGCGACACCAAGGTCGAAAAGAGCGATAAAGCAGGCACCCCTACTCCCGCATCGCAGCCGGTATTATCGGCGGAGCCCGGCGTTACCCCGGTAGCTCAAGCCGAACCGGATGCCAAAGGTGGTATTCATTCTGGTACTCCTCCCCCGGTAGAGCCCGTCACGCCGCCCCCCGCGAGCGCAGCCAAGGGTTCTACTACCAGCGCGGCCGGCCAGTCGAGCACGGCTGCGCCGTCGCCCGGCAGCACGGTAAAACCCAAATCGGATACGGGGTCAACGCCCGCCGGTGGCAAGTCGCCCGCAGGCACGCCCCCAGGCGGCAAGCCGCCTACACCACCAGCAACCCCCTCCGGACCGAGCCGTGGGCTTTCCGGGCTGGCGCTGTTGGTGGCACTGGCGGCATTGGGGCTGAGCGGTTGGCAGTGGTATCAAGCAGACCAGCGGCAGGCGAGCGAAGCGTCCTTAACTGAGCAGTTATCTCAGTTGCAATTTGCTCAGCAACAAAATCAACAGCGTGTCGATGAACGTCTTGAGGGTCTGCCCAGCGCCAGTGAGTGGCAGCAGATCGAACGCCTGAGCGCTGATCTGCAACGCAGTCAACAGGCCGTCAGCCAGCGGCTGGACACCCTGCAAGGTGATGCCCAGTCAGATTGGAAGCTGGCGGAGGCAGAGTATCTGCTGCGGCTGGCTAGTTTGCGGCTGCTCGCTTCGCAGGATATTACCTCGGCGCGCGAATTGCTTGCGGCGGTGGACACTATTTTGCAGAACCAACCCGACAGCGGCGTATTTGCAGTACGCGAGCAACTAGCGCAGTTCCAGGCTGAGCTGAGTGCATTGCCGGTCATTGATCGTTCAGGCGTATTTCTGCGTCTGGCGGCAATGCGTGAACAGGTCAAGCGTCTGGTCGCGTTGCCAGTGCCGGTATTTGATCCGGATGAGGTCAGCGTCGAAGAAGAGTATGAAGACCGATTGGCCAGGCGCACCCGCGCTGAACGGGTGCTGATGCGCCTGGAGCGCTATGTGCGGGTGGATTTCCAGCGTGGCAAGGTCATTACGCCATTGTTGGATGAAGCTGAGCTGCAACGCGTGCAGCGCACGCTGCAACTGGCCATGGAACAGGCTCAGTGGGCCGCGTTGCGCGGCGAATCGGACGTATACAAGACCAGTCTGGAGCAGGCTGACGGCATGTTGCGCCAGTATTTCGAGATGGAAAACCCTCAGGTTCGGGCCATGCAAGGGCAGCTGGAAAATCTTGCCGAGCAGGAGGTTAGCCTCTCGCCCCCGGATCTTTCGCCGCTACAGCAGGGCCTGGCTGCCTATATCCAGAGCCGTCGTAGCCCTGCTACGGCTGATGGGGAGGCTGCCGAATGAGCAAAAGTTATCTGGCTGTACTGGCCGTACTGCTGGTCGCAGCGCTGCTGGGTATGGCGGTTGCCGAAGATCCCGGCTACATACTGATTGCCTGGCGCAACATGTCGATCGAGACCAGTATCTGGGTTGGCGTCGGTTTTCTGTTGGCCCTGTGGCTGTTGCTATCGTTGTTGCGGGCAGTGATCAGGGTGCTGAATGTATCTGGACGCCGAATCAATCCCTGGTCCCGGCACAATCGCGAGCGGCGAGCCAACCAGGTGGCCACCCGAGGCTTGCTGGAGTTTGCCGAGGGCCATTGGAGTAATGCCCTACGCTTACTCAAGCGCTCGGCGCCGCACACCGAGCAGCCATTGATCAACTATCTGGCAGCGGCGCGTGCAGCCCATGAGCTGGAAGATTACCAGGAGTGCGATAGCCTGCTGCGCGAGGCCTATGAGACGATCCCTAAGGCTGACGTAGCCATTGCCGTGACCCAGGCGCAGTTGCAAATCGCCCGTGGGCAGTTGGAGCAGGCGCTGGCCACCCTCACTCGGCTGCGTAAAGACCATCCCAAGCATCTGTATGCGTTGAAGCTGATGGGTCAGTTGTACGCGCGGCTCGAAGACTGGCAGCGTCTGGAGCAACTGTTGCCCGAGCTGCGCCGCCACAAGCTACTCAAGCCGGCAGATCAGCAAGCGTTGGAGCATCAGGTGTATATCGCGCTGCTAAGCCAGGCCGGGTCACGCGGGCAGCATCAGGAGCCAGGTCAGACCAATGCAGTGACCGCCGTATGGGAGCCGCTGCCCAAGCTGCTGAAGCAGGATCCGGCGCTAATTGAAGCCTACTGCCTGCAACTGCGTGCGCTAGGCCATGACGAGCTGGTTGAGGAAACCCTGCGGAACGCCCTTCGGCAGACCTTCAACGAGCGATTGGTGCATCTCTATGGGATGGTGCAGGGCAAGGACCCTGCCCGTCATTTGACCACTGCGGAACATTGGCTGACCGAACATCCGCATAATGCGACCCTGCTGTTGGCATTAGGCCGCCTGGCCCTGCGCAACAGTCTATGGGGCAAAGCGCGGGAGTATCTTGAGGCTAGCTACGCCAGCCGGCGCGATATCCAGACTTGCGCGGAGCTGGTGCGCTTGCTTGAACATCTGGGTGATCAGGCGGCCAGTCAGGCGATGCTGCGTCAGGGCTTCGAGCTGATGGTCCATGACCTGCCCATATTACCCATGCCGGCGCCGCGGTGAGCCTGCCAGCTGCGCCTCCGGGTTAATCCCGGGGGGCGTAGCTGAATACGTCCGCGTGCATCTGTTCGGCGGGCATGCCGGCCTCGACCAATGCATCTAGCGTGGCGTAGACCATGCTCGGTGAGCCGCTGACGTAAAATTCGTACTGGCTGAGGTCGCCCAGGTCTTGGTTTATGGCTTGGTGCAGCAGCCCCTGGCGTCCGGTCCATTCGGGGTGATCGCTGACGATCTGGTGCAGCACCAGTTTGCTGTTTTGTGTCCATGACTCCCAATGGGCTGCCTGATACAGTTCATCACCATGACGCACTCCCCAATACAAATGCAGTTCATGGGCAAAACCAATATTCAGCAGGTGCTGAACCATGCTCTGCATCTGCGAGAGTCCAGTACCAGCGGCAATCAGTACAATCGGCCGATCCGGTAGCTGCGCGAGGTGGCAGTCGCCCAGAGGTACTTGCACCTGAGCAATGCGTTTGCTGCGTAGCTCCTCAATGAGCGCCAAGGTAGCGGGTTCGCGGCCGAGGATATGCAGTTCCAGATCGCGCCCTTCGTGGGGTGCAGATGCAATCGAAAAAGCCGAGGCTTCACCGTCGGGACGGGTCAGCAACAGATATTGGCCTGCGTGATAGCGCAGCAGCTTGCCCGCCGGCATGCGCAGCACCACCCGCCAAACCTCCCCGCCCATCGGTTCGCACGCCACTACTTGGCAGG
>NZ_AROI01000020.1 GCF_000410875.1 Halopseudomonas pelagia CL-AP6
CCGTGGCGGTTTTCTCTGGGAGTGTCGAGTTCCATCTCGACATGGGTTCAGGCTGTGCTGAGTTGTTTGAGTGTTTGTCGAGACGCCGCTGGCCGAGATGGAACTCGGCCTTCCCAGGGGCGTGGCCGGCTGACCGTGGCGGTTTTCTGGGAGTGTCGAGTTCCATCTCGACACAGGGGCCCAGGCGGCGCAGGGCAATGACTAGCCGCGCTGGTAGGTGCCGATCAGACGGTTCATCGCCAGGCAATGCGGCTCAACCTTCGCCAACAGCTCCCACAATGTGAGGCCTTCAGGCAGGTTCAGCTCGCTGTCCAGCGCCAATACCCAGAAATAATACTGATGCTTGCCGTGACCTTCGGGGGGCATCGGGCCGTTGTAACCTGCCTTGCCGAAGTTGTTCTTGCCCTGCGTATGCTGATCACAGCCTTCCGGAATCGAGGTGACCGAGCCGGGAATATTGTAGTGCACCCAATGCACAAAGCCGTAGGTGCCGTTAGCGGAGATTAGCGGCGCGTCCGGGTCATGGCAGACCACGGCATAGCTTTTGGTGCCTTCGGGGGCATTCTTCCAGCTTAGCGCCGGGGAGACATCTTCACCCTCGCCAGTATGCTTGCTGGGGATGGCGGCGTCGTTGCCGAAGGCGCTGCTGCTCAGTTGCAGATCATTGCTGAATGCGAAACCCATAATGTTCTCCTCGAAAATAGTCCGGGTGAAATTCGGTTGGTATCACGCGTCAGCGTATCAGGGCGCTGAGCAACCATAAACCCAGCAGACACCAGATCACGCCGCCGATAATGCGTTTGTTTATGAAGGCCCGCACCCCCGCATAGATCAGGATCAGCCCTAATACTACAAAAATGATGGTGAATATATTGCTGTCGACCCCCAGCGTCCGGGCAAAGCCATTGACGAAAGCCGAACTGGCGCTGCTGAGCACGTCAAAGATCCAGGCCAGACTGTCAACCAGCAAGCGGATCACGGTGCCTAAGGCTTCGCCCAGCCATTCAAAGGGATTGGTGTTCAGTTGCATCGATGCCTTCACTATACGGGTGGATGTGATGGAGCACTTTATCAGAAAACGGGTTTTGAGCTTAGTTCACTGGGGCGGGGTGGTGTTTGAAACCCTTCGCGGCGAGGCCGCCGCTCCTACCAGTGCAAGAGCACAGACTGCTTGGGTCGGAGCCCCGGCCTCGGGGCGAATGGGGGTTGCCTTTCGCGGCGAGGCCGCCGCTCCTGCCGTTGTGTTTAGACGCGTTCGATAACCGTGGCCACACCTTGACCCAGGCCAATACAGAGGCTGACCAGTGCGTAGCGCTTACCGGTGCGCTCCAACTGACGCAACGCGGTCAGGGTTAAACGGGCACCCGAGGCGCCGAGCGGGTGACCGACGGCGATGGCGCCGCCGTTGGGGTTCAGGCGCGGATCGTCGAAGGCAATGCCCAGTTGCTTGGCGCAGCCGAGTACCTGTGCAGCAAAGGCTTCGTTGATCTCGATCACGTCCATATCATCCAGACTCAAACCGGCACGGCTCAGCGCCTTCTTGCAGGCTTCCACCGGGCCCAGGCCCATCACCCGTGGGGCAACACCGGCCACAGCGCCAGCAAGAATCTTGGCCCGCGGCTTGATGGCGTACTTCTGACCGATGGCTGCAGAGCCGATCAGCAGCGCGGCGGCGCCGTCATTTACGCCTGAGGCGTTGCCGGCAGTGACTACGCCATCCTTGAATAGCGAACGCAGGCCGCAGAGCACCTCCAGTGTGCTGTCAGCGCGCGGATGCTCATCCTGATCAACCCGTTTGGCCGGCTTCTTGCGACCTTGAGACACTTCGATCGGGTGAATTTCTTCGGCAAAGAAACCCTCAGCACGCGCTGCTTCATACAGCGCCTGGCTGCGCGCGGCGTAAGCGTCAGCCTGTTCGCGAGTAATACCTAGCTCGGCGGCAACGTTGTCGGCGGTCTGCGGCATGCTGTCGTCGCCGTATTCATCTTCCACCTTGGGATTGGGGAAGCGTGCACCAATGGTGCTGTCAAACGCGCGGAAGTCGCGCGAATAGGCACTTTCGCTCTTGGCAATAACGAAAGGCGCGCGGCTCATGCTTTCGGCGCCACCGGCGACAAACAACTCGCCTTCGCCGGCTTTCACCGCACGCGAAGCATCCAGAATTGCTGCCAGGCCAGAGCCACACAAGCGGTTGATGGTGACGCCAGCGACTTCCTGCGGCAGACCGGCCAGCAGGCCGGCGTGACGCGCGATATTGCGTGCATCTTCACCGGCCTGATTGGTGCAGCCCATGATCACGTCTTCGTAATCCTGGCCTGCAAAACCGTTACGGGCGACCAGCGTACGTATCACTTCGGCAAGCAGGTCATCGGGACGCACGCGGGCTAGAGCACCAGCGTGGCGGCCAAACGGGGAGCGCAAACCATCATAAATATAGGCAGTCATTCAGATTACTCCTGGATATCGGGTGTGGTCAGCGGCAGGTCGAGCTGTACGCGGCGTCGCAGCCAGGGGCTGGGGCGGTAGCGCGGCTCGCCATACACGGCCTGCAGGTTGTTCAATACGGTGAGAATATTGCACTTCTTGTAATGTTCGCCGAACGCCAGCGGGCCTTTGGGGTAGCCCAGGGCCAGTTGGACGGCGCGGTCTAACGTTTCCGGTGTGGCAATGCCTTTCTGTGCGATCTCGCAGCCAAGGTTGACCACACTGGCAATCAGCCGCTGAATGATGAAGCCGGGAGAATCATTGATGATCTCCACCGGCACGCCATCGGCGCTTAGCGCCTGACGCGCCTGGGCCACGGTGTCGGCGCTGCTGGCTGGGTTACGCATCAGCACGCGGCGTTTGTCCCAGTCGGCGAAGCAGTCGATGGCTACCGTGCGCTCGGCCGGCAGTGCCTGGCGCGCCAAGCTGTTGGTGCAGTCTTCACCCAGGGGGGCGACCAGGCAGATCGCCTCCTGGCTCGGCAGGTTTGTGTCTTCCAGGGTCGCGCCAGCGGCGGACAGGGCTGCGGAGACATTACTGCGCACCACATCGTCATGTGCGTCGAGCCAGAACGGCCGGTTGACGATCACTGTCTCAGGCTCGACTTCGGGCCGCTCGATCTTCTGGCCATCTTGGTATCGATAGAAACCCTGCCCGGTCTTGCGCCCGAGCAAACCAGCGGCCACGCGCTGGGCGGCAATAAAGGACGGGGTGTAGCGCGGGTCGTGATAGAACTGCTCGTATACCGACTCCATTACCGCATGCGAGACGTCCAGGCCAGTCAGGTCGAACAGCTCGAACGGGCCCATGCGAAAGCCCGGACCATCACGCAGAATGCGATCGATCTGCTGCGGCGTAGCCACCCCTTCACTGAGAATCCGCAGGGCCTCGGTACCGAAGGCGCGGCCGGCATGGTTGACCAGAAAGCCGGGGGTATCCGGGGTAATCGCTGGAAAGTGCCCAGCGGTTTCGGCCAGCGCGACCAGGCCCTGCACATAGCGCTCATCAGTGCGTTCGCCGCGCACGACCTCGACAATTTTCATCAGCGGCACAGGGTTGAAGAAGTGAAACCCGGCGACGCGTTCCGGCCGCTTGCAGGTGCTGGCGATGCGCGTGACCGACAGGGAAGAGGTGTTGGTCGCCAGTACGCAATCGTCACGCACTATGGCTTCCAACTGATCGAACAGCTTCTGTTTGACCTCCAGCAGCTCGACGATGGCTTCAATCACCAGGTCGCAATCCTTCAGCGCTTCCAGTTCGGCGGCCGCTTGCATGCGTGTCATGGTGGCGTCGAAATCCGCTTCGCTGAGCTTGCCCTTGGCGACTGCCCGCTGCAGAAGATTGCGGTTGAAGCTGATAGCGTCGTCAATCGCTTCGGTGCGGGTATCGTAAATCAGTACCTGCTGGCCACTGCTGGCAAATAACTGGGCGATACCGCGGCCCATGGCGCCGGCGCCGATCACGCCAATTCGGTTGAACATGCAATGATTCCTTATTCACCCTATCAATTCCGCATGGCGGAATAGAATTTCGTTTAAGATGGTGCGAGATTAAATCCTGCCGGGGATCAGTGCAAGTTCGCTGGTTTGGCTCAGGCTGGCGCACATCAGGTTCAAGCTGGCCTGTGACATACTTGTCTTGCTGCAATACAACAAGATGCACGCCGGTCTTTGGCGGTCTGCGGAGCAAGGCCGCTTGAACAATCTCCGGGGTTGATAAAAATGAGTGTAGTAAAAAAGGGTAGGTGTCCGTGAATAAAGACCAACAGCAAGCCGTTGAACGCTCCGTAACCGGTTTCTTTCAAGATCTGGGTTGTGAATTGCTGGAGTATTCCGAAGGTCGCGCGGTGATTGGGCTGACCTTGGCGCCACGGCATATGAACAACGCCGGTAATCTGCACGGTGGGGTGACCGCCAGCTTGCTGGATATTGCCATGGGCTTGTGCGGCACCTGGGCGCCGACTGCCGAAGAGCGCCGGGTGGCCATTACCCTGTCGTTAAATGTTAATTTCTCCGCGACTGCCAAAGTAGGCACTCAGGTGCGCGCGGTGGCGACCTGCCGCAGTGCCGGGCACAAGGTGTTTATGGCCGCCTGTGATCTGCTGGATGAAAACGACAAGCTGATCGGCTTTGGCGAGGGTGTGCTGAAAAAGGGTGCCTACCGCAAGGACATGCCGTGAGTCGCCACGCATGAAATTGGCCCTGCTGCCCCTCGGCGTCGGCCTGGAGCTGCTGGCACTGCTGCTGCAGTTGCCCTGGCTCAGTTGGCTGGCGGCGGCGGTCTTTCTGCTGTATTTCCTGCTGCATTTCAGCCGCCTGAATCGCTACCCGCAATGGCTGGGCATTATCACGCTGGCGGTACTGGTTGCCGCTGCGCTGAACGCGCGTACCGATGCCAGCCTGTGGCCAAGACTCGCCGCGTCAGCTGCCTATTACACCAGCTTCCTTGCCGCGCTCGGATTAATGCAGTTGCTGGCAAAGCGTTTGCCGCAGCTCAGTGAGCTGCACAAGGCATTGCTGTCCGGCTCCAAGGTGGTGCTCTATCCGCGCTACGTGCTGACCGCCGGCAGCATCGGCTCGATTCTCAATTTCGGCATGATGAATCTGCTCTGCGGCACTCTCACTACCCACCTGAAACGCTACCCTTTGACGGATGACCAGCGCCGCGAAGGCCTGCGCAGCGTTATGGTCACCACTTTGCGCGGTTTTGCTCTGGTGCCTTTGCTGGCCCCCACCAGCGTGACCATCGCGATCATCTCCCGAGAAATGCCCGAACTGTCCTGGAGCGCGATGCTGCCCTACGGGATAGTGGCGGCAGTGATGATGATTCTGGTTGGTTGGCGCCGTGAAACCCGCGGGTTGCTGGCGCTGCGCGACAATATCGGCGATAGCACCAAGGCCAAAGGGATGATCGGGTTACTGATCGGCAGCCTGCTCGGCTTGCTGGCCATCGGCGCCTTGGCATCAGTGACGGCACTGACCGCGTCGCAGTCGGCGATGGTGCTGGTGCCGATAGGGGTGATCAGTTATTTGTTGTGGCGCGACCGTTCGCCCCAGCGGGCGCTGGAGGAAGTCGCCGAGAATATGCGCAGCATGCACAACGAGATGTTTATCTTCGGCTGTGCGGCGCTGCTGGGTGGAGCGCTCGGCGCCATCGCGCCGCTGGAAGACATGGCCGCCTGGCTGGCGGCGGAGCCCAAGTACAATCTGCTGCTGGCGATAGCCAGTTTGTTCAGTACCATCACGTTGGCGGTTATCGGGGTGGCACCAATTGTGTCGCTGTCATTGATCGCCGGTCTGCTGGCGCAACTCTCAGTGCTGGGCGTACCCATCATGACCCCTGCGGTGGGGCTGATGTGTGGCTTTTCCCTGGCGATGATCTGCTCGCCCTTTGGACCCTCGACCCTGATTCTGGCGCGTTACAGTGGCGAGACGCCGTTCCGGGTGGCCTTTGGCTGGAATGGCCGCTTTGTGATGAGTGTGATGCCGTTGTTGTTGTTGCTGTTGTTTGGGACTTATTGGTGGCATAGCTGAAAGCTTCAAGTCATAAGCCTCAAGCGCTTTGTCTGTGCTTATAGTTAGGCCTAAGTGAGCCGGGCGGCCGCTCGGCTCACAGTTTGCTACGTTCGCTGCCTGTAAACTGGCCGGGGTTTGGTGTAGTTTGCAGGCGATTCAGTGAGGGCATGTTGAGCCGCTACAGCTATATGAGGCGCCGGTCAGCCGTCCCGCTTTGCTGTACCGTCGGAGCCCCATGGATGGGCGACGCCGAGCGCCCAGGGATGGGACAGCGTGTCAGCAAAGCGGGACGGCTGATTGGCGGCCCGCACGGACTCAATGCTCAGCATGCCCTAACGCACAGCTTCGAACCAACGCATAACCTTTGAACAGGCCGCTACATGCCCGAGCTACCCGAAGTAGAAACCACCCGCCGCGGCATCGCTCCGCACCTCGAAGGTCGCAAGGTGACCCGGCTGATTGTGCGCGACAGCCGCCTGCGCTGGCCGATTCCCGAGGACCTGGCGATCCAGATTGAAGACCAGACCTTCAGCCAGATCCGCCGCCGAGCCAAATACCTGTTGATGGATATCGGCGGCGGCAGCCTGATCAGTCATCTGGGCATGTCCGGCAACTTGCGGCTGGTGCCGATTGGCAGCCCGGTGGCCAAGCATGAGCATGTGGATATCGAACTGGATTCGGGCATGGCGCTGCGTTATACCGACCCGCGGCGCTTTGGCGCCATGCTCTGGATCAAGGCCGGTGAGCTGCATCCGCTGTTGTCCCGCCTGGGGCCCGAGCCGCTGTCAGAGCTGTTCGACGGCGAGCGCCTCTATCAATGTTCGCGCGGCAAATCCATGGCAGTGAAACCCTTCATTATGGATAACGCAGTGGTGGTCGGCGTCGGCAATATCTACGCCACTGAAGCGCTGTTCGCGGCCGGGATTGATCCGCGCCGCGAAGCCGGACGCATCAGCCGTGCGCGTTATCAGATACTCGCCGAAGAGATCAAACGCATCCTCGCCTACGCCATCGAACGCGGCGGTACCACCTTGCGCGACTTTCTTGGCGGCGACGGCCAGCCGGGTTATTTTCAGCAGGAGCTGTTCGTCTACGGGCGCGGCGGGCAGCCCTGCAAGGTCTGCGGCATGGAGTTATCAGAATGTCGGCTGGGCCAGCGCAGCTCGGTATTCTGCCGTCGTTGTCAGCGCTAAAATGCGCGAATAAAGGCCATGGTTGGCATTTTTCACCCACCTGATTCCGAAACCGGCGTAATGTGCCTACAATGAAGGCTGAAGGCTACCCTGGATGGGAGTCTCGCCAAGAATAACGCCTATGGGCAACTATCAGGGATTCAACTATGCGCCTGTTACGTCACACTACCGCTCTCATGGCCGGCCTGCTGCTCAGCGCTAGCGTTCTGGCCCAAGAAAACTCGCATTCGCCTTACCAGGATCATGTAGAGAACCCCGGCATCTTCGCCATGGTCGGTGACCTGGTCATCGCGCGACCCTTGCTGTTGGGTGTCACTGCGATTGGCGCGGCGGCCTTTGTGGTCAGCCTGCCATTCACCCTGGCGGGTGGTAACGTGACAGAAGCGGGTCAGGAGCTGGTTTTGCGTCCTGGTACCGAGACTTTTGTACGCTGCCTGGGATGTACCAAAAGCGGTTATGGCCGTCGCCAGCAGGATGAAAATCTCTAATCAGGTTTTCCGTTCGATATGAGTTCAGGCCGCTGATCGTCACGTTGGTGGTCTGCAGCCTCTTTGTAGAGTAGTCAGGCTGATGCGCGTATTGTTCAAACCATTATGGGTACCCGTTGTTCTGCTGGTGCTCGTACTCCTGTTCGTCTGGAAATCCGAGCTGGCTACCCTGGCTGCGGGCATCGCCCTGTTCATGCTCGGGATGTTTCATCTTGAAGATGGTTTCCGTGCCTTCACTGGCGGCGCGCTTGAGCGCTGGCTGTCGCGAAGCACCAATCGTCTGTGGAAAAGCCTGCTATTCGGTATTACCAGCACTGCAGTGGTTCAATCCAGCTCCTTGGTGACCGTACTCAGTATTGCCTTTCTCAGCGCTGGAATGATCAGCCTGGGTGCCGGCATTGGCATTGTCTTTGGTGCCAACCTGGGCACCACCACCGGCGCCTGGTTAATTGCCCTGGTGGGTCTGAAGGTGGATCTTGCGGTGGTGGCCATGCCATTGCTGGTGTTCGGTGTGTTGCTGGGCCAGCGCACGCAAAGCCTGTGGAAAGGTCTGGGTCAGGTATTACTCGGCGTAGGTTTGCTGTTTCTGGGCATCGACCTGATGAAAGACGGCTTCGCCAGCTTCGAGGGCTTGCTAGTGCTGGACGGCTTTGCCGATCAGGGCTGGGTCAGCGTGTTGTTGTATGCGCTATTGGGCCTGCTAGCGACCATTCTGATGCAATCTAGCCATGCGGCGATGATGATTACCCTGGCTGCGTTAGCCACCGGGCAATTGGCTTATGGCAATGCGCTGGCCATGGCCATTGGCGCCAATCTGGGCACCACCGTAACGGCGTTGCTCGCTGCGCTGGGCAGCAATAATGCCGGGCGGCGGCTGGCGGCTGCACATATTCTGTTCAACGTGGTCACTGCGCTGGTCGCGCTGGCGATACTGCCGAACCTGGCGCGGTCGGTGGACTGGCTGGCAGAGGTGCTGGGCATTGCCGCCGATGCCTATACCCTCAAGCTGGCGCTGTTTCATACCCTGTTCAATGTCCTGGGGCTGGTCATCATGCTGCCCTGGATTCCACTGATGGTGAAGTGGTTGATGCGCTGGTTGCCTGATGCCGCGCCGGTTGGCAGTCCGCAGGCCAGCGACGCGGCCTTGAGTGAGCAGCCGCGCATGCGCGCGCAATTTCTCAATGATTCGGCTTTGTTGCACGCGGATACCGCGCTCAAGGTGTTGGGTCAGGAAGTGCAGAATCTTGGCGCGCTGAGCCGTCAGGTGATTGCCGCCGCATTGTATTTGCCGCCGGGCGATCTGAGCGACCTGTCACGTGAGCAACTGCACAAGGTGGTATTGCGCGCGGTGCCGGAAGATCATCGCGAGGATGCCGACGCGCTGTATGAACGGCACGTCAAGGGCGTCTATGCGGACATTATCGACTTTATCAGTCAGTTGGATCTGTCTTTGCTGCCCGCCCAGCAGCAGGCCTTGATGGATTACAACACGGCCGCCCGTGAGCTGATAGAGGCAGTAAAAGCCGCCAAGCATCTGCAATCCAATCTGCGTAAGCAGATCGATAGCCGTCAACCAGCTATCCATGAAGCCTATGACCTGTTGCGCGAGGAAGGTGGCCAGGCATTGGTGGATATGGGCCGGTTGATGAACATGCAGGGCGATACGCAAGCGCGGGGAGACCTGTTTGATGCCTACGCAGAGCAGGAAAAGCTATTTGCCGATCATTTCCAGCAAATCGTGCAGACGCGCCTGCGTAACCGGGAGTTGGATGGTTGGCAGGCGACCTCAATGCTCAATGACCTGCATTACCTGTTGCGCATCCGTCAGCATCTGTACCGGGCACATGCGGAGTTGCATGATCAGGATGAGCAGGCGTTGAGCCCCGCGTCCGACGAGCGCATCGAGCCCTCGCTCAGTCTGCTGTGACCGCGCGTGGCTCTGACCGACGCTGGGTCTGCTGCCCGGCGTTGCGTTTGATCAAGGCCTGACCCACGCCGCGCGGATCACTCGCGGCTCGCAGCTCGCCGGTTTGCTTGTTCCAGTGCACCGCGTGCATATCACCGTAATCCCGGCCCACTGGCTTGATGGTATGGCCTAGCGCTTCCAGCTCACCCTGTACCTCCGGGTTGAAGGCGCCATCCTCAATCTGAATATGATCCGGCAGATACTGGTGATGGAAGCGTGGTCTGCTGACCCAGGATTCCACCTTCTCACCTTCAATCGCTTCAAGCGCACCGAGCAGCACCATGGTGATAATCCGGCTACCGCCAGGCGTTCCCAAAACCGCCAGTTGCTCTTCGTTTTCCAGCATGGTCGGGGTCATGCTCGACAGCGGGCGCTTGCCCGGCCCGACGCTGTTCGGTTCGCTACCGGCCAACTGGTAAGCATTTTCGCCCGTGGGATCGGTGGCGAAGTCGTCCATTTCGTTATTCAGCAGCACGCCAGTGCCGGGCACGGTGAAGGCTGCACCGAATGGCAGGTTGATGCTGAGTGTGGCAGCCACGGCGTTGCCCTGACTGTCGATCAGCGAAAAATGGGTAGTGTCGGTACCTTCATTGAAGGGAGCAGGTTCCCCTAGCTCAGTGCTTGGCGTAGCTTTGCGCGGATCTATGCTTGAGGCCATCGCGCGCGCGTGCTCAGCGGATAACAGCTTGGCAGTCGGCACCTCGACGAAGTCGCTGTCGCCAAGCAGCATGCGGTCGCGGTAGCTGCGGCGCATCAACTCGACCAACTGGTGGGTCCAGGCGGCCGAGCCAGGAGTAGCGCGTGGCAGCACTTCCAGCCCCTGCAACAGATTAGCCAGGGCGATGCCGCCGGCGGAGGGCAGGGGTGAGCTGATGACCCGCATGCCGAAGCTGTTGAAACTCACCGGTTGGCGTTCAACTACGCGGTAGTTATCCAGATCAACCTGTTGCCAAACGCCACCGCCAGCTTGCACGGCGTCAAGCAGTCGCTTGGCGACCGGACCTTGATAGAAGCCTGCTTGGCCGCGCTCGGCCAGGGCTCGCAGAGTCTCGGCCAGTTCCGCCTGGTGGATCAGGGTACCTACCGCTGGAATCTCGCCGTCGCGCAGGAACAGCCGCGTGGTTTCCGCATTGCGGCGCATGGCTTCCAGGCGAAAACCGCCGAGCATGCGGTAGCGTTCGGTCACGCCGAAGCCTTGCTCTGCGGCGTCGATGGCCGGCTGCAGGCTCTGCTTCAGGCTCAGATTGCCATACTCCTCGGCCAGCAGCACCAGTGCCGCTGGCAAGCCGGGGATACCCGCCGCGTGGGGGCCATTCAGTGCGGGATCACGCTGGAACTGGCCCTCGGCATCCTGATAGAAGTCGCGATCGGCAGCCAGCGGGGCGGTTTCCCGGGCGTCGAGAAAATGGTATTCGACGCCTGCCTCGCGCTGTTGCCGGAGGAGGAAAAAGCCGCCGCCGCCAAGGCCGGAGCTGTAGGGTTCCACTACTGCCAGTGTGGCAGCAACAGAGACGGCCGCGTCGAAAGCATTGCCGCCCTGATCCAGTATGCGGTGGCCGGCTGCGGTGGCAGCAGGGTGGGCACTGGCTACCGCCTGTTGATCAGGTGTCTGCGTCTGGGCCTGCGCCAATGGCGCGAACAGTAAAGCGCACAGCAATAAAAGCGATGGGGCTTGCAGTTGCGGCCTGAACATCCGTCTAGCTGCCGGTCAGAATCTGATATTTGGCCATCAGCTCGTCCTGGCTTTCCACGTTATCGGGATCCAGAGGGATACAGTCCACCGGGCAAACTTGCTGGCACTGCGGTTCGTCATAATGCCCCACGCATTCAGTGCAGAGGTTGGGGTCTATTTCGTAAATTTCTTCGCCAGCGGAGATAGCCCCATTGGGGCACTCGGGCTCGCAGACGTCGCAGTTGATACAATCGTCGGTAATGATCAGCGACATGATTCAGTGACTCCGTTGGGCAATAGGCCCGGTTATTCGTGGTAGCGCTTGATCAGCGCGGCATTGACCGAGGGGTGCACGAATTTGGTAACGTCCCCATTGAGTGCGGCAATTTCACGCACCAGCGAGGAGGAAATATAAGAGTATTTCTCCGAGGGGGTCAGAAACAGGCTTTCAACATCGGGTGCGAGCACGCGGTTCATATTCGCTAGCTGGAACTCGTATTCGAAATCCGATACCGCGCGCAGGCCGCGCAGTAGCACATTGGCGTCTACTTTCTTGGCGAAATGCGCGAGCAGTTCGGCAAAGCCTACCACTTCGACATTGGGAATGTGCTTGAGTACTTCACGCGCCATGTTTACCCGCTCATCCAGGGTAAATACCGGGTTCTTCTTGGTGCTGGCGGCCACGGCAACGATCACCTTATCGAACAGCCGCGCAGCGCGCTCGACCAGATCCGTATGGCCTTTGGTGATCGGATCGAAGGTGCCGGGATAGAGAACCGTGTTCATGCGCATGTTCCTGCAGCAGTGGGGATGGGCAGATGGTAGCTGAATGCTGCCCCGGGGCCAACTGGCTTCAGCTGCAGTGCACTACGTCAGCCGCGCTGCCAGGTCTGTGGCGAGCCTCGAGACCAGGCCATATATCGACAGTTGCGGGTTGGCGCCAATGCTGGTGGGAAACAGCGAGCCGTCGAGTACCGACAGGTTCTCCAGTTGGTGATGCTGACCCTGGCTATTGGTCACCGCCAGCGTTGGATCCTCGCCCATCGCGCAACCGCCCATCACATGGGCACTGGCCAGGCGCACATCGTAGCGCGCATAACGCAAATTGTTGACCTGCTCTTGAAAGTCCTGCCAGTTGCTGCTCAAGCGGCCGTGGCTGTGGGTTGGCATGACGGCCGTCGCGCCCGCGGCGAACTGGATCTCGCCCATGGCCAGCCAGGCACGCCGCGCGCCGTCCCAGATATAGTCATCAAGCGGATAGTCCAGCACTGGATTGCCATCGTCACGGAGCATGACTTCGCCACCCTGGCTGCGTTCATCGAAGCCGTCACGCAACAACGCAATAAGAATATTGCTCTGCGCCAGTTTCTGCATACGCAGGAAATGTTCCTGGCCATGACCGCCGAGCAGCGCGGCGGTGATACTCGGTTGCATGGGCGGTACTTCCAGTTTGAAGCCTATCGGTCCTGTGGTGCCGTTGTTCCACTGAAAATGGTCGGAATACACCGACTGCGGTGCGCCGTAGAAACCATTAATAGTCTTGTCGTACTGGGCCAGGGAAAAATTCACCGGATGCAGGAAGGTGCGTTTGCCCAGGCGGCCATGCGGATCAGGCGCCTTGGAGCGCAGCAGCAGGGCTGGGCTGTTGATCGCGCCACCGGCAAGAATCACATGCCGCCCACGCAGTTGAACACTACGGCCGTCCGCGCGGTTCAGCTGTTCATTCATACCGCGGCAGCGTACTTCCGTTATCCGCTCGCCCTCGAACACCAATTGCTCGGCCTTGAGCCGGTGAATCAGGATAGCGCCCTTTTCCAGCGCGGCGGGCAGAGTGGTGACCAGCATCGATTGCTTGGCGTTAGTCGGGCAGCCGGTACCGCAATATCCTAGATTCCAGCAGCCGCGCACGTTGCGCGGGATGACTTGCCAGTGCCAGTCGAGCGCTTGGCAGCCCTGGCGAATGACGTCGTTGTTGGCATTGGCAGGGACAGCCCAGGGGGCCACACCCAGGCGTTCCTCCATCCGCGCGAACCAGGGTGCCATGCTTTGCGAGTCCAGCCCCTTGACCCCGTGCACCTGGGCCCAATGGGCCAGGGTCTGGTCTGGTGTGCGAAAACTACTGGTCCAGTTAACGGTGGTGGTGCCGCCCACGGTGCGGCCCTGCAAAATACCGATGCCGCCATCCTGGGTGGCACGGGCTGCGCCCTCCTGATAGAGCTCGGCGTAGGCTTTGGCTTCATCGTTCTTGAAGTCGCTGGAGGTTTTCAGTGCGCCCTCTTCGACCAGCAGCACCTTGAGCCCGGCGTTGGCAAGTATCTCGGCACTGGTACCGCCGCCTGCGCCCGTGCCGATGATAATCACGTCGGCTTCAAAGCTGCGGTCGGTCTCCAGTTCGCTGGCATCAATGACCTGCCAGCCGCGGGCAATACCTTGAAGAAATAGATCAGGAACGGGCATGTTGGGTCACCTGGTAAAGGGGCTAAAAGGGGCGTTTAAATCGTCGGCGGACCGGGGTAGCCAACGGCTTCCCAGGAAACCGGAGTGGCGTACCAGGCCATTTGCAGCAGCTGATTCAGCGCGCTGTGGCCCTGACGCAGCATGTCCAGGCGGCTATCGCGCCAGCGCTCGAGGAAGGCACGCACATCTTCATCGGTGGCGTTCTCCCAACTGCCCCAGATACCCGTCAGGGGGCCTCGGGTAAGTCCCATGCTGAGCATGCCGAGCAAATCAGTCAGCTGTTTTTGTACTGCCGTGGAGGTCCAGGCCAGGGTTTTGTCCAGCTGCGCAATTGCGCCATCCAGATTCGCTGGGTTCAGCGCCGGATGCGGGCCGATCAGGGTCGACATTATTGCCGTTAGCATGGGTATGTCGCTGCTGCGCAGCACCTGGAAGCCACTGGCCGGAGCGTCACTACTACAACCCGACAGCGTGGCAGTCAGGCCGGCCGTAGCCAGTACTGCGCTGGCGCCGAGGCCCAGCTTGAGCAGGCTGCGGCGGCTCAGTTGCGGTGCAGAGATAGTCGACATTGGGTGCGCCTCGTCTTGTTGTTATGGGCGTATTATTTTTTTTTAGGCAGTGCTTGGCGAAGCTCAGCGGGTAGTGCGAGTAGTAAGGCTCAGCGAATAAACAGCTTGTAAACCAGCTTGAGCAGCAGCCCGCCATAGGGTGGATAGATCGGCTTGGCGCCATTAAAGCGCTGCTTGATATACACACCCTTGGCCTTGCTGAACGTCAGAAAGCCCTCATGGCCATGGTAGTGGCCCATACCGGAGGGGCCGACGCCGCCGAACGGCAGATCATCCTGGGCCACATGCAATATGGTGTCGTTGATGCACATGCCGCCCGCGTGGGTCTGCTCCATCAGGCGCTGCTGTTCGGCTTTGTCGTAGCCGAAGTAATATAGCGCCAGCGGCCGGGGCCGGTCGGCAACGTATTGCATGGCCTGATCCATGCTGTCATAGGGCACAATTGGCAGTAGCGGACCAAAGATTTCATCCTGCATGACTTTCATGTCGTCGTTAACCTTGAGTAGCAAGGTCGGGGCAATGACCCGCGTCCGCTCGAAATTCTCGGCGCCGGGGTTCAGTTCGATCACCTGCGCGCCCTTGCTCCGCGCATCCTCCAGATAGCTTTGAATACGCTGATATTGGCGCGGGTTGATGATCTGCGTGTAGTCCGGATTGGCTGCCAGATGCGGATAGAGTTTTTTGAACTGTTTGCCCAGCGCGGCGACCAGCTCGTCGATACGTTCGCGCGGGCAAAGCACATAATCAGGCGCGACGCAGGTCTGGCCGGCGTTCACGCCCTTGCCGAAGGCAATGCGTTCGGCGGCGTCGTCGATCGGAACGTCCAGCGAAACAATCGCCGGCGATTTGCCACCCAACTCCAGGGTTACCGGCGTGAGATGTTCTGCGGCGGCGCGCATTACGTGGCGGCCGATACCGGTGCCGCCGGTGAATAACAGATGGTCGAAAGGCAAACGGGAAAAGGCTTCGCCCACCTCGGCTTCACCGGTGATGACTGCGACCTGATCCTCGGTAAACACCTCGGCCAGCATCTGCGCGAATGCCTCGGCGGTGGCCGGGGTGGACTCGCTCATCTTGATCAACACTCGGTTGCCCGCCGCGAGGGCCGCCGTCAGCGGTCCCATGGCCAGATAGAGCGGGTAATTCCAGGGCACAATGACGCCGACCACGCCCAGGGGCTGATAAATCACCTGCGCCTTGCCCGGTTGAAAGGCCATGCCCACGTGGCGCTTGGAGGGTTTCATCCAGCGCCGCAGGCGTTTGGTAACGTAGTTAATGCCCTCGACCGAAGGCAGTATTTCCGCAAGTTTAGTTTCATCAGCGGAGCGTCGGCCGAAGTCCTGATTTATCGCTTCTATCAGGCTTTGTTGATGGCCAAGTAGCGCACCTTTGAGCGAGTTGAGCATTTCCACGCGACTGTCGGCGCTGGGCATGGGCTGATGCCTGAAGGCCTGTTGTTGCGCGCTGAACAACTGCTGCATGCGCGCAATCGACTGTTGTTGATCCTGTATGTAGGCAATATCGGCTACCATGTCACTCTCCGCAGAGTCCGCGTACGGCTCTGTTTTATGGGATATGAGGCATTTTTAGAGCAAATACTCTAAGCTGTCAAACAGAGATTTGTAAGCCGCGCTAGCGGACCTCTTTGAGCCAATGGAAACAGGTAATGAAAACCCGCGATCGTATTCTTCAGGCTAGCTTGCAACTGTTCAATGAACAGGGTGAGCGGCTGGTCACCACCAACCATATTGCGCAGCATATGGGGATGTCGCCGGGTAACTTGTATTACCACTTTCGCAACAAGCAGCAGATCATCGCCGAGCTGTTCAGTCATTATGAAGCGCGGGTAGACGACTATTTGCGCGTACCCGAGGGCCGTGAGCTGGAGGTGGCGGACAAGGCGGTGTATCTGGAGTCAATCTTCCGCGGCCTGTGGGAGTATCGTTTTCTGCATCGCGATCTGGAGCATCTGCTCAACAGTGATGCTGAGCTTGCCGAACGCTATAGGCTGTTTTCCCGGCGCTGTGTACAGAGCGGTCAGGCGATCTATCAAGGCCTGGTGGATGCAGGCATTCTCTGCGCCGAACGTACGGACCCGCAGGCGCTGGCGATTAATAGCTGGCTATTGATGACTGGCTGGGTCGGGTACCTGTGCACTACGGTGCTGGATGCCGAGCAGCCGGATCTGACGCCAGAGTTGCTGCGCCGTGGGGTTTACCAAGTGCTCTCGCAGGAGGCGGGGTTGCTCACCGAGCGCGTCAGGCCTCAGGTGGAGGCGATGCTGCGCGAATACTATGCCCCGTTGCGCTAGTGCCGTCCCGCTGCACTGACGGGTTGGCTGGGGGCTCAAGCTGTTGCTGCAGCCATTGTGGTAGGCGCCGTTCCAGGTAGTAACCAGGCCTCCAGGGCGGGCCCTCGATAAATCCGACGTGGCCGCCACCGGCATGTAGCTCCAGCTGCGTGCTGGCTGACAGCTCCTGAGTTTCAGGCACACTGTGCGGATACACAAAGGGGTCGTCGGCAGACTGTACAATCAGCGTTGGCACTCTGATACCGCCAAGGAAAAAGCGGCTGCTGCAGCGGCGATAGTAGTCTGCCGCGCTGGCGAAGCCGTGCAGCGGGGCGGTCACGCGCTGGTCAAAATCCCACAGGCTGTCCATGCCTTCCAGAGAGCCCAGAGCGGCCAGCCGGGCGTGCTCGGCGTGCAGACCCTGGTGCGCAAACAGGCGCTGTTTATTGACTACATAGGCCAGCAGATCGCGCATGAAACGCGCCTGATAAATGCGCGAAAAACCGACGCTAATGCGATCGGCGCATTGGTCCAGACGAAAGGGCACCGAGACCGCCGCTGCGGCCGCCAAAGGACAATCGCTGGCGCTTTCGCCCAGGTACTTGAGCAAGACGTTACCGCCCAGGGAATAACCGATCGCAGCCAGCGGACGTCTTGCAGGCAGTGCGCTGCGTAGCTGGTTGACCACCTCGGCCAGGTCTTCGCTGGCGCCGGAATGGTAACCTCGAGCACGCTGGTTGGGCTCTCCGGAACAGCCGCGCCAGTTCACCGCCACGCTCTGCCAGCCCAGGCGGGCCAGCGCCTGTTGCTGGCCAAGAATATACAGCGAGTTTGAGCTGCCGGTCAGGCCGTGCAACAGGATCACGCAGGGAGTTTTTGCGTCGTGGCTGGACCCGTGTGGCTGCCCTGGCGCGTGCGTCGTCTCGACCCCGTCTAAATCCAGCCAGTCCAGATCCAGAAAATCGCCGTCGGCCAAGAACATGCGTTGCCGCCGCCGGGTGAGGGTCGGCGGCTTTCTGAACAGGGCGCCAAACAGCGTTTGCAGGTGCGCGCCAGGCAGCCAACGGGCTGGCCGGTAAACGCTCACGCGTGCCGTTGCCACAAGCTGTACCAGACCTGGCCAGCACGCTTCTCGCGGTGCAGGCTCCAATTGGCCGGCCGCTCCAGCGTGGCTGGGGCAGACTCGCTTTCGGTATAGATCCACGCATTGTCGGTCAGCCAGCCATGGCTCTCCAGGGCGGCGCAGCTGGGTGCCAGCAAGCCCTGGTGAAAGGGTGGGTCAAGAAACACCAGGTCATATGGCCGCTCCGGGCTATTGGCCAGGAGCTTCAGCGCGTCTTGCTGTTGAATATCCGCTTGCTCGCATTCCAGTGTCTGCAGGTGCCCGCGCAGGGTATTGACCACGTCGCGGCTGGTGTCGCAAGCCAAAGCGTAAGCGGCGCCACGGGACAAGGCTTCCAGCATCAAGGCACCGCTGCCGGCATAGGGGTCCAGGCAGCGGGCACCTTCAATTCGCCCGCTGAGCCAATTGAACAGGGTTTCGCGCACGCGGTCTGGCGTGGGTCGCAGGCCCGGCTGCTCGGTGAAGCTGAAGCGTCGGCTGCGCCACTGGCCGGCAATGATGCGTAACTGGCTGGTTCTGGCGGCTGTGGTTTTCATGCCTCGGGCGCCTCCGCCGCTGGGTTGGCGCTGGCGTCAGCGGGCGACTGGTCCGCCGCTTCTATCAGCGGCTGGCCAACGGTGAGCGTAAAGCGCTGTTCGGCGCTCAGGTGGCGCTGAAAAGCCTCGCGGACGTCGGCTACCGTGAGCTTCTCGACCTGATCGAGAAACAACTGCAGATGGTTCAGCGGCAGGTTATAGAAGCCGATCATGCCCAACTGGCTGACGATGGCGCTGTTGCTCGCGGTGGACAGCGGAAACTGGCCCATGATCTGACGCTTGCTGCGGATCAGCTCGGCCTCAGTCGGGCCCTCGCTGATAAAGGTGTCCAAGGTGCTGTTGATCACCTCCAGCGCCTGCTCGACCTGGTCGCTACGCGTTTGCATGTTGATCACGAAGGGGCCGGTGGCCTGCATCGGCGAAAAGCTGCTACTGACCGAATAGGACAGCCCGCGGGTTTCCCGGATCTCTTCCATCAGCCGTGAACCGAAGCCGGAGCCAAGTATCTGGTTGCCCACATACAGCGCCGGATAATCCTCGGCGCGGCGGCTGACGCCATGCTGGCCAACCATGATATGCGTCTGCTGGGAGTTGAAGTCGACATGTTCGCGGCTGGCCACGATAGGCTCGGGGTCGCTCACCACTGGGGCTGCGGGGCCTGCGGGCAGTGCTTGGGACACGCGCGCGGCAATGCGCTCGGCCTGCTGCCGGTCAATGTCACCGACCAGGGATATCACTGCATTGCCGGCGGCGTAGTATTGCTGGTGAAAGGTCCGTAGATGCGCCGGAGTGATCTCCGCCAGGCTGTCTGCCTGGCCCTGGGGCAAGCTGCCATAGGGGTGGTTGGGGTAAAGGCTGGCCCAGAAGGCTTCACTGGCTTGGGCCGAGGGGTTTTGCAAGCGGAACTGCAGGCCGGCCAGTAGCTGGTTACGCAGGCGCTGGTAGGCGTTTTCCGGGAAGTCAGGTTGGCTGATGACGCGAGTAAATAGCGCCAGTGCCGGGTCCAGCTTGTCGGCGGCGGTCAGGCTACGCACGCTAGCCAAAGCCATATCCCGATGTGAGCTGTTCTCGAATTCGGCGCCCAGGCTTTCAAAGCCAGCGGCGATTTCACCCGAGTCCATGCCGTCGGCGCCTTCGTTGAGCATGCCGTTGACCAGCGTGGCCAGGCCCGGTAGCTCTGCGTCGCGGCTGGCGCCAGCGGCAAACAGCAGTTGCAGATCAAGCATGGGCAGTTCACTGGCCTGCATGAAATATACCCGCGCCCCTTCCGCAGTGGTCCAGTGCTGTAGATCCAGGCTGCGCCGCGCTGGCGCCTTGTCACGGTCTATGCTTTGCAGGGTAGTCAGCGGTGGAATCGGGTCAAGTTCTGGATCGATATCCGGAACGCTGATCGCCGTCTCTGCGACCGGCTTGACCGGTGGCGTGGCGGGCGGCTGATTGCGCTTGCTGATGAGGGTGGCAAAAATCAGAACCAGTACCGCGATGGCCACAAACCAGCGCAGGGGAGACATCGGCTTGGCGGACATCAGTTGCTTTCCTCTTGTTCTGGGCGGGCTGCTTCGGTGCTCGGCGCGGTAGCGGCAGGCAGTACATGCCCGCGGGTCAGGCGTTCGCGGGTCAAGTATCGCTGGGCAACGTCACTCACCTGTTGCGCGCTGATGCTCTCCAGCGCTTGCTGATCCTCCTCGATCAGTTGCCAGGGCAGGCCGACACTTTCCAGCTGACCCATTTGCGTGGCCTGGTGGGCAATGCTGTCCCGGGCATAGACGTCAGCGGCAATCAGCTGCGTCTTGACCCGGGTTAGCTCGGCGGCGCTCGGAGGGGTGCTTTTCAGTTCGTCTATTTCTGCCCAGAACGCCTGTTCCAATTGCTCCAGACTGATGTCGAGCGCCTGATTGGGCAGGCCGCTGAGGGTGAACAGGGTATCGCCACGGGCAAAGCCGCTGTAACTGGCCGAAGCAGAGGTGGCGATCGCGTTGCCGCGCTCCAACCGGCTGGCCAGCCGGGCGCTGTAGCCGCTGTCGAGTACGCCGCTAAGCAGACGCAGCGCGTGTACCTCCCAGGCGTTTTCAGCGGTGCTCAGGCTGGGCACGTTAAAGCTCAGCAGCAGGCTGGGCAACTGCACATCCAGATGCAGGGTGACTTGGCGCTCGGCACCGCCGGGCAAGTCTAGGGGACGTTTGTGCTCGGGAATCTGGCCTGCCGGTATGGGTGCGAAATAGCTATCGACCAGCGGCTTGACCTCATCCAGGGTCACATCGCCGACAATGATCAGTACCGCGTTGCCTGGCTGATAATGGGTCTGGTACCAAGCTCGCAGGTCGTCCACGGTCAGCCGTTCTATGTCGTGCATCCAGCCGATCACCGGCTGCGAATAGGGGCTGGCGATATGCGCTTGGGTCAGGAAGCGTTCATAAGCCAGGCTGTTGGGGTTGTCATCGACACGCAGGCGCCGTTCTTCCTTGATCACTTCCATTTCGCGGATGAACTCATCTTCCGGCAGGGTGGCGGTATGCATCCGCTCGGCTTCCATTTCCAGCGCGATGGGCAACTGGTCGCGGCTCAGAACCTGGTAATAGGCGGTGTAATCGCGGCTAGTAAAGGCATTTTCTTCAGCGCCGAGGCTGCGTAAAACGCGTGAGGATTCGCCCGGGCCAAGATTCTTGCTGCCCTTGAACATCATGTGTTCCAGCGCGTGGGAGATACCCGTCTGCCCCGGCGGCTCATGGCTGCTGCCGACCTTGTACCAGAGTTGCGAGACCACCACAGGCGCGCGGTGGTCTTCGCGTACTATGACCTTCAGACCGTTGTCCAGGGTCAACTCGTGGGTCGGTTGCCGGGTGCTGTCTGCCGCCACTGGGCCAGCCAGGAGGGCCAGCAGCATATAAGAGAGGGAAATTTTCAGCCGTGCCATGTATGCATCCTGTAGGAACTTACCGCCTGCGGCGGAAGTGGGGTAGGATAACCTAACCTTTAACGCGGTGGCTAAACGGCCTTCGCCAGCCATAGATAGTGATCGTCAATGTTTGGTTCCAAAGACAAGCCAGAACACCCCGAAACACCCAAAAAAGACCAGGACCAGGCCAAAGCCGAGAAAAAAGGCCTGTTCGGCTGGGGGCGTCGCAAGCAGGAAGATACGCCCGAGCCGCCGGTCAACCACGACCAGGCAGCCCGGGATGCCGCCGCGTCGCTGTTTGCTGGCCTCGGTAGCGCCGAGTCAGCTCAGCCGAGCAGTGAGCAGAACGCCCAACAGAACCCGCTACAGAGCACCGAGCAAAGCAAAGAGCCGCAGGGCTTTTTTGCGCGGATGAAGCAGGGCCTGTCGAAAACCAGCGTCAATCTGGGCGATGGCATGGCCAACCTGTTTCTGGGCGAGAAGGATATCGACGACGAGTTGCTCGAAGAGCTTGAGACGCGCCTGTTGATGGCTGATGTCGGCATCGAGGCCGCGACCCTGATCATGGAGTCGCTGCAAACGCGCGTGCGCCGCCATCAACTGTCCAACCGCAAGGCCCTGTATGCGGCGTTGCAAGGCGAGCTGGAAGACTTGCTGGCGAATGTCGCCAAGCCCATGGTCATCAGCCCCGAGAAGAAGCCGTTCGTTATTCTGGTGGTAGGTGTTAACGGGGTAGGCAAAACGACGACTATCGGCAAACTGGCCAAGCGCCTGCAGGGCGAGGGCAAGCAGGTCATGCTGGCCGCCGGCGATACCTTTCGCGCTGCTGCTGTCGAGCAATTGCAAGTCTGGGGTGAGCGCAACAAGATTCCGGTGGTGGCTCAGCATACCGGCGCCGATTCTGCTTCGGTGGTCTTTGATGCATTGCAAGCAGCCACATCCCGCGGTGTGGACGTGTTGATCGCGGACACCGCCGGACGCCTGCACAATAAGGACCATCTCATGGACGAGCTGAAGAAGGTTAAGCGGGTGCTGGCCAAGCTCGATCCAGAAGCGCCGCACGAAGTGCTGCTGGTGCTGGATGCCGGTACCGGCCAGAACGCGATTTCCCAAACCAAACTGTTCGATCAGGCGGTGGGCCTCACCGGTCTGGTGCTGACCAAGCTGGATGGTACCGCCAAGGGCGGGGTGATTTTTGCTTTGGCCAAGCAGTTTGGCCTGCCGATCCGTTTTATCGGCGTGGGCGAACAGATCGACGATTTGCGACCCTTCACCGCATCGGAGTTTGTCAAAGCCCTGTTTGGTCGCGATTAAGCCATGATTCGTTTCAACCAGGTCAGCAAGCGCTATCCCAACGGCCATATGGGTCTGGACCAGCTCACCCTGCATATCAAGACCGGCGAAATGGTGTTTATTACCGGGCATTCCGGCGCCGGCAAGAGCACGCTGCTCAAGTTGATCATGTGCATGGAACGCCCCAGCTCCGGGCAGGTGCACGTGGGTGGGCAGAACCTGGCGGACCTGAGCAGCGATGACATCCCCTATTTGCGCCGTCAGGTCGGCGTGGTGTTCCAAAATCACCAGTTGCTGTTCGACCGCACCGTGTTCGATAACGTCGCCTTGCCGCTGATCATCAATGGCACACCGCCCGACGAGATTGGCCGGCGCGTGCGTGCGGCGCTGGACAAGGTTGGCCTGTTGAGCCGCGAAGCGTTGTATCCAATTGCGCTGTCCGGCGGTGAGCAGCAGCGCGTCGGCATTGCCCGTGCGGTGGTGCACAAACCGGCGTTGCTGCTCGCCGATGAGCCGACCGGTAACCTTGACCCGGAACTGTCAGCCGAGATTATGGGCCTGTTTGAAGATTTTAATCGGGTCGGCGTGACGGTGATCATCGCCAGTCACGATTTACCCTTGATCGCCACGCTGGACCACCGCATGTTGACGCTCGACCAGGGCACTCTGCTCAGGGATGGTGATCAGCATGGCTGAAGATAAACGTAACGGCCCTAGTAAAGCCGCTGTTAAAACCCCCAGGCGCCCGCAAAAGGCGCCCGCAAAAGGCGCGGCGCGTTCCGAGCGCAGTTGGCGGCATCCGCTGCGCAGCTGGGCCGGAAGCCATAGGGCCAGTGCCCGGCAGGCGGTAGATCGGGTCAGGCATCATCCACTGAGCAGCGCCATGACCATACTGGTAATGACCATAGTGCTGGCCTTGCCGATGGGTTTGGCCGTGCTGATCGGCCAGGTTGAGCGGCTTGGCGTTGATTGGCAGCGCGCTGCGCAACTGTCGGTATACCTGCAGGACAGCGTCTCCAGCGAAGCGGCTGAGCAATTGCTCGGCGAGATCCGTGCGGTTGAGGGCGTGGCAGAAGCCAGGTTGCTCGACAAGGCCCTGGCGCTTGAGGAGTTTCAGCAGCATTCGGGTATGGGTGAAGCACTGCAACAGCTGTCCTACAACCCTTTGCCCTCGGTTATTGTGGTTACCCCGGCGAGTCTTGACGGCGGCGCCGCTGCGCTGGAGCCGGTGCGCGACCAACTGGCGGCGCTGCCGGGCGTGGAACTGGTACAGATTGACCTGCTGTGGATCGAGCGTTTGACCAGCATCCTGGCTATGCTCGAGCGCTTTACCGGCGGCTTGGCAGTGTTACTGGTGCTGGCGCTGCTGCTGGTCATGACCAATACCATTCGGTTGGCGATCGAAAGTCGCCGCAACGAGATTCTGGTGATCAAGCTGGTGGGTGGTACTGATGCCTTTGTCCGCCGGCCATTTCTGTATATAGGTGTGCTTTATGGTCTCTTGGCCGGGCTGCTGGCGTGGTTGCTGCTGTGGCTAGGCATGCTCTGGTTGAACCTGACGGTGCGTGAGGTAGCGGCGCTGTACCAGAGCGATTTCGAGCTGGCCGGCATGCCCTTGCTGGACGGGCTGAGCCTGGTTGCCGCAGCGATGTTGCTGGGGCTGGTCGGCGCCTGGTTGGCGGTGGGACGGCATATCCGCGACATACAGCCGCAGTAGCAAACCGCTTTTAAAACGCTAAAATCTGGCTAACCTATTGATTTAAATAGATAAGGCATCCTGTAAGGGAACTTATTTAGACGATTCACACTCTCAGTTCGGAGTGATACACTCGTCCATCGTTATATTGGAGTTCAAGCATGAGCACTGCGTTGCAGCCCATACATAGCCTGGTCCCCGGCGCCAATCTGGAGGCCTATGTTCAGAAAGTGAGTGGCATCCCGATACTCAGTGTCGAGGAAGAGCGCACGCTAGCTGATCGTTTGTACTACAACGAGGATCTGGAAGCGGCACGCCAACTGGTTATGTCGCATCTGCGTTTTGTTGTGCATATTGCGCGCAGCTACTCCGGTTATGGTCTGAATCAGTCCGATCTGGTGCAGGAAGGCAATGTCGGCCTGATGAAGGCGGTCAAGCGCTTCAATCCGGAAATGGGTGTGCGCCTGGTGTCCTTTGCCGTGCACTGGATCCGCGCCGAGATTCACGAGTTTATTCTGCGCAACTGGCGCATCGTCAAGGTCGCCACCACCAAGGCCCAGCGCAAACTGTTCTTCAACCTGCGCAGCGCCAAGAAGAAGCTGTCCTGGTTGTCCCAGGATGAAGTCGATGCGGTAGCCGCTGATCTGGGTGTGGCCACGCGTGAAGTGCGCGAGATGGAAAGCCGACTTTATGGTCAGGATTTGGGCTTTGATGGCGCCCAGGATGATGACGATGACAGCGTAGCCTACGCGCCCGTGCATTATCTGGAAGACAAACGCTACGATCCGGCCACGCAGCTTGAGTCCGCAGACTGGTCCGACAGTTCGGTCAATCAGTTGCAGCAGGGCCTGGAGCAACTGGACGAGCGTAGCCGCGATATTCTCTATCAACGCTGGCTGGCTGAAGAAAAGGCCACGCTGCACGAGCTGGCGGCCAAATACCAAGTATCGGCCGAGCGCATTCGTCAGCTGGAAAAGAACGCGATGAACAAGCTGAAAAAGAATCTCGAGACCGAAGACGATCTCTGATTCGAATAGCTGCGCAGTTGATCAAAGGCATCCTCCGGGATGCCTTTTTTGTTACCTGGCTGGCAGCCGCGCAGTTCAGCCCGCATAATCCCCCGCTCAATCAATCCCGCTCAAACAATCAATGGAGCTTCGCATGACATTCCGCCCGCGCCTTGGTATGGCCACGCTGTTCAGTCTGATCATCATTGGTTTGTTTGCGCTCGGTAGTTGGATCATGGACAAGTCTGACGCGCAGCCCGAACCCCTTGAGTGGCGGGCTACCTACGAGGAGAGGCTCTGGGCTCCGCTGCGTGACGGCAATCTCACCTTGGCGGATGTCGAGGGCGTGATGGGTCAGCGTGGCGAGCTCTGGATGATCAGTGCCGACGGCGAGCCGCAGCTGATCAGTCGTCATGTTATGCACAGCGATGGCGCAGACTGGCGCTTGCAGGCAGTCATCAGTCTGGATGAGCGGCGCATGGACAGCTTGAAGACGGCGCAGGACTGGAAAGCCGACATGGTCGATCAATCGGTATCCCCGGCGGTCGGCGCGGCGCTGGTCGGGCAAGCGGTGGAGCGCATGAGTCTGACGCCGTTCAAGCCGATTGAGACCCCGCGCATTATCGCCACCCTGGGTGAACCGGACATGCGCCTGGAAGTCAGCGGCGATGATCAGGCCTGGGTTTATGGCCGCGCCGGCATCGTCGTTGCGGTAACCGGCGAGCAGGCCTACTCGATCATGTTCGGTCTGCGTGGCAATCACTGAAGGTTTACACCTCCAGACGATTGCGCCAGTAACGCAGACTCAACCATTCCGGTAACCGCCGGCCAGCCTCCATCTCACGCAAATAATGGGCGCCACCCAATTGCCGTGACTGCTGCTGAATCCAGTTAGCCCGGCGTTGCACATGCGCTGGCGGGGCCGCAGCGCTCCATTCGCGCGGATTCGGCAGCACTGCAGCGAGCTGCGCGGCCTGGCGGTCAGACAGATAGCTGGCATCGATGCCAAAGTGTTGTTGGGCCGCAGCTTGAACGCCAAACACCCCTTCATCCCATTCGACGATGTTCAGATAGATTTCGAGGATGCGCTGTTTCGGCCAGAGCACTTCGATCCACAGGGTAAACCAGGCTTCCAGCGCCTTGCGCGGCCAACTGCGACCGGACCAGAGAAACTGGTTTTTCGCTACCTGCTGGGTCAGTGTACTGGCGCCGCGCAGGCTGCCGCCCTGACGGTTATGTTCAACTGCGGCCTTGATTGCGCTGAGATCAAAGCCGAAATGCTGGGCAAAGTGCTGATCTTCGCCGGCAATCACGGCCATCTTCATACTATCGGGTATGCTCTTGTACGGCACCCATTGCCGACTGATCTCGATCTGGCTGTTATCCTGGCGAAACTCCACCCAGCGCTCAACCATCAATGCCGAGCCGGGGGAGGGGATCCAACGCAGGAGGATGACCGGGATCAGGCTCAAGGCCATAAGAATGGTCAGCCATTTGGCGGTCTTGAGCAGTAACTTTTTCAACATGGGCGGGTCGTCTGTCGGTTTGGCTCGCAGTATAGAACGAGGGATTCAAGCTTGGCCAAACTATTGCTTTTACTGGCGTCATTCAGTGGTTTTACCGGCGTGGCATTGGGCGCGTTCGCCGCGCACGGTTTACGCAGCCGCTTGCCGGAGAATCTGCTCGGTGCTTTTCAGACCGGGGTGCAGTATCAACTCTGGCATACCGCTGCCTTGATGGGCGTGGCGCTGCTGTT
Organism: Halopseudomonas pelagia CL-AP6; assembly: GCF_000410875.1. Classification (GTDB taxonomy): domain Bacteria; phylum Pseudomonadota; class Gammaproteobacteria; order Pseudomonadales; family Pseudomonadaceae; genus Halopseudomonas; species Halopseudomonas pelagia. The sequence continues at coordinate 26,942 of NZ_AROI01000020.1, forward strand.
GCTGCGCTGGCCGGAGGCGACGCTGTTCAAGAGCGCGGGCGCGCTGCTGGTACTGGGCATGCTGCTGTTTTCCGGCAGTCTGTATGTGATGGCGCTGACCGGGATCACCAAGCTGGGCATTATCACGCCCTTTGGCGGGGTGGCGTTCCTACTCGGTTGGCTGTGCCTTGGCATCGGTGTCTGGCGGCATTTGTAGGTGTGTCAATTGGGCGCGGCGTGGCCATGGCGGCGCTCGTCGCGCTATACTGCGGCCTTTCCCGCACGACCACAGAGACCTTACCCATGCAGATCCAACTGAATGGCGAAGCCTGCTCCCTTGATCACCCTGTCAGCATTACCGAGCTGATTGAGCGATTGGGGCTGACCGGCAAGCGATTGGCCGTGGAACTGAATCTGGAGATTGTGCCGCGCAGCGAACACGCCCAGATACGGCTGGCCGACGGCGATCGGGTGGAAATCGTGCAGGCCATCGGCGGCGGCTAGCCGCTCCATCGGAGAACCGCATGACAGATACGACTCAGGACGCCTTTGAAATTGCCGGCGTGCGCTACCGCTCCCGTCTGCTAGTGGGCACGGGTAAATACAAGGACATGGACGAAACCCGCGAGGCCATCGAGGCCTCAGGTGCGGAAATCGTCACGGTGGCGATCCGCCGCAGCAATATCGGCCAGAACCCCGACGAGCCGAACCTGCTGGATGTGATCCCGCCAGACCGTTACACCATCCTGCCGAATACCGCCGGCTGCTACACCGCCGACGACGCTGTGCGTACCTGCCGCCTGGCGCGTGAACTGCTGAACGGGCACAAGCTGGTCAAGCTGGAAGTACTGGCCGATCAGAAGACCCTGTTCCCCAATGTGATCGAAACCATCAAGGCCGCCGAAGTGCTGGTCAAGGACGGCTTCGACGTGATGGTCTATACCAGCGACGACCCGATCATCGCGCGCCAACTGGCAGAGATGGGTTGTGTGGCAGTGATGCCGCTGGCCGGTTTGATCGGCTCTGGCCTGGGTATCTGCAATCCCTACAATCTGCGCATTATTCTGGAAGAAGCCACGGTGCCGGTGCTGGTTGATGCTGGTGTGGGTACCGCCTCGGATGCGGCCATTGCAATGGAGCTGGGCTGTGCCGGGGTACTGATGAACACCGCGATTGCACACGCGCAGAAGCCGGTGCTGATGGCCGAGGCGATGAAGCATGCGGTGCTGGCAGGCCGTAGCGCTTATCTGGCCGGGCGTATGCCGCGCAAGCTGTACGCCACGGCATCGTCACCGCTAGATGGCACCTTCTTCTAAGGGCTGTTTCCAACACGAGCTGTATCCGATCTGATCCAAATTCAGATCTGCCATTTAACGCTACCGAGCCTGACATGACCGAGAACCACGATCTGCCCGACACCTCCGATCTGCCCGAGGCGGGTGCCGAAGCAAGCTTTCCGCGCCGCGCCATCCGCAGTTTCGTGATGCGCGCCGGGCGCATGACCGACGCGCAGAAACGCGGAATCGATCTGGGCTGGCCGCGGTTCGGACTGAATCTGCAAAACGGGCTGCTGAACCTGGATACGCTCTTTGGCCGCGAGGCACCGCGCACGCTGGAGATTGGCTTCGGTATGGGCCAATCTCTGCTGGATATGGCCCAGGCCGCGCCGGAGCAGGACTTTATTGGCGTTGAAGTACACCTGCCGGGCGTCGGCTCGCTACTCAATGGCGTGCTGACAGCAGGAATCGATAATCTGCGGGTATTCGACTGCGATGCCATCGAAGTGCTGAATCAATCTATCCCTGACGGCAGTCTGGACCGCGTGCTGCTGTTCTTCCCCGATCCCTGGCACAAGAAGAAGCACAACAAGCGCCGCATCGTACAGTTGGCCTTTGCCGAGCAACTACGCAGCAAGCTGAAGATCGGCGGCGTATTCCATATGGCCACCGATTGGGAAGCCTATGCCGAACATATGCTGGAAGTCATGAGCGCCGCGCCCGGCTACCGCAATCTGGCCGCAGACGGCACCTACGTACCGCGCCCTGAAGAACGCCCGATCACCAAGTTTGAACGCCGCGGTGAGCGATTGGGGCATGGGGTCTGGGATCTGAAGTTCGAACGTATCGACTGAATCTGCCGGTAACGACCGGGAGAACCCCGTAGTCCTTCGTCTGTTCCGTGCTTTTATTACTCATTGGTGTGCTCGTACCGACGCTGGATGCGCGCCAGCTCGCCCGATTGGCGCAGTTGCTCCAGCGCCTGAGCCCAGGCGGCTACCAGCTCGTCGTCACAGTCGAGGCTGAAGGCGATGTACAGCGATGAGCGATAGATCTCGATGGGAATCTGCCGCAGTGTACCAGGGGCGATGTCCAGTTGTTGGCTGTGGTGAGCCACGCCCGCAGCGGTGTCGCCGATGATGATGTCGGTACGCCCGGCTAGCAGCATGCGGTAGAGCTGCTGGCTTTTGGTGGCGCTTCTGTCGAGGTTGTTGAAGCCCAGTGAGTGCAACAAATCGGGAACCAGGCCAGCGTGTCGCGTGGTGATCCGTGGGGCACGCAGCAGTTGCTCCAGAGAGTCTACCGGCTGCGCCGCACTAGCCAACTGATAAGGGTGAATGGACTCTTCCGTGATCGGGCCGACCCACTTGTATAGCGGCGCGCGCTCTGCGGTGCGGAACAGAGAATACATGATGGTCTTGGGCCGGTCATTCAGGGCGCGGGTGGCCCGCATACTAGGCAGCAGGACCACCTTAAAGTCATCCCCGGTCAGCGCCATGATGGCCTGAACAATCTCCGTGGTCATCCCGGTGAGCTGATTGTTTTTCTGGTAGTTGTACGGCGCCCACTCTTCGGTAACGACCTGATACTGCTCAGCCCTGGCGATAGTAATAGTGCCGAGCAATAAGCAGAGCAGCGCTGCAGAAAGTGTCGAATATTTCACGTGTTCTGCCTGGTCATCCGTGGGCTCCTCAAGAGTAGCTCTGATCACAAGCGTAATCTAAGCATAGACCCTGACACGAGTCTAAAGTCTGGTGCAGCCCCCTGGTAATGGCAAAACGTTTAAGTAGTGCTTTGCGGCTGGGCTGCACTGTTCTTTGCCAGAACGTCTGACAGCAGCGCAAAACCCAGCGGTCAATCAGATATACCCGCCCGCTTACACTGGCGCGTGGATCTGCGCCGATCTGCACGGCCATCTGCAAGCCATCGGTTGGCTTGGCCCTACCAGCCAACACTGTCTGCTGGCATAGAGTTGCCTGCGACAAGTTCAAAAGATGGCGTTTGTATGTGTTGCGAGCCAGTAAGGCGCATATGCCCATACCCGATGGATCCTCCAGCATGCGCTCCAGCAATGCTCCGGAATATCAAATACCTGAAGAAAATAAATTTGCCCCCTTTTTCTGCCCCCTTTTCCTGAAAAAGGTTCGAATGCAGATTGTTTTTAATTAATGCAAATAGTTATTATTAGTATTCGATATAATCTTGCCTAAGCTATGGCCTGAATGAGATGAGCCGGGTCAATGCTCGGCAGCTACAACGACGAGCTGTTTACCTACTCCGACGATTACTACCCTTGACCGTTCACAGTTGGCCGCCCGTTGCCTGATGGGGATCGAGCAACGGGCGGCCTGATCCTTACCAACTTGAAAAAACCACTTCACACTAGGAGCCTCCATGCACGTGAAGAACGTCTTCGACTACCATCCATTGGCGCTGGCCTTGCTTCTCAGTGGTCTGTCGCTAAGTGCCGTCCACGCTGCCGACAGCACAAATGCGGCAACGCCAAGCGACGCGCTGGTGTTGCAGGAAGCCTACATCTATGCGGAGGCGATCGAAAACCCGACCGGTCAGCTCAGTGGCCCGGTGGCAACGCGCAGCACCAGCGCAAGCAAGACTGACTCGGCGATCAAGGAGATTCCACAGTCGATTTCGGTCATCACTCGCGACGAAATGGATAACCGCAAAACTGACACCCTGGCCGAAGCCCTGAGTTACACGCCGGGCGTAATTGCCCAGCCGGGCGGCTTCAGTCGTGTGGGCGATGATTTCGTGATCCGTGGCTTCAACGTGGGGTCGGGCACGGGCGGTATCCTGCGCGATGGCATGAAGCTGCAAGGCAGCGTGTATGACGGCGGCATCGAACCCTACGGCCTGGAGCGCGTGGAAGTGGTCAAGGGCGCCTCTTCGGTGTTGTACGGCCAACTGTCGCCAGGCGGCCTGATCAACACCATCACCAAGCGCCCGACCGATACACCACTGCATGAAATCAACGTCGAATACGGCAGCCATGCGCGCAAGCAGTACAGCTTCGACCTGGGCGGTCCGATCGACGAAGCCGGGCAGTTTTCCTATCGCCTCACCGGCCTGTGGCGCGACAGCGACACTCAGACCACGGACACCGACGATGACCGCCGCTACATAGCGCCGGCCTTCACCTGGCGACCTGACGAGGACACCTCGCTGACGTTCCTGGCCAGCTATCAGGAAACCCGCACCAGTTTCGCTCCCCCCCTGGACTATGACCTGACGACCTCGTCCAGCGCCGCTTACCCCAAAGTCGACCGCGATCTGTTTACCGGCGAGCGAGGCTTCGACCACTACAACAACTACTCGACCACGATCGGCTACCTGTTCGAGCATAACTTCACGCCCAACCTGAAAATCCGTCACGCCTTGCGCCACTTCGAAGCTGACCTGAGCTGGGATTACATGCAAGTCGCCGATACCGGCAGTGCCGCCTTGCGCGACCAGGGCCTGCTGGCACGCCGGGCAAGCATCCGCCGCGAGCGATCCGAAGGCTGGACCAGCGACAACAACGTGCAATGGGCACTCAACAGCGGCCGCTGGCAGCACACTCTGCTGGCTGGCGTGGACTATTACCACAAGACCTACGACTCGCATCGTTTCGCAAGCGCGACCTCCATCTTCAACCCGGCCAACCCGGTGTACGGTGCACCGACGAGCATTACCTCCGCCGACAACGGCTCGGACCTGCACAGCGCTCAGTCGGGCGTTTACCTGCAAGACCAGATCAAGTTCGACAATAAGTGGATCCTGCTTCTGGGCGGTCGCCAGGACTGGGCGGAAAGCCGAACCTACGCCAACGCCACGGGTGCACGCACCCCACGCGATGACAAGAAAGCCACAGGCCGCGTAGGCCTGGTCTACGAAGCCGACAACGGCCTGGCCCCGTACGTCAGCTGGAGCCAGTCGTTCCTGCCAGCCAACGTGTTCAATCCGAACGCTAACACCTCGTTCAAGCCGACCGAAGGCGAGCAGTACGAGGTCGGCGTGCGCTACACTCCGCCAGGCACCAATGCACTGTTAAGCGCAGCGGTATACGACCTCAAGCAGAAAAACTCGCTGAGCACCGACCTCTCCGGCGACACCGTGCAGTTCGGTGAGACTCGCTCACGGGGCGTCGAGCTGGAAGCAAAAGCAGATGTCACTGCCAACCTCAGCACCACCGCTTCCTATGCCTACACTGATTCAAAAATCACGGATGACTCGGTGGCCAGCCGGGTTGGGACGCGCATCGACGGCGTGCCTTACCATATGGCCAGCCTGCGGGCCGACTATCGCCTGGCCCGTATGGGTTTGCCCAAGGTTGTAGTCGGCGGTGGAGCTCGCTTTATGGGCACCAGCCGTACTTCCAGCTCGGACACTGACGAGAAGGTGGACGCCTATACCCTGTTTGACGCGAAAGTCAGCTACGAAGTGGATAAGAACTGGACTCTGGCCATGAAGGCGCAGAATCTGGCCAATGAGAAATACTTGTTCTGCAACGCCTCGTGCCGTTATGGCGACGAGCGCACGTTGATCGGTTCGGTCAACTATCGCTGGTAACAGGCGGGTCGCGACACAACGAAAATCCGATGCCAGATCTCTGGCATCGCCTCGCGCAAACTGGCAGGGTGCATGTCGCTCCAGTTGGCTTCGATGCATGCCAGGCAGTCGGCCTTGAACTTGGGCCAGATCGAGTACTGTTGCTCCTCATTGATCACCACCAGAAACTGCGTGTCTTCACGGTCAACAGTACCTTGCGAATGTTCGGAATAGAGGGTTAGCGATAGACCGGATGACGACGGCAGAGCGCCACAACCTGTTCGCGTACCTGGTGCCTGACTTTCTCGCTATCGCCGTTTTCCAGGGCGTCCAGTACGTCGCACAACCAACCCGCTGCTTGCTCGCACTCGAACGCGCCGAAACCTCGGGTGGTAACCGCCGGGGTACCGATGCGCAACCCGGACGTCACGAACGGTGAGCGCGGATCGTTGGGTACCGAGTTCTTGTTGGCGGTAATGTAGGCGTCGCTCAGTGCCGCATCGGCTTCCTTGCCGGTGTAAGGCCTGCCGGACAGGTCGATCAGCATCATGTGGTTGTCGGTGCCGCCGGAGACGATCTTGTAACCACGACGTTGCAGCACGGCTGCCATGGTCCGGGCGTTGATCACCACTTGCGTCTGATAGGTTTTGAACTCGGGCGTCAGTGCTTCCTTGAAGGCGACGGCCTTGGCAGCGATCTGGTGCATCAACGGGCCGCCCTGAATGCCCGGAAATACCGCAGAATCGAGCTTTTTGTAGAACGCCTCATCTTGCCCCTTGGACAAAATCAAACCGCCTCGTGGTCCGCGCAGGGTTTTGTGTGTGGTGCTGGTGACCACGTGGGCGTGAGGCAATGGGTCCGGGTATTCGCCGGCGGCGACCAGCCCCGCGACGTGGGCCATGTCGACCCAGAAAATGGCCCCGATTTTGTCGGCAATGGTCCGCATACGCGCCCAGTCTTTGTACCGGGAGTAGGCAGAAAAGCCACCGATCAGCATTTTTGGGCGCGCTTCCAAGGCGATGCGTTCCATCTCATCGTAATCGAGAAACCCCGTTTTCGGGTCCAGCCCATAAGGGACGATCTTGTAATGACGGCCCGAGAAGTTTGAAGGGTTACCGTGGGTCAGGTGGCCACCTTGGGCCAGGTTCATCCCCATCACCGTGTCGCCGGGATTGATCAATGCCAGGAATACTGCAGCGTTCGCCTGGGCGCCCGCATGGGGCTGCACGTTGGCGTAATCACACCTGAACAAGGTCTTGACTCGCTCAATGGCCAGTCGCTCAGGCACATCAACATATTCACAGCCGCTGTAGTAGCGCTTGCCCGGATAACCTTCGGCGTATTTGTTGGTGAGCACGGTGCTCTGGATTTGCATTACCAGAGGGCTGGCATAGTTCTCGGAGGCGATCAGTTCTAGGTGGTCTTCCTGACGATGTTCTTCGTTATGAATCGCTTCACACAACTCGGCGTCGAATGCGTCAAGGGTCAGCGTGGAGTCGTACATGATGAAAGGTCCTTGTTTGGAAAGTAAGTCGGTTTACGACAGGAGCCGAATGACACGCGCGGCAATGTCGTCGATCTGCGAGTCATCGCAGATCAGCGGCGGAAGCAGTCGTAAGGTCGTGCCGCGAGTCACCGTGATCAGCAGGCGGTGTTCGTCGCGCGCCCGGCCGACCAGTTCGGCGCACGGGCGGTTCAGTTCGATACCGACCATCAGGCCCAGGCCGCGAATACTGACGACCTCGCTGTGGTTGCGTAGCGCTCGCTGCAGCGCGGTCAGCAGCCGATGGCCGGAGGTGGCTGCGCGCTGCGGGATATGATCGCGTTGCATTATGTCGAGTACGGTGCATCCCACGCGACAAGCCAAGGGGTTGCCGCCGAACGTGGACGCATGATGGCCCGGGGAAAACAGTTCGGCAGCCTTGCCGCGAGCCAGGCACGCACCAATGGGAAAGCCATTCCCCAGGGCCTTGGCCAGCGTGATGACATCCGGGACAATCCCCGCATGCTGGAAGCCAAACCAGGCGCCGGTGCGCCCCATCCCGGTTTGCACTTCATCGACCATCATCAGCCAGTTGTGCTTGTCGCACAGTTGCCGCAAGGCCTGTAGATAACCGGCGGATGCCGCATGCACACCGCCCTCACCCTGCACCGGTTCGACCAGCACCGCCACGATGTTGGGTGATTGCTCCGCGACTTGGCGGACCGCCTCGATATTGTCGTAAGGCACCCGCAGGAAGCCTGGCATCAAGGGCTCAAAACCACGCTGCACGGCGGGGTTGCCGGTGGCCGCGAGGGTGGCCAAAGTGCGACCGTGAAAGCTGTTTTCCATCACCAGCACTTGTGGCTGCACGACACCCCTGGCCTTGGCATGCAGCCGGGCCAGCTTGAGCGCCGCCTCGTTGGCCTCAGCCCCCGAGTTACAAAAAAAGGCACGCTGCATGCCCGATAAAATGCACAAGCGCTTACCCAATTGCTCCTGCCATTCGATGCGAAACATATTGGTGGTGTGCAGTAACTGGCTGGCTTGCTCGGCAATGGCTACGGCAATTTCGGGGTTGGCATGCCCCAGGCTGGTCACCGCCACGCCGGCAATTGCGTCCAGGTATTCGACCCCGTGGTTGTCCCACAGAGATGCCCCTTGGCCTCGGCTGAAGGAGACCGTCTGACGAGCATAGGTGTGCATGAGGTACGGAGGTGCAGAGGACATTGCATGCGTTCCTGTAAAGATGGATCAAAACATTAGGGTGTTGTCAGCAGCGACTATTCGCCGGCTTGAGCAAGAGCATCCGCAGTCGGCCAGTAGTAGGCATCCGGCATCGCACGCGCGCCGAAAATGGCTTGGCCGACACGCACCACGGTGGCTCCTTCTTCAATCGCAATTTCAAAGTCGCCGGACATGCCCATGGAAAGTTCTTCCAGCCCAACGCCCTGCGGGGCGAGCTCGCGCAAACGATCGCGCAGTTCGCGCAGGCGTACAAAACAAGGACGAACACGGGCCACGTCGGCTGAAAACAGTGCCAGCGTCATTAATCCGCGCACCCGTAACGCCGGGAACGATGGCAGCGCAGATATAAAATCCGCGACAGCCTCGGGCGCCAGGCCGTACTTGCTGGCTTCGTCGGAGGTATTAACCTGGACGAACACATCCAGTTGGCGTTTCTCAATGTGCAGGCGACGATCCAGGGCCTCCGCCACTCGCAGGCTGTCCAGCGCCTGAAATTCACTGGCAAAACGCGCCACCTGCTTGACCTTATTGGTTTGCAAGTGGCCGATAACCGACCATTGCAGGTCTACCAGATCGCTCATGGCCTGCCACTTGTTCTGCGCTTCCTGCACCTTGTTCTCACCCAGCATCCGGCAGCCGGCTGCGTAGGCCAGGCGCAGATGCGCTTCGTCAAAGGTTTTGCTGACCGGCAGCAGACGTACACTCGCGGGGTCACGTCCAACCCGCTGGCAGGCATTGGCGATACGTTGCTGTACCGCTGCCAGGTTGTGGCGAAAGTCCTCGACGCTGGTGGCCTGGGGATAACGGCCATGACGCTTGTGCAGGGGGGCGATGTCTTGCGGCTGGGCGAACATCAGTGAGAGGCTCCTTTGGTCACAACAGCGTCTTCGGCGGTAGTTGCCACGGTCTGACGACGCGGCAAGCGCCCATTGAGCAAGGCATAGGCGGCCAGACCGATCAGCAGCCCCCAGAACGCGCCGCCAATCCCCAGCATGGTGATATTGGCAGCGGACGCCAGAAATGTGATCAGCGAGGCTTCGCGGGATTTGACGTCAGCCATGGCACTGGCCAGGCTCGCGGCGATGGTGCCGAGCAGGGCCAGCCCGGCCAACGTTGTGATAAAGGTGGCCGGGAACACCATGAACACGGCAGCGAGGGTCACCCCGAAAATCCCGACGAAAATGTAGAAGACACCGGCGGCAATCCCGGCGATCCAGCGCTTGGACGGATCCTCGGAGGCCTCCTTGCCGGTGCAGATGGCGGCGGTAATGGCTGCGACGTTGAAGGCGTGAGAGCCGAACGGCGCCATCAACAGAGAGCCCAGCCCGGTCACAGCCAGGATGGGGCTGGCGCTGGTTTTGAAGCCATCATTGCGCAGCACCAACATGCCCGGCATGTACTGGCCGGTGAGGGTAATCAGAAACAACGGCAGTGCGACACTGAGCAACGCATTGACCGAGAACTCGGGCCGCGTGAATACCGGTGTCGCGAATTGCAGCGTCAACCCTGAAAAATCCACGCGGCCTTGCGTCAGTAGAAACCCCAGCCCCAGCACGAGAATGCCCACCACCGCATAACGCGCGGTAAAGCGCTTGAGCACCACGTAAGCGGCAATCAGCAATCCCGCCAGAACGGGATCAAGACTCATGCCCGCAAACGCGCCGATCCCGAACTGCAGCAGGATACCGGCCAGCAGGCCTGCGGCCACGCCCGGCGGAATCAGGCGGATGACCTTGTCGAAGCAGCCGGACAAACCCAGCAGAACGAAGGCAGCGGCCGAAATGATATACGCGCCTATCGCTTCGGCGTAGGGCGTGGTGGACAACGCAACGACCAGAAACGCCGCGGCGGGTGTCGACCAGGCGGTAATGATCGGTTCACGGCTCACCCAGCTGAGAAGCAGCCCGGTCATTCCCACGCCAATCGACACCGACCACACCCAGGATGCCGTCAGATCGGGGCTGAGTCCGGCGACCTTGGCGGCTTGAAAGATCAGGATGAACGTGCCGCCGTAATTGACGATGACTGAAATCATCCCGGCGACAACCGGATGCAGAAGGTCACGCAGATGCAGGCGCGACGCAGCGGCCGAAGAAGACATGATGGCTTTGCTCCTTGCAAAATGAGGTGGTTAACCTCGGGTGAGAGGTGTTGTATAACGCTTGAATGGAATGTTTTGCCCATAGGCTTTCCAGCTGAATGCCAGACCACTTTGCGGCGAACCGCGATGGTTCAAGCCCCCCGCATCAGCCATGCACCCGGGCAAACCCCTTCATGAAGTCGGTCAAGTCCTCGACCGCCTGTAGCGTGATCGCGTTGTAGAGGCTGGCACGCATCCCTCCGACCGAGGCGTGCCCTTTTAGCCCATTGAGCCCGGCCTGCTCGGCCCGCCGTAAGAACGCTTTTTCCAGCCCCGCATCAGCGAGCACAAACGGCACGTTGTTAATCGAACGAAACGGGGCCTGCACGCTGTTGCGGTAAAAACCATCGCTATTATCGAGGGTGCGATACAGCAACTCGGCCTTGGCCTGATTTTGCCGGTGAATGCCTTCGAGGCCACCGCTGCGCTTAATCCATTTGAGCGTCAGGCCGGCGAGGTACCAGGGAAAGGTCGCCGGCGTGTTGAGCATCGACTGCGCGTCAATGCTCCGCGCGTAGTTGAGTAGGTCGGGGGTGAACACCTGCGCAGTCGCCAGCAACGCCGGGTCAACAATGACCACCGTCAGCCCGGCCACGCCCATGTTTTTTTGCGCGGCGGCATACACAAGGCCATGTCTGGCTACGTCTATAGGCTTGGAAAGCAAGCTGGAACAGGCATCGCACACCAAGGGTGCCGGGCCATTAGGGGCATCGACAAATTGTACGCCGTGTACGGTTTCGTTCTCGGTGTAGTGCAGGTAGGCGGCGGTCGGGTTGAGGTTCCAGCCCGAGACGTCGGGGATGCGATCAAAGCCAGACGCCTTGCCGCTGGCGACGATGCGAACGTCACAGTAGCGCTGGGCGGCTTCAATGGCTTTGCCTGACCAGAGTCCGGTATGCAGATAGTCGGCCGTGCGTTTATTGCCCAACAGGTTCATCGGCACCTGGGCAAACTGCAGCGAAGCGCCTCCTTGCAGGAAGAGCACCTTGTACTCGCCGGGGACCTGCAGAATGTCCCGCAGATCCTGTTCGGCCTGGTAGGCAACCTCCATGAATACCTCGCTGCGATGGCTGATCTCCATCACCGACATGCCCGTACCCGCGAAGTCAAAAAACTCCTCATGCGCTAGGGTAAGTACCTCCATCGGCAACGCCGTCGGGCCTGCGCTGAAATTGTGTGACCTGGCCATAGCTGAATAACCCCTGTTAAAAACCGCTCGCAACGCACGTGATCGCCGCGCACAAAGGCAGTGGCGAGAGGCCAATTCTACGGATAGAATGGACTGCCTTTGCAGGCCAATTTTTTAAAGCAGAGCAGACCGCATGGCGAGAACGTTCGAGCTCGAAACGCTGAAGATGCGCCTTAACGATGCTGAGTTTCAGTTGCTGGATCTGCACCAGCGGATTCAGCGCGCACTGCGAGAGCTGATCCTCGATGGCGCCCTTGACCCCGGTTTGAAGCTACCCGCGACTCGGGTGTTGGCCAAGTCGCTCGGGATTGCCCGCGACACCGTGGAGAACGCCTATGTGCAACTGCACCGGGACGGTTTTATCGTGCGGCGCGGGGGTGCTGGCAGTTATGTCTGCGAAACAGTGGGCACCGAATTGCGCGGCGCAGCGCGGCGACGCATCAAAGCGCAAGAGGTCAACAGCAACCAGGCAGTGCCAGGGGCGGGGCTGAGCCAGCGCGGACGGATGATCTTCGACAGTGGCGGCGTGAACGATCAGCAGGTGATCAGGGCGTTTGCCACCGGCCTGCCGGAAACCCGCACCTTTCCGACCGATGTCTGGGAACGCCTGCAGCGCCAGGTGATGAAGGACTATCGCGCCAACGTGCTATTGCACGGCGACCCGCAAGGTGCCGAGCCGCTGCGCAAGGCGATTGCCACCTACTTGAACCTCGAGCGCGGGGCCAAATGCTCCCCCGACCAGATCCTGGTGCTGAGCAGCACTCGCCAGGCTCTCTTTCTGTGTGCGCAGTTGCTGGTGGACGCCGGCAAACCGATCCTGCTGGAAAACCCGGGCTACTACGGTGCCAAAAAAGCCTTTGAAACTGCCGAGGCCAAGGTTGTGCCCATCGATGTCGATGAACTGGGCATACGCACCGACCTGCTGTACGCCGACCGTAGCGGCGCCAATTGCGTCTATGTTACGCCTTCTCATCAATACCCAACTGGCGCGACCTTGCCACTGGAGCGCCGGCTTGAGCTGATCAACTGGGCTGCGGAGAAGGGCAAGTGGGTCATTGAAGATGACTACGACAGCGAGTTCCACTACGACGGGCAACCAACCGCCTGCGTGCAGGGCCTGGACAAGTACCAACGCACCCTCTACCTCGGCACCTTCAGCAAGACTCTCTACCCCGGGCTGCGAATGGGCTATATGGTACTGCCCCACGAGTTGGTCAAAGCCTTCACCTACGCGCGCAGCATGATGGACGGCCACACTCCACAGATCCTGCAGCTGACCCTGGCGCGCTTTATGGAGGACGGCCATTACAACGCCCATGTCCGGGCCATGCGTAAGCTGTATGCCGGGCGCCGCTCGGTTATGCTCGACGCGATCGGCAAGCATCTGCACGGCATCGTTACCGCCTTGCGTCCTCCTGGCGGGCTACAAATCCCCTGCCTGTTGCACGATGGCTGGCCTGAGGAAAAAACCATCCGCCAGGCAGCCAGTGCGGGCGTCCAGCTTTCCGGTCTGAGCCGGTTGTACGCCAGCGAGGAGAAGAAACAAGGCTGGCTATTGGGTTACTCGTCCTTGACCGCTTATGAAATCGAAGTGGCCATGCTGCGCCTGGCCAATGCACTGAAAACCCGGTAGGGCAATGTCTGGCGGCCAGTGGCCTAGCGCATGGTTTATGGCGCGCTTCATCTGTTTGGCGCAGGCGACAGCGGCCACTGACAGGGGTCGTAACGCATTCCGCCGAGCAGTGCGAGAATCATGTCACCCGACGCCAGTAATGCCAGACATCGCCTGGCTCTCCCAGCAGGGCCAGGCATTACCCGAGCAATATAAGGTGCTCTGTCGAAGGCTGAGAGGGCACTACGCGTAAACTTTGGTATCAGCGGTAATATCGCCGCGTTAAAGCGGTTCCGGTATGGGTCGTAGAGCATGTCTGGGTGAAATGGTTGAAGCGATACACATTACCTGCGGTGAAGCTGACGACCACAAGACCTGCGAAGATGATGAGTTGAGGAGCCGGATGCGTTAATCGTGCCCGTCCGGAGCTCTGGGGGGCGACGGTGCCAACATCGTCGTCTACCCGACCTTTTTTGCTCGTTTCACTCACAGGCAAAAGACCTGACCTGACCCTGATTTCGACCCTGATTTCACATTACTCGCCTGTAAACCTCTTCGATATAGTCGAAGACATGCTCCGGAACGGTATATCGGTATTGCTTGCGGCGGTTGCCAGAGATCTTTCTGCTGTTGCTCAGGCACATCATGACCAGTTGGGTCAGGTCGCTGCCGCGCACGTCGAAGCGCTCGTCTAAGCACCGATAATTGGTGTCATAGCGCTCCAGGAAGGTGGTTTCCTTTTGAAGCTCCTCCTCTAGCGTTAACTGGGCCATTTTCAGAGTAAGCACTACGCTGGGCGTGGCATCCCAGTAGCGGTAGATGGTCTCGTGGCCCTGGAAGATGAAATCGTACTGGCCATAGTCAATCCACCGAACCTTCCAGAAATCCCGGGCAGGGCGCGAGAATGCTTGCAGGGCTTCAAGGTACTGCCGCTCCTGCCGTTTCATGGCGACCGACACGGGCAGGGCCTGAGCCAGCACGGTCAGGTTGATGTCTTCGTGTTTGAGCGCGAACAGCACATGACCGAGCACGTCCTCGGCATCCGGCGCGAGGCTCTGAGGGACGGCTAGAGCATTACCGATTTTCTCAATGCGCGTCACCGGACGCACCACAGCGGGACAGGTAAGCGGAACCGGCGGCTAATCGAACCCCATCCACCCCAACAATACCCCCACATACGCCTCCATAACTCAACTGGTCCCTGTGACCGGTCAGTTCTACACTGGTCGGCATCTGATCAACAGGGAGCACCCCATGTCTTACGAAACACTCGACTACCAGGTACAGGATGGCATTCTGACTTTGACTCTGAACCGTCCCGATCGCATGAACGCCTTCAACGCTGCGATGTGCCGCGAACTGATCGCAGCTTTTGACGCTGCCGATGCCGATGACAATGTGCGGGTCATCATCATGACCGGCGCGGGTAAGGCGTTCTGCGCTGGTGCTGATTTGGAAAAGGGCGGTGATACCTTTAACCGGCACAAGCGCCAGAGTGAGCCGGAGGGTGACACGCTGCGGGACGGTGGCGGTACGGTGTCACTGCGTATTTACGAGTCCACCAAGCCGGTGATTGGTGCCTTTAATGGTGCGGCGGTGGGTGTGGGCGCGACCATGACGTTGCCGATGGATATTCGTATGGCTTCGACCAAGGCGCGGTTTGGTTTTGTGTTTGCGCGCCGTGGTATCACCATGGAAGCCTGTTCCAGCTGGTTCCTGCCGCGCTTGGTCGGCCCTATGCAGGCTGCTGAGTGGGTGTATACCGGCCGGGTGTTTGATGCCGAAGAGGCGCTCAAGGGCGGTCTGATTCGCAGTATTCACGAGCCGGAAGAACTGCTGCCTGCCGCCTATGCGCTGGCGCGCGAAATTGCTGACAACACCTCGGGCATGTCCGCGTTGCTCAACCGTCAGTTGTTGTGGCGCATGATGGCGGCGGATCATCCGATGGAAGCGCACAAGGTCGATTCGCGGGCGATTGCCTTTATGGGCGAATCGGAAGATGCCAAGGAGGGCGTGCAGTCCTTCCTGGAAAAACGTCCGCCGCAGTTCAAGCTCAGCCCAAGCAAGGATCGCCCTGCGTTCTACCCCTGGTGGGATGAGCGGCCCTTCAAGTAATTCCGCCTACGCAGTGTAAACAATCGTTTGCACTTGCGCGCTTCGAGCGGGTCAATGGGAATGTTACTCTTGTAACTCTTTCCATTGACCTGCCCGGGAGCTATTACCATGAGTCGCCATTTTGAATCCGCTGTCGGACTCTGCGAAAACCGTGATCCGGCTACCGAAGGCTTTGTTTTCAACCAGACCATGTTGCGCATCAAGTCGCCTGAAGCGACGTTGGATTTCTATACGCGCATTATGGGTATGACGCTGGTGAAAAAACTGGATTTCGAGCAGATGAAATTCAGTCTGTATTTTCTCGCCGCGATCGATACCCATGAGTTGGTCGACTGGTCGCATGATTCCCGCGAGCGTTTGGTACAGACGTTTGGTCGTCCAGCAATGCTGGAGTTGACGCATAACTGGGGCACCGAGGACGACGCAGATTTCAGCTATCACAACGGCAATGACGAGCCCAAGGGCTTTGGTCATATCGGTTTTGCCGTGCCGGACCTGGAGGCGGCCTGCGCGCGTTTCGAGGAGCTGGGAGTCAGCTTCGTCAAACGCCCGCAGGATGGCAAAATGAAAAATATCGCTTTCATTCGCGATCCGGACGGCTACTGGATTGAGCTGTTTACGCCGGGTGATCTGCCCGCTGTGCTGGGCTGATCTTCAGACCAGCAACTTCTCCAGCGCGGCGCGCGGCCCAGCCGGTATCGCGCAGGAGCGATTGCTGGTGCGTTCGACGAATACGTGAACGAAGCGGCCTGCGGCGCAGGCTTCTTCGACCCCTGCCTTGAACACAGCCAATTCATAGTGCACTGAGCTGTTGCCTAGCTTGGCTACGCGCACGCCGATTTCGATCGCCTCGGGAAAAGCGATAGGGGCGAAGTAGTCGCAGCCGGAACTGACGACAAAGGCTATCTGCTCGCCCCGGTGGATATCCAGCCCGCCCTGTTCAATCAGCCAGCTATTTACCGCGCTGTCGAAGTAGTTGTAATACACCACGTTGTTCACATGCCCATAGACGTCATTGTCGTGCCAGCGGGTGGTGATGGGATGAAGATAGGGGTAGTCGCTGCGTTTGGGTTTGTTGCTCATATCAAAGTCTTCTCTCAGGAAGCGTGGTTCCACTAATCACGGGTTCGGCATCGGCGGCCTTGGGCGACACCCTCCTTAGACACGCCGTAAACCCATCCCTGGGGGCTCGACTGCGCCCGTCCTGGGCGCAGACGGTCTACTGCGGGTATCACCCAAGGCCGCCTGGCATTGGTGTTGTCTGCTGGAAAAAACTAAAACGCTTCGCGATAAATCGCCAGTGCATCTGTTTCGGTCATTTCCCGTGGATTATTAACCAGCAGGCGCTGTTGCAGCATCGCGTCCTTGGCCAGTTGTGGCAGGCTGTCTTCGGGTACGCCGGCATCACGTAGGCGCGAGGGCAGGTTGCAGCGTGGGCTGAGGTCGGCCAGTGCGGCTACCAGCTGTTCGGTCAGGCTGGTGGCATTGCCGGGTTTCAGGTCGGTGACCAGTAGTGGTGCCAGTTCGGCATACAAATGTTCGGCGGCGGGGGCGTTAAAGCCGATCACCGTGGGCAGTACCAGGGCGTTGGATAGGCCATGGGGAATATGGAAATGGCCGCCCAGCGGATAGGCTAATGCATGCACTGCAGCAACTGGCGCGTTGGCGAAGGCTTGGCCAGCGAGCAGTGCGCCGAGCAGCATGGCCTGGCGGGCTTCGCGGTTGCTGCCGTTATGCACGGCTTCGTCCAGATTGGCCGCCAGTAAACGCAGTGCTTCGCGGGCGAGCATGTCGGACAGGGGGTTCTTTTTGATCTTGCTGGTATACGCCTCGATCGCATGCACCATGGCATCGATGCCGGTTGCGGCGGTAACGGCTGGCGGCAGGCCCAGGGTCAGGTCGGCATCCAGCAGGGCCATATCCGGCAGCAGGATCGGCGAGACCACGCCCATCTTGGTGGTTTCGCCAGTGGTGATAATGGAGATCTGCGTGACTTCCGAGCCAGTGCCGGCGGTGGTCGGCACCTGGATCAGCGGCAGGCGCTGACCCTTGGCATTGCCGACGCCGTAGATATCGGCCAACTGTTGCTGACAGCCGGGATGCGCGAGAAAGGCCACCAGCTTGGCTACGTCCATGGAGCTGCCGCCGCCGAAACCGATCACCAGATCGGCGTGCATGGCTCGGCCCTGTTCGACTGCGGCCATGACCACCGACTCTGGCGGGTCGGCCTGTACGGCATCGAAAATGTCTACCGCCATTCCGGCTTTGGCAAAGCCTGGCAGTATCTCGTTGAGCATGCCCAGTTTGGTGATGCCCGGATCGGTGACGATCAGCACGCGGGTGGCGCCGCGCTCCTTGCAGAGTTCGGCCAGACGAATGGCCGAGCCGGATTCGCAGAGAATCTGGGCGGTGGTGGCAAACAGGAAGGGAGACATGGGTACCTCGGTAAATGAGACAGTTTGCGATACTGTATGGGGGCGGGGGCTGGGCTGCAAGTGGTAGGCGACCGGTGAAGGTCAAACCCTTCGCGGCGGGGCCGTCGCTCCCACCGGCTGTGCTACTACCATGCAGCTTCTACCGGGGAGGGCCGCACACTTTGTTGGTAGGAGCGGCGGCCTCGCCGCGAAGGGGTTGGCTGGCCACTAAAGAAACATTTCCAGCAAATCATTAAGAAACAGCCGGCCACGCTCGGTCGGGCGCAGCTGCTGGTCCCAGGGTTCGAGCAGGCCTTTGCGCACGGCTTCATTCAGCACAGGCGCAATCGCTTCAATCGGCTGGCCGGTGCGGGCCAGGTAATACGCGGTGGGCACGCCATCGCTCAGGCGCAGGGCATTCATCAGGAAATCGAACGGTAGATCACCCGCAGTAATGACCTTGCGGCCGGCGCAGTAGTCTTTGCCCGGATCCAGGTAATCCTTGGGCAGGCGGGTCTTCCAGTAGCGTTCGATACGGCCGTCGGGATGGCTTAGCTTGCCGTGGGCACCGGCGCCGATACCGAGAAAGTCGCCGTACTGCCAGTAATTCAGGTTGTGCCTGGCCTGGCGGCCCGGCTGGGCGTAGGCGGAGACTTCGTATTGTGCTAGCCCCGCTTGCGCAAGCCTGGCCTGGCCGGCCTCCTGAATGGCCCATAGTGTGTCTTCAACTGGCAAAATCGGCGGCTGACTGTAGAACACCGTATTGGGCTCCAGGGTCAGCTGGTACCAGGACAAATGCTCTGGCCCCAGCGCGATGGCCTGGTTGATATCCGCCATGGCATCGTCCAGGGACTGGTCCGGCAGGCCGTGCATCAGGTCCAGGTTGAGGTTGTCGAAGCCAGCCTTGCGTGCCATGGCTACCGCTGCCAGGGCTTCCTGATCGTCATGAATACGCCCCAACGCCTTGAGGTGGCGGGCGTTGAAGCTCTGGATGCCGATCGACAGGCGATTAATGCCGGCCGCCCGGTAGCCGGCAAACTTGGCTTGCTCGAAGGTGCCGGGGTTGGCTTCCAGGGTGATTTCGATATCCGTGGCGAAGTTCAAGCGACTGGCCATGGCGTCGAGCAGGCGGCCGAGACTCTCTGCGGAAAACAGGCTGGGCGTGCCGCCGCCAAAAAAGATTGAGGTCAGTTCGCGGTCTTGTTCGCACCCCTGGGCGCCGGGCAGGTCCAGCTCCAGGTCGGCAATCAGCGCGTCTACGTACTCGGCTTCAGGCAGGCCTTGCGCACTGACGTGCGAATTGAAGTCGCAATAGGGGCATTTGCGTACGCACCAGGGGATATGCACATAGGTCGCCAGGGGCGGCAACGGCAAGTTGTCCGAGTGACTGGCTGGGCTGGCTTGCCGTTTGGAGCTGGTCGCGTGCAGCTTGGTCAATTGAGTCCCAGCCGCGTACGCAATTGCGCCATGGCCTTGGCGCGGTGACTTAGGTGGTTTTTCTCCGCTGGGCTGAGTTCAGCGCTGGAGCAGTTGGCTTCGGGTGCCCAGAACAGTGGGTCGTAGCCAAAACCATGATCGCCGCGGGGCGCGTTGAGGATGCTGCCGTGCCAGACGCCTTCACAGATAATCGGCGTGGGGTCTTCGGCATGCAGCATCAACACCAGAACGGAAATAAACCGGGCACCGCGCTGCTCGGTGGGTAGCCCTTCAAGCGCCTCCAGCAGTTTGGCATTGTTTGCGGCGTCACCGCCGGCACCGGCGTAGCGGGCGGAATAGATGCCGGGGGCACCAGCTAACGCATCCACGGCAATACCGGAATCGTCCGCCAGCGCCGGCAACCCCGAAGCGCTGCAGGCATGACGCGCCTTGATGATGGCGTTCTCGACGAAGCTGAGGCCGTCTTCGACCGCTTCCTCGGCCACAAACTGGTTTTGCGGCAACACTGTGACCTGCTCGCCGAGCATGGCTTGCAGTTCTTTGAGTTTGCCGGGATTGCCGCTGGCGAGAATCAGTTGCTGAAAGGGCAGGCGCACATCATTCATCGGGGAAGAACTCCTGCTGGAAGCGCAGGGTTTGCGCAGTGCCGCCGGTGCTCGGGCGGACCTCTACCTCAAAGCGCAACAGGCCGCGCTGGGTAGAGGTGTAATTGGCGACAAAGTAGATTGACTCCTCTTCCTGCAAACGGATAAATCGCAGCGTCGACCTCTGACCCAGCATATTGGTCACGTTGCCGGTCAGAATGGCATCGACCGCAACCGGACCCTCGGCTGTCTGGCGTTGCACGGCAATGCTGACCACGCCGTGGGTGGGGCCGCGCGTCAGCCCGGTGTTGGCCGCGATATCGGGTTGCAGATAGCTGCTGTTGAAGGTGTTGTAGTACACCAGCAGATCGCCGAAGCGCTGCGGGCTGGTTTGCTGGGCGCTGGCGAGTGCGGGCAGCAGGAGCAGGCTCAAGAGCAGGGCGCGGAACATGATGATTCTCCTTCAGGGGCTATTTAGGCCTAGCGGGTAACCCGGTAAATGGCGATTTCGCCCAATAAATTCGGCCACAGGCCGCTGAGTACACCGCTGCGGTGGGTCTGATCGACCACCAGGCGGTCAAGGATGCGAATCGAGCGCTCACGGCACAGCGCTTCGAAATCCTTGAAGGTGCAGAAGTGGATATTGGGCGTGTTATACCAAGTGTAGGGCATGAACTCGGAGACCGGCATGCGACCCTTTGTACCCAGATATAAACGGCAGCGCCAATGGGCGAAGTTGGGGAAGGTCAGGATCGCCTCGCGGCCGATGCGCAGCATCTCTTCCAGCACCTGATCGGGGTAGTGCACGGCTTGCAAAGCCTGGGTCATCAGTACGCTGTCAAAGGTGTTGTCACCAAAATTGCTCAGGCCGGTATCCAGATTCTGCTCGATCACGTTGACGCCGTTGTTGATGCAGGCGTTGATCTTCTCCGGGTCGATCTCCAGGCCATAGCCGGTGACCTTGCGCTGCTCGGACAGGTAGCGCAGCAGTTCGCCGTCGCCACAACCCAGATCCAGCAACCGGCTACCCGGCTTGATCCACTCCTGAATGATTTCCAGATCTGCGCGCATGCTCATGCGTCCACCTCGATTTGGTTCATGTACGCTTGCAAGGCCTGCACATAGCGGGGAATCGGCAGCAGGAAGGCGTCGTGGCCCTGGGCTGCTTCAATTTCCAGGTAGCTGACCTGCTTGCGCGCGGCGAGCAGGGCGTCGACCAGTTCGCGTGAGCGCGCCGGCGAGAAGCGCCAGTCGGTGGTGAACGACATGACCATGCAGCGCGCCTGAATACCTTCCAGCGCTTTCGCCAGGTTGCCATCATGGACGCCAGCGGGGTCGAAATAATCCAGCGCCTTGGTCATCAGCAGATAGGTGTTGGCGTCAAAGCGCTCTGAGAATTCCTGACCCTGGTAGCGTAGGTAGCTTTCCACCTGAAACTCGACACTGGTGAAGTCGTAATTGAGCACATCGGTACGCAGCTCGCGGCCGAATTTCTCGCCCATGGAGTCGTCTGACAGATAGGTAATATGCCCGACCATGCGCGCCAGCATCAGCCCGCGTTTGGGGATCACACCGAAGGCGGCGTAATCGCCGTTGTGGAAATCCGGATCGGTGATGATTGCCTGGCGCGCCACTTCGTTAAAGGCGATATTCTGCGCCGAGAGTTTCGGTGCCGTGGCAATCGCCAGGCAGTGGCGAATACGCTGCGGGTAACTGATCGCCCATTGCAGCGCCTGCATGCCGCCCAGGCTGCCACCAACCACCGCGGCCCAGGTGTCTATGCCCAGTTGGTCGGCCAGCAGCGCCTGGCTGTGCACCCAGTCCTCCACGGTCAGCACCGGGAAGCTGGCGCCATAGGGCTTGCCGGTCGCCGGATTGATGCTCGAGGGGCCGGTGGAGCCGTGGCAGCCGCCCAAGTTGTTGAGGCTGACAACAAAGAAGCGGTTGGTGTCGATGGCTTTGCCCGGGCCGATGCAGGCGTCCCACCAACCCGGCTTGCGCTCATCTGCGCTGTGAAAGCCGGCGGCGTGATGGTGGCCGGACAGCGCATGGCAGATCAGCAGCGCATTGCTGCGGCTGGCATTCAGTTGGCCGTAGGTTTCATACACCAGCTCGAACTGTTCCAGGGACTTGCCGCAGGCGAGTTTCAAGGGCTCGCTGAAGCTAAGGCGCTGGGGTGTTACCAGTCCGACGGAGTCGGCAGGGAATGTCGACATGAATAGGCAGTTCCTTTATAGGTTGGCGGTGGCCAGCCAGGGGCGGTGCCAACAATCGAGGCGCCAGTCTAAAGAGCGCCACCGCTGGACGCAATATTTCCCAGCGGGGCGATGCCTAGCATCTCTGGCAGTCGCTCGGGTGCCTGGATAAGTACGCGTTTCTGCCTGCTTTGCTGACCGCTGAGCAAGCTGACCTGCCGTTTGCTGACGGCGAATTCCTCTGCCAGAAATGCCAGCAATAACAGATTGGCCTTGCCATCAACCGGTGGAGCGCTGATGCGGATTTTCAGTCGTTCGCCGTGCTGCCCGGCAAAACCCATGGTTTTGGCGCCGGGCTGCAGATGGCAATCGAGGATCAGATCGGCGCCGCGCCAGTGATAGAAGCTCACTAGTTATGCCTTTTTCGGGGCCGCCTAATCAGATTGCCAGCGTCAGTCCGCGCGGCATACCGGTCGCGGCGGCGATGTTGGCAATGATCAGCATGTCGAACAAGCGTAGCGCGATAAAGCCGAAAATCGGCGACAGATCTAGCCCGCCCATCGACGGCAGAATTTTGCGGATCGGCGCAAGCACGGGTTCACATAGCTGGTGCACCAGCAGCGCGGCGGGGTTGCTGCTGGTGGGCGCGACCCAAGACAGGATCACGCTGATGATCAGCGCAAAGAAGAAGATCTTCAGGAACAGCGCGGTCAGCGCGATCATCGACCAGACCAGCAATTGCAGTACGTTCGGCAAGGCATAGCCCATCAGCTTGATGATCACCGTCATCAGCAGCATCTGCAGGATCAAGGCAAGTACCAGAGAGGCAAAGTCGATACCGCCAAAGCCGGGGATTACTCGGCGCACAGGCATCAGCAGTGGTTTGGTGGCGCGCACAATGAACTGGGAGACCGGGTTGTAGAAGTCGGCCTTGACCAGTTGCAGCACGAAGCGCAGCAGTACGATAAGCAGGTACAGACTGCCGAGGGTCTGGACGATGTAGATGGCGGCCATATTAACGCTGTTCATGCGATTTCCTCAGGCTAGTTCTTTGGTCATTTCGGCGGCGCGTGCGGCGGCGGCCTGCATGGCGCGCGCGACGATCGCAGGCAGGTCATCTTCGGCAAAGCTGTTGATCGCGCGCTCGGTGGTGCCGCCGGGGGAACACACGCGGCGGCGCAGCTCGGCCGCATCCACGTCACTGTGCACGGCCATATCGGCGGCGCCCAGGGCGGTGAATAGCGTCAGGCGCTCAGCGGTGTCGCGCGGCAGGCCGAGTTGTTCGCCGGCGGCGGTCATGGCTTCCATCATGTAGAAGAAGTAGGCCGGGCCGCTGCCGGACACGGCGGTTACTGCGTCGATCAGCTCTTCGCGCTCCAGCCACAGGCTGATACCCACGGCGTTGAGGATAGCTTCGGTTTGTTGCTTTTGCGTGTCGCTGACCTGTGCGTTGGCGAACAGACCGCTGACACCCTGGCGGCGTAGCGAGGGGGTGTTAGGCATGCAGCGGACGATGGCTGTGCCGCTACCCAACCAGCTTTCCAGGCTGGCGCAGCTGATGCCCGCCGCAATGGAGATGATCAATTGGCCTGATTTGCGCTGTGCCGGCAGGGCGCGACAGACTGCCTGCATCACCTGCGGCTTGACTGCCAGCACCAGGACGTCACATTCGGCGGCAAGCAGATCATTATCTGTGCCAGTGCGAATGCCGAACTGCTTGCCCAGTCGCTCGGCCTGCTCGGCGGTGCGATCGCTGGCCAGAATCTGGCCGGGCTTGATGTTCTGCTGCAGCATGCCGCCGATCAAACTGGTGGACATGTTGCCGGCGCCGATGAATCCGATGGTCGGAGCGCTCATGGGGTTATCCTTGCTCGGAATGGGTGGGGGGGTGAATGCGCTCGCCGAACAGCGCGGTGCCGATGCGCACCTGAGTAGCGCCTTCCTGCACGGCTTCGGTCAGGTCATCGCTCATGCCCATAGACAGTGTATCCAGTGGCAAAGGCAAGGCCTGCAAGGCTTCGCGCAGGGCTTTCAGCGGCGCACGGCGGCCTTCGCTATCCGATGCGGGTGCGGGTATCGCCATCAGGCCGCGTAACTTCAGGTTGGGCAGCGTAGCGACCTCGGCGGCCAACGCCGCCAGCTCCTCGGGTAATACGCCGGATTTGCTAGGCTCGCGACTGATGTTTACCTGTAAACAGATGTTCAAGGGGGGCAGGTCAGCGGGCCGCTGCTCGGACAGCCGCCGGGCGATTTTCAGCCGATCTACGCCATGCACCCAGTCGAAATGTTCGGCGATGGATTTGGTCTTGTTCGACTGGATGGGGCCAATGAAATGCCATACCAGCGGCAGCTCGCTCAACTGCGCCTGCTTATCCAGGGCTTCCTGCAGATAGTTCTCGCCCACATGTCTTATGCCAGCGGCCCAGGCGTCACGTATCGCGCTGGCTGGACGGGTTTTGCTGACAGCAATCAAGGTGACCTCTTGAGGATTGCGCCCGGCACCGAAGGCAGAACGCTGAATACGCTCATGAACGTTTGCAATATTCTCTGCTATCGTAGACATTACGGACATTAAAACCTGCCAATCTAAGAAAAATCTTCTGGCATTCTACATGCTTGCTGGTTGTTATGGGGAACCCTATGGATATTACCGAGCTGTTAGCCTTCAGCGCCAAACAGGGCGCGTCGGACTTGCACCTGTCGGCCGGACTGCCGCCCATGATTCGTGTCGATGGCGATGTACGCCGCATCAACGTACCCGCTATGGATCACAAGATGGTTCATGGTCTGATCTACGACATCATGAACGACAAGCAGCGCAAGGATTTCGAAGAATTTCTGGAAACGGACTTTTCCTTTGAGGTGCCCGGTGTGGCGCGCTTCCGGGTTAACGCCTTCAACCAGAATCGCGGCGCCGGTGCGGTGTTCCGGACCATCCCCTCGAAAGTGCTGAGCATGGACGATCTGGGCATGGGCGATGTGTTCAAGAAAATTTCTGATGTGCCGCGTGGTCTGGTACTGGTGACCGGGCCGACCGGCTCGGGCAAATCCACCACCCTAGCCGCCATGCTCGACTATCTGAACAACACCAAATATCAGCACGTATTGACCATCGAAGACCCGATCGAATTCGTTCACGAGTCGAAAAAGTGCTTGGTCAACCAGCGCGAAGTACACCGCGATACACTGGGTTTTGCCGAGGCCCTGCGTTCGGCACTGCGTGAAGACCCGGACATCATCCTGGTGGGTGAGATGCGTGACCTGGAAACCATTCGGCTGGCGCTTACCGCTGCAGAAACCGGTCACCTGGTGTTTGGCACCCTGCACACCACCTCCGCAGCCAAAACCATCGACCGTGTAGTCGACGTGTTTCCGGCCGAGGAGAAATCCATGGTGCGCTCGATGTTGTCCGAATCGCTGACGGCGGTGGTATCACAAACGCTGCTGAAGAAGATCGGTGGCGGCCGGGTAGCGGCCCACGAGATCATGATCGGCACGCCGGCCATTCGTAACCTGATTCGTGAAGACAAGGTGGCGCAGATGTATTCGGCTATTCAAACCGGCGGCAACATCGGTATGCAGACGCTGGATATGTGCCTCAAGAGCCTGGTCGCCAAGGGCCTGGTTACCAAGGAAAGTGCGCGCGAAAAAGCCAAGAATACTGACGGATTCTAACGCGCAGCAATTATAGCGGTGCAGGCGTGAATGCCTGTACCCAGGAGTGAGAAGAGGCACATCATGGAGTTTGAAAAACTGTTGCGGCTGATGGTTGAAAAGGGTGCATCAGACCTTTTCATCACTGCCGGCGTTGCCCCGAGTATGAAGGTCAACGGCAAGATACTGCCCGTCACCAAGACGCCCCTGTCGCCCGAACAAACGCGCGAAACGGTGCTTGGCGTGATGACCGAGTCCCAGCGCCGTGAATTCGCCGAAAAGCGTGAGTGCAACTTTGCTATCAGTGCCCGCGGGATCGGCCGCTTCCGGGTCAGCGCCTTCTACCAGCGCAACCTGGTGGGCATGGTGTTGCGCCGTATCGAAGTGAATATTCCGAGTATGGAAGAACTGCGTCTTCCGGAAATACTCAAGCAGCTGTCAATGACCAAGCGCGGTCTGGTGATTTTTGTTGGTGCCACCGGTACCGGCAAGTCCACCTCTCTGGCATCAATGATCGGTTACCGCAACAAGAATTCCAGCGGCCACATCATTACCATCGAAGACCCGATCGAGTTTATTCACCAGCATCAGAACTGCATCGTTACCCAGCGCGAGGTCGGCATCGATACCGATTCTTTCGAAGTAGCGCTGAAGAACACTCTGCGTCAGGCGCCGGATGTGATTCTGATCGGTGAAGTACGTACCAAGGAAACCATGGACCACGCGGTGGCCTTCGCTGAAACCGGCCACCTGTGCCTGGCGACGCTGCACGCCAACAATGCCAACCAGGCGCTGGACCGGATCATTCATTTCTTTCCCACCGAAATGCATCAGCAGGTGTGGATGGATCTGTCCCTGAACCTAAAGGCAATCGTTGCCCAGCAACTGATTCCGACGCCGGACGGCAAGGGTCGCCGAGCGGCGATTGAAGTATTGCTGAATACGCCACTGGCGGCAGACATGATTCGCAAGGGTGAAGTGCACGAGCTCAAGCCGTTGATGGCGCGCTCTACCGAGCTGGGTATGCAGACCTTTGATCAGGCCTTGTATCGGCTCTATAGCCAAGGCGAGATCACCTATGAAGATGCTTTGCTGCATGCCGACTCGGCCAACGATCTGCGCCTGTTGATCAAGCTGGGCTCAGAAACCGACGGCAAGCAGCTGATGGGCAGCAAGAATGATTTTGCTCTGGAGGGCGACGACGAGGATCACCGCCGCTAACGCGGTGATTAGTTGGCAGCGGCGTCAGGTACTGCCAGTTCGATGCGGTCACGGCCGGAGCGTTTGGCCAGCAGCAGGGCAAGATCTGCCTGATTGATGGTGTCAGAGTAACTGCAGCCCTGCTGATACTCTGCCACGCCAATGCTGGCGGTTGCTCTAATGGTTTCTTCTCCATTGCGCACTACCAGGTTGGCTATGGATGTGCGGATACGCTCCATGACTTGGGCCGCGTGCTCCAAATTGGTTTCCGGCAGGATAATCAAAAACTCTTCTCCTCCCCAGCGTCCGCACAGGTCCTGTTCCCGCACTTCAGCATCCAGTACGCGGGAAATCTCCACCAGCACCAAATCGCCTAGCTCGTGCCCGTGATCATCGTTGATCGATTTGAACCGATCAATATCGAGCATGGCGATGCTGAACGAGCGGTTGTACCTGCGCGCGCGCTCGGTTTCTTCCTTGAGCCGTTCCAGCAGTAGCCGGCGATTGCCCAAGCCCGTCAACGGGTCATGGTTGGACGCCTCACGCAGGGCCAGGTTCAGGTCGTGCATCATTTTCTGATAGTGGTCGGAAATCCGTGCCACTTTGCTCAACTGACGCAGTTGCTTGTTAAGGCGCTCGGTCAGGGTTAGCTCGTTTTCCTTGGCAAGGGTCTGATAGACATCCGAAATGCGGCTGATACGGTCAATCCGCCGGGCTAGATCGCGGTGCGCGGACCAGAGTCGTTCCAGCGGCTCATAAAGAGCGTTCTGGCGGGTGCTTTCATCGGCCAGTAGCTCTTCTATCAATGCTTCCAGAGATTTATCGGCGCCAGCCATAATCAGCCACTGAGTATGTCGAAGGGAAAGGAGCAGTCTTCCTTGAATTCCTCAGCCAACTCGGCGACGCGCTCATTGCGAGTGTCGTAGTGCCATTTCACACTGACCGATTTGCCCTCGCCGTGGGCCGCTTCGAGTTGGTCGAAAATATCCATTAGCGCTTTGATGCTGCTGGTATTTAAATACAGCAGGTGCAACTGGAGACTCAATGGGCGAGCGTTGTCGCGCAAATATTTCTCGATCCAGTCAAACACCTGGGTGAACAGTTCAAAGGAGTTTTCCGGGTAAGAATCGCCCTGCATGTACAGTAAACCCGCTTCCCAGTCGCTGCGGATCTCGGGGGTGGACTGGGTGCCGGGTATTGAAAAATCATTCATGTCGTTTAACTCGTTTACCTTCAGATAACAGCGCGCAGGCTGAGAAAACCCCGACCTTCGGTCACTGGGCGCAAAGAGGCATGGAGCGGCTGGCTGGACTTACGCGCGATGTCGATCAAGCCCAGTCCTGCACCGCTGCTTTTCTCCGCGTTTCGCGGTTTGCGCAGTTGCTCCTTGTACAGCGCTTTGAGTTCGGCCTTGTCCAGCCCGGCCAGATCGTTGACCGCCTGGAGCAGCGTCTCACCATCGCGCTGTTCCACCAGGTTGCCGGCCGAAACAACATAATGGCCCTCGGCATCACGCGAGACCACAACCGTGGCCCCCGACTCCTGCTCGCTCCAACCGCGGACCCGTGCATAGTGGCTGATGTTCTGGGTCATTTCGATATAAACGGCGAAGACATCCATCGCCGCAGAGGGGTGTGCGTGGTCGGCGCTGAGATAGTTACGCAGTGCGTTGCCTATTTCTTCAATCAGACTGCGCGATATAGGTCCGTTAAAACACAGCATAATTTGCTGGTTGTCGAACCGCTCGCGCATGGCAAACAAGTCAATCGTATCCATCACTGCTCCATTAAGGCAGGGTTGTCATCGGAGGCCAGGGCAAGCCCGGGCTGGTCAATCGAAACGAAAACACAACAGGGTAATGTCGTCACGCTGAGCATAGTCACCCTGGTAGACGGCCAGAGTGTCACTGAAAGCGTCGCTTTGCTGCTCCAACGGTAGCCGTGCGTGCTGTACTAGCATATCGGCAAAGCGGCTGTTGCCAAAGCCAAAACCGTTCTCGCCACCGGCCTGATCCAGAAAGCCATCGGTACTCAAGTAAAAGGTACGGCCGGATTTCAGGGCAACGCTCTGGTTGACATACTGCGTCTGGCGCTTGTCGCCCAGTGCCCGCTTGGCGCCCGGTATCAGGTCGACGCGTTCGCCGTCACTGTAGTACAACGCAATCTTGGCCCCGGCAAAAATGACCTCGCGCTGGTCCAGATTTACGTAGGCCAGGCCTACATCCATATTAGTTGCCAAGGCTTTGTATTCCGGCGCATCACTGAGCATCTTGCGAATGATCTGGTCGGTGCGTTGCAGCACGCCTGCTGGATCGAGCATGCCGCAGTCACTGATGGCTTGATCCAGTGCGGCGTGCGCGAGCATGGTCATCAGTGCGCCGGGGACGCCATGGCCAGCGCAATCCACTACGCCGAGCAGGCAATGCTGACCTTCATTGCGGAACACATAGAAGTCGCCACCGACCACATCCCTGGGCCGCCATAGCACCGCATGATGCTCACCCAGAGCGCTGACCAGTTCGCGATCGGGCAGGATCGAACGCTGAATCAGGCTGGCATAGTCAATCGAGTCGCCGATTTTCTTTTGTGCGTTGGCCATTTCCTGGTTAGCCTGCTCTAGCTCGCTGGTACGCTCTTGCACGCGCTGTTCTAGCTCAAGAGTATGGTGCCTGACCTTGTTGGCCATGATGCCGAAGGCCGTATTCAATTCTCCGATTTCGTCGTCACGGGCCGCCGGCATCTGTACATCGTAGCGGCCGGCCGCCATGGCCTGAGCACTGCGCTTGAGTTGGCGCAGAGGGTTGAGCAGCAGGCGTTCTATTGCCAATGCAAAAAGCAGCATCAGTACCAGAATCAGTCCGCCCAGGGCGAAAAGAATGGGCAGCAGCCACTGGCTGTCTATGACCTGAGCACTGTCCAGGTCCACCCCGTTGGCGACGAACCAGCCCAGCTCTGGCAGATAGCTCAGCGCGAGTAATTGAGGTTCGCCATCGAGCGTGACCCGCAGCGTGACCACGCTGTCTGGTTCAGCCAGAGCGCGTAGCATCGCGCTGCGCACTTCATTGCGCTGAGCCTCGTCGGCAAGCATGCCAAACAGACTGAATTGCTCTTGCGCATTGGCGTCAGCGCCGGAGTTCAGGGCAATCAGGTCGGCATTCTGGTGTGCTTGAATGGCGCCATTCTGGTCGAATATCATCGGGCTTACGCCGGGTACATCGCTGGCGATGAAGTCGCGCACGAAGTCCGACAGGTCCAGCCCCGAGCCGGCCAACCCGATGGTAGTGCCGTCGTGGTCATTAACCAGGATATTGAACCAAACCTTAGTGGTGTTCAGCGTAGGGTTAAAGTCGACGTTAATGTTGTACAGCTCGGTGTCGCGCAGCGTGCTGAAGAACCAGCTGTCGGCGGCTTTATTCGCGTCGAGAATATAGCGTGGTTGCTGGTTGAGAGGTTCGTCGTCACTGTTGAAATAGTAGCCTTGACTCGACACGCTGCCGATAAAGTAGGCATGGTCGCGAAAATCCTTGCGGTAACCTTCAGCTTCGATGAAAAACAACTCGCGCTTGGCTTCATCCGCTTCATCCAACAACCATTGGCGGGTAACTTCAGAATCAGCCAGGCGCAGTGATAGGGCCAGTTCCCGGGAAATGGGCGCGCGGATTTTCTCCCGGTTCAGCAGCGTGGCATTGCGCGCATAGCCATCACCGAAATGCGCATGGATGCTTTGCAATGCCAGCCAGCCGATTAGCGCAGCGGGCACCAGCGCCAGCAGACAAGCCAGCAGCAGGGCCAGCAATGATTTGCCGCGTAAGCCAAAAGTTGCCATAGCACTCGACCCTCTTCCTTGTTTTGTCAGGCCTGATAAACCAGCTTGCCGTGGCTGATAGTGTGGGTGACTTTGCAGGGTGCCCCCGTGCCGATAAACGGACAGTTGGCGCCCTTGGACAGCCAGTTATGGCCAATCAGGCTCGCCGCCACCGGGTCAAAAAGGGTGATGTCCGCGCGCTCGTGGAGGCTGATTGAACCTGCGGGCAGGTTCAGCGCGCGGGCCGGTCCACAGGTCAGGCGTGCCAGTAGCGCAGGCAACTCCAGCAAGCCATCGGCGACCAGTGTCAGTGCTAGCGGCAGGAGTATCTCGACGCTGCTGATGCCTGGCGCGGAAGCGGCAAAGGGCACGCGTTTAGCTTCCTGCTCATGGGGCTGGTGGTGCGATGCGATGGCTTGCACCACGCCGCTTTGAACGGCCTGACGCAGCGCATGGCGATCCTGCCTGCTGCGCAGCGGGGGTTGTACGTGCAACAGGCTGGAGAAACCTTCCAGATCCTCGTCACACAACAGTAACTGATACATGGCCACGTCTGCGCTGACGCGCAAGCCGCGGGCCTGGGCGTCGGCTAGCATATCCATGGCGCGGGCACTGGTCAGGCCGCTGAAGTGCGCCTGTACGCCAGTCTGTTCGACCAGCAGCAGGTCCCGAGCCAGGGCTACGGTTTCGGCTGTTTCCGGAATCCCGACCAGCCCCATACGGGCGGCAGTGGCACCTTCATGAGCGCTGCCGCCTTCGGCAATGTCCGGGTCCTGGGGCATAAAGACCACGGGCAGGTCGAAGCTGGCCGCATACTCCAGCGCGCGGCGCAGAATGCGGTTGCTTTTCATCGGTGCCAGACCCTGGGTAAAGGCCACACAGCCAACATCCCGCAGGGCCACCAGCTCGCTCAAATGTTCGCCATCCAGCCCGCGCGTCAGCGCGCCAAAGGGGAACACGCGGACCTGGCCGGCCTGAGCGCAGCGATCCAGAATCAGTTCGGCTACCGCGGGTGTATCCAGTACCGGTAGCGTATCGGGCAGGCTGCACAGGCTGGTTACGCCGCCAGCGGCGGCGGCGCGGGTTTCGCTGTCGATGCTGCCCTTGCGGGTGTGGCCGGGTTCGCGCAGGCTGACATTCAAATCCACCAGCCCGGGGCTGGCAATCAGTCCGCGGGCGTCGATGCGCTGGTTGGCAGTGAAGCCTTCCGGGGCCTCGCCGATGCCGACGATATGGCCGGCGGCGATATGCAGATCGGTAATCTGGTCCAACTGGCTGGCCGGGTCAATGACCCGGGCGCCTTCAATTGTCAGTCGCATGCTGGGGTTTCCTGACCTGATTTCCTGACCTGGTTAGCTAACAGGATTTCCTGGTTGTGCTGGCGCTGGGCGTTTTGTCCGGTCATGGCCATGGACATCACGGCCATGCGCACGGCGATCCCGTAGGTCACCTGATTGAGGATCACCGACTGGGCGCCATCGGCGACTTCGGATTCGATTTCCACCCCGCGATTGATGGGCCCAGGGTGCATGACCAAGGCATCCGGCTTGGCCAGCGCCAGGGTTTCCCGGGTCAGGCCATAGAGCCGGTAGTACTCGCCTTCACTGGGCAGCAAGCCGCTTTGCATACGTTCTTTCTGCAGGCGCAGCATGATCACTACGTCGACATCGCGGAGGCCGACACGCAGATCGTTGAATACGCGCACGCCGTATTGCTCTATGCCGGCCGGCAGTAAGGTACGCGGGGCGATCACGCGAATATCCGGGCAGCCGAGGGTTTTCAGCGCCTGCATATTCGAGCGGGCCACGCGCGAATGCAAAATGTCTCCGACGATCGCCACTGACAGCTTAGTGAAGTCGCCCCGATGACGGCGTATGGTCAGCATGTCGAGCATCGCCTGGGTCGGGTGTGCGTGATTGCCGTCGCCGGCGTTGATAATCGCCACATCCGGACAGACGTGCCCAGCGATAAAATGCGCGGCCCCGGAGTCGCCGTGGCGGACCACGAACATGTCCGCGGCCATGGCCTCCAGATTGCGCAGGGTATCGTAGAGAGTTTCGCCCTTGCTGGTCGAGGAGGTCTGAATATTCAGGTTAAGTACGTCGGCTGAGAGCCGCTTGGCCGCTAGCTCGAAGGTGGTACGGGTGCGGGTCGAATTCTCGAAGAACACATTGCACACGGTTTTGCCGCGCAGCAGCGGCACCTTCTTCACTGCCCGTTCGCCGACCTCCAGAAAGGAGTCGGCGGTGTCGAGCAGCTCGGTGAGCAGCTCGCGGGACAGGCCTTCGATGGTCAGAAAGTGCCGCAGCTGACCCTGGAAATTGAGTTGCAGATGGCTGGGTGGGGTGCTCATGGGCCTCTCAGTGTGTGGCAACAGGGTTCAGGGTGAGCTGCAGCGGGTCAGGGCCGGTCAGTTTTACCCGCTGGCCGGCGGGCAGGGCCAGACTGCTGCCCAGCACATCAGCGCGTATGGGCAATTGCCGTGCTTCGATGTCCAGCAAGGTTACCAGGGTAACGGACGCAGGCCGGCCGTAATCGAACAACTCATTGAGTGCGGCGCGGATGGTGCGCCCGGTCATCAGCACGTCATCGACCAGAATCAGGTGGCGATCATCTACCGAGAAGGGCAGCTCGGAGGGCTGAACCCCCGGCTGCAGCCCGTTTTGGGCAAAGTCATCGCGATAGAAGGCGATATCCAGTGTGCCCAGCGGCGCATCCGGCAAGCACAAACCACGCAGCTGTTCTGCCACCCACACGCCACCGGTATGAATGCCAACGAAGGCTGGATCCTCAATTTGGTGCTGGGTCAGGTAGTCGGTTAGTTCGCCAGCCATGCGTTGCAGCAACGGGCCGACCTCGGGTAGGGCGCTCATGGCGTCTCCTTGGGTTGGTCGCCAAGCCAGGTTTCCAGCAGCAGGGCGGCGGCCAGACTGTCCACCGGGTTGTCCCGGTAGCTGGTCGGGCTGCGTCCGCTGTCGCGCAGGCTCTGTTTGGCTTCGAATGTGGAAAGGCGTTCGTCGATGCAGTGTACCGGCAGGTTATAACGGCCATGCAGGCGGCGGGAAAATTTCTCTGCGCGGCCGCTCATCTCGCTGGGGCTGCCATCCATGTTAAGCGGTAAGCCGACCACCAGAGTGTCGGGCTTCCACTCGGCAATCAGACGAGCAATGTCATCCCAGTTGGGTACTCCATCTTTGGCGCGCAGCACGGCTACCGGCTCGGCGCGGCAGGTCAGCGTTTGGCCGACCGCAACGCCTATCTGCTTGGTGCCGTAATCGAAGGCCATGGCTCGTTGCGGTGCTGCCATCAAGCGTGCCCGGCCTGGCTGGTAAGCAGACGCAGGTCTATGCCCAGGCTGCGCGCGGCGGCCAGCAAGCGCTCTTCACTGGGTAGCTCGAACAATATGTGCGGGTCGGCAGGGCAGCTCAGCCAGACGTTGTCAACCAGCTCCTGGTCTAGCTGGCCAGCGTCCCAGCCAGCATAACCCAGGGCGATCAGCACCTCGGAAGGACCGATCCCATGCGCCATGTCGAGCAGAATGTCGCGCGAGGTGGTCAGTTGCATTTGTCCCAGGTCCATACTGGCCTCCCACTGCTCTGGGCCCCGGTGCAGTACGAAGCCGCGCTCGGTCTGTACTGGTCCGCCGTTATAAATAGGGAAGCTGGCAACCTTGCCGGGCTGATCTACGGCCGGTTGCAGTTGTTCGAGTATATCGGCCAGATGCAGGTCGCTGGGTTGATTGACGACCAACCCCATGGCGCCGTCCTTGTTATGGTGACACAGGTAGATCAGGCTGTTGACGAAACGCGGATCTGCCATATGCGGCATGGCAATCAGGAAATGATGCTTGAGGTAGTTCGCATTGGTTTGGCTCATGCCCATAGTATTGGGCTTTGCGCGAGAAGCTTCAAGCGCCAAAGGGCCGCACACAGGGTCTCAGAAACTGGAAACCCGGTCGCCGGGCTCAAAACGCCAGGTACGAATAATCTCCAGCACGTCGACATCCATCAGGTCGCCGGTGAAAGGCGCATAGGGTGCTGCCAAACGCACGATGCGTAGCGCGGCGTTGTCCAATACCCGGTGTCCGGAGGACTCCAGTACCTGTACTTCGCGCAGGGTGCCGTCGCGGTTGATCGAAACGAGCATGCGCAGGCTGCCGTAAATGCCGTTGTCACGTGCTTCGGCAGGGTAGTTCTGATTACCGATACGCTCGACCTTGCGGCGCCAGGCATCTTTATAATAAGCGCCCTTGTCCTGCATGGTCGACGCGGCATTGAGGCGATGTACGCGAGGCCGATTGGCGTATTGCTGACGCTCTTCGGCGAGCTGTGCCTCGAGGCTGGCTATTTCCTGCGACAAGCGAGTGATGTCAAAGCGTTGCAAGGTCACGCTGGTGTCTACCGGCTCGGGTGTCGGCGGGGCTTTGACCACGCGTTCGGGTTGCGGCGCGGTGGTGGTGACCACTTGCTGTTCGCGGACCGGTTCGGGCTCCGGAGCGCTCGCCTCCTGTGGCGGGGCGACCTCGTTGATTTCGGTGTCCTGAAACACTGCTTCTTCAGTGGTGCTGGGGGCGGCCTTGTGTTCCAGCGTGCCGCTACCCTCCTGATTCATCTGCGCCAGATAGTCGGCTTTTTCCGGCTGTTGCTCGGAAGGCTGGGTCGCCAGGGTGATCTCCAGGGTCTTGGAGAGTTCGCTGGGTGTTGGCAGATCAAAGGTGATGCCAAGAATCACCAGGGCATGCAGGACCGCTGCCAGAAACAAGGTAAAACCCAGGCGATCGCGGGCCGTAACCACAGGGGGCTCAGGCTGATTGGCGATATCCGGGGGTGTCACGGCTTTATTCATGCTGTCCGTAGGCTGGCGGCGGCTGACATTTTCCTGCGAAGTCTGCCGCGCCCGTCGTCAAAAGTCTATGCGCCCCTGCGTGCTTTGAGACGTTGATCAATGACGTCCATCAGCTGGCCGCCAATATCGGTGTGATAGGCAGCGTCAATTTCGCGGATGCAGGTTGGGCTGGTCACATTGATCTCGGTCAGATAGTCGCCAATCACGTCCAGCCCGACAAACAGGAGGCCGCGTTCGCGCAGGCTGGGTCCGACCTGATTGGCGATCCAGCGATCGCGCTCGGTTAGCGGTCTGGCTTCGCCGCGACCACCGGCGGCCAGGTTGCCGCGCGTCTCGCCATGCTGTGGGATACGTGCCAGACAGTAGGGCACGGGCTCACCGTCGATCATCAGAATGCGCTTGTCGCCATCCTCTATCTCGGGCAAATACCGCTGGGCCATGATCTGTTGCTGACCAAACTGAGTCAGGGTCTCGATAATCACACTGAGGTTCGGATCGTTCTCCTGGATACGAAAAATCATCGATCCGCCCATTCCATCGAGCGGTTTGAGAATAACGTCACGGTGTTTTTTTGCAAAAGCGCGCAGAATGCTCGCGCGGCGGGTAACAACATGTTCTGGCGCGCATTGAGGGAACTGCGTGGCAAACAGCTTTTCGTTGCAGTCGCGCAAGCTGGCAGGTCGGTTGACGACCATGGCGCCGGCGCGTTCGGCGGCTTCGAGAATGTGTGTCGCGTAGAGAAACTCGTTGTCGAAGGGCGGATCCTTGCGCATCAGAATCACATCCAGCTCGGCCAGCGGCCTGTGTTGATGCTCTTCCAGGTCGAACCAATGCTGCGGATCGG
The DNA here is from genome assembly GCF_000410875.1 of Halopseudomonas pelagia CL-AP6. Classification (GTDB taxonomy): domain Bacteria; phylum Pseudomonadota; class Gammaproteobacteria; order Pseudomonadales; family Pseudomonadaceae; genus Halopseudomonas; species Halopseudomonas pelagia. The sequence continues at coordinate 63,504 of NZ_AROI01000020.1, forward strand.
CATGAACCTTGAGTGCGCGCATGCAGCCCATGGCTTTCCCATCGGCCAGATAGAGGTCCTGGGGCTCCATGTAGTGCAGCTCCCAGCCCCGCGTTTGAGCGGCCAGTAACATGGCCAGTGAGCTGTCTTTCTTATACTGGATCGCGTGTATCGGATCCATGACGATGCCAAGGCTAATGCGCATAAGGTGGTCGGTCCGCATGTATAGTTGAGCATTGATGGCTGAGCGATGATGGCTAAGCGGTGTGCGAGTCAGTGTACTCTGCGGATGGCTTGTGATGAAGGGTTGACTAATGTCGGCGGATGTCTCATATCTGGTGCGTGGCGGTAAAAAAGCGGAAAACGGTGTTGCCTCAATAGATTGGCTGCATAAACTATGTTAAAAGTACGCGGAAAAGGGATCGGCTGGTGATGCGTCGGCATCATGCCATTTGCGCTAACCACCCACCATTAATAACAAGGGCTGGTCATAATGGAAGAAAATTTCGAAAGCCTGAAAGTCATGGTCATTGACGACAGCAAGACTATCCGCCGTACGGCAGAAACACTGCTGAAAAAAGTCGGATGCACCGTTATTACTGCTGTTGACGGCTTTGATGCGTTGGCCAAAATCGCCGACAACCACCCCGATATTATCTTTGTCGATATTATGATGCCGCGTCTCGATGGCTATCAGACCTGCGCGTTGATAAAGAACAACAGCGCCTTCCGCGGTACACCGGTCATTATGCTGTCGAGCAAGGATGGTCTGTTCGATAAGGCCAAGGGGCGCATTGTCGGTTCTGACCAATATCTGACCAAGCCTTTCAGTAAGGAAGAGCTACTGGGTGCGATCCGTGCCCATGTTCCACAATCGAACGATTTAGCAGGTGCGTCGGGCGCTTGAGTTTGCCGCCGCCTTATAGCCATACCGGGGGAGTTGCATGGCCAGAATTCTAGTAGTAGATGATTCGCCGACCGAGCTGTACAAGCTGACAGGCATGCTGGAGAAGCATGGGCACGAAGTGCTCAAGGCCGAAAATGGCGCAGACGGGGTTGCGCTGGCACGCCAGGAGAAACCGGATGTGGTGCTTATGGATATTGTCATGCCTGGTCTGAATGGTTTTCAGGCGACTCGGCAATTGACCAAGGATCCTGAAACGGCCCATATCCCGGTGATTATCGTCACCACCAAAGATCAGGAAACCGATAAGGTCTGGGGCAAGCGGCAGGGCGCCAAGGATTACCTGACCAAGCCGGTTGAGGAAGATACCCTGATCAAGACATTGAAGTCGGTGCTGGGCGGCTGATAACAGTTGCTGGCATGTTGCCGCATAACAACCAGAACAGGCAAAGCATGGCAGAATCAATACATCCTTTCGATCTTCTTCAGCAACTGGCCGCGCGCTGTCGTCGTCAGGCCATCGGCCTGCCAGCGCAAGACGTGGTCAGTGAAACCTGGAGTGGCGTTGGTTTCCGGGTTGCCGGGCAGCCAATGGTCGCGGCCATGGGTGAAGTCAGTGAAATCCTGCATGAGCCGCGCTATACCGCATTACCTCGGGTCAAATCCTGGGTTCGCGGAGTGGCGAATGTGCGCGGCCGCCTGCTGCCCATCATCGATTTGAGCCGGTTCTTCGGCTCCACCGTCAGCATTCCCCGTAAGCAGCGGCGCGTCCTGGTTCTCGACCGCGATGGCCTGTTTGTGGGGTTATTGATTGATGAGCTGCTGGGCATGCAGCATTTTCCAGTCAGCAGTTTTAGCACCGAATTGCCCAGCATTGAGGAAGGCTTTAGACCTTTCGTGGTGGGAGCTTATGTCCAGGAGTCGGCATCATTGGTATTCAACTTCCGGGCATTGGCGCGCGATCAGGCGTTTCTCGACGTGGCGATCTGATTGAGGGAGGGGGCGGCCGGTCAACCCGGTGTCGCGACTAAATCCAGGATAGCAAGAATAATGTTGTAGGCCAGGTAGGGGCCAGATGATGAAAAAGTTTGATAAGCAGATACTGTCCAACATGCGCAGCAATCGCACGCTCACCGGCTTGTTTGCCGCTCTGATCGTTTCTTTGCTGCTGCTCTTCGTCAACTTCCTGTACCTGAACATTCAGAGTGCCTACGACACCGAATACATAGGTCACGCTGGTGAGCTGCGGGTGTTGTCTCAGCAGATATCCAAATCTGCCAGTGAGGCAGCAACGGGTACGCCCGAGGCCTTCGCACTGCTGCTCGACGAGCGTAATGACTTCCAGCAACGCTGGGAGTACCTGACCGATGGACGCGAAGAAACCGGCCTGCCGGCGGCTCCCCAGTCGTTGCAGGAGGAAATGCAGACGGTGCAAAGCAACTGGGATCGAGTGCGTAACAACGCTGACGAGATTCTTGCCAGCGAAGCGACTGTGCTGTCGCTGAATGAAGTGGCCCTGACGCTGTCCGACACCATCCCGCAGTTGCAGGTTGAATATGAGGACGTGGTAGACGTGCTCATCGATAGTGATGCCGCCGCAGACCAGGTGGCTATTGCCCAGCGTCAGTCGTTGCTGGCCGAGCGCATCCTCAACTCGGTAAACCGAGTACTGGCAGGTGATGAAGACGCGGTGATGGCGGCGGACAGTTTCGGCCGCGATGCGAGCCTGTTTGGGCGCGTGCTGCAAGGCATGATCGAAGGCAACCCAGCCATCGGCATCGAACGGGTGACGGATGCCGACGCCCTGGTGCGGTTGAACGATATTGCCGACCTGTTCACTTTCGTATCCGAATCGGTTGATGAGATCCTGCTGACGTCTCCCGAGCTGTATCAGGTGAGTCTGGCTGCCAGTGAAACCTTTACCGACTCCCAACTGCTGTTGGACAACGTATCGCAGCTCACCGCTGGCTTTGAGGCGCGTAGTGATGCGCGCTGGATCAATACCTTGCTGGGTTATGTACTGGCGTTAGTTGCTCTTGGCAGTATTTTGCTGATCGGTGTGCAAATGACCCGCGAAACGCGCCTGCGCTTGGCTGAAACGGCAGAAAAAAATGACAAGAACCAGGCGGCAATTCTGCGTCTGCTCGATGAAATTGCCGACCTTGCCGATGGTGACTTGACCGCCCAGGCAACGGTAACGGAAGACTTTACCGGGGCGATTGCCGACTCTATCAACTTCTCCATTGACCAACTGCGTGCCCTGGTACAAACCATTAACGAAACCGCACTGCAGGTATCCTCGGCCGCCCAGGAAACCCAGGGAACAGCAATGCATCTGGCCGAGGCCTCCGAGCATCAGGCCCAGGAAATTGCCGGTGCCTCGGCTGCGGTGAACGAGATGGCCGTGTCGATTGACCAGGTATCGGCCAACGCCGCCGAATCCTCCGCGGTAGCAGAGCGCTCGGTAGCCATCGCCAACAAGGGTAACGAGGTGGTGCAAAATACCATCACCGGCATGGATACCATTCGCGAGCAGATTCAGGACACCTCCAAACGGATCAAGCGTCTGGGTGAATCTTCCCAGGAGATTGGCGACATCGTTAGCCTGATCAACGATATCGCCGACCAGACCAACATTCTGGCCTTGAATGCCGCTATCCAGGCCTCTATGGCGGGTGATGCCGGCCGAGGCTTCGCGGTGGTAGCGGACGAAGTACAGCGCCTTGCGGAACGTTCTTCCTCGGCAACCAAGCAGATCGAGGCGCTGGTAAAGACCATTCAGACCGATACCAACGAGGCGGTTATCTCCATGGAGCAAACCACCTCCGAAGTGGTACGGGGTGCGCGTCTGGCGCAGGACGCGGGTGTCGCGCTGGAAGAAATCGAAAAAGTATCCACCAGTCTCGCGGCGTTGATTCAGAACATCTCCAACGCAGCACGCCAGCAGGCCTCTTCTGCGGGCCACATCTCCAATACCATGAACGTGATCCAGGAGATCACCTCGCAGACCTCTGCCGGTACTACCGCTACCGCACGCAGCATTGGCGAACTGGCTGTCCAGGCAGAGTCCATGCGTCAGTCGGTTGATGGCTTCACCCTGCCGCAGCAGTACTGACAAGAGACGTCGGGTAGCCTGCTGGCTGCCCGTAAGCCGGCATGAGCAAAGGACACATTGTGCAGAGAACGCCTAACTGGTCATTGCAGCAAGTGCCGGAGATGGATGCAGAACAATTCCATCAATGGCAGGCATTGCTCGAGTCGCGGACCGGCGTCTGCGTCAATGACCAACGCAAGGTGTTTTTGCAGACCAGTCTTTGTGCGCGGATGCGTGAGCTGAATATGGCCGACTACCAGGCGTATTACCAACACGTCACCCAGGGGCCTGCGGGTGCGATTGAATGGTCTGCGCTGATTGACCGTTTGACTGTGCGCGAGACCAGTTTTATGCGTCACAGACCTTCCTTTGACGCCGTGGGCCGGCATCTGCAGGCACTGTTGGTGGCACGCGCAGCCACGCAGCCGCTGCAGCTGTGGAGCGTAGGCTGTGCCAGTGGTGAGGAAGCCTACTCACTGGCCATGATCAGTGAGCAAGCGTTACTTCAGGCGGCCAACCAGCAGGCGGCCAGCAAGGCGCCGGGCTATGGCATATGGGCCACGGATATCAGCCTCAAGGCGTTGGAACAGGGGCGCGCAGCGCGCTACTCACGTTCCAGACTGGGCGGCCTCAATGAGGCGGAGAAGCAGCAGTGGCTGCAAGAAGCGGACGCAGAACAGTGCGAAATAGTCCCGGCACTGCGTGACCGGATTTGCTTTGCCAGGTTGAATATCCTGGAATTGGCCCAGGCCCCGATCAGGGACCTGGATATCATTTTTTGCCAGAACCTGCTCATTTATTTCCGCCGCTGGCGCCGCCGTGATTTGTTGAATCTGCTGGCCAAGCGGTTGGCACCTGGCGGTATGTTGGTGATCGGATTGGGTGAGATAGTGGACTGGAATAATCCTCTGCTGGAGCGTCTGCCCGATGATCGGGTACAGGCCTATGTGCGACGGGATATCAATGGACGTCTGGAGTGAATATGGGTGATCGGCACGACTATGTCGCCCTCGACTGGGTCAAAGGCGAAATTTCCGAGACGCTGAATCAGGCGCGTCAGGCCCTTGAAGCTTTTGTCGAGAACCCTGAGGATTCGACTCGGCTGCGCTTCTGTCTGACCTATATCCATCAGGTTCACGGCACGCTGCAGATGGTCGAGTTCTATGGTGCAGCGCTGCTTGCAGAGGAAATGGAAAAGCTCGCCCAAGCGCTGATGCATGGTAGCGCCAGCCGTGAAGGCGAAGCGCTGGATGTGTTGATGCAGGCCATCCTGCAGTTGCCCACCTACCTTGACCGTGTGCAGAGCGGCCGCCGCGACCTGCCTCTGGTCTTATTGCCACTGCTCAACGACATGCGTACCGCGCGCGGTGACAAACTGCTCTCAGAGACGTCACTGTTCAGCCCCGACGTGGATACCGGCGAGCCCGTCGACGTATCCGAGCGGTTAACCAATTTCACCGATGAACACACCGTATGGCAGCTACGCAAATTGCGTCAGGCCATGCAGATTGCCCAGGCCGGCATCATTCGTAATCAGGCTGTGGCCAGCAATGCCAAGCAGCTGGGTAAAGTATTTGCGCGCTTGCAGGCACAATGCCGTGGCTCTGCCCATGCGGACCTTTGGGCCGCGTATGCAGGCGTGGTCGAAGGCGTTGAGCACGGCACCATCGAGAATGGTGCGGCTATTCGCCAATTGCTGCGCCAGGCTGACAGGGAACTCAGGGTGCTGCTTGACCAGGGCCCGACGGCGCTGGATACACCGCCAGCGCCGGAGCTGCTACGCAACCTGCTGTTCTATGTGGCCAAGAGCCCAGGCGGAAGCCCGCGCCTGGATGCGCTCAAACAGCGTTATCAGCTTAAAGCCCTGCTGACAGAAGACGATATCGCCAATCAGGCCACCGGGTCGCGACTGGTCGGGCCGGATCGCAGTGCGATGCAGTCAGTAGTCCAGGCGCTGGGTGAAGAGCTGCTGCAGGTAAAAGATCGGCTGGATCTGTTTGTTCGCAGTGATCGCAGCCAGTTGGGCGATCTCGCCGCGCTAGCGCCCGGGATGAAACAGATTGCCGATACGCTAGCGATGCTGGGTTTGGGGCAGCCGCGACGCGTCTTGCAGGAACAGATCCAGCAGGTCGAGCATCTGGCTGCGGGGCAGAGCGAGATCAACGATGCTGCGCTGATGGACGTGGCCGGCGGGCTGCTATACGTCGAGGCCAGCCTGCAAGGCATGCTGGGTCTTGAGCGCCAGGATACGGCTGACAGCAAGGGCGCTGAGATGCCGCCTCTTGCTGCCACTCAGGACATGACGCTAGTCCATCAGCAGGTCATTCAGGAAGCACGCAACGCCCTTGAGCAAACCCGTGAGGCGATCAATGCCTTTATTGCCAGCCAATGGGACCATAGCCAGCTTGAGCCGGTCAGTGATTTGCTCAACAGCGTCCGCGGTGGGTTGGCTATGCTGCCGTTGGAGCGTGCTGCAGCGACGGTGGGCAGTTGCCGCCGGTATATCGATGACCAGTTGCTGGGCCCTAAAGCGATCCCTGACTGGGTTGCACTGGACGCATTGGCCGATGTCATCACCAGTGTGGATTACTACCTCGAGCGTCTGGCTGAGGATGATGCCGAACGCAGTGACAATATTCTCGCGGTCGCTGCCGAGCGCTTACGTACCCTCGGCTATGATCTCGACGGCGAGATCGGTAGCAGTGCTGAATCACGTGAGCCACCGGCGCCAGAGCGTCCTTTGGACATTGCAACCGCGACGCCAGCGCCGATTGAACTGCAGGCCAGCACCGCACCTGAGAACGACAGCGATACGGCTGCCGAGAGTCGTGCTGACGCCGCTCAGCCGGCCTCGGCTGAACTACCACAGCCAGTCGCGCAGAATCCTGCGGTAGAGCAGGATGACCAGGACGACGAGCTGGACGCCGAACTGGTAGAGATCTTTGTTGAGGAGGCTGGCGAAGTTCTGGATACGCTGAGCGAGTTCACTCCGCTGTGGCAATCCAATGAGGAAGATCACAAGGCTCGGGCTGAAGTGCGGCGGGCGTTCCATACCCTCAAGGGTAGTGGTCGGATGGTCAAGGCGGGGATACTCGCCGAACTCGCCTGGTCGGTTGAGAATATGCTCAATCGGGTTATCGATCGCAGCATTGAACACACGCCGGTCATCTTCGAGGTGATCAATGCCGTACGGGCTTTGATGCCGCGTTTGGTAGCGGATTTTGAGCAGAACGATCAGCAGCCTCTGGCTGAGGTGGCACAGCTAGCGGCGCTGGCCGATGCGCTGTCCCAGGGTGAGTCAGGCGAAGAGCTGATGCTGGCCTTGCAGGCCGAGCCCGATGCACAGGAACTCGATTCCAGCGATGAATTCGTTGCGGATACGTCAGTTGAAGCCGAGATGCATGGCGTTGAGCCGTCGGCCGATCAGGCTGAGGAGCAGCGCGCGCCTGAGCCTATTGCAGAGCTGCAGGATGAAGGGCTTGATGACCTGTCGGTTGAGCCGTCCAATGCAGAACCAGAACCAGAACCAGAACCAGAACCAGAACCAGAACCAGAACCAGTGCTGCAAGCTGTCGCTGATAGTGGTCTGGATCCAGTGCTGCTGGAAATCTTCCGCAACGAAACCCAATCGCATATCGAGCAGGTCAACGCTTTCCTGGCGCAATGCGCCGAGGCGTTGCCACGGCCCGTCAGCGACGCGCTTCAGCGCGCGCTGCACACGCTTAAGGGCAGCGCGCACATGGCCGGTATCCAGCCGATTGCGCTGCTGGCCACACCGCTGGAAAAGCTGGCCAAAGACTTCAAGGCCAATCTGATCTCGGTGGAACAACCCTTGGTCGATTTGCTCACGGATGGCGTCCAGCTGATAGAGGCGGGCGTCGCGCAGCTGGATACTACTCCCGAGCTGAACATCCCTGGGACCGAGCAGTTTCTCGAGCAACTGGAGACGGTGCGCCAGCACGCTATGGCCGCGCGCCACAGCAGTCGCAACGATGTGCAGGAAAGTACTGGCAGCGTAAGTTTGCTGTCGATCTTCCTGACCGACGGCATCGACCAATTGATGGACGCAGCCGATGTGCTGCAAGCGCGCCAGCAAGGTCAGAACATTGAGCTGAACAGCCACGGACTGCGTCAGAGCTTACGCGCGTTGGCGGACGTGGCGGTTGAAGTGGACTTGCCGCAGATCGAGGGCCTAAGCCAGTGCCTGGAAGATGTGCACGAGGCCTTGGGGGCTGGGCATGTGCAGTTGGATGAGGCGGCAATAAGCGCCCTTGCCATAGGCCACGAGCGCTTGATCGGCATGATGGATCAGGTCGCCGCGCATCAGCATATTCCGCCGGCTACGGCCGAAATTGCGGCGCTGCGTGCGTTGCTGCCCGCAGCCGCTTCGGCGCCAAGTCGCATTGAACCGGAGATCGCCGCCGCAGGCACCTGGAACCCGCGCGATGCGGTGACGGACGCGGAGCTGGTGGAAATCTTTCTTGAAGAGGCACAGGAGATTATCGACAGTGCCTCGGCTAGCTTGCAGCAGTGGATTGCTGACAGCGGCAACAGTCTGGCCGTTGAGTCATTGCAGCGCGATTTGCACACGCTCAAGGGCGGTGCACGGATGGCCGAGATTCCGCCGGTAGGGGATCTTGCCCACGAGTTGGAGTTTCTTTACGAGGGGCTGGCTGATCAACGTTATCAGCCCAGCGATGGGCTGAATGAGCTGTTACATGCCTGCCACGACAGCCTGGCGGAAATGGTTGAAGGTGTTGTCGCTGGGCGGATTATTAGCGACGGTTCTGGCTTAATTGCTGCGATCAAGGGCTTCCGTGCCAGACCTGATCTGCCACCGCAGTTGCCTGGGCAGGTGCTGGCAATGGCCGACAGGCAGCCAGAAGTGCAGGCCCTGGCTGAGCAGACGGTCGCTGATCCGTTGCTGGCTATGTTCCTGGAAGAAGCTATCGAACTCATGGCTCCCTGTCATGCATTGCTGGTGCAGCGCGATGGGGACAGTGGCGGGGCAGCGGAGCTGCTGCATCGCGTGCAAACCCTCAAGGGCAGCGCGCGCATGGCGGGTCAGACGGCACTCGCGGATCAGGCCAAGGAGTTGGAGGCAGCCCTGCAGATGCAAGGTATGCCCGAAGAGACACTAGATGACGGGCTGATGGCTCTATTGGCCGGTCTGGAAGGTTTGGCCGCGCGCGGAGATCTGGGCCCGGCTGACTGGAGCATGCCAGCGTTGCCGGAAACCAGCGCGCCGGTCAGCGCCCCGGCCGAGCCGCTGCCGCCGCAGATCAGTGCCGCGCCGCGGCAAACACTGGCTCAGGTAAAAGCCATTCTTCAGGGTGCTATGCAGGCCAGTGAAGCGGGAGACGATAACCAGAACCGGGTATCCGGGCAGGAAACCGTCAAAGTATCCGCCAAGCTGCTTGAGGAACTGGTCAACCTGGCCGGGGAGACATCGATTTTCCGTGGTCGTATCGAGCAGCAGGTGAATGACCTGGGTAATACCCTCAGCGACGTAGACGCCACTATTGAACGGGTGCGCGACCAGTTGCGACGGCTGGATATGGAAACCCAGGCGCAGATTCTGTCGCGGCACCAGGAGGAGATAGAGCAAGGCGGTTACGAGGAGTTCGATCCATTGGAAATGGACCGTTACTCGCAGTTGCAGCAACTCTCGCGCTCGCTGTTCGAGTCGGCCTCCGACTTGCTTGATCTGAAGGAAACCATGGCGGCCAAGAGTCGCGATGCTGAAACGCTGTTGCTGCAACAGGCGCGGGTCAATACCGAATTGCAGGAAGGCCTGATGCGCACGCGCATGGTGCCTTTTGATCGGCTACTGCCACGCATGCGTCGGGTGGTTCGCCAGGTGGCCGGAGAGCTTGGCAAGCAAGTGGCGCTGGATGTAGGCAATGCCGAAGGCGAGATGGATCGTAGCGTATTGGAGCGCATGATCGGGCCGCTGGAACATATGTTGCGCAATGCAGTTGATCACGGCATCGAGATGCCTGATCAACGTGCGGCGCAAGGCAAACGGGAAGAGGGCCGCATCCGTATTGACCTGCACCGCGAAGGCGGTGAGATCGTGCTGCAACTAGCCGATGACGGTGCCGGTATCAACCTTGACGCGGTCAAGCGCAAGGCAATCGAGCATGGTTTGATGGACGCCGACGCCGAGTTGACCGACCAGGAAATTCTGCAATTCATTCTCGAGGCGGGATTCTCGACCGCCGACAAGGTGACACAGATTTCCGGGCGGGGTGTCGGCATGGATGTCGTCAATGCCGAGGTCAAGCAGTTGGGCGGCAGCATGAGCCTGGACACCCAGCCCGGTCAGGGCAGTGTGTTCACCATTCGCCTGCCGTTCACCGTATCGGTGAACCGCGCGTTGATGGTCTATTCCGGGGACGATCTGTACGCTATCCCGTTGAATACCATCGAGGGTATTGTGCGGGTCTCCGGCTATGAGCTGGAGGCCTATTATGCGCCGGACGCGCCGCCGTTCGAATATGCGGGTAAACGTTATGACCTGCGTTACCTGGGCAATCTGCTAGTGACCGGTCAACAACCGAGGCTAAGCGGGCACACGCTGCCTTTGCCGGTGATTCTGGTGCGCGGGGCCGAGCATACCGTGGCAGTGCAGGTCGATGCCCTGGCGGGTTCGCGCGAGATCGTGGTAAAGGGTTTGGGTAAGCAGTTTGCGGTAGTGCCGGGGATTTCCGGTGCGACCATTCTCGGTGACGGTCGGGTGGTGGTGATTCTCGATCTGCTGGCGGTTATTCGTGCCCAGCAGGCGTTGCAATCCCTGCAGCGGTTGGCTGCCGAACGGGCCCAAGCGATTACCGAGAAAGAGGCCGAACGTTCGACACTGGTCATGGTAGTGGACGATTCGATCACAGTACGCAAGGTGACATCGCGCCTTCTTGAGCGCCATGGCATGGAAGTGATTACCGCCAAGGACGGGGTTGAAGCGATTGCGCGCCTACAGGATGTGCATCCGGACATCATGCTGCTGGATATCGAAATGCCGCGCATGGACGGTTTTGAAGTGGCCACGCTGGTGCGTCACGATGAACGGCTGATGGATCTGCCGATCATCATGATCACCTCGCGTACCGGTGAAAAACACCGCGAGCGCGCCCGTACCATTGGCGTTAATGATTATCTAGGTAAACCCTATCAGGAAGCTCAGCTACTGGAGGCGATAGGCAAGCTGGTCAAGATTCGTGGCTGAAGCCTTCGCTCCGGCTATCGGACTGCTGGCGGCCAACCCGGATAAACGTCGGCTGTTGCACTCGGTGCTCAGCCACTTCGGCTACCGGGTGGTGTTCTGTGATGACCCAGCGCAGTTGGACTGTCGGCGACTGGCTGCCATCACCACCGAGGCCTGGCTGCTGGAGCTGCCGGAGGAATCAGCGCTGTCGGACTGGTTGTTGGAGCACAGCGCGGTGCCAGTACTGCTGGGTGCTGGCGAAATTCCGCCGGCTGACAGCGAGGATTATCCGCGCTGGGAGCGGCGCCTTTACAACAAGCTACTGCCGTTGTTGGGTCCCGTGGAGGGCGGGCAGTTGCCGAGCATGTTGACGTTCAAGGGCACTACCAAGGAGGTGCATAACGCCCGCCAGCCAGCACGTTGTGTGTGGTTGCTGGGAGCGTCCCTGGGCGGGCCGGCGGCGGTCAAGGTGTTTCTCGACAGCCTGCCGGCGGATTTGCCTATCGCTTTTATTTACGCCCAGCACATTGACGCCGGGTTCGAGAGCCGCCTGCCGAGCATCATTGGCCGCCAGAACGACTGGCGTATTATCAATTGCGTGGCTGGTACCGCGCTACATGACGGCGATGTGCTGGTTGCGCCGATCAAACGCAGCCTGAGCTTTTCTCCGGAAGGCCGGGTGCGTCTTAGTGATACGCCTTGGCCGGGCTGCTATCAGCCCTCGATTGAGACGTTGCTGGATCAGGTAGGCGGTGCGTTTGCGCCAGCCTGCGGCGCTATTATTTTCAGCGGCATGGGTGAGGATGGCGTGCAAGCCTGCCGGCGCCTGCGCAAGCAGGGCGTCGAGGTGTGGACCCAGGATCCCCGTAGTGCTGCCTGCTCGGTGATGCCCGAAGCGGTAGCGGCTGAGGGCTTGAGCAGCCGGCAGGGCGATCCGGCAGAGCTGGCCGTTGCGTTGCAGGCGTGGCTGGCGCAGGAGTAGCCACTGGCGCTGTAGCTGCCAGCGGAAATCTATCAAGAGGAAAGCACATGTCAGATGCACTGGAAAGCCTGAATGGTCTTATTGTTCCGCTTACCGAGCAGGGGCTGTTGTTGCCGAACGTTGCCGTGGCAGAGCTGGTCAGTTTTCGCATAACCCGTGATGTGCCGGGCGCGCCGGACTGGTTTCTAGGCTGGACGCGCTGGCGTGAGCAGCAGGTCCCGCTGGTCGATCCTTATCGGTTGCTGGGTCAGACGCCGGATAACAGTGGGCGCCAGCCTCGTACCTTGATCATGAATGCCATTGGTGGGCGTGAAGGGGTGCATTTTATCGGCATGCGGGTGTGGAGTATTCCACGCTCGCGCAAAGTGCTGCGCGGGGAAATCAATGAAGTAGACGGCTCTGAGCTAGGCGAGCCTGCTCCTTATATCAGCCAGTCAGTACAGCTGGCTGATGAGGCTGAATGCTTGATAATTCCCGATCTGGAGGCTATCGAATTGGCGTTGGAGCAGGCCGGCCTGCTGCGAGGCTGAGCGGCCTGCTCCACTCAGATAGGGAAGCTGAGCCGGGCTTCGGTACCGCCACCGCTGCGGTTGAGCAGTTGCACTGTTGCACCGTGGGTTTCGGCAATGCGTTTGACAATCGCCAGTCCCAGGCCGGTGCCGGTAGTGGTTCTGGCCCGATCGCCGCGAATAAAGGGTACGAACAGTGATTCACATTCGGTCGGGTCGATCCCCGGCCCGCGATCCAGCACCGCGACCACCAGATAAGGCTGAGCCGCTGCACGTGTCACATAGGTGCAAACCTCGATGCCACTGCCGCCATGGTATAGCGCGTTGTCGATCAGGTTGCTTATCACCCGTTTTATCGACAAGCGCCTGAGCTTGATCTTAGGTACGGGTTCCAGGCATAGCCGGACTTTCTCCTCGCCGGTATTCAGCGGTGCGACGACTTCCCTGATGATGTCGTTAATGTCTTCCGGCTCAACCGCTTCAGTGCTGCCATCGCGCATGAACGCCATGAACTGATCGAGAATCGCGTCCATGTCTTCGATATCGCGAATCATGCCTTCGGTCAGATCTGGGTCGGCGGAGGATAGCAGCTCGGTGGATAGCCGCATGCGTGTCAGTGGGGTACGCAGGTCGTGGGAGACACCGGCCAACAACATCGAGCGGTCCCGGTTGGCCTGTTCGACATCCTGGGCCATTTGGTTGAAGGCCCGATACACTTCGGCGATTTCGGCCGGACAATTGGTATCCAGCAAACGTACGCTCTGGCCCTTGCCGATGCGCCTGGCGGCGTGCTCGAGTTTTTTCAGCGGTTTGTTCAACTGACGCACGAATACCCACGCGGCGGCGGTCGACAGGATGCCGATCGCCAGAAACCACAGCACTACCATCCAGATGCGTTGGCCACGCAACGGGTGAGCATAGAGAGGAACTTTCAGCCAGTTGTCCTGGTAGGCCGGTTGGTGCACCCAGATTGTGGGTTCACCCTGAATGCGCACGCGCACTTCAGTGCGGTCTCCGAGTTCGGCCCGCAGCTGATTGGTGAATATGCCGGTGTACGGCCAATGCACTTCGCCGCGCGGCACCTGATAGTGGGGGACCAAGCTCATGCCGGTCATTTTTTCGATGTCGGCACGGGTTTCCGGGCCGGCGGCCCAGTAAGAACCGATCAACATCGCGGTACCGTGACTGTACTGGCGGTCGACCAACAGGTCTTCGTTGCTCATCAGATAGAACATGGTGAGCAACTTGGAAAACAGTGTGACCAGTAACACCAGCAGAATAGTGCGGGCAAAGAAGCTACGTGGCAGCAGCGGGTGCCAGCCAGGGCCGCCCTTCACGAATGCTTACCGTCCGGCACAAAGACGTAGCCCACACCCCATACAGTCTGGATATAGCGAGGCTTGGATGGATCGGGCTCAAGCATGCGCCGCAAGCGCGAGATCTGCACGTCGATCGAGCGCTCCAGGGCATCCCACTCGCGGCCACGGGCCAGTTGCATTAACTTGTCGCGCGTCAACGGTTCGCGAGGGTGCTGGACCAGTGCCTTGAGTACCGCGAATTCCCCGGTGGTGAGCATATGCACCTCTTCGCCGCGGCGTAGCTCGCGAGTGGCCAGGCTGAGCACAAACTCGCCGAAGGTGACCTCTTCGTCCTCGCCACCGGGAGCACCCGGTACCTGTGGCGCCTGACGGCGCAGCACCGCTTTGATACGGGCGACCAATTCACGGGGATTGAAAGGCTTGGGCAGGTAGTCGTCTGCGCCCTGTTCCAGGCCGAGAATTCGGCTGGCTTCGTCGCCTTTGGCGGTGAGCATGATGATCGGCGTGGTGTTTTCCTGGTCGCGCAGGCGCTTACAGGCGGTCAGGCCGTCTTCGCCAGGCAGCATCAAGTCCAGCACGATGAGCGAATACAGCTCGCGGGCCAGCAGTCTATCCATCTGCTCGGTGTTCTCCACTGCACGCACCCGGTAACCCTGTTCGGTCAAAAAGCGCTCAAGTAGCCTGCGTAATCGAACGTCGTCATCAACAATTAGGATTTTTTCGCCTTCGCTGATCATGCGCTATTCCACCTTATTCAAGTTGTAAGCATTGTCGCTGAAGCCGCCGGTGTTAGTGCTCGGGCATTGTTACAAGAGGTTTCTTTTGTACAAGTTTTTCGGCGTTTTGGCCAGACTTCTCCCGCTGTCTTACGGTCACCCCCAACCAGGTATCTGTCGGTTATACTGCCGGGCCTGCCAACCTTGATCTGGATACTTCAGTATGGAATCTATTGCCTCGCGTATTGCCAGTGAACTGACGGTTCGCCCGGAACAGGTCGACGCCACTGTCAGACTGCTTGATGAAGGTGCCAGCGTGCCCTTCATTGCCCGTTACCGCAAGGAGGTCACCGGCAGCCTGGATGATACCCAGCTGCGCTATCTTGAGGAGCGGCTGCGCTATCTTCGCGAAATGGAAGACCGACGCCAGACGATTCTCAACAGCATCACCGAACAGGGCAAGCTAACCGCCGAACTGGAGCATGATATTCGCGGCGCTGAGACCAAGACCCGGCTGGAAGACCTGTACCTTCCGTACAAGACCAAGCGCCGCACCAAAGGCCAGATTGCTATCGAAGCAGGCCTTGAGCCGCTGGCGGATCAGCTGTTTGCTGATCCGACCCTGAGCCCCGAGCAGACCGCCGCAGGCTATGTTGATGCGGACAAAGGCTTTGCCGATGTCAAAGCGGCGCTGGACGGCGCTAAATATATTCTTATGGAGCGTTTCAGTGAGCAGGCCAGCCTGCTGGAAACGCTGCGTCGTGCATTGCGTGAAGATGGTCGGGTGGTTTCCAAGCTGGTGCCGGGCAAGGAGCAGGACGGTGCCAAGTTTCGTGACTATTTTGAGTACGCCGAGGCGCTGAGCAAGGTCCCGTCGCATCGCGCGCTGGCAATCTTGCGTGGCCGCAACGAAGGCATGCTGAGTATCGCCCTGGAGTTGGGTGATACTGACGCGCCTGCCGGTACGCCCCATCCCTGTGAGGGCATGATCGCCCAGGCTTTTGACATCCGTGATCAGGGCCGCGCAGCCGACAAATGGCTGGCCGAAGTGGTGCGTTGGACCTGGCGGGTAAAATTGCTCGGGCATCTGGAAACCGAATTGCTCGGCGATCTGCGTGAAGGTGCCGAGGACGAAGCGATTCGCGTGTTCGCCAGTAACCTCAAGGACCTGCTGTTGTCAGCCCCCGCCGGGCCGCGGGTCACGCTCGGGCTGGACCCTGGGCTGCGCACCGGGGTCAAGGTGGTGGTGGTGGATGCCACCGGCAAGTTGGTTGATCACACCACCATATTCCCGCATGCGCCACGTAACCAATGGAACGAGTCGCTGGCCGTGCTGGCTGCGTTGAGCAAGAAACACAGCGTCACACTGGTTGCGATTGGCAATGGCACAGCGTCACGGGAATCCGACAAGCTGGCCAGCGAATTGCTCAAACTCTGTCCAGAGTTGCCGATGCAAAAGATTATGGTCTCGGAAGCGGGCGCCTCGGTCTACTCTGCGTCGGAACTGGCCGCCAAGGAGTTTCCGCAGCTGGATGTAACCTTCCGCGGCGCGGTGTCCATTGCCCGGCGCCTGCAGGATCCGCTGGCTGAACTGGTCAAAATCGACCCCAAATCCATCGGCGTTGGTCAGTACCAGCACGACGTTTCGCAAGTGAAGCTGGCGCGCAGCCTGGATGCGGTGGTGGAGGATTGCGTTAACGCGGTCGGCGTAGACTTGAACACCGCCTCGGCGCCTTTGCTTACCCGCGTCTCGGGTCTGAACCCGAGCATCGCGCAGAATATTGTTGATTATCGTGACCAGCATGGCGCTTTTGCCAGCCGCCGCGAACTGCTCAAAGTCAGCCGCCTGGGCGACAAGACCTTTGAGCAGGCCGCTGGCTTCCTGCGGGTGATGAACGGCAGCAATCCACTGGACGCCTCGGCGGTGCATCCCGAGGCCTATCCGCTGGTCGAACGTATTGCCAGCGAGACCGGTCGGGACATTCGTGGCCTGGTCGGCGATTCGGTATTCCTGCGTCAATTGGAGCCGTCGCGCTACACCGACGAGCATTTCGGCGTGCCGACCATCACCGATATCCTCAAGGAGCTGGACAAGCCCGGCCGTGATCCGCGCCCCGAATTCAAGGCGGCTACTTTTCAGGACGGCGTGGAAAGCATTCGCGATCTCAAGCCCGGTATGCAGCTTGAAGGCGTGGTCAGCAACGTGGCCAATTTTGGCGCCTTTGTTGATATCGGCGTGCATCAGGACGGCCTGGTGCATATTTCCATGTTGTCGCAGCAGTTCGTCAAGGACCCGCGGGAAGTGGTCAAGGCCGGCGATATTGTTCGCGTCAAGGTGATGGAAGTGGACATTGCGCGGCAACGCATCAGCCTGACCATGCGCCTGTCTGATGAGCCTGGTGCTGCAGGTGAGAAGGTTGGGCAGGCGTCAGGCGCGCAAGGTGAGCGCAATCGGAATCAGGGTAAGGGCCAGGGCCGCAATCAGTCTGGCGGGGCTGGTGCGCCAGCGCCAGCCGGTGGTACCTTTGCCAACTTGTTTGCCAATGCCAAAGACCTGAAGAAGCGCTGACCATGAGCCAACACCCCCATCTGCATGAGATCGCGAAAAACCGCATGAGTCCGTTTACCAAGATGCTCGGCTTGGAATTCAAGTCGCTTGAAAAGGGCTTGTGCACCCTGTTGCTGAGCATCCGCGAGGAGCATTTCAACGGTACGGCGCGGGTGCATGGCGGCGTGATTTTCTCGCTGCTGGATTCGGCCATGGGCGCTGCTGCCTTCAGCGTGCTGGAGCCGCACGAATCCACTGCTACAGTGGAATGCAAGATCAACTACACGCGCGCGGTGATCGGTGGCGAACTGGAATGCTTTGGTAAGGTCGTACATGCGGGTACCCGCACCGTAGTGGTGGATGGGGAAATCTGGCAGGACGGTGCGCTGGTGGCCAAGGCGCTGGGTACTTTTGCCCGGATCTGATCCGTACTAATCACGTTCACGCTGGTACGCAGATCGTGCTGCCAGCCTGACAGCTTCAGGAGTGGCAACCTTGTCACCAACGTTTAGCAATACCCTTGAACTGCTGGCCCAACCGACCTACCGCGAGCGGCTAAATGGCTGTCAGCATGGGATTGAAAAAGAAAGCCTGCGAACCACGCCAAGCGGTGATCTGGCGTGTACACCGCACCCGCTGGCGCTGGGCTCGGCGTTGACGCATCCGACCATTACTACCGATTATTCAGAAGCGTTGATCGAGCTGATCACCCCAGTCAGTACCAGCCTGGATACGCTGTTTGAGCATCTGGATATCACGCACCGCTTTGTTTACAGCCAGTTGGAACATGAGCTGCTGTGGACCGAGTCGATGCCCTGTAAGCTGCCGGCGGTGGATGCTGATATTCCGATCGCCTGGTATGGCACCTCGAATATCGGCATGCTTAAGCATGTCTACCGGCGCGGTTTGGCCATTCGCTATGGCAAGGCCATGCAGTGCATTGCCGGCATTCATTACAACTTCTCGCTGCCGCCTCAGCTCTGGGCGGTGTTGCAGGAGCAGGCGGGCGACGCACGCTCGGCGCAGGATTATCAGTCCGAGCGCTATATGGATCTGATCCGTAACTTCCGCCGTTATGCCTGGCTGCTGATGTATCTGTTTGGCGCCTCGCCGGCGGTCTGTGCGACCTTCCTGCAAGGTCGTGATCACAAGCTGTTGCCGCTGGGCGAAAAAAGTCTGTACCTGCCCTATGCGACCAGCCTGAGGATGAGCGACCTGGGTTACAACAACAACGCTCAGTCCGGTCTCAACGTCTGCTACAACAGCCTGGACAGCTATATTGCCAGCATGCAGGAAGCCATCAGCTTGCCTTATGCGCGTTATGATCAGATGGGTACGCATGACGCGCAGGGTCAGTGGCAGCAACTCAATACCAACCTGTTACAGATCGAGAACGAGTTCTACAGCCCTATTCGTCCCAAGCGAGTGACGCGCAGCGGCGAGAAGCCGGTATACGCCCTGGCTTCGCGCGGGGTGGAGTACATCGAAGTACGCTGTATGGATATCGACCCCTTTGTGCCGCTGGGTATAGAGCCGACCAGCGCCTGTTTTCTCGACAGCTTTTTACTCTACTGCGCTCTGCAGGACAGTCCTGCACTGACTGAAGAGGCTTGCACCGAGACCAGTGACAACTTTGCCCTGGCGGTCAAACGCGGCCGCGAGCCAGGCCTGCAGTTGGCGGATGGCGGCCAGTCGCGGGATCTGAAGGAATGGGGTCTGGCGCTGCTGGATGACATCGCTGAGTGTGCGAGTCTATTGGACCGCAGCCATCAGACCAGTGCCTACCGTGACAGCCTGGCGTTGCAGCGAGCGAAACTCGAGGATGCAGCGCTTACGCCTTCGGCACGAGTGTTGGCGGCGCTTGCCGAACACGACAACAGCTTCTTCCGCTTTGCCCTGGCCCAATCTCAAGCACATGCTCGCGAGCTGCTCAGCCGGCCGCTGGATGCCGAGACACTGCGCGCTTGCAGAGCCCAAGTCGACAGCTCCCTGGCGGAGCAGGCGGCCATAGAGGCGGCAGATGAAATGGATTTTGACAGCTTTGTCGAGAGCTATCTGAGTCAGCGCGCCTGAGCTTCAGGCGCGCCACTCGATGGGACCCTACTACTGGGTGACCAGGTTGGTGAAAAGCAAGTCATCTACCAGCGGCTTGCCTTCCTCTTCTTCCAGTACCGCACGGACGGCCTCCAGCGCCTGCTTCTTGAGCTGCTCCTTGCCTTCCAGCGTGGCCAGCCCTTCAGGCGTCTGACGCCCGAACAACGACACCAGGGAGTTGCGAATCAACGGGTCGTGATACTGGATGCGCTCCACTGCAGTCGGATCGTTGGCGCGTAGCGCTACATCGACTTTCATGTACTGGATGCGCGGCCCAGGCCCTATGGTGCCAACAAAGGAAGGGCTTAACTCCACATACTGTGCTCCCGGCGCGGCGGCCTTCTCACTGGCCTGTACCGGCAGCCAGACCGCCATCGACAACAACAGCACATACAGGGTGTTTCTCAATGACATCAGCGTTGACTCCCTTATCGTTGGCCTCAGGATAGCCGAGCTGGCCCTTGTCGCCAAACTTTCGTCGCCAGACTTTCTTCGGTAAACATTGCCTGTCGGATTCTTATGGGTGTCAATCAATTCAAGGTATGGTCATTGACCCCGTTGCCCTGCATGCGACTAGACTGTATGAAAACCTGATAACAGTGGAGTCGTCATGAAAGCTGTATTGTGCAAATCCTTTGGCCCGCCGAGTAACCTGGTACTGGAAGAGGCCGCTGATCCGGTCGCCAAGCCCAACGAAGTAATAGTCGATATTCACGCAGCCGGTGTTAACTTTCCCGACACTTTGATCATTGAAGGCAAATACCAGATCAAGCCGCCATTCCCGTTTTCACCCGGCGGTGAAGCGGCGGGCGTGATCGCCAGCGTCGGTGACAAGGTCAAACACTTGAAGCCGGGTGACCGGGTCATGGGTCTGACCGGTTTTGGCAGCTTTGCCGAGCAGGTTGCCATCGATGCGTCGCGTATCCTGCCGATGCCCAAGGATATGGATTTCGTTACCGCCGCCGGTTTCAGCATGACCTATGGCACTTCAATGCATGCGCTCAAACAGCGCGCTAACATTCAGCCTGGCGAAACGCTGCTGGTGCTCGGTGCTTCCGGCGGCGTGGGCTTGGCTGCAGTGGAGATCGGCAAAGCCATGGGCGCCCGAGTCATTGCCGCTGCGTCCAGCGCCGAGAAGCTGGAAGTAGCCAAGGCCGCTGGCGCCGATGAGCTGATCAACTACAGCGAAGTCAGCCTCAAGGATGCGGTCAAAGAGCTGACCAAGGGCCAGGGCGCGGATGTGATCTATGATCCGGTCGGCGGCGATCTGTTTGATCAGGCAGTGCGCTCGATCAACTGGAAGGGTCGTTTGCTGGTAGTGGGTTTTGCCAGTGGCCGCATTCCCGAATTCCCGGCGAACCTGGCGCTGCTCAAGGGCTCGTCCATCGTCGGCGTGTTCTGGGGCTCGTTTGCTGCCCGTGAGCCGCAGGCCAACCTGGAAAACTTCCAGCAACTGTTTGCCTGGTTCAGTGAAGGCAAGCTCAAGCCGTTGGTGTCTCTGACCTACAAGCTAGATGAGTACGAGGACGCACTCGAAGTGCTCAGCTCGCGCAAGGCCGTCGGCAAGGTCGTGGTTAAAGTCCGCGACTGATCATCCGTGCTCTTTATCAAAGTCCGGCGCCGGTAAAGCCTTGCTGGCGCCAGGCTTCGTAAATCAGCACGGCGGCACTGTTGGACAGATTCAGGCTGCGGCTGCCCGGCATCATGGGCACGCGCAGCACCTGATCCGCAGGCAGGGCGTCGCGTACCTCGGCAGGCAGCCCACGGCTTTCCGGCCCAAACAGAAATAAATCCCCCGGCTTGAATGTCACCTCACTGAACCCGTGCTTGCCCTTGGTGCTCAAGGCAAAAACCCGTGCTGGCTTTACTGCTGCCAGGCAGGCGTCCAGATTGGGGTAGGTCTTCACCGCAGCAAATTCGTGGTAGTCCAGCCCGGCTCGGCGCAAGCGCTTGTCATCCAATTCAAACCCAAGCGGTTCGATCAGATGCAGCTGGCAGCCGGTGTTGGCGCACAGACGAATGATGTTGCCGGTATTGGGCGGGATTTCAGGTTCGAGCAGGGCGATATGGAACATAGGCGTGCCATTGGATGCGATGTGGAGCGCAGTCTAGGTGTTGGCGCGCGTAGCGGCAAGCCGCAAGCGGGCAACTGCTTTTCCTTCGTCCATAAAAAAAGGCGACTCTGGCCTGCCTGAACCAGAGTCACCCCAAATACACCCAATGTTACTAAAGCATCAAGCGTGCCAGCTTTACCGGGAAGCCGGGTTATTCGCTCTCGTCTTCGTCATTGCCGTCGATATTCATACCCAGTTCTTTGATCTTGCGGGTCAGCGTATTACGACCCCAGCCCAGCAACTGCGCTGCATCGCGGCGTCTGCCGGCGGTGTGCTTAAGGGCTGTTTCGATCATGATGCGCTCGAACGCCGGTACCGCAATATCGAGCAAATTGGACACGCCGCGGGCCAGCTCCTGATCGGCCCAGGTGCGCAAACTTTGCTCCCAATGGCCATCGGGCGCACTGTCCTGGTGCTGGGTGAGCATTTCCGGGGGCAGATCTTCGATCAGGACCTCACGGCTGGAGGCCATGACGGTGATCCAGCGGCAGGTGTTCTCCAGTTGGCGTACGTTGCCGGGCCAGGGCAGGTTGCGTAGGTAGTCCTGAGTTTGCGGCTTAAGTACCTTGGGCTCGACCGCCAGCTCCTGAGCCGCGCGTGCGAGGAAATGTTGGGCCAGTGCGGGAATATCTTCGCGGCGCTCGGATAGCTTGGGAATGTGAATGCGGATCACATTGAGGCGATGGAACAGATCTTCGCGAAAGCCGCCGGCCTGTACCAGTCCTTCCAGGTTCTGGTGGGTGGCGGCAATGATTCGCACATCGACCTTGATCGGCGTATGCCCGCCGACCCGATAGAACTCGCCGTCGGCCAGCACGCGCAGCAGGCGCGTCTGGGTTTCGGCGGGCATGTCGCCGATCTCATCGAGAAACAGGGTGCCGCCGTCAGCTTGTTCGAAACGTCCACGGCGTTGCACTGCAGCGCCGGTAAAGGCGCCTTTCTCGTGACCGAACAGTTCCGATTCCATCAGATCCTTGGGAATCGCTGCCATGTTCAACGCAATAAAGGGATTGCGTGCCCGCGGGCTGTGGCGATGCAGGGCGTGGGCTACCAATTCCTTACCGGTACCGGATTCACCGTTGATCAATACGGTGATGTTCGAGTGGGAAAGGCGGCCGATAGCGCGAAAGACCTCCTGCATGGCTGGAGCTTCGCCGATGATTTCAGGCGTGCGCGCCTGCGCTGGATCCGGCTCCTGACCATCCTGCTCGCGGCTGTGTGCGAGTGCCCGGCGTACCAGGGCAACGGCCTCGTCCACGTCGAATGGTTTCGGCAGGTACTCGAATGCCCCGCCCTGATAGGACGCCACCGCACTGTCCAGATCGGAATGCGCGGTCATGATGATCACCGGCAGTTTGGGAAACTGCTCGCGAATGCTCGCGAGCAATTCCAGACCGCTGGTACCGGGCATGCGGATGTCGCTGATCAGTACGTCCGGGTGCTGACGTTGCAGGCGGGCCAGAGCGCTGTCGGCATTATCGAAGCTGACCGGCTCCATGCCCTCCTGCTGCAATGCCTTTTCCAACACCCAGCGGATTGATCGGTCGTCATCAACAATCCAGACATTTTCAGCTCGGCTCATAGGGTTAGTCTCCCGGTATGGGTTCCAGTGGCAGGAACAGGGTAAACACGGTGCGGCCGGAGGTGCTCTCGCATTCAATCAAGCCCTGGTGCTGGCTAATGATGTTCTGCGTAATAGAGAGCCCCAGTCCGGTGCCTTCGGCACGGCCGCTGACCATGGGATAAAAAATGCTTTCAACGATTTCGGCAGGAATGCCCGGCCCGTTATCAATCACTTCCAGACGGCAAACCAGCCGATGGCGTACCTGGCCGATGGTGAACTGGCGCAGCGCGCGGGTGCGCAGCGTGATGCGGCCCTGGCGCAGGGCGCCACTTTCGGCGATCGCCTGCATGGCGTTGCGTACGATGTTCAATAGCGCCTGAATCAATTGTTCGCGGTCAGCCATAATGTCTGGGATGCTCGGGTCGTAGTCGCGGCGCAGGGTTAGTTCGCCCTGGGTTTCCGCTTCGATGAGGCTGAACACGCGTTCGGTAATTTCGTGAATATTTAATGGCTGCAGATTGGGCGGACGATAAGGCCCGAGCATACGGTCGACCAGATTACGCAACCGGTCTGCCTCTTCGATGATGACATCGGTGTAGTCGCGTAGCGACGCTTCTGGCAGTTCGCGAGCCAGCAGCTGCGCCGCGCCGCGGATGCCGCCCAGCGGGTTCTTTATTTCGTGGGCCAGGCCCCGAACCAGCACTTTGGTGACTTCCTGTTTGGACAGCTGGGCTTCTTCCTTGGTGATGCGCAGCAGGCGGTCACGTGGGTGCAGCTCCATCAACAACCAGTTGGTGTTCTGGGTGCCTATGGGGGTTACTGAGTAGTCCACCATCAGCGTATGGCCGTTGGTCAGGTTGAGCTGCGCTTCGCGTTTGGTGAAAGGGTTGCCGTTCTGAATGGCGCTTTCCAGCGACTGTACGGCGGCCTGGGCATCATTGAATAGCTCACCAAAATGTTGCAACGAAACGCGCTGGCCGCTTACCGCAAGTAGAATCTCCGCTGCGGGATTCATGTAGTTCACCCGTAGCTCGGCATCCAGCATGATGACGGCCGTGGTCAAGTTATCGAGAATCTGGCGTAAAAAGCGATCAGTCAGCATGACTATTTCCCTGGTTTGTGCAGACAAATGCAAGAAGCGAACCAATACGGGGCGCTCCGTCGTCTACTGGTCAGTCACACAAGACCTAACACGACAGGCGGCTGGGTGGCGGGTCCGCCACGGACGCCGCCCTGGCGCGTAAAGGCCTGTGTCAGCGAGTTGCGTGCTGCGGATCAGTTGGATTAATGCGTCACGCGCTAACGGCGACTAAGCGTCGGCGCAAGGCGGATGAGCAGGTTTGACGCAGGCTGTGCACGGAAAAAGCCGCTTGCGCCGTGAGTATGCACAATAATAGTGCATTACGACAGCCAGCATAGTGCGTGGGCCGGGCCGGCAGTGTGTCAGTTGCCGGCGCCCGGATTGGGAGTGCTTGGGCGGGGTGCCTGATTCGAGCCGGTGCGGCCTGGTTGATTCACCGAGGTGCGTTGCAGGTGCACGGTAATGGTCGCGGTGCTCTGCACCACATTGCCGCGCGCGTCATAAACTACCGCAGTCAGAGTATGGCTGCCGCGGTCAATGCCGATAAGATTAAGGCGCTGCGACGGTTGGCCGTTGCCCGCTACCGCTTCCTCGCGCAACTCTCCATTCATTACGGCGCGCAACAGGTGGCCACTGGACAGCGGTGGATCGGTGTTGACTGTCAGGCTCAAGGTGCCTTCGTTGCTGCGGATGGCTTCATCGTCAGAAGGGCTGGCGATTTTCAGCACGCGGTAATAGCCGCCTGCGGCCTGTCCGTTGTCGCTGCCCTCGGCGGCAACATCATTGCGCTGCACTGAGGGCGGCGGCTGCACGGTATTGGTCGGTCGTAGTTCGACGGTTTTGGCGTCAGGGTGCGGGCGATCGGAATAGATGGTATTGCCGTTGGCATCTTTCCAGGTATAGATCTGGGCCGCGGCGGGAATACTCATCAGGGCGAAGAGTGCGCCTAGCGCCAGTGGCAGGTAAATACGCGGCATGACGGATGACTCCTGTAAGGTCAGTCTTAAGACTTGCACTCAAATGGGTATCTGGCAAGGGCTGGAGGACCGGCGAAAAAAAAGGGCGCCCGAACGGGCGCCCTTTCTAGTGTCACACAGCCTAAATCAGACGCTGTAGTACAGGTCGTATTCCAGCGGGTGAACGAAGGTGCGAACCTTGAGTTCCTCGGCGGCTTTCAGCTCGATGTAGGCATCGATCAGCTCGTCGGTGAACACGCCACCTTTGGTCAGGTACTCGCGGTCGGCGTGCAGGGACTCCAGTGCTTCTTTCAAGCTGCCGCAGACCTGAGGAATCTGGCTGGCCTCTTCAGGCGGCAGATCGTACAGGTTCTTGTCCGCTGCATCGCCAGGGTGAATCTTGTTCTGAACGCCGTCCAAACCAGCCATTAGCAGTGCGGCGAAGCACAGGTAGGGGTTGGCAGCCGGATCAGGGAAGCGTGCTTCGATACGGCGCGCTTTCGGGCTGGAAACGTAAGGAATACGGATCGAAGCGGAGCGGTTGCGGGCCGAGTAGGCGAGCATGACCGGAGCTTCAAAGCCCGGTACCAGACGCTTGTAGCTGTTGGTAGACGGGTTGGTGAAGGCGTTCAGCGACTTGCCGTGCTTGATGATGCCGCCGATAAAGAACAGAGCGGTGTCGGACAGGCCGGAATAGCCTTCGCCAGCGAAGGTGTTCTTGCCATCTTTGGAGATGGACATGTGTACGTGCATGCCAGAGCCGTTATCGCCATACAGCGGCTTAGGCATAAAGGTAGCGGTCTTGCCAAAGGCATCGGCAACGTTGTGTACGCAGTACTTCAGCGTCTGTACTTCGTCAGCCTTGGCAACCAAGGTATTGAACAGTACGCCGATTTCGTTCTGGCCGGCAGTCGCTACTTCATGGTGATGCACTTCGATAGTCAGGCCCATTTCTTCCATGGCATTACACATGGCAGTACGGATTTCGTGGTCGTGATCGACCGGCGGCACAGGGAAGTAACCACCCTTGACGCCCGGGCGGTGACCCTTGTTGCCGGTTTCGATGTCACCATCGGTGTTCCAGGAGGCCTGTTCGGAGAAGATCTTGAACATGGAGCCGGAGATATCGGACTTGAACTTCACTTCGTCAAAGACGAAAAACTCGGGCTCGGGACCGACAAATACGGTGTCACCAATACCAGTGGATTTCAGATACTCTTCAGCGCGCTTGGCGATGCCGCGCGGATCGCGCTCGTAGCCCTGCATGGTGGAAGGCTCGATGATGTCGCACACCAGAATCAGCGTGGGTTCTTCGGTGAACGGGTCGATGACAGCGGTGCTGTCATCGGGCATCAGGATCATGTCGGAAGCTTCAATGCCTTTCCAGCCGGCAATCGAGGAGCCGTCAAACATTTTGCCTTCTTCAAAGAAATCATCTTTGACATCACGGGCCGGCATGGTGACGTGCTGCTGCTTGCCTTTGGTATCAGTGAAGCGCAGGTCAACCCACTTCACGTCAAATTCTTTGATCAATTGAATCGCTTTCGACATGGTTTCCTCCAGAAGGAATCATTTGCCGGGCATCTGGCCCGGCGCTTCTAAATTCGAGCGGCATGCATCTGCACAACCGCTTGCATTGCCGCTTGCATTACAAACGAGCAAAAGATGTGCCATTTCGGAGCATCAGCTGTAAACCTTGCTATAGCGGGGTTACAGCGAGTGAGTCGAATGAGCGCAATCTTTATATGCACCAAAATAGTGCCATTGTATTAT
Source organism: Halopseudomonas pelagia CL-AP6 (assembly GCF_000410875.1). Classification (GTDB taxonomy): domain Bacteria; phylum Pseudomonadota; class Gammaproteobacteria; order Pseudomonadales; family Pseudomonadaceae; genus Halopseudomonas; species Halopseudomonas pelagia. The sequence continues at coordinate 90,341 of NZ_AROI01000020.1, forward strand.
CTGGCGCTTTATTTTGGTGCTTTTCGGCCAATATGTATGTTGGCCGCCATATAATGCGCTTATCTGCTGTACCTTACATCATCCAGGCGTCTGTTTCGGGCAAATAACCGAGGAAGCACACCGATAATCGGCTGCTGCGTACAAAAAACATACACTGTCACCTCTGGGTCTGTATAATGCCCACCTCTTTTTTCAGTTAGCTTGACTGCGGTCAGGCAATCCAGGATGTCCATAGTGATCGAGAATCTCCGCAACATTGCCATTATTGCCCACGTTGACCACGGTAAGACCACGCTGGTTGATAAGCTTCTGCGCCAATCTGGCACCCTCGAGCGGAACGAGCTCGACACCGAGCGCCTGATGGACTCCAACGATCAGGAAAAAGAGCGCGGCATTACCATTCTGGCCAAGAACACCGCCATTAACTGGAACGGTCACCACATCAATATCGTGGATACCCCCGGTCACGCCGACTTCGGCGGCGAAGTAGAGCGCGTTATGTCCATGGTTGATTCCGTACTGCTGCTGGTAGATGCGCAGGACGGCCCCATGCCGCAAACCCGCTTCGTGACTCAGAAGGCTTTCCAGGCCGGCTTGCGTCCAATCGTGGTAGTCAACAAGGTTGACCGTCCGGGCGCACGTCCAGATTGGGTTGTGGATCAGATGTTTGATCTGTTCGACAACCTCGGTGCTACCGAAGAACAGCTGGACTTCCCGATTGTATTCGCCTCGGCGATCAACGGTGTTGCTGGTCTGGAGCACGACAATCTGGCTGAAGATCTGACCCCACTGTTTCAGGCTATCGTTGATAACGTCCCTGCACCCCAGGTTGACCGTGATGGCCCGTTTCAGATGCAGATCTCCGCACTGGATTACAACAGCTTTCTCGGCGTGATCGGCGTAGGCCGCATCGCCCGTGGCCGCGTCAAGCCGAACACCCCGGTCACTGCAATTGACGTTAACGGCAAGCGCCGCAACGGTCGTATCCTCAAGCTGATGGGTCACCATGGCTTGCACCGTGTCGACGTTGATGAAGCTGCCGCTGGCGATATCGTCTGCATCAGCGGTTTCGAGGAACTGTTCATTTCCGACACTCTGTGTGATCCACAGACTGTTGAGGCGATGACGCCCCTGTCGGTTGACGAGCCCACCGTGAGCATGACCTTTCAGGTTAACGACTCGCCGTTCTGCGGCAAAGAAGGCAAATTCGTCACCAGCCGTAACATCAAGGAGCGTCTGGACAAGGAGCTGCTGTATAACGTGGCCCTGCGTGTTGAAGAAGGCGATAGTGCCGATAAATTCAAGGTCTCCGGCCGAGGTGAACTGCACCTGTCGGTACTGATCGAAACCATGCGCCGTGAAGGCTTCGAAATGGCCGTAGGCCGTCCTGAAGTCATCATCCGGGTTGTCGATGGTGTGAAGCAGGAGCCCTTTGAAAACGTCACCATCGATCTGGAAGAGCAGCACCAGGGCGCGATGATGGAACAGATGGGCCTGCGTAAGGGTGATCTGACCAACATGGTTCCAGATGGCAAAGGTCGTGTGCGTTTGGAGTACACCATTCCGGCTCGCGGTCTGATCGGCTTCCGTAACCAGTTCCTGACCATGACCTCGGGTGCCGGTATCATCACCAGCATCTTCAGCCACTATGGCCCGATGAAGTCAGGCGAAATGAGCGGTCGTCAAAATGGCGTACTGGTCTCCGTGGCTACGGGCAAGGCGCTGACCTACTCGCTGGAAACACTGCAGGCGCGTGGCAAGCTGTTCCTGGGCCACGGCGACGAAGTGTACGAAGGCATGCTGGTGGGTATCAACAGCCGTGACAACGACATGGGCGTTAACCCGACCAAGGGCAAGAAGCTGGATAACATGCGTGCTTCGGGCAAAGATGAAACTATTGCGCTGGTACCACCGATACGCTTTACTCTGGAGCAAGCGCTGGAGTTTATCGAAGACGACGAACTGGCTGAAATCACGCCTAAGTCGATCCGTCTGCGCAAGAAGTTGCTGTCCGAGAACGAGCGTAAGCGTTCCGGTAAAAACTAAGCTTTAGCCAGCTGACCAAACCCGCCAGGGGTAACTCTGGCGGGTTTTTTGTTGCTTCTGCGCGGAGTCGGCCTGGTGGAAGTTCAGCTCTGCAGATCGGCCAGCATTGCGGTGGCCACTGCCTCAGCGACCTTGATGCCGTCTACGCCGGCCGAGAGGATACCGCCGGCATAGCCTGCGCCCTCGCCAGCGGGGTATAAGCCCTGGGTATTAAGGCTTTGCAACGAGACATTGTCGCGCTTGATGCGGATCGGTGACGAGGTGCGGGTTTCGATGCCAGTCAGTACGGCATCCTCGCGGTCGAAGCCGCGAATCTGTTTGCCAAAGGCCGGTAAGGCTTCACGAATGGCGTCAATGGCGTAGCTAGGCAGGGTGGTTGCCAGATCGCCAAGCAGTACGCCGGGTTGGTAGGAGGGCTGCACCTCGCCAAGGCTGCTTGAGGCCGTGCCGCGGATAAAATCACCCACCAGTTGGCCGGGCGCGCAGTAATCGCCGCCGCCCAGCTCAAAGGCGCGAGACTCGAGCTGTTCCTGCAGTTCCATACCGGCCAGCGGACTGCCGGGGAAGTCCTGTTCCGGGTGGATACCTACCACGATACCCGCATTGGCATTGCGTTCATTGCGTGAGTACTGGCTCATGCCGTTGGTGACCACCCGGCCAGGCTCGGAGGTGGCTGCTACCACCATGCCGCCGGGGCACATGCAGAAGCTGTAAACTGCGCGCCCGTTTTTGGCGTGGTGCACCAGTTTGTAGTCTGCGGCGCCCAACTGCGGATGGCCGGCGTATTTACCCAGCCGGGCCTTATCGATTAACGATTGCGGATGCTCGATACGAAAGCCCACCGCGAAGGGTTTGGCCTCAACATACACGCCGCGCTCGTGGAGCTTGCGGAAGGTGTCGCGCGCGCTGTGCCCTAGAGCGAGGATGACATAGCGGCTGTGCAGCGCTTCGCCGTTAGCCAGCTGGACGCCATCAATGCGTCCGTCGGTAATCATGAAGTCTGTCACGCGGCTGTCAAACCTGACCTCGCCGCCCAGCGCCTTGATCTCCTCGCGCATGCTCGAGACCACACCAGTGAGCCGAAAGGTGCCGATATGCGGTTTGCTGACGAACATGATTTCCTCCGGCGCGCCAGCGCGGACAAATTCATGCATGACCTTACGGCCGTAGAATTTCGGATCCTTGATCTGGCTGTAGAGCTTGCCGTCAGAGAACAGTCCGGCGCCGCCCTCACCGAACTGTACGTTGGATTCCGGCGATAATACCTTGTTGCGCCAAAGCGCCCAGGTGTCCTTGGTGCGGCTGCGTACATCCTTGCCGCGCTCCAGCACAATAGGCTTGAAGCCCATCTGTGCCAGCGTTAGCGCGGCGAACAGGCCACAGGGCCCAAAGCCGATGACCAGCGGCCGTTCGGCTAGGTCAGCAGGCGCCTGAGCAACCGGGTAATAACCGGTATCGGGTGCCGGGCGGACGTTGTGATCACGGGCAAAGCGCTTGAGCACGGGGGCTTCGTTGCGCAGTGTTACGTCGATGATGTAGACGAAGGTGATCTCGCTGTTCTTCTTGCGTGCGTCATAACTGCGTTTAAAGACGGTGAAATCCAGCAGCTCGGCATCGGCAATCTTCAAGCGCGCAACAATGGCTGGGCGTAAGGCCTCGGCGGGGTGATCTAGCGGCAGTTGCAGTTCATTGATGCGAATCATGCTGGTGTCCTGGCCGGTGACCCCGGCAGAGGTTGAGAGCGAGAGGGTAAGCGGCGCGCGTTGGGGTGCCGCCGTAGGCCGCTTAGTTTACCTTCGGCCCATTGCGCTGTCATGCGCAAGCGCGGTTGGGGTTTCCGATTGGCGGCTTGATCATGCGCATGGAGAAAGCCAGGCGCAAACGCTTGGGGAGCTGTTATCGGTGGTGTAAGCCCGCGTTGTATGCGGCCATAGATCAGGGTGGCGGCAGGCTATCGGTTTTCGATTGGCTGAAGAACCAGCGTTTGGCCAAGCCGCCCAGCGCCAGCAACAATGCCAGGATGATGAGCGGCAACAGTGTACCAAGCCCCAGTGCCTGTTCCGCCTGACTGGCCGACACCATCCCGTGCACCGCTTGTGCGTACACGGTCCATTTGACTGCCAGACCAACAACCGCAGCGACAAAGAACCCAGCTAACGGCAGGTGCAGCACGCCGCCGGCCAGATTGACAAAGGCATGTGGGAAGCCAGGCAAAATGCGCAGCGCGCACTGGGTGAGAAAGTCGCTGCGTTTGCCGAGCAGGTTGAGTACCTGTCTGGCCAGCCTGCCAGGTCGCCAAGCATCCCCCAGGCCTTTACCCAGGCGATAAGCACCCATCGCCCCGGCCACGCTGCCGACCAGCAGCATACTGATACTGAGCAGCGGCGCATGAAAGGGCGCGATAAGCCAGAAGCACAAGCTGCCGGGCAGTCCGAAGCTCATAAGCAAGGCCATCACTATGACCATGCCAATCACGGCCAAGGGATGGCCGGCCAATTCGGCCCCCCAGCGCAACAGATAGCTGATCTCAATGGGCAGAAGAACAGCCCCCAGGATCAAGACGAATAGAACCGCCCCAAATAAGTATAAGGTTAAGGGGCGTTGCGTGAGTCTTGGCCTGTCGGGCATAGGTGAGGCGATTCCTGGCATAGGCCATTATGGCAAAGGAGTGTGCGGGTGTATGGTGGCCTGCTGCCTGAGTGAAATCAACCGGTGCAAATCGTGGGCGGCAGCCGGGCTGCGGGAACGCCGAGTGATTGGCAGGGTCCTATTTCACATTGTCATGTCTGATCTTGGAGTATTGTCATGAGGTTAATTCCTGGACCTGGGTTGTGCACAGCGCCGCGCTGGAAGATCGGCGTTACCCTGCTGGGCGCATTGCTGCTGCTTGGCGGCTGTTCCGATGCGCCATCGGAATCCGCGGCGGTGGCCGATATGGCCCAAGACGCGCCTCAGACGGTGGTCGCTGCAGACCCGCTAATTGCTGCGGATGAGAGCCGGATGGTGTTGCGCGGCCAGTTGGTGTATCGCTCCAGGGGGGCGTTGGCACCGAATAGCCACGCGTTGATCGAACTGCGTGATATGTCTGAGTCAGTACAGCCCGGCGCTGCCGTGATTGCCGAGCAGCGTTTCAGTCTCAACGGCAGGCAGGTGCCGTTGGAGTTTGCCTTGGAGCTGAGCGCCGCTGACCTCTCGGTAGACCGCGAATATCAGCTCAGAGCTGCGCTGGCAGAGGCCGAACGCACCACCTGGATATCTGAGCCAATCAGTATCACACCCGAACCAGGGATGCTCGAGTTGGGCGAGGTCACGTTGATGCCTTTCCGCGCTGCCGCGTTCAGTAGCGTCCTGCAATGTGGTCGTCTTCAGGTGAGCGCCGGTTACGAGGGCGACACCCTGGTGCTAGAAGCAAACGGTGAGAAGCATCTGCTACTGCCGGTTGCGTCTGCGTCGGGTGCGCGTTTTGAAGCTGAGGGTGATCCCGATACGCGCTTTTGGAGCAAAGGCAGCAGCGCCGATCTGATTATCCACGCCAAGCGTTATCCGCTCTGCGTCCCGCCAGGGGAGATCATCGAGCCCTTTGTGGCCAGAGGCAATGAGCCTTTCTGGCGGCTGGATCTGGAGGCCAGCACATTGCGTCTGACGCGCCTTGAGGAAGAGGTGATTGAGGCGGCCGACTATACTCAAACCGTCGAGTCCAGCAGCCAGCGCAGAGTGCGGGCAGCTCAGGGCGATCTGCTGGTTGACATGCAAGTGACCCAAGCGCTGTGCAAGGACAGCATGAGCGGCATGCTCTACCCGCAGACGGTTGAGCTGACCTATGCGGACCAACGCCTTCAAGGTTGTGGAGGGGATTCTCTGCGGCTGGTTCAGGGCGTGGAATGGATGGTCGAAGATATTAATCAGGCGGGGATCATTGATCGATCGCATGTGACCGTGAATTTTGGCCCCGATGGGCTCTTGTTCGGCCAGGCCTCTTGTAACAACTATCGTGGTAAATATGAACTGAGTGGAGAGGGATTGACCTTGTCTGCTGCCGCGACCACCCGCAAAGCCTGCGCGCCAGCGCTGATGCAGCAGGAACAGCGGGTATTGACGGCGTTGGCCTCGTTACAGCGCTTTGATTTCACTGAAGACGGTGCCCTGATACTCTATGCGGGCGACGGGCAGCGCCTCACCGCCCGAGCGCCCTGATAACGTATAACGCAAAAGGATGTATCCATGCTGGCTTTGGTGATTGGTCTACTGTTGTTTCTCGGGGTGCACTCCACCCGATTGTTTGCCGCACAGTGGCGGGCGAAACAGATCAGCAAGAGGGGGCTACTGCCGTACAAGGGCGCCTATGCTGTGGTTTCGCTGCTCGGTCTGCTGTTGATTATCTGGGGTTACGGTCAGGCACGCCTGGACCCTACCTGGCTCTGGGTATCGCCGGTCTGGACGCGTCACCTGGCGGCGTTGTTGACGGTGCCGGCGTTTATTTTGCTGGCCGCCACCTATATTCCTGGCACGCACATCAAGGCGCGCGTCGGCCACCCTATGTTGTTGGGGGTCAAGTTCTGGGCCATCGCTCACTTGGCAGCCAACGGTACTTTGGCTGATCTGCTGTTGTTCGGCGGCTTCCTGGTCTGGGCTGTGGCGCTGTATGTGGTTTCGCGTCGTCGTGACCGGATGGCAGGCGTGACTTATGCAAGAGGCCGAGCGGTGATGGATGCGGCGGCGGTCGGCGTTGGCCTGGTAGCTTGGGTGATTTTTGCTCTGTGGTTACACGGCCCACTGATCGGCGTGAAACCGTTTGGCGGCTAGACTTGGCGCTGTCGACGGGTTATTCCCAGGTCAGCCGGTGCAATTGCCAATTACCGTCCTCTTCCAGCCAGCTCAGTGTTAGCGCATAGACCTGGGCGCTGTCTGGAATGAAGCGTTCAGCACCACTCAAGCTGACCTGAGCCCGGGTTTGGGCTTGCCCGTTGTAGATCGGGTCGATCTCGGTTTCCTGGTTGATTACCAGCACATTGACTCGCTGATTCTGCAGAAAACTCAGTGTCATAGTGCGCCGTGCCCAGTCACGATCGAGCTCGCCGCGGGCCAGGAAGTCGGCATGCAGCACGCCCATTACTCGGTCTGTCGAGCGTGCTTCGATACCTTCGCGTAGTTCATTCAGGCTGTGGTTGAGGCGTTCATCGGCGCTCTGCGAGCCGCATCCTGTGATCAGCACGGCCAGAACGATCAGCGCGATGAGCGGTAGGGGTGAGCGGAGCATGGGCAACATAGACAGAGTGCTCTTCGGCCAGTAATGTTGTGCCTATCAGATAGCGGCCGGTCGGCTGCCCATCAGGCCAGGAGCGGTCATCATGCAGCTGTTGTACCCAGAGATCAAACCCTTCGCCCGCCACGAACTGGCAGTGGAGAAGCCCCATGTGCTCTATGTGGATGAGAGCGGCCAGGCCGATGGCTTGCCGGTGGTCTTTATACATGGCGGGCCCGGCGCGGGCTGCGACAGCCTGAGCCGGCGGTTCTTTGATCCCTCGGTGTATCGCATCATTACCTTTGACCAGCGCGGCTCTGGCCGCTCGACGCCGCATGCGAGCCTTGAGAACAACACCACTCAGCATCTGATTGACGACCTGGAAGTCCTGCGCAAGCATCTGGGGTTAGAGCAATGGGTCCTGTTTGGCGGCTCCTGGGGCTCGACGCTGGCGCTGGCGTATGCACAGGCGCATCCCGAGCGCGTGCTCGGACTGATCTTACGCGGCATCTTCCTGTGCCGTGATCAGGATATTCGCTGGTTCTATCAGGAGGGCGCCAGCCACGTTTTCCCGGATTACTGGGAAGATTATCTGGCACTGATTCCCGAGGACGAGCGACATGATATGGTCAGCGCCTATTATCGGCGCCTGACCGGCGACGATGAAATCTGCCGTATGCATGCTGCCAAGGCCTGGTCAGTATGGGAAGGCCGCTGCGCGACATTGCGTCCCAGCTCGCAAGTGGTCGAGCGGTTCAGCGATGCCCGCCGTGCCTATGCAATCGCGCGTATCGAATGCCATTATTTCGTCAATCATGCCTTTCTGGATGCCGATCAGTTGCTCAATAACATGGAGCGCATCGCGCACCTGCCCGGTATTATTGTGCATGGCCGCTACGACATGGTCTGCCCGCTGGATAATGCTCATAGCCTGCACCAGAAGTGGCCGGGCAGCGAGCTTAAGATCATTCGTGACGCCGGTCATGCCGCCTCGGAAAGCGGTATTGCCGACGCCCTGGTACGAGCTACCGAGACGTTGTCGCGGCAGTTGCTCAATCTGCCGCCGCTGGTGGAATAATCAGGTCACTCGCGCGATGAAAGCCTTACTACAGCGTGTCACCCAAGCCCGGGTCGAGGTCGGTGGAGAAATCGTCGGCAGTATCGACCAGGGTCTGTTGGTGCTGGTGGGTGTCGAGCCGCAGGATGACCACGCCACAGCCGACAAGCTGCTGCAGCGCTTGCTCAGGTACCGGGTATTCAATGACGCTGATGGCCGTATGAACTGTTCAGTGCAAGACGTACAGGGCGGCTTGTTGTTGGTATCGCAGTTCACGCTCGCTGCGGATACACGCAAGGGCTTGCGTCCCGGTTTCTCCACCGCAGCTGCCCCGGCCGTTGCGGAACAATTGTTTGACTATTTGTTGGCGCAAGCAGGGCAGGCCCATGCCTGTGTGGCGAGCGGACGTTTTGGTGCGGATATGCAGGTGCACCTGATTAACGACGGGCCTGTGACCTTTTTGCTTGAAATATAGCCCTGCGCGTGTCGGTCTAGGGTGCCAAGGCGGCCTCGACAAATTCCAGCCGGTCCTGGCCAAAGAACATCTGGTCACCGACAAACAACGTTGGGGCGCCAAACACACCGCGCGCGACCGCTTCGGTCGTGGTGGTTTTTAGCTGCTCCTTGACCTGCGGTTCACTTATACGCTGCAACACCGCCGTCGGATCGAAACCGGCTTTGGCCAGCACCTTGCCGACCACTTCCGGCTGATTCATATCCTGCTCGTCCACCCAGATCGCAGTGAATATCGCCCGCAGGTAAGGGTCGAAGTCTTTGCTGCCGAGAAACGCCGTGGCGCCACGCATCAGCTGTAGCGTGTTGATCGGAAAATACGGATTGTGATTGAGCGTTACACCGTAGCGCTGGGCGTAGCGCTGGAAATCGGTGCGCGTATAGTTGCCCTTGGCCTCCACGCTGGCAGGCGAGCTATTACCGGTGGCCTGGAAAACGCCACCCAGTAGCATCGGCCGCCAGATGATGTCTGCGTTGGTGCGCTTGGCCAGTGCGGGTAGCTGAGTCCAGGCAAGGTAGGTAGCAGGGCTGCCCACGTCAAAGAAGAACTCGATGCTTTTGCTCATGTTGCTGTCCTTATTGGCAGATTGATCGGGGCTGCTCGGTGGTTCAAAATGGACCTTCAAAAGGTTTCCATCCAGGGACGCAGATCCAGTTCGTGGGTCCAGCCGTCCCGCGGCTGGCAATGCAGCTGCCAATACTGCTCGGCGATGTGCTCGGGGTTGAGGATGCCGTCCTGATCCTTCAGTGCGTAGCGCTCAGGGAAGGTGTCACGGATAAAGGCAGTGTCGATTGCGCCATCGATGATCGGATGTACCACGTGAATGCCCTGGGGCCCAAGTTCGCGCGCCATGCTTTGAGCCAGTGCGCGGAGGGCGAATTTGGCCCCGGCGAAAGCGCTGAAACCGACCCCGCCGCGCAAGGAGGCGGTGGCTCCGGTAAAAATGATGGTGCCTTTTTGCCGGGGTAGCATCGCCTTGGCTGCTTCGCGCCCGGTCAGGAACCCCGCCAGTGCAGCCATTTCCCAGACCTTGCGGTAGACGCGTTCGGTGGTTTCGGTGATCGAAAAGCGCACGTTGGCGCCAATATTGAACACCACCACTGCAATTGGACCAATATCCCGTTCGATATGCTCGAACAGCTCGACCATCTGTTCCTCCACGCGGGCGTCGCAGCCAAAGGGGTGGGCGCTGCCGCCAGCGCACTGGATCTCTTCTATTAGGTTGGTCAGTTGCTCGGCATTTCGCCGGGTGGCACACAAGGTATAGCCTTCGCGCGCGAAACGTTTGGCAATTGCGCCACCGGTAGCGTCGCCGGCGCCAATAACTACTGCAACAGGGGGGCGGGACATAGCGTGATCCTTTTTTGCTTGGTGACGGGCAATCAATATGTAAGTTCTTTTTTGGAACTATTAGATATTCAGTTCCTTTTTAGAACTTGTCAAGTTAGTCTTGCCTCTTCAACAAATGAGGATAGTGCATGCGCTGGGAAGAACTGGACCAGCAGCCTTGTTCATTGGCCCGCACCTTGGCGGTCATAGGCGATAAATGGACGTTGCTGATACTGCGCGATTGTTTTCTGGGTATTCGCCGCTTTGATGAGTTCGAGCGGCGATTGGGAATTACTCGGCATCTGCTCGCGGATCGCTTGAAGAAGCTGGTCGAGCACGGCGTATTGACCAAGGTTGCTTATCAGCAGCGTCCGCTACGTGAAGAGTATCGGATGACAGACAAAGGCTTGGACCTACACCCAGTCATGCTGACGTTGGTCAGTTGGGGTGATCGATATATGGCCGATGAGAGGGGCGCGCCTGTGCTGCATGTGCACAAAACCTGCGGCCAGGTGATGAAACCGGTGCTGGTATGCTCCGAATGCGCAGAGCCAGTGGTTGCCAGGGATGTGCGGGTGGAGGCTGGTAAAGGCTGGGAAGAAGAGGCAGGCTTATTGCCCTGTTCAGCTCGCCTCTACAGCGAATAGCGCAACAACGGCTGGAGCAGGTATTGAGTTGGGTGAATGCTTCATGTTCATGAGAATGGGGTACATCCCCCAGGTTGAAAGCTGCTGGTCCGCTAAAACAAACGAGCAATCAGGGCGGTCACCGCCGTTTCCACGCGCAGAATGCGTTCGCCCAGCTGCACCGGCTGGAAACCGCTTTCAATCAGCTTATCCACTTCATAGGGGATCCAGCCGCCCTCCGGGCCAATCGCCAGGGTGGTGGGCTGCGCGACGGCGCGCGGGCAGGGTGGATACATGCCCGGGTGGGCTACCAAGGCCAGAGTGCCGGCGGCAATTTGCCCTAGATGGTCTTCCACAAAAGGTTTGAAGCGTTTCTCGATGCGTATGCGCGGCAAAACCGTGTCGCGCGCTTGCTCGAGACCGAGTAGCAGATTCTCTTCGATCTGTGCAGGCTGAAGAAATGGCGTTTGCCAAAAGCTCTTTTCCACCCGGTAGCTGTTCAACAGGATGATGTCGGCAACGCCAAGGGTGGCGCAGTGCTGGAGAATGCGGCGAAACATTTTGGGCCGTGGCATAGCCAACAACAGGGTCAGCGGTAGCTTGGCCGGCGGGCTATGATCAAGCTGGACGGCCACTTCGGCTAGTTCATCAGTCAGGTTGACAAGTTGACCCTGGCCCATCAGTCCGCCGAGCCGGCCTACTTTTAGACTATCGCCGACCTGTGCCTGATGTACCTGCAGTAGGTGCTGCAAGCGTCTGCCGCGCAATTGGGCATGGTTGGCACTGACAAAATCTTCATCTCGTAGCAGCAGCAGATTCATGCCGGTGGCGGTTCTTCGGCATCCGAGTCGGTTACATCACGCTTGATCGGCTTGAGCATGGAGCTAAACAGAATGCCGACTTCATAGAGCAGCCACATAGGAATGGCCAGCAGCGCCTGGGAGATCACATCCGGAGGTGTGAGCACCATGCCGGTGACGAAACAGCCGACCACGACATAAGGGCGAATCCTGCGCAGCTTGGCTACATCGACCGCGCCGGCCAGCACCAGCAGAATGGTCGCCACGGGGATTTCGAAGGCCAGCCCGAACGCCATAAACAGCGTTAGAACAAAATCCAGATACTTGTTTATATCGGTCATCACCGCCACGCCTTCCGGCGCGGTACTGGTAAAAAACCCGAACACCAGCGGGAAGACCACATAGTACGCAAAGGCCATACCGGAGTAGAAGAGCACGATGCTGGAGGCCAGCAGCGGCACGGCCAGGCGCTTTTCGTGCTTGTACAGGCCGGGTGCGATAAAGCTCCACAGCTGATGCAGTACGAATGGCATGGCGATAAACAGGGCACTGACCAGCGCCAGTTTGAACGGCGTCAGGAACGGAGAGGCGACATCGGTGGCGATCATGCTGGTGCCTTCGGGCATAAAGGCGCGCAGCGGCTCGGAGATGAAGGTGTAGAGATCGTTGGCGAAATAGAACAGCCCGGCGAATATCAGCATCCAGATCAGGATAATACGCAGCAGCCGGGAGCGTAGTTCGGTCAGGTGGGCTACCAGGGGCATGTCTTCGGCCAATTGCGCCGGGGTACGCTTATCGCTCATGGTGTGGTGTCTGCGGCTCGGCTACGGGGTCATTCGGATCGCTTAATGTGTCTGGGTGATCCGTTGTGCTTGCGGGTGTGGCAGGCTGCAGGGCTACCTCTTCATCCGTCACGGCAGCTGTAGTCTGATCGGCAGGTGTGACACTTTGGCTGCTGTTGCGTTTCACATTCGAGACAGGTTTGGCAGCGCTTTGGTCTTCGCTTTTATTGCGCGGTTTTTCAAGCGAAGACATGATTTTTTCATTGTGCAACTGCTGGCGAATTTCATCCGCACCGATCTCGCGCTCAACCTGAGCGCGCACGTCGGCAAAGCCGCGCTTCATGCGGCCAATCATCAGGCCAACGGTGCGAATGAACCCAGGCAGGCGCTCGGGGCCGAGCACAACCAAGGCAATCACTGCAATCACCAGCAGTTCAAGGAAACTGACGTCAAACATGAAGGATCAGTCCTTGGTCTGCGATTCCTGCTTGCGCTGAGGCTCGACGTCGAGTGTGTCGCCGCTCTTGTGTTCGTGATTCGGCTTGTCTTCGTCGGTGTTGATGGATTTGCGAAAGCCCTTGATGGCTTCACCCAAATCGCTGCCCACACCCTTGAGCCGCTTAGTGCCGAACAGCAGGATGACGATGACCAGTACGATCGCTAATTGCCAAATGCTAATGCCGCCAAAACCCATTACAGACCTCCAGGGGCTAATGCCCTATGTATGTTGTCGCGCGGCCTTCTCGGCGAGGCCGGAAAGGTCGAAGCGTCGCTCCAGTTCTTTCAGAATATCCTCTGGTCCGAGGCCCAAATGGCTGAGCATCACCAGGCTGTGAAACCAGAGATCGGCGGTTTCATAAATCAGGTCTGACTTGTCGTCGCTGTGCTGGCAATCCTTGGCGGCCAGTAGCGTTTCTGTACATTCCTCGCCGACTTTCTCGAGGATCTTGTTCAGACCTTTGGCGTGCAGGCTGGCCACGTAGGAGCTGTCTGCATCGGCTTGCTTGCGCTGCTCGAGTACCTCGGCGAGCTGGCGCAGGGTGTCAGTCATGTTTGTGTTCATAAATCTGTTTGGGGTCCTTGAGTACGGGATCAACGATGTGCCATTGGCCCTCTCTGAATACCCGGTAAAAGCAGCTTTCGCGCCCGGTGTGGCAGGCCATGCCGCCCAATTGCTCGACCATCAGGATAATCACGTCGGCATCGCAGTCCAGGCGCAGTTCGTGCAGTACTTGCACATGGCCTGATTCTTCACCTTTGCGCCAGAGTTTCTGCCGTGAACGCGACCAGTATATGCCGCGCCCTTCGCTGGCTGTTAGTTCCAGCGCTTGGCGATTCATCCAGGCGACCATCAGTACGCGTTGGCTGTGTACGTCCTGAGCGATAGCGGGCACTAGGCCATCGGCATCCCACTTGATCATATTCAGCCAGGCGCTGTTGTCTGTCGAGTCAATCATATTAGGAAGTGTGCCAGTTATGGGTCAGGTCGCGCCAGTGGTTGTTGCGTCAGCGACGGTATTCACTGCGCGGCAGGCCGCGCCGCAGGACCAGCCAGCCACCCACCACGATCAATAGCCAATGGGTAGGTTCAGCTTGGCTCCAGAGTGCCGGCTCGGTACCCAGTCCGCTGGCGCCTATCAGGCTGAGTAACAAGCCTGCCAGCCGTAGCCCGGTATTATTGGTGCGGGCCATGACCGGTTGTATGGGTTGTTGGGCCAACCGATCAAGGGCCTGGCGGGTGCTGTGTAACAGCGGTGGCACCTGCTCGAGCTGTTGCTGCCAATTACGCAGTTGATGTTGGGGCATGGCGCGCTCGCGCATCCAGCGCTCCAGATAGGGCTGGCCGGTGGCCCACAGATCCAGATCGGGATACAGCTGGCGCCCCAGACCTTCAATATTCAACAGGGTTTTCTGCAGTAGCACCAGTTGCGGCTGTACTTCCATATTGAAGCGGCGTGCGGTCTGGAACAAGCGCAGTAGTAGTTGGCCGAAAGAAATGTCTTTCAATGGCCGCTCGAATATCGGCTCGCAAACACTGCGGATAGCGGCTTCAAATTCATTTATTCGCGTCTCGGCAGGTACCCAGCCGGAGTCGATATGCAGTTGCGCTACGCGGCGGTAATCACGTTTGAAGAAAGCCATGAGATTACGCGCCAGATAGTTCTGGTCTTCGGGTGTCAGGCTACCGACGATACCGAAGTCGATGGCGATATATTGCGGCTCCCAAGGGTGGCTGCGCGAGACGAAAATGTTGCCCGGGTGCATGTCGGCATGAAAGAAACTGTCGCGGAACACCTGGGTGAAAAAAATCTCAACGCCGCGCTCGGCGAGCTTCTTCATATCGGTACGCTGATCGAGCAGGGCGGGCATATCAGTAACCGCCAGACCGCTGATGCGCTCCATGACCATGACTTTGTGCCGGCACCAGTCCCAATAGATCTTGGGTACGTAGAGCAGTGGCGAGTCTTCGAAATTGCGCCGTAGTTGCGAAGCGTTAGCCGCTTCGCGGTGCAGATCGAGTTCATCGAAAATGGTGTTCTCATAATCTCGCACCACATCCACTGGACGCAGGCGCCGACCTTCCAGCGAATAGCGTTCGAGTAAGCGCGCGGCGAGAAACAGCCACTGGATGTCCTGGCCAATGACCTCACCGATACCCGGGCGGATCACTTTGACCACCACTTCGGTGCCGTCCATCAGCCGCGCAGCGTGAACCTGGGCGACCGACGCGGAGGCCAGTGGCTCGGCACTGAAGCTGGAAAAAATCGACTCGATGGGCTGGCCGAGTTGCTCTTCGATACGTTTGCGCGCTTGATCAGCGGGGAAGGGCGGAACCTTGTCCTGCAGGCGAGCTAGTTCCAGAGCGATATCATCGGGTAGCAGGTCGCGGCGGGTTGATAGAATCTGCCCGAACTTGATAAACACCGGTCCCAGGTCTTCGCACGCCAGGCGCAAGCGCGCGCCGCGAGAGAGCTCTTTGGGGGCTGGACGCAAACGCCAAGGGCCGACTTTCAGCAGGAAACGACCAGCCCAGGGTAGGGGGAAGGCATCCAACAACTGATCCAGCCGGTAGCGGGTGAAGATGTGCAGAATACGGAGCAAGCGTAACAGGGCGGTCAGATTCATACGTCGGCGGTGTCCGGGTCAGGTGCGTTAAGCCGGGCCAGCCGTGCTTCCAGACGGTCCAGATCGAGGCGAAGCTGATGAAGCTGGTCGGCACTCACGCGGGCTTCGGCATTGCCTACTAACTGCCGGCTTTCTTCAGTTAGGTATTCGGACAGACTGCGGCCCAGGCTGGAGTGCGCCTGGCTGCCCCATTCTCGGCCGGTACGCAGCATATTAGCGAGGGTATGCCCGGCAACCGGTCCGATCCAGCGGGCCAGCTCGGCCTCGCCGTCCAGCTGTAAACCGGTTAACGCATTCTGCAAACTGACCAGTACTTGACTGTCGCCACTTAGCTGCACGGCAGGGTTCTGCAGCAACTGCTGGCGTTGCTCGCTGACCATGAGCTGGGCCAGCAGGGCGCTGGGGGCGCTCAAGGTACAGTCGGGAGCGCGATCTGACGACGCCAGCAATTGCACGCCCTGCGAGCCCGGAACTATAAAGAGTAGCCAGTCCGGTTCCCGCGCCCGGATCAAGATCACCTTGCCGTCGAGCTGGGCCAGGCGCCTGGCGGTTAGCGGATCGCGGGCCAAAGCCGCCGCCAGGCTGCGTTGCACGCCGGAAAGCAGTGCCCGGGTGAGCATCAGGGTTTGATGCCCCGATGCAGTGCCACCACGCCGCCGGTCATGTTGTGGTAAGTCACGCGGGCAAAGCCGGCCTCGACCATCATCGCCTTGAGCGTTTCCTGATCAGGATGCATGCGGATCGATTCTGCCAGATAGCGATAGCTTTCTGAGTCGTTGGTCACCAGCTTGCCCATCAACGGCAGCAGCCGGAAAGAATACTGGTCGTAAGCCTTGGACAGCATCTTGTTGCCCGGCTTGGAAAACTCCAGGACCAGCAAGCGCCCGCCAGGCTTGAGGACACGCAGCATGGAAGCGATAGCGCGATCCTTGTGCGTAACATTGCGCAGGCCAAAGGCAATGGTAATGCAGTCAAAGTGATTGTCCGGGAAGGGCAGCGCCTCTGCGTCCGCCTGGACAAACCGCACGTTGCCAGCAATACCCAAATCGAGCAAACGGTCGCGACCGACCTTGAGCATGGAGTCGTTGATGTCGGCCAGCACGACCTCGCCGCCAGGGCCGACCAGCTTGGAAAATCGGCGTGTCAGGTCGCCGGTGCCGCCGGCGATATCAAGCACCTTGTTGCCCGGGCGCACACCGGATAACTCGATGGTAAAACGCTTCCACAAACGATGGATGCCGCCTGACATCAGGTCGTTCATCAGGTCGTAACGCGCCGCGACCGAGTGAAATACATCGGCAACGCGTTGCGCCTTCTCGGATTCGGCGACCGTCTGAAAGCCGAAGTGGGTGGTGTTATCTTGGTTCTGCTTGTCCGTCATGGGATCCGTCTGCCTGGGCAAATCAGCCCACATTCTACCCGCTTTTTTCGCCCCAGCGGGGGTTTTCAGTAGGGTCAAGTGATGCACGGACGGATGACGCCCCGCCACCTTTGGGGCATGCTATGTCTTTTCACCGCGACCCATCATTAGAAGAAGAGAGACGAACATGGCAACTGTCGATATCACCCGTGAGCATAACCTCGGCAAGGAAGTCGCTCGAGAGCGAGCCCAGAAGCTGGCTGATAAGCTGGCGCAGAAACTGGATGCAAAATGCACTTGGGAAGGCGATGACCTGACCTTCAAGCGCAGCGGTGCAGATGGTTGCATCAGTGTGTCGGAGGATCAGGTAAGGGTGACCGTCAAGCTGGGGCTGATGCTCACGCCCATGGCGGGCATGGTTAAAAGCGAAATCGACAAGGCGCTGGACAAGTATCTGGGCTGATTTGCCGTTTTAGTATGTGTTTTCTAATTTTGCTGCGTAACTTGGCCGCTAAGGGTCGATTACCGACTCAGATGTGTATCCACTCTTCGTTATCAGGAGTCATCACCATGGCTAAGAACACCGCAAAGAAAATCGAAATTGAAGCTGCATCCTTTACTGGCGACGTAAAGAACTACGCTCACCAGATCTGGTTGGCAGGCCTGGGTGCCTACGCCAAGGCTGGCAAGGAAGGCGCTGACTATTTCAAAAAACTGGTTTCCGAAGGCGAAGCCGTCGAGAAGCAAGGTAAGGAGCTGGTCTCCAGCCAGGTCGAGTCTGCTACCAGCAAGGTTAATAGCAAGGTCGAGAGCTTCAAAGAGCGCTTTCAGGCGCGCACTGGCGACAGCCTAAACAAGGTCGAAGAAGTATTCGATGACCGTGTTGCCTCTGCCTTGAATCGTCTGGGTATCCCCAGCAAGAAGGACATTGACCAGTTGTCTGCTAAGCTGGATGATCTGAGTGCTGCACTCAAGTCGATCGACAGCAAGTAAGGTTACAGAGGAGTTACTCCATGGCGGGCAAGAAGAAGCAGGACAAAGACAACAACTGGGTCAGTGAGATCGAAAGCTACTCACGTCAGATCTGGTTGGCAGGTTTGGGCGCTTATGCCAAGGTTGGCAAGGAGGGCGTCAAGCTCTTCGAAAACCTGATCAAGGACGGCGAGGTGGCCGAGAAAGCCGCCAAGTCCGAAATTGACAAACAGGTTGGAACCATCAAGGGCAAAGCTGGCAAGAGCAAGAAGGATTCCGTTGCGGCGGCACAGTCCAAGGTCGACAAGGCTCGTGGTCGTGTGTCCGGTAAATGGAATGAGCTGGAAGAAGCCTTTGACAAGCGTTTGAACAGTGCCGTGTCCCGCCTGGGAGTTCCCTCGCGTGATGAGGTCAAGGCGCTTAACAGCAAAGTTGACGAGCTGACTCGAATGATCAGCAAGATGACAGCTGGAAAAGCACCGGCCAAAGCCGCGACGAAGGCCGCGCCTAAAGCTGCTCCGAAAGCTGTCGCTAAGCCAGCGCCCACTAAGGCCGCCGCGGCGAAAGCACCGGCCAAGCCGAAGACGGTAGCCAGCAAGCCAGCTACAGCCAGTGCGGCAGCCAAGCCTAAACCGGCTTCGGCAGCAGCTAAACCTGCAGCCAGGAAGGTCGCGCCGAAAGTCGCTCCGAAACCAGTTGCTAAGCCTACTGCTAAGCCAGCAGCAAAAGCCACACCCAAGGCTACCCCAGTAGCGAGCAAGCCGGCTGCACCAGCTGCGCCGGCAGCCACGGCAACGGTTGCTCCTGCGGCGGAGAAGCCCTCAGATTCTTGAGGCTTTGGCAGTACCAAAACCCGACCCGCGCAAGCCGGTCGGGTTTTTTATGGGTAGGTTATGGGCGAGCCGTTATTAGTATGTTTTTTCTAAAATGACTGGGTAGTCTCGATGTTGTGGTTGGCAGCGATGCCGACCGAACCCTTATTAGCGAGGAGTGACTACCATGGCACAGGTTAAAAAAGAGCGTCTGATTGATTCGGGCATTAACGTTGCCACCGAAGTAACCGACAGTTTGAGAACTCAGGCACGCCAGGTTTGGCTGGCGACCCTAGGTGCTTATGCCAAAGTGGGTAAAGAAGGAGCCGCCTATTTCAAGGAGCTGGTGGGCGAAGGCCAAGCGCTTGAAAATCAGGGCAAGGAATTGATCTCCGAGCAGGTTGATAGTGCCACCAGCAAGGTGGAGCAATTCACGGCTGAGTTAAAGTCTCGCGTCGATTCGGCTACTGGCGGGCGCATGCAGAAGGTCGTTGGCTCGCTGGAAAAGGGCCGCGCCGAATTGTTGGGCCGGGTGGGCATTCCCAGCCGTAGTGAATTGCAGAAGCTGTCTGCCAAACTGGACGAGCTGAGCGCATCGCTCAAAGACGCGAAGCTCGGCTGACCGTCAGGTTGTTGTCCCCTTTACCCGGCCTTAGGCCGGGTTTTTTATGTATAGCGGTTGATCAGCATCAGCATCCATTCGCGGGTGTCGGCATCCAGATACGGCAACAGCAAGCCAAGGACCTGGCGCACGCCAAGGGAGGCGTCTTGCTGGTCGCCGCGGGTGATGCGCTGGTAGTCCAGCCAGAACAGGAAAGTCTGGCACAGGGCGTCCAACAAGCGCTCAAGACTGCCATCATCGCAGTCCATATGGCCTTGATCGCGCAATGCCAGTAGAACGCGCAGCAGCGTCTTGCGCAGAGCGGCGATCCAGTGTTGCATGGCGCGGTTGATAAAGTCGTAACGCCCGCTCAGGTTGGAAAGATCCTGGAACAGAAAACGGTAGCTGATAATCGACTCGAACAGCAGGTGCAGGAATAGCCAGTAGTCCTCCGGGCTTAGTTCATCCGGATCGATATCCAGGTGCAGCAGCTTTTGGGTGTTGTCGATAAAGGCCTCTAGCAGAGCTTCTAGCAGAGCCTCCTTGCCGCGGAAATGGTAGTACAGGTTGCCCGGGCTGATATCCAGTTCATTGGCGATATCCAGCGTGGTCACGTTGGGTTCGCCGTGCTCGTTGAACAGCGCCAGTGTACATATCAGGATACGTTCGCGGGTTTTCATGCAGCTCCTTCAGCAATCATGGACATAGCGCCCCGGCGCGGGGCCAAGCGTCGGACAATCAAGGCTGCCAAGGCTGCCAGTGGCTGGCTGTAATGCACCGCTGTGACGTCGCAGCCAGCCGCTCCAGTGCGGCCACCAGCTGCCGCGGTGCTCGACACTATTTGCCAGCCAGCCAGTAGCGTCCGCTATCGCCGGGCCACTGCGCAATACCGCGCCCGGATGCTCCGGAGGGTTTATCAGGCTCTGAATATGGCCGCTGTGGCTCTGCACAAAGAAAGCGTCGCCCCCGAGGCGTCCGCCAGGAAAGCAATTGGCCCAAGGCACAATATGATCACGCCGCGCGCCGAGATGCCAACTGGGCTGAGTGCAAGCCTTAAGATCGATGGAGTGGCCGAGCAGGCAGAGGTGGCCAGGCCGGCTCAACGGATCGCGCTGAAACAGGTCGAGCAAGTCTTCTACCAAGCGGGCCGGCAGGCGAGTACTGTCCTGGCTCCAGTAGAGGATGTCGCGCCGGGCCAACGGCTGGTCCAGCGCATAGCGGGCCAACGCCTGAGGCCAGACGAATTGCTCCGGCCGCAGCCAGGCAAAACTGGCGGCAAGCTGGCGGGCACTCAGATAGCCTTGCTGCCATAAGCGGGCACGCAACCTTTGTTGCGTGGCCGGGCCACTCAGGTGCAGCAACGGGGTATCCAGATGCGGGTTGATCGGGGTGACCAGATAGCTGGCCGAGCAGAGTCTTGCACCGTCACCTCTGGCCTGCAGCAGCCCTTGAAGCAACAGCCCGAGAATGCCGCCAGCGCAGACCCCGAGTAAACTGGCCTGTTGGCTGTTGCTTATCCTGCTGCTGGCTGTCAGAGCCCGGTCGCAGGCGCCCACATAGCGACTGAAGCCCCACTCGCAATGCTCCGCCTGCGGGTTTCGCCAACTGATCAGAAACACCTGCAACCCCTGATCCAGCGCATGACGGATCAAGCTTTGCTGCGGGTTCAAATCCAGCAGATAGAAGCGATTGAGCGGCGGCGGAATTATTAGCAAGGGGCGTTGGTGAACTTCAGGCCGCCTTGGCTGGTATTGGATCAGTTCAAACATAGGATCGCGCAGCACAACCTGTCCTGCAGTGGTGGCCAGGTCACGGCCGACCAGGTAACTGTCTTCCTCGGTCAGCGGTGCCAGCGGCCGGCCAATGGCCAGATCGCAAGCCAGCCGCTTTAGCCCGCCGGCCAAACTGCGGCCGCTGCTACGTTTCAGCTGGCGCAAAAAGACTGGATTGAGCGGGCTATTACTCGGCGCCAAAGCGGCCGCTACTTGCATGCCCAGCCAGGTTAGTCGGCTGCGGTCCGCTTCGCTTAGCGCAAGCTGTTCAAACCAGACTCCCGTCGTATTCTGGCAGCTCAGCCAGGCTTGCAATGCCCGGCGTTGTATTGGGTCCTGCCAGCCTGGGTCATGGAACACAGCATGGTTGGCGGGCAAGGGCTCATCGCTGGTGCCGCTCAGCGCTTCCAGCAACCGCGTGCTGAGGTCAAGGGCGTGGCGGGCATGATGGCATGGCTGCGCCGGAAGCGTTCCCAGCAGCGCCCGTAGGCTGTCGATAAGGTCCCCGCTTGTGGCGGCATGGGTATCGGGGTCTCTTGTTGCAGGCATCCAGCAATCCTTGTCCAGATACGGGGTTGGCGGCAGGCGTGATCAGGACTTGATGACGACGCTGGTCGGCGGGCGGATGACCGCCGGATGCTTTTCCTCGGCAAGAAAGCGCATGATGATCGGCGCTACTGAGTCAGCGCGGGTCACCAGAAATAGGTGCCCATCGTCGATCACATGTAGCTCCGCGTTGGGGATGCGCCAGGCGATCATGCGCATATTGACCAGCGGAATGATCGGGTCATCATCGCCGGCTAGAACTAGCGTGGGTTGCCTGATCTTGTGCAGCCAGTGAACGCTGGTCCAGCCAAGCCCGGCGAACAGTTGCCAGTAGTAACCAACCTTTCCCGAAGAGCGCACTTTGGCCGCATGCGATCGGGCCAGGTTGGGGTCACGCCGAAACGCGCCGCCGTAGATATCCGGGGCAATCTTGACCACGTGGGAAGGCTGCAGATAGCGCCGCGGGCTGGCCATTTTCAACAGCACATGTGGTCGCCCAGGCACCATGATCATTCCCGCAGCGGTGGCGGCCAGAATCAGTTTCTTACAGCGCTCGGGGTAGTCATGGGCAAACTGCTGGGCCAGAGCACCGCCCCAGGAAACACCGATCACATTCACTTGCGCATAGTTCAGGTAATCCAGCATCCGCGCCGCGAGCTTGGCCAATCCGGGAAAACGAAAGGGTGTCGACGGAGTGGACGAACCGCCGACGCCGGGCGCATCAAACACGATGACTTCCATGTCCGGGTCCAACGCCTGGACAAACGGAAACACCAACTCCAGGTTGGCGCCAATACCGTTAAACACCAGTAGCGGCGGCATGTGGTCCTTGCCGGGCCGCACGGCCGTTCGCAATAACTGGCCATTCAGTTCGATGGTGCGAAATACAAAAGATTGGGGCATGTATGGGTCTCTTTGGAGCGCTCCTAGCGTTCGTGGACGTAGGTCCCTGGCGCCGCTTCCATCGGCGGGAAGTCTTCATCACCCAATACTGCAGGTGCTGCTTTGAGTTTGCCGCCACGAGCATGTAGCCAGTCACGCCAGTACTGCCACCAGGAGTCTGACTGTTTGGTAGCGGTTTCCAGCCATCTTTTAGGCTCGTCGGGCATCTCGGTGTTGGTGAAGAAGCGAGATTTTGGATTGCCCGGTGGGTTGAGGATGCTCTGGATATGCCCGCTGGAGGACAGTACGAACTCACATTTGCCGCCGAGCAGCTTGGCGGATTTGTAACAGGCATCCCACGGCGTAATGTGATCGTTCAGGCCGGCGATACAGAAGAAGTCTGCCTTGACTTGCTTGAGATCGATCGGCGTACCACAGACTTCTAGCGCTTTGGCGCGGGTCAGTGGGTTGGTCTTGAACATCTCCAGGAACTCGCCATGCAGCGCTGCCGGCAGCCGCGTTGTGTCGTTATTCCAGAACAGAATATCGAACACGGGCGGCTCATTGCCCAGCAGGTAATTATTTACCCAGTAGTTCCAGATCAGATCATTGGGCCGCATCCAGGCGAAGATTTTGGCCATATCTTTGCCTTCCAGTACGCCGCTTTGGTAGGACATCCGTCGTGCCGATTCGATGGACTTCTCGTCAGCAAACAGCGCCACCTGAGTCTTGATGCCGGTGTCGAGCACGCTCACCAACAGCGTGAAGGAGCTGACCTTTTTCTCTTTCAACGCGGCATAATGGCCCAATAGCGAAGCGGTGGTGATGCCGCCGGAGCACGCGCCGAGCATGCTCAAATCCTTGCTGCCAGTGATTTTCAGAACGATATCGACAGCCTCTTTCAGTGCTTCGATATAGGTCGACAAGCCCCACTCGCGCTGCGCTTTGGTCGGATTGCGCCAGCTGACCACAAAGGTCTGCATGTGGTTCAGGGTCAGGTAGCGGGCCAGGCTTTTCTCTGGCGACAAATCGAATATATAAAACTTATTGATTTGCGGTGGTACCACCAGCACGGGCTTTTCATACACCTCTTCGGTAAGAGGCTTGTACTGGATCAGTTCCAGCACCTCGTTGCGGAACACCACAGAACCCTTGGTGATGGCCAGATTCTTGCCCACTTCAAAGGCGTTCATATTGACTTGGCTAGGCATGCCGCCATTGTTGGCAATATCTTGGGCCAGATGAGTCAGACCATCGAACAGGCTCTTGCCGCCAGTTTCAAAAAAGCGCTTTATGGCGGCTGGGTTCAAGGCCGTGTTGGTCGGGGACATGGCCTCGGTCATCAGCGAAATGACAAACTGAGCGCGCGCCACATCCTGAGAGGGTAGCTGCGAGCTGGTGATCCAGGTGTTGAGCTCCTTGCGCCAAGCCAGGTAACTCTGCATATAGCGTCGGTACAGCGGGTTCTGACTCCAGGTCGGATCGAGAAAACGCTTGTCTGCCGGGTCCGGGGCAATGTCAGAGCGCCCAATCATTACATCCTTTAACGCAAGGCCGAAACGGCCGAGATGTTTGAGGCTGTGGACCGGCTGCTTGACGGTCTGGCGCATGACCTGGCGGGCGGTACTGATGATGTCGCGGGTAGGCGCGCTGATGATCGGGTTAGGGCCGAGTATACTGTCACTGGCCTGCTGGCCGAGCTCTTCGTCTTTTTTATGGGCCATCTTGTGAAGCTCCGGTACGTGACTGAATCGGCAGAAAAACAGAGAAATACGGTGGGCAAAGCATTCAGGACAGCATAGCTTGCGCAACGTATCGACCTGTTACAACTCTCTGCATTGTCCTCTGAAAATGATTGGATATGAGACAAGTTAGCACGCGCGAAGCCGGCTGTTAAACCGATTTCGCTTCAGGATCAGCGATTAACCTGGCGTGGTGCGCAGAGGTCTTTCAATGCCTGATTTTAGTGCAGCAGACGTACGGCGGAGGTGTGCGGATCGCGGCTGGCGCCGGCGTTGGAGATTTGCTCAAGATAGGCTTTCCAGAGCGGTTCGTACTCGGTAGCCAGATGGTGAAGATAGTCCCAGCTGTACAGGCCACTGTCATGCCCGTCATCAAAGGTCAATTTCAACGCATAACGCCCTGTCGGTTCAACGCCGATCAACGCGACTTGCTGTTTGCCGGTTTGCAACACCGGCTTGCCGTGCCCGCGCACCTCCGCCGAAGGCGACATCACCCGCAAAAACTCTGCCGGCAACGCAAACAGCCGGCCATCGGCGTAGCCAAGTTCCAGCGTACGTGAAGCTTTGCGTAACTTGATGTTGACGGGAATAGGTGCGGACATTTGGGTCATCCTGTGAAGCTAGAGGCCATACTCCGTCATTCCCGCGAAGTCGGGAATCCATGTTCACCAGAGTTAGAATCCCGGCATTGAATGCTGGGATTCTAACGTCCAGCTTGCAGCTTATAGCTCGGTTTAAAGAATATACCGCGACAGATCCTCATTCACCGCCAGCTCGCCCAAATGCTCGTCAACATAGGCAGCATCGATCTTCAGGGTTTCGCCATTCTGACTGCTGGCCAGGTCGCCAGCGCTGAAGGACACCTCTTCCAGCAGACGCTCCAATACCGTATGCAGGCGGCGCGCGCCGATGTTCTCGGTTTTCTCGTTGACCTGCCAGGCGATTTCCGCGAGGCGCTTGATGGCATCCGCGCCGAAGTCGATTTTTAACCCTTCGGTGTCCATCAACGCACGGTACTGCTCGGTCAGCGAGGCGTCCGGTTCGGTCAGAATACGCTCGAAATCGCCAGGGGTCAGTGATTGCAGCTCGACGCGGATTGGCAGACGGCCCTGTAATTCCGGGATCAGATCCGAGGGTTTGGTCAGGTGGAAAGCGCCTGAGGCGATAAACAGAATATGGTCGGTTTTGATCATGCCGAACTTTGTATTGACCGTACAGCCCTCGATTAGCGGTAGCAGGTCACGTTGCACGCCTTCGCGCGAGACATCGGCACCGCCGCCGCTATTGGCGCGCTTGCTGACCTTGTCGATCTCGTCGAGAAAGACAATGCCGTTCTGCTCCACAGCGTGAATAGCGCGGGCCTTGAGCTCTTCCTCGTTGACCATGCGCGCAGCTTCCTCATCACGTACCAGCTTTAGCGCATCCTTGACTTTCAATGTACGAGTCTTGCGCTTGTCCTTGCCGAAGTTGGAAAACATGCTCTGCAGCTGGCTGGTCATTTCCTCCATGCCCGGTGGGGCCATGATGTCCACGCCGACCGGTGCTTCGGCTACTTCTATATCGATATCCTTGTCATCCAACTGACCTTCGCGCAGGCGCTTGCGAAACAGCTGGCGGGTGCTGCTATCTTCGCGGACCGGCTGGTCACCGGTGGCCGGCCTGGCGGGGGGGAGCAGAGCGTCGAGAATGCGCTCTTCGGCGGCATCTTCGGCGCGGTGGCCCATTTTCGCGATTTCCTGCTCGCGCAGCATCTTGATAGCTGCATCCACCAGGTCGCGAATGATCGACTCGACGTCGCGCCCTACATAACCGACTTCGGTGAACTTGGTTGCTTCAATCTTGATAAAGGGCGCCTGGGCAAGTTTCGCCAGGCGCCGGGCGATTTCAGTCTTGCCGACACCGGTGGGGCCGATCATCAGAATATTCTTCGGCGTCACTTCAGCGCGCAGTGCCTCGGGCAATTGCTGGCGCCGCCAGCGGTTGCGCAGGGCAATGGCAACGGCGCGCTTGGCGTCTTGTTGGCCGATGATATGACGGTCCAGTTCGTGAACAATTTCGCGGGGGGTCATGGACATGCTGGTGATGTTCTGGATGCCTCAGGGATTGGCGTCCAGCTCCTCGATTGTCTGGTTGTGGTTGGTGTAGATGCAGATTTCACCGGCAATGTTCAGGCTGGTCTCGACGATCTCGCGCGCCGACAGATCGGTATGCCGTAATAGGGCCATAGCGGAGGCCTGGGCGAAGGGGCCGCCAGAGCCAATGGCGATCAGGCCTTCCTCCGGTTCGATCACATCGCCGTTGCCGGTAATGATTAGCGATGCATCCTTGTTAGCCACGGCCAGTAAGGCTTCCAGGCGTCGCAAGGCGCGATCGGTGCGCCAGTCTTTGGCCAGTTCCACGGCAGCGCGGACCAGATGGCCCTGGTGTTTTTCCAGCTGCGCCTCGAAGCGTTCGAACAGGGTAAAGGCGTCGGCGGTACCGCCAGCAAACCCGGCAATCACCTGGTCTTTGTACAGGCGGCGTACCTTGCGGGCATTGCCTTTCATGACGGTGTTGCCCAGGGAAACCTGGCCATCGCCGCCGATTACGACTTTGCCATTACGGCGTACGGAAACAATAGTGGTCACGCGCAGCTCCTGATTGGCTGTAACAAAGTGACCGGCTTGGTGCGCCGGCCCATGGTATTTATCTGGGGGCGCTCCGGGGGATTTCAAGGCTTGGGTTGTGCGGGGCAATCAGGCGGCGGTTAATCGGGGGGGGAATGAAGCAGCCTGCTACCGGCTGCCTCCGATGCTCAGGGCGTCGTGCGCTGCTGCAACAACAGGTTTTCGAAACCGTTGCCAGCCAGGGTAGTCTGCGCACTGCTTAATGTCGCGCGGTCCTGGAACGGGCCGACCTGTACGCGATACCAGATTTCGCCGCCATCGAGTCGGGCATTTTCCAGGTTCACATCCAGCCCGAGCAGCAGGATCTGCGCGCGTACCCGATCGGCCTCTGCTCGCTGGCGAAAGGAGCCAGCCTGCAGATAGAAGCGCGTGCCGGAGGCAGCGGTAACGGCAGCGGGTTTCTGATCATCAACAGCTGGTTCAGGTTTGGCTGCGGTCTCAGGCACGCTGCTTTGCGGCACGATCACTTCGGACTCAGGCAGCAGAGTATAAAAGTCATAGCGCGGTTGTTCTGCGGCTTTACTGGGCGGCGGAGTGACCGCTGGAGGCGGCGGTGACTTGTCGCGCTGCACGGAGCCGCGCCCCGGCTCCAACTGAAACA
Organism: Halopseudomonas pelagia CL-AP6; assembly: GCF_000410875.1. Classification (GTDB taxonomy): domain Bacteria; phylum Pseudomonadota; class Gammaproteobacteria; order Pseudomonadales; family Pseudomonadaceae; genus Halopseudomonas; species Halopseudomonas pelagia. The sequence goes on from NZ_AROI01000020.1 coordinate 117,817, forward strand.
GGAAGGTAACGAAGACGCCGATCGCGAGCCCGGCCACCAGCCATAGCCAGGCGGGTATGCTGCGCTTGGAGTTGGACTGTTGCCGGCTGGCGCCGCGCCGGGGGGCGGCCTTGCGTGCTTTTGCCATACTGCTTACATGCGCTCCAGAGTGTCGATGCCGAGCAGGGTAAGCCCCTGCCGCAGGGTGCGTCCAGTTAATGCCGCCAGACGCAGACGGCTATCCTTCTGTGCTGGCTGTTCGGCGGCCAGAATCGGACAGAGTTCGTAAAAGCTGGAGAAGCGTCCCGCCAGTTCGTAAAGATAGTGGCAGAGTACATGTGGGGTGCCCTCGCGCGCGACGTACTCGAGTGTCTGGGCAAACTGCGCCAAATGCGCGGCTAACTCGACTTCGGCTGGCTGCTCCAATTGCATCGGCCCCAGATCCTCGATGCTGGTCATGCTGCGTTCCAGTTTGCGGAACACGCTGGCCACGCGAGTATAGGCGTACATCAGATAGGGCGCAGTGTTGCCTTCAAAGCTGAGCATCAATTCAAAGTTGAAGTTGTAGTCGCTGCTGCGATGCTTGGAGAGGTCGGCATATTTAACCGCGCCAATACCGACCGCATGGGCGATCTGGCGGAGTTCGCTGGCGTCCAGCTCGGGGTTTTTCTGCGACACCAGTTGGTGAGCCCGCTCTTCGGCCTCATCCAGCAGGTCAACCAGCTTTACTGTGCCGCCATCGCGGGTTTTGAAAGGTTTGCCGTCGGCGCCGTTCATGGTGCCAAAGCCCATGTGCTCCAACTGCATACTGTCTGGAACGAATCCGGCCAGCCGCGCTACCGCGAACACCTGCTGGAAGTGCAGGGCCTGGCGCTGATCAACGAAGTAGAGCACGCGGTCGGCATGCAGCTGCTCATGGCGGTAACGCATGGCCGCTAGATCGCTGGTAGCGTACAGGTAACCACCGCCAGCCTTCTGAATGATTACCGGCAGAGGATTGCCCTCGGCGTTCTTGAAGTCATCGAGGAATACGCAACGGGCGCCCTGGCTTTCCGTCAACAAGCCTTTGGCCTGCAAGGCATCGACGATGCTCGCCAGTTTGTCGTTGTAGGCGCTTTCGCCGCGCACATCGGCGGGGGTCAGGCTGACGCCGAGGCGGTCATAAACTGCCTGGCAATGCCCCAATGAAATCCGGTTGAAGCGTTCCCAGAGTGCCAGACAGGCGGTATCGCCAGCCTGCAGCTGCACCACCCGCTCGCGGGCGCGGTCGGCAAACTCGGGGCTTTGATCAAAGCGCTGTTTGGCCTGGCGATAGAAGTTTTCCAGGTCTGCCAGCTCGGCTTCAGCGTCGACGCTTTGTTCTTCCAGATAGGCCAGCAGCATGCCGAACTGGGTGCCCCAGTCACCCACGTGATTTTGCCGCACCACTTTATGCCCCAGGTGCTCTAATACCCGCACCACGGCATCGCCGATGATGGTCGAGCGCAGGTGGCCAACGTGCATTTCCTTGGCCAGATTGGGCGAGGAATAGTCGACCACGACTTTCTGTTGCGGCTGGGCCAGGGCGATGGCCAGGCGCGGATCGGTCAGCGCTCGGTCCAGATTGGCTGCGAGCCACTGGCGATTCTGAAAGAAGTTGATAAACCCCGGGCCGGCGATGGTTACATCAGAGACGGCTTCATGTTCAGGCAGCGCAGCGATCAATTGCTCGGCCAGGTCACGTGGCTTCATACGCGCGGCTTTGGCCAGGGTCATGGCCAGGTTGCTGGCAAAATCGCCATGGGCCTTATCACGGGCGATCTCCACCTGAATGGACGGCTGAATGTCGTCAGGCAGTACGCCCTGGCTTTGAAGGCTGCTGACCGCGCTGGCCAGCAATTGGCTGAGAAGGTTTTTCATGGTCGGGGATTCATCCGGCAAGTGCCTGTGGAAAACCCGCCATTATCCGCATTAAGTGCGCGGTTGCCAAATAGAGAGCGTTAAAACATGTCCAGCGGGTCGACATCGATTGACCAGCGCACCTTGCGCCCCAGCGGGTGGCTCTCCAGTTGAGGCAGCCAATGATGCAGCAATTGATGCAAGGTCGAACGCTGGCTGGCCTGTACCAGCAGTTGTGCGCGGTAGCGCCCGGCCCGGCGCTCCATGGGTGAAGGCACGGGGCCGAGCATGTCCAGCGTCAGCCCGAGCTGATCGCTCAGGTTTTCTGCCAGCGTGCAGGCCGACTCGAGAAATTCATTGGCTATGCTGGCGTTGTTAGCCTCGGCGCGCAGCAGAGCAATAAAGCTGAAGGGCGGTAGTCCAGCCTTGCCACGGGCATCCAGCTCCAGTTCGGCAATCGCGCCATAGCCCTGTTCGGTCAGGTTGATCAGCAAGGGATGCTCAGCCATGTGTGTCTGGATCAGCACCTGGCCGGGCTTCTCGGCGCGCCCTGCGCGCCCGGCCACCTGGGTGATCAGTTGCGACATCCGCTCAGGCCCGCGGAAATCGGCGGAAAATAGCCCGCCGTCGGCATCCAGAATGGCCACCAACGTCACATCCGGGAAATGATGCCCCTTGGCCAGCATCTGGGTGCCGACCAGCAGGCACGGAGCGCCGCTCTGGATGCGCTTGAGCATGCCTTGCATGGCCTCCTTGCGGGCCATGCTTTCGCGGTCGATGCGTAACACCGGAAAATCCGGGAAGCACTGTGCCAGATGCTCTTCGGTACGCTCGGTGCCGGCACCCAGTAGACGCAAATCATGGCCCAGGCATTTCGGGCACTCACGTTCCTGCGGGCGTTGGGTATCGCAATGATGGCAATGCAGACGTGGCGGATTCTGGTGCACAGTCATGCGCGCATCGCAGCGAGTGCACTCGGCGATCCAGCCGCAATCGTGGCACATCAGCGTTGGTGCAAAGCCGCGTCGATTGATAAATACCAGCACCTGATTGCCCTGTTTAAGGTGCTCGCCAATCGCCTCGATCATCGGCCGACACAGCCCGCCCTCAAGCTTGCGGCTGCGGATATCGATGCAGCGAAAGCCGGGTGGTTTGGCATTACCAGCGCGTTCGGTCAAGCGCAGATGCTCATAGCGACCGCGCCGTACGTTGTACAGGCTTTCCAGCGATGGCGTTGCCGAGCCGAGAATGATCGGCGTGTTTTCCAGGTGCGCGCGGTATACAGCCAGATCGCGAGCGTTGTAACGCAGGCCCTCCTGCTGCTTGAAGGACAGGTCGTGCTCTTCATCAACGATGATCAAGCCGGGTCGCGCCAGCGGAGTGAAAATCGCCGAACGGGTGCCGATGATGATGCCGGCTTCACCATCTCTCGCGGCGACCCAGGCATCCAGCCGCTCGCGGTCATTCAGGCCGGAATGTAAAATCACCACCGGGATGCTGAAGCGTTTCTGGAAGCGTTCCATGGTCTGTGGCGTCAGGCCGATCTCAGGGATCAGTACTAGCGCCTGCCGTCCGGCCACCAGGCAGCGCTCGATCGCCTGCAGGTAGACCTCGGTCTTGCCGCTGCCAGTCACGCCATCCAGCAGCCAGGTAACGAAACCGCCTTTGCCGGCGATGGCGTCTAATGCGGCCTGCTGCTCGGCGTTGGCCTTCAGCGGAATGTCGCTTAATAAAGGCAGCGGTTCGGCCGTGTGGTGTGGTGATTGATGGATGCGCTGGGCCAGGCCCTTGCGCTCCAGCGCTTCCAGGCTGTCGCGGGTCAGGCCCCATTGGCTGATCAGTGCATGGGATAAACCATGCGGATGTTTGGCCAGCACCTGCACCGCCTGCTTCTGTTTGGCCGCGCGGCTGACTGCGGGGTGTTCCGGATAGGCGCCGGGCAGCAGTTGCCAAAGCAGGTCCTGACGGGCGATAGCCGGTTCACCCTGACGTAATAGCGTCGGCAGGGCGCAGCCGAGGGTGTCGCCCAGGCCGTGCTGGTAATAGCTGGCTGTCCAGCGAATCAGTTGCCACAGGGTGTCGGGCAGCAAAGGTTGCAGATCAATCAGCTCCAGCGCCCGTTTCAGCTTGGCCGCAGGCACCTCGGTGGTGTCGCTGAGCCCGGCAATCACGCCGACCATCTGCCGCTGCCCGAAGGGTACGCGTACGCGCAGGCCGACACACAAATCCTCCACCCGCACGCCGGCTGGACTGCGATAGTCGAACAGGCGACGCAGGGGCGAGGGCAGGGCAACCTGCAGTATGGGTCCGGACACGCGTGGCTTCCTGTTGCTAAGGCTGTTGGTACGGCCCTGTTAATGTCGCGCCATGGTAGCATTCCCATCCATTGTGCATGAGACTTGCGTCCCGCGCGGATTCTGGTATTATCGCCGGCCTATTTATGGCCCCTGCGCATTCCGCGCTGGCGCCAAGCACACCACCATAGCGTGCGGTGCCTGATCAGGTTGATCTGGTGGCGGCACACACAAAGAGGATTCACCATGAAAGCTGATTTGCACCCTGCGTACCAGGAAATCGAAGCCACCTGCAGCTGCGGTAACGTGATCAAGACCCGTTCCACGCTGAAAAGCGGTATTCACCTGGACGTGTGCTCCGAGTGCCACCCGTTCTACACCGGCAAGCAGAAGATGCTGGACACTGGCGGCCGTATCGAGCGCTTCAAGCAGCGTTTCGGCGCTGTCAGCAGCAAGTAAGACCCATGCCAGGCCTCGCGCAAGTGATGGCCGCAGTGCAAGGCAAGAAAAAGGCGCTCCTCACGGGCGCCTTTTTTATTGCCTGCCTGTTGGCTCCGCCGTTGCACGCCGAGGTGTGTCAGGCGCCTGGACCGGGCCAGGCGGTAACCAGCCACCGGGTAATTGATGGCGATACCTTGGAGCTGAGTGACCAGCGGCGGGTGCGCCTGATTGGCGTAGATACGCCGGAGATCGGTCGAGCGGGCGAGCCGTCGCAACCTTTCGCTCAAGCGGCAAAAAAACGGATGCAACAACTGGCGCGGCAACCCGGCTTACGCCTGCATCTGGGTGAGCAGCAGCAGGATCGCTACGGCCGGACGCTGGCGCACCTGTATGGGCCGGGTGGGCAGAATATCGAAGCGCAACTGCTCAGCGAAGGGTTGGGCTTTGCCCTGGCGATACCGCCCAACACTGCGCTGATCGAGTGCCACATGGCGGCGGAGCGTCAGGCCCGCAAAGCACGCCGCGGGCTATGGCGGGACTCGCCGGTGCAAAGTGCTGCCGGGGTCAATTCGGGTGGCTTTGCTCTGGTCAAGGGTCAGGTTGTGTCCGCCAATGAAGCGGGAGGCTATCTCTGGCTCGAGCTGGATGGTCCGTTGGTATTGCGCATTGCCCAGGATGAGCGCAGATTATTTGCTGCAGGCCCGCCCGCGTCCTGGAAGGGCCGGCAGTTGCAAGCTCGCGGATGGGTGATTGACCGGCGCGGGCACCGCAGTCTCAAGCCTGGCCACAAGCCCTTCATGTTGCCACTGCGTCATCCCTCAATGCTGGAGATACAATGATCACACGCCATCTGCTCGTACTGGTGCTGGCGGGCTCGGTGCTCGGCGGCTGCGCGGCTAATCCGGTGACTGGCAAGCAGGACTTTGTGATGATGTCCGAAGCGCAGGAGATGGCGCTGGGGCGTCAGGCGAGCGAGCAGATCGCGCAGCAGATGAGTATGCTAAAAGACCCCAAGCTGCAGGCCTATGTGCAGCGCATCGGCGAGCAACTGGCGAATAAAAGCCATCGAAGCAACATTCCTTACCAGTTCAAGGTGGTCGATTCCGCCGACATCAATGCCTTTGCGCTACCGGGCGGGCATGTCTATATCAACCGTGGATTGCTGATTTATCTCAATTCCGAGGCGCAGATGGCGGCAGTACTGGGCCATGAAATCGGCCATGTGACTGCCCGGCATGGTGTTCGGCAGCAAAGTATGGCCATGGGAACCGGCCTGATTGGTCAGTTGATCACCATTGGTACCGGCATGTCGGCGGCGGGCGACCTGAGCAATATGCTGGGTACCGCCATGGTCCGCGGCTATGGCCGTGATATGGAGTTGGAGGCTGACGGCCTGGGCGCCGAGTATCTCGCCCGCACCGGCTACCGTCCAGAAGCTGTTCTGGACGTTATAGGTGCGCTGAAAAATCAGGACACCTATTCCAAGCAGCAGGCCCAAGCCCAGGGCAAGCAGGTAGAAAGCTATCACGGTCTGTTCGCCACCCACCCGACCCACGATCAGCGCTTACAGCAAGTCGTCGCTCAGGCCGCAAGCCTGTCAACCGGCGCCACCCAGCGCGTCGGCAGGGACGATTATCTGAACATGCTCGACGGCATGATCTATGGCGACAGCCCGGAACAAGGGGTCATCCGCGGTCAGCGGTTCCTGCATACTGATCTGAATATGGTGCTGGACTACCCCAAGAGCTGGGTGATTATCAATCGTCCCGATGTGTTGCTCGCACATACCCCGGACGAACAGGGGTTTATCGCGCTGACCATGGAAAGCCTCAGCAATAACAACCTCAGCGCTGAGGAGTTGCTGCGCAGTCGTGTGGGCAAGCAGCGTCTAACCCAGGACCAGGCGTTTAGCGGCACTGGATACAAGGGCTTTATGGCGACTATCCCAGGGGACAATGCGCGACGCGTGGCGGCGATACTGCGGGGTGATCAAGTTTTCTTGTTTATCGGCGCGTTCCGTGGCCGTGGGCCGCTGGAGCTGTACGACGAGCAATTCGTCCAGACCATCCGCAGCTTCCGGCCCCTGACCGCGGCGGACAAAAAGAACGCCGAGCCATTGCGGATCAGGCTGGTACGGGCGCGTCAAGGCGATACCTACGCTAAACTGGCCAAGGGCAGTCCCTTGGGCGCTGAGGCCGAAGCTCGCCTGCGTTTGCTCAATGCCCAGTGGCCCGAAGGCCAGCCTCAGGCCGGCCAGTGGCTCAAAGTTGTAAGATAATGTCCTTGACATTGATCTTATGAATGATCTTGTTCGTATTGGCGCTTTTCTGTATTCTCACTCGCCCGCACAAGCAACTTGACCGGAAAACTGAATATGTCTGATTTGAGAACCGATGCACTCGATTATCATGCCAACCCGCGTCCGGGCAAGCTGAGCGTTGAGCTGACCAAGCCTACTGCCACTGCACGTGACCTGGCTCTGGCCTACAGTCCTGGCGTTGCCGAGCCAGTGCGTGAAATCGCCAAGGACCCTCTCAATGCCTACAAATACACCGGCAAGGGTAATCTGGTCGCAGTGATTTCCGACGGTACCGCGATCCTCGGCCTGGGTAACCTGGGTCCGTTGGCAAGCAAGCCGGTCATGGAAGGCAAGGGCGTGCTGTTCAAGCGTTTTGCCGGTATCGACGTGTTCGATATCGAAGTCGAATCGGAAAGCCCGCAAGCCTTTATCGATACCGTTAAGCGTATCTCCTGCACCTTCGGTGGTATTAACCTGGAGGATATCAAGGCGCCTGAGTGCTTTGAGATTGAGCGCGCGCTGATCGAGCAGTGCAACATCCCGGTATTCCACGACGATCAGCACGGTACTGCCATTGTTACCGCTGCGGCAATGATCAACGCACTGGAACTGGTCGACAAGACGCTGGAAGATGCCAAGATCGTGTGTCTGGGCGCTGGCGCTGCTGCGATCGCCTGCATGAAGTTGTTGGTCAGCATGGGCTGCAAAGTCGAGAACATTTCCATGATCGACCGCAAGGGTGTGATCCACTCTGGCCGGGATGACCTGAACGAATATAAGGCTATCTTCGCGAGTGAAACCGACAAGCGTACCCTTACTGATGCGATGAAAGGTGCTGATGTATTTGTCGGTCTTTCCGGCGCCAACCTGCTGCAACCTGCCGAACTCAAGCTGATGGCGGAAAACCCCATCGTCTTCGCTTGCTCCAACCCTGATCCTGAGATCGATCCTAAGCTGGCGCATGCTGCACGCCCTGACGTGATCATGGCGACTGGCCGTTCCGACTACCCGAACCAGGTCAACAACGTATTGGGCTTTCCTTTCATCTTCCGCGGTGCACTGGACGTTCGCGCCACGCGCATTAACGAAGAGATGAAGATTGCTGCTGTGCATGCGATCCGCAAGCTGGCCAAGGAGCCAGTGCCGGAGTACGTTTCTGCGGCCTACGGTGGTATTCCCCTGGAATTTGGTCGTGAGTACATCATTCCCAAGCCCATGGACGTGCGCCTGATCGAAGAAGTACCTGCAGCAGTTGCCCGAGCAGCTATCGATTCCGGTGTGGCTACCCTGCCGTACCCGGCCCATTACCCGCTGAAGTCAGTCGAAGACTGCATCTGATCAGCCGGTAATTGAAAAACCCTGCTTCGGCGGGGTTTTTTGTGTCAGTCGTCTGGACCTTTGAGTGTCACCCTGACGTTCTGTTGCGCATCCAGGTCTGCTATCAGCAGACAGCCTGGTGGCCGACCAAGGGTTGCCAGCAGTGTGCGAGCTACCTCCGGCTCCAGATACTGGCGAAAGCTGCGGGCCATAGCCCTTGCTCCATAGCGCCGGTCGAAGCCCTGCTGACCGAGCCAGGTTTTGAGTGCCTGCTCGGCGACCAGTTGTACCTGATGCCGGGCCAATCTGTTATTGAGTCGCTCCAGCGCCAGTTCGACCAGCAGAATGATCTGATCATCGCCCAAGCGTTGGTAAATCAGTTGCTGATCGATGCGGTTGAGGAATTCCGGCGCAAAGGCTTTTTCCAGTGCCTGTTGCTGATGTTTTTGTTCCTGTCGAACTCGCCAACCCTCTGGTAACCAGCGTCGCCAGCCTTGCTGCTGACGCTGTTGCCAGGCCCAGAGTGCCTGGGCACCGACATTGCTGGTCATGAAAATCAGGCTGTTGCGAAAGTCCAGCGTACTCGTGCCAGAGCTCAGACGCAGTTGGCCGTTGTCGAAGATATTCATCAATGCGCGAATCACCGGCTCGCTGGCCTTTTCCAGCTCGTCGAACAACACGATGCCAGGTTTGCCGTAGCTACCTTCGATGGCTGCGCGGTCAAACAGGGTGTTGCCCTCCTTGCTGCCGACATAACCCGGCGGGGCGCCGGTCAAAGAGGCGGCGTAATGCTCCTGGGCCAGCGTGTTCATGTCGATGCGGCACAGAGCGTCGGCGCGGCCGTGAATCGCCTCGGCCAACAGGCGCACGGTTTCGGTCTTACCGACACCTGTGGGCCCCATCAACAGCATGACTGCCAATGGCTTGCGCGGATCGCCCAGCTCGGCCTTGGTCAACGCCAGGCTCGCAGCTATCGCATCCAGCGCGGCGCCCTGACCGGCGATGCGCGAGCGCAGCAGTTGCATGACCTTGTCCAGGTCGAATTGAAAGCGCGATTGACGCATGGGCGGCGTGCTGCCGCCGGTGCATTGGTTGTGCTCCAGTACCTCATTGATAAACGGCATGTTTGATTTCCGTCAGCGGCGTCAGGCGCCAGCTTCCTTGTCTTTGCCAGGGTGAGGCAGCTCGCCGACTGGGCAGTCCTTGACGCCGATGGTGCTGCGGGTCATTTTCTCCACCTCGTCACGCGCCTTTTCCGCGTCCAGTACCCAGGTGCGGTAAAAATCAAACGGGCAATCGGCCACGCCGCGATCGCCGTCGCCGGAGTTGTAAACGCCGGTGTAGCCGCGGTGCAGCAGTTTGAACAGGTGATTTTGTGACTGGTCGTTGGCGCGTGCGTCACGGATCTGCGATACCGAAAGCTGTGCATACTGGATGCCCATATCCTCTTCGCCGCATTCACCCAGCGTGCGACCATCGAAGCCAATGATCGCCGAGTGGCCGAAATACGAGTAAACGCCATCGAAGCCGCTAGCATTGGCTACCGCGACGTAGCAGTTGTTGGCCCAGGCCATGCTCTTGGCCATCATCACCTGCTGCTCTTTGGCCGGGTACATATAGCCCTGGCAACGAACGATCAGTTCGGCTCCCTTCATCGCGCAGTCGCGCCAGATTTCCGGGTAGTTGCCATCGTCACAGATGATCAGGCTGATCTTCATGCCTTTGGGGCCATCGGATACGTAAGTGCGGTCGCCGGGATACCAGCCTTCTATCGGGCACCAGGGTATGCATTTGCGGTATTTCTGCACGATCTCGCCCTGATCGTTGATCAGTACCAAGGTGTTGTAGGGCGCCTTGTGCGGATGTTCTTCGTGCTGTTCGCCAGTCAGCGAGAAGATGCCCCAGGTTTTCGCCTGCTTGCAGGCCTCGCTGAAGATGCGCGTTTCATCGCCGGGGATAGTCGCGGCGGTGGCCATCATTTCGTCGTGGTTGTACATGATGCCCATGGTGCTGTACTCCGGAAACACCACCAGGTCCATGCCCGGCAGGCCCTGTTTCATGCCGATGATCATCTCAGCGATATTGCGCGCGTTGGCCAGTACGTCATCGCGGGTATGCAGGCGTGGCATCTTGTAATTGACCACAGCAACACCGACAGTATCTGGACTGCTTGATATATCTCCATGACGCATGGGTCTTTCTCCGTTTGCTTGATTGAGTGGCGGGTCAGTGCAGGTCGATACCCAGTTTGCTGACCCGGTAGCGTAGTTGTCTGAGACTGATATTCAGGCGTCTGGCCGCCTCGGACTGGTTATTGTTGGTGTCGACCAGCATGGCGCGGATATGCGCTGCTTCGCCCTGATTGACCCAGTTGTATGAGCGGCCGTAGGGTCGTTGGCCGGTGCCGTTGTGCGAGCGGTTGGCCAATGGCGCTGAGGGAGCGCTGGCGCCTTTTTCCTGGTGAATGTGCTGCGGCAGGTTGATCGAGCTTTCCGAGGCCAGGCTGCGTTTTATCTTCTCGCCACTGAGCGAATCGGCATCGCTGGTCAGTGCCGTGCGTTCCAGTACGTTTTGCAACTGGCGGATGTTGCCCGGCCAGTCGAAGTGTTCGAGTATTTCAAAGGCGTCGCCCTCCAGGCTCCAGTTGCGCTCATAGTGATGATTAAGTTCGTTGAGAAAGTGCAGGGCCAACTGGCGGATATCGTCCTGGCGCTCGCGCAGCGGTGGCAAGTGCACGGGTACTACATGCAGGCGATAGAACAGGTCCAACCGGAAGCGGCCCTGATTGACCGACTCCTGCAGGTTAACGTGGGTCGCGGTGATGACGCGAAAGTCCACCGAAATGGCGTGGTCACTACCCACTGGGTCGACTTTCTTTTCCTGTAGTACGCGTAACAATTTAGCCTGCAGGGCCAGCGGCATGTCGCCGATCTCATCCAGGAACAGCGTGCCGCCATCGGCCTGCACGATCTTGCCCTGCTTGGCTTGTGACGCCCCGGTAAAGGCGCCCTTGGCGTGGCCGAATAGCTCGGACTCAAGCAGCTCTGCAGGAATCGCCGCGCAGTTGATACAGATGAACGGCTTTTCGCGTCGATCGCTCTGCTGGTGAGTCATGCGCGCGAATTTTTCCTTGCCGGTACCGGATTCGCCGAGCAGCATCACCGGTGCATCGCTGCGGGCGACCTGAATGGTCGAACGTACGGCGTCCATCAGTGCCGGGCTGGTACCCAGAATGCCATGCGCCAGACTCTGCTTGAGCATCGCCTCGACGGCGATACTGTGTCTGAGGTGCTGGTTCTCCTTGACCAGATGTGCGGTCTGATCGACCACAAACTGGTGAATACGTAGTACCTGACCGATCATCGATGCGGCGATGCGCAGCAGGCTGATATCGTCATCAAAGGGGCGCTCATGCAACCCTTCGCGCTGCACCGAGAGCACGCCGATGGGGGTGCCAGACTCAAGTATAGGCACGGCGATAAAGGTCATACGTCCGCCGGTATGGTTGGACAGTTCGGCAACGCGGTAAATAAACAGTGGCTCTTTACTGACATCCGGCACCAGGCCGATCGAACCCGTACGCATCACGTAGCCGGTGACGCCCTGGTTGATGTTCAGGGTAAAACGTCCGGCCTTCAGATCTTCCGGGGCGAGTCCGTAGGAGTAGCGCACTTCCAGGGTGTTGCTGGCAGGGACGGGCAAGCTGACCCTGCCGCAGTTCAGGCCATACAGCTGCGCTAGTAGCCGCAAAATCCCCTGTATGGTGCGCGGGGCGTCCAGCGGCTTCTCCAACAGCTTGGCCATTTCCAGAATAACGACCAATTCACGCTTCATCTGCTGGGATGTCCGATCAGGTAGGGTTATCACGGTAGGCAGACTCCTTGGCGCGGGTATAGCTGGCTCCCGGGGTCTGCGTCTGGTTAATACACTGAACTCGGAGAGCCGAATTCAGTGGCTGATCATCCATGGACGACGCGGACCGCTTTGTTGCTTGAGGGCGGGTGGCTTTCCGTCCTCACGGGGTTTGTGTGTGCAGCTCCCAGAGCTGCAACAACTGTGCCCGTGGCTGACCTTGGGCTGATGAGCACTGCGCTCGTTGGTCTCATGCGCATGGCGTTGCTGCGAGCTGAGGACCTGCAAGCGCGGGGCGCTGATCAGGCGCTGCATGGCCTGGCCACAGGCTGGGCAGTTGCGTGGCAGGTTACGTTCGGCGCTGGGCAGCAACGCCTCGAAGGCGCCGCATTGCGGACAATCAAAATCGTATAAGGGCATATCGTGCTCCCTGTGGGTGCGTCCTGGGTAAAGTCGCCGCACCAAAAAGGCCGCGGCGACGTAGTAGTGCTATTTATTCCACTTGGACGTGGGCACTTCCGGGCTGTTGACCGAGATGGTCGGGCCGTCGGCGTTGGGCATGATGTCAAAATCGAAAATTTCAGTGGGAATCCACAGGGTGGCGCAGACGTTGGGCACATCGACAATGCCGCTGATATGCCCTTGTACCGGCGCGGTGCCGAGCAGGGAGTAGGCCTGGGCTCCGCTGAAGCCGAATTTCTTCAGGTACTCGATTGCATTCAGGCACGCCTGGCGGTAGGCAACATGCGCATCGAGGTAGTGCTGCTTGCCGTTTTCGTCAACCGAAATACCTTCGAAGATCAGGTGTTTTTTGTAGCTCGGCGCCATGTCGCTGGGCTGAAAGATCGGGTTCTTCACGCCATACTTTTTCACGCCGTCTTTGATCAGGTTGACGCGGATATGAATCCAGCCAGCCATCTCGATCGCGCCGCAGAAGGTGATTTCGCCGTCACCCTGGGAGAAGTGCAGGTCGCCCATCGACAGGCCGCCACCTTTCACATAGACCGGGAAGAACACCCGGGAGCCTTTGGTCAGGTCTTTGATGTCACAGTTGCCGCCGTGCTCGCGGGGCGGCACGGTGCGCGCGCCTTCGTTGGCAATCTTCGCTGCCACATCGCCGGTGGCCCGGCCTACGTGGGCGGTCGGTGCGTAGGGCGGGTTGGCCAGGCCGGGTACGCGATCTGGGTCGGTATCAATCAGCGCCTGCTCGCGCTTGTTCCATTCGTCCAGCAGCTCCTGCGACGGCAGGCAACCAATCAGGCCGGGGTGCATCAGGCCTATAAACTCGACACCTGGGATGTGTCGGGACTTGGTGTAAATGCCGTTGAAGTCCCAGATGGTCTTGCGTGCTTCGGGGTAATGCTCGGTGAGGAAGCCGCCGCCGTTTTCCTTGGCGAATACGCCGTTAAAGCCCCACATCTGGTCGGCAAAGGCACCGATATCGAGAATGTCGACCACCATCAGGTCGCCTGGCTCGGCACCCTCAACGGCGACTGGACCGCTCAGATAGTGCACCTTGCTCAGATCCACGTCGCGTACATCGTCAGCACTGTCATTGTTCTCGATCTGGCCGCCGGTCCAGTCCATGCACTCAATGATGAAGTCATCACCCGGCTTCACTGTGGCGACCATGGGAACGTCCGGGTGCCAGCGGTTGTGGATGATGTCGTGTTCCTTGGGGCTCTTGTTCAGATCGATCTTGATCAATGTCTCAGCCATGACGATGAATCCTCTGTGTAGGTGATGGCGCTTAAGGCCAGCTAAGGCCAGTGCACAGACCACAGCAGATGCCGTGCCAGCTTTGTCATGCATGGTAAAAATCGTTATTAAACAGTCTGTTATGCTTTGAACGTCAGTTATTGTCAGGTTTGCCATGCAAGCGGTTGTGACAATGTCACCAGATTGAGTCTGACAATGTCATGGCATTGTCAGATCGGTGCGGGCGGTCTGGCACGCTCAAAGGATGAGGAGCCGCCCTGTCATTCGCGAAGAGCAATTGCAGGCCATTGATAAACATAAACTTAATTAAAAAATGTAATTCTTTTACGGACTTTTGGCTTTGATGGCACAAGGGTTGCTCTGGGGTCTAGTGACAGGCCGGCGGACTGGGGAGATGGGTTCGCTAGTCGGTTTTACCCACATCAAGGAGAACCACCCTATGCATGAATCAATACGCAAGATGCCCGCCTGGAAGCGCCATGTGTTGGCGCTGGCGCTGGGCTCTGGTTTGGGCTTTACCGGGCTGGCCGGTGCGGCAGACTTTCCTACCGGTCAGGTCAATACCACCGGCCTGGCCGTGACCGATGACACCGTCAAGGTCGGCATCCTGCATTCCATCACGGGCACCATGGCCATCAGTGAAACCGGTTCGGTTGAGGCAGAGATGCTGGCCATCGAGCAGATCAACGCGATGGGTGGTGTGCTCGGTCGGCAGATCGAAATCGTTCAGGAAGATGGCGCCAGCGATTGGCCGACCTTCGCCGAAAAATCCCGCAAGCTGTTGACCCAGGACAAGGTCGCTGCGGTATTCGGTTGCTGGACTTCCGCCTCGCGCAAGGCTGTGTTGCCGGTGTTCGAGAAAGAAAATGGCATGCTCTACTACCCAACCTTCTATGAAGGGCTTGAACAGTCGAAAAACGTGATCTACACCGGCCAGGAAGCCACGCAACAGATTCTTGCTGGCCTGGACTGGATCGCCAAGGAAAAGGACGCCAAGACTTTCTATCTAGTGGGCTCGGACTACATCTGGCCACGCACCTCGAACAAGATTGCTCGCAAGCATATTGAAAACGTGTTGGGTGGCACCGTGGTAGGGGAAGAATACTACCCGCTGGGCAACACCAACTTTGGCTCGCTGATCAACAAGATTCGTCTGCGCAAGCCTGATGTTGTGTACTCCAGCATCGTCGGTGGCTCCAACGTCGCTTGGTGGAAACAGCTGAACGCTGCCGGTATTACCGCAGACCGTCAGACCATCATGACCATCTCGGTAACCGAAGACGAAGTGCTGGGCATCGGTGGCGAGAACATGGTGGGTTTCTACTCGTCCATGAAGTACTTCCAGTCGCTGGAAAACGACAACAACGCCGAGTTCGTCAAGGCGTTCAAGGCGCGCTGGGGTGAAGACAGTGTAATCGGCGACGTGACTCAGGCCGCCTACCTCGGCCCCTGGTTGTGGAAAGCGGCGGTTGAGAAGGCTGGCAGCTTTGATGTCGATGCCGTATCGGCTGCGTCACCGGATATCGAGCTGACCAGTGCCCCTGAAGGCTACGTGAAGATCCATGGCAACAATCACCTATGGAGCAAGCTGCGCGTTGGTCAATGGCAGGCCGATGGCCAGGCCAAGGTGGTTTACGAGTCTGATCTGATCGAACCGAACCCCTTCCCCGAAGGTTATCAATAAGTCGCTCCTGTTAGCGTAAACACAACCGATGCGGTCATTGCTGACCGCATCGTTCTGAGTCAAGGAGAGCGATCATGGGCGGATTTTCCACGCAGGAGTTGACGGCCATTTTTGTCATGCAGGGATTCAGTGGGCTTAGCCTGTTCTGCGTCTTCCTGCTGATGGCGCTGGGGCTAGCGATTATTTTCGGGCAGATGGGTGTGATTAACATGGCCCACGGCGAGTTTCTAACCTTAGGGGCTTACATTACTTGGCTGGTATCGGAGCTGGGCACCAAAATCTGGCCATGGATGGAGCATGTTTATTTCCCGATCGCGATACTGGCGGCCTTTACCGGCACTTTCATTTTAGGCTACCTGGTCGAGCGATTCATGATCAGGCTGCTGTACAACCGCCCGTTGGACACTCTGCTCGCCACCTGGGGGCTGGGCCTTATCATGCAGCAGGCCTTCCGTTCCGGCTTTGGGCCGCGTGAAGTGAGTGTCAGTCTACCTAGCTGGTTGATGGGTTCCTGGGCACCTACCGACATTATCGATATCCCAATGAACGGCATGTTCGTCATGGGCGTGACCTTTTTTATCACCCTCGGTGTGGTGATCCTGCTGTACAAGTCGCGCTGGGGCATCAAGGTGCGCGCCACCACACAGAACCGCGCCATGGCCAATGCTGCGGGTATTAATACCCAGCGGGTTGACCGTTTCACCTTCGCGCTGGGCTGCGGTATTGCCGGTGTGGCCGGCGCAGCTTTTACCACCATCGCGTCCACCGGACCGACTACTGGCTCTCTCTATATCGTCGATACCTTTCTGGTCGTGGTGTTCGGCGGCGCCGCCAGTATTCTCGGCACTGTGGTCTCGGCGTTCGGTATCGCCCAATCGCAATCGATACTGGAGTTCTTCCTCAGCGGTTCCATGGCCAAAGTCATCACCCTCACGGTTGTGGTCGGCATTCTGATGGTTCGTCCTCAGGGACTATTTGCAAGCAAGGTGCGCCGTTAATCGGCGTGCCGGCTGGAGGTTATTGATATGCACAGATGGATAGCAGCATTCGGGGGAGGGCAGCGCCTGCTGCAGCTGCTGGCGCTGGCCGTGCTGTTGATGGTGATACTGCCTTTGACGCTGGATATTTTCCGCCTCAACCTGCTGGGCAAGTATCTGACCTACGCCTTTGTCGCAGTGGGGCTGGTGTTGTGTTGGGGTTATGGCGGCATTCTGAGTCTGGGCCAGGGAATCTTTTTCGGGCTCGGCGGTTACTGCATGGCGATGTTTCTCAAGCTGGAGTCTTCAGCCCCAGAGTTCACCTCGATCCAGAGTACCCCCGGTATTCCGGATTTTATGGACTGGAACCAGATCACCGAACTGCCAACGATGTGGATGCCGTTCAATAGCCTGTTTCTGACCATCGTATTGATTTTGACCGTACCGGCAGTGGTGGCGTTCTTTATCGGTTTTGCGATGTTCAAGCGCCGCGTAGGTGGGGTGTATTTCGCTATCATCACCCAGGCGATTGCTTCGATTGCGACCATCCTGATCATCGGTCAGCAGGGCTACACCGGGGGCATCAACGGCATCACCGACCTACGTACTCTGCTGGGTTGGGATATTCGCACTGACAGTGCCCGTTACATTCTCTACTTTGTCTGTTGCGTCGCGCTGATCATTTGTTTGTTGGTCGGTCAGTTTGTGCTCAATAGCCGTTTCGGCAAGCTGCTGATTGCCATGCGCGACCAGGAAGACCGCGTACGTTTCTCCGGCTATGACGTGGCCAACATCAAGATCTTCGTGTTTGCGTTGGCGGGGGTGTTTTCCGCTATTGGCGGCGCCATGTTCGCGCTGCAGGTGGGTTTTATGTCGCCGTCCTTTGTCGGCACTGTTGCGTCGATCGAGATGGTGATCTTCTGTGCGGTCGGTGGGCGGCTGTCATTGATCGGTGCGGTCTACGGCGCGCTGCTGGTCAACCTGGCCAAGACCATGCTCTCGGAAACCTTCCCGCAATTGTGGATTGTGTTTATGGGGGCGTTGTTTATTGGTGTGGTGCTGCTGTTTCCTCAAGGTCTGGCCGGCATTTATGCCGATTACGTCCAGCCGCACCTTTCCAGGTTATTGGGCCGGAACCGCAAGAAGCCTAGTGCAACCGCTAGCGCTCAGGAGGTGCAGTCATGACGTCGCCGATACTGCTGTCGATCGAGGATCTGACCGTATCCTTCGATGGTTTCAAAGCCGTGGACGGTCTCAACCTGTATGTTGAGCGGGACGAGGTGCGAGTGGTGATCGGGCCCAATGGTGCGGGCAAGACCACCCTGTTGGACCTGATCTGTGGCAAAACGCGGGCCTCGTCCGGTTCCATCATGTTCAAGGATACCGAGCTGACCAAGTTGGCCGAGAACCAGATCGTTAAGGCGGGCGTAGGGCGCAAATTCCAGACACCCTCGATCTATGAAAATCTTACCGTGCGGGAAAACCTGCAGTTGTCCTATCCGGGCGGGAGAACGGTGTTCGGCAGCCTGTTCTTTAAAGTTACCGAGCAAGTTACCGAGCGGGTTAAGGAAGTGGCGGGTGAAATCTTCCTGTCGGACAAGCTGGAAACCAGTGCGGGGCTCCTCAGTCACGGGCAGAAGCAATGGCTGGAGATCGGCATGTTGCTGATCCAGGATCCGGAGCTGTTGATGCTGGATGAGCCGGTGGCAGGGATGAGCGTCTCAGAGCGCGAGGCGACCGCCGATCTATTGCGGCGTATCAGCAAGAACCGCTCGGTAATCGTCATTGAGCATGACATGGACTTCGTCAAGGACATCGCCAACAAAGTCACCGTGCTGCATCAGGGCAAGCTACTGGCTGAGGGCAAGATGGAAGACATTCAGAATAACGAGAAGGTCATCGAGGTGTACCTTGGCCACTAATATAAGGGGGCAATTATGCTGACGGTTCGCGATCTGCGGGTAAGTTATGGCATGAGCGAAGTCATCCATGGTATCTCGCTGGATGTCGGCGCCAATGAAACGGTGGCGATCATGGGTCGCAATGGCATGGGCAAGACGACCTTGTTCAAATCACTGATTGGCATGCATCCGAGCAGCAGCGGCCAGATCACCTTTAACGGCAAGGAGCTGAGTAAAGCTCAGTCCTACCAGCGGGTAGCGAGCGGGATTGCCTACGTGCCGCAGGGGCGCATGGTGTTCCCGACGCTGACGGTGGAAGAGAACATCATGGCCGGGCTGGAGGCCTCAGGGCGCAAGAAGGTGCCGGATGACATCTATGAGCTGTTTCCAGTGCTCCTGGAAATGCGCCACCGCAAGGCGGGTAACCTGTCGGGTGGCCAGCAACAACAGTTGGCGATCGGTCGGGCGCTGGCTGCCGATCCTAAGATACTGTTACTGGATGAGCCTACCGAAGGTATTCAGCCCTCGATCATCAAGCAGCTGGCGACGACGCTGAACGAAATCAAGCAATTGCGCAAGATCAGCATTGTGGTCTCAGAGCAGGTGCTCAGCTTCGCGCTGGCGGTCTCCGATCGCATGCTGGTCATCGACAAAGGGCATATTGTGCACGAGGCCAGCGGTGATCAGATCGATAGGGCGCATATCAGTCGTTACCTGTCCGTATAGTAGGGTGTTCCTGGCCCGGCGCCCGCTAAAACGGGCGCCGGGCTTTTTATTGTCTTAAATCTGTCATTAACCCTTGACGGTTTTTTCTCAGCCCCTATAATGCGCGTCTGCCCAGTCGGGACGCTTTGCATAAAGCGCTTTACAATCAATAAGTTAGCGATAATTTAGGGGTTGACAGGGCAGGCGAGCAGCGTAGAATACGCCGCTCACTGGGAAGGCCGGCAACAACGCTTTCTCAGTCTTCTGACTTCGGTCAGAGAAGTTTCAAGGAAGCGGTTGACAGGGGTTTTGGCTCCTGTAGAATGCGCCTCCCGGTCACGAGAAAGAGATTGTTCTCGGGGCCAGCCAAGCAGGGTTGTGATGATCTAAGGTCTCACAAAAATGCTTGACAGATTAGAAGGTTA
>NZ_AROI01000021.1 GCF_000410875.1 Halopseudomonas pelagia CL-AP6
GGTTGTGGCCAAGGTCAAAATGGATTCCCGCCTGCGCGGGAATGACGAGGTGGCGGCGGGAATGACGAGGTATTGGGCGGGAATGAGGGATGAGGGGCGGCGTTGACGGGTGTGGGGCGGGATTGACTCGGTTTTGGATACGCTGCGACGCTCAAACACGCACTCTGTACTCCGCCGCCATCGTCATCCTCGCGAACGCGGGGATCCATTGTTGGGTTGGCAAGAATCGGGGTTATGCACCATGTTTAGCGGGCTGCTACCAGTGGCTGTCGATTTCAGGCGCTGCTGTGCGACTACGGATATCACCATTCATTTTGGAGGTCACCAGCATGACAGCTATTACTCAACGGATTGTTCCGCACCTCTGGTTTGATACCCAGGCCAAGGAAGCCAGCGAGTTCTATGCGAGCTTGTTCCCAGAGTCAGCGGTGCTGGCTGTAACCACACTGCATGGCACGCCGTCAGGCGATTGCGAGCTAGTCTCGTTGCAATTGTGGGGGCAGCGGTTTGCCGCTATCAGCGCCGGGCCGTACTTTCAGTTCAATCCATCCATTTCCTTTATCGTCAACTTTGACCCACTGCAATTTGCCAGTCCATCGCCGCGACAGGCGGCGAAAGCGGCATTGGAGAATGTCTGGGCAACATTGTCTGCGGGCGGGAAGGTACTGATGCCCTTAGACGAGTATCCGTTCAGCAAAGCCTATGGTTGGGTGCAGGATAAATATGGTTTGAGCTGGCAGCTGGCTCTCTGGGATTCCGAAGGCGAGCCGCGGCCAGCTATTGTGCCTTCGCTGTTATTTGTAGGTGGCCGCTGTGGAAAGGCAGAGGAGGCCGGCGGTTATTATGCGTCCATCTTTCGTAATGCGCGGTTGGGTGAGTTGCATCGCTACCCGGCCGGCCAGGCGCCGAACAGGGAAGGCACAGTGATGTATGCTGACGTCATGCTCGAGAGCAGCTGGTTTGCCATCATGGATAGCGCACTCGAACACGACTTTGGCTTCAATGAAGCTACTTCATTTATGCTCAACTGCAATACTCAGGAAGAGATCGACTACTACTGGCACAGGCTGTCGGCGGTACCCGAGGCTGAACAATGTGGATGGCTCAAGGATAAGTACGGTATCTCCTGGCAAATTGTTCCTGCCGAACTGGAACAGATGATACGTAGTGGCACGCCTAAGCAGCGAGAGCGGATCACCCAGGCATTTCTGGGGATGAAAAAGTTCGATATTGCGGCCTTGCGCGACGCTTTTCGATCAAGATGACAGCGGACCCGCTGAACTGAAATCCCGGCAAGATGTCTCAGAGGGGTACGGTCGAATCCCGATCGTTAGCAGGAGTACTACCATGACCAGCACCACAGACAAGATCAAGGGCACTGCCAATGAAGTGGTTGGCAAGGGCAAGCAAGCTGTAGGTAAATCAGTCGGCAATGAGCAGCTTCAGGGTGAAGGCGCGGCTCAAGAGATTAAGGGCAAGGCGCAGAATCTTAAAGGCGACGTTAAGAAGGCGGTCAAAGACGGTATAGATAAAGCCTGATAGCGATTTTTACTCGCAGCAGCACGGTGGGTTAAGCTACCGGTGCTGCTGTGCATTATACTTATTTCCGTGCGAAAAATTACCGGCAGTTCCCCGCTTTCCGATATCCCTGCGTCTGCGCTTGATCCTCGGTTTGAAACAGCACCCTGTTGCGCTCACCGACCTGGCTATAGCTAGGGCAACCTTGTGGCAGGTGAAATACCTTGCTGTTGCGATTGCCGATGATGGGGCCAGTAGCGTCGGCTGGCTGGGTACGGTTCTTCACCGCGCTGGGTTGTTGCGCAGTCAACTGCTGCAAACCTTCTCCACTAGGCCGTTGTCCGAGGGTCCAAGTGCGTTTACCCGTTACATATGGATTGCTGTGCCCCATCACTGCGGCAATACGCTGGTCGCGGACGCGCTCGGGTTCAGTCACCGGATATTGGCCATACCAGGCCATCAGCAATTGTTGCTGCTGTCTGGACATGCTTAACCCGTAGCGATCATGCATATAGAACTGGATTCGGGCTACTGTGCCTTTTGCTTCGTCACGGGGTTCGGCGACACGCTCCTTGAAATCAACGCGTGAGGTACAGGCACCATAGCGGTAGGGTGTGCTGGTCAGTTGGCCGTAGTTATAGTTACTGCGGTCGGCGTTCACCTCACCTACCGTAGGCCACAAATTGTGCATATCGGCCTCCATGGCACGGAACACTGGATCGGTACGAATACAGTTTTTGCGGCCACCCTGTTGCCAGCACTGACGCTGGTGCCCGAACGCCCAGGCTGGCATCACATGTTCCCATTCCAGGCGTTCGGCCCGCACCGCCTGCGCGCGAATCTGGTAACCGCAGGAAGCCAGATCCATGCTCCCGCCAGAACGGCCCTGCCATTGCCAATTACAGCCACAGTAAAGATCGCCAGCGGTATTCTGGTCATGAAATACCTGCCTGCGTAGTTCTGTTTTGGCTTGGTCAAAGGAGAGTGGGGCGGCGGTAATCGATAACGACGCAAGGGCGGCTAGCGCACCAGCGATAAGGTAGATAAATGGCACTGCTATTCCTATTGCTGAAGGAGCCATTACTGCGGGCGGCATGGTAACTGGGTGTTCTGTGCCGGACAACGTGTTTCGCAGGGAATGCTGCGTTTAGAAAGTTGCTAACCCCGTTACAAAACCGAAAGAATGTGTGCTCTTTTTCATGTTGATACGTGCCTGATGTGCTTGAATTCAGCTCACAGGAGGAGGTGTATCAGCATGAGCGAGGCCGGGAAGCCCATCACCTTGATGATCATTGATGACCACCCGCTACTGAGGGCTGGCATCGCAGCGGTGATCAGCATCCATGCGGATATTGAACTGGTGGGCGAGACCAGTGGCGGCCGTAACGCCATCGTCTTGTTCCGAGACCTGCAGCCCGACGTGACACTGATGACCGTGCAAAGGCCGGTAGTGCATACTGTTGACGCAATCAATAGCATTGTCAGCGAATTCCCCCAGGCAAAAATTGCAGTCCTGAGCAGCGACCGTAAAGAAGCCCGAGTACAGCAGGCGATCAATGCGGGCGCCTGTGCTCATCTGCTGAAAAATAACTTACACAAGGAACTGGTCGGCACCGTGCGCGCGCTAGCAGCTGGGCGACGCTGCCTTCCAGCGGAAGTTACGGTTGATTTACGCACTCAGGTGGGCCGCACCAGCCTATCCATTCGTGAGAGGCAGGTATTGCATTGGGTCGCTCAAGGCCGATCAAACCGGCACGTGGCGCAGTTGCTGAGCATTAGTGAGGCAACCGTGAAGGGCCATCTGCACAATACAATGAACAAACTGGGCGCTCATAATCGAACCCATGCGGTGACCATTGCCTTGCAGCAGGGAATTATCCAGGTAGAGCGCTGAAGACGGCAAGCAAAGCGAGGCTCGGCAACCTGGTGGACGCCGAGCCTGCTCACCAACCAGGTCGCGGTTACTTTGCCAGTGTTGGAGGCTGTTTTTACACAACCTCACAAAGCAGGCTTTTTATCGCCTCCAATAGTGCTTAGAACTTGTAGTTGAATCCAACCTCGAATGAGCGCTCAGGTCCCACGTAAATACCCTGACGCAGACCCGTGATATAACGCTTGTCGGTGAGGTTCTTCACCGCGCCCTGCAATCTCAGGTTCGGATTGATCTGATACTGGCTGGTCAGGTCATAGACGGTGTATGAGCTCATTTTTCCACCCCAGATGCCGCCTCCGGCGTTGGCCGGGATTTCCGAGGTATTGCTCGCGTCGCCGTACTGCTCACCCTGGTAGTGGGCATTGAGTGCGTTGGTCAGCTTGCCATGGTTATGCACCAAGCCTACGTTGGCTAGGTACTTGGGTGCGTAGGGCAACCGGTTGCCCTTGTTTTCACCGGTCTTGAACTCTGATACAGGAACCCAAGTGGCGTTGGAATCGATGCTGA
The DNA here is from genome assembly GCF_000410875.1 of Halopseudomonas pelagia CL-AP6. Taxonomy (GTDB): domain Bacteria; phylum Pseudomonadota; class Gammaproteobacteria; order Pseudomonadales; family Pseudomonadaceae; genus Halopseudomonas; species Halopseudomonas pelagia. The sequence goes on from NZ_AROI01000021.1 coordinate 3,959, forward strand.
AACCCATGCCCAGTTCATAGCCAAGGGCAGCTTCCAGGCCATAGTGCCGTGTTTTGCCGGCATTGGATTGCGACAGATTGGGATCGCTGTTGCCGGTAATTACCTGATTCTTGAAGTCCATGTAGAAACCGGTGACTTCATAACTCATAGGGCCCGACGCGCCGCGAACACCCAGCTCGTAGTTAATGGAGCGCTCACCATCCAGCTTCTGATCTGTCAGTCCGTCCAGCGCAACACCGTTGGAAGCGGGGGAGAATGCTCGGTAAACGCCGCCATAAAGCTGGGCCGCCGGGGTCAACTGGTAGGTCGCGCCAATGCCAGGCAGAAACTCGGTATTGGTCGTATCGGCTGATTCGTTGTTTTGTGTCAGTACCTTGCGCTCTTGCTTGTAGGATTCGATACGCAGACCGGGTGTGACCGCAAAACGGTCAGTAAAGACAACCCGGTTTTGTACATAGCCGGCAATGCTTTCTGCGGTGTCTTCGATATGCCGGTCATTGATACCGGTGCGGTCCTGAGCTCGCGTGGCGCGAATGCGCCGGTCATCAGACTCTTCCTTCATCAGCCGCAGGCCGAATTCGGCTTCGTTGATCAAGCCAAACAGGTCGTGGTCCAGAGATAACCGAGTTTCCACCCCGAAACGTTCAAAAGAGCGGTTGTTGCCCGTCAGGTCATCGGTGTAGACCCAGCGGCCGGCTGCGTTGGATGCAGGGGTATCAACGTTGTAGCGCCAGTAGTCGCGGGTCACTTCGCTCCAGTAGGCCAGCGTGCGCAGGGTGGCGCGATCATTGAGGTGCCACTCGTGGTTGACGTCAAACGCTTTACGATCGGTCAGATAGTAATCGTCTGGCGCTGGGTTATAGGTACGGCCAGCACGGTAATCTTCCAGGAAGATGCCGCGGTAAGAGATATTGGCGTCGTTCTCATACCAGGAAAACTTCATGCCCAGGCTCTGGGTGTCACTCAGGGCAACACCGGCCTTGAACATCAGGTCGGTCATTTCATAGTCTTTGTCCATGAAGCCGTCGCTGCGCGCATGGGTGGCGACCAGGCCGCCAAATGCGTCACCTGAGCGGGAGCGGCCACCGGCTTCAAGGGTTGTTTCGCGGGTGTTGAACGAACCGACGCGGCCGGACACAGACACGCCGTCGTCCGGAGTCTTGGTCTTATAGTTGATCACACCACCGATGGTAGACGGACCATAGCGCAGGGAAGAGGAGCCCTTGAGCACCTCAATGCCTTCCATCCGCTGAATACGTGGGTTGTAATAACGGTCATTGCCGATAAACAGGCCTGGTGCAACCGGTACACCATCTTCCAGAATCAGCGATTTGGCTTCGCTGGCGGAGAGACCGCGAATACCTATATTGCTGACTACCGCGGACTCTTCCTCAGTTTTGGTGTGGACGCCAGGCACCCGGCGCAATACGTCCTCGGTTGAGGTGGGTTGAATGCGTTCAATCTCTTCGCGATCAATGATAACTACCGCACCCGTCTGGCGCGAGATCGCGTCCTGTTCGGTTCCTATGACCTCCATCGAAGGCATGCGGAAAACGTCTTTTGTCTGAGCCATGCTACTGGCGGGCAGTAACGCAACGGCTACCGCAATAGGGAGGTATTGGCGTTGAAAGAGTGAGGTTGGCATCATCTCATTGTCCTGATTATCGGTTTATGAATTATTAGAACCGTACCCTGGCGGGGAAATGGGGCAGGGGGCCTAGCGCGGCGTGATTCTAAAAATAAATGATAATCGTTGTCAATCGTGTTAATTGTTTAATTTGATGGATCGTTTTCTGACGACAGCGGTATGGTTGTCCTGAAAATAGTGCTCGATGCTCGTTCGGCTGATGGCGTACGCAGGTTAAGAGTCCCTACGTACCGTGCAGCGGGGTTCAAGGCGGCTGGTGCAACTTCCTGGTTAATAGTGGTGTCTATAAGAGCGCTTCGGGGTTGCCTTTTGCTGTAGAAGCGTTTGTAACAGGCAGTGATGGAAAGGCGCGTTCATTCGTGATCTGATAATAGTGCCGACCCTGTGCCGCGACCCCTCGACTCCACGTTTATGGAAGAATCATGCTGAAAGCTCGAATGGAAGAAAAAAGCTTTATCTTGTTATTGGTGCTGGTGTCCATCGCTTTCATTTTCTTGCTGTTGCCATTTTACAGTGCGGTGTTCTGGGGCACGATTCTGGCGATTATCTTCCAGCCGGTGCAGCGCTGGGTAGAGGCCAAGATGGGCGGGCGGCGCAGTCTGGCGGCGTTCGTGACGTTGATAATGATTTTACTGATAGTGATTTTGCCAGTCATATTCCTCACCGGTGCGCTGGTACAACAGGGTGCGGCGCTGTACGAGCGGATGGAGTCGGGCAACATCAATTTTGGTGACTATTTCGAGCAGATAATGACTGCACTGCCGGGTCCCATTCAGGATTTGCTGGCGCGCTTTGGTTTGACGGATATTTCCAGCGTCCAGGATCAACTGTCTGAGGGCGCGCAGCAGGCCAGCCAATTCTTAGCGACCAAGGCTTTTAGCGTCGGTCAGGATACGTTCCGCTTTTTGATCAGTTTCGCGATCATGCTCTATTTGCTGTTTTTCCTGCTGCGGGACGGGCCTACCGTGTCTCGACACATCAAGCGTGCGATCCCGCTGGGCGAGTCTTACAAGCAACATTTGCTGACCAAATTCACCATGGTGGTCAAGGCCACAGTCAAAGGCAATCTCGCCGTCGCAGCAGTACAGGGCGCGTTGGGTGGCTTTATTTTCTGGGTGTTGGGGTTGCAGGGTGCTTTGCTCTGGGGTGTGCTGATGGCGGTGCTATCGTTGTTGCCTGCAGTCGGCGCTGGGCTAATCTGGGGCCCGGTGGCGATTTACTTTCTGGCCACTGGGGCACTCTGGGAGGCCGCAGTATTGACCGCTTTTGGCGCCATTGTGATTGGCCTGGCGGACAATATCCTACGCCCGCAGTTGGTTGGCAAGGATCTCAAGTTACCCGACTATGTGGTGCTGATCTCTACATTGGGTGGACTCTCGCTGTTTGGTTTGAACGGTTTTGTCATCGGTCCGATGATCGCAGCGCTGTTCATTGCTGCCTGGAGTCTGTTTGCTGATGCACGGGAAGAGGGCGTCATGGCGGTGGACCTGGCCGATGCGCCGCTGGATCCGCATGAGTCGCTTGGCGTGGATACCTTCCCCATTCAGGCCAGTGATGAACCGCGTAGCTGAGCATTACTGATGGTAAGCGGTTAGTCCCTGACGCGGCGGACGGCGTCCAGCCAGCCGGTGTAAAGCTGTTTGCGCTTGGCCTCCGGCATCGCCGGAGTGAAGGCGCGTTCGCACTGCCAATGGCGAGCGATCTCTTCAAGGTCCTTGAATAAGCCAATATGTAGCCCGGCTAGATAGGCCACGCCCAGCGCGGTGGTTTCGGTCACCTCTGGGCGATCCACGGGCACCCCCAAAATATTGGCCAGCGCTTGTACCACCCAATTATTCACTACCATGCCGCCATCGACGCGCAGCGCGGCGGTGCTGTTGGCGCCATCGGCGGTCATGGCGTCAAGCAGATCGCGGGTCTGGAAACACACTGACTGCAGGCCGGCAGTGACGATCTCGGCAATACCGGTATCACGGGTTAAGCCGAAGATCGCGCCGCGGGCCTCGGGATCCCAATAGGGCGCACCAAGCCCAGTAAAGGCTGGGACCAGATAGACACCACACTGATCGCCGGTTTGCTCCGCCATGGCTTCGGTTTCACCGGCATGCTGGATCAGCTTGAGTCCGTCGCGCAGCCACTGGATGGCGGCACCGGCTACAAAAATGCTGCCTTCCAGGGCAAAAGTGGTCTTGCCATTCAGCCGGTACCCGACGGTGGTCAGCAGCCGGTGCTCGGACCTGATGGGCGTGTCACCGGTATTCATAACCATGAAACAGCCGGTGCCGTAGGTGCTCTTGACCATGCCCGGCTCGAAGCAGGCTTGGCCGATCAACGCAGCTTGCTGGTCTCCGGCCATGCCGGCGACGGGTATGGCCGCGCCCAGTATCTCGGGGGCGGTGCTACCAAAAGCGGCAGCGCAGTCCATTACTTCGGGCAGCAGGCTGGTTGGGATATCCAATAACTCAAGCATCTGCTTATCCCACTGCTGCGTGTGAATATTAAACATCAGCGTGCGTGAGGCATTGCTGGCATCGGTGCGATGTACCTGGCCGTCGGTCAGCCGCCAGAGCAGAAAACAGTCAACAGTGCCAAAACGCAGTTTGCCTTGTTCGGCGCGCTCGCGCGCACCGTCCACGTTGTCCAACAGCCAGCGCAGCTTGGTGCCGGAGAAATAGGGATCGATCAATAGACCGGTGTTGGCGCTGACCATTGCTTCATGGCCAGCGGCCTTGAGTTCGCTGCAGTAGTCAGCGGTACGCCGGTCCTGCCACACAATGGCGTGGTGCAACAGTTCGCTAGTTTCGGCATCCCACAGCAGTGTCGTTTCGCGTTGATTGGTGATGCCGATGGCGTTGATATCGTCGGCCGTGAGCTGGGCTTGTTTCAGCGCGTCGCGGCATACCTCAAGCGTGCTCGACCAGATTTCTTCACCATCGTGTTCGACCCAGCCATCCTGCGGGAAGTACTGTTTGAATTCCGTCTGCGAGACGGCCACGAGCCTGGCTTGGGCGTCAAAAATGATAGCGCGGCTGCTCGTCGTGCCCTGGTCAATAGCGAGAATATGCTGGGCCATGGCGCTGAGGTCCTTGTTGTAATGGTTTTTGACCCTCAGTGGGTCGTTTTGTCCAAGCGGCTAATGCTAGCAAACTCGCCACGGGTCTGGTCAGCCAAATCAGTTGGCGCCAATTCGATTTCCAGGCCGCGACGGCCGCCGCTGACATACAGCGTCGGCCATTGTTGGGCGCTGTTGTCGATAAAGGTACGCAGGAATTTCTTCTGCCCAAGAGGGCTGATGCCACCCAGCAGGTAGCCGGTGCTGCGCTGAGCAGCGGCAGGATCGGCCATGGTGATTCGCTTGGCATTGGCTGCTGTTGCCAGCGCCTTCAGGTCGAGCATGCCATTGACCGGCACGATCGCCACCAATAATTCATGGGCATCAGTGCTGGCCAGCAGCGTCTTGAACACGCGCGCTGGGTTAAGGTCGAGCTTGTCGGCGGCTTCGCCGCCGTAGGATTCGGCCTTGGGGTCGTGCTGATAGCGGTGAAGCCGGTAATCGATACCGGCTTTGTCGAGCAATTTAGTGGCTGGGGTCATGGCATTTTCCGGGTAGGGGTCCTGCAACAGGGACCCGGTAAAGGTGATACGGCAAGAGGCGCGCGGCTAGCGGCGCGCGGCGAGGGTAAAGAGTCCCCGAGCTGTCGCCAAGTGCCGATCAACTGTCGGCGATCTTGACTACCAGTTTACCGAAGTTCTTGCCTTCCAGCAGGCCCATGAAGGCGGCTGGCGCATTTTCCAGCCCATCGACCTGATCTTCCTTGACCTTGACCTTGCCCTCAGCAACCCACGGCGTCATGACCTTGAGGAACTCGGGATAGTGCGGCCCGTAATTATCGAAAATAATAAACGCCTGCATGCGTATACGCTGGCTAAGCAGCAGGCGCATCAGCTGCGGCAGGCGATCCGGGCCGGGTGGTAACTCGGTGGCATTGTATTGGGCGATCAGCCCGCATACGGGAATGCGCGAATGCGGATTGAGCAGTGGCATCACCGCGTCAAAGACCTTGCCACCGACGTTTTCAAAGTACACGTCGATACCCTGTGGACAGGCTACAGCCAGTTGCTCAGCGAAGTCATCCTGCTTGTGATCCAGGCAGGCATCAAACCCCAGTTCTTTCACTGCATAGGCGCACTTTTTCGCGCCGCCTGCCACGCCTACCACGCGACAACCCTTAAGCTTGGCCACCTGGCCGACCACCGCGCCCACCGGGCCGGTTGCAGCGGCCACCACAACGGTCTCACCCGGCTTCGGTTGGCCGATATCCAGCAGGCCCATATAACCGGTGAAACCGGGCATGCCGAGCACGCCCAGCGCCTGGGAAGGATTGCTCATGTTCGGGTCGAGCTTGAACACCATAGTGCCATTGCTGAGGGAATAGTCCTGCCAGCCAGCGGTGTAGGACATCACCAGATCGCCCTTGGAGAATCCGTTCAGGTGCGATTCTTCCACGCGGCATACGGCGCCACAGGTCATGACGCCGCCCACCGGAACCGGTTCCGAGTAGGACTTGGCATCGCTCATCCGGCCACGCATGTAGGGATCCAGCGACATCCACAGCGCACGCAGCAGCATCTGGCCCTGCTCAGGTCTGGGGATGGGGCTTTCAACCAGGTTGAAGTTCTCATTACGCGGGGCGCCGACGGGGCGCGAAGCGAGCAGGATCTGGCGATTGACCTGATTGTTTTGAGGCATGGGTGTCTCCGGCGTTGGGTGGCGAGGGCGATTGCAAATAGCAGCATGCGAGGGGTTGACCGACAGGTCAACCAGACTGCCGGAGCCTGATGGTGGGGTATTGATCAGGAGCAGATCACGGCTTGATCGCCATGGGTCATATTCCAACTGCTGATGAAGTCGCGCGCGCTGGCGCCTTGGTGCGGATAGGCAAGCTGCCAGACCTGAGCCAGCGCCGGCATGTCGGCGCAGTCGTCCAAACACACGGCCTGTTGCTGATAAAGCATCCATGCTATAGCGGTGGCATAGCCCAGGTTATAGGCGAGTTCGGCATGCGGATCTTGCAGAAAGCAGCGTTGGCTAGCCAGACCGCGGATCAGACTCGCCAGGTCGGGGTGCAGCGCCAGGTACTCATCCCACAGGCGGGTATGCACGGAGGCGCTGATAGCGTACGGACCTATACCATCACAGCAATGTTTGTCTGTAGGTAACCAGGCCATAGTGAGCAGTGTGCCGAGCAAAAGATTTTCTGCAGCGTTGCCGGCAACGCCCAAGTAGGCCAATGTGGGGCGAATAATGTTGCAGCGCAAGCTCTGCGGCGGCACAAGGACGGCAATGTTTAGCGGAGGATTGGATTGGGGGGGCTGGCTCTGACCCTTTTCCAGGTCTGGCCCGGCCGGGTCATGCTGGTGGTGTTGCGTTAGTAGTGGGCTAATAACGATCACATTATCACCTTACTGCAGCTTTACATTAAAGGGCTTAGCTGAAGCATAGTCGTAAAAAGGCAAAGCAAAATGTTGTTTTTAAACTGATTAATTTTTTAATATTGTTCCTATATTGCCCGATGGTATAAAAACGCCATCATGCATCCAATAACAACAGGAAATTGGCCATGACCCCCGGCCCTGCCATCAATCCACCTATCGATGAGCCAGCGTTGCTGGCTCAGCAGCGCAGCTTCACCCACCTGCGATTCAGCCGAGCCCTGGAGGCCGGTTTCCAGCTCTATCTACATGGCAAAATGTGTAGCCGGGTCGCGGTTGTTGCGTTCTCATGCATCAGCTTTATGTTGCTGTTTGTCTGGGTCGATTTGACCTTCCTGCCTGACTATCTCAACCGTTACACCATTGCCGTGAGGTTGGCGGTTCTGGCCGTGGTGTGCGTTACCCTCTGGTACGCCAACCGGGCAGGGCAGGTGCCACCGCGTCGCGCTTTTGCTGCCGCAATCTTAAGTTATGTGCTCAGTGGCCTGATGGTGACAATGATCATTGTTGTCAGTCGTATTGCCAATATCGGCGTCACAGTCACCCATGATGGCTTGTATCTGGTGCTGCTTTCCGGTTTCTTTCTACTGGGGCTGCCCATGCGGCATGCGGTGTTGGGCTCCTGGACCATCGTCGTGTGCTATCTGGGGGCGGAATACCTGATCGGCAGTCCTCGCAGCTTGCTCATTTCCAGCGGTTTGTTTCTGGTGTGCTTCAATCTGATTGGTAGCCTGGGTGCCTACATTTATGAATACATGATGCGTGGCGCTTATCTCAACGAGCGGCTGCTGGTGGCGGCCCGCGCCCGAGCTGAGCGTGAAAGCCAGAGCAAAACGCGTTTTCTGGCCACAGCTAGTCACGACTTACGCCAGCCGTTACATGCGATGTCGCTATTTATCCAGCATCTGGATGAGCGGGTGACCGACCCTCAAGCGCGACTAACAGTCAAACGGTTGAGCGATTCCACGCAACTGTTGCAGGCCATGCTCAATTCGCTTTTGGATATATCGCGGCTCAGCGTGGGCATGGTGCGTCCGCAGTTGAGTACCTTCAATCTGCATCCTTGGCTGCTCAGGGTGCTGGCCGGGCTCGAAGCTAGCGCCGAGCAAAGAGGGATTCGGATACAACTGGTCTGCCCACACCATAGCGCAGTACATAGTGATCCGCTGCTGCTGGAGCGGTTGATCCGCAATTTTCTCAATAACGCCGTGCTGCATGCCCAGGCAACTGACGTGCGTGTTGAGGTCACCCGGGTTGAACAGCGGGTACGCCTGTCGGTAGTGGACAATGGCTGCGGCATGAGTGCACAGGAGCAAGAGCGCATCTTTGAGGAGTTCACGCAACTGAACAATCCAGCACGTACGCTGGAAAAGGGCGTCGGCCTTGGTTTGTCGATCTGCCGGCAGTTGATGCATCTGCTTGAGTATCCTTCTGGGTTGCTGTCTGCGCCAGGGCAAGGTTCGCGGTTCTGGATTGAGGTACCCTCGGCCGACTGGACCGAAGATGCGCCGAGCGCCCGTGAACATCCTCATGCCCGATTATGTGGACGGGTGGTGATAATAGAGAACGATCTGATCAACCAGGAGGCAATGGAAACAGTGTTGCGCGAATGGGGGTGTGAAGTACGCTGCTATCAAACGCCCGAGCAGGCGCTGGATAACATCGAATCCGGTCGCATCGATCTGCTGATTAGTGACTATCGGCTGGAGGGAAGCCTGGATGGTATCGCGTTGATCCAGGCCCTACGTGGGCGGGGTTTATACAGCGGGCCAGCGTTGTTAGTTACCGCCGATACCAGCGAGGAACTGGTCGAAGCTACGCGGCTGACGGATATCGAGCTACTCTACAAGCCGGTGTTGCCGGCGCGGCTAAGGCGCCTGATCCAACAGTTTTTGGCAGAGCCCAGCACCCGCTAGCGGCCGAAACAGTACTCTAAAAACTGATCAGCCCGAGCTTGCGCGCAACGCCGACGCATTCGGTGCGATTGTGGCAGTTAAGGGTGATGAACAAGGCTTTGAGGTGCGTCTTGACGGTATCTTCCGAAAGATTGAGCCGCTGGCAAATGACCTTGTTGGGCAGGCCTTCACACAAGAGGTCGAGAATTTCCAGCTGTCTTGGTGTTACCCCCATCTCACGCGCGGCGGCTTGACGGTCCAATGGCTGGGTGCCATTCCCGATCACGACTTGCTCGCCAAATAGCAAGCGCGTAACGGCATTGAGCAGGGTTGTACCATCAGCGGTCTTGCTAATGAACCCAGCTGCGCCGAGTTGCATGGCAGCATCCAGGTCGCTGGCACTGTTGCTCGCGGTCAGTACCGCAATCGGCACTAGTGAGTCGATCTTGTGTAGCTTCTGTAGCAGGGCCAGCCCGCTACTGTCAGGCAGCTGCAGATCGAGCAGAATCAGATCATAGGTATGGGTGTTCGCGTGATGCTCGGCTTCGCTGGCATTGTGGGCGTGATCAAGTGTTATTCCCTGGCAGAGGTTCTGCAGTGTCAGGCTCAAGCCGTCGAGATAAATCTGATGATCGTCGATCAACAGCAATCGGGTGTCGGGCGGCAGACTGGGTGCCAGCATGAGTTCTGTTCCTTGGTAATGCACCATGTAAAACGCGCAGGCATCACGGTGTCTTTATTGTTGTGGGGATCATAAGCAACCTTTCCCTTGCGGTCTAGGTGCAGGGTTCGCAATACGGTCTGATGGCCCGCTCCGGCTAAGCCGTGCCACTTTTGCGGCGCAGGTAGAAAATCAACCCAAGGTTGATTAACAAAATCAACAGGCTGCCTGCAACCACGCTGGGCCAACCGGCTAGCCGCCAGAAAGGCTCTAGGTAATACACGCCCAGCGCCGAGCCCAGATAGTAAAACACTGAATACAGTGAGGACGCACTGGCTTTGCTGTGCAGTGCATGTTGGTTGATCCAGGCGTTGGCCAGCGAATGGGTAAGAAAGAACCCGAAAGCGTTGCACAGCAACCCGACGAGGATCAGCCATAGTTGTCCGGATAATGTCATCAGGCAGCCGCCGATCAAAAGCAGCACGCCTATGGCCATGCCGGGCAAGCCGCCGCCGCGCTGCAGGCGCCCGGATAACGCAGCGGAAAAGGTGCCGGCCAGATACGTTAGAAACAGCAGGCCCAGTGCGCCTGCGCCCAGGTGCCAGGGTTCTGCGCTGAGGCGGAAAGTCAGATAGGTGTACAGGTTGATGAATACCATGAAGTTGCATCCACCGAGAAGAAATGCCGGTAGCAATTGGCGGTTGCCCAGATGATCGGCAAAGTTCCTGAAGCTACCGGCCAATGACAAGCGCTGCGGCAAGAATCCGGCAGGGCGGGGCAGTAGTAACGTCACGCCTATCAGGCCAATCAAGGTAAAACCGGCTAGGGCGAGAAAGACCGCTTGCAGGCCAAGGTGTTCGCCAATAAAGCCGCCGACAAGGCGTCCGCCGGCGCCGCCCAGTGTGTTTCCGGCAATATAAAGTCCCACTGCGGCCACCAGGGCCTTGCGGCTCATACTGTCACCGAGATAAGCAATTGCTACAGCAGGCAACACCCCCAGGCAGACACCCAGTGCCGCGCGTAGCCATAGCAGCAGCGTATAATCGGTGGTATGGGCCATGGCCAGATTGAGCAGCAGTGTGCCACTGATGCCTGTCAGCAACGGGCCTTTACGACCGATCGCGTCCGATAATGGCCCGTGCAGCAGCAGCGAGCAAGCCAGGGTCAGATTGGTCAGGGTAAACATGCTGCTGGCTTGCAAGCTGGTGACCTGAAAGGTCTCGGCGATCAGCGGCAGCAGCGGGTGAATGGCATATAGGTTGGCGAAGACCACCAACGAGGCCAGAATTAATGCCAGGCAGGCGCGGCGAAAAGCCAGCGTGCCGGTTTCAATCAGTGGTTCAGCGCTCACGCAGCTCGTTACGCAGTGAGCCGAGCTCTTCCCGTAGCTGACGCACTTCTTTCAAGAGCAGTTCCTGCTGTACGCCCGACAAGGTGCTGGCATGGTGTTCTGTTTGCACCTCACTAACGATACCGGATTTAAGCGCCTTGGCCGCTGCAATGCGTTCCCGCTGATTCTGAATGGCGTCAACAATCACCGCAATAAACAGATTGAGTATCATGAACGTGGCAATCAAGATGAACGGCACGAAGTACAGCCAGGCGAAGGGGTAAACCTCCATAACCGGGCGCACGATACCCATCGACCAACTCTCCAGCGTCATGATCTGGAATAGCGTGTACAGGCTGGCTCCCAGGGTGCCGAACCAGTCGGGGAAGGCCTGGCCGAAAAGCTGGGTAGCGATGACGGCGGCGACGTAGAACACCAGGCTCAATAAAGCGACGATACTGCCCATGCCCGGCAACGCCGACAGCAGGGATTGAACGACGATCTTCATGCTCGGCACGATGGACACCAGCCGCAGTATTCGCAATACACGTAGCGCGCGCAGAACCGCCAACGGCCCGCTGGCCGGAACCAGCGCAATGGCGATGACAAGGGTATCGAACAGGCCCCACGGGTCCTTGAGCAATCGCCAGCCATGGGCAATAAAGCGCAGGCCTATCTCGATCACGAAAAGCCCCAGGATGATCTGATCCAACCGCTTCAGCAGGCCGCCCCAGTGCTGCATCATGGTGGATGACGTTTCCAGGCCAAGGATCACAGCGTTGATCAGAATCAGCGCCATCACCAAAAACTGAACGCGCGGTAGCTCCAGCCGTTCGGCCAGCCGCTGACGCCAGGGCCGAGACATCTCAAGGGTATTGGTGTTCATGTGTACTCACACTCTGAGCGCAGAAGCGCTCAGGATAACGTTTGGGTTGGAGGTGAAGCAGAGTTACTCATCAAGCCCGAAGGCACACAGGGTATAGGTCGGAATATCCGCGTCCTGCATCTTCCGCGAGCCACCCAGGTCGGGGAGGTCGATAATGGCTGCCGCTTCATAGACCTTGGCACCCAGTTGCTTGACCAGTCCGGCGGCTGCCAGAAAGGTGCCGCCGGTAGCGATCAGATCATCTAGCAGCAGCACTTGTTCGCCGCCCTTGAGAGCGTCGCGGTGCATCTGTACCACACAGTCACCGTATTCACTGCGGTAGGTTTCGCTGATCACATCGGCGGGCAGCTTGCCGGCCTTGCGCACCAATATCAGAGGTTTGTTCAATTCGTAGGCGAGCACCGCACCGAGCAGAAAGCCGCGTGCGTCTATGGCGGCAATGTGCGTAACCGGTGATTCGACGTAACGCTGGATAAGACTGTCCGCCACCATGCGCATGGCGCGCGGCGACTGATATAGCGGCGTGATATCACGGAAAGTTACCCCGGCCTTGGGAAAATTCGGTATCGGGCGGACCAGGGATTTGATGCTGTACTCGTCAAATATCATTACGGGCTTCCAATGGTGTTGGTTCAGTCACTCTGGCCCCCGGCAAGGGCACAGAGTTCAATGTGGTCTAAAATATCGATCTGTTTGCCTTCGGCAGCGATCAAGCCTTGTTGCTGAAAGCGGGTAAATACTCGCGATACGGTTTCCACAGCAAGACCTAGGTAATTACCGATTTCGTTGCGTGACATGGCCAAGCGGAAACACTTTGCCGAGTAACCGCGTGCCCGGAAGCGGGCTGACAGGTTGATAAGCAACGTAGCGATACGCTCATCGGCGGTTTTCTTCGACAGCAGCAGCATCATCTGCTGATCTTCGCGGATCTCCCTACTCATCAGGCGCATGACCTGTTTGCGCAGTTGCGGCATAGTCGCGGTCAGGTCATCGAGCCGCTCGAAGGGTATCTCGCACACCGAGGTTGTCTCTAGCGCCACGGCGGACACTGGGTAGCGCTCACTATCCATGCCGGACAGGCCAATCAATTCGCTGGCCAGATGAAAGCCGGTGATCTGCTCTGCACCGTCATCCGACAAGCTGAAGGTTTTCACCGCGCCAGAGCGTAAAGCATAAATCGACTCGAAGGGTTCGCCCTGGCGAAACAGCATCTCGCCCTTTTTGACAGGCCGCCCACGCTTGACAATGTTGTCCAGTGCTTCGAGCTCTTCTTTGTGTAACGCTAACGGCAAGCACATGCCTGATAGGCTGCAGTCTTTGCAATGGGTTTCGGGTAGAGCGGCGCGCAAAGTGATGGGCGTAGTCATGGGCAGCTTCCTGGCTAAATCTAGCGATACAACAACGATTGTAAAGCGTACATCATGGATGCCGTCTCTGCCATTCTTACCCTTGGCAATACTCAGTGGTTTTGATGGCCAGCGGGGGCGGAAACTGAACTTTCATGGCTGCCATGCCCCATCAACCAGGCCTTGTGCGGCCCCGGCAATGTCCACACACCAAACAGGATAACCAGAATCGCAGCGGAAATGCGTACGCTGCGTTTGCGTAGCCAAAACATCATCTTTTGTGCCGCGAGGCCTGTGGCCATGAGCGTCGGCAGCGTGCCCAGGCCAAAGGTCAGCATCAGCCCTGCAGACACGCTGGCATTGCCATGACTGCTAGCCCATATCAGGGTGCTATACACCAGCCCGCAAGGCAGCCAGCCCCAGAGCGCACCCAGCGCAACGGCCTGGCCGGGCGATTTGACTGGCAACAGCTTGCGTGCCTGGGGCTCGATATGCCGCCATAGGCCCCGCCCGAGCTGCTCTATGCGCGTTAGCCCCGACCACCAGTTAGCCAGATACAATCCCATGGCAATCATCAGTAAGCCTGCCAGGATGCGCATAAACATGCCCAATCCGAGGTCTTGAGCAAGCCAGCCGAGGCTACCGAGCAGCGCACCAGCGAGACTGTAGCTGGCGATGCGGCCCGCGTTATAACCAAGCAGAATACGCCACAGCGGCCAGCCCTTGCGCTGTTCTGCGGGGATGGCCATGGTCAACGCGCCCATCAGCCCGCCGCACATGCCGATGCAATGCCCGCCGCCGAGCAGGCCGAGAGCCAGGGCGGTGAGAAACAGGGGAAGTAGCTCGCCGTTCACGGCCGGTTGCTCCGCTCGTCGTCTGCCGGGGAGTGCTTTTTGAGGCTTTCTTTCTCATCCGGCTTCGCTGATTTTTGTTCTGACTGAGCCTCTATGTGAGCGGGGTCTTCGTCGTCAAACAGAATGCTGTGCGCGGGGCCATCCAGGTCGTCGTATTGGCCGCTGTCGACCGCCCAGATGAAAACCCAAATGGCGATAATCACCAGAACCACGGCAATGGGCACCAAAATGTACAAAAACGTCATGCCGAACTCTCCGAAAAAATGGGTGCGGCGCGTTTGGTGGCGGACTCACTGGTCCCTAGCCGGGTTAAACGTAGGGCATTGAGCACGACCAGCAACGAGCTGGCTGACATACCAATAGCGGCCCAGGCGGGCGTTACCATGCCGAGAGCGGCCAGTGGCAGAATGCCGGCGTTGTAACCGCTGGCCCAGAACAGATTCTGCAGCATGATCCGCCGCGTGCGCTTGGCCCCACTCAGCGCCTGCAGTAGCACTTTCAATTGGCTACTGAGTAACACGGCATCGGCGCTGGTCTTGGCCAGGTCGGATGCTTCGCCCATGGCGATGGAAATATTAGCACTAGCTAGTACCGGTACATCGTTGACACCATCACCCAGCATCAGCACGTTGTGGCCTTCGCTCTGCAGCTGCTGCACGTAGGCCAACTTGTCCGCGGGGCTGGCATTGCCGATGGCGTGCTCAATGCCCAGCTGTTTCGCCATCCGTTGAACCACTTGTTCATGGTCGCCGGAGAGCAATATCACCCGCAGCCCCCGTTTGTTCAGGCCGGTGATCAGCTCGGCGGCATCGCTGCGCAAACGGTCGTTCAGAACAAACCAGGCTATAGGTCCAAGGTCATCACCTAACAGCAACCATTGGCCCGGTTGGTCTGGTAGGGCGGGCGCTGGCTGGCCGCTTAACGCGGCGACAAATGCGGGCTTGCCGATCCGCAGTAGTTGCCCATGGCATTGGCCCTCCAGCCCGCTTCCGGGGTGGCTGGTTACGCTGTCGGCCTGCTCCAGGGTGCGGCCAAAGGCGCGTGCTATCGGGTGTTCCGAGCGGGCTTCGAGCATCTGCGCCAGGCGTAGCGCCTGTTCGCCATCATGACCTGGCAGCGGCTCAATGCGCTCCAGGGTCATGCGCCCCTCGGTCAGCGTGCCGGTTTTATCGAGAATGACCGTATCAATCTTGGTCAGGCCTTCCAGCACATGCCCGCGGGTAATCAGCACGCCGAGTTTCTGCAGGCTTCCGGTAGCTGTGGTCAGGGCGGTGGGAGTGGCCAGTGACAGGGCGCAGGGGCAGGTTGCGACCAGCATCGCGAGGACGATCCAGAACGCCGTTTCACCGTTGACCAGCCACCACCACAAGGCACCAACGATAACCGCCGCGCTCAAAACGGTCAGCAGAAAATACTGTGCTACCTGATCGGCGATCTGTGCCAGACGCGGTTTGTCGCTTTGCGCCCGTTCTAGCAGCCGCACAATGGCGGACAGCCTGGTTTCCTGGCCTATCGCGTTGACGCGGATGCGCAGCGGGCCTTCCACGTTCAGTGTGCCGGCTGTAATGGTGTCGCCGGGGCGTTTGGGCAATGGCAGGTATTCGCCAGACAGCGCCGATTCGTCCACGCTGCTGATGCCGCTGACGATCTCGCCATCGGCCGGGATACTTTCGCCAGGCTTGATCTCCAGCAGGTCTCCGGGGCGTACTTCGTCCAACATGATGCGTTCGGGCAGCCCCTCGCTGTTCACCCGCATGGCGCTGGGCGGTAGCAGATTCACCAGCTTGGCGCTGCTTTCGACGGTGCGCTGCCGGGCGCGTCGCTCAAGGTAGCGGCCGGCTAGCAGAAAAAATGCAAACATGGTCACCGAGTCGAAGTAGATTTCCCCGGTATTGGTTACCGTCGCCCAGATGCCAGCCAGATAAGCTCCCCCGATAGCCAGCGACACGGACACATCCATGCTCAGTCGTTTGTTGTTCAGGTCACGCCAAGCACCCTGGAAGAAGGGCGCGCAGCTGTAGAGCACTACCGGGGTGGTCATCGCCAGGCTCACCCAACGCAGAATGATCGCCATGTCCGCGGTCAGGTCCTGGTTGAACTCTTCATACAGCGCCATGGTGGCCATCATTACCTGCATGAACATCAAGCCAGCCAAGCCCAAACGGCGGAGGTAACGGCGGTTTTCCGCAGCAATCTGCTCGCTGGCCTTGTCGGCTTCGAACGGGTGCGCACCGTAACCAATACGTTTGATTTCCGCCAGCAGGCTGGAAAGCCGCGTAATGCTTGGGTTCCAGGTTAATGTCAGGCGGTGATTGCCAAGATTCAGGGTAGCCTGGCTGACACCCGGCACCTGGATCAGCCGTTTTTCGATCAGCCAGCCGCAGGCCGCGCAACTGATACCTTCGATCAGCAACTGGATCTGCTGAAGGTCACCCTCGCTGTGCACGTAGCGTTGCTGCACATCCGCGCGGTCGAGCAGTTCCAATTCATCCTGCAGCACGCGGGGCAGGGCTTCTGGATTGCTAGCGTTGTCGGTGCGATGGCGGTAATAGCTTTCCAGCCCCCCGGCGACGATAGCGTCGGCAACGGCTTGGCATCCCGGGCAGCACATGGCTCTGGGCTCGGCAAGAATATGGCTGGTCCAGGAAGAGCCGGCGGGTACCGGCTCACCACAGTGGTAGCAGGGGACAGGGCTGGCCATGCTTACTTGGCGCTGAGACGATAAGTCTGTCCGGCACTGAGGGTGATCTCGTCGGTCAGGCGCCAGCCGGTCTCACCGGGGTTGATGGGATCACTCAGGTCCACGTAAAGTCGACCCTGCATCGCCTCGGGCAGTTGGCCGGCATATTGGTTGCTACTGACACGCTTGAGCAACACGGTGCGGTCACGCTCAGCATGGGAGGGGGAGATAAAGTCCAGCTGCAAATCCGCAGGCAAAGGCGTCAGCTCGCCATCGAGCGTCAGGCTGATTTCGCCGGTCAGGTCGTCGACAGTGAATGCCGAAGACAAACGCAAGTCCTCGGCCATTTGATCACGGCCCAGATGCATATTGATCGCCCGACCTTCCTTGTAATAGTTGTCGCGCACCATGCTGTCCTGATTCGCCAGGGCGATAAACAGCAGGCCCAGCCCGATCACCACGGCAAAGACCAGAATGCCAATGATGAACCAGGGCCAGAACTGTTTGTACCAAGGTGGAATAATGTCGTCGTGTTGCATGTGCTTACCTGAGTTTGGGGCCCATAAAGCGACTTTCGGACACGGTGGTGACCTGTGCATCGTCTTCGGCAGTGACCCGGAAATTGACCGGCATGTTAGTGCTCTCAAGGAAGGCGGGATCCAGCTGCACGTTAACCGGTAATTGCAGGTGACCATTGGCTTCTACGGTCAGACGGTTGTTCGGCAGATGCATCTCCAGCTCCGGATGCCCTTCGATGGTGAGATCAAAAGTGCGTTCCTGCTGGGCCTTGTTGAAAATCCTGACAATATAAACGTTCTCGATATCCCCACCACGTGCCTCGCGGAACAACACGTTGCGGTCGCGCTGGACGTCTAGCGATACTTCCGAAAGGTTGGTTACCGTAACGATAAACAGTCCGATCATGATAGCCAGCAAGGCGCCATAGCCCAGCAGGCGCGGGCGAATCACCTTGGTTTTTTCGCCGGTGAGATTATGCTCAGTAGTGTAGCTGATCAGCCCCCGCGGGTAGCCCATCTTGTCCATCACCTCATCACAGGCATCGACACAGGCCGCACACTGGATGCACTCGTATTGCAGGCCATCGCGAATATCGATGCCGGTAGGGCAGACCTGTACGCAGATATTGCAATCCACGCAGTCACCCAAGCCCACTGCTGCCGGTTCAATACCTTTTTTGCGCGGCCCACGCTGCTCGCCCCGAGCTGGATCATATGCGACGATCAAGGTGTCCTTGTCGAACATCACACTCTGAAAGCGCCCATAGGGGCACATATAGAAGCACACCTGTTCGCGCATCCAGCCGGCGTTGATGTAAGTGGCCGCAGTAAAGAAAAATACCCAGAACAGCGTCCAGCCACTGATGTGCAAGGTGAAGGTGTCTGGCACCAGCTCGCGAATGGGCGTGAAGTAGCCGACGAAGGTCAGCGCCGTCACTATTGAAACGCTTAGCCAGATGCTGTGCTTGGCGGTGCGCCGCAGCAGCTTGTTGGCGTTCATCTTCTGTTTGTCGAGTTTGATGCGGGCGTTACGCTCACCCTCAGTGACTTTTTCCGCCCACATGAATATCCACGTCCAGACGGTTTGCGGGCAGGTGTAGCCGCACCATATTCGCCCCGCGAACACAGTGATGAAAAACAAGCCAAAGGCACAGATAATCAGCAGGAACGACAGCAAAAAGAAGTCTTCCGGCTGGAAAGTCGAAGAGAAGATGTGGAACTGGCGTGCAGGTAGGTCGAATAGTACTGCCTGACGGCCACCCCAAGTTAGCCAGGCAGTGCCGAAATATAGCGTGAACAGTAGGCCTACGCCGATCAGGCGCACATTACGAAACAACCCTTTGTAAGATCGCGTATGGATCTTGTCGCGCTTGGCGTACAGATCGTAGGTCTGAACCTTATCCGATGGTGTGACGTTTTTGACGGGAATTTTTTCACTCATGATGATCGGCCATGGCGTTGTGCGGAGGAGGTGCCCGGCCGGAAGTCCGGCCGGGGCTGGTAGCACTTAACCACGCAAGAATAGTGTGGCTATTAGATTGCCGCCATGCGACCAAGGGTCGCGGCGTGAGGTTGCTTATTCTTCTTCGGCGTCAGCGTCACGTTGCGCAAGGCCATACACGTAGGCAGTGAGCACGTGCAGCTTGTCTTCACCCATATGGGCTTGTGCAGGCATGTTGCCGTTACGTCCGTAGCGCAGGGTCTGCTGGATTTGCAGCATGCTGGAGCCATACAGCCAAGTATCGTTGGTCAGGTTAGGCGCGCCCAACAGGGGGTTACCCTTGCCGTCCGGGCCGTGACAGGCCACGCAATTGGTTTTGAATACCTGCTCGCCTGCTGCAAGGTCTACGTCTGCCGTTTCCAGCCCGGAAAGGCTACGAACGTAAGCCGCAGTATTGCGCACACCTGCCTCACCTATGATCGCAAGCCAGGCTGGCATAGCCGCTTGGCGGCCCTGATTGAGGGTCGTGCGAATCTGGTCGGGCGTGCCACCCCATATCCAGTCATTGTCAGTCAGGTTGGGGAAGCCAAAGGCACCACGCCCGTCTGAGCCATGACACACCGAGCAGTTAACGGCAAACAGGCGTTGGCCAATACGACGTGCCTCGTCGTCCTGGGCTACTTGCTCCACTGGCATGTCGGTAAATTTGGCAAAGATCGGCGCAAAACGCTCCTGTGCAACAGCGACCTCTTTCTCATATTGGCCGACCTGGGTCCAGCCGAGAATGCCGGGCCATTTGCCCATGCCGGGATACAGCACCAGATAGATCGCGCTGAAAATGATGGTGGCAAGAAACAGCATGAACCACCAACGGGGCAAAGGGTTGTCGTACTCCTCGATACCATCGAAGGAATGCCCCATCGTTTGTTCGGTTTCTTCTGGCCGCTGTCCCTTACGGGTAGCGAACAGCAACCAGATGATCAGCCCTAGCGTGATCAGGGTCAGGACAATGATGTAACCGCTCCAGAAATTACTCATTCTTTGTTACTCCTAGCATCATGCTGCTCACGGGGCGTTTTTTCATCATCAGGCTCGTCGGCGAAGGGCAATTGTGCCGCTTCGTCGAAATCTTTTTTCTTGTAGGAGCTGTAAGCCCATACGGTGACGCCAATGAATGCCAGCATCGCAAGGATGGTGGCAATGCCGCGGAGAGTGTTGATATCCATGGTCAGTTACCGGCGGTCTGAGAGAACAGTGCCGAGGTGTTGCAGATAGGCAATCAGGGCGTCCATTTCGGCAACACCTTTGACTTCCTGCTCAGCTCCGGCAATGTCTTCCTCGGTGTAAGGTACGCCCAGTCGGCGCAGGGCAGTCATCTTCCCGGCAGTATGCTTGCCGCTCAGTTGGTTTTCCTGCAGCCAGGGGTAGGACGGCATTTTCGACTCAGGCACCACATCACGCGGATTGATCAGGTGAGCGCGGTGCCAGTCATCGGAGTAGCGCTGGCCAACGCGGGCCAGATCCGGGCCGGTACGCTTGGAGCCCCACAGGAATGGATGCTCATAAATGCCTTCACCAGCAACCGAGTAGTGACCATAACGCTCGGTCTCGGACCGGAACGGACGGATCATCTGCGAGTGACAGCCTACGCAGCCTTCACGGATGTAGATGTCTCGGCCTTCAAGCTCAAGCGCAGTGTAAGGACGCAGGCCCTCAATAGGCTGAGTGGTTTCCTGCTGGAAAAACAGCGGGACGATCTGGGTCAGGCCGCCAAAGCTGATCGCGATGACAATCAGTACCACCAGCAGGCCAACGTTCTTTTCTACTATTTCATGTCTTTTCATCAGTGTGCTGCTCCTTGGGCCATTTGCGCGGCGGCTTGTGCTTCAGCCGGCTGGGAGGCGCGGATTGTGCGCCACACGTTGTAACCCATCAGGAGCATACCGATCAGGAAGAACAGGCCGCCGATCAGGCGGACGATAAAGCCCGGATGGCTGGCTTCCAGCGCTTCAACAAAGGAGTAAGTCAAAGTGCCGTCGACGTTCACCGCACGCCACATCAAGCCCTGGGTGATGCCGTTGACCCACATGGAGACGATGTAGAGCACGGTGCCAACAGTGGCTAGCCAAAAGTGCACGTTGATCAAGCCAACGCTGTACATTTCCTCGCGGCCAAATATTTTCGGGATCATGTGGTATAGCGAACCGATGGAGATCATAGCTACCCAGCCCAGCGCACCTGCGTGTACGTGACCGATGGTCCAGTCAGTGTAGTGAGACAGGGCGTTGACGGTCTTGATCGCCATCATCGGGCCTTCAAATGTGGACATGCCATAGAACGCCAAGGCCACAACCAGAAAGCGTAGAATCGGGTCGGTACGCAGTTTGTGCCAGGCACCGGACAGGGTCATCATGCCGTTGATCATGCCGCCCCAGGAGGGTGCCAGCAGGATCAGCGACATCACCATGCCAAGCGACTGTGCCCAGTCAGGCAGCGCGGTGTAGTGCAAGTGGTGCGGGCCGGCCCAGATATAGATGGCGATCAGTGCCCAGAAATGCACAATCGACAGGCGATAGGAGTAGATCGGGCGGTTGGCTTGCTTGGGTACGAAGTAGTACATCATGCCCAGAAAGCCAGCAGTCAGGAAGAAACCCACCGCATTGTGACCGTACCACCACTGGATCATCGCATCGGTTGCACCGGAGTAGATCGAGTAGGACTTGGTCAATGTCACCGGAATCGCCAGGTTGTTGACGATATGCAGCACTGCGACAGTGATGATGAATGAGGCGAAGAACCAGTTGCCTACATAGATATGCTTCATCTTGCGCTTCATGATGGTACCGAAGAACACGATGCCATAGGCCACCCAGACTACCGCGATGAGAATGCCGATTGGCCACTCAAGCTCCGCGTATTCCTTGGAGGTCGTCAAGCCCAGAGGCAGCGTGATGACGGCAAGTACAATAACGGTTTGCCAGCCCCAGAATACAAAGGCCGCCAACCCGTCCGAGAACAGACGCGCTTGCGACGTACGTTGCACCACGTAGAACGAGGTGGCCATCAGTGCACTACCACCAAAGGCAAAAATAACTGCGTTGGTGTGCAGCGGACGCAGGCGTCCAAAGCTGGTCCAAGGCAGGTCGAGATTGAGGGCGGGCCAGACCAGCTGGGCTGCCAATAGGACACCAAGGGCCATGCCTACAATGCCCCAGATCACCGTCATAATGGCGAACTGACGTACGACTTTGTAGTTATAGGCTGTCGAAGTGGTAGCTGTGCTCATGCGAGATTCCACGGATAGCAATAGGTTTAAGGGGTCTAAAACGGCGGCAAGTATGAGCAAAGCTGCCCTCCTTTGCAATGACACAGGTCAAGGTATGCTCCGCTTTAAAGCCCTCAGGGAGGTCTTGTGCAGCGTCCTTGACGATGTGGCGTCTGACCGTGGAGGTAACCGGTGCAGTTGTCTGCAGGGTGTCCAGCACGATTGCCTTTTTAGCTGTCTACATGGCTGCTTATCTGACCGCTTGCGGCGCAAGATCGATAACCGGCGAGAGATTGTTGTGGTTGGGCCGGCCCCGTCTCCATGGCTATCGTGCGAACATGGATCAGGCAACGGTTAGCTTAGTACCCCCTGTATGATGTGTGAAGCACATTACCCTTATTAATTACGTGGCATCTTGTCGCACGACCTTTAGCCGGGAGCTATTCCGATGCTCTGTACCGAGTTGATCGATCTGCCTGAAGATGGCAAACCCTTTGCCACACTGCTGCTTGCTCACGGTGCTGGTGCACCCATGGACAGCCCATTCATGCAACGGCTGAGTGCCGAGCTCAGTGCGCTGGGGTTGCGTGTGATCAGGTTTGAATTCCCTTATATGCAAGATCGGCGGTTGTCGGGCCGCAAACGCCCGCCAGATCCGATGCCCCGGTTGCTCGAGTGCTTCCGCGCGCAGCATGCAAACGCCCTTGCGAATAAAGTAGGCCCAGTATTTCTTGGCGGCAAATCGATGGGTGGCAGGGTGGCCAGCATGCTGGCTGACGAGCTGCCGGTGTCAGGCGTCGCCTGCTTTGGTTATCCCTTTCATCCCCCAGGTAAACCGGACAAGACGCGTACCGCACATTTACAGCAGCTAACCACTCCGGTGCTGATACTCCAGGGCACGCGCGACCCGCTGGGCAGGCCCGCGGAGGTTGCAGGTTACCTGCTTTCGCAACCGTTGCAGGTGCAATGGCTGGAGAGCGGCGATCACGACTTTAAACCGCTCAAGGCTTCTGGTCGCACCCAGGCAGAGGTGGTTAAGGAGGCAGCCAAGGCTACTGCGGTTTTTTGTCGAGAGCGCCTGGCTGGCTGATTCTTATGCCGCCAGCGACGGCAGCCACAAGGAGATCGCCGGAAACATGATTAGCACCACGGTCGCGGCCAGCAATATCAAAATGAACGGCAGAGTCCCGCGAATCACGTCGAAATAGGGCCGCCTGAATATCGCCATCGCGGTGAAAATATCACAACCGAAAGGCGGCGTAGCCGAGCCTATAGCCGCTTGCAGTGTGACGATCACGCCAACATGAACTGGGTCCAGGCCAGCAGCTGCTACCGCAGGCTTGAACAGTGGGGTGAGGATCAGAATGACGACAATGGGGTCGACAAACATGCAGCCGATAAAAAAAGAGACGGCGATCAGCGCCAGGACCAGGGTCTGGCTATCGCCAATGGTTTCAATAACCGGCCCGAGGATTGCCTGGGGGATGCCGGCAAAGGAAATGGTATAGGTGAAGGCATTACCCGCCGCCACCAGAATAAACACCACGGCGGTGATCAATCCGGTCGACAGGGCGACATCCCATAGCTCGCTGACCTTGACCGCGCGCAGAATGACAACCTCCAATACAAAAGCATAAAGCACAGCAATAGCCGCGGCTTCGGTAGGGCTGAAAATACCGCCATAAATACCGCCTACCACCACCAAGGGGAAGCCCAGCGGTAGCAAGGCTTTTTTCAACGCCCGCCCACGCATTATCCAAGTAGCCCGTTCTTCCGGGGCGATGCCCATGCGGATCGAGGCATACCAGCAATACACCGAAAACATCAGCAGAATCAGCAGGCCGGGCAAAATCCCGGCAATGAAAAGATCGCCAATCGAGGCACCTGAGACTACCCCGTAGATAATCATGCCGATGCTGGGCGGGATCAGTAGGGCGATGTCGCTAGCGTTGATGATCAAAGCAATGCTGAAAGAGTCCGAATAGCCTTTTTCCAGCAGTTTCGGGCGCATCGGGCCGCCCATGGCGACGACAGTGGCCTGAGTGGATCCCGACACGGCGCCAAATAGAGTGCAACTTGCCGCCGTGGTAATGGGCAGGCCGCCGCGAAGGTGCCCGACAAAGCTTTGCACCAGATCCAGCAGGCGATTGGCCGTATGGCCACGGGTCATCAGATCTGCGGCAAAGATAAACAGGGGGACGGCCGCCAATGCCCAGCTTTGCACGCCGCTGATCATCTGGCCCATGAGCAAGCCGACGTTGTTCATGTCGATGACCAGAAACAGAAACATGAGACTGGCTACCAGCAGTGGCACCATCATCGGGAAACCGAGTAATAACAGCACAATCATGCTGATGACGATGATCGTTATCATGGGCGAGCCCATAGGTCAGGAAGTAGGGTCAATGGGCACCTCGTCGTAACGCTCTTTTTCGCTGAATGAGCGGTAGATGTCCTTGGAAATGAGGTTGCGTGCCGCTGTCAGCCAGTACTGCAACCCGGCTAACGCAAATCCGATTGGCGCAGCCAGGTAGGGAATCCACAAGGGTATTTGCAGTGCCGACGAAATGCGCCCGCGGCTTTGGATATTGCTGACGTAATCCCAGGCGTGCCAGCACAGGTAAAACATCAGCGCCCCGGTTAGCGTGCTGATGGCTATGAGCAGTGCCTTGCGGGGCCAGCCCTTGAGCTGATCGTAGAAGGCCGACATACAAATGTGCCTGGCTCGGCGCACGCCGTAACCCAAGCCTGCAAAGGTCATGACGACCATGCTCATTTGTGTCAGCTCCACCTGACCAGTGACGCCGCTGCCAAAAAGTTGCCTGCCCAGTACATGGGCGACCAGCAACACGGAAACGAATAGCACGGTGGAGCCTAAAATCAGTTTTTCGATCTGCTCGGTGAAGCGATCCAGCAAACTGAAAGCGCTGATCAATCCCTTTTTCCAACCGTTGGTAGCTGGGGGCCCTTGTGGCTCGGGCATGTGATTGTCCTCTGCATACAGTCCATTTGCGACACTGTTGCTAAATAGCGCTTTGAATGTTGCTTAATTCAACATAACCCAAGTCGATTGTTTTTGCATAGCGCAGCTTGTGCTAAGGTTAAAAATGTTAACCAGAACAATTGATAAGGAGCGTTCCATGATAATGCGTAATGGATTAATTGCCGGGGCTGTCGTATTGCTGGCAGCTTGTGGTTCAGACGAGCAGGAAACCGCGTCAACGACACCGGACACGGCGGCTCCAGAAGCTACCTCAGCAGAAGTCACAACATGGGGTTTTGGTCTGGAAGAGATTGAAGGCAGTGTGCAATACGAATACGGCGAAAAATTTGCCGAGCTGATCAGTGAAAAGTCTGACGGCGAAATTGAAGTCAGGCTCTATCCCTACGGCCAGCTAGGCGGCTTGACTGATATCTATGATCAGGTTCAGGAAGGGGCCATTCAACTGGCTTTTGGATCGGGTTTTTTGGGTGGAACGGTTCCTGAGTCGCAACTTTTCAGCCTTAATTTTATCTTGACCGATGATGAAAAACTGAACGCCGAGATTCTTAATGACCCGGCGTTCCGCAAGCATGAAGACCTGGTAGCGGCTTTCCGCGAACGCAATCTGCAACCACTGGCGATCGTGCCCGAGGGTTGGCAGGTATGGAGTGCCAACAAAGCGGTCCGTACTCCGGAAGATTTCAGCGGCATGGCCATTCGCACCATGGATAACCGTCTGTTGCGTGAAACGTACAGTGCCTACGGCGCCCAGCCCACCACCATGGAGTATGGCGAGTTGTTTAGCGGCATGCAGTTGGGCCAGTTGGATGGCAATATTCAACCGGTTTTTGCTCATCAGGAAATGGATTTCTATCAGGTTCAGGATTATCTGATCTTTGCCAATCAGGCGCAGTTTATCGCGACCTTTATGGGTAACCAGGCCTGGTATGACGACTTGTCTGATGAACACAAGGATATGATCGAGGAGGCGGTAGTCGAGCTAGTGCCGCATATCCATGAGGTGCAGACGCGCCTGAATACCGAACGCCTGGATATCATCACCGAAAATAGCAATATCGAACTGGTGTACCTGACGCCGCAAGAGCGTAACGCTTTCCGTGAGCTGAGCATGCCTGTACGAGATACCTTCGTCGAGATGGTCGGGGAGCGCGGTGAGCGCTTGATGAATGCCTTGATCGAGCAGGTTGAAGCAGCGAATCCAGGCGATGCTGATCTGGAAGAGGAAGTAGAAGAAGGCGGTAGTGAAGAAGAAATGGAAGAAGCTGACGCTGCTTGAGCGTTTTTGCTAAGGCTTGATGGCGGAAGGGAATAGGAGTCGAACCTACCAGACGCGCTTGGCGCATCTCACCGGGTTTGAAATCCGAGCGCCCCACCGGGGACGATGCCCTTCCAATATCGGCAAATTAACACAGCGCGCCGGTCGGCGCGCTGTGTATCAGGATGCTAGATGACGCGAAATAACGCGCTTGCCGACTACTCTGCCAGTAAACCGTAGCTCCGCTGTGTGGCGGCCCTCTGTTTTTCTCTGATCCTGTTTTTTAATACAAGCAAATGGCCTGCCGGGGTTTCCTGCGCGTGAGCCAGCCATTAGCATGTAAACCTGATCTCCCCTTTGGAAACGCCCATGTCATCTATTGATCGCAGCAATATTGAACGCGCCCTGAGTCAGTATCAGGACCCTTATCTGAAAACGGACCTGATCAGCGCTGGATGTCTGCGTGATGTCCAGATTGAAGGCGGCAAGGTAACGGTGGAGATCGAGCTGGGCTACGCCGCTGCCAGCTTGACTGCCGGAATCGCGCAGATGTTGCAGGTGGCGGTGGAGGCGGTTGATCAGGTCGAATCTGCCAAGGTCAATGTACGCTGCGTGGTCCGTGCCGCCCCTGTTCAGGGCAGTATTGAAGCGCTGGCTAACGTGAAGAATATTATCGCGGTAGCGTCGGGCAAGGGCGGTGTGGGCAAATCAACCACCGCCGTCAATCTGGCACTGGCACTGGCACGTGAAGGCGCTACGGTAGGCATTCTCGATGCGGACATCTATGGCCCCAGTATGGGCTTGATGCTTGGGCTGCCGGCTAACACCCGGCCGCAAATCAAGGACAAGAAACTGTTTGTCGCCCCTAGAGCCCACGGCGTGCAGGTGATGTCCATGGCCTTTCTGATGGACGAGAATACCCCGGCCGTATGGCGCGGTCCCATGGTGTCGGGTGCGCTGATGCAACTGCTGACCCAAACCGCCTGGGATGACCTGGACTACCTGGTAGTCGACATGCCGCCCGGCACCGGCGACATTCAGCTGACGTTGGCGCAAAAAGTCCCGGTGACCGGCGCGGTGATCGTGACCACGCCGCAGGATCTGGCGCTGCTGGATGCGATCAAGGGCATCGAGATGTTCAATAAGGTGAATATTCCGGTGTTGGGTGTCGTGGAAAATATGGCAATACACATTTGCTCGCAGTGTGGGCATGCCGAACACCTGTTTGGTGAAGGTGGAGGCGAGCGGTTGGCCGAGCAGTACGGAGTTGACCTGCTGGCTTCCATGCCATTGTCGATGATGATTCGCGAGCAGGTCGACGGTGGTACGCCAACCGTTGTAGCCGAGCCGGAGTGTCAGATCAGCATGATCTATCAGGACATGGCGCGGCACGTCGGTGCGCGCATAGCCGAGCGCGCAGGCGATACCCAAGCCCTGCCCAGCATCAGTATCAGTGACGATTGAGGCCTGGCGATCAAGCACCCTTTTTTCACTGGAGATTACCCGTTAACATGCAACCTCTTTTTTGCACACCGCAGGGCATATCATGAGCATCAAGTCAGACCGTTGGATACGTCAAATGTCCCAGGAACAGGGCATGATCGAGCCCTTTGTCGAGCGTCAGGTACGCGGCGAGGAGAGTGACCGGGTCATTTCCTATGGCGTGTCCAGTTACGGCTACGATGTACGTTGCTCGAATGAGTTCAAGGTTTTCACCAACATTCATTCGGCTACAGTGGATCCCAAACACTTCGACGAGAAGAGCTTTGTCGATATCACCAGCGACGTGTGCATCATCCCGCCTAACTCCTTTGCTCTGGCGCGCACCGTTGAATATTTCCGCATCCCGCGCAATGTGCTGACCATCTGCTTGGGTAAAAGCACTTATGCGCGTTGCGGCATCATTGTCAACGTCACACCGCTGGAGCCGGAATGGGAAGGCCATGTAACGCTGGAGTTTTCCAATACCACAACCTTGCCGGCAAAGATTTATGCCAATGAGGGTGTTGCACAGATGCTGTTTTTTGAATCCGATGAGCCCTGTGAGGTGTCTTATCGTGATCGTGGCGGCAAGTACCAGGGTCAGCGCGGCGTAACACTGCCGAGAGCCTAGCCAGTCTCAGCTGTTATCGGACGAGGCTCACATCAAGGTCTAATGAAAAAGCCCCGGCTTCCACTACTGGAAGCCGGGGCTTTTCGCGCTTACGGCTCTAATACGTATAGAACCTGTTGATTTCTTATCAGAACGACTTGGACACAGCAAGCGTAACGCTGGAATCGCAGGAGCTGCTGCTAACATACGGGCAGTCGCTGCCGAGGTCTGTATCGCTGTACATTAACGCCCACCCCAGGCCCAGCATGTCTTTGCTTACGGTCAGGGCCCAGTCAGCGTATTTCTCATCGCCACTATCGCCATCCAGTGGGTCCTTGGTATCGGTCAAGCCGTAATGCAATGCCAGGCCGATGTCATAGGGGAGATCGAAACCGTACCCAATGTATGTATAAAGCTGGCTCTGCGGGTCGTAAGCGTACTTGGCGCCCAAGGTGAAGCCATACAGATCAACGCTAGCCAGCAGTTCATCTACACTGTCGATCCCTTTCGGGTAGGTGTAGGTAGCCCACGAAAGGTCATAGCTGATGTCTTCTGTAATGGCGCCGCCGTAGCCGACGTAGTAATCAAGCTCAATGCTGCCACCGTCAAAGTCCTCGGAGTCCACGTTCGACCCCCAGGCTCCAACGTAAATCCCGCTTTCGTGAGCGAAATCCAGACTCGCTTGTACTGCACCCGTGCCATCAGTCTGAGACTGACCACGCCAGATGTAGTCGGTTGCCAGTGTGGCAGTCATGCTCGCATCAATGGTGCCGATAGCGGTGTCGAACTCTTCTGCATGGGCCATATTGGCAAAGCCCAGAGTGGTCGCTGCGGCGATGGCGGCGGTCAGTTTTTTCATCATTATCAAATACCCCATATGTGTGATTTATAAGCTATCAATACGTTGGCATGAGTCACTAAGCACATTGCTTGCCAGTTTTTAATAGCGTTTTATTTTCATGGGGTTATGAATGAAATGTGACAATGCAAAAGCGTATTTTCAGTGCCATTCGGCCAGCATTGCACCCGGGTAGTGCGCCATGGGTTGGTCAGGCTTGGTTGTGGTGCGGGATGCAATACGCAGGGCTGGATTCACTGTGATCAGCCCAAATGGACCATCGCGATCAACTGTTTGTCGTGCTGATAGCGGCTGAGTTTAGTGGCCAGCGATTGCGGCAGGTCAGCGGCGATCTGGTAGCCATGGCGCTGGTAAAGGCCGCCGAGTTCGGGCCGGCAGAAAAGCCAGATAGGACCTTCAACATTGGACCGCACATGATCAAGCAGGCGCCCAGCCAGGCCGCAGCAGCGCAATGCCGGGTCAACGAACAGGCTGGTTAGCCAGTGCCCTTCGCTGCCAGGTACCGGCTGAACGCAAGTGCATGCGGCTATATTCGGCGCTCCTGCGATCCACACCTGATGCGCTTGTCGCGCTTTTATAGCGCTGCCATGCCGACGATAGAAATCGTTGGCCTGTGCCTGCTGATTGGGTGGTAGCTGTTGACAGTAAGCGTTGGCTGGCATGAGGGAGTGAATGCGCTGCATCGTTAAAGGTGGCCGATCGATAGACTACACGCAGCCTACAGTTCAGCCTTTGGCAAGATCAAGGTCCAAGCAAGCGCCGGTAAGTGGCTCGATTTGTGGTCAGAACCTCAGCGCTTGCCCATGGACCGGCGAGTACCCTTGGGGGCCATGCCAATTCTCTTCTCATGCCGCGGATTGCTACCCTTGAGGTGCCAGGGCTGCTTGGCGTTTTTAGCAGCCAGTGCCTCGGTGGTGGAAAAAGGTAGCTTGAACGCAGGCGTTTGTGCAGCTTGCTCGGTATCATGCTGAGCGGCGCAATGTTCCGCTGTTGGCTGGTCTGACGGGTTGTCGCTGCTCATGAAAAATCCGTGTAGTTATTCCGGGGTTCCGGGTGCGCGAGTATACCGGTTTATTGCAAGTGTTCCAGAGTAGGCAGATTATTTCCGGACCAGATGCAATCGGTCTGGATCAATCTGCGCTTTAAGCTGTCAGAAACGGAACATGATTTCTCTTTAACAGGTTCACACATGGAAGATGCTTCGCCTTGCACGCCCCCGCTTGCACCACAACATCTTGTTCTTGGACGCTTTGCTTGCGCTGCGCTGCTGGCCTCGGGGTTGCTCGCTGCGGCCTCGGTCAGCGCCGATGAGACCACGCAGGTGGTTACCCTTATAAACGAGTACCGTGAATCGGGTCGCGATTGTGACGGGGACTTCAAGCCGCCGGCGGGACCTCTGGCCACCAGTGTGGCATTGACCGGGTTACCGAATATCTCTGGCCAGGACCTGAGCAACCTGTTGCAGCGTGCAGGTTACCAAGCGGCACAGGCGCAGGCTGTACGAGTCAGTGGTCCGGAAGATATCGCCATGTTAATGACCGTGCTCAAGCAGCAGTATTGTGGTGTGTTGATGAATCCGGCTTACGCAGATGTTGGCGTGTCACGGGACGGCAAAAGATGGCAGTTGGTCATGGCGCGCTCGCTGTTATCCAGCGGGATGGTTGACTGGGAGGAGGCGGGCAAGGAAGTGTTGGATCTGGTCAATGAGGTGCGTGGCGAGTCGCGCACCTGCGGTTCTCAAACCTTTGCCAGCACGCTGCCGTTAGCTTGGAACGAGCAGCTCGCCAGTTCAGCGTTGGAGCATAGTCATGATATGGCGAAGCAAAACTACTTCAGCCATACCGGGCGAGATAATAGCCAGGTGGGAGAGCGGGCCAAGCGCGAGGGCTATGACTATCAATTGATCGGCGAGAATCTGGCGGCGGGTCATGGGTCGCCAAAGCAGGCGGTGGCGGGATGGTTGATGAGTCCAGGGCATTGCGCGAATCTTATGAATCCGCAGTTTACTGAGATGGGCGCGGCCTATGTTGTGAACCCGGCCAGCGATAGCGCCATTTTCTGGACGCAAGTCTTGGGCGCGCCAAAAGAGTGACAAATAATCTGAACTTGTGCGCTTTATGACCGGTCAACTTACTGTAAGCGACATTTATTTTCGCGACCATTGACGCAAACATTGACGCAAAGGTGACAGTAATGACTAGCACAACAGACAAAATCAAAGGCAAAACCAACGAAGCAGTCGGTAAAGGCAAGCAGGGCGTTGGCGAAGCGACTAACAACGACAGCCTGAAAGGCGAAGGTAAGTTGCAGGAAGCCAAGGGCGATCTGCAGCAAGCCAAGGGCGATGCCAAAGATGCGGTCAAGAAAGGCGTCGACAAAGCCTAACCAGGCTTGAACGCTGACAGAAGCGCTTATATTCGTTTCTGAATAAGGGCCGGTACACATAAGTGTACCGGCCCTTATTGCGTTCTGGCTGACTGTGATGTAGTTCGCCGTCCTGACTGTATGGTGTCAAGCGACTGGATTGCAGGCCTAATAGACGCTTTGCAGGAGAATCGTCATGGCCCCGCGAGATTTAGTCTTGGCACTAGTGGTCATTGTCGTTTGGGGCATGAATTTTGTTGTGATCAAAACCGGACTGCAAGGGATGCCACCCATGTTGCTCGGTGCATTGCGCTTCATGTTGGTGGTGTTCCCCGCCGTGCTCTTTATCAAACGCCCTGACGTGCCGCTGCGTTGGCTTCTGGCCTACGGCCTGACGATTTCACTGGGCCAGTTTGCTTTTCTCTTCTATGCGATGTCGGTTGGCATGCCGGCGGGTCTGGCCTCGGTTGTACTGCAGTCCCAGGCGTTGTTCACCCTGTTTTTTGCGGTGCTGTTTCTCGGTGAGCGGCTACGCGGGTTCAATCTGATCGGGTTGTTGGTAGCGGCTAGCGGTTTGACCTTGATCGGCCTGCAAGTAGACAAGGTAATGACGCTGGCGGGCTTTCTGTTGACGATCTGCGCGGCTTCCATGTGGGCGATGGGTAACATCGCCACGCGCAAGATCGGCAAGGTGAATCTGGTCGGGCTGGTGGTGTGGGGCAGTATGATTCCGCCGTTACCCTTTTTGGCGCTGTCTTTGTGGTTGGAGGGCCCACTGCTGATGCGCGAGGCCTTGCTGAACATCAGTCTGGATACCGTGCTGGTGCTCTGCTACCTGGCTTTTGGTGCCACTCTTCTCGGATACAGCCTGTGGGGGCGATTGCTGTCGCGCTATCCGGCGAGTCAGGTCGCGCCCTTCTCGCTATTGGTGCCGGTGATCGGGCTAACCTCCGCCGCGTTGTTGGCAGGCGAGCGGGTAGGGCCTATGCAATTAACCGGCGCGTTGCTGGTCATGCTCGGGATTCTGATCAATGTGTCTGGCGGTTGGTTGTTTGGCCGCTGGCGGCTGCGCGCCGCGCGTTCTCTATAGCTGGCTGGGCGAGTGCCCAGCCAGTTTTCTGGTATCAGTCCTGACGACTGGTCACTTCCAGCAGGTGATAGCCGAATTGGGTCTTGACCGGCCCTTGAACGACATTGATCGGCGCGCTGAACACCACGGTATCAAATTCCTTGACCATTTGACCTGGGCCAAATGAGCCCAAGTCGCCGCCGTCGCGGCCGGACGGGCAGGTTGAGTTGTCTTTGGCAATCTTGGCGAAATCAGCACCGCCTTCGATAGCGGCTTTCAATTCGTTGCACTTTTCTTCTGTGGGTACGAGGATATGGCGAGCTGTGGCTTTAGGCATGGGGGTTACTCCAGTAAGGTGGCCAATAGGGCAATCAGTTGAACGATCAGTTGAGCGGTCAATTGAAGAAGTAGCAGAGGGTAGCGCAAAGCGCGGCGCCTCGAAAGCGCCAGTCTTAACTCCGATTAGGTAATAAATCATTGCGGCGGCTGAACCAGTCTGTGAAAAGCCGGGACTTTGCTCTAGTGTGAGTAATGAGCACACCTACTATTAATGCAGCCAACTAATGCAGCCAACACAGCCATGTCAGATAAAACTGAGCGCCAGACCAAACAGCAGCAACCGAGCCGGGGTCGTCATGACTTGCCAGCGACCGCCGGTGAAAGGTCGGATAAACAGTCTATTGAGCAGTTTATCCACCAGGTCCGTAATCTGCCGACCAAGGCCGAAGGCCAAGGGCGTCTGCTATTTGCACTGGACGCTACGGCCAGCCGTGAAGCTACCTGGGATCAAGCCTGTGATCTGCAGAGTGAGCTGTTTCTGGTTACCCGTGATCTGGGCGGGTTGGCGATCCAGCTGTGCTACTACCGTGGGTACGGCGAGTTCAAAGCGACTGCCTTCGTGACCCAGACCAATCAGTTGCTCAAACTAATGAACGGCGTGCGTTGTTTAGGCGGGGTTACTCAGATCAACCGCGTCTTGCAGCATGCGTTAAAGGAAACACGTACCCAGCCAGTTAAAGCCGTCGTCTTTATTGGCGACTGTTGTGAAGAGTCGGTTGATCCGCTCTGCCACAGTGCCGGAGAGCTGGGCATGTTGCGCACACCAGTATTCATGTTTCAGGAAGGCCAGGACGCGCATACCAGAGCGGTCTTTGAGCAGGTAAGCAAGCTGTCGGGCGGCGCCTATGCACCCTTTGATCGTAGCAGCCCACAGTTGTTGAAGGAGCTGCTGGCCGCTGTTGCGGTCTATGCATCGGGCGGCGTAAAAGCGTTGAAGCACTATGCCAGTCAGAGCTCCCCCGAGGTAAAACGTTTGACCGGGCAGATTCGCTGAGTAGCGAGCGTCGCGTCAGGCAACCCGATCGACAATCGATCATGCAGCTCGTCGGAGGACGTCTTGGGCTTACTGTTAATTGTATTAATCATCATCGGCGTGATTGGCTGGTTCTGGGTCCGCAGCCTGCCAGCGCCTCAGCGCCGCGCTGCATTAGTTATGTTGCTGTTGCTGGGCGTGCTGCTGATTATGGTCGTATTGGCGTTGTCAGGGCGTTTCTACCTGGTTTTGGCGCTGCTCGCCGGACTGCTGCCGGTTATCAAGCGTCTGGTGCCTGGGTTGGTCATGGGCGGATTGCTGCGCGGCACGAAAATGCCCGGTAGCCGCGGGCAGCCGAGCGCAGGAAATCAGTCAAAGGTGACCTCTCAAGTACTTGAAATGACGCTGGACCACGACTCTGGAGACATGGCCGGCAGCGTGCTAAGTGGCCCATTGGCAGGTCGTGCGCTGACGGATCTGAGTGAAGGTGAATTTATCCAGCTATTGCACTATTGCCGTGAGACTGATGAGGACTCGGCGCGCTTGCTGGAAACCTATCTGGACAGGCGCTTTGGCGACTCCTGGCGCGATGACGACACGGCTGATCAGGATGGGCAGCCTGGACGTGCCCAGGGTCAGCAGCGCAGTGGCGCGTTGACTGAGCAAGAAGCGCTGGAGGTCCTTGGTCTTCAGGCCGGCGCCAGTCGTGAAGAGGTCATCGAGGCGCATCGGCGCATGATGCAGAAGATGCACCCGGACCGCGGCGGCAGTGATTATCTTGCGGCATTGATTAACCAGGCCAAGGATGTGCTGCTGGGTTAATGCGCGTGGAGCCTGCTCGGAGGGCAGAATCAGCTAGCCCAGTTCGAACTCGTCCTCGCGCCTATTTATGAAATAAAGGTTATTTAAAATCAAATGGTTACGTTACAGCCCATCGTATTTGAACAGGTTGAAACCCTGAGCTTTCGGCAGATTGATCAGCTCAATAGTTTGACCAAAGGAGCAAGTTTTAAACTGTTCAAGACCTACCAGAGAAATCTACTAGAAGGCAGGGATTACTTCTATCTCCCGCAGGAGCAATACGCTCAGCTATTGGACGCGCTCAAGAGGACGGAGCAGATTTATGCCAGCACGGTTCACCTGGTGTTATTGACCCGTCAAGGGTACTCCCAACTTCAGATATTATCGGCGCAGGGCGGCCCGCAAAATACGGCGGGTGACACGGATGCTGGAGCGGATGACGGGGCAGGTGAAAGCCCTGCGAGATTGAACTAAAGGCACTTGGTAAGGACTATAGCTAGGTTGTATACGCGCATATGTTGTCAATATTTCCACCGAGAAGTCACGCATATGACCAAAGCATTGTTTCGCTATAAGGACCGCTTGATCACTAGGCTCGACCTCATCGACGACGCTGACTCCGAGGCGTTAATGAAGAACTTGGCGTCTGTGACGGCCCCCTCGACAGTTGCTTTTCTCAACCAGCATGCCTACAACCTTGCTCAGAAAGATCCTGAGCTGCAGCAGCGTTTCGCGGATATGACTTACTTGCTTAGAGATGGCATCGGAATTAAATGGGCCTGTCAGCTCAACGGTCGTGAGCCGAAGGCGAATATGAACGGCTCTGACTTCATTCCGCAGTTGGTTGATCACTTGCTTGAAACCACCCCGTGCGATTACCAGTTCTTTGCCATGGGAACCCGAAACCCCTGGCTGGAGAAGGGTGCAGAGCAATTGTTCAGGCATCACAGTTTTCATGCCGTGGATGGCTTTCAGCCGACAGAAACCTATCTTGATTACTTGCGCCAGCATTGCCAGCAGGGACGCTTCCCAGTGATTCTTTTGGCGATGGGGATGCCCAAACAAGAGGAGGTTGCGCGGCACATGCAGGCCGCGATCAAGGGGCCCGCATTGATTATTTGTGGGGGTGCGATCCTGGATTTTGCAGCGAACCGGTTCAAGCGTGCACCGCTGCTTTTCCGCAAAGCAGGTATGGAGTGGTTTTACCGGCTACTGAAGGAACCTAGGCGTCTGGCTCTGCGCTATGTGTTGGGGATTCCACGCTTTTTCTACTATCTTGCGCGTAACGGTATGACCGCCCGCTAGTATTAGGTCGCACAGTAAAAAGCCCCACCCGGTTAACGGATGGGGCTTTTTTGAGCGGAAGGTTACTCCAGCTCGTTGGTGCAACTTTGCGCAGCGGTGATCAGACGTTCCTGAATAGCTGGGTCAACTGCTTCACCGCCCATGGCTTCCAGTTCATCCGAGCTCAGATCCTTTTCGACCTCATCGGCGGCGCATTCGCAAAAAGCCTGAGCCTTGGCGGGAGAGTGCTCCAGTTGAGTGGTTTCAACGCACTCGGAGATAAAATTGTCGCGTGCGTTGTCCGGCCAATCTGCGAACGCAGGTAGCGCAAAAGCCAGTGGCGCAAGAAAAGCGATGAGTTGACGCTTCATGTAGAAACTCCTTTTATTTACAGCTGATATGGGTCATTAATTTACTGATAAGCTATCAATCGCTGAACGCGCATCCGTAATCAGGATTCGCCAGTTAACTAGTCAGCGTTATTTTTTGGAGGCCGAAGGGCGGCAGTAGTTCATTTATCCGATGGTTACCGGGCTGGCGCAGGTGGCCTTCGCAGTGCTCAATGCTTGGTTTTGCGACAGTCTTGGCAAAACGCAAAGTGACTGGTCGGGTAAGGGGAACTTGTTGTTTGTAGAAGGGTCTTTCGGCTGGCAGAACCTGGTCGGCATTACTGGCCATAGGCCTGTCTGGCTTGAGCCCACCCAGGCCCGGGTATCCGCCACCATCGTCGCACAAGACTGCTGACAGAATTCAATGCATCAGATTCTGGCCGCTGGACCAAGGTCATGAGTCTGATCAGCTGCAAGTGAAAATAACTATGCCCAAATCCAGAAGTGCTTCTGCTGTTCCAGTATTCCGCATGCCCCGCATAACCTCCTGTGCGGCCTGTATCGGCGCTCTATTGATGCTGTCCACTCCCGTCAATGCCCAGGAACAGAGCAGCAATGACCGCTGGGTGAGTGACAGTCTGAATACCTATGTGCGCAGCGGTCCCACGGACGGCTACCGTATCGTAGGCACGCTGACCTCGGGCGAGCGAGTTGAGCTGCTGACTACCCAGGGCGACTACAGCCGGGTGCGAAGCGCATCGGGTGATACGGTATGGATTCCCAGTAGTGAATTGCAGGACGTACCAGGTCAGGGCGAGCGACTGCCGCAGTTGGAGGCGCAGGTCGCCGAGCTCAGTGCGGAGCTTGAAGGCATTGATGCAACCTGGGCTGCACGAGTACAGGGCATGCAGGAAACCCTCGATTCGCGTAAGGCGTTGATTGATGAGCTAGAGGCCACGCGACAGGTGCTGCATGCCGAGTTGACCGAAACCCAGTCCGAATTGCGCAGCGTGCAGGCGCAGCTGGGCGATGAAAGCAAACAGGTATTGATGCGCTATATGCTCTACGGGGGCGGAATTGCCGGCCTGGGGATTATCTTCGGCTTGATCTTGCCGTCGATGACCCGCAGCCGAAAACGCAACGATGGTTGGGTATGACGGTGGCGCTGGGCGATTCTGGTAACATGAGGCCTACTATTTTCGGGTCGGATACCAGAATGCAAAAACACGTAGTCAACGTTTCAGTCAACCCAAGGGGCAGCCTGGAAACGCTGTCCCAACGCGAAGTACAGCAGCTGAGTGAGGCGGGTTCAGGCAGCACCTACAGCCTGTTTCGCCAATGTGCACTGGCGATTCTGAATACCGGCGCACAAATTGATAACGCCAAAACTATTCTCGAAGCCTATGAAGACTTTGAAGTGCGCATTCATCAGCAGGATCGTGGTGTTCGACTGGAGCTATTGAATGCGCCAGCCGATGCTTTTGTTGATGGAGAGATGATCGCCAGCACCCGCGAGATGCTGTTCAGCGCCCTGCGCGACATCGTTTATACCGAAAGCGAACTGGGCAGCCCGCTAATCGATTTGAGCAGTTCCTCGGGCATTACCGATTACGTGTTCCAGCTGCTACGCAATGCGCGTACCTTGCTACCAGGCGTCGAGCCAAAGATGGTTGTGTGCTGGGGCGGCCATTCGATCAGCACCGAAGAATACAAATACGCCAAGAAAGTCGGTCACGAACTCGGGCTGCGCAGCCTGGATATCTGCACTGGTTGCGGCCCTGGTGTAATGAAAGGCCCGATGAAGGGCGCGACCATTGCCCATGCTAAACAGCGTATTCGCGGCGGCCGTTACTTGGGTCTGACCGAGCCTGGCATCATTGCTGCCGAGGCACCGAACCCCATCGTCAACGAGTTGGTTATTCTTCCAGATATCGAGAAGCGTCTGGAAGCTTTTGTGCGCGTCGGGCACGGCATCATTATCTTCCCCGGTGGCGTAGGCACTGCCGAGGAATTTCTTTATCTGCTGGGGATACTGCTGCATCCGGACAACCAGGCCTTGCCATTTCCCGTCATCCTCACTGGTCCGAAAAGCGCCGAAGCCTATTTGCAGCAGTTGCATGCCTTTGTTGGCGCGACCCTGGGGCCTGATGCGCAAAGCCGCTATCAGGTGATTATTGATGATCCGGCTCAGGTTGCAGTGCAGATGGCTGCCGGGCTAAGAAAGGTGAGCGAGTTTCGTCGCCAGCGCAACGACGCCTTCCACTTCAACTGGCTGCTGAAGATTGAAGAGGGTTTTCAGCGGCCCTTTGATCCCACCCATGAAAACATGGCCAGCCTGCAACTCACCCGTGCCGTTCCTGCGCACGAACTGGCGGCCAACCTGCGCCGAGCGTTTTCCGGGATTGTGGCCGGCAACGTCAAGGACACCGGTATTCGCCGGATTGAGAAATTCGGGCCTTACGAGATTCGTGGCGAGGCGCACATCATGCAACCGCTGGATGATTTACTGCAGGCCTTTGTAGCGCAGCACCGTATGAAGCTGCCTGGCGGCACAGCCTACGTGCCCTGTTACCGCGTAGTGAGCTGATGGTCGAGGTGCTGGAGGGTGCGGGCTATCAGACGCTGGCAGCGGCAGGTAGTCCGGCGTCTGCTGCACACCTTGATTTGTGCTGGCGCTGACCTAGACCTACTTCGGTGCTTGACCGGTGGCGAACCTCCCGTCGGCGATGGCAAACAAAAGTGGAACGGTTATTCGGGGGCATAGTCATTAGCTTACGATGACTATCACTGGAGGACGAGTTGATGAATACCCCTATCAAAAAGAATCTGACTCAAAATGTCGGCGAATTCGAGCGTGTGGCTTCCGTAGTGAGTGGCCTTTTGTTGGTTGGCAAGGCTGTTCGGCGTGGCGGGTTGGGCGGCATTTTACAGTTTGCTATTGGTAGTATGGCGCTGGCGCGCGGCTTCACCGGGCACTGCGAAGCCAAGCGGATATTCAACGAAGCCTTGGAAGAGAAGCAGGCCAAGGCCGCCATTGACCAACGCTACAGCCATATGCCAATGGATTCTGAAGTACATAGCCCGGATTTTGAAAGCTCGGCTGTTATCCTGCCAGACGCTACCCCTATGGGCCATGAAAAACAGGCCGGCGCCCGCGGTACTCCCTCCGCAAACAGCTGATTAGCCATGCTTGCAGGTACCTCGCCAGTGTAAAGCTGGTACCTGCATATCCAGCCCGTCCGAACATACGCTTGGCCGCCATCGCTTAAATAGTCCCCTGAAAGCGACCTTTCCCCCGCCGATATTTGTA
The DNA here is from genome assembly GCF_000410875.1 of Halopseudomonas pelagia CL-AP6. Taxonomy (GTDB): domain Bacteria; phylum Pseudomonadota; class Gammaproteobacteria; order Pseudomonadales; family Pseudomonadaceae; genus Halopseudomonas; species Halopseudomonas pelagia. The sequence continues at coordinate 43,655 of NZ_AROI01000021.1, forward strand.
CTACGCTTGCCTCAGGCTTTTGAATGCTTGCTCGATCAAACAATTTTAGTTAGCGTTCTCATCTTTATTCCAATTAGTAATGTTCGTCTTAGCATCAGGGAAGTTAATGGAATATGGGTGAGGACGTTAAACAGGATGATGGAAAAGGGCATTCAGCCTATCGGCCTAACCCAGAGCGGTTGACACATATTGCCAATTTGCTGTGTGTAGTGCTGCTGGTGATCGGGGCTCGTGCGGTTGCGTTGGGCGGTTGGCTGGACGTGGTACTGGCGTTGATGGCGCTGGGGATAGCGCTGGTAGGGCGCCACTTGATTCGTCGAAAGCGGATGGAGCTGGCGGTGACACTGGTGCTGGGCATTATGATGGTGCTAGTCAGTGTGTCATTGCTGGTCAACCAGGGGCTTTATAGTGGCGCGCTGCTGTCCTATCCCTGCCTGCTTATTGCCGCCGGCATGCTAGCCTCGCGCCGGGTATTTTTTGGCCTGTTGCTCAGCATGCTAGGCGTGGTAGCCATGATCACCTGGCTATCCGTTTCCGGTGCCCAAGAGTACGTGGCGGTGCCCCATGGTCCGGGGCGCATGTTGGTGGTCAGTTCGCTGCTATTGCTGACCGCAGTGGCTACCTGGTTGTTAGCCAACGACTTGCATCACGCCCGGGAAAATCTAGATCACGAGATTCTTCAGTTGGAAAGTTCCCAAGCCAGCCTCAGCTACCTGGCGCAGCACGATCCGCTAACGGATTTGCCCAACCGCCTGCTGATTGAGGAGCGGGTGGAAAATGCTATCAGCCGCGCCAAACAGTCTAACAAGATGGTCGCGTTGTTGTTTCTGGACCTGGATCATTTCAAGATCATTAATGACTCTCTCGGGCACATTGCTGGGGATGAATTACTACGTGAAATTGCTCTACGGCTGAAGAAGGTTATCAGAGGCGGTGACACCGTCAGCCGTCAGGGCGGTGACGAGTTTCTGATCGTTCTTTCCGAAGTCGACAGCATCGATGCGCTGACGGCGATATTGGTCCGTATCCAGACGTTGGTAGCACAGCCACTGAAGTTGCAGGATATGGAGTTGGTGGTTTCCCTTTCCATCGGTATTTCGGTCTACCCACAGGATGGTGATGACTTTGGTACCTTGTTGAAAAAGGCCGACACGGCGATGTATAAGGCCAAATCCGCCGGTCGCAACGCTTATCGGCTGTTCAGTGAAGAAATGAGCGCTGACACCTATGCGCGCCTGGGAATGGAGCAGGATCTGCGTCAGGCGCTCTTGCGTGACGAGTTCGAGCTGCATTATCAGCCGATTGTGGATATGCAGGACGGACGGTTGGTCGCGGTGGAGGCGTTGTTGCGCTGGCAGCATCCTGAGCGCGGCCTGCTCGGTCCAGACACTTTTGTTCAGGTGGCCGAACAATCAGGGTTAATCGTTGAAATGGGTATCTGGGTGTTGCAGCAAGCTTGTCAGCAGATGGTGGCCTGGCAGGGCGAGGGCTTACCCGAGGTGTTGATCGCGGTCAATCTCTCGGCCGTGCAAATGCACCGTGGAGATTTAGAGCAGTCGGTGCGGCATGCGTTGGAGCGTTCCGGGATGAAACCCGCTCTGTTGGAACTGGAGCTCACCGAGTCAATGCTGCTGCAGGATTCCGAAGCCTCTATTTTGCTTCTGCAGCGTTTAAAAAGTCTGGGTGTCAAGCTGGCTATGGATGACTTTGGCACCGGCTACTCCAATCTGTCCTACCTGCAACGTTTCCAGGTGGATAGATTAAAAATTGATCGCTCTTTCGTACAGTCGATCAACAGCAATGAGCAAAACCGGGCGATAGTCACGGCCATTATTCAAATGGCGCACAGCCTGAAGCTGGAAACCACCGCCGAGGGCATCGAAGACGAGCCGACTCGCCAATTACTAGCACAGTTGGGCTGTGATTGCGGCCAGGGTTATCTGTTTTCCAGGCCAGTAACGGCGTCAGCGTTTATCGCACAGGCTCTATAGATGCCCGGTATTGTTGCGCATCAGTCACGTAAACCGGGCCGGCTAGCGCTACGGCTTGATGCTTGGCCATCAATCGGCTAGAGTTGTGGCCATACTAATGGAGATTATCATGTCATTTCTGTCAAACCACCGCGCCATCACCTGCCGTGCCCCGTGCACCGGGTTGGCGTGCGCGTTGACAGCAGTGGTTGGTGGGTCTTTCTATTTTGGGTATTGGTTTAGCCGCATGCGCGCCTGATACCCCAACAGGCGCCCGGTTCAAGGGTCGCCACCAGCAGTTTCAAAACCCCGGTCGGCTTCCCGCCCGGGGTTTTTTTATGTTCGATCATTTGATGCTTTCCACCTATAACGAGGATTTCACCATGTACGCATACAGCACTCACAGCACGGCTTCATATCGTAACTGGCGATTTACCGGCGCCCTGCGCGCTGACTCCCGATCACTGAACCGAACGATACATAGAGCACAATAGTGCTGTGGTGTTGAACGCCACGCAAGGAACCCAATATGAACGTCACTCTCGCTACCCTTGATAACACCCTGCATACCAGCCAGATGGATCGAGTTGACTCGGCTCAGGTTGAGCCCGTCAGCGTGAGCAACTCGCGCCACACAACGCCTTTACCCAGCCCCGCACAATTACGCCAACGCCTGCCGCGCAGCTTGGCGCTGGGCAAGCAGATAGCGCGTCAGCGCGATGCCATTCGAGCCGTGCTTAACGGCGATGATGATCGACTGTTGGTTATCGTTGGCCCCTGTTCCCTGCATGATCCCGACTCAGCCCTCGAATACGCCCAGCGCCTTTCTCAGCTAGCATCTCAGGTAGGCGATCAGTTGCTGCTAGTGATGCGTACCTACTTTGAGAAACCCCGCACCACCGTAGGTTGGAAGGGCTTGATGTACGATCCGCATCTTGATGGCAGCAGCGACATGGCTGCGGGGTTGGCGCTTTCACGGCGGCTGATGCTGTCCATCGCCGAGCTGGGTTTGCCGTTGGCCACCGAGCTGTTGCAGCCGATGGCGACGGGTTACCTGGACGATCTGCTCGGTTGGGCAGCGATTGGTGCTCGCACTAGCGAGTCGCAGATCCACCGGGAAATGGTCAGTGGCCTGGGTTTGCCCGTTGGCTTCAAGAACGGTACCGATGGCAGCTTGAGTATTGCCTGTGACGCGATGCGCTCGGCCGCGCACCCACACCAGCATTTCGGACTGGATGATCACGGCGGGCCTGCGTTGATCGAGACCCGTGGCAATATTGATACCCATCTGGTCCTGCGCGGTGGGCTTGGTGGGGCGAACTACCAGCCAGCAGCCGTAGCTGAGGCAAAACTGGCTTTGCAGCGCCAGGGTCTGGCCGCCAAGTTAATAGTCGATTGCAGCCATGCTAATAGCGGCAAGAATCCGCTGCGTCAACCCGTGGTGCTCGACTCCATTATTGATCAGCGGCTGGCCGGCGACCGAAGCTTGCGTGGTGTGATGCTGGAAAGTCACTTGTTCGATGGCTGTCAGCCGCCAAGTGCCAACCTGGAGTACGGCGTATCCATCACTGATGCCTGCCTGGGGTGGGCTGGCACCGAGCGCGCCCTGTTGCGGGCAGCCGAGCGTCTGGCACCTGCATAATCCAGCAAGCCGGGCCGACGAGCTGACTTATTCTGGTTTGTTGGCCTCCAGCCACTGTTCGAACTGGGCGGGTGGCAAGGGTCTTGAAACGAAGTAGCCTTGTACCTCATCACAGCCAAGGCTATCGAGAAACGCATAGGTTTGATGATCTTCTACCCCTTCAGCCACCACGCTGTAACCCAGGTCATGGGCCATGGAGATCATCCCCTTGACCAAGGTGCGGCTGCGTTTTTCCTGTTCGATACGTTGGATAAAGGAGCGGTCGATCTTGACCACTTGCGCCGGGATTTCCTGCAGGTACGCCAGGCTACTGTAACCCGTGCCAAAATCATCAATCGCGACGCGGATGCCCGCCGTTAACAGTGCATCCAGCTGGTTCGAGGCAATGGGGCTGTAGTCCACCAGAGCGCTTTCCGTCAGTTCCACTTCTATGGATGTAATGGGTAGGCCGTGCTGGCGCATAGCGTCGAGTAATCGGTCGACGAGGTCGGTCTCCTCCAGGTTGGAGGCGGAAATATTCACCGACATGCACAGATCCAATCCCTGGGCTTGCCAGCGCACCGCTTGCTCAATGGCCGCCGTCATCACCCATTCCGTCAGCGGTCTGGCTAACTGAGTCTGTTCGATGATAGGGATGAATTCAGCCGGCGAGATATTGCCCCATTCGGGATGGGTCCATCGTAGTAGGGCTTCCGCCCCGATCGTTTCACTGGAGCGCGTGGAAATACGCGGCTGGTACTCAAGATGCAGTTGGCCTGGCTGCTCCAACGCAGCGCGAAAGTCTACCAGCATCTGAAAGCGCCGCTGGTGATCCGCATCTAGCTCGCGTGAGTACAAAGCGACGCCAGTCTCGGTCAGGCGGGCATCCAGACAGGCGCTATGGGCGGTGCGTAAAATATCGCCCGAGTGCTGATCCTCAAGCTGCAGCCGCGCGATACCTACTACCGGGCGGACCATCACCGCAGCAGCTTCTCCGGTGGTCAGTCCACGCAGTGCTTCACGTAGGGCCACGGCCTCGCGCACTACATCATCATCGCTATCGGCAATCAGCAGGTGCGCAAACTGGCAGGGGCCCAGATGGTAAACACGCCCACCCTCTGGTAGCGTCTTGCCGAGTAAGCGGCCTGCCGAACGCGCCAATTCCTCTACATAGGCGGGCCCCATAACGCGCTGTAGCGATCCGATGGACGCCACATCGACTACTTCGCTGAACAATACATAAACCGCTTTCGGTTGCCGCTCTCGACTCATGTCCTGAAGGTCAACGGCAAATTGACTGCGGTTGGGCAGACCGGTCAGAGGATCGAGCCGGCCATAGGCACTCTGCAGTTCAATCTGATCCATCACCATCGCCGCCAGATCCTGCAGCACTGCCAACTCCTGATCCGTCATGTATCGGGGCTCGTTACCGAGTACGCATATTGCACCCAGGGTATAGCCTTCACGGGTGGTTAGCGGAGCGCCGGCGTAAAAGCGGATGCCGGATTGGACCAGCACGCTGTTTTTGTAACGTGGGGAGGCGAGTAGATCAGGAATGGTCAAGCGAGTGGAGGTTTCGGTGACTTCGCTGTCGCAAGCCTCAGAGCGCGGTATCTCTGAACGGTCAGTGCCTACGCGCGATTTGAACCATTGGCGGTTTTCATCAGTGAGTGAAATCGCCGCGATGGGCAGGTTGAACAGCTGGCTGGCCATGCGGGTGATGCGGTCAAAGCTATCGCTGGGTAGCGTATCGAGCAAATTCAATTTCTTCAGGGCATAAAGTCTGTCTTGCTCATGCACGCTCATGGCGCTATCTCGAATAAGTTATTTGAGTCCTTTCTTACTGGCCAACTTACCGGCCCTACCGAATTAGCCATGCTCTGCTTAATTAGGTAATGAAATTAATTTAGCACAGCTTGCAGTGGTAGTTATTGAAAAGTCATTCAAGATGTTTGCACAAAGCCCGGTATAGAGCTTGCGAATGCCAACAAATAGCCCATCATCCAGTCTGCCAGGCGAGACTCTTTGCACTACTCCCTGCTGCAGTTCACGCAACAGCTGCCTGGGCCACACCCGGTTCTCACCGAGGGTTAAAACAATTACGGGCATCAAGGCGCTTTCAGTCGAATAGGCTGACCTTGGTCCAATCCTCTTTGATTTGCTTTAGTAATTGGCGTAGCGCGGGGCTGGTGTATTTGGCTGCGGGGTCTTCCCAGCGTAAACGAACGCTGCGGTGTAGCTGCGATTCCGGCGCCCGTATGCTGGAGCGGCGCATGATGCGATAGAAACCCTTGTACTCGTTGTGCTTGCTGCCCAAGTGATTTGGCTGCAACTCGGTCTGCAGGTGCGGCTCCAGTTGCAAGCCCGCGGTCTGTGCTTCACGGCATATCCACAGTCCTGCGTAGTCACCCAAAGAGTGGTCTGAATAGCCGCCGCCGATATCGGTATGTACGCCGGCAAACCACACCTGTTTTAAATCAATCCCCGGTTTGAGCGTCCAGAGTGCAGGTTCGAAGTCCTCGCGGTTCTCGTCGATAGCCACCGCATGCCGCGCGTGGCGAATGATGCTGCTTGGCTCAGTGTCATGAAATAAATGCCGAGCGGTGCCGAGGGTGCCCAGAAAAGGTGCGGGTATACCCAGCGCACCAACGGTATCGAATACGCCGATGAACTCGATGTGGGTCACATCGGCGACTGCATAGTCTTTTCTGAATGCGCGTGCTTTGGCTTCACTGGGGGAGGAGGTTGGCCCGCGCTGGCGATACAGTTCGTAAGCTGCGGCGATTTTCTCAGCATGTGCGCGTTTGAGAATGCCGCAGTTGCGGATCAGGCCGCCTAGCGAACGCACGGTGTAGGCACCACGACTGAAGCCAAACAGGAATAACTGATCACCGCTATCGTAGTTGTGCACAATAAAGCGATAGCAATCCATGATGTTTTTGTCGATGCCCTTGCCGGTCACACCCCCCGTAAGCCGGTCACCCTCAGACCCTACCCCCCAGTCGTAGAACACTACCTGTCTATTGCCTTGTGAGTCAGTGGGTGCAATTGCCTGGGCGATGCGCAGAACATGGGTAGGGGTGTCACTTTCCGGTGACTGCCAGGTGCCGTCGGCACAGATCACGATCCGTTTCATCGCATTCTCCATAGCTAATACTGGAGCACAACTGCGGCGGTAGCCTGCACTCGTATTATGAGTGGACCGTAAGGCAGGCCTTGAAGGGCAAAACCGGTCCTCGGTTGGTTCAGCGGCTACTGGATTCAGAGCCCGCTGTGTAAGGTATAGCGCAACCGCCGGGAAGTGGCAGGTTACGCCAGGATATTTACTTTCGCGCGGTCTTGAACTGGCTTACCAGGCTATCCAGTTGTTGGGCTGCGAGTTTGAGTTTTTCGGTGTTGTCCGCCGTATCTTTGAGCTCGAACATAACCTTGTCACCCAACGCGCTGAGCTGATTCAGGCTGCTGGCGATCTCGTTCGAGGTTTGGGACTGCTGCTCTGCGGCAGCAGCGACCTGGTGGGTCATGTCGGTAATGGTCGAGACAGACGTGGCGATTGCCGCCAGTGCACTACGCGATACCTCTACCTGGGTCTGCATTTCTTCGGACTGACGATGGCTGTCATCCATCGAGCTCACCGCTTTACTAGTGCCGGCCTGCAGGCCGCTGATCATGACTTGAATTTCGTCTGTGGATTTTTGCGTGCGGCTTGCCAGGGTGCGGACCTCGTCAGCTACTACCGCGAAGCCGCGGCCCTGTTCACCTGCACGGGCGGCTTCAATCGCGGCGTTCAGGGCCAGCAGATTGGTCTGATCTGCCACTCCGCGAATGACGCTCAATACCGAACCGATGGTCTTTGAGTTTTCACTCAGCTCGCTGACCGCCTCGCCAGCCTGGGCTATCTCTTTGGCCAATACCGTCATCATGTTCGAGGTTTGGTCGGCGGTGGTGTGTCCGCGGGTGGTCTGTTCACTGGCATCCTTTGCCGCTTCAGCAGAGTCCGACATGCGCCGGGCAATTTCTTGCACTGTCGCGCTCATTTCTTCTACGGCAGAGGCGATAGTGTCCAGCTCGCTCTTCTGTTGATTGTAGGAACTCTCGGCTTTGGCCATCGCGTCGCCAACATCGCCAGCGATACTGTGGTTGCGGGCGACGACTTCGCGCAGTTGGTCAATCACGCCCGCCAGCTTGTCGGTGAAGGCGTTAAAGCCCCGGGCCAGGCCAGCAACTTCGTCGTTACCGCTGGCATCAAGGCGCTGAGTCAGATCTCCTTCGCCGGAAGATATATCATTCATCGCCCTGACCGCATGGGCCAGTGGCCGGTTGATGCTGGCTGCGATCAGTTGGTTGAAGCCGAGCAGTACCAGCAAACCAATCAGTGCCAGGATCAGCTTGGAAGTCATTTCCTGCCAGAAGACGACGTCCACATCATCCAGATAGATGCCCGAGCCCAGAACCCAGCCCCAAGGCTCAAACAGGCTGACGTAGGAGATTTTCGCTACCGGGTCCGTCACGCCAGGCTTTGGCCATTGGTAATCCACATAGCCCGCGGCGTCGGCCCTTACCCGGGTGTTCATGTCGCGAAATAGAAACTTGCCGTTGGGATCCTGTACCTCGGCAACGCTATTGCCCACCAACGCCTTGCTGAACGGGTGCATGATCATCCGCAAATCCAGCGAATGGACCCAGAAATAGTCTTCTGCGCCGTAGCGTACTTGTTCGAGCGCAGCCATCGCTGCTGCCTGTGCCTGTGCCTCGGTCATTTCGCCGCGTTGTTGCAGGCCGTGGAAGTAGGTCAGGGTGCCCATGCCGGCTTCGACAATGTGCTGGGTTTTCAGTGCTCGGCCATCAAGCAGGCTTTTGCGAAAATCCAGCGCGAATCCGAGCACCAGCCCGAACACAATCAGCAGGGTCAGGCAGGTGACAGCGATCAATCGTTGAGAGATCGAGAAACGGCGTAATAACGTCATATGGGCTTCCCTGATTATTGTTGTAAGGGCTGAATTAAAGAATGGCAGTGAAAGTGGCCAGACTCACAGGTCGAACGATGCAAGATCATTGCTCTTCCAGAAAAGCGACGTTCGCCTTGGGCAGCACCACTGTGAAAGTGGTTCCAGCACTCTGCGTGGACTCAACGTGGACACTGCCGTTATGGGCCATGACCAGATCTTTGACTATATAAAGACCCAGGCCTAGGTTTTTGTTTGGGTTGCCTTTCTCAAGATGTTTGCGCTTGGAGAGCTCAAAGATATTCTGTTGCCGCGATTCGGGTATCGGGTCGCCCTCGCTCTTGACGGTCAGTATTACCTTGTCATCAAGGCCTTCACAGCTCACTACTATTTCGCCTTCCGGAGCACCATGCTGCAAGGCATTGCTGATCAGGTTTTGGCAGATTTGCCCGACGCGGCTGGCGTCCCAGTTTCCCACGCAATTCCCGGTATCCAGTTGCCTGAAACTGTGATCATGGTGTGAAGACCGAAACTCGTCTATCAACTGGCGGGCAATCTCGGCCAGGTCGGTCGGACCAAGATGGATAGTTAACCCTTCGCCAATCCGGCTTTCGGTGAAGTCCATTAAATTGTCAAGCATTTGCTTCATCCGCTGTACGCTGGCAATCATGGTGGAGCCCAACTGGTTCAGGCTGTTGTCGGCATCCTCCATGTGCTTCAGTTTTGCTGCGCCAAAGCTGAGCACCTGCAGGGGCGAGCGAAGATCATGCCCGAGCATTCCGACAAAAATATCGGAGTTCTCGATCACCGCTTCCGAGTAGCGGGCAACCGATTCTGCGAGGGCTTGATCTATGGCTTCATTGAAACGAATCAGATCCTCTAGTTCATTGGCATCTTCTTGCCGGTGCGCTGCTTCGCCTTTGAACCACAGGCGCAGGACACTGGCACGTAACGCCCTGTATTCAGCCACTAGAAGACTGATAGAAAAACCAGCGCCCAAGCGCTCATCGGCATGCACTTCGGCAGCGGTGTCCGAGTGGGAGTCGGGGCTATTGCCCTGCGACTTGGATTCTCGTTCCAATTCGGTCTGGGCGGTTTTCATGTCGCGGACAATGTTATTCAACATCTCCTTCGCATGGTCGCGAAGGTCGATGACCTTCAAATCTCCGCCGGAAGGTTGGTTAGCGCGGGCAAAGTCTTCCCATTCCTTGAGAATGGCTTCCATATTAGCGGAAATGAATTTATCTAATCTCATGGCTTGCTGCTCTAGCGAGGCCTGAACTCTCGGAAAGTTTCAGACCTCAATGTGAATACCTGTTGCGCCAAGACAGGGAGGGCTCGGTCAGTTGCTGTGCTGACAGGAGTATTTCGGACTATACGGAGGCTGGCCACCCAGTACCAGCTGCAGAAGAACGCTAATGTGTGGGTTAACGCCGTTTGTTGGCCAAGTCTGTCAACGAGCACGGTTTGCCTCATGCGTTCGCTACTTCAATTCTTTGGCAAAGCGTCCAACGGCGTTGACCACCTGCCTGGCACCCTGTTGAATCTCTACGATAACCGTGCCGGCCTGGCCCGCCAGCGCCAGGCCCTGAGCTGCTTGCTCGCGGCTACGGGCCATGTCGTGCACCGCCTCGTCGGCCAGGGACTGATTTTTTTCCACCACCTGGATAATCTCTTCAGTGGCCTTGCTAGTGCGGCCTGCCAACTGCCGAACTTCATCAGCCACGACCGCAAACCCTCGCCCCTGTTCGCCTGCACGGGCAGCCTCGATAGCCGCGTTGAGAGCCAAAAGGTTGGTCTGCGCCGCGATGCCGCTGATGGTCTGGACGATCGAGCTGATCAGCAGGGACTGCTTGCCCAGTGCTTCTATGCCTTGGGTCGCGGACTCCACCTCGCGCGCTACGTGCTCCATGGTCTTGACGGTATCCTGCACGACCGAAGCGCCTCTTTCCGCACTCACATCCGTTTGCAGAGAAATCTCGTAAGCCATGCTCGCAGCCTCCCTGACCTCGGCCTCACGTTCAACCTGATCGCTGACCACGCTGGCAAATTTGACGACCTTATAGAGTTTGCCCTCGGAGTCATACACGGGATTATAACTGGCCTCTAGCCAGACACTTCGGCCCATGCTGTCGACCCGTTGAAAGCGGTTGGATACGTATTCGCCACGATTCAGGGTCTGCCAGAACTGCTTATACTCCGGCGAGGCCGTTGTTTCGGGAGTACAGAAAAGACTGTGATGTTTGCCGATAATTTGCTCGGTCGAGTAACCCATGGCTTGCAGGAATTGCTTGTTGGCGGTGATCACGTTGCCGTTCAGATCGAACTGGATCACTGCGGTGGAGCGTGCCAGCGCATCAATGAACTCTTGGTTTTCCTTGGAAACTTGAATGGTTTTGGTCACATCGCGGGCAAAGCCCTTAATGCTCAGCAACTCACCACGTTGATTTTTCAGCGGGTACCAGTTCACCCGCAGCCAGGCAAGGTTGCCGTTGCTGTGTAGGTAGCGATAGTCGTCTGAAATCGGTTGCAGTTTAGCCACTGCAGCCCTGAAATTATGAAAGCACGGCAGTTTGCCTACGTAGCCAGGTACGATCTCTGCCATGGGGCGGCCGTGCAACTGCTCTGGCGTGTAGCCCAGTGTTTGCGCAAATTTCTGATTAACGGCGGTTATTTTAAAGTCGTTATTCAGCTCAATATACAACGCGTCGGATGCCATCAGATCCGCTAACTGACGCAACCAGTGCAGCTCCTGCTCTTGTTCTTGGAGCTTGTGCTTCAATTGCTGGTTAAACATGGCAATGTCCGTGGCGTTGTTGATATCTTATTATCGGCAACCGAACGCAATTCTTTACCCAGACAGCCAAAGCTTATTGGTCAAGCTGATACCGCATCGATAGTAGGCCATAACTCCTATATGGATATTCCAGTGGATCAAGCTCAAGTTCAAGGCAATCTGGTCAAGGCCCCTGCCAGGCCATCTCACCCAGCTCGTCGAGCTGGTTTTTACTCAACAGCTTTGCCGCTTCCTTGAACATCTCCTCTTCCTCGATATGGTGCTCAAGCAGCTCCTTGAGTAGTTCTATAGCGTTCATCATGTCTTCCCCGTCGGGTGCTAATCAGGGTTACTGCAGGAGACGCCTCTCGTTTGCTGACAACATACGGATTCAGTCGGTTAAACCTTGGTTGTACGCCATGCATGGCTAGTACGAGGTAACTTTTTGCCTGGCGGACAATTTGCCTGGCGGACAGTGCCGCGATCATGGGGTCTGCCTCAGCTCACATGCGCACTATTGCCGGATCGTCGGGATTCTGTTCCCGCAGTTGCTCCATCAATAACACGGCTTCCGCTGCCGTGGCCCCCAGATAGCTGACTAATGCCAAGCGCAATTGCCGGTTGGCAGGATCGGCGGCCAGCTGCTTCCTGAGTAACTGCCGTGCCTGCTCTGGCTTGCCGCTGTCGTGTAGGGCGATGGCCAGTACGTAAGTGTAGTCGGGGTTATCGGGTGCCAGTTGTTGCGCTTGGGTGAAAGCGGGGAGGGCATCTGCCAGATTGCCTTGACGCACCAGGGCCAGGCCGAGTGCATAGTGTAGGCTAGGTTCCTGCGGGTGGGCTTTAACTGCCTTGTGCAGCAGGGTTAAACCCACCTTTGGCAGGCGCAAGTATTGCTCCTGCCATTGCGCCTGCATGACCACGGCGGGGAAGAAGGCGGCGTCGCGTACCAGGGCTTCGCGCAATGCCCCTTCGACCTGATCTTCACGGCCGCTGAGTTGATAGAGCATGGCCAGGTTGAAATGCGCGTCGGCGCGTTCCAGTAAGTTGTTTTGCACCTGTTCGTATTCGGCTTGTAATACCGGCCAGGCAGTTAGGCCAGCACGCAGTGGCGGGGGCAGTTGCGCTAGTTGCCAGGCAACGGCCAGGCGCACAGCGCGAATAGGGTCGCCGGCCAGGGGCGCTAGCAGTTCCATGAGTTGGGCTTCACTGGCCAGGGCAGGCAGGCTGTTAACGGCGGCGACCCGCACGCTGGGATCAGGGTATTGAGCTGCGTTGGCCAAATGCTGCAGTGCGGTGAGGGACGGGTAGCGGGGTAGTTCGCTGACCAGCGTAGCGACCCTGATGGCCGGTTGATCATCACGGGTCAGTTGCCTCAATAGGCCGGCCACCGCGCCGGGCTTGCCGTCGCGCGCAGCGGCCAGATCCTGGGCATAACCGCCGTCCCGGGGCTCCGCGTCGGGGTATTGCGCCAGAAACTGGGCGACTATTTGTTCAGCCGCGACTTGCTGATGGCAACCCAGGCACGCGTCGGTATGACCTAGCTCCAGCGCTTGCGGCGGGTTAGGGGAGGTGAAGCTGTGGTCATGCCGCAGGTCATTGGTCATATACAGCTTGCCGGGCATATGGCAGTTGATGCACCGCGCGCCAGGCGAGCCATTCGGGTGATTATGATGGGTTGGCGAGTCATAATTTTTGCTTTGCAGGCCGCTGCCCTGAATCGCCAGGCGAATGGGCTGGGCGTTGCCGTTGTGGCACTGGGTGCACACGCCATTCCCCGTTGCGCGCAATTCACCGCTGTGCGAGTTGTGACAGTCGGAACAGATGACCCCGGCGATGTACATCTTGCTCTGCTTGAAGGACCCGTACTCGAAGACTTCTTCCTTGATCTTGCCGTCTACTTCATACAGGTCCGCGCTGAGAATGCTTGGCAGAAAATCGTCCATCAACGCATTGCCGTGTTGGTAGCCGTCATCGAGCGGCGCGCGGCGACTGTGGCAGCGGGCACAGACTTGTACTTCCTCAGCGGGAGCGATAGCTAGGCTCGCAGCAAAGCCCATGGAGCCTTCTTGTTGCTTAGGCATGGGCGTAGCGCTGGCACTGTTCTTCTCAGCCCAGTCCAAGTGTTCCGCCGCAGGCCCATGACAGCTCTGACAGCCCACGCCGAGCGCTTTCCAATGGCTGGCGAAGGTATCGCCAGCGGCATCGTAGTCGCGCTGGAAGTCACTGGTATGGCACTCAATGCACATAAAGTTGGCATTCTGCTGGTTGCCGGTCCAATGCAGGCGGTCCTGATGATCCACGCCCTGGCCTTCGTAGAGGTGAAACCATGCCTGTTGCTGGGTATCCCAGGCCATGCCGTGGGCTTGCAAGCGCCCACCAGGCAATTCCAGCAGATATTGCTGCAGCGGCTCCAGGCCGAAAGTGTAAGCCACCTTGAAGTCCGCAGGCTGGCCGTCGGCACCAGGCGTTCGCACTACAAAGGCGTCGTCCTGGCGCAGAAACTGGTGGCTCTCGGTGTCGCTGTCGACCTGCTGGCCGCTGAAATCCCCGAGTACGCTCTGCGCGGTGGCTGGCTGCATGGCCAACTGATGATGTGAGCCTTGCCAATCGGCAAAGGCTGCGCTGTGGCAGCTCTGGCACTGGGCCTCTTCTACCCAATGGAGCGGGACTATATCGGTTATTTGCGTGACTACCGGCTCAGGTGCTGGCCGCGACTGTATCACCCACAAGGCAGCACCCAATGAGCCGAGCAATAGTAAAACCAGCAGCCAGATCCAATGCCTGCTCATGAGTGCGATTTAATCCCTGTGCCCATTAACGCGCATTATTGTGAGGCGTTATTTTATGGCTGGAGTATCGGGCCATCAAGCAAAGCGCGCAAGCAAAGGCTGACGGGGCAAGAGAGCGTTAGTTGCGCAATTTTGTGGGAGCGCTGGCCTCGGTGCGAAGGTGGGTTTCTCTTCGCTGCGAGGCTGCGGCTCCCAAGGTTTGGGGGGGGCTGGAGATCAGCCGGGTTGTGCGTCTGCTTGCTCCGGCGTCTCAATACACAGCTGATTGCGCCCGCTGTGCTTAGCGTGATACAGCGCCTTGTCCGCGCGCTTAAGGGCCGCTTCCACGCTGTCGTTACCCAACATAATTTCGGCAATGCCGATACTCACGGTGCAGCGCACCATATCATGAGTGTTGACCGGTACTTCCAGTGCCTGCACCGATGCGCGAATACGTTCCGCGCATTGGCTAGCCTCCTGCAGATCCGCTTCTGGCAACAGCACAACAAACTCCTCGCCACCGAAGCGCGCAACCAGATCATGAGTGCGGCTGTGTTTTTTCAAGGTTTGCGCGATGTTAACGATGACCTGATCACCGCAGCTGTGGCCGTATTGATCGTTCACGTGCTTGAAGTGGTCGATATCAATCACCAGCACGGCCAGTGGCGTACCCTTATTCTTCGCCAACTCCAGCAGATAGTCAGCCTCGGAAAAGAAGAATCGGCGATTGTACAGCCTGGTGAGCGGGTCGGTAGCGGCCTGTTTCTTCAGCTCCTCCTGGGAGGCGCGTATATCCTCCAGGATCTTGATCCGGTGGGAGATGATGAACGCCAGGGTCAGCGCTTCCAGCACTATGCCGATCCCCACGCCGTGGCTGTTTAGATAAGTGGGTGCAATGATGCCCTTGTAAAACAACACGGCGATACCATTGAAAACGACAAAAAAACTGTGTCCGACCAGGAAATACTTCACTAGCGGATTACCCTTGCGATACAGCGAGATGCTGACGGAAAAGGTAACTATCATCATCAGCGCCGCGAGGGAGCTGGCAGGCTTGAGCGCCGCGGAAATATCAAAAAAGCCCCAAACCAGCGTGCCACAGAGGAGCAGAAGCAGGCCCTGAAGAAAGCGGTGCTCGGTCGGATAGAAGCGTCTGGTTTCAAACACGGTCATCATGAACAGCAGCAGGAAGATCGGCATAGTGATCAACGATATATTCAGTTGGAATACATCGCTGCCATATACGTCGAAGAAGCTGGCAACCAGGCCGTAGGACAGCGCAATCCACACCAGTCCGGAGATCAGGTAGAACGAGTAGAAGATATTCTCTTTCTTGCTGGTGGCGAAATACAATAAACCGTTGTAAACAACCAGTGCGAGCAGCATGCCCACCATCAGCGCAATGTCGCTACTGATGCTGATCAGCGCGCGCCTGGAGGCTTGCTCATCAAGTATCTGCACGGCAAACCATTGATGCGAGTAGACATGGCTACGCAAGTACAATGTGGTGGATTGGGCGGCTGGTAACGTCAGGGGATAAACTGCGGTGCCGTTATACATAAGCTGGTTATCACCGACCTGCTCCAGATCGAGCACCTGCTGATCCACTAGTTGGCCATCGCGTTCTTGGTAAAAGTCGATTGAACGCACATGATAGGCATGTGGCAAGTGCACAAACAGCCGCTGTTCCAGACCGCTGGCGTTGTCCAGAATGACCTTGAACCAGGTGACCCTGGCGCTTGTGCCGAGCGTCGTTTTGCTGCCGGTGGTGGTAAAAGGCAGGGCAGTAACCTCTTCGTAGGACAGGCTCTGTGACAGGTCCACGAAGTAACCCATGCTGAACTCGCTCAGCGAGATTGGGCTTTGATCGATGATGACTCTAGGTTCGGCTGCTAACGGGCTTGAACTCATCACCAACAGCGATAGCAGTAGCAGTTTTCTGAGTAGGTCCATCTACGATTGCCTGTTTTGCTCGTGAGTGCACTGCATGGCAACCTACAGGCTGCCGCATTCCGTCGCATACCCGACAAATATAACCCCATTGACGGCCTAAGCCCAGCTTCGGGTCAGCGTTCGTTGACTCGAATGGCTGGCGCTACTGCTGCTTCCTGTTCATCCAGCCATGACCTGAGTCCCCTCTGCCTGCACCGCATCCTCCCGCTTGAGCTGCTTGTGCTGGTCCTCGTTACTACCCTGTTTCCAGTAACTGGAAATATACAGATCGCCTCGGTCTACCTGGCGCTCATCCCGAAAATACTGGCGGAGGGCGCGCATGCCGGTGAATTCGCAAGCAGCCCACACGTTTACGCGGCCGTCCGGCCAGTGCAACTGGCGCACACGGCTGGCGAGCGCTTCGGGGCGTTGGCCGGGCTGGTGATTGATGATCCAGATCAGTTCCATTCCGGCGGGCGCGTTGAGCGGTTGAATGTCGGCCTGGTCTATCACTTCCAGTATCGCGGCACCCTGAGCATCAGCGGGCAAGGCTTCGATATTGACGCTGATCGCTGGCAGCGCAGTCATGTCGCCTACCAGCAGGAAATAGTCCGCACTGTGGTCCAAGGGCTTTTTCAGGCCAGGACCGCCGACCATGATGCTGTCGCCGACCTTACAGTGGGTGGCCCAGTTTGATGCCGGGCCGCGGTCGCTATGCAGCACGAAGTCCACGTCCATCTGGTCTTCGCGTTGCTTGCGGATCGTATAGGTGCGCATTAGGGGTTTGCTTTCAGCTTCGGTGGTGAACATCAACTTGATGTAACCGCCAGCCTGGTCTTCGGGAAAGTCCAGCATGCCGTCACCACCCAGGGTGACGCGCAGCATATTGGGCGTAACGGTCTGCTTGCTGATGACGTGCAAGGTGCGGGGTAGTGCGCGTGCCATGGATGTTCCTCCGGAGGAATCAATGACCGGACGTGTGTCGTCCAGGTTGTAGGTCATATGCCAGGCAGATACGGAAAGATGCTTGGCCTCTGTCGGGCGCAAGTCAGGGTGCTCATATTAACGCAAAAGGTGAGGGTGGATCGATAGCAATAGGCTGTTGCAATGATCCTGGTGCTGGCATACCCCAGCCTGAGCATAATGCTGCCATTGGCCGAATGGAGTTCAGTTTATGCTTGGTAGCAGTGAATGGAGTAGTGCGGATGCGTCACGCATCATTGAAATGGCCTGGGAAGATCGCACGCCGTTTGAAGCAATAGAAGCTCTGTATGGCCTTAGCCAGCCGGCGGTGATTCAATTGATGCGCGCGCAGCTGAAACCAGGGTCCTTTCGCCTGTGGCGCAAGCGTGTCAGCGGGCGCAAGACCAAACACGGCGCGCTGCGGGATCCGGGTGTTATTCGTGGTTATTGTCCGACGCAGTACAAGCGTTGATGGCTTTTTCAAGCACAGCGGCGTCCCTGCCTGAGTGCTGCTTAGTTTAAATCCGGAACTGGCCGACCAACGTACCCAGACGGCCGCCAAGTGCCGCCAGTTCGCGTGCGGTCTTGGCACCATTGGCGGTTTCATCTGCCACGCTTTCAACCGCGGTGGCGATCTGGTGCACGCTGCGATTGATCTCTTCAGCCACTGCCGTCTGCTCCTCTGCGGCGCTGGCAATCTGGGCGTTCATGGAGTTGATGGTGCCGATCAGACGGGCAATCGCATCCAGTGACATGCCGGCTTTATTGGCGTGCTCACTGGTTACTTCGCCAGCATCGCTGGAACGGCGCATCGAGGCTACTGCCGCTTCCGTTCCCTGTTGCAGGCGCTCGGTCATACCCTGTATCTCTTGGGTGCTCTGCTGGGTACGGCTGGCTAGCGCGCGGACCTCGTCAGCGACCACCGCGAAACCCCGGCCAGCCTCACCGGCACGAGCGGCTTCGATGGCCGCGTTCAGCGCGAGCAGGTTGGTTTGGTCGGCAATCGAGCGAATCACACCGAGCACACTGACGATCGACTGCACGTCCTTCTGCAAGGTGTCCAGCGTAGTGCCGCTGCTACGGATGTCCTGCACCAGGGTATGAATCTGATCGATACTGCCGTCAACAATCGACTTGGCGTCCTGGCCTTCACGGTCGGTCTGTTGCGCTGCTTCTGCCGCGCCTTGGGCACTTCTGGCTACCTCGTGCGCTGCGGATGACATCTCGTTGATCGCTGCCGCCACCTGCTCAGTCTCGCTGCGTTGCTGTGCCATGGCGGCTTCCGAGCGCTGGGCCTGAGACGAAACGTCTGCCACCAGCAGGGTCAGTTGGCCGGTCATGTCGACCGTTTGCCTGACCAACCCATGCACTTTCTCCACAAAGCGGTTGAACGAGGTCGCCAGTTCGCCGATCTCGTCATCGCTGGTAACGGGCAGCCGGCGGGTCAGGTCACCTTCACCTTCGGCAATATCGTCCAGGTTGCGTTTGATCTGTTGCAGCGGGCGTAGCAGGGTATTGGCCAATATCACCCCGGCGATGCCAAATACGATTAGCAGGATGGTCGCGATCACCAGAATACTGGTGATAATGGTTCTCACCCGCTCGCTGATGGCAGCTTCCACCTCGGCGAGTTGCGCGTCTATACCGTCCAGATTGATGGCGGTGCCTACAGCCATGTCCCATTTGGGGAGATAAAAGCTGTAGGCCAACTTTGGCACCAATACCGCATCATTGCCGGGCAGCGGCGAGGAGTAATTGACATAGTAGGTATTGTCCTTCGCAACGCGGACCAGTTCCCGGTTGATATACACGCCGTTGGGATCACGTCGCTCCTTTAGGCTGTTGCCCACATCTAAAGGGTTGTCACCGCGGAAGAGTCGGACCACATCTGAGTCATGACCGAAGAAATAGCCATCTGCGCCGAATTTTATCTTCGACAGCACGGCGATGGCCTGCGCACGACTGCGCATATCGCCGTTACTGGCGTCGTCATAAAGAGTCTGAACCGAACCAATAGCGATCTGGATGTAGTTGCGCAGCTCAGTGCGACTCTCCAGCAGCAGCCGTTCCCGCGTGGTCTCAAGCTCATGTTCGGCAAGACCTTCGAGGATCTTCGCCGCCGCGCCGCTCAGCACCAGAGCAAATAGGATAACCGGCACCAGAGCCAGGAGGACAACTTTCGATTTAAGGGTCATGCGCATGTGTTTCTCTCTGAGGGGTCGGCAGTGACGCACATGCCGTATGTTGGCTATCGGCAGCGACAAGGGTTACTGAAGACAATGGCGCAAAGAAATCGCCTCGCAACCCCTGGGAGGGCCGAGTTCCACCTCGGCCAGCGTGCGGGCCTGCGATATCTGGGTCGAGATGGAACTCGACCGTCTTGGGGCACGCTTCGGCTGGCGGCATTCTCTCAGCTCAGCAAACCAAGCCAACCTGACAGGGCCAGCAACAGCCCCATCAACTGATTGAAACGACGCAAGCGGGTGGGCGATTGCAGGCGGGTCTGCGCTTGTACGCCCAGCCAGGCCCAGAGCAACATGCAGGGAATGGCTATCAACAGAAACAACAGTGCCAACAACCATGCCGGGGCGCTGGCACTGGCCATAAAAACGCTAACTACCGCCAGCGCAACGGTCCAGGGTTTGGGGTTGATCAGTTGCATCAACGCTGTTGCCCAGCCGCTCAAGGGGCGCCCATTCTCTATGGTGGTGTCGATATCAACTGGCGCGCACGAGATTTGCCAGCCCAGATAGGTCAACCAGAGTGCGCCCGCCCATCCAAGCAGTTGCGCCAGGACCGGGACTTCCAGCAGCGTGTGGCCGAGCCCCGTTCCCACGGCCAATACCAGCCCGGCTGATGCCAGACAGCCTCCGGTGATGATCGGCAGCGTAGCGCGCAAGCCGAAGCGCGCGCTGCTGCTCATGGCCAACAGATTGGTAGGGCCGGGGGTGATGGAAGCGACAAAGGCGAACAACAGAAAAGGTAGCAGATGAGTCAAGGTGGATCTCCCGAGAGTAGGTGTCGGGGAGCTATTCTCAGCGCTTGCTCAGATACCGTCTGGAAGGTGTGTGCAGCGCTGTCGATATCTTGCTGGTGTCAAGCCGTAGGCGCGTTTGAACCAACGTCCCAGATGGCTTTGGTCGGCAAACCCCAGGCTCGCGGCAACCAGTGCTGGCGCCTCACCAGCGGCCAATCTGCGGCGCGCTTGAGAAAGCCGCAGTTGAACCAGATAGGCGTGCGGCGCCAGTCCGAATGCAGCCTTGAAAGCGCGGTTAAGACGGAAGCGATCAACACCAGTCAGCCGGGCCAGTTCCGTCAGGCTGACATCGTCCTGTAGGTGGGTGTGCAGATAGTCCTGAGCCAGCCGAGCCACTTGCGGCATGCGTGGGTCGGATTCGGTCCGTCGGCGCCAGTGCATCTGGCTGGTAAGCTGGGTCAGCAGATAGTCCAGAGCCGTCTGCCGTACAATGCGCAGCTCCTGCTGGTGCAGGGTCTGGAAGGTACTGGCAATAGCAAAGATCAGCTGCGGGGATTGCCCCACGGTCATGCTCATGGCTGGCACGCAGTCTTCGGGCGCATCACCAAACAGGCCACGCAACTCCCGTTCCAGCCAGTGCGGGTCGAGATACAGCATGGAGTAAGTGAAACCTTCTGCCGTCGGTGCCTCACCATCGTGAATCTCGCCTGGCTCCATAAGCATGACTTTGCCTGGCACGCTGTCATAGCGCTGGCTTCCGCAATGGAAGCGCTGCACTCCCTGCTCGGTAAAACCCACCAGATAGCTGTCATGCCAGTGCGGATCATAGGCATGCCCCTCAAAATGCGCACGAATGGTCTCAATTCCGGTATCGGCATCCTGTTTGAGATCAATCCAGTTGCGTGCGCTCATGAGTATTCAGTCGGTAGACATGGGGATGCTGCATCATAACGCGAGGGGGGAGAGTGTCTGGAAGATTTGTGCAGAGCAGAGGGCGAGCACCCGATTTCCAGGGTGCTCGGTAGCAAGGTCTACCGCTGATTCGGCCCCATCCATTTAGCCACTTTAGGTGCCTCGTAAGCGTGTATCTTGGCCAGTACAGAGTCCACATCCGGCGACACTATCAGCATTTCGCGGTGGGCCTGCCTCATGAAGCCTTCGTTCATTGCGTGGTCGAGGAAGGCGATCAGTTTGTCGTAGTAGCCAGAGGCGTTGAACAACGCACAGGGCTTCAGGTGATGGCCGAGTTGGCCCCAGGTCCAGATTTCAAACAGTTCTTCAAAGGTGCCGACGCCGCCGGGCAGGGCGATAAAACCGTCGGACAGATCCGCCATCATCGCCTTGCGCTCATGCATGGAGCCCACTTCGCGCAGCTCGGTCAGACCTTCATGGGCCAGCTCACGCTCGACCAGATGACGCGGGATAACGCCGATCACTTCACCGCCGGCAGCCAGCGCCGCGTCAGCTACTGCGCCCATCAAACCGACTTGTGCGCCGCCGTATACCAAGCCGATTCCCGCTTTGGCCAGTGCCGTTCCCAATTGCTGGGCTGCTTCAATATACACAGGTTGATTGCCGGCGCTGGAGCCGCAGAAAACACAAATTCTCACAGGGATTCCTTAAAGGAGGTTGCGGGGGGGAGGGTTATCATACTTCTTTTGTCTGATTCGTGAGTAAGCCAGAGGTCGAAAAATAGGCAAAATGCAGGACGCGCACGCCGAGCTAGTCGCGTACAACACCGGACGGAGCGCCGCGCGATCCGAGCGCGAATCGGATCCACAGCCCATAACCATCATCAGGCCCTCAGTCACTGATACAAACGTCAGAGGCCTAATGCCGCCGCCAGCCCCCGGTAGATCGTTTGCATTACTACCCGACCTAGTCTGCCGGGAGGGCAGAGCACGGATGGCAATCCGAACTTGCTACTGGTGCCAGTTGTTAAATACAATCAATCTCATTTAGCTTCCTCCGCCCAGGCCCCTATATGACTGAATCAGCGCCGCCACAGGAACAGAGCCTGCACGCCCTGTATCGCGATCACCGCAGCTGGCTGGAAGGCTGGCTGCGGCGGCAGACGGGCAATGCCTGGGATGCAGCTGATTTGAGTCAGGACACCTTTATGCGAGTGCTGACCAGCTCGCAGAAGGTGGCTGATATCCATGAGCCCCGTGCCTACCTGTTGACGGTGGGCAAGCGGCTGTTGAACACCTTTCACACCCGCCGCAGTCTGGAGCAGGCTTATCTCAATGCGCTGCTTCAACTTCCCGAACACTCCGCGCCGTCGCCGGAACACCGTTGGGCGCTGCTGGAAACACTGCAGGCGCTAGACGAGCTGTTGGATGGTCTGCCGGCCTTGGTGCGCAGAGCTTTTCTCTGGAGTCAGCTGGACGGCCTCGGCTACCGTGAGATAGCCGCGCGGCTTGAAATATCCGAGCGTACAGTCAAACGCTACATGGCTCAGGCATATGAACACTGTTTGCTGATGGACCTGTGATGAAGGCTGCTCCGGTAACCAGTGAAACCCGCGAAATGACCCGTGCAGCGGCGCAGTGGCTGGCGCTGCTGGACTGTGATGAGTTCAGCGAGGCGGATCTTGCCCGTCTGCAGAATTGGCGCAACAGCCATCCTGGGCACGAGCGTGCCTGGCAGCGTGCTTTGCTGTTGCGCCAGCGTTTTTCTGGTTTACCGCCAGAGTTGGCAATGGCCTCATTGGATCGTCCGGACCTGGGCCGGCGTAGGGCGCTCAAACAGGCACTTGGCGTGGCGGTGGTATTACCAGCGGCCTGGTTGCTGGGCAGGCAATTGCCGGTGGAGGTGTGGCGTGCCGATCTGCACACCGGCACGGGGGATCAGCAGCAACTGACGCTGGCCGACGGCAGTTTGTTGCAACTGAATACCGATAGCGCAGTTGATCTGGATCTGCAGGCAAATCAGCTGAGGCTGGTGCGTGGAGAAATAGCGCTCAAGGTCCCAGGCAGTTCAGCGCTGAGCTTACTCCTGCCCTATGGTCGCGCTCTGGTCAGACAAAGCGAGGTCTGTGTGCGCCTGGATGATCAACATTGCCGTGTTTCGGTCGTCAGCGGTTCGGTGCAAGTGCTGTCCTCCGTCGGCGCGGCTCAGGTCATCAAGCAAGGCCAGCAGCTCAGCCTGCAGCGCTCTGGCTTTGGGGCGGTGCAGCCTTTTGACCCTTCGCTGCCGGATTGGCGCGAAGGTGTGCTGATGGCGCAAGACCAGCCATTAGGCGATTTTTTGCGCGAGTTGAGCCGTTATCGTCCAGGGCTATTGCGCTGGGACCCGGCGCTGGAGCGGCTGCGGGTCACCGGCAGCTTCCGCCTCAATGACACCGATCGCGTGCTGGCACTGTTGGCTGCAAGCCTGCCTCTGGCAGTGCAGTCGCGCACCCGTTACTGGGTCACCCTGGTCCCGCGGGAAAAAACGGCCTGAAGACTGTCCCTTTTTTATTTCTCGCCAGTCAGTGTGAGTAAGAGAAATAATTGAGGGCTTTATCTATGTTTGTAGTATCTCCTGGCCGTAACCGCTCAGCTCCTTTCCGTCTTCGTTCGCTGTTGCAACTGGGACTGGCAGTGGGCCTGAGCATCAGCCCCGTGGTGATCTCCACCAGTTGGGCCGAGGATGCCGAGCGTCGCAGTTATGAGGTCCCCGCTGGCAATCTGGGCGCCGCTTTGACGCGCTTCGCCAGTCAGGCGGGCATCAACCTCTCGGTTGATCCGGTGCTGATGAGCGGCCGACGCAGCGGCGGGTTATCCGGCGACTACAGTGTTGATGAAGGTTTTGCGCAACTGTTGCAGGGCAGTGGCTTGCAGATTCAGCCGGTGGGCAGCGACGCCTATACATTGATACCTGCACCTCAGCGCGGTGACACGCTGGATATGGCGCCCATGACGGTTATTGGCGCTAACGAGGGCAATGCGGAGGGAGCGCGATATGTCGGTGGTCAGGTGGCTGGCCGTGGCTCGCAAGGCCTGCTCGGCTCGCGGCACTTTATGGAAACGCCCTTCAGCATGACCAGCTACACCAGCGAGACAGTGAAAAATCAGAATGCGCGGACCCTGGGTGATCTGATTGCTGCTGACCCCTCGGTACGGGCGACCAACCCGGCGGGCGGACGTTTTGAACAGTTCACCATCCGCGGATTCAGCCTGTTCAACAGCGATGTAGCCTTCAATGGGCTCTACGGCATCATGCCGACCTATTCAATTGACATGGAAATGGCCGACCGCGTCGACATCATCAAGGGCCCGAGCCAACTGCTTAATGGCATCTCGCCCAGGGGGGCGGTAGGCGGTGGCATTAACCTGGTGTCCAAGCGCGCGACGGATGCACCGCTCACCGAGTTCACCGGTAGTTATGCCTCGGACAACCAGATTGGCGGGGCAGTGGACGTCGGCCGCCGGTTCGGGCAAGACCACCAGTTTGGCCTGCGTTTCAACGGCGTCAAGCAATCCGGTAATACCGAATGGGATCACCAGAGCGTCGAGCGCGAAATGGCCGTGCTAGGCCTGGACTTTCGCGGTGAACGTGTGCGCTTGGCCGCAGACATGGGGCATACCGAACGCGACACGGATGCGCCGCAGGAACGCGTGCTGGTGGGGGCCGCCGCCGGGGTGCCGGATGCCGACAAGGTACATGACAACTATGCGCAGGCCTGGAGTAAGGCGCGTACCGAAGATACCTTCGCGATGCTCAGCGGCGAGTTCGACCTGACCGATTCTGTGCTGGTCTATGGCGCGGCAGGCGCACGCGAAAGCGATCACGACTTCCTCCGCCACAACGTCTCCATCCTCAACGACGCCGGTGATTTCAACGTGCAGCCACGCGATTTCACCCGTGACGAGAGCGTCAGGACTGTTACTGCGGGCGTACGCAACGGGTTCAATACCGGGTCCGTCAGCCATGAGCTGAACCTGGCCGCCAGTTATTTCTATATGGACTTTACCAACGGCGGCGCCCGTTACGCCACGGCGCCGAGCAACCTCTACGATCCGCTGGCCACCCCGGCTCCCACCACACCGACGCGCCTTGACAATGAGGTCTATACCGAGAACCGCTTCAGCGGGGTAGCTCTGGCAGATACCCTTGGCTTTCTGGATAACCGTCTACTGCTGACTCTGGGTGCGCGCTGGCAGCGGGTCAAGGTCGATGATTGGACCAATGGTGTCAAAGGCGCCACGGCTTATGATGAAGAAAAGGTGTCGCCCTCGGCCGGGGTACTGTTCAAGCTGAGCGAGCAGTTATCGCTCTATGCCAACTATATGGAAGGCCTGAGCCAGGGCAAGATCGCGCCCTCGACGTCCGTTAACGAAGACGAGATATTCCCGCCGTTTACCAGCCGCCAGGTCGAGGTGGGCGCCAAGTTTGACCAGGGTACTTTTGGTGTGACTGCCAGTGTCTTTCGCATTAAACAGCCGGCCTACGAAACCAATGCCACCACCAAGGTTTTTGGGCCTAATGGCAAGCGCGAGAACAAGGGCATTGAGCTGAGTACCTTTGGCGAGCCGATCCAGGGCTTTCGCCTGCTTGGCGGCCTGATGTACATCGACAGCGAATTGACCGCTACCGTGGGAGGCATATCCGATGGTAATAGCGCTCCAGCGACGCCGGAGTACAGCGTCAACCTTGGCGCTGAGTGGGATGTGCCAGCCGTTTCAGGTCTGACCCTGACCGCACGCGGCATTCACTCAAGCTCACAGTACCTGGATCAGCAAAACAGCCAGAAGATTGATGGCTGGGAGCGCTACGACCTGGGTGGGCGCTATACCTTCCAGGCATCGGACAAGAACGTCACCCTGCGCGCCAGCATTGAGAACGTGATGGATGATCGTTCCTGGATCTCTGCCGGGGCATCGGACGACAGCGCAGCGGGGCTGACGATCTCGACGCCGAGAACCTATTTGCTCTCGGCAACCATTGGCTTTTGATGTGCCGGAGCAAATCGGAAGTGTTACCCTGAAAAGGCTACTTCATCGATAGTAGCCCTTTCAGGCTAACCATAAAAGCAGTCTGGATACGGTAATGCCCGTCACCAGGCTGAACGTAAAGCTCAGAAGTGTGCCCAGTAGCACATATTCCGACACTGGCCGCCTCGCTGTGTGCGTATCGTTGAAACGCATGATGCTTTTGGCCGCGAGGAGAAAGCCGATGGCCGACCACTGACCGAGCAGCACGAAGGTGAGAATCAAAAAGCGCTCTAGAAAGCCTATCAGTTTGCCCGCGTTTTTCAGCGAGGCTTCGTTGCTTAGGTCGGTATGGTTGAGCCAGGGCCGCAGCAACTGAGCGATCAGTGCAGAGGTGGGGTGTAGAACAAATAAATAGGCAATCAGCAAAATCAGTATCTTTGGTTCGAACAGCGCCGAGACCAGCACGCCTAGTTCTCGCCAGTTATGCGTGTGGCTGCACCAGATGGCCAGCAGCAATGCTAATGGCAGCAGATGAGTCAGCACCAGGTCTATGGCAAACGTCCGGGCTTTGAGCTGCTTCAGCGTCTCCATCAGTAGTTGGCTAGTGACGACCAGCAGTGCCGCAATCATACTCCAGCCGACGCCGCTGTTTGCGGCCAGCAATACAACGCCGACGGCTAGGCCGTAGGCCAATGCTTTGGCGGCCAACCAGTTGTGTCTGCGCCGCTGCGAAATGTCGGCGGACACGGGCGACATGCAGATAAAAACAGTCGCCAGGATGTGAATCAGCAGTAATAGCAACAGGGCGGCGCTATCAGGCATCTTGCAGCTCCTGTACCCATACGCGGGTGCGCTCAATGTAACGGTCGATCAGTTCAGCGTTGGCGCGTTGCAGTGCCTTGTGTACGGTGACGCGGGACTTGCCCAGCGTCTTGGCCAGGTCCTTTTGGCTGGACTGCTGCGTGGCGTGCAGGAAATAGGTCTCTGCCTCGACCCTCGTCCAGCTTTCGATGATGTTGGCAACAAATTCGGTCGGCAGTTCGGTGCGGTCTAGTAGTTGCTGGGCATGGCTAAAGATCCCCAGTGTCGTTTTCTTCATGGCGTCCAGTCCCCGGCCGGAAAGCACAAAGGCCTCGCCGTAGTGATTGACACTGGGCGCAGCGCCAATACCGATGGCAATACGCGCATCAAAGCGTTCGCCCTCAGGGCTATTGGCAATCAGCCCCGCACGCAATACTACTGCGCATTCAAATGCTCGCTCCGGGGCGTTGAGCGTTATCTGAAAGCCGTCACCACGATATTGCTCGGCTTTGAATTCATAGATGCCGGCGAGCTCTTGCAGCTGAGCCTGCAATTGCGCGATGTAGGCGTGGGTGTCTTGGACCGATTGCGAGTCGATCAGGTCGCCGGTAATGACTGCTGAGATATTCATCTGAACGTTCGCTATTAGAAGTTTGAAGTTAAAGCACGCGTTAAAAGTAGCCTATAAAGGATAATTTTTCAAAATTAGCACTATTTGGCTAATTAATCTGAGCAGGGTCACATTGCGATGACCCTTCGGACCCAGCTGTCGTAGAGCCTAGAGCGGGGAGAGCGGGGGTATTCCAGGCAGTCTATTTGCTTATCAACGCGGCCCGTCGGTTTTGGTAAAGCGTGGCCTATTGGCCATCGCAGTGCGGGCATTGAAAGCTTAAGGCTTTACCTCATGGCGTGTTACCGCTAACGTCAATGGCATCAACGAATTCGCACAGGGACGCCATGAATACCGACGCCAGGCCTACCGCACTGCAGGACTCCTCCAACGGCGCTGAAGCGACCGTCGCCGTACTGGTGGATTGCGACAACGTCCCACCCGAGATTCTGCCATATGCCCTGCGCGTGGCCGCGCAGTTCGGGCGGGTGGCATTGCGTCGTGGTTACGGCAACCACACCACCCTTGCAAATCGCTGGCAGGAGGCGCTTGTGCGGCAGGCATTCACGCCGCACCTGCAGTATCAGTATGCGTCCGGCAAGAACACCGCCGATATCGCGCTGGCGCTGGACGCCCTCGAAGCGATGTTCGACCATCGCGCCGACATTTTCTGCCTAGTCACCAGCGACTCCGACTTCGCCTACCTGTGCCGCAAGCTGCGCGAGCGCGGGTCACGCGTGTGCATTGTCGGCGAAGGCAAAACTCCGCAGGCGCTACGCAACGCCAGCGACCAGTTCTTTGAATGGTCACCGGCCGAATCCGACCCTGATGCCACCACTGACTCGGCAGAAAAGGCCCCGGCTAAAAAAGCCCAAGCCAAGCCGAAAGCCGCCAAGGCCGAGCCGAACAAAGAGCCTGCCAAAGAGCCGAGCAAGGACGCCAGCAAACTATCGACTAAACAGCGCCCGCGTTTCGTAGTGGACGCCGTGTCACTGTTGGCTAGCGAATCTTCTGAAGGCAAAGTCGGTTTGGGCGCGCTTGGGCAGTATCTCAAGCGCACCGATCCGGCATTTTCCCCGAAGACTTACGGGCACTCAGGGTTGCTGGATATGGTGA
Source organism: Halopseudomonas pelagia CL-AP6 (assembly GCF_000410875.1). Classification (GTDB taxonomy): domain Bacteria; phylum Pseudomonadota; class Gammaproteobacteria; order Pseudomonadales; family Pseudomonadaceae; genus Halopseudomonas; species Halopseudomonas pelagia. Next base: position 72,053 of record NZ_AROI01000021.1, read on the forward strand.
AGACTTATGACTTGTTGGAGTTGAAGCAGGAGGCGGGCGCTGGCTGGTTTGTATTGTTGGCGGATGCGAAAGGAAGTTAGGATGAAAGCGGTGTGGCTTGGGTAGAAATGACCATGAACCTACTCGAAATAACAGTGCTGTTTGTAGTGATGACGCTTTTGGCGCTGGTCCCCAGCACCAGTGTAGCTCTGGTGGTGGCTCGATCCTCGACCGTCGGATTCTGGAATGGCGTCGCGGTTGCGGCCGGTATCGTGTTTGGCGATCTGGTTTTTGTTTTTTTTGCCGTTCTCGGCATGGCTGCCCTGGCAGAAGTGATGGGCAGCTTTTTCCTGGTCCTGCGCTATCTGGCGGGGGGCTATCTGATCTGGTTCGGTATCAGCCTCCTGGGATCAACAGCGTCACTACCTGTAGGGGCTTCCGGCCGCTCGGTATCAAGCTTATCAGCAAGTTTTGCCTCTGGCTTAATCGTCACCCTGGGCGACGTGAAAGCCATCTTTTTCTATGCGAGCCTGTTTCCCGCCTTTGTCGATCTAGCCACCATCACTGCTTCAGATGTCGCAATAATTGCCGTGGTGACTGTCGTTGCAGTGGGTGGCAGTAAATTGGGTTATGCCTATGCCGCAGGCAAAGTCTTGGCATTGGTGAGTGGGTTCAAGGCGCGCCGCGCGCTAAACATGACCGCTGGCGGGTTTATGCTTGGCGCGGGCGTGTATGTCATGGCAAAGACTTGATGGTTTAATCCATCCTCAGTCATTCAAGACACCTTTGAGAATCGCGTAGACCACACCGGTGGTGACCACGACTAGCACAATGTCGGTGCCGACCCGTCGCCATTCGTACCCTTCGTATCTGGGCATGCCGCGCAGAGCTCTGTCATCCAAGCGTTTGCCGTAGCCTTTGGGTAGCGGCCGACCTTGTTGGATTGACACGCTGCGCGGGACCTTAGGGCCAGCGCCGATTTGTTGTCGGTTGCTGTGGAACAGGTTGTGCAATTCGGAAAAGTCCTCCGGCGGCGCAGCCGAGAGATGACGATTGTCAGCCTCTTTGCCGGGGCCACTCGATGGCCTATCCGCACGCTGCTCGGTACGTTGTGGGTCCTCGCGACGCGATTCGCGGCTTTGCGCCTGAGCCCCGGCTCCCGACGTCATCAGCATCAAAGCGGCTACGGCATAGCCAATCCGGCGCCGTGCGTGGTTGTTGAGGCGCCCGAGTATTTTGACCCGACGGCCAGGCTTTGCCGGCTCCGGGAAGCTGATCGCAGAGGCCGCGTCGATGCTGTTCTGCTGGCGGTAGGCAGACGACACCGGGCTGACCGAACTCCAGGAGGAGCCCAGCTCGGACAAGGGAAGCATCCTGGTCGTATTGCTGGTGGGAATGCGAATGCCGTTGTAAGTCATGATTACGTTCATGTTGATATACCCTCTTGCCACCGGGCCGATATGGCCACTGATGGGCACATTCTGGAAGCGGAGCCGTTAAGGCCCGGTTAAAGAGTTTTCACCTATTTTCGCCGTGTGAACGGATAGTAGAGCGTTAACCGATTCTTAACCCTGGCGAGCCGAAACTTCTGAGCTTGATCTTCGCCATCCCGGGCGTGATGATTGCCCGGCGTCGCTGGCGCTGCAGGCCGCACCTTGATGAGAGTGACACGACATGCTGGATATTCTGCTAGTGGAAGACGACCGGGACCTGGCCGCGACTGTTATTCAGTATCTGGAGCTTGAGGGCATCCGCTGTGACCACGCGGACAACGGCCTGATGGCGCTGGAGCTCAATCAACGCAATGCCTACGACGCCATGCTGCTGGACCTCAATCTTCCCAGACTCGATGGTATCGACGTGTGCCAGCAGCTGCGGACGGAAGGCAACGACGTGCCTATCCTGATGCTCACCGCTCGTGACCAGTTGAAGGACAAGCTTGATGGTTTTCGCGCCGGTACCGACGACTTTCTGATCAAGCCTTTCGAGCTACAGGAGCTCGTGGTGCGCGTAATTGCGCTTACGCGCCGACGTAGCGGGCAGATAAAAGTCCTGCAGTGCTCTGATCTGCGCATGGATCTGAATGCGCACGAGGCCTCGCGCGCGGGCACCGCCCTGAAACTCTCGCCCATCGGCTGGAAGTTGCTCGAGCACCTGCTCAGAGCCTCGCCGGCGGCAGTGCCCCGGCAAAAGCTGGAACAGGCAGTGTGGGGCGACGACGTGCCCGACAGCAACGCACTCAAGGTACATATGCATCACTTGCGCCGTGCCATTGATGGCGGGATCGGTCACCCTCTGCTACACACCGTGCCGGGCTACGGTTTTGCGATAAAGGAAACGGCGCCATGATCCGGCTGCTGGGTTTGAAGTGGCTGGCATTGCTGACGGCAATTACGCTGGGGATCGGGCTGTTGATCGGGTACACGCTGTTGTCGGCGCATTCCTATGTCAGCGGGATGGACAGCATCGTCTCTGGGCAGTTGGGCCGTGCGGCGATGCAGACTGTGGCCTTTGAAACGGGTCAGCCTATCCCGCGGGAGGAGTACATCATCACCCGCACCTGGGCTCAGCAACCGGCGTCCATTCGCGAAGCCTTCGACGAACCGCCGCAGCAACCAGGCGTGCTCTATAAGGTGCACGTGGGTGAGGTGGGGCCGCAGGGGCGTCTCTATTTTGCTATTCGGCAATCCACGCCCGCAGGCGATCGGTTCGTCACACAGCAATTGGGGCCTATGCCACCTCTGTCGGTGGGGGTCATGTCGCCACTCCAGAGCCGGTTGATCAACCTGATGCTTATCGGTTTGGCTGGCGCCTTGATGATTGGGCTTATCGTGGGTTTTCTTTGGCGCCGGGTCTCGCGCCCCATTACTGCGCTGGGGGATTGGGCGGCAGGCTTGGACCAGCATAACCTGAGTGAGCCGGTACCGGATTTTGTCTATCCCGAACTGAATCGGTTTGCTGAACTGGTGCGCACCAGTCTGACCACCGCGCATGAGGGGCTGGAGCGCGAGCAACTTTTCCTGCTTCATACCAGCCACGAGCTGCGTACACCCATCAGTGTGGTACGCGCCAATCTCGAATTATGGCGCAAAGTGCAGGCCTCTGGGGTGCCGCGAGGCGATCCGCGCGAGGCCGAGATCATTAACCGCATCGACCGTGCCAGCCTGACGATGAAGGATGTGACTGAAACCTTACTCTGGCTCGGCCGCGACGATACGGCCACACATCCCTGCACCCTGCTGCGAGTGGACCAACTGATAACCGAGCTGGTGGACGGCCTTTGCTATCTTTTGCACGGCCATCCAGTGCAACTGCAAGTGGACTTGGAGCCGGCAGAGCTTCTGCTGCCAGAGTTGCCCACGCGCATCGTATTGGGCAACCTGATTCGCAACGCCTTTCAGCATACGCAGAGCGGTACGGTGATTATCTACCAGTGCGGAGGTTGTGTGAGGATCGTCAACAGCCAGCAAGAGCTAAGCGAGCAGAGCAGTCATACAGGCTTTGGACTGGGGTTGAAGCTAACAGAGCGTTTTACCCACAGGCTCGGCTGGCGCTACACCAACGAGCCTGTGGCAGCGGGCCGCAAGGTTGAAATCATGCTGCAGAGTGTGACCTCTTCCTGACTGCAGACCGCCATCGCGAGATAAGCCCGGCCCACCGAATTACCCTCTGCTCGTCTCCTGCCGGAGCCTGACATGAGCGCGCCTCACACATTCCCAGCTTGCCAGAAGACGTATGTTTACAACGGCGCTGGATAAACTGGTCGATAACGCTTTAGCCTTAACCCTCCCTTAACCGCCCATCCCCGTAGTCTATCCACCGCTGTCCCATACTTGCCCTTCCGGTGGATACCCTATGCCGCGTTACGTACTGACTTCGATCTTCTGGGTAGTCAGCCTGTTGTCAGGTTGTGTCAGCACTGGCAATCGAGAGAACTATGTTGAGCAGGCCACCCACTTGTCGCAGACGGTATCCGTTCGGACCGATGAATATGAAGCCGGGTCTGCAGCCCACTTGACCGATCTGATTGACAGTCAAGAGCTACGGTCTCTCGTTTATGAAGCACTTGAAAATAACCCCGGCTTTCAACAAACCTTTTTAGCCCTTCAGCAGAGCCGACTTCGCTTGCGCCAAAGTCAATCTGAGCGATACCCGGAATTAGCGGCTGGATTCGACATGAGCAGAGCCGAAGATACTGACACTCAGTATACGGGCTCGATGACGCTCAGTTGGCAGTTGGATGTGTGGCAGCAGATTGAAGACGGTATCAACGCTGAAGAGCAAAATCTGTTTCAACAGCAGGCTATCTACAGGGCGGCCAGGGATACGTTGGCGTCAGAGGTCATGAATAGCTGGCTGAGTCTCCTGGCGTTAACACGCACGTTGGCCATTGAGCAGCGGCGGTTGAGCACCTTAGAGCTCAACGAGCAACTGATTCTGGAGCGATACCAGCGTGGTCTCAGCTCTCTCGATGACCTCGACAGCGCTCGAAGCTCTACCTTTAGTACCCGAGCATCGGTGCGCGAACAGGAACAATCGATTCAACAAGATGAGCGCGCGCTGAATAGCTTGTTAGGTCGGCTGGAAGAGAATCAATACGAAGTACCAGATCAGTACCCGGTCGTGTCCCGCGCTCAAATGGATCTGCCGGAGCAGACACTGGCTCGGCGCTTCGATCTGCAAGCTGCGTGGCATGCCATTGCTGCAGCCGAAAGCGATGCGCGTGTGGCCTACAAGGACTTGCTTCCTCGAATTGATATTCAGCTAGCCCTGCAAGATGTGGCGGCCTCGCCTGCCGACGCACTACTCACTGACCCGGTCTGGACGCTACTGGGACAACTGACTGCACCGCTTTTCCAGGGCGGCAGGCTCAGGGCCGCTGCGGAAATCGCCAATCTGGAAACCGCTAGTCGTTATCAGAGTTATCGGGAAACCTTGCTGACGGCAGTTGAAGAAGTCGGTAACGCCCTGACTCGTGAAAAAGCCTTGGCAGCGAGGCATTCCTACATACAGCAAGCACTGGAAAAGCAGCAACTGGCCTTTAACCGTTATCAGGACAAATACCGTGCGGGTAACGCCACCATTCTGGAGTTATTGACTGTGCAGCAACAGACCTACGATCTGGAAGCGCAACTCGAAACGCTGACCTACAACCGCCTTAGCAATCGCATTACTCTGGCGCTCGCGCTGGGTCTGGGAGTCTCCGAATGAGCCGTAAAATCACCCGTGGTGTCATGTTAGCCCTGGCCTTTGTGTTTTTCGTCGGGGTGTTTATATACAACGCCGGGCGAATGTATGAATACCGCGAGGCAATGCAGCAGGTACCTGCAGCGCAGGAAGCACTGAGCCCGACCGTTGCTGTGGTGGAGGTGGCTGCCGCCACTCATCGAGCACAAGTTGACGGGGTAGGCAGCGCCAAAGCGCGGTTTGAGCTGGCTTTGAACAGCCGTGTGAGTGGACAGGTCGAGGCGGTGGATGACAGTTTTGAATCAGGCCGGTTGGTCACGGCGGGCTCCGTGCTGGCGAATCTAGAGGATAGTCTGCTACGAGCCTCAGTGGAATCCGCTCGTAATACCCTGGCCAGTGCTCGGGTTAGTTACTTGGAGGAGCAGCAAGCGTCCGTCCAGGCGCAGAAAGAATGGTCTTCGTCCGGACTGAGCGGGGAGCCAATGTCTGCCCTGGTATTAAGAGAGCCGCAATTAACCGCAGCCAAAGCAGTTTTGGACAGTGCCCAGCAGGCTTTGGCCGCTGCGGAGAAAGACTTGGCCAGCACCCGCATTAGAGCGCCGTTTGATGCCATCGTCGTGAGCCGGGATATTGCTCCCGGCAGTTACCTGCAAGCTGGTAGTGAAATCGGACAACTATTGAGCGCCGAAAGGGTAGAGATCGCGGTTCCCCTCTCTGCTCAGCAGTGGTCTGTTTTGCCTGACGAGAGTGAACTTCTTTCAGGGCACTACGCAGTTGTGTTGTCGCATACAGAGACAGGTAAACGCTGGACGGGCCACGCGATTCGCACCGAAAAGCATCTGAGCAGCAGCACCCGCCAAAGGTCGCTGGTAGTGGCGGTGGATCAGCCGCTCAGTCAGGATCCACCATTGTATCCGGGCGCCTTTTTGAATGTCTTGATTCCTGGTAGTGCCATGGAGAACCTGTGGCAACTGCCGGCCTCTGCTCGGAGTCAACGTGGCGAGATATGGACCGTCACTGACGATAGCCTGCTGAAAACATATGCCGCTGATATCCGCTTCTCCGATCAAGAGCACATTTACGTAACGCCGCCCGAGGGATACCAAAAAGCACTGGTGGTAGTTCAGCCACTGAGCAGCTACAGCGAAGGGATGAAAGTTAATCCCCAAAAGGAACAGTTTGATGAGTGATCAGCACGAATACAGGGGCATCATCCCTTGGTTTACCGCCAATCCGGTGGCCGCCAATCTTCTGCTGATACTCCTTATTGTCGCAGGTTTGTTGACGGTCAGCGGTCTGCGCAAGGAAGCATTTCCGGCGATGGACCCGGAGACTGTCACTATTTCGGTGACCTATCTCAGCGGCTCCGCGCAACAGAGCGAGGAAGGTATTGCCATCAAGATCGAGGAGGCTTTGGAAGGGGTCACTGGCATCAAGAGCCTCTCTTCCTCCTCCAATAGCCGAGGGGTGACGGTCTCTGTTGAAAGACTGTCAGACTACGATCTGGATGCGCTGTTGCGGGATGTCAAGAACAAGGTCGATAGTGTTTCCAATTTCCCGGTGAGCGCTGAGAAACCGGTAGTAGAGAAAGGTCAGCGGGAGTCTCATGCGATCACCCTTCAGCTGTATGGGGATGTGGGGCGCCACACTCTCCAGCAACTGGGTGACCGACTGAAGACAGAGCTGCTGGCTCAGCCGGACATCAGCCGTGTGACCTATTCTGGATGGATAGATCCGGTCATGGCAATTGAGATCGACGAAGCGCGATTGCAAGCCTACGGTTTGTCGCTGACCGATGTGCAGACTGCCATCAACCAGTTTTCGTCGAATACCTCAACAGCCATCATCCGGCATGATCGTCTGTTCCTGCAGCTCAAGGCGTCGGAGCAAGCTTACTACGCCACTGAATTTGCAAAAATCCCGCTGATTCGTACAGCGGCGCTAGGGATTGTAACTCTGGGTGAGGTAGCCATCATTCGCGACACCTTCGATGACACCATGCCCGTTCTCTCCCGCTTTAATGGTCAGAGTAGTCTCGCTCTGGACGTCGTCAGTACCGGGGACGACGATGTTCTGCGAACCGTAGCAGCGACCGAAGAGGTTGTCAGGCAATGGTATGCCAGCGGAACGCTGCCGCTGGGCGTTGAGCTCGTGAACTGGAACGATAGTAGCGAAAACATTGCCAGCCGGCTGACGCTGTTGGCAGAGAATGCTCTGGTAGGGATTGTGCTGGTATTCATCTTGCTGGCCATTTTTCTAAATCTGACAGTGGCGTTCTGGGTCGCAATGGGATTGCCATTTATCTTCTTTGGCACGCTCTTTTTTATGGGGAAAAGCTTCGCCGACCTGTCGCTAAATGAGTTCACCACGTTTGGTTTTATCATGGCCCTTGGTATCGTCGTGGACGATGCCGTGGTGGTCGGCGAAAGTGTGTATGCCACCCGGGAAAAATATGGCGATACACTGGCCAATACCATCAAGGGCACTCTGGCGGTGGCCGTCCCTACACTGTTCGGTACGTTTACAACGGTAGCCGCATTTGCGGCGCTATCGCAAACCAGCGGTATGCTGGGTCAGTTATATGCGCAGTTTGCGGTCGTGGTTACCATTTGCCTGTTGTTGTCGTTGGTGGAGAGCAAGCTGATTCTCCCCGCGCATCTGTCCCATTTGCGTACCCACCGAGAGGCGCAAAGGGCAAACCGCCTGACGCGTGGCTGGCAAAAAATACAGAATGGCGCCAATGCTGCTCTGACAGGATTCAATCGCCGTATTTACGCCCCGCTTATAGAGAAAGCCATAACCCACCGCTACGCAGTCGTTATGTTCGGCATAAGCCTCCTTATGCTGGTGATCGCGATGCCCTTCAACGGCACTATTCGCATCAGTTTTTTCCCGGATGTGCCTGCTGAGACCGTCACCGCAAGCTTAACCATGCACAAGGATGCCAGCTATGGATTGACCCACGAGGCTCTGCGCCAACTAGAGACTAACGCCTTTCAGGTGGACAAGGCTTTGCGAGCGGACGGTAACAGTGAGCAGCAGATGTCGTATATCGCCAACCTGCAAGTTATTTCCGAGGATGACCAAAGTGGCACTGTGACTGTCGAGTTGGCGGACAACGCACCTTACACATTGGTTCAGTTTACCCGTCGCTGGAGGGAGCTGGTCGGCAAGCCTGAAGGCACCAAAACCTTGAGCATTCAGAGCCGTCAAGCGATGGTGGATGCCCTGCGCATCGAACTGCGTTCCAGTGACGATGACATACTCTACCGGGCTGGCAATGAGCTCAAACTGCATCTCCAGGGAATAACTGCAATCAGTGGGCTCGATGATAATCTGACACCCACTCAACCACAGCTGAACCTGCACCTGACAGAGCAGGGTAAAGCCCTGGGCATGACCACTGATGATTTGGCTTCACAGGTTTATCAGGCCTTCAGCGGCCAGGTGGTGCAGCGATACCAGCGCGGCAATGACGAAGTAGAAGTAAAGGTGCGTTACCCAGAGGCAGAACGAAGAAGCGCGGCCGATATCTTGAATGCCAAGGTTCGTACTCCCGCGGGCGACGTTGTGCCAATGTCGACCGTCGCACAAGCAACTTATGGCTTCTCTCGCGACAGCATTACCCGCATTGATGGGAAACGCGCGGTATATTTGACCGCCGATGTGGAAAAGGACGCCATATCGGTTACTGAATTGGTCAAGAACCTACAACTGACCATCGCTGCGGATTTGAAGAAACAGTACGCCGGCCTGGATATTCAGTTCGGCGGTGAGGCCGAACAGCAACAAGAGACCTCATCGTCCATGGCGTCCATGTTTTTACTGGCCTTGCTGGCAATCTATATGTTGCTGGCCGTGCCCTTGAAATCCTACATTCAGCCGTTAGTGATCATGACGGCGATTCCTTTCGGCATCGTTGGTGCCATTTTTGGTCACTGGCTGAACGATCTTCCGCTGAGCATATTGTCCCTGAACGGCGTCATCGCACTTAGCGGCGTAGTAGTGAACGACAGCCTGTTGTTGGTTAGCCAGTACAATCAGGAAATCCAACAAAACCAGAATCGCAAGCAGGCCATGATTACTGCTTGTACCGGCCGCTTGCGACCAGTACTGCTGACGTCGGCAACAACCTTTGCCGGGTTGATGCCACTGCTGAGTGAGACGTCCGTACAAGCGCAGTTTCTAATCCCCGCAGCTGTTTCATTGGCTTACGGGATCGTATTTGCGACGCTGGTCACCTTGATCCTGATACCTTCACTGGTCACTATTCAGGAGGATATTGGCCATCGTCTGGAGCGTCTGGCGTTCAGACGGCGGCACAACGAAGGAACTCATGTGCCCTGATAGCTATTTTGTTGGTAGAAACGCCCGTCATCTGCCGAGGCGCACGTAGTAAGCCTGTATTCCTACAAGAGCATGGCGGGTTCCGCCTCGTAGGCTTCATGTAACAAGCTGATGAACGGTGCTGCTTCGGCGAAAACAGTGGCAGCAATAGCCGTGACCGCGATCCCGGGTGTCCATGAATTCATCACTGCGGCTGCGGACAACTCCCGGAGACGTTCGAAGGTTATCGCCTCATGGCGCTGGGGAATATCAAGACGCTCCAGTTGGCGCTGGACTATTCCCATCATTGTCCCCCGTAGCATTGAGGCCTCTGGCCAGATAACCGCGTCGCCGTCCCAAAAGACAAGGTTCCATATCGTTGCCTCGCTCAAGTGCCCGCGGCTGTCTACGAAGGCTGCATCGTCGAAGCCCTGGCGTATGGCTTGATGCAAATAGAAGGTTTTACCGGACTCACCTGTACTCAACCGCAGCGGGCCATCAGGTCCTTGGGACGGTGGTCCCGTGCGGATGAGAGCTGCCGGTTCTGCATCCATGCTGGCTGCTGTGAACTCGCCCTTAGGGGAAAAGACAGTGACCGTTAGTGATTGGTCTTTCGGGCCATCTTCAATGCTTGATCGGATGTAAGACAAGAGTTGCTCATCGGCCAGCGCTCTTCCAAAAAACGACACAGAGGCGTTTCGCAAACGGGCCAAGTGAAGGTCTAGCCCCTTGATCTTGCGATCTCGTACCTGCATTGCTGTGAAGTGCGCGAATCCCGCAAAGGCCAAGGAGATCAGTTCTGGATGGGTGGCCGGTTGTCCGTTGATTCGGGCCTGGCAGTTGTTAACGTTATCGAACATGAGGTTGACTCCTGATTGAACTCAGCTTGAGGAGCCACTACCCTAAACCCTGACGGCGCTGTCAGAGTCAAGAGGCTGAAGATGAGAATAGGTGAGTTGTCAAAGCGCACCGAAGTAAGCGTTCGCATGCTGCGTTATTACGAAGTGGAAGGCCTGTTGAAGCCAAAACGCAGCGCAAGTGGATATCGTGAGTACGCACCGGAAGAAGTCCGGACTGTCGAGCGGATCAAGCTGCTCGGCTCAGCCGGGATGACTCTTGCGACTATTCAGCAGTTCTTACCTTGTGTGAGAGGGGAGGGGCTTGCCTTCGAACCCTGTGACGAACTACGCAATGTCTTGCACGAGCAAATTCGCCTGGCTGACCAGAAAGCAGAGCAACTGGCCCAGAGCCGGAGCATTCTGGAGAGCTTCCTATACGAGATTGAACACGGCTGAACTCAAGGATCTTGGTGCAAGGGGCATAGAGGATGGATGAAGCAGAATCCCTGAATAAAGCTATTCATGAAGAGGTGACACTCTCTCCGTACGACGCGAGCTGGCCGGCATTATTTACACAGGAGCGGGACCGGCTCCTTACTCTGTTTCCAGGTGAGTTTCTGGCGATCGAACACATTGGCAGTACGGCTGTACCTGGTCTTTTGGCCAAGCCGATTATAGACATCATGATTGGAGTGGATTCGATGGCGCGTGCCGATAAGCTGATGGAGCCGCTGTGCCAGGCAAAATACGCTACATCAATGGAATTCAACGCCTCCTTGACTGATAGGCGCTGGCTTATGCGATGGGCCGATGGACGCAGGACGCACCACCTCCATCTTATGCTCTACGGCAGCCAGGAATGGGAGTGGCGCTTGGCATTTAGGAACCTGCTGTGTGCCGATACCAGATTGGCGCAAGCCTACGAGGCTAATAAGCAATTATGGGCCACAGAGTTCAGGTCAGATAGAGAGGCCTATACTGCAGCCAAATCAGACTTCATTGGCAAAGCACTGAAAAGCACAGTTTAGTCCCGGCTATGTCACAAACCCGAAGGCTATCCCGTCTACCTCTGCACAACTTCCCGTGGAGACTTTTCCACAGTACGCACAGCAGAGGAACACATCATGGAAACACGTCTGAATGCCTACAAGGCCGCGCCTGAGGCCATTGCCGCAATGACCCGGCTGGAGGAGTATCTTTGTCATTGTGGGCTGGAATACAGCCTGATCGAGTTGGTGAAAACACGCGCTTCCCAGATAAATGGCTGCGCCTATTGCCTGCACATGCATACCAGCGACGCACGGGCAGCAGGGGAGAGCGAAGCACGCCTTTATCTCTTATCTGCTTGGCGTGAGTCAGCGCTCTACACGCCGCGTGAGCGCGCAGCACTGGCCTGGACCGAGGCCTTGACGCAGCTCGCTGATACCGGCGCTCCCTCACAGGATTACGAACAGGGCCTCGCCCATTTCAGCGAGAAGGAGTTTGTTGATCTCACGTTACTGATCGGCGCAATCAACGTCTGGAATCGGATCAGTGTCGGTTTTCGTGGCGTTCATCCGAACGACGTGGAACGTCATAATTAACCAGGGTAGAGGAGTTCCGGCCGTGACGGATCAGCCTGCGCAGCAGTTCAATCATTGGCGTCGTTATCTGACCAGCGTTGCCTATCGGATGCTGGGGTCGGTAACTGAGGCCGAGGATGCGGTACAGGATGCCTATTTGCGTTGGCATGACACCGACCACGGGTCGGTGACTGACGTGCGGGCCTATCTGACGACCATAACCAGCCGTCTGTGCCTTGACCGTTTGCGCGCAGCGCACCGTCATCGGGAGGTGTACATTGGCCCCTGGTTGCCGGAGCCTTTGCTAGAAGCCCCGGACGCTGCAACGGATGCCGAAGCGCTGGCCAGCGACGTGTCTTTTGCCTTGATGCTGGCGCTGGAACGGTTGTCGCCCCTGGAGCGCGCGGCCTTCCTGCTGCATGACGTGTTCGGCTTGGACTTTCGTCAGGTTGCTCTCAGTCTGGACCGCAGCGAAGCCAGCTGTCGGCAACTGGCAAGTCGCGCGCGTAAAAGCGTGCAGGCCGAGCGCCCGCGCTTTCCGGTAACGAGTGGCGAGCACAGCCAATTAACCGAGCGCTTCTTCGACGCCGCCCGCACTGGTGATGTGACGACGCTGATGGCATTGCTGAGCGACAGCGTCATTCTGCATACCGATGGTGGTGGCAAGCGTATTGCCGCTCGACGCCTGATTTTTGGTGCCGACAGAGTCAGCCGGATGTTTGCTGGCTTGGCCCGAAAATCGAACTCTACACAACCGCTCTGGGTTCAGTCTGTTCTGGTGAACGGCTTGCCGGGGTGGTTAACCATTGAACAGGATGGGTTGCCGCAAATCACCACGCTGGATGTGGTGGATGGCCGTATTCAAGCGGTGTACGTGGTGCGCAACCCGGACAAGTTGAAGCACCTGGCTGAGTATCTACCAGCGGCGCTTGCAGGTAATTGACTAACGCAGGCCCTCAGTCTTCAGCGCAAAATACACGACCATCTTCAGATGGCGGTGTTCATCAACAATCAGCATCTCATGGACAAACTTCTGGAGCTTGCCGTCGGTACCTGTGATGCTGGTAATCCCCCGCACGTAGCCGTCCATATTGGGGGTTGCCCACCAACGGCGGAAGTCTGGTGACAATCGGCTGAGCTCGTCAATCAGGTCCAACATCACCGGGTCTTCAGGGGCGACGGCGAGATCACAGCGAAACTGCGCCAGCAGGCGCGATGCATCCTGTTGCCAGTCCGGGAGCCAGCGCAGGTCGGGCGTCGCAAAGACGATCCGCAGCAGGTTGCGCTCAGCAGGCTCACGCTTGCCAAATCCCAGTAAATCATCTGCTTGAGTGTTCCAGCCAATCACATCCCAGCGCAGATTCATCACGTAGGCGGGGCGGGCCAGCTCATCCATCAGTGACTGGATGTAGGGTGAGATGGACTGCTCCTGATAGGCCTCTGGCGGCGGAGCTCGGTGGTGCGCCAACAGAAAGAGGTGACAGCACTCGGCGTCGTCCAGCTTCAGGGCTCGGGAAATGCTTAGCAGAAACTGCTCGGAGACCTGAATATCACGGCCTTGCTCAAACCAGGTGTACCAGGTCAGTCCAACCCCGGCGAGCGCCGCCACTTCTTCGCGTCTCAGCCCCGGCGTGCGTCGTCGCCCGCCACTGGGTAGCCCGACATCGGCCGGGGTTAATTTGCGGCGGTGATGCAAGATGAACTCGGTAAGGTCGCTCTGTGTTCGCGCCAGTCTGCTGTCCGCCATACCATCACCATTAGTAATAGGATAATTGACTATATTGTAACCCTATAAATGAGCCATGAAAATGCGGTCTCCCATGCCGGGATTGGAGGCCGTAATGTCACTCGAGCACAATGTAGTTACCCCGTACTGCACCGACGCAGAGCAGGAATCACCACGCACCAAGGCGGGCATAAAGGAGTGGCTTGGCCTTGCCGTATTGGCACTGCCGACCATACTGCTGGGGCTCGACATCACCATTCTCTATCTGGCGCTGCCTGCGCTGGCGATAGATCTGCAACCAACCAGCGCCCAGGCACTGTGGATCATGGATGCCTATGGCTTCATGATTGCGGGCTTTCTGATCACCATGGGCACGCTGGGCGATCGTATCGGTCGTCGTCGCTTGCTGATGATCGGTGCTGCGGCCTTTGCTGGCGCCTCTGTGCTGGCCGCTTATGCGCCGAGTGCCGAGTTGCTGATTGCCGCCCGGGCCCTGTTGGGCGTAGCAGGTGCGACCCTGATGCCGTCAACCCTGGCCCTGATCAGCAATATGTTCTTTGATGCCCGCCAGCGCGCCCTCGCGATTGGTATTTGGGCGACCATGTTTGCCTTGGGCATGGCCTTGGGTCCAGTGGTTGGCGGATTGCTGCTGGAAGTGTACTGGTGGGGCGCCGCTTTTCTGATAGCAGTGCCCGTAGTTGCAGTTCTGCTGGTGGCCGCACCCTGGCTGTTGCCGGAGTACCGCGACTCCCTGGCCGGGCGTATGGATATTGTCAGCGTGGGACTATTGCTGACCGCCATTCTGCCCAGCATCTACGCCATCAAGGAGTTCGCCAAAGCCGGCGTGACGCCGCTGGTAGTGGTTGTGCTGGCTGTCGGGGTAGCGGGCATCCTGGCTTTTATAAGGCGGCAACGCATGCTGTCCGATCCGCTACTGGACCTCCAGTTATTTGCCAGCAGGACCTTTACCGCAGCACTTGTGATACTGCTGGTGGGCTTGATTGGCGTTGCAGGCATGATGCTGTTGGTTACCCAGTACCTGCAGTTGGTGGCGGGCTACTCGCCCCTGGTTGCCGGACTGTGGATGGGGCCTCCCGCCCTGATGATGGTGCTGGCCGGTGTGCTTGCTCCGTTGTTTGCACGCCGCTTTCGTCCTGCCTTCGTCATCGCCGGGGCCTTGGTTTTTTCAAGCATTGGTTGCGGTATGCTGGCGTTGGTAGATGCCACGACAGTCCAGGTATCGCAGGTAGTTATCGGTTTTTCACTGGTTTACCTCGGACTGGGCACCATTGCTGCATTGGGAACAGACCTGGTGGTTGGGGCTGCGCCGTCAGAAAAAGCGGGTTCCGCCTCGGCGATGTCCGAAATGGTTCAGGAATTGGGAGTGGCATTTGGCGTAGCACTGCTGGGCAGCTTGGCTACCTTGTTGTATCGAGTGCAAATCGCCAGCTCGATTCCCGCAGAAATATCCGACGAAGCCAATAGCGCCCTAGGAGACAGCCTGTGGGCGGCCAAGTCTATTGCTGATCAGCTACCGGCGGGCATGCTGGACGAAGCGCAGCGGGCCTTTACGCAGGGAATGACGGTGGTGGCGACGGTAAGCGGTGTGACCATCTTGGCCCTGGCGCTGATGTCCGTGCTAGGGCTCCGTCACGTGCAGGTAATAGGGGAGGGAGGCGGCCGGGAGTAGCTATCACCAGTCCATGCAGGTGTACAAATAGACAAGTAGCCAGGTAGGAGCCGCGGCCC
This sequence comes from Halopseudomonas pelagia CL-AP6, assembly GCF_000410875.1. Classification (GTDB taxonomy): domain Bacteria; phylum Pseudomonadota; class Gammaproteobacteria; order Pseudomonadales; family Pseudomonadaceae; genus Halopseudomonas; species Halopseudomonas pelagia. The sequence continues at coordinate 87,421 of NZ_AROI01000021.1, forward strand.
CGCGGCGAAGGTTTCCCGTTCGCGACGGGGCCGTCGCTCCCACCTGGCCCGGCATTACCACAAGCCCTGGTGCTTTCAAGCGCATCCTTCAAGCGGGCTCAAGCTCCTTTGCAGTAGCCCCGACTGTCGTCGTTAGTTCAGCTACCAGAGACTCCACCATGCGGTGCGCTTCGGCAATGGAGTCAGCTAACATGGCGCCGCCTGTTTCCTCATTCTCAATGGCAATGCAGTGGATGTGAGCTATGCCAATAAACTCGAGTGCCGTGCTTAACGCGGGCTCAAGATGATTCATATGTTGTAGTACTCCACCGGGGCCGAATCCCGTGCCTCCTCTGGATGAAAGGATAACCGCGTGCCTTGGCCGGTCGGCCAGAAGAGGGGTGAAGGGGGTCTCCGGGGTATTCGGATCAAAGCTCACCGTACGGCCAACGCGCACTATCTGATCAACCCAGGCCTTGAGCGCCGCAGGCATGCCGAAGTTATACAGTGGCGCGCCTATCACCAGAATGTCTGCAGCAAGCAGCTCATCAACCAGCTCATCGCTTTCAGCCAGTATCTCTGCCATCCAGGGCTCCTGTTTTGGCGCGGGAGTAAAGGCTGACTGAATCCATTCCCGGTTGATAAAGGAGGGCGGGGTCTGGCCTACATCGCGATAGGTAACGGTGTCTGCCGCGCGCAGTGCCTGCCACTGACGGACGAACTGGTGAGTAAGGTTTCGGCTGTGTGAGCCGTGATCATCAGTGCCGGCAAGGCCGGGCCTGGCACTAGCGTCGATATGTAGGATGTGCGGCATGAGGAGCCTCCTTTGAGAGTTGAATTCATCTGTATTTCACAGCAGACTCAGGCTATGTCCGCGCAGTAAGCGCGACAAACGATCTTTTCTTTATGATATGGATGAGTTGAGCTCACCTATGACGCATCGTCGCCTTCCTTCTCTTTCGGCACTCCGCGCCTTTGAAGCGGCGGCCCGGCATGAGAGCGCCAAGCAGGCCGCGCAGGAGTTGTCCGTTACCGCCACGGCTATCAGCCACCAGATTCGCGGGCTGGAAGAGGCGCTAGGCATAGCGTTGTTTTTGCGCAAACCCAGGCAGCTCGAGCTGACGTCCCAGGGGCGTGAATTACAGCAAGTGTTGGAAACCGCCTTCGACAGCATCAGTCAGGTGGTTGAGCGTATGAGTGCCGTGCCCCAGCGCCAGGCGGTCACGCTCTCCACTACCCCCGCGGTCGCGGTGCGCTGGCTGCTGTCCTGGGTCTGCATGTTGCGCGACACGCATCCAAACATTGATTTGCGCATCCATGCATCCCACGAGCCGGTAGCCCTGGATGGCGTCACGGCTGACCTTGCGATTCGCTATGGTGATGGGCGCTGGCCCGGGTTGATAGCGGAAAAGCTGTTTGATAACACCTTTGTCCCGGCCTGCAGTCCGCACCTGGGGTTGCATGATGTGGCGCAACTGCCCTCACATCCGTTGATTCACTTCCGTCCGCAGGGCATAGCGAGTGCGCCGCTGGACTGGTCCACCTGGCAGAAACAGGCCAAGGTCCCAGGGCTGGATGTGAATGCCGGGCTGGTGTTCTCCGATGAGACCCACGCCATTTCCGCCGCCGTTGGCGGCCAGGGCGTAGCGTTGATGGGGCGTGAATTGATCGAGGACGAACTGAAGGAAGGGCGCTTGGTACAACCTTTCGGGCCGGAACTGGTAGGCAAACCGTTCTATCTGGTCTATCCCGAAAACCGCCGGAACGATCCGACTACTCTGGCGATCCGCGATTGGGTGCTGGCAGTACCTGGAGGACTGTGTACGCTTTCTGCCCCAACTGATAGGTCACAGTGAAAATTTCTACCTACGTCGGTAGAATCGCGGTTCTTTTTTAACCAGCGCCGGATACCGCACCATGAAGCTGCTCCAGGAACTTATCCACCCCGAGCTTGCCACCCGTGAGGGCAGGGCGCTGAGGCGGTATGCTGCGCGGGGGATAGTGCTGCGTGAGGACCGGATCCTGCTGCTGTTTACCGAGCGCTATAACGACTTCAGTCTGCCCGGCGGTGGTATTGATGAAGGCGAGGATATTGCTGTGGCCCTGGTGCGGGAACTGGAAGAAGAAACGGGCGCGCGCGATGTGCAGGTCAAGGAGCACTACGGCTTTATCGAGGAGTACCGACCGTACTGGAAGCCCGATTACGACCTGATGCACATGACCTCGCATTTCTTTGTCTGTGACGTGGCGCAGGAGCTGGCCGACGTGCGCATGGAGAGCTACGAGATTGCCAATGGTATGAGCCCCATCTGGATTTCCGTAAACGAAGCCATGAGTCACAATCGGCAAGTAATGGCTCGCCAGGAAAACACCATGGGGCAGTCGATTCAACGAGAAACCTTCATGCTGGAAACGATCTTGCGGGAGCTGGTGCAGCAGGGCTAAACTCTGAACGGCTGCAGCTAAAGCAGAATCAGTACTGCCATGGCGCTGCTGAGCCTTAGTGGGTTTTTTTCTGCTCCAATAGCGCTAGCATGGCCTTTGCTGGCCAGATACATTCTTTACCAGACTTTACCCCGCAAGGCCGCTGTGCAAGCCAAGCGCCTGCAGCGTAAGTATTCAGGTCGGTGATTGGAATATTGTCGTACCAAAGCATATGGTCCAGGTCCAGGGCCATACGGTTCATCGTGCCCTGCACCGAACGGTCGCACTGGCTATCACAGGCCAATCTGGTTAGCGCGCTAGCAGCCACGTCCAGCTGTGCCTGGTTGGCTCCAACCTTGAGCAAGGTATTCATCAACGCATCCTGAAAGAAGGCGTCCAGCTCGACAAAATCCGGTTTGGTCAGGCAGGTGATTAGTACCGGAAAGCGCGTTGCATCGTGGATGAAGATCACGCAATTACGGCGTTGCTGGGTAATCAGGTTGGCGTGCCAGCCACTTAACAGGCTGTCCGCTGCATCGTTGGTCGCTTCTGGCGGGCAACGTGTGCCGTTCAGCCGTCCAAGGGAATCCAGCGGCAGTTTGGCGAAGAGTTTGCGGGTGCAGTGCAGACGAATCATCTATCAATCCATGGGTACGATTGGCGGAAAGGCAACACAGGCTCAAGTGCTAGATTATCAAGCCCCGGTGTCTGTTTAAACTAGCGGAAATCCAGAACGGTAAGAGCAGGACAAGATCAATCGCAAACGAGGATCTAATGTCAGTGCTATAAAGCTATATGGCTGACTCATCACCACTGCTGGCTAAATCGACTGATAAAAGGATTTCCATTGCATATCAGGACCATGCTCCACCGCGCAGTTGATCCATCCGCACGCACCCAGGGCGTCTCGTTGTTTAACCTGGTGATCTGTGTGCTGATCCTGATGGCTGTTCTGGTAGCAATACTTGAAACAGAGCAGACACTGGTTGATCAATTCCTTGGTTTTTTCCGGGTTGCCGAGTGGCTTTTCTTTGTCATTTTCGTAATCGAATTCTGCCTGAGAGTGTATGTCGCGCCACTTAACCCCAGGTTTTCTGGACGCTTCGGACGCTTTCGCTACCTGTTCAGTTTTTGGGCTCTGATTGACCTGTTGGCGCTGCTGCCCTTTTTGCTGACAGCCACGGATGCCACAGCCTACTATCTTCGCCTTGCACGGCTCTTTCGCGTGCTTCGGATCGCCCGGCTGGGACGCTTTACTCAGGCGTGGAGGCTCCTTGGCGGGGCCTTTTATACCCGTCGTTATGAGCTCCTGGTTAGTGCTCTTGTAGCCCTATTGCTGCTGCTTGTTTCCAGCACTTTTCTGTATCTGATCGAGGCCGAAGGGCAGCCTGAGGCATTTGGCAGTGTGCCTCGTGCTTTGTGGTGGAGTGTGGCGACACTGACGACTGTCGGCTATGGTGATGTAACACCTGATACGGCGGCTGGGCAGTTCTTTGCTGGTCTTACCGCTGTGGCGGGTATTGGATTGGTGGCCATGCCAACAGGCATTCTTGCGGCAGCGTTCAGTGATGCTTTTCAAAAGAAAACAGTTGAAAACTGAGGTGGGTGCTTGGCCGCAGGCCGAAATAATTGGCTTTGACCAAACACAATAAAAAGGATAAACGTACATGGAACGGCCAGAATACGTGGTTCAAGCTGAAGTGGCCCGGTTAATACCGGTGGTAGCGGATACCAGTCGAGAGCAGCGTGCGGCTTCGGTCTTGCTGGCGGCAATGCGCGGTGTTTATGAGTTCCGGCAGGTGATGTTTGCTTCACTGGGCCACCGCGTAAGCGGTAGGGCGCGCATGGGTGCCTGGACCGAAGTCGCCCTGGAATGTGACATGGATATACCGAAAAAAGACCGGCCAGACGGGCTGGTGCAGTTGGTCACCGGCAGTAAGCAGTGGTCAGCATTGATAGAAGCCAAAATCGGCAATGCTGAAGTAGGTGAGGAGCAGTTGAAGCGTTATCTGCTGCAGGCCAAGAAGAACAAGATTAATGCCGTCATTACCCTAACCAACCAGTTTGTCGCTCTGCCGACCCATCACCCGGTAAAACTTCCCAAGACGCTACTGAAAGGCGTGGAGCTGTACCATTGGTCGTGGATGTTTGTAGTCACCCAGGCCACGCTACTGCTTGATTCGGGTGAAATTACTTCGCCAGACCAGCGCTTCGTCCTGGAGGAGGTGTTGCGGTATCTCAGCCACGACACCAGCGGGATAACTCGCTTCGACAGCATGAACCGTGAGTGGAAGGATGTGGTCGCCAAGGTCAAAAGCGGAGCCGTACTGGGCAAGGGCACAGAGGAGGTGGAAAACACCGTATCCAGTTGGCACCAAGAGCAACGTGATCTTTCTCTGGTCATGAGTCGGAAGCTGGGGCGGCAGGTAAAACAAAAGATCAGCAAAGCCCACCGTAGCGATCCTGTTCTGCGGCTAAAAGACGACTGTGAGCTGCTGGCAAAAGAGCAAAAGCTGGTCTGTTGCCTGGACATACCAGACGCCGCAGCTGACCTGGACATCGTTGCGGATCTGACCAAGCGCACAGTAACTTGTTCCATGCGTCTAGGTGCACCGCAAGACAAAATTCGCAGTTCGGCGCGGGTGAACTGGCTGATCAAACAAGTAGGCAAGGCAAATGCAGAGGGCATTTACGTCAAAGCTATTCGCCCAGGCCGCGCCGAAGAAACGCAAACACCGCTGGCTAAGTTGCTGGCTGACGGCAACGCGCTGGAAACGCTGTCCACCAATGTGGTGCCCAGTGCATTTGAGGTCTTTTACATGGCCGACCTAGGCGCGCGTTTCTCCGGCCCCAAGGTGTTCATCGAGGAGCTGGAAAAGGCCGTACCGCATTTTTACCAGGAAGTAGGGCAAAAGCTCAGAGCCTGGGTTGCACCGCCACCTAAATTGCAGAAACGCGATCCGGTAGAGGTGCTTGCGATTGAAGATAGTGAAGAGGCGGAGCAGGCAGCCAGTGAGTCCGTTGAGTGCTGAGACTCTTTGATGCAGCTGTTTTGAAAGTCTGCCTCCCATGCCCGCTTTGCGTCAGGAATCCCGTTTAGTGTTCTTGACCAGGTTTTGGATCAGATCTATCGGCAACGGGAAAACGATGGTGGATGCGTTGCCGGTGCTCATGTCCGCCAATGTCTGCAAATAGCGCAGTTGCATTGCTCCAGGCTCGGTGGACATGACCCGCGCCGCTTCGACCAGCTTCTCCGAGGCCTGCAACTCGCCTTCGGCATGAATGACCTTGGCCCGGCGCTCGCGCTCGGCTTCGGCCTGACGGGCAATGGCGCGCACCATTGATTCGTTGAGATCCACATGCTTGATCTCGACGTTCGCCACCTTGATGCCCCATTCCTCGGTCTGGGAATCGAGAATCTCCTGGATATCCGAGTTGAGTTTGTCCCGTTCGGAGAGCATTTCGTCCAGGTCATGCTTGCCGAGCACCGAGCGTAACGTGGTTTGCGCGAGCTGGCTGGTAGCGTCGGCAAAATTTTCGACGCGAATGATTGCCCGCTCCGGATCAACCACTCGATAGTAAAGTACAGCGTTGACCCGCACGGTCACGTTGTCCTTGGATATCACGTCCTGGGCGGGAACATCCAGTGCCACCACCCGCAGATCTACCCGCACCATCTGCTGAATACCGGGAATAACGATGACCAGACCGGGTCCCTTGACGCCCTGAAAGCGGCCCAGAAAGAACACCACCCCGCGCTGGTATTCGGGCAAGATCCGGATGGCCGAGGCCAGCACGGCCAGGAGAAAAAACAGCGGGACCAGATAGGTTGCTAAGTCGAACATGGTGGACTCTCCCTGAGCTATGGGTCGCGTTTGTCGTTGGTGGGTTTGAGATGTAATAACAAGCCTTCCACTTTCTCGATAAGAACCGGTTGGCCAGCGTGGACCGGCTGATCGGCAACGGCATTCCAGCGCTCACCGCTGACTTGCACGTGGCCTCGATAGCGCCCTTGCGTAGCGTCTGTCCAGGGCTGAAAGTCGTCGGCCGCAACCGCGTCTTGCCCCACCATCTTGTCGATGCCACTGATTGCCGGCTGATGCCGCAGACTGACAACACGGGTCAGGGTCCACAGCATAAAGCCGGCGGCGACAGCAGCAATCCCGCCAATCATCGGTAACGACACCTGCTGGTGGGTACCATCCATCAGAATCACTGAACCGAAAATGAACGCGAGCGTCCCGCTAACCCCGAGAATGCCGAAGCTGGGCGCGAAAGCTTCAGCAATAATCAGCGCCAAGCCGAGCATGATCAGTGCCAGCCCGGCGTAGTTGACTGATAGCACCTGGAACGCGAACAGCGCCAGAATCAGGCATACCGCGCCGAGAATGCCAGGGAACAATTCTCCGGGATTCGACAGCTCGAAAATGATCCCGTAGAAACCGATGATCATCAGCAAGAAAGCGATGTTGGGATTGGTGATGACTGACAGCAGCCGGGTTCGCCAGTTCGGATCTACCTGCTTGATCAGCAGATTGGCCGTCTCCAGGATTTGATCACCCGACGCCATGACTACGTTACGACCATTGATCTGTTGCAGCAGGTCGTTGACATCAGTGGCGACAACATCCACGACGTTGCGCTCCAGCGCTTGCTGTGCGCTCAGGTTGACCGCTTCGCGCACCGCTTCCTCGGCCCAGTCGGCGTTACGGCCATGGCGTTCAGCCAGGCTGCGGATGTAGGCAACCGAATCTTCCAGGACCTTGCGCTCCATAGCAGAGCTACCGCGCCGGGGTTTGTCCTCACTCTCGTCTGCATCTGCATCTGCATCTGCATCTGCCTCTGCATCCGCATCAGGTGCTGGCTCAGGATTGTCAGTGCCCGGCATCCCGCCCATTTGCACCGGCGTCGCCGAGCCCAGGTGGGTGGCTGGTGTCATGGCGGCGATGTGGCTGCCATACAGGATGTAGGTGCCAGCACTGGCGGCGCGAGCGCCGGCGGGCGTCACGTAGGTGGCCACCGGTACCGAAGAGCCGAGAATGTCGCGGATGATCATGCGCATGGATTCCATAAGCCCTCCCGGCGTATCCATGCGGATGACTAGCAGCGCTGCCTGCTCTTGTTCCGCCTGCTCAATCGCCCGCGCCACATAGTCCATCGTCGCCGGGCCTATCGCCCCTTCAATGGTGAGCACGATGGCACTGCGCTGGTTTTGCTCGGCCTGCACGCCGGTAACCAGGCTGGCCAGCAACAGGAGCAGGCTTGCCGCGACAAGGCCGGCGCTGAAGCTGAGCCTGGCGCGGCTGCTGGGTGCGTAAGTAAACACTGACAGTAGCCCTCCGCTGAGTAGTGGCGAACACTTATTTCAGCCTAGCAGAACCTCCGCAGTATGCCCGGGAGCATTGCCCGGTCAGGACGTTATGGGTCGTTGCTGATTTTACCTGAATGATCCTCTTGCCCTGGTACTGCGACAAGCAAGTCGTCCTGTTCAGGCGGGCTGCCCAGGCGGTCATTAGCTTCGAGTAGCCGCATCAAGCGTTCATGGGTGACGGCGTTGTGCAGTTCGATTTGCCGCTGCTCGTTGCTCAATGATTTAAGTAAGGCTAAAGCCATGAAGATCATCAGCAGCATGAAGGGCAGGGCGGCGAGGATTGAAATGGTCTGCAGGGCAGCTAACCCGCCGCTTAACAGCAATACGCCAGCCACCAACACCTGAATCACGCCCCAGGTCAGGCGTGACCAGCGTTTGGGTGTCAGCACGCCGTGGCTGGTGAACATGCCAAGGACGAAGGTTGCCGAGTTGGCTGAAGTGATGACAAACAGGGTTATCAATACCAGCATCAGCACGCTGGTAATGCTGCTGGCGGGCAACTGGCTGAGAGTGGCAAACAGGCCAGCGCTCATCTCGTTCGCGACCGTAGTGCTGATATCGGCCCCGGCGAATAGTTCAAAAAATAGCGCCGAGCCGCCAAAGGTAGAAAACCACGCTATGCTGAGCAACACTGGCATGCCGATCACGCCGATGACAAACTCGCGAACGGTGCGCCCGCGCGAGATACGCGCGATAAAGCTGCCGACAAACGGCGCCCAGGATAAACCCCAAGCCCAGTAGAAAATGGTCCAGCGTTCGACCCAGTCGTCGGCCGTATAGGGCGACATCACCAGGCTCATGCCTATCATATTGCTGGCGTAATCACCCAACGCGGTGGTCATGACACCCGTGATAAAATCGGTTGGGCCAAAGATAAATACGAACAGCAACAGTGCTGCAGCCAAGAACATGTTGGCGTCACTGACATAGCGAATGCCGCTTTCCAGTGGAGCCAGGGCGCACAGCAGGAAGATTACCGCCACACTAGCGAGAATGACCAGTTGTTGCGTGCTGCCAAAACTGATGTCAGCTACCGTGACCAGGCCACTGTTGATTTGAATGACCCCCAGACCGAGGGTGGTGGCCACACCGAAAACAGTCGATAGCACGGCCAGTATGTTGATCGCGTGACCCCAACCGCCATCGACCCGGTCGCCAAGGGTGGAGCGAAAGGTTTCGCTGATCAGACCCGGGCGCTGTTGACGGAAGCGTACATAGGCGATTGCCAGCCCGACTACGGCAAAGTTGGCCCATTGATGAAAGCCCCAGTGAAACAACGAATATTGCATCGCCAACTGGGCTGCTTGTGGGCTACCAGAGGGTGCTTGGGCAAAGGGCGGATTGGCCAAATGGCTCATGGGCTCGGCCACGGCCCAAAACACCAGGCCAACACCCATGCCCGCTGAGAAGATCATACCCAGCCAGGCCAGGTAGGAAAACTCGGCTGCCTCACCATCTGCGCCGAGGCGAATGTGGCCATAGTCACTCAGGGCAATGCCTACGCAAAAAATAAGAAAGCCGGTAGTGGCAAAAAGATACAGCCAGCCAAAATGCAAGGTAGTGAAACTCAGTGCCTGATCGGCCCACTGGGCCAGTTGTTCGGGGCGGCTTGCGCCAAGCACAACAAAAAGCGAGAGCAGGGTGAGGGAGGTGTAGAACACCCATCCGGGGCGTTGCTGCATGGGCGGATCCTGAGCTGACTGACAAACAGCCCACACCCTAGCACAGACCGGGTGGCAGTCTGCAAGCAAGCAGCAACATGGTGCAGCTGCTCTAATCCGCCATTAAGTGTCTGTTGATCAGGCCTGGGTTTTACACTTCAAGGGTAAGCTGAGTCGCGCGTAGGGCAAAACACAAGACCGGATCCCGTGTCGCAACATCGTGCCGCGGCTCTCAGTAATGGCCAAGCAGTTTCCACCACAAACCACCGATCACCACCCAAATGAGTAGATTCGCCACGCTCATAACAAAGCCTGCTTTCCACCATTCCCCCAATGTCAGGTAGCCCGAACCGAAAATGACCGGCGACGTGCCGGTGGCGTAATGGGTCAAGGTCATCATAATCGAGGATGTGGCAGCCATAATGAGCACAAATGGCATGGCCGGTGCGCCGAGGCTCAGGCCAACGGTAAGAAACGCGGCCATCATAGCTGTGATGTGCGCAGTGGTGCTGGCAAAAAAGTAGTGGGTGTAAAGGAAAGTCAGCACCAGAAGCGCAGCCGCTCCCAACCAGCCTATGCCCATCATGGTAATCCAGTTCTGCATATTGGCGGAAAACCAGTCAATCAGCCCCGTTTCATTAAGCTGGTTCGCCATCATGATCAGTGCGCCAAACCACAGCAGCGTATCCCAGGCATTTTTTTCTTTCAGTACATCCTCCCAGGTCAGCACCCCAGTGAGCAGCAGCATTGAAAGACCGATAAACGCAGACGTCGTGGTGTTAAGCGTGACCGCAGCGCCGAAGAAAAACGCTGGGATATCCGCCCATAGAAGGAGCAACACCAGAAAGACGAACAACATGATGCCTTCATTTCGACTGATTTTGCCCAGCTCTGCCAGTTTGTCCCGTGCCATTTGCGTGGCGTTAGGGGTTTCCTTAATTTCCGGTGGGTAAAGCAGGTATAAAATGTAAGGCATCGCCAGGATCGCAACCAAGCCTGGAATCAACATGGCGACGGCCCAGGTGACCCAGCTTAGCTGAATCTCCGCGCCGGTGGCAGATGAAATAAGCTGCACAGTCAGCGGGTTGGGCGCGGTGGCTGTAATGAACATGGCAGAGGTAATCGGGTTGCTATGGTAGTTCACCAGAGCCAGATACTTGCCGATTTTGCCAGACGTGTTGTCCTCTGGGTGTGAATCAAAGCTATGGGCAATAGAACGCATGATGGGGTGGATAATGCCGCCTCCCCGGGCGGTGTTGCTGGGCGTTACCGGCGCAATGCACAGCTCCGAGAAGGCGAGACCATAGCCGATCCCCAGTGTCCGCTTTCCCAGGATGGAAATGAAATAGTAGCCAATGCGAGCTCCTAGGCCGGTTTTAATCAATCCGCGTGAAATCATGATCGCAATCGCGATTAACCAGATGAGCGGGTTGGAGTAACTGCTCAAAGCAACGTTGATGGCTTTGCCGGGCGTATCGCCGGTGACTCCGCTTGCCGCAACAATGGAAATAGCAATAACGGAGATAGCGCCAATGGGCATGGCTTTACCGATGATAGCGACAATGGTGCCGACAAAGATTGCTAGCATGAGCCATGCGTTAGAAGTAAGGCCTACGGGCAAGGGAATGACTAGCCAGATGACGAATGTGACGGCCACAGCGATAGCGGTCGACCAGGGTTTGAAAGCAAGTGTCGACATAGTGGAGACCTATCGGTTGAAGGCAGTTTTTAAGCGGCGTACTCGGTATAAACGCTATAGAGCGTTTGCGGCCAATAAAGTCTATATACATTTCAAGTAAGTCTCCTTGTTTCAGGTCAACTACCCAGTTCCATTTGACCCCATTCCCGTTGAACCCTGCTGCGTCAGCATGTCGCGCAACGGCTTGATCATGATCAAGGAGCCCTATCCCTGGCGCTCACTACTATCGGCCCCAACGCACACCGATGGAGTGGATAATGAAAAAGGGACCGGTATTGCTGGCAACAGTCTCCGCGCTGATTGCTACGCAAGGCGTTTTCGCGAAACAACCCTTCGCGCTTGACCCCAGCATCATTACCGCCACTGGGATGCGCGAGTCGTTGCTGCTGAGTCCAGCGAGCGTCACGCAGCTTGAGCGTTACCAGATTGAACGGGCTCCTGTGGCTGATGCCGCTGAGCTATTTCGCGATATACCCGGTGTCACGCTGGCCGATTCCGATACGCCCGGCATGAAGCGTATCTCTATTCGCGGTGAGAGCAGCCGGCGGGTGGCTATCAAGATTGATGGTCAGACCATGACGGATCATTCCACCTACGGTTCGCCATTGCTTATCGATCCGGCCACCATCGAGCGGATCGAGGTCATCCGCGGCCCCTCGTCGGTGATCAATGGCTCGAATGCGATTGGCGGGGTGGTGAACATCATTACCCGGGGCGGGGGTGACAAGCCACTGGAGGCCCATGCGGGTGCTGGCTATTATTCCGCAACACAGGGTTATCGCAGCTCTGCCGGGCTCGGCGGCAGCCTGAATGGCTTCGATTACCGACTGGCTTTGTCGCGCAGCGAGCATGGTGATCGCCGCGTTCCGGACGGCACGCTGGATCATTCAGACTACGACAACGAATCAGTCAGTGCGCATCTGGGTTACCGCTGGGCTAATCAGCATCTGGCGTTGAAGGCCGAGCAGTTCAACCTCTCGGCCAATACCTGGACCGACCCCGCTCCCGGCGAGCAACTGACCCTGGCATTCCCTGAGCGCGATCAAACCCGCTATGCGTTTTTCTATCAGGCCGAAGGGGTTACCGACTGGCTCAGTCGCCTGTCGCTCGATGGCCTCCAGCGCCAGGTAGACCGTACTTTCACCAATAGTGTGGCCGTCAGCGGCATTCCCTCGGTCGCGGTGGACAATCTCGCCGTAGACGATCTCCGCACCCGCGGGCTGACGCTGAAAGCCGAAATGGACCTGCTTGCGAACCAACCGACGCTGGCTGGCATCGAATACCTGCAAGATCAGCTCAATGCAGACAAGCACACGTCCACCACCACACTGTTGCGTCCTGGGCTGCCGCCGGTCAGCAGTTCCCGCAGCTCTGTACAGGAAGCCGAGCAAAGTACTCTTTCGGCATTTGTGCAGCAGCGCTGGCAGTTTGCGCCGGATTGGACTGGTCATCTAGGCGGGCGCTACTACGTAGTCGAGTCGGACCTCAAGCGCAGCACCGACCGCAGTCAGACAGACAGCCGCGATGAGCGCTGGCTGGGTTCGCTCGGTCTGGTGCATCAGCTGCAAGGCAACTGGTCACTGCGAGCCACCTATGCCGGTGGTTATTCCTACCCGACGCTGACCCAACTGTTTTCGGTGGCTACCGGTGGCAGCGATGTGCACTACGGTAACGCTGAACTGAAACCGGAGCTGGCGCGTACGGTCGAGCTGGGCTTGCGTCATGAATCGTCACTGGCGGCACTGGATGTTGCGCTCTACCGAACTGACGCCAAGGACTATATCGACCGGCAGCGCTTATCTGTCACCCCGGACGGTTTCCTACCACCCAGCTCCTCGCGACTGCGTCAGTGGCAATACGTCAACGTTGATGAAGCCCGTAGCCACGGCCTGGAAGTGGCGCTGCAATGGCGCGCAGAGCTGCTCCTCAAGCCCTATGCATCCTTCAGCCTGGCCCGCCGGACCTTCCATTTCGGCAATCACAGCTCCACTCGCCACAGCGGTCTGGCTGAAGCCAGTGGCACCCTCGGGCTGCGCCATTTTTCACTGCCAAGGCAGGGTTGGCTCAGCGAAGTGGACCTTTATATGCGGGCCTCTGAGGGCGCAACGCGTGAGGATGATCAGGGGCTAGTGAGCGATCAGGCGGGCGGTTTCGCGACGCTGAATCTGAACTGGAAAGTCGATTATCAGGAGCGCGTTAGCGTAAGCCTGTTGTTAGGCAATTTGCTGAACCGCAACTATCGCCCGCTGGATGAGCTGCCTGGCGCGCAGCGCCACGCCGATCTGGAAGCAACGCTGCACTTTTGAGCCAAAACAACCACGGCAGCAGCAGGCAGTCAGCGCTCGTTGCCATTTCGATGAAGCAAGATGAGGGATTTATCATGTATATCAAAAAGCGTCCGTTGGCATTGGCTATTGGCTTGTTGTTGCTCAACACTGCAATGCTGGCCCAGGCCGTACCGGCTCCGGAAGACGCGAGTTCGGCCTATCAGGGCGGCGCGTCTGAGGTTGACCCGGCATCGGTTGGGGTGGTTCGATCGCCCGGTGCCCCCGACCTTACCGAAGCCGAGTTCGAGTATGCCCAGAAGACTTATTTCGAGCGCTGCGCGGGTTGTCATGGTGTGCTGCGCAAAGGCGCAACCGGCAAGCCGCTGACGCCGGACATCACCCAGCAGCGGGGTCAGGCTTATCTTGAGGCATTGATTTCCTACGGATCCGCAGGGGGGATGCCGAATTGGGGCGCGGCTGGCGGCCTTACTGCGGATGAAATCAGGGTAATGGCGAGCTATGTTCAGCACGCGCCGCCAGTACCGCCGGAATGGGGCATGTCCGACATGCTTGACACCTGGAAAGTGCTGGTCAAGCCGGAAGATCGGCCGACGAAACAGATGAACAAGCTGGATCTGGGCAACCTGTTTTCGGTCACCCTGCGCGACGATGGCAAAATCGCCCTGATTGATGGCGACAGCAAGAAAATCGTCAAGACCATTGAGACTGGCTACGCCGTGCATATCTCGCGTATGTCCGCATCCGGGCGCTATCTGCTGGTGATCGGGCGGGACGCCAGAATCGATATGATCGACCTGTGGGCCAAGGAGCCGACCAAGGTCGCCGAGATCAAGGTCGGCATTGAGGCGCGTTCGGTGGAAACATCCAAGTTCGAAGGCTATGAAGACAAGTACGTCATCGCCGGGGATTACTGGCCGCCGCAGTACGTCATCATGGACGGCGAGTCGTTGAAGCCATTGAAGATTGTATCAACCCGCGGGATGGTCGTTGGCACCCAGGAGTATCACCCTGAGCCGCGCGTGGCGGCGATCATCGCCTCCCACGAGCACCCGGAGTTCATTGTTAACGTCAAGGAAACCGGCAAGGTACTACTGGTCAACTACGAAGACATTGATAATCTCACTACCACCAGTATCGGCACCGCGCCTTTCCTGCATGATGGTGGCTGGGATGTGACTCACCGTTACTTTATGACGGCTGCGAACAACTCCAACAAAGTGGCGGTAATCGATTCGAAAGAGCGCAAGATGACCGCTCTGGTCGACGTCGGCAAGATCCCGCACCCGGGCCGTGGCGCCAACTTTGTTCACCCCCAATTCGGTCCGGTCTGGGCCACTAGCCATCTGGGCGATGAAACCATCTCTCTAATTGGTACCGATCCGCAGGCGCATCCAGACCAGGCCTGGAAAGTGGTAGAAACGCTGAAAGGGCAGGGCGGCGGCTCGCTATTTATCAAGACCCATCCAAAGTCCAACCACCTGTACCTGGATACCACCTTCAATCCGGATGAGAAAATCAGCCAATCGGTGGCGGTTTTCGCTATCGACGATCTCGACGCGGGCTATAAGGTGTTGCCCATTGCCGAGTGGGCCGGGGTGACCGACGGTGCCAAACGCGTGGTTCAGCCTGAATACAATCAGGCCGGAGACGAAGTCTGGTTCTCGGTCTGGAGTGGCCAGGAGGAGCAGTCAGCGATCGTAGTGGTGGATGACAAAAGCCTGAAGCTCAAGCACGTAATCAAGGACAAGCGCCTGATTACTCCGACCGGTAAATTCAATGTGAACAACACCCAGCACGACGTCTACTGAGTGAACTCGCCCGCGCAGGCATCACGCCTGCGCGTTCAGTGCATACCATCAGGCGGCTCCGCAGGGAGTCGCTTGATTTTTGAGCGATACGCGGGCTGATGGGGCAGGACTTGTCTTGGCCTCTCGACCTGACGCCATTCCCATAAACCTCACGAAAGTTCGTCTGAGATTGCGTGAGGTACCTCTTTTGTATCCCTTTTGGTCAGTATTTAACGATTGCAATGTCGACCAAAATAGGAATATCGGTCCACTCCTAAGGATTTGCCAATGAACTTCCTCAACAATTTGTCGATGCGCGGCAAATTGATAACCCTCGTTCTGCCTGCCTTGATTGTTGTTCTGTTTTTTGCAGGGTTAAGTATTACGCGTAATGCCGATGATCTCGGCAATACCACCAGATTGCAAAACATGGTCCGGCTTGCGGAGCAGGGTGACCCCCTAATCGAGTCGCTGCAGAAAGAGCGCGGTCGTTCCGCCATCTACTTTTCCAGCGCTGAAAACTCAAGCGAAGAACGACAAGTAGTACAGGCACTTGACCGCCAGCGTGAGCAAACCGATCAAGAAATACGCGATTACCAGAAAAGCTTGGCCGTGCTGATGTCCGACTCGGAATTTGACGATAGCATCCGCGCCAGCATTGACCGCCTCAAGACACAACTGGGCAATCTTCCCGCGCTGCGCCTAAGCATCGACAAACGCAGCATCGAGGGTCCCGAGTCCGCCAGCAGCTACACGAGTGTGATCATGGAGACGGTAAACCGTATCCCTTTGCTGGTGCGCCGGGCGAACGATGCTGAGGTTACGCGCTACATCAATGCCTACTTTGCCTTGGCCCAAGCGGCCGAAATGTCGGGCCGCGAACGTGCTATCGGCTCCGCACTGGTGCTCCGTGGGAGTTTCGACCTGCCGACACTCGGGCACCTGTCTGCCCTGGCTGGCCAGCAGGAGGCGTTTATACTCTCCGCCAGCGCCATGCTTGGCTCGGATGATCCCGTGCGCAGACAGCTGGAAGGCTTCTACGGCATAGATCAAAACCGGGCGCTGCTTGCCCAGAGGGAAAGGCTGTTCAGCACCCCGTCAGGTATGGATGCACTCGATGCCAGTGAATGGTTTAACGCCGCTACTGCCCGGATAGACGTTATCAACACCATACGCAGGCAAAGCCTGGAGCACGTTGACCAGCTAGCCGGGGCAGGTGTAACCAGGGCTCGTAACAACCTTTTTGGCGCATCAGCATTTGCCGGCGTTGCCATCCTGGTGGTGATCGTTCTAATGATGGTGATCATCCGCGCCATTCACCAGCAGGTGAACTTGCTTCTCTCGGGAGTCCGTTTCGCCATGGACAACAAGGATCTGTCTCGTGAGATCCCTGTTTCCAGCAAGGACGAAACGGGCATCATTGCCGAGGCTATCAACAAACTGTTTGCCAGCTTCAGTAGTGCCTTGCAGCAGATCGACAAGGCCAGTGTACAGCTGGCTACTGCCACAGAAGAAACCAGTTCAACCGCCAACCTGAACACGTCCCAGGTTAAAAAACAGCAACAGCAGATTGAACAGGTAGCGGCCGCCACTGAAGAGATGTCGGCTACCTCTGAAGACATTTCCCAGAACACTCACCAGGTGGCTGATGCTTCCAGCCGAGCGATGAAAAAGAGCCAGACTGGAGAACAGGTTCTCCATGTCAGCGTTTCCCGGATCCGGTTACTGGCCAAATCGGTACAGGAAGTGAATCAGGTTATAGAAGAACTTGATAGCTGCAGCAAAACCATTAGTGGCGTGGTAGACGTTATTCGGCAAGTTGCAGACCAGACTAACTTGCTGGCGCTGAATGCTGCAATTGAAGCCGCACGCGCGGGTGAGCACGGCCGTGGCTTTGCAGTAGTGGCTGATGAAGTGCGCACACTAGCTAGTCAGACACACGAATCAACCACACAGATTGAGGGCATCATAAATGGCTTCAAGGAGATCACAGATAGCGCTAGCCGCTCCATCTTAGCTAGCCACAAATTGGCGGATGAAACCTGCGAGCAGGCCGCTGAGATGGAGAAGACCTTTGCGGACATTCTTGTGGACGTAAACAGCATTTCGGATATGGCGACCCAGATTGCCACCTCCTCTGAAGAACAGGTTGCAGTTACCCGCGAGCTCGCGGGCAATATGGAGGCTGTAAGTGAAGCAGCCATACTGACCTTAACCGGCTCACAGGAGATAACCCAGGTGACTCAGGAACAAGCCAGGCTCGCTCGTCAACTTCAGGACTTGGCCAACGAGTTCAAGGTAAGCAACCCGGCCTGATACTGGTAGAGCCAAACCTTATATGGAAGGCACCTGGGTGGTCCCATAAGTCAGTCACGATATACCGAAGAAATTGGAGTCATACACCTGGCGGAGCGAGGCATTTGAAGAGCAGGTAAAGCAGACCTTTGGTTTGTAGGCAGCGTTGGCAACGCAACCTGGTTGGCGCAGGACACGCGGTTGCATCTGTTCTGCCGGGCCCGCTCAGTTGGCGACGGTAGGGCTGTCTGCAAGGCTATAGCGCTTGCCACCGTTGCGCTTGGATATGTACATGGCTTCATCCGCCAACGCAACCAGCTGCAGCTCATTCAGGCCGTGCTCGGGATAGAGTGCTATGCCCAGGCTTGGCGTGCTTATCAAGGTTTTGCCATCAAAGACGTACGGATCGCTCAGGCTGACGAGAATTTTCTCGGCCACCAGGATGGCATCTTCTCGCTTGCTGATATTGTCCAGCAGAATAGCGAATTCGTCGCCGCCCAAACGG
This sequence comes from Halopseudomonas pelagia CL-AP6, assembly GCF_000410875.1. Classification (GTDB taxonomy): domain Bacteria; phylum Pseudomonadota; class Gammaproteobacteria; order Pseudomonadales; family Pseudomonadaceae; genus Halopseudomonas; species Halopseudomonas pelagia. The sequence continues at coordinate 105,430 of NZ_AROI01000021.1, forward strand.
CCAACAGTGTCGGACTCGCGCACACAGTGTTTCAGGCGCCGGGCCACTTCCCGCAGCAACTGGTCGCCTGTGGCATGGCCAAAGGTATCGTTGATCTGCTTGAAGTTATCTATGTCCAGATACAGTACCGCCAACCTCAAGGCGTCTTTTTGTGCCCTTTGCAGAGCGCTTTGCAGGCGGTCGAGGAAGAGTGCGCGGTTAGGCAATTCAGTCAGATGGTCGTAGCGGGCAAGAAATTCCAGGCGCGCGTGCGTGCGTTTGCGCTCTATCGCCGTGGCTACCTGGCTCGAAACAAACTGCAGTAGCTCTTTATCCTGTTCGCTGTAACGCACAGCGCCGGAATAGCTCTGCAACACCAGAGCGCCAATGGTATCCGCGCCCGCTATCAGTGGCACACCCAGCCAATCAAGGGAATGCTTGCCGGTTGCCGTGCCGATCTGTGTAAGCCTGTGCGAGGCCGTCTCAGGTGTTAACAACAGGGCTTTGCCACAGCGGATAACCTCGGCACTCAGGGTGCCGGATGCCAGCGGTTGAGGCGGCGGCGGGGTGTCGAACTGGTCAACATAATAGGGGAAGCTCAGCTCATCCTGCGCGGTATCGTATAGCGCTACAAAGAAGTTATCGGCGGGCAGCAATTGCCGGATTATTTCATGCGTCCGGGCGTACAGGGTCTGCAAATCTGCCGTCGAGTGAGCCGCTTCCGATATGCTGTACAGCGCTGCCTGCATCGCTTCGGCACGCTTGCGTCTGGTTATGTCCCGCGCTACACCCACCCGTACCTGTTCGGTCTCAAGCCATTGGGCAGACCACATGATATGCACAATGTGGCCGTCTTTATGAATGTAACGGTTCTCATGATCATGAGAGGGTTCGCCAGAGTTGATGCGTTGTATGATTTCGCGGCTGGCATCGCGATCATCCGGGTGCATCATGTCATAGGCAGTACGGCCAATCATTTCATCGGGCCGGAAACCGAAAACCCGCTCACTGGCCGCGCTGACCGAAAGAAAGCGACCCTCAATATCCACCACACAGACAACGTCCAGTAGCAAATCCAACAGCTTGTCGTGGGGCAGGTGAGGGTTCGAAGTCATGGCATTCACTATACGGGCACTTTTACAACGGCCGCTAGCGCGATAGCGTTTTTCTGGCCAGACAACATAGCGCCGTTGTTTCCACAGCAATCAAGATGGGCCATGGCAAAGCGCGTGACAGCAGCCGATATTGACCTGGACTTGAGCCAGAGCGACGAGCAAACGCTATTTAATCGCCGCCCCGGTGTGGTACTGCCCCCCCGCACCTGACCGGCACGCCCCCTGGGAAGGCCGAGTTCCACCTCGGCCAGCGCGCCCGATGCAGACACCCCTGGTCGAGAAACTCGACCGTCCCGGTAGTCCTGTGAAAGAATCAGCGCGCATCCAGGTTTTCTCAAACGCTCACCCGGCCATATTCGCCATACAAGGAAGACGCCCTCATGGTAAGGAACACCCCTCTGAAAAAGTATATTGCGATATTTGCTGGCGCTTATCTGGCGATGATGATTATCGTCGCAGTGGTGCTGACACTGCTGGATCTGGAAGGCAATGCCGGCCTCAGCATGGGGATGCTGATCGGGTCGGCGATGGCGGCCGGTCATTACTTCCTCAGGGATCAACAACGCCTGCCGACGGCGTCAGAGAAGACCTGGCTGATTAGCCTGTCCTACCTGGCGTCTATTGTGGTGTCGCTGGTATTCGTCGCCGTCATAGCCGTGCTTGAACCCGAAGGTGTGGCGGGTATGTGGGTTATGGTGCAGGCGCAGTCAACGGTTTTCCTGATAGTGATGGTGCTGGTCTCGCTGGTCTGCCTTCTGGTGTTGTGGATGGCTTATGGATTTTTGCTCAAGAGGCAGTTCCTGGCGATGCAGAAAAAGGCGGCAGCTGAAAGCGCCAAGCAACGTTGAGGGCAAGGCCGCTCCGGTCGAACAGCTCGCATGGCCGCGCTCCGACCACCAGTACATGACTTCCCGCTCAAAAGCCGGATAATGGCGGCCAATTCGTTCCGCTCGTCATTCTGGTGCCCCCATGGAAATCAAAGTCAACTTTCTCGACAACCTTCGACTTGAAGCCAAGTTCGATGACTTCACGGTGGTGGCTGATCAACCCATCCGCTACAAGGGTGACGGCTCCGCGCCGGGGCCGTTCGATTATTTTCTCGCCTCATCGGCCCTGTGCGCGGCTTATTTTGTGAAGCTTTACTGCGACACCCGCAACATCCCCACCGACAACATCCGTTTGTCGCAGAACAACATCGTTGACCCTGAGAACCGCTATAACCAGATCTTCAAGATTCAGGTCGAGTTGCCAGCAGATATCTCCGCCAAGGACCGCCAGGGCATTTTGCGTTCCATCGACCGCTGCACGGTAAAAAAGGTCGTGCAGGCCGGCCCCGATTTCGTGATTGAGGAAGTGGAAAGTCTGGATGCCGACGCCCAGGCATTGCTGATGCCCATGGCGATGGGAGAGGGCACCCGGGTGCTGGGCAAAGACCTGCCGCTGGAACAGACCATCGCCAATATGTCCGGCATTCTGGCGGGCCTGGGTATGAAGATCGAGATCGCCTCGTGGCGCAATATTGTCCCCAACGTCTGGTCGCTGCATATCCGCGATGCGCAGTCGCCGATGTGCTTTACCAACGGCAAGGGCGCGACCAAAGAGGCCGCGCTGGCCTCAGCGCTGGGCGAGTTTATCGAGCGGCTGAACTGTAACTTCTTCTATAACGACCAGTTCTGGGGCGAAGACATCGCCAATGCGTCCTTCGTGCATTACCCCAACGAGCGCTGGTTCAAGCCCGGCCGTAAAGATGCGCTGCCGGCCGGGATCCTCGACGATTACTGCCTGGAGATCTACAACCCCGACGGCGAGCTGCGTGGCTCGCACCTGATAGACACTAACTCCGGCAACGCCGAGCGCGGCATCTGCTCGCTGCCCTATGTGCGCCAATCAGATGGCGAGGAAGTGTATTTCCCCTCCAACCTGATCGAGAATCTGTTCCTTAGCAACGGCATGAGCGCCGGCAACACGCTGGCCGAAGCACAGGTGCAGTGCCTGTCGGAAATCTTCGAGCGCGCGGTAAAACGCGAGATTCTCGAAGGTGAAATTGCACTGCCCGATGTGCCGCCCGCCGTGCTGGCGCAATACCCCGGCATTCTGGCCGGCATTCAGGGGCTGGAAGAGCAAGGCTTTCCGGTGCTGGTCAAGGACGCCTCACTGGGCGGACAGTTCCCGGTGATGTGCGTCACCCTAATGAACCCGCGCACTGGTGGTGTATTCGCCTCCTTCGGCGCGCACCCCAGTTTTGAAGTAGCGCTGGAACGCAGCCTGACGGAATTGCTCCAGGGCCGCAGCTTCGAGGGCCTGAACGACTTGCCCCAGCCTACCTTTGAAAGCCAGGCAGTGACCGAGCCGAACAACTTCGTTGAACACTTTATCGACTCCAGCGGCGTGGTGTCCTGGCGCTTCTTCAGTGCCAAGGCCGATTTCGAGTTCGTCGAGTGGGATTTTGCTGCCGAGGGCGAGCACGCCAACATCGAAGAGGCCGCAACCCTGTTCGGCATCCTCGAAGAGCTGGGCAAGGAAGTCTACATGGCCGTCTACGACACCCTGGGCGCTAACGCCTGCCGCATCCTGGTGCCGGGCTATTCCGAGGTGTACCCAGTTGACGACCTGATCTGGGACAACACCAACAAGGCGCTGCTGTTCCGCGCCGACATCCTCAACCTGCACAGCCTGGACGACGACGGCCTGCAAGCGCTGATCGAACGCCTGGATGAAAGTGAACTGGATGATTACACCGACATTAAAACCCTGATAGGCATTGAGTTTGACGACAACACCGCCTGGGGCCAGTTGACGATCCTGGAACTGAAACTGCTGATCCATCTCGCCCTGCAGCAATTTGAAGAAGCCAAAGAGCTGGTCGAAGCCTTCTTGCAGTTCAATGACAACACCGTTGAGCGTGGCCTGTTCTATCAGGCCCTGAATGTGGTGCTGGAAGTGGAACTGGACGAAGAGCTGGATCTGAACGATTACGAAGCCAATTTCCGCCGCATGTTCAGTAACGAGCGGATGGACGCCGTGATCGGCTCAATGGATGGCAGCGTGCGCTTCTATGGCCTGAAGCCGACCAGCATGCAGCTGGAAGGCCTAGACCGGCACCAGCGCCTAGTCGAGAGCTACAAGAAGTTGCACGGCGCGCGGGGCAGGGCGGCGGGCTTATCCGATTAACGTTCTCTAGAGGTTGGAGTGCAGTTCCTGCCAAGTCAGCTTTAATTAAAATAGCCTTTCTGATTGTAGTAGCCGCTTGTTACCCGCAGGCCGTCATACCAGTGCATGCTGGCCTCACCCAAGATAGGAGGACGAAACATGACCGCTAAGAAATTATTGTTGCTGGCCGGTGATTACACCGAAGATTATGAAACCATGGTGCCTTTCCAGGCACTGACCATGCTCGGTTATGAAGTACACACGGTGTGTCCGGAAAAAAAAGCCGGGGATACCGTGCGTACCGCCATTCACGACTTTGAAGGTGATCAGACCTACACCGAGAAGCCCGGGCACAACTTCGCGTTGAACTACGATTTCGACCAGGTCAAGGTAGAAGACTATGTCGGCCTGGTGATACCCGGCGGACGAGCTCCGGAATATCTGCGCCTGAATGACCGAGTGATTGAAATTGTGCAGCAGTTCGACCAGGCCCAGAAGCCGATTGCCGCCGTATGCCATGGCGCGCAGATTCTGGCCGCAGCAGGCGTGCTCAAAGGCCGGGAATGCAGCGCTTATCCGGCCTGTGGGCCTGATGTGAAGCTCGCCGGCGGTACCTATATGGATATCCCGGTGGATCAAGCCCACGTTCAGGGCAATCTGGTCACGGCCCCGGCCTGGCCGTCGCATCCCGCCTGGTTGGCAGCTTTTGTCAAACTGCTGGGTGCTAAGATAACGCTGTAGCTCGTATAACTAACAATCAGGTGGTGGCCGCATGTGTGAGCTCTACGTCAAAGCCGATCCGATTCTATACGAATCGCGTTCTCGCTCACTGCGCATCCGCGGCGTGGTTACCACACTGCGGCTGGAAAATCAGTTCTGGCAGATTCTTCAGGAAATTGCCGAGGTCGATGGCATGACCACCAATCAGCTGATTACCAAGTTGTATGAGGAAATTATGGAGTTGCGCGGCGAAGTGGAGAACTTCGCTTCGTTTCTGAGGGTTAGCTGCACCCGTTATCTGGCGCAACGCGAGGCGCGTCCGGTGCCGCTGGCACTGGTGCGCGCCTCAACAGGATGACGAAGGCGAGATCGCTCAAGGCGCCAGCGCCCGGGTACCTGAGCTGCGCAGAGTGTCCTTGATAAAGCTGATACGTCGGTCAATTTCCTGCTGGATATCAGCGCTCGCCTTGAGGTTGGGATTCACCTGCAATGCGCTGCGAATCTCCGCGCTACGGCTTGCTGCAATGCTCATGCTTGTATCCTGGCCGCCTGATACTGAAATGCTCAATAATCTGATCAAGCGGCACCATAGACGAGGTTGGCGCTGCCACCAAAAGTGAACTGGTTGCCATCTGCGTCCCCTCTCTGGTTGCGTTCATGTCTGCTGGGGTCTGCTGGCCTATGCCCACGAAGGGACTGCTCGCCACCGCTGCTGGAGCAGCTATTGTCGGTCACCCGGGCCGAGCTCAAGTGGGAAGTCTGCGCGCACCCCGCTTACTGATCCACAGCGCGATAATAATCAGGCTGCCGCCGATCGAAAGCGGCAGTAAAGCGGTGTCGGTACCCCAGACCACCAGATTGAGCAGCAGGCCCACCGGTACGGAAAGATTGTTCATCACGGCGAGTGTGCCGGCGGATACCAGCGTTGCGCCCTTGTTCCAGCAAAACTGCCCGACTGCCGTGGCGAGTACCCCCATCCAGAGCAGCACGCCCCATTGCATCGAACTGCTCGGTAACTGCTTGGAATCGCCGAATAGCAGCCAGGCCGGCAACACCACCAGCAGCGCGCCCAGGAAGAAGTAACCGAAGCGTCGATATAACGGGATCTCGGACGGAAAGTGCTGTGCCAGGTGCTTGTAGCCGATCTGTCCACTGGCAAAGGTGAAGTTGGCCAGTTGCATCAACAGAAAGCCGCCAAGAAAGCCAGCGGAAATGCCGTCGAATCGAATGACCCCCGCGCCCAGTACGGCAACACCGGCGGCCAGGAGTGCCCAGGGATTGAATCGTCGCCGCAGCGCATCATCAATGAGCGTTACGTGCAGCGGGGTCAGCACCGTGAACAGCAGGATCTCCGCCACGCTCAGCAGATTGAAGCTCAGGTACAGGCAGATGTAAGTCACGCCAAATTGCAAGGCCCCTACCAGCGTGACCCCACCGATGAACCGGGGATCGACACCGCGCCAGCGCGTCAGCGGCAGAAACACCAGGCCGGCCAGTAGAACGCGGGTCAGCACCGAAAAGTAGGGATCGACCTGGCCGGCCAGATGGGCACCGATCAGATTGAAGGACACGGCCCAGAGCACCGTGACGAAGAGCAGATAGGTCATGTCGCCTCCATTACAGGAGCGTAACCATAACGGCTCGGCAGCAAATCGGCTACGCGAGTTGTGCCGCTATTTCGAAAAGGGCACAGATTCACTCTGCTCTCTGCTCTCTGCGCCTGCACAATCAGGTGTGCCTTGGCTATGCTATGGTGCCTCTTGTCACAGATTATCTATCAAAAACAGCGAGATAAAGTAGATGCCCTATACCTTCGAACACCTCAAACAACATTGTCAGCCGGAATGGGATGCCTATATTCAGCATGACTTTGTTATTCAGCTGGGCGAGGGCAGGCTGGCGCCGGAGTCGTTCCGTCACTACCTCAAGCAGGACTATCTGTTTCTGATCCAGTTTGCCCGCGCCTTTGCCCTGGCGGCCTACAAGAGCACCACGCTGGACGATCTGCGGCACGCCAAGGCAGGGCTTGCGGCAATAGTCGATCTGGAGCTGGGCCTGCATATTCAGTACTGCAAGGAATGGGGGATCAGCGAGCAGGAATTGCAGACCTTGCCGGAAGCGCGTGCGACCCTGGCCTACACCCGCTATGTGCTTGACACCGGCAACCGCGGAGACCTGCTTGATCTGCACGTGGCGCTGGCGCCCTGCCTGGTCGGTTACGGTGAAATCGCCAACTGGCTCAACACGCGGGCGCAGACGCTGCGTGGTGAGCAGAATCCCTATGATGCCTGGATAGGGATGTACGAGAGCGCCGAGTTTCAAGACGCAATGCATGCCGAGATCGACTGGCTGAACCGGGAACTGGCGGACGTAACGCCCCGACGCTTCGAGCGATTGGTGCGGATATTCAGCGACGCGACCCGGCTGGAAATCGACTTCTGGGCAATGGGACTGGAGCTTCGCCAGTAGTGATAGGTACATAACGAAACAGAAGCGGGCATCATGGTCCGGGGGCCAATAGCTCAGTGGTCGCTGGGCGGTAGTTGAGCCTGTTGCCGCCGGATTATTGGCTAATCAGCCACTTTTCAACTAGGACGTAAACCATGTCGTCCGATATCACCCTGCAACTTCAGATCACTCCTCGCCATAGCAAACCACGCATCTGGCGGCGTATCAGGGTTGTGGCTGCCCTGCGAATACCACGCTAGTGGCAAGACAGAGGGCACTGGCGAGAATAGGTTTGATCATGTTTGTGAACCAAACCACGCCCGCCCAAGGAATATACGGTGGTCCTCTTGTTGCTGACTGAAAACAGAGCTATTTATCAAGGGTCACCTGAATGGTTTTGCTCAAGGCTTTCCAGCGCGGCAGGATTTCTTCCGGTGGCGGGGTGAACTCAGTGAGGTCATCAACCCCTTTCTGGAA
>NZ_AROI01000022.1 GCF_000410875.1 Halopseudomonas pelagia CL-AP6
GGGGCCGCCGCTCCTACCGGGTCTAGTGCCGGAGCCTTTATGTGCGCACGGCCAGGGTGGGAGCGGCGGCCTCGCCGCGATGGGTTTGGGAGGGCCTAATTCAGCGCCGCATGCTGTAATGCTTGCGCTCAAACTCGGCGATGCGCAGGCGGTAGTGCTCGATAGTTTGCGCGGTAAGGACGCTGCGTTGTTCGTCCTTAAGGTCGCCGCCCAGTTCGTGGGCCAGTTTACGCGCGGCAGCGATCATCAGATCCAGGGCTTGTTTGGGGTGCCGAGGGCCGGGCAGGCCCATGAAGAAGCTGACGGCACGCACGCGCGTGTGGTCCATCTCGTCCAGATCGAATACGCCGGGCTTCAAGGCATTGGCCATGGAAAACAGCACGTCGCCATTCCCGCTCATGCTTTCGTGCCGGTGAAAAATATTCATTTCACCATGGCGCAAGCCGCTCTCCAGAATGCTCTGCAGTAGCGCTGAGCCAGCGAATCCTTCTTCATCGCGGGCGATCACGTTAATGACCAGCACCTCTTCAACCGGCGCCGCTTCTTTTTTCGGCGGCTCCCCGTCAGTTGACTTGATCGGGGCTTTGGCTTCAGGCGACTTGGCAGGTTTGCCGGGTTTGGTCGGCTTTGCGGTCATACCGCTGGCACCCAAGGGATCAAGCAATACCGGAGGAGCTGGCTCTTCCAGATCCAGGCCAACCTGCTCCGGCTGACGCTTTTCCGCAGGCATCTGCAAGGCCGGTTCCGAGTCGAAATCATCCTCATCGAAGGATGGTTCCTCGCGCTCGTGGCGTTCCTGGCGCTCATGCCGGCCGACCACGCGGGGCGGGCCTAGCAGGTCAGCAGCCTCTTCCGGATCAGGCAGGTCTTTGACGCTGCGATCCAGCTTGAAACGGATTTTCGAACGACCACCCATACGCCGCCAGCCGTCAAACAGAATGCCGGCGATTACCAGTAGGCCGATAATGATGAGCCACTCACGCAAACCGAAATCCATGAATATCCTGACCCTGTTCTTCTGATTCTGTTCTGGCTCAAGCCCTTGGGCACGAACCTTAAAGTAAGTTGATGCTGTGACATTAACATGCCAGCGCGCAGCTTTACACTGCTGCCAGTGCCGCAGCCTCTTCTACGTCTACTGTGACCAGCCTGGAGCAACCAGGTTCATGCATAGTAACGCCGAGCAGTTGGTCGGCCATTTCCATCGCTATTTTGTTATGAGTAATGTAAATGAATTGCACTCGCTTCGACATCTCTTTAACAATTCGCGCATAACGCCCGACGTTGGCGTCGTCCAGCGGCGCGTCAACTTCGTCGAGCATGCAGAACGGTGAAGGGTTGAGCTGGAAGATGGAAAACACCAGCGCAATCGCCGTCAGCGCCTTTTCCCCACCGGACAGCAGGTGGATGGTGCTGTTCTTCTTGCCCGGCGGCCGGGCCATGATGGTCACGCCGGTATCGAGCAGATCGTCGCCGGTCAGCTCCAAATAGGCATGGCCGCCGCCAAATACCTTGGGAAACAGCGCCTGCAATCCATGATTTATCTTGTCGAAGGTTTCCTTGAAGCGGCTGCGGGTTTCCTTGTCGATCTTGCGGATCACCTGTTCCAGCGTATTTAGCGCCTCGTCCAGGTCAGCATTCTGCGCATCCAGATAACGTTTACGCTCGGATTGCTGCTGATACTCGTCGATGGCCGCCAGATTGATGGCACCCAGCCGCTGAATACGTGCATCCAGCTGGCCCAATTGTTGATCCCAATCGGCCTCGGTGGCGCCTTCAGGCAGGAGTTCGAGCACGGCCTTGAGATCGTAGCCTAATTCCAGCAACTGCTCCTGCAACCCCTGACGGCGGGTTTGCAGGTCGCGGGCGATCAGGCGCTGCTCGTCCAGTTGCCCACGCAACAGTTGGGCCTGCTGTTCGGCCTGGGTACGGCGCCGGTCCTGCTCACGCATTTGCTGATCGACCGCTTCCACCGCCTGACGCGCTTGAGTCAGGTCTTTTTCAACCTGAATACGTTGCTCGAGCAGGCTTTCCAGCTCGATACGCTGATCCTCTTCCGGGGCCTGACTTTCCTCGATGGTCATTTTCAGCTGTTCACGGCGCTCGCCTAAGCGCTCGGCCTGCGCCGTCAAACGCTCGAGCCCTTGACTGGTCGAATCCTGCTGGGCGCGCAAGGACTGCACGCGCAGCGCCAGTTGATGGGCCTTGTCCTTGTGTTGGCGCGCGTGCTGGCGGGCGTGGTCCAGCCCTTCGCGAACCTGATCCCGCTGGCGCAGCAGTTCTTCGCGCTGACCGGCATCGGCGGCCATATGATCAAGGGCGGCCTGCAAGGTCATGCGCGCCTCACCGATCTGCTCCTGCTCGTCACTGCGTTGCGCCTTGATATCTTCAAGATCGTCGGTGATGCGTTGGCGCCGGGCGTTGACCTGCTCCAGGCGCACCTGCCGCGCCGACCACTGCGCCTTGAGATCGCCCTGCTCACGGCTCTGGGCGGCCAGCCCCTGCTGCAGCCCATCGCGCTGCTGCTCAAGTTGGCGAATTCGTTCGCGCAAGGCGTCGACGCGTCTATTGTCTTCTTCCAGTGCGGCCTCCTGCTCGGCGGTGCGCGCTTCCAGGCTGTCGATTTCCTGCTGACGCGCCAATACACCGGCTTCGTTGGCCTCACCGCGCTGGTAACGCAACCAGTTCGGCCCCAGCCAATGACCCTCAAGGGTAATCACCGATTCATGCGCGGCCAACTCCTGGCGCAGCGCCAGCGCCTGTTCCAGGCTGTCGGCGGTACGCACCGTGCCAAGCCAGGCACGCAGGTCTACCGGGCAGCGGACTTTGTCCAGCAGGCTCGGCCCCCCGCGGTTAACCGCCACAAGTGCTTGATTCTCGAGCAGGCGCAAACTGCCCTGGTCAAACGCGCCCAGGGTGGCTGCCACACTATTGAGATCGTCCAGACTCACTGCTTGCAGGTCATCACCCAATACGGTCTCTACTGCGCGCTCCCAACCGCTATCCACCTGCAGCTGTTCCGCCAGGTGCGGGAGGCCCTGCAAGCCCTGCTCCTGCAACCATTGGCGCACACCCTGGCCATGGTCCAACGCGGCCTGCTGCAACGCCTCCAGCGATGCCAGTCGGCCGCTGCTGCGTTGTATCTCGCCGCGACGGATATCGCGTTCCTGATGCAGCGCGTTAAGGGTCTCACGTTCTTGCTGAAGCCCCTCGGACAGGTCTTCCAATTGCTGCTGTTCGCTTTCGCTACGCAATTCCATCTCGGCAAGCTGCTCGCCGAGTTCGGCCAGTTCGTCGTCCAGCGGCCCGGCAGTCAAGCCGCTGCGCTCATCCTCAAGGCGCTGGATACGCTCACTGAGGCGTTCTATTGCTTGCTCCAGATGGCGAATACGTGATTGCTCGACTTCTGCCTGCTGGCGCGGGGCAGCGGCTTGTTGGTTGAACTGGTCCCAGGCCGACTGCCAGCTCTGCATGGCTTCTTCGGCGGTCTGCAACAGGCCAGAGGTGTCTTCATCTGCGGCGCTGGCCATCTCCAGTTCAGGTTCGATTTCAGCCAGCTCATTGTGCAAATCAGCGAGCAATGCCTGGTCCTGACTCAGGTGACTCTGCGCCTCCTGCCAGGCCTGCTCGGTCTGCTCCATATCGTCATAGAGCTGCCGCTGCCGGTCGCGATTAAACTGCAGCACCTGTTCGATCCGGCTGATATCCGCGCCAACACTGTAATACCGGGCTTGAGCCTGATTGAAAGAGTCGGTCAGATCCGCATGCTGGTCGCGCTGTTTTTCCACTTCGCTGTCGGCATTGCGCTGCTCGGCAATCAGCGCTTCCATGCCGATCTCCAGCTCGCGCACCCGATGCTCGCGTTCCACCGTCTGAGCGTCCATCGCCAGCCAGCGCAACGCTTGCAGCTGGGCTTTGAGCTGGCGTTCTTCGGCCTTGAATTCCTTGTACTTCTCGGCCGCCTGGGCCTGACGCTGTAGATGCGCCAGTTGCCGCTCCAGCTCTTCGCGCAGATCGGTCAGGCGCGCGAGGTTCTCATGGGTACGGCGTATGCGGTTCTCGGTTTCGCGGCGGCGCTCCTTGTACTTGGAGATGCCAGCGGCCTCCTCGATAAATAACCGCAACTCATCAGGCTTGGCCTCGATCAGTTTGGAGATCATGCCCTGTTCAATAATCGAGTAGCTGCGTGGGCCCAGACCGGTACCGAGGAAAATGTCGGTAATATCCCGGCGCCGGCACTTGGTGCCGTTCAGGTAATACTGGTTCTGTGCTTCGCGGGTGACTTTGCGGCGGATGGATATTTCGTTATAGCCGGCATACTCGCCCTTGAGTGTGCCATCGCTGTTGTCGAAGATCAGCTCGATGGATGCCTGACTGACGGGTTTGCGCGAATTGGAGCCATTGAAAATGACATCGGTCATCGATTCGCCACGCAGGTTCTTTGCCGAGCTTTCGCCCATGACCCAGCGCACCGCATCGATGATGTTGGATTTGCCACAACCGTTCGGGCCGACCACCGCGCCCATGTTGGTCGGGAAAAACACCGTGGTAGGGTCCACGAAGGACTTGAACCCCGCCAATTTGATGCATTTCAATCGCATTGAGTCATCTGTCCTTGAGGATTGTCGCTCAAACCTGCATTTTTACCCACTAAGGCGGTCCATGAGAAGCCCTATGGCCGAAATACCCTGTGCGCAGGCACTGTAAAGATGGCCAAGCAGCACGCGGTACGGCAAAATTGCCGGCGCCCTCGAAGCAGCCCAATTATCACCTTGTTGAAGCGAATGCCTGCATGCCCTTGCCAGCGGATATGGATCAACTCTACAGCAGCCTGATGGAAGAAGAGGATACCCGCGTTTGCAAGGATATCCCTGATAGTGCCTGCAGCAATGTGCCAGAGAATTTCTTTCGTCAGGTCGCGGCTACTACCCTGACGACCCTGGGCGACACCCTGACCAATCCGAAGACCACCCTGGCCTGGCTGATGGGCGTCGTCGGCGCGCCAGTGGCGCTGGTCGCTTGGCTGGTGCCGATCCGCGAATCGGGCTCGATGCTGCCGCAACTGTTTATCGCCGCCTATGTGCGGCAGCTGCAAAAGCGCAAGAGCGTATGGATTGCCGGCAGTCTGGTACAGGCCGCGGCCCTGCTGGCCATGGGCACTGCGGCCTGGCTTACCAGCGGCCTGTTGGCCGGGCTGATGATTCTCGGTTGTCTGGTGGTGTTCAGCCTGGCCCGCGGCTTGTGTTCGGTGGCGAGCAAGGATGTGATTGGCAAAACCGTGCCCAAAACCCGCCGCGGCCGCCTGAATGGCCTGGCCAGCAGCCTCTCAGGGTGGCTGGCGCTGGCGTTCGGCGTTTATTGCATGATCTGGCCGCCGGCCGATGACGACACGCTGTTCTACGCTCTCTTGCTAATCACCTCGGCGTTGCTCTGGGTTGCCGCCAGCCTGATCTATCGACTGATCGAGGAAGCGCCCGGGGCAACAGAGGGCGGTGACAACGCCGTGCGCCAGGCGCTGGGCAAGATCAGTCTGATGCGCGACGATGCGCCCTTCCGGCGCTTTGTCATTACCCGTGCGTTGCTGCTGTGTTCGGCCCTGTCCGCGCCCTATTACGTGCTCCTGGGCCAGGACCTGAACAGCGGCCTGGGTATGCTCGGCGCCTTTCTGGTTGCCAATGGCCTGGCCAGCAGCCTGAGCGCGCTGTTCTGGGGGCGCATGGCCGACAAGTCGAGCAAGCAGGTGCTGATTCGTGCGGCGCTTCTTGCCAGCTTGCTGGGGCCTGCGGTGGTGGCAGTGCATTGGTGGGTGGAACTGCCGCAGATACTGCACGCCTGGCTGTTTCCGCTGGCATTCTTTATCCTCGGCATTGCCCATGCCGGAGTTCGCGTAGGACGCAAGACCTATGTGCTGGACATGGCCGGCGGCAATAAGCGCACCGATTATGTCGCCGTTGGTAACAGCATCATCGGCTTGTTGTTACTCTTTACCGGGCTATTCGGCTTGCTTAGCTCGCTGATCGGCGCCGCCGGCATGTTGCTGCTACTGTCGGGCATCGGTCTGGCCGGCGCCTTGCTATCCTTTACCCTTAACGACGTTCAATCCTGAACGTCATCACCTCTGTAAGCGGAAGCCTTCAATGTCTATCGATGCATCCTCCGATGCCCCACAGGGTTTGCCAGCCAGCCGTATTATCGGCCTGATACTCGGCACCTTCTTCCTCCTTGCCACGCTGGTGTTTCCCGCACCGGGGGGCATGTCCAACGAAGCCTGGCTGGCTCTGGGCATGATGCTGCTGATGGCCACCTGGTGGTCCACCGAGGCCATCGCCATCCCCGCCACGGCGCTGTTGCCGATTGTACTGATCCCCGCACTGGGGTTAGGCACGGTGGCCAGTGCGACTACGCCCTACGCCAACCCGATCATTTTTCTGTTTATGGGCGGCTTTGTGCTTGGCCTGGCCATGCAACGCTGGAATCTGCACAAGCGTATTGCACTGATGACCTTGCTTGCGGTCGGTAGCCAGCCACGCCGACAAATTGCCGGCTTCATGATCGCCACCGCCTTTCTGAGCATGTGGGTCAGCAATACCGCTACCACCATCATGATGCTGCCGATTGGTCTGTCGGTCATCAGCATGATGGGCTCCGCCAACCCGGAAGCGGTACGCCGTTTTGCCACAGCCCTGTTGCTGGCGATTGCCTATGCCGCAAGCGTTGGCGGTATCGCCACTTTGATCGGTACCCCGCCGAACGCGCTGCTAGCGGCCTACCTGGCTGAGAATCAGGGTATCGACATTGGCTTTGCCCAGTGGATGCTGATCGGCGTGCCGGTGTCAGTGTCCATGCTGGTAGCCATCTGGTTCTGGCTGGCGCGCCGGGACTTCGGGCTGGCCGAAGAGTCGGCGCAGAGCTCAGCCGGGCTGCGCGATCAGCTTAATGCGCTGGGCTCCATGAGCCTGGGCGAGAAGCTGGTAGGCATCGTCTTCGTTTGCACCGCCATGGCCTGGATATTCCAGCCCCTGCTCTCGGCCAATCTGGTTCCCTGGCTGAACGACACCGTGATCGCCATTGCCGCGGCCATCATCATGTTTCTGATTCCGGTGAGTCCGCGAGATCGGGTGTTTTTGATGGATTGGGATACGGCCAAGGATATGCCCTGGGGCGTATTGCTGCTGTTCGGTGGTGGGTTGGCGCTGGCGGGCGCTATCAGCAGTTCTGGCCTGGCCACCTGGATCGCCGAAAGCCTGGGTGTGTTGGGTATGCTGCCGGCCTTGCTGATGATCGCCCTGGTGGTGACGGTCATCATCTTCCTAACCGAGGTGACCAGCAACACCGCAACGGCCGCTGCTTTCCTGCCGTTACTCGGGGCGCTGGCGATGTCGCAGGACGTGTCGCCGGTGTTCTTCACCGTGCCCGCTGCCATCGCCGCTAGCTGTGCCTTTATGATGCCGGTTGCCACGCCGCCCAACGCCATCGTGTTCGGCAGCGGTCATATGCATATCAGTGACATGATCAAGGCCGGCTTTGCGTTGAATCTGCTAGGTATTGTGCTGGTGACACTGGCGGGATACGTGCTGGTAGGCTGGGTCTTCGGGGTCTGATTCTGGCTGCGGATACAGCGGACTGCGCCGTGCTGGTAACGGCGCAGTCTGGTAAATCAGCGAACGGACGCGGTGGGCTTATCAATCACCTGATCGATCACCAGCAATACGGCCTGCGGGTCACCTACGCGCACCTCATCTACCTGGCCCTGGTGCGAGCCCTGCATCGCATCACCGGTGGGTGATAGCCGAGCGGTCAGTTGCAGCACCTGCCCTTCGCTCAGCTCGACGTCAGGCAGCATGGCATCAGCCGCGCTCAGCAGCACATCTACTGGCAGTTCTGCCACGCTGAAACGCCGTGCTACCAGCGGCATCGGTGGGCCCGCCGGATCGCGGGCAAAGACGAATATCACCGCATCGGGATCAACCTGTGCGGCAACCTCTTCGCTCAATTCAAGACGCAGACTGATTACTTCGCTCAGGTTCTGTTCTTCCTGTGCGGGCTGTTCGCCGCCTGCCGCTGCAATGCGCTCGCGAGCGCGGTCAATCCCGCCCTGAATCGCTTGAGCGCCTTCTCCGCCCGGCGGCATGCCCGCCAACAAGCGCTGCCAATAATCGATCGCAGCAGGGTAATCGCCACTTTCAAACGCGGCGATACCCAGCAGGCCGAGCGCCGTCGGCTCGCGTGGCTCCAGTTCTAGGGCCTTGTTCAGGGCCGCTACCGCAGGGCTATCGAGCTGATTACCGGCAGCGAAAAAGCGTGCCTGAGCCAGCTGCGCGAGGACTTCGGGACGTTCGCCCAGACGCTCGAGGCTTTGCCCGAATGCGTTAACGGCCAGATCCGGCTGCTGCGCCGACAGGTAGGCCCTGCCGAGCATATACCAGGCCTCGCCGTTCTCCGGCTGAACTTCGGTAATGCGTTGCATACGGTCAATCATGGCTTCCAGATTCGCCGGTTGCGGGCTGGTTTGCATGTCCCGGTACAGACTCAACCCGGCAGGATTGCCCCAGGCAAAGTACAAACCGACCACAATCAGCGGCAATAACCCGGCGGAAATGATCAACATCCATGGCCCACCGCGGCGGCCGGGGCGCTCATCGCCATCCGCGCGGGCGGTGTCTTCGAGCAGCAGCCGGCTGGCTTCTTCCAGGGTGTCATCGCGCTCTTGGGTGGTGAGATCACCAGCGGCCACCTGGGCATCCAGCTCTGCCATGCGCTCCTGATAGAGCGCCACATTCAACGCGGCGCGATCAACAGCCTGGTGCCGGCGATGTTTCCACAGGGGCCAAATCACCGCCAGCACGCCCATGATCAACAACAGAACACTCAACAACCAAAAATCAGTCATGGGACGACTTCTTCTCCAACAGGGATTTCAAACGTTGCTGCTCTTCAGCATTCAGATGCTGACCAGCCGCACTGCGCAGGGCGCGCTGGCGTCGGCGCAGCATGACTACCAGCCCGAGCAGACCGGCCAGCAGAAAAAATGCCGGGGCAAACCAAAGAACCGCTGTTTGGGCGGTCAGCGCCGGTTTATAGCGAACGAACTCGCCGTAGCGCATGACCATAAAATCGACGATCTGGTCATTGCTCTGGCCGTCATCAAGCATGCGGAAGATTTCGCGGCGCAGGTCGTTGGCAATCGGCGAGTTTGAATCGGCGATGTTCTGGTTCTGACATTTGGGGCAGCGCAGCTCGTTACTGAGCTGATAAAAGCGCGCGCGTTGCTCCTCGGTGTCAAATTCATAGGTATCAATCGCGGCCAGGGCCGACACTGAGAACACCAGCGCCCATAGCAGTAGCAGACTGCGCTTCATGGTTGCGCCTCCTCGACCAGAGCCTGATAACGCGGCGCCAGTTCAGATTGCCAGACGCGCTCATCTATCACGCCGATAAATTTGTAGCGGATCACCCCTTGGGCGTCCACCAGGAAAGTCTCCGGCGCGCCATAGACGCCCAGATCCAACCCCAGCCGGCCTTGCGGATCGCTGATATTCAACTGGTAGGGGTTGTGCAGGTCACGCAGCCACTTGCGCGCCGCTTCGGTGTCATCCTTGTAATTGACGCCATGGATAACCACGCCCTGCTCGGCGAGCTTGTTGAGCACCGGGTGCTCAACCCGGCAGGCCACGCACCAGGTCGCCCAGACATTGACCAGCGAGGGCTTACCCTTGAGGTCCTGCATGCTGATATCGGCCTGCCCTTCTTCCACCGAGGGCAATTGGAACGCTGGAAATTCTTTGCCAATCAATACCGAGGGCAGGTTTTCGTTGTCCAGGTATAAGCCCTTGAACAGGAACACCAGCAACGCCAGGAACACCGCTAGCGGCAATAACATCAATGCCCGCTTCATAGGCTGTGCTCCGCAGTCAGTTTGGCGGCCTTGGCTTGCCGTGAGCGCAACCGATAGCGCTTGTCGCTGGCCGCCAGCAAACCACCAAAGGTCATCAATAACCCACCCAGCCAGATCCAGCGCACGAAAGGCTTGATATGCACGCGCATGGCCCAGGCATCGCCGCCCAGCGGCTCACCCATGGCAACAAACAGATCACGAGTGACGCCAGCATGAATCGCCGCTTCGGTCATCAGCTGATTCTGTACGGTATACAGACGCTTTTCCGGCCGCAGGGTGGTGATCTGCCGATCACCCTTGAACACGTTGACCACCGCTTTGTCGGACTCCCAGTTAGAACCCTCCAGGTGGCGGATACCTTCAAACTCGAAGGTGTAACCGCCCAGCTCCAACTGATCGCCAGGCACCATACGCAGGTCACGCTGACTATCGAACAGGCTGGCACCCACCACACCCACCGCACAGACGGCGATCCCGATGTGCGCCAGGGTCATGCCCCAATAGCTGCGGGTCAGGCCTCTAAGGCCCTTGACCGCGCCCTTGTGACGGATCTTGTTGCGGATGTCCTTGAAGCTCATGCCGACCACCCAGAACACCAGCAGCAACATGCTGCCCACCGCCAGGTGATGGTCACCAATCCAAATGGCCAGCAACACGGCCGCGACAGCGGCGCCAGCCAGCACCCACTTGAGTTGACTGAACAGCCATTTAACCGGCGTGTCCTTCCAGCGGCTGAGCATGCCTACGCCCATTGCCGCCATCAGCAGCGCCATCAACGGCAGGAATAACGCGTTGAAATACGGCGGGCCCACCGACACCAGCGTACCGCTGACCGCATCCAGTACCAGCGGATAGAGGGTGCCGAGCAGGATCATCAGCGCCGCGACCACCAGAATCACGTTATTGATCAGCAGGAAGGTCTCCCGCGACCAGAGCGCAAAGCCGATCTGACTTTTAACCACGGGCGCGCGCAGGGCGTACAACAGCAAGGAGCCGCCGACCACGACCAGCAGGAAACCGAGAATAAATACGCCTCGCTCGGGATCAGTGGCGAAGGCATGCACTGAGGTCAATACCCCGGAGCGAACCAGGAAGGTACCCAGCAGGCTCAGCGAGAAGGTCGCAATCGCCAGCAGCACGGTCCAGCTTTTGAATACGCCGCGCTTTTCGGTCACCGCCAGCGAGTGAATCAGCGCCGTACCCACCAGCCAAGGCATAAAGGAGGCGTTTTCCACTGGGTCCCAGAACCACCAACCGCCCCAACCCAGTTCGTAATAGGCCCACCAGGAGCCCAGCGCGATGCCCAGGGTCAGGAACGCCCAAGCGATAATCGTCCAGGGGCGTGACCAACGCGCCCAGGCGGCATCCAGCCGGCCACCGAGCAAGGCGGCGATGGCAAAGGCAAAGGCCACCGAGAAACCGACGTAACCCATATAGAGCATCGGCGGATGAACGATCAGACCAAAGTCCTGCAGCAGGGGATTCAGATCGTTTCCGTCTGCCGGGTAAAACGGCAGTTGGCGATCAAATGGATTGGAGGTCATCAACATGAACAGCAGGAAGCCAACGCTGATCATGCCCATCACGGCCAACACACGGCTGAGCATTTCGTCCGGCAAATCGCGTGAGAACACCGCCACAGCGAGCGTCCAGACCGACAAAATCAGCGCCCACAACAACAGCGAGCCTTCATGGCCGCCCCACACGGCGCTGATCTGGTAAAACCAGGGCAACGCCGAGTTGGAGTTCAGCGCGACATAAGTGACGCTAAAATCATTGGCCAAAAAGGACTGCACCAGGCAAAGAAAGGCGAACAGCACAAACAGGCACTGGGCAATAGCCGCCGGCTGGGCAAAGCCCATAGCCAGCGTGTCACCACGCCACGCGCCGTACAGGGGTACGGTGGCCTGCAACACTGCCAGCACCAGGGCAATGATCAGGGCAATCTGGCCAAGCTCGGGAATCATCGTGCCTCCAACTTAGTAGCTCGATGCCGCTTCGGCATCGAGCTTCATCTGATTAACTTTTTCCATCGCCTGCGCCACTTCCGGCGGCATATATTCTTCGTCGTGCTTGGCCAATACTTCATCAGCCATCAACATGCGATCCTCGGTCAGACGTCCCAGCGCAACGATCCCCTGCCCTTCACGAAACAGGTCTGGGAGGATACCGGAGTAAGAAATCAGCACCTGCTGGGCTCCATCGGTGACCGCAAACTGCACTGCAAGACTGTCGGGGTTCCGCGCGACACTGCCTTCCACTACCATTCCGCCTGCGCGGATGCGGGTATCCACCGGCGCTTCACCGCCGGCAATCTGACTCGGCGTATAGAACAGATTGATATTCTGTTGCAGGGCAGTCAGCGCCAATGCCACGGCAATACCTACGCCAGCGACCACCAGCAGAATCAACCAAAGCTTTTTCTTGCGTTGCGGATGCATTACAACCCCTCCCGTCGCAGACGCCGCGTTGCCGCTCTGACCAGGTTGCGTTTAGCCAGCGCCGGCTGCACAACATTCAGCGCCAGCACCACCAGCGTTATCAGATAAGCGGACCAGACGTAGGGTCCATGGCCATCCATGGCCAGCCATTCAGTCAATGTACTCATGAGGACTTCTCCAGCAGGTCACGTACCCAACGCGTCTTGTGCTCGCGACGCAACACTTCCAGACGCATGCGCATCAGCAAACTAACGGTAAACAGCGCGTAGAAACCCAAGACCATCAACAGTAGCGGGAACCACATTTCGATCGGCATGGCCGGCTTTTCGGTGATCTTAAAGGTGGCCGGCTGGTGCAGCGTGTTCCACCAGTCCACCGAGTATTTGATGATCGGAATATTCACCACACCGACAATCGCCAGTACGGCGGTGGCCTTGGCCGCCGTCTCACGATTACTTATCGCCTGGCCCAAAGCAATAATGCCAAAGTACAGAAACAGCAGGATAAGCATCGAGGTCAGACGCGCATCCCAGACCCAGTAGGTGCCCCAGGTCGGTTTACCCCAGATGGCACCGGTAACCAGTGCCAGAAAGGTCATCCAGGCGCCGATAGGTGCAGCGCATTGCAAAGCCACGTTGGCCAGTTTCATGCGCCAGACCAGGCCCACTACGCCCGCCACGGCCAGCATCACGTAGCAGGATTGAGCGACAAAGGCGGCCGGCACATGGATATAGATGATCCGGAAGCTGTTGCCTTGTTGGTAATCCTGCGGAGCAAATACCAGCCCCCAGACCACACCCACCCCCAGCAGGACCACTGTGGCAACAGCGAACCAGGGCAACCAGCGGCCACTGATGTCATAAAACCATTTGGGCGAACCCAGCTTGTGGAAAAAACTCCAGTTCATTATCCCGCTTCTCCGCTCATTCACTCACTCCGATGCGCAGACCCGCGGCGATCGCCAGCGGTGCCAGGCTCAGGCTGAGCACAGCCAGGCAACCCAGCCATAACGCGTAACCTGCGACCGGCAAGCCCTGCATGGCCGCCTCGACAGCCCCAGTACCCAGAATCAGCACCGGAATGTACAGGGGCAGGATCAATAGGGCCAGCAATACCCCGCCGCTTTTCAGGCCGACTGTCAGTGCCGCACCTACAGCACCGAGCAAGCTCAATACCGGCGTACCCAGAAACAGACTCAGACAAAGTATCGGCAGCACCGAGACCGGAAGCGACAGCATCAACCCAAACAACGGCGCTAGCAGCACCAGCGCCAGGCCACTGACCAGCCAATGATGCAGCACCTTGACCAGCACCATGAGCGCCAACGGGTGCGGTGACAGGACCCACTGCTCCAGGGAGCCATCCTCGTGATCACTGCGGAACAGCCCATCCAGCGACAACAGCGTGGCCAACAGCGCCGCGACCCAGATCACGCCTGGCGCCATGGTCCGCAACATACCTGGCTCCGGGCCCACAGCCAGAGGAAACAGACTGATGACGATGGCGAAAAACACCAGCGGGTTCAACAACTCACCCGGCCGGCGCCAGGCCAAGCGCCATTCCCGGCAGAATAATAGCCAAACAATCTGCCGCATCAGGCCACCTGGCCCAGGTCAAGGGACCGCAAGCCGTGCAGATGATCCAGGCTGTGATGGGTCGTAAGCACCACCGTGCCACCGGCGGCAGCGTGCGCAAGCAGATGCTGCTCTAATGCCGCCACGCCGGCCCGGTCAATCGCAGTGAAGGGTTCGTCCAGAATCCATACCGGATGCGCCTCAAGGTAAAGCCTGGCCAAGGCGACGCGCCGTTGCTGCCCAGCAGACAGATGCTGGCAGGGCACGTCTTCGAATCCGCGCAGGCCCACTTGCTCAAGCGCCTGCCAGATGGCTGCGGAAGTAGCGGGCTGACTTAAAGCGCATAACCAGGCCAGATTCTCTTCGGCACTCAAGGCGCCCTTGACGGCGGGTGCGTGGCCGATAAACAGACGATCTCGGCGCCAGTGCTCGCGCCCTTGCGCCTGAAAAATCGATTGCTCGCCGTAACGAATATCCCCGCCAACCGGCGGCAACAAGCCCGCCAGAATACGCAGCAGGCTGGTCTTGCCCGAGCCGTTAGGGCCAGCTACCTGGAGCACCTGGCCGGGCTCAAGCCGCAGAGACAGCCCATCAAACAACTCACGCTCGTCGCGTTCGCAGGCAAGCTGATGCAATGTGATGGGCTGTGATTTCACCTGTTCTCCAAGCTGTTTTCCCACATTCTCAGGCCCTGTGGCCTGATCTACTCATGTTTAACGCTCGCCAGCCGCTAACCATTCATGCTGCGTCAAGTGCTGGTTTGCAGCAGCCGATTCTGAACATCAACGGGCGCTGCATGACGTCTGTGCCATTATACATACAGCCCCCCTGACAAGGACCGTGATTTACGTCAACATGTGACTACATGAGCTCAGACTTCAGACTTCCCCCGACCGCCCCGAGCCCCTCTGCTTCGGGGCCTGCGGCCCGACCGGCAGAGCCTGCTACGGTGGCCTTGCAATTGCTGCGTCCGATTGACGCACTGTTGCTGCCACCGGGGCAAACGGCCCGCGCCGAGGTGCTTGCAAGTACGCTAAAGGGGAGTGAGTTTGAACTGCTATTGAGGGTAATGCAAAACGCGGGCGCACCCGCACAACAATTGGTCGCCACCAGCCCGAGGGCAGTCAGTAGCGGCGCGCAATTGATGTTGCAAGCGATTAGCCAAACGCAGCTGATGGCTGTATTGCAGCCTGCTGCAAAAGCCCCCACAGCTGAGCTGATCACCCGCCTGGACCCAGCACTGTTCCCACCCGGCTCTGCCGTCCAGGCTCAGGTAGTCAGTCAGCAGGCCATCTCCCAGGGAGAACAGCAACGCTTTGCCATCATCGCTCGGCTACTCCAGGGGGCTGCCAGCGGCAGCACCCTGAACCTGACCAGCGCCAAGCCGCTTGAGCCCGGAACGCTGATTACCGCGCTGGTCGGCAGCCAAGGCGAACTGCGGGTACCCGACCCGGCCAGGCAACAGGTGACACTGGCAATACTCCAGGGGCTGCGGGACAGCCTGCAACGCCAAGGCTCTTCAGAGCCGTTATTCAAGAGTCTTGAGCAGTTGAGCCAAGTTGCTACGCCGCCCGCAGCCGGCGCCCAGGGCCCCAGTGCAACAGCGCCTGCCATGCCGGCCAGTGTTCAGAATGCCATGCACCAGGTGCTACAGCAGGTCGCTTCATTGCAGCAACTAATGACACCCGCTGGCGTGGCGCAGGCAGTGCAACGCAGCGGCGTGTTTCTTGAGCCGAATCTGGCCCAGTTGGCGGGTCTGCTCAAGGGCGCCAGCGCAGAAACAGCCGCGCTGGCAGCGGGCACGGGCACGGGCACCACGCAACCTCCGGCCCTGGGTAAACTGCTCGCCGCCTTGTCCAGCCTACCGGTCAGCCCCGCCACGCCACCGCTGCCGGGGGCCGACCTGAAGGCGGCCCTGCTGCATCTGACAGTTAACCTGCAGCAACACCTTTCGCCCAGCGCGATAAAGGAACTGACTCTGCCTTTCAGCCCGTGGAAACAAAACAGCGGAGGTCCAGCGCAGCAGGGCTTTCCAGTGGCCACACGGGTGGTGCAAGGTATGACCGACGCACCGGATCTAGGCGCGTTATTGCGTCTGACAGCGGCGCTGTTGTCGCGTATTCAGCACCATCAGTTGCAAAGCCTCGGTCAGTCACAGACGTTCTCCGACGGCAGCAGTCAAACCGTCTGGCAACTGGAAATCCCGCTGCGTGACGGCCAGCAATTCAACCATGTTCAGGTGCGCATCCAGCGCGATGATACGTCGGCAGAAGCGAAACAGACCGAGCACCTGCCCCATTGGGAGGTACGTCTGGCGTTCAATCTTGATCCGCTTGGCAGCCTGCAAGCAATCGCCAAGCTGTACAAGGGCCGAGTCAGCAGTGAGTTCTGGGCTGAGCAGCCGCAAACCCTGACTTTTCTGCATAGCGAGCTGAACCAGTTACGTGATCGTTTACTAGCCAAGGGCCTGGAGGTGGGTGAGCTGAGCTGCCACCAGGGTACGCCGCCCCAGCCCAATCGGGCTCTGCAGCAACGCTGGATAGATGAGGTGACATGATGCGCAAGCCACGTGAAGCCATTGCGCTGGTCTATGATGGCGATCAGGCGCCCACGCTGACGGCCAAAGGTGAGGGTGACCTGGCAGAGCAGATTATCGAGTTGGCCATGGCCTACGAGGTGCCCATCTACGAGAACGCCGAACTCGCCAGCGTGCTGGCGCGCCTGGAACTCGGCGATCAAATACCCGAGGCGTTGTACCGGACCATTGCCGAAATTATTGCCTTTGCCTGGTATCTCAAAGGCAAGGCACCAGCAGGGTTTGTGCCGCCAGAGGAGGATGACGGCCGCAGTACCTGAGTACTGCAATGCCAGCCACTGCACTTGCGCCAACAAGCCTGGCCAGCCAGGCTAATAGCTGCGGGCATTGTCAGTAGCTGGAAACTAGCCTAGGCAGATCATGATCCGCAGCAGCGGCGTGGTTGTCCGGAATTAGTTGACGCTACAATACGCCGCGTCGCACACACACGCACGCACGCCGAACTCCCCGCCACCGTCATCCTCGCGAACGCGGGGCTCCATTGGCCGGTTTGTAAAAGCGGGGTTGTGCCTCTTGTTTGCGGACTGCGTTGTCAGCTTCAAGGTCAGAATGGATTCCCGCCTGCGCGGGAATGACGGGGGTTGGGGTCGGGAATGAAGGGCATGGGGACGGGAATGACGATGCTGGGCCGGGAATGACTATGCTGCGAGCAGGAATGACGATGCTGGGCCGGGAATGACTATGCTGCGGGCAGGAATGACGGTGCTGGGCCGGGAATGGCTATGCTGCGAGCAGGAATGACGGTGCTGGGCCGGGAATGACGAGTTGGCGCGGGAATGCCGGAGGCAGCGTTATTGTTTACGGCTTACGTGCGGCGTGCAGTTTGGCTACTAGTTCAGCTTCCGCCTTGGACAAGCCGCAGGACTGGGTGAGATCTTCCACGCTGGCGCCCAGCCCAACCAGGCGAGCCGCCTGATTGTAAGGCAACGACTGGGGATCATGCTGTTCAAGACGCATTTGCTTGTCTTCGATGCGCTTGAGCTGATCGCGCAAGGCTACCAGCTCCTCGCCCATGCGTATGCTGCCCTGCTGATAGGTCAATACTTCGGTTCTCAGCTGCTGCACCCGCTCGGCTTGCTGAAGGTCTTGCTGCTGCACCCGTGCAGCAAGACGCTTCAAGCCTAAATACTGCGCCAGCAGTACGGCCACAATCACGCCGAGACCCAGACCCAGTAGCAGCATAAGCCATGCCTCGGATCCGTTCACGGAGCTCAGAACCCCTGGATCTCGGCCCACTCATCCTCGGTCATCATTTTTTCCAGATCGACCAGGATCAGTAGCTCGTCGTTTTTGTTGCAGACGCCTTGAATAAACTTGGCGGACTCGTCAGTGCCCACGTTGGGTGCGGTTTCGATCTCCGACTGGCGCAGGTAGACCACCTCGGCAACGCTGTCCACCAGAATACCGACCACCTGCTTATCCGCCTCGATAATGACGATTCGGGTATTGTCGGTAATGGGTGCCGACGCCAGGCCGAAGCGCTGGCGGGTATCAATGACGGTGACAACGTTGCCACGCAGATTAATGATGCCCAGCACATAAGAAGGCGCACCAGGTACCGGCGCGATCTCCGTATGCCGGAGCACTTCCTGCACCTGCATGACGTTGATGCCATAGGTTTCGTTATCGAGGCGGAAGGTCACCCATTGCAGGATCGGATCTTCAGCGCCCTGTGCGGTATTATTTTTCATTGTCTAGCTTCCCGATCTTCATTGATACCGATCCGGCTCAGATGCCGGCCCCAAGTTTGTTCATTATCTTCAGTGCAGGGCATTCACGCCAGTGCCCGCGCCGTTTTTCCCGCCTGCTGGATTTTTTCCCCGGCGGCTATCAGGCTCGCCAGCGAAGCGACATCCACCAGAGCACACATATGTTCAATAACGGTGCCCGCCAGCCAGGGCCGTTTGCCCTCCTGCGAGCGCCACTTGATCTGTTCAGGCATGAGTTTGACCGATTTGCTGACGTCATGCACGGCAAGCCCCCAGTCATGGCCCTGGACTGAAATGACAAAGCGTAAATTCTCACGCAGCGCCGGAGTGTAACGCTCAGGCATTACCCAGCGGGCGGTGTCCAGCACCTTCAGATTACCAGCGGTGGTCGGCATAATACCCAGGAACCAATCAGGCTGGCCAAATAACGGCGTGATATCACTGTCCAGCGGATGAATGGTTCCAAGCAGGATCAGCGGCACTGCCAGGGTTAGCCCACCCACATTAAATAGCAATGCCTCGAAGGCTTGCTCGCGCCAGAGTGGTTGTTCCACCAGGGGGACGGACTGGGATACGGACAGGGATACGGAGCTGTCAGGCTCTACTTGCGGCTCGAGAACGACAGGCGCCATGACTGGCGGCGGAAGATTGAGTTCAGGGGCAGCCAAGACCTCGACCTGCTGCTCGGCTACCACCGGCACAGGCGCAGCCTCAAGCTGCTCGGCCAGGCTCAGATCCTCGGTAGCATCCTGCAACAATGCATCCAGATAGCTCTGGATGCATTGTTGCGGAACAAACTGCTGTACGGGCAAGGGTTTGGTCATGGCTCGCTTGTCTTTCAGATCCCGAGTTGAGTTAGGGGCACAGCACGCTGTTTTATATCAGCCTGATTTCGTATCACTCTGTTAAGCAGTATCGGCTGACAACCGCCAAGCATTAATACCAATTGCGTCAAGCCACCTGCTCGCGACGCGGAACAGCCTGAGCCAGCAAATAGCGCAACAGTGCCCGGTAGGCCAGTACGCCGCGTGCGCCGACATCCAGCCTGGACGGCACCAACCCGGCCCGGCTGGCGTCTCGCAGCTTGGTATCTATAGGCACATAAGCCTGCCACAGGTGGTCCGGATAATCACGCCGCAGCATCCGCAGTGTGCTTAATGATGCCTGGGTACGCCGGTCAAACAATGTGGGTACTATGGTGTAAGGCAGTGCCTGTTTGCGCGAGCGGTTGACCATATCCAGCGTATGCACCATACGCTCCAGGCCCTTGAGCGCCAGAAATTCGGTCTGTACCGGAATGATCAGTTGCTCACAGGCAGCCAGGGCATTGATCATCGACACACCCAGCAACGGCGGGCTGTCGATCAAGACAAATTGGTAGTCATCCCAGAGCTGCGCCAGCGCACGCGACAACACCAGGCCAAAGCCGCCCTGGGCGGCTGATTGGCGCTCCAGCGTGGCCAATGAAGTACTGGAGGGCAGTAACCGAATATTCTCATGACTGGTCTCCAGCAACAGCGCCTTGGCCAGTCCTTCGGGAACCTGACCCTTGTGCTGGAACAGGTTGAAAACACTGCTGGTCAGAGTATCGGGGTCATGACCGAAATAACTGGTCATCGATCCGTGGGGGTCAAGATCGACCACCAGTACACGCTGGCCTTGATCCGCCAACAGGCCAGCCAGGGCCACTGCGGTGGTGGTCTTGCCCACCCCACCTTTTTGATTGGCCACGGCCCAGACTTTCATAACCTTCCTCCGGGAGGATGCTACCGACGCGGCGCGTGCGGCCCACCCCTCCAACGACAACAAAATGACGCCACGAGCATCAGGTGACGACTGAACAACTTACATTGCAGGAGCCGTGCCAGATACCGCAGGAGCCGTGCCCGCCCCGTTGCGCGCTTCGCGCATAGTATCTACGGCCTCACCCTGGCCACTACGAAAAGCCTCGTGGCGGGTATCCAGGTGACGTGAAATCAACAGTACCACACGCCGATTAGCCCGCCGCCCCGCCGCAGTCGTATTGTCCGCAACCGGACGAAACTCGCCATAACCGACCGCCGCCATCCGCTCTGGACCGACCCCGCCAATGCCCAGCATGCGCACTACGCTGGCGGCCCGCGCCGCCGACAGTTCCCAGTTGGTCGGGTAGAGCCTGGAGTTAATCGGAATATTGTCAGTGAAGCCTTCGACATGAATCGGATTCTGGTACGGCGCCAAAATCGTGGCGATGCGCGCAATCAGGTCAAAGCCGGCATCCAACGGCAAGGCATCGCCGCTGGGGAACAGCAAGCTGGAATTAAGCTCGATTTCAATCCATAACTCATTGCCGCGCACTTCCAGATCGCCTGCAGAAATCAGCTCGCCAAACGCGGTCTGCATGGCTGCGGTAATATCCTGCAGGGCGTCAGCAGGAGCCCCTTCGCCGTCACCACCAACCGTGCCAACGGCTTCGCTGCGATTCAGGCCACGGGGTATTTCCTGGCCAATCTGAATGGGGTCCATGGAGCGCTGGGGCTGATTGAACGCGCCCACCAGCGTGTCTGAGAGCACTTTGTATTTGCCCTCATTGACCGACGAGATGGAATACATGACGACAAAAAAGGCAAAAAGCAGGGTAATGAAGTCCGCGTAGGAGACCAGCCAGCGCTCGTGATTCTCGTGCTCTTCCTGTCGACGACGACGCATGCCCTGCCCCCCTGTTAGCCCAGGAAGCCCTCGAGCTTCATTTCAATGGACCGCGGGTTTTCCCCTTCGGCGATGGACAGTAAACCTTCCAATAGCATTTCACGGTAGCGTGATTGCTCGAGAACCACAGCCTTGAGCTTGTTCGCGATTGGCAGTAGAAACAAGTTAGCCAATGCCACACCGTAGATGGTCGCGACAAACGCCACGGCAATACCGGTACCCAGCATTGAGGGGTCAGCCAGATTACCCATAACATGAATCAGGCCCATCACCGCGCCGATGATACCAATGGTCGGCGAATAGCCGCCCATACTCTCATAGACCTTGGCGGCCATCAGATCGTGGCTTTCGCGGGTCAGCAGATCGACCTCGAGAATGCTCCGCAGGGCTTCCGGCTCACTACCGTCGACCAGCAACTGCAAGCCTTTGCGGGCGAAGAAATCGGACTCCATTTCGGCAATTTGTTCCAAGCCCAGCAGGCCTTCCTTGCGCGCTATGGTGCTCCAGCTGATGACTTGATTGATCCCTTCCTGCAGCCGATTGCTCGGCGGGAAGATAATCCAGCGGGCGATAACCAAGGCCCGCTTGAAGACTTTCAGGGGCGTCTGGATAAAGGCCGCCCCCAGGGTTCCGCCAAACACAATCAAGGCTGCCGGGCCATTGAGCAGGGCTGTGGCGTGCCCGCCCTCAAGATAATTGCCACCCAGAACAGCCACAAAGGCAAGGATAATGCCGATGATGCTGAGGATATCCATCAGCTAAGCTCTGCCAGATAGCGGCCAATATCATCCAGGCTGTAAATGCCGTCGGCCAGATTAGCTTTGGCAATGGCCATGGGCATGCCATAGATCACGCAGCTGGCCTCGTCCTGCGCCCAGATATCGCTGCCGGCGGTCTTCAGCATGCGCGCGCCTTCGCGGCCATCCGAACCCATACCGGTCAACACCACCCCGAGCACCTTGTCCCGAAACGCTTTGGCAGCCGAGCCAAAAGTCACATCCACACAGGGCTTGAAATTCAGCCGCTCGTCGCCAGGCAAAATGCGCACAATACCGCGACCATCGAGCATCATTTGCTTACCGCCCGGTGCCAACAAGGCCATACCGGGCTTGAGTGTGTCGCCGTCTTCGGCCTCTTTAACACGAATCTTGCACAGCTTGTCCAAACGCTCGGCAAAGGCCTTGGTGAACGCGGCCGGCATATGCTGGATCAGCAGCAACGGTGCCGGGAAGTTGGCGGGTAACTGGGTCAGCACCTTTTGCAGGGCGACAGGCCCCCCGGTCGACGTGCCGATGGCGACCAGTTGATACTGTTTTTTGCGTGGCGCGGGGCTGTTACTGCGCGGCGCAACCGGCCGTGCAGCGGGTGTTGGCTGGCTGGGACGCAAGGCTGGTCGGGTGCTTGCCGGTGCCCCGCTGGGCGCTGGTGCTGCACTGGCTAGCCCCAGCCCGAGCGAACGCCGATTGGTACGCGCCAGTGTATGTACTCGCTCACACAGCAGTTGCCGAACTTTGTCCGGGTTACGTGAAATGTCTTCGAAATTCTTCGGCAGATAATCTGCCGCACCGGCGTCCAGCGCATCCAGGCTGACCCGCGCGCCTTCATAGGTCAGTGAGGAAAACATCAAGACTGCAGTAGGACAGCGCTGCATGATCTCGCGCACGGCGGTGATGCCATCCATCACCGGCATCTCGTAATCCATGGTGATCACATCCGGATGCAATGCCAGCGTTTGATCCACCGCTTCGCGGCCATTGGAGGCCGTACCGACTACCTGGATTTGCGGATCTCCGGCAAGGATCTCCGTTACCCGGCGGCGAAAGAAACCCGAGTCATCCACCACCAGAACCTTGACCGCCATACACTCTCCTGAAACCTGCCCGGATCACCCGCCGTATGGCGGCCCATCCTGATAACCATCCTTGCAATAATACTGATACCAGCTCGACTAGCCGCGACGCGCATAGCGCTTGAGCAGGCTGGGAATATCCAGAATCAGGGCAATACGACCGTCGCCGGTAATAGTCGCGCCCGACATGCCCGCAGTGCCCTGCAACATACGGCCCAGCGGCTTGATCACCACCTCTTCCTGACCGACCAGTTGGTCGACCACAAAACCGACCCGCTGGGTACCCACCGAGACAATCACCACACTGGAGGCAGAGCGGTCACTGGTATCTTCCACACCCGGCATCAACCAGCGCTTGAGGAAAAACAGCGGCAAAGCCTTTTCCCTGACGATGATGACTTCCTGGCCATCCACCACGTTGGTACGAGACAGATCGAGACTGTATATCTCATTGACGCTGACCAGGGGCAGCGCAAAGGCCTGATTAGCGAGCATGACCATCAGCGTCGGCATGATCGCCAGCGTCAACGGCACTTTGATAACAATACGACTGCCCTGGCCCTTGGTCGACTGGATAGCGATAGTGCCATTGAGCTGGGAAATCTTGGTCTTGACCACGTCCATGCCGACACCACGGCCGGACACGTCGGATATTTCTGTTTTGGTGGAAAAACCCGGCTCGAGGATCAGATCGAAGCATTCGCTTTCGCTCAGCCGATCTGCAGCGTCTTTTTCCATCATGCCTTTTTCAACCGCCTTGGCGCGCAGTACTTCCGCATCCATACCACGGCCGTCATCGGTAATCGTCAGCAGAATGTGGTCGCCTTCCTGCTCGGCGGCGAGTACCACCTTGCCGGTGCGTGACTTGCCCGCCGCTTCACGCTCATGGGGCAGCTCAATGCCGTGGTCTACCGAATTGCGCACCAAATGCACCAACGGATCAGCCAGGGCCTCGACCAGGTTCTTGTCCAGATCGGTTTCTTCACCGACCAGCTCGAGGTTGATTTCTTTTTTCAGGTTGCGCGCCAGGTCGCGGACCACCCGTGGGAAGCGGCCGAAGACTTTCTTGATCGGCTGCATGCGCGTTTTCATCACCGAAGACTGCAGGTCAGCGGTCACCACATCCAGGTTGCCGACCGCCTTGTTCAACTCTTCATCACCACTGCTCAAGCCCAGGCGCACCAGACGGTTGCGCACCAACACCAGCTCGCCGACCATATTCATGATCTCGTCAAGGCGCGCGGTATCGACCCGCACGCTGGTCTCTGCGGCAGGGCTGTCCAATGCCGGCTGTTTATCCTTGACTGGCTCGGCTGCGACTGCAGCAGCCGATTTCGCCGCTGGCGGCGACGCCTTGGCTACCGGTTTAACGGCGGCGGCAACTTTTGCTACTGGCGCGCTTGCCGGGGCAGCCGCTGGAGCATCCAGCTTGCCTGGCGCATGACCACTGCCATGCAACTGATCCAGCAACGCCTCAAATTCATCGTCGGTAATATGCTCAGGCTCATCTACACCTGGGCTAGGTGCCTGAGCGGCAAGCGCGGCTGGTGGCTCTATTGTGCCTGGCGCAGCGCCTTTGCCATGTAGCTCGTCCAACAGGGCTTCGAATTCGTCATCGTTGATCTCATCACCGTTACCCACTGGGCTGGCAGCCGGGCTGGCAACCACAGCGGCTGGGATAGACGCCTGACCGCCGCCATGCAACTGATCTAGCAGGGCTTCAAATTCGTCATCAGTGATTTCATCACCGGCCTCTGACGCTGGGGCAGCAGCCATCACCGGCACAGCCTCTTCACTAGCAACCGCAGCAGGGCCATGCAGGGCTTCGAGCAATTGCTCGAACTCATCGTCGGTAACATCGGCCGAGCTATCGGAATCAACTGCTGGCGCGGCAGAGGAGCTCGCAGTAACCGCTGCGGCGGATGCAGGTACCGCCAGACGAGCGAGAGCTTCCAGCAGCTCCGGGTCGGCCGGCTGGGGAGATTCCCCTTCGCGCACCTGGCTGAACATCTCGTTAACGCTGTCGAGCGCCTGCAGCACCACGTCCATCAGCTCTGAATCGACCTGACGCTCGCCCTTGCGCAGAATATCAAAGACGTTTTCCGCGATATGGCAGCAGCCTACCAGTGCATCAAGCTGCAGAAAGCCAGCGCCGCCCTTGACCGTATGAAAGCCGCGAAAGATGGCATTGAGCAGATTGGTGTCATCAGGGCGGTTCTCCAGATCGACCAGTTGCTCTGACAACAGCTCAAGGATTTCTCCGGCTTCCACCAGAAAATCCTGAAGAATTTCCTCATCCGCATCAAAACTCATGCATCCACTCCCGGGCGTGCTTGTAGTTAGAAGCCCAGACTGGAGAGAAGATCATCGACTTCATCCTGTCCGGATACAACGTCTTCTCTTTTATCGGCATGAATCTGCGGACCTTCACCCCTGGGAGAGACTTTTTTTGTTTCCAGCTCAGATTGAGCGTGGTTGATGCCGGCAATGCGATCAACCTGACCCGCCATACGGACCAGATTAACCAAGCTTTCTTCCACGTCATGCACCAGGGCAGTCACACGCTTGATCACCTGGCCGGTGAGATCCTGATAATCCTGGGCAATAAGAATGTCATTCAGATGCGCACTGACCTGAGCACTGGAGTCCTCGGTCTGGGCAAGGAACTCGCCCATTCGCTTGTACAGCTCGCGAAACTCCCCAGCTTCCATTTCACGGCGCTGCAAGCGTTGCCAATCGGCCCGCAGAGCACTGGCTTGCTGACCTAAGCTACTGATAATCGGTGCGCTGCTTTCGACCAGATCCATAGTCCGGTTGGCGGCCTTGTCGGTCAGCTTCACCACGTAATCAAGGCGGTCGGACGCATCCGAAATGGTCGAGACTTCAGTGCCTTCACCCAGCGCGTGAGAGGTATCGACCTGAAAGTTGACGATGGAATTGTGCAGTGCGCGGGTCAGTTGCCCCACTTCGTAATACAGGCCCCGGTCGCGGGCCTGATTGATCGCATGTATCACCAGGATGGCTTCGCCATACTGGCCTTGCTCCAGGTAGTCGACCAGTTGCCGCGCATTATCCTTAAGGGAATGTTCAAATTCCTGAGCGGTCGCCTGGCCGGGATCCTTACTTAATGCCATAACCTGTACCCCGGATAATTATTATTTGGCCTGAACCCGCTCGAAGATCTTCTCGATCTTTTCTTTCAACGCTTGAGCGGTAAAAGGCTTGACCACGTAACCGTTAACACCGGCCTGGGCGGCTTCGATGATCTGATCGCGCTTGGCTTCGGCCGTTACCATCAGTACCGGCAAATGCTTCAATCGCTCATCAGCGCGCACCGCTCGCAGCAGATCAATGCCGCTCATGCCCGGCATGTTCCAGTCGGTGACGAGGAAATCGAAGCTGCCACTTTGCAGCATTGGCAATGCCGAGGTCCCATCATCGGCTTCTGCGGTATTGGTGAACCCCAGGTCGCGCAATAGATTCTTGATGATGCGCCTCATCGTTGAAAAATCATCAACGATGAGAATTTTCATATTCTTGTCCAAGTCGACCTCCGTACAAACCAGGAAGAGTGCACTGTCACACCCCGTTAAGCTACTGGCCAAAAAGCCTGTTTAACTTATTTGCGGCCAGTGTACCCGCAGTCGCCGTTCGGCGCTGCGTTCGCTGCCACTCCTACTCATCTTGCTGGACTTACGCTACTGAACACCTTTTACTGAATACTGCCCTACTAAGCGCTGTCCTACTAAGCGCTGCCCTACTGAACACGGCCCTAATAAACACTGTTTTAATAAACCCAGGGCATTGTCCGGATACCACGAACAAAATCAATCGTTTCGCCATCCGCTGAGCCGTGCGCGCAATCGCGCCGCGCACTGGCTGTGCAACTGACTGACGCGGGACTCGCTGACGCCGAGTACTGCGCCAATTTCTTTCAAGTTCAGCTCTTCATCGTAATACAGCGACAGCAATAAGCGTTCACGTTCTGGCAATCCTTCGATTGCCTCGACCAACGCAGCGCGAAAACGCTGATCCTGCAAACCGCCCAATGGCTCTTCATCACTGTGCGCGTCGGCCCGGGTACCGCTCTCAATCAACTCGTCAAAGCTGAACAGCTTACTCCCCGACGTATCGTTAAGAATGGCGTAGTACTCATCCAGACTCATCTCCAACTCGGCGGCAATTTCATGGTCCTTGGCGTCCCGCCCCAGGCGCGACTCTACTGTACGCACGGCGTCACTGACCATGCGCGTATTGCGATGTACCGAACGCGGTGCCCAGTCACCCTTACGCACTTCGTCAAGCATGGCACCGCGTATGCGGATGCCGGCATACGTCTCGAAGCTGGCACCTTTGCCGCTTTCAAATTTGCGCGAGGCTTCGAGCAGGCCGATCATCCCCGCCTGGATAAGATCATCAACCTGAACACTGGAGGGTAGACGGGCAAGCATATGGTAAGCGATACGTTTAACCAGCGGGGCGTGCTGGGAGACCAATTGATCTTGATTGTTAGCGGAACACTGTGCGCGTGTATACATGCTCAATCCACCAGCCGTTTGGGTCATAGGCCTGAACCCGTCTGCTGCACCAGGCGCTCGACGAAAAATTCAAGATGCCCCCGTGGGTTGGCCGGTAGCGGCCAGGCATCGACTTTTTGCGCAATGCCTCGAATGGCGATAGAGGCCTTGCTGCGCGGAAACACATCATAGATGGCGCGCTGCTTTTGCACTGCCTTGCGAACATTTTCATCATAAGGCACAGCACCAACATACTGCAGCGCAACATCGAGGAATCGATCAGTTACCTTGGTCAGCTTAGCAAAAACCGTTCGGCCTTCCTGTGGCGTATGAACCATATTGGCCAAAACGCGGAAGCGGGTCATGCCGTGATCGCGGTTGAGCAGTTTGATCAAGGCATAAGCGTCAGTGATCGAGGTCGGCTCATCACAGACCACCACCAGAACCTCCTGGGCAGCGCGAACGAAGCTGACCACCGAATCGCCAATCCCCGCCGCCGTATCGACAATCAGCACGTCAATGCTGTCACCAATATCGCTGAACGCCTGTATCAGGCCCGCGTGTTGCTGGGGATTTAGATTGACCATGGTCGCGGCGCCCGAGGCGGCAGGCACAATGCGCATGCCACCAGGGCCGGTGAGCAGAACATCGCGCAATTCGCAGGTTCCTTCGAGCACATCCGCCAGCGTGGCCTTGGGCCTGAGGCCAAGCAATACATCAACATTGGCTAGACCAAGGTCGGCATCAAGCAGCACCACGCGCCGCCCCATGTCTGCCAGGGCCATGCCCAGGTTGACCGAGACGTTGGTTTTGCCGATACCGCCCTTGCCGCCAGTGACTGCGATCACCTGAACCGGATGTTTGCTGCCCATCTGCGTGGATTACCTTGTTAGCAATAAAACTGTTGAACGTCCGTTAACCGGCGCGCTGGTTGTGCAGTATACCGGCAAACACGTCAGCCATGGCCTGATCAGGCGGGCTTTCGTTACCGGCCAGGCTGACCGCCCGGCTAACCAGTTGATGGCCCACGGCGCGGGCGATGTCGTCCGGAATGCGCTGGCCATCTGCCAGATAGGCTACCGGTAAACCCTGTTGCATAGCCAGACCCAATACTTCACCGAGGGTGGCTGACTCGTCTACCTTGGTAATGACACAGCCCTCTAACCCGCACACCTTGTAGGTATGGTAGGCCGCTTTGAGCACCTGATACTGGCTGGTTGCCGCCAATACCAGCAAGGTACTGACCTGGCTACCCAGCGCTGCCAACTGGCTCAGTTGGCCCTGCAAATGCGGATCCTGCGCCTGCAAACCGGCTGTATCGAGCAATACTAGACGCTTGCCGGAGAACTCCTTGAGCACATCGGCCAAGCCATTTTGTTCGTCCACCACGCGCACCGGCACATTCAGAATACGACCCAGCGTACGCAGTTGCTCATGTGCGCCGATACGGTAGGTATCCATGGTTACCAGCGCTACATGCTGGCTACCATGCTTGAGTACATAGCGCGCCGCCAGCTTACCCAGCGTGGTGGTCTTGCCCGCACCGGTCGGGCCGACCAGAGCCACTACCCCACCGGCTTCGATCAATTCGTCGCGCATAACCGGGATGCTGTGGGACAAATGCGCCAACAGCATACGCCAGGCTTGACGGGTATTGGGTTCGTCGGCAACCAGGCGCAGCAGACTCTGGCTCAGCTCCGCGGGTAGGCCCAATTGAGTTAGGCGCCGCCACAGGCTGGCCTGGCGCGGCTGTTGTTGATTGATCTGACCCCAAGCCATATTACCCAATTGCGCTTCGAGCATTTCCCGTAGCCCGGCAATTTCTGCGCGCATGGCATTCAGGCCGGAACCTGACTCGGCCTCGGACGCGATAGCTCGGGGAGCAGCTTTCTCGCTCGCCGCCAGCGTGGCGGGCTGCGCTACCTCGCTATTCAAGCGGTCGAGCAAATCACGCGCTACCGGCGATCCCTGCTGAGCCGCCTGCTGCATGGCTTCGCCAAACAACTGACGGTTGACGCTAGGACCCGCACTGCTGCGCTCACCGGCTTCGAGCTGGGCCCGCGCCGTGACGATACGTTCTTGGGTTTTTTTCAGTTCCTGGCTCAGGCCCGGAGTCGGTGGGGTCAGGCGCGGCGCCTCATAGTCCAGTGCAGCGGTCAGCTCCACACCGCCAACCACACGTCGATTGGCAATGATGGACGCGTCGGCACCGAGCTCGTCGCGTACCAGCTTCATCGCCTGACGCATGTCTGCGGCAAAGAAACGTTTTACTTTCATGGCTGACCCACCCTTTGCATTCGTTTAACTGACCCGGCAGCAGCAGCTACCTTGCGTACGTTCTAACTCCGCGCCTTCTAGCTTTGACCCACCGTGGCAACGATGGTGACCTGCTTGCTGTCCGGTATTTCCTGGTAGGACAACACATGGGCACCAGGCGCCGCGTAGCGGACAAACTTGGCCATCATGCCGCGGACCGGACCCGCCACCAGCAATATCGCCGGCTTGCCCTGAACCTCCTGGCGCTGGACCGCATCGGCCAGTGAGCGCTGAAGTTTCTCTGCCATGCCCGGCTCAAGCATGATGCCGTCATCACCACCCTGCCCGGCCTTCTGCAAACTCTGTAGCAACATCTGTTCCAACCTTGGTTCCAAGGTGATCACAGGCAGCTCAGAGTCAAGCCCCACAATGCTTTGCACGATTGAGCGCGACAAGGAAACCCGCACGACCGAGATCAACGCGCCAGGATCTTGACTCTTGCCCGGCTGATTGGCGATCGCCTCGGCAATGGTACGGATATCCCGCACCGGCACCTGTTCCTGGAGCAAGCCCTGTAATACCTTGAGCAACCCAGAGAGGGAAATAATCCCTGGCACCAGCTCTTCGGCCAGCTTCGGTGAGGCCTTGGCCAGCACCTGCAGCAGTTGCTGGACCTCCTCGTGACCAATCAGCTCATGCGCATGCTTATTGAGTATCTGGTTCAAATGGGTCGCAACCACGGTGCTGGCATCGACCACGGTATAACCGAGCGACTGCGCCTGATCCTTCTGCATCGGCTCGATCCAGATGGCGTCCAGACCGAAGGCCGGATCCTTGCCGGCGATACCCTTGATCTCGCCAAACACCTGCCCTGGGTTGATCGCCAATTCACGCTCGGGGTAGACCTCGGCCTCGGCCACGCCAACCCCCATCAAGGTGACACGATAGGCGTTGGGCGCCAGATCCAGGTTATCCCTGATATGCACCGAGGGCATGAGAAAACCCATATCCTGGGAGAGCTTCTTGCGCACACCCTTGATTCGCGCAAGCAACTGCCCGCCCTGATTGCGATCCACCAGTGGTATCAGCCGGTAGCCCACTTCCAGGCCGACCATATCCACCGGCGTCACATCATCCCAGCCCAGTTCGCGCGTTTCCGGGCGCGGCGCAGCAGGCACTTCGCTGGCCTTGCGCTCAACTTCCTGTTCAGCGTTTTGCTTAAGGCGCTGACGGTTGGCGATGTAGTAAGCGGCAGCGGCTGCGAGAAAACCAAGACTCAGAAAGGAAAAGTGCGGCATACCGCGAATCAGACCCATCACAATCATGATGGCCGCAGCAATCGCCAGCGCCTTGGGCGACGCGAACATCTGCCGGTTAACCTGTGAGCCCATGTCTTCGGAGGTGGAGACCCGGGTCACCATAATGGCTGCCGCAGTAGACAGCAGCAGTGAAGGAATCTGCGCGACCAGACCGTCACCAATAGTCAGCAAGACATAGATGCGCCCGGCATCGCCAAAGCTCAGCCCGTGTTGCGCCATGCCAATGGCCAGGCCACCGATAATATTGATAAACAGAATCAGCAAGCCAGCGACCGCGTCACCACGTACGAACTTGCTGGCGCCGTCCATGGAGCCGTAGAAATCAGCCTCCTGGGCGACTTCGGTACGGCGCAGCTTGGCCTGTTCCTGGTCGATCAGACCGGCATTCAGATCGGCGTCAATGGCCATCTGCTTGCCGGGCATGGCGTCCAGGGTGAATCGCGCGCTCACTTCGGAAATACGCCCGGCACCCTTGGTAACCACCACAAAGTTGATGATCATCAGGATCGCAAACACCACCAGACCGACCACATAGTTGCCGCCAATCACTACCTCACCAAAGGCCTGGATCACCTTGCCCGCAGCGTCGCCACCCTCATGGCCGTAGAGCAACACCACCCGAGTGGAGGCGACATTGAGCGCCAGACGCAACAGGGTAGCGACCAGCAAAATAGTCGGGAAAACGGCAAAGTCCAGTGGCCGCAGAGCGTAGGCGCAGACCAGCAGCACCACCAGCGACAGGGCAATATTGAAGGTAAAAAGCACGTCAAGCAGAAAGGGTGGTACCGGCAGCATCATCATGCCCAGCATCACCAACAGCAGAATTGGCACAC
This sequence comes from Halopseudomonas pelagia CL-AP6, assembly GCF_000410875.1. Classification (GTDB taxonomy): domain Bacteria; phylum Pseudomonadota; class Gammaproteobacteria; order Pseudomonadales; family Pseudomonadaceae; genus Halopseudomonas; species Halopseudomonas pelagia. Next base: position 31,678 of record NZ_AROI01000022.1, read on the forward strand.
CCAATGCGCCATGCCGCAACCCAGACAGATTGCTGCGGACGTTACTCATCATTTCTGCGCGGTCGACTGCCATGCCTCGAGAATTCCCAGATCAAATTATTGACGCTATGTCACGGTTAGCTACCTGCTACGCAAATTCCGTTCCAGCTACCAATTTATTTCATCCTTTCGCAGGCAACGCGGTGCTATGCTGGCTAGGCGGTTCGATGCGCTGGAACGCGATGAGTCTGCATGCGATTGTAGGAACACTGACAGAACCGGGAAGCTGCACATGCCGTGGATGTATCTTTTCAAGATCAGAGCCTCAGGCATGCTGAGCATCCAGCGTTCGATCATGCTGACGCTGAGCCTCCTGGTTGCGCTGTTCATTTTGGGTATGTGGCTGATGTCCAGCTTGAATTTGAACTTTGCCCAAGGCGCCATGGCGGATTTGCGTCAACGTCAGATTGCCGACACCTTCAGCGCCAACCTCGACCGGATCAATGCTCACCATCACCAGATGGAACAAAACACTGAAGACCTCGCTCGTCTTGGCGAGCTCTACCAGCGCCTGTATCCCAGCCCAGGGCGTTTCTCGGCCGTGCAACTGCGTCTAAGCCTGAAACAGATCCTCGCCGACTTCCCCGACGCCTACGGCAGCACGCTGCTCTATCAACCCGGAGCCCTAGGTCAAGCCGCATTCGGTATGCGCGCCTACCGGGAGTCGGACGAGATCAGCACCGATACAGTCGATGCCGACTTCCCTAGCCGAGACTGGTACGGAAGGATCCTTCAGGACCTGTCCGGCGCAGAGCCAACTATCCGTCGTTATCATTGGACCTCCGCCTACTACCAGACCCATATCGACAACGTGGTGGTCAGCCTCAGCGCCCTGATGCGCAGTGGCGACGGTCAGCCGCTGGGATTGGCGGTTACCGATTGGCGCGCTGACGAAATAGTCAGCCTGGTCGGTCGGGTAAAGGTGACCCCGGGCAGTTTTTCGTTCCTGCTGGACAACCAGAACCGCAACCTCTCCAGCCTGGCGCTTGCGGAGAACGTGCAACACGCGCAGCGACTGATCGAGGCCATTACCAGCCGCCAACTGCAAACCCTGCTGTCGCCAACCGACGGCATATCGATGAGCCTGCAACCTGCTAGCCCCATGCAACAGCTTGAGTTGCGTGTCGACGGTGAGGCGTACGCACTGTTTTTTTCCAACACCCAAGCCGGTATGGTCTTTGGCATCGGCGTGCCACAAAAGGAAATAGATGCGGTACTGGCGCCCATGCGCACTAGCAATCTGCGCATCGTGGCGCTGATCGGCAGCATACTGCTGATACTGTCCGCGATGATTCTCTATATGGTGGCGATCACGTTACGGCAACTGCGTACGCTGTATACCGACCCGCTGACCGGCCTGCCCAACCGCGAGCGTTTGCTGGTGGATCTGCGCGATACCCGTGCCGCCAGCCTGATACTGCTAAACATTGACGACTTCAAAGAACTCAACGACTTCTACGGCCACCAGTGTGGTGATCACGTTATTAGGCTGCTAGCCCAGGCCTTGCAGCGCTATCTTGAATTACACGCCAAGGGTACAAGCAGTCGTCTGTACCGGATGCCTGCCGATGAACTGGCGATCTGGATCCCGGGCGACCATAGTGCTGCCGAGCTGCAGGCCAGACTGAGCAGCCTTATGGCTTTTGTAGGCGAGCTTGGGATTGACTGGGAAGGCCAGAACATATCGCTGCATGTGAGCATGGGGCTGGCCAGCACCCGACTGCCGGATGGCAGCCAGCTCGCTGGCGAGCTGTTGCTGCCCAGTGCCAACATCGCCCTGAAACAGGCTCGACTCACGCAGAATAGTTACTTGATCTATGACCCGGTGCACCGCGCCAGGGAAAGCTACGAACATAATCTGATCTGGGCCAACAAGCTCAGAATAGCCCTGAACGAAGGACGCATAGTGCCGTTCTTCCAACCTATCATTGACGTGCATACCGGGCGCATTCTCAAATTCGAATGTCTGGTACGTATGATCGACGAGGCCGGCCAGCCGATCAGCCCTGCGCAGTTTCTGCCGGTTGCTAAAAAAATCCGCCTGTATCGCTACATCACCCGCTGCATGATCGAACAGTGCTTCGCCCGCTTTGCCGACAACCAATACGAGTTTTCATTAAACCTGTCCTGCGAGGACTTGCTTGACCCGGAACTGTGCTCGGACATCATCCGACGCTTGCAGCGCAATGATATGGCCAGTCGGGTGATCTTCGAGATTCTCGAATCCGAAGGTATAGAAAATTACCAGCAGGTCCGGCTGTTTATTGACAAGGTCAAAGCGCTGGGTTGCCGCATCGCTATCGACGACTTTGGCACCGGCTATTCCAACTTCGAGCATTTGCTGCGGCTCAATGTCGATATGATCAAGATTGACGGCAGCCTGATACGCCAACTGGATACCGATGCCGACGCCCTGACACTGACCCGCGGTATCGTTCGTTTCGCCGGCGAGCTGGGCATGCAGACGGTGGCAGAATTCGTCCACAGCCCGGCCATCTACGAGCAGGTTAAAGCACTGGGGGTTGACTACGCTCAAGGCGCTTGTATCGGCATGCCTAGCGCTGCATTGATCACCGAAATAAACCTAAGGTAAAGCCGGCCCCAGCCGATACCCTTTAATCAGTGCAAGCACTTTGACGGCAAAACAGACGAATACTGGCCAATTGCAATTTCTTTCTTCTCAGGCGCCGCAAGTTTTGCTAGCTTGCCAAAGGTAAGTCGGCAGGCATAGCACCGCAGGGCCTGCCCCGGCACGCTATCAATTGCCCATAACAATTGGTGTATTAGGAGTAGTTGATGCGCTTTCTACCCGCCACCTTGCTGACACTGGCTGCCGTTATTTCAAGTGGCTGTGCAGGAATGCCTGACAAGGACCAGCTTTGGTCACGCTCCAGCGCTTTTTTTACCCAGTCCAGTGACATGATCGCCGCGCAAAGCCGCCGACTCGCCGACTTCGCTGGCGGCTTGGTGGGCAGCAACGACCAAGCGCTGTTGCAACAGGAAGTTGACGAGCTGTTCGCGCAACCCTACATCGACCCCCTGACCCTGTATATTGAAGAGCATTCGGCTGATGACCGGCGCGCGAAGCAGTTGGCGCTGGTCGCCCAGGAGCGTGACCAACGTTGCGGTGGGATTGCCCAGACCTATGCCAAGCGTGACGCTACCCAGGATCACCTGCAACGCATGCAGCGTGGTTACTTGAGGTCTTGCCCGGAAGATGTGCAGGACTTTGCCGCCCGGGTGACACAATCCAGAGTCACGCCATCGGCAGTAGCGCAGAGCCCGGCCGCTGCGCAAGTCAGGTCTGAACCTGCGCCGGCAATCGCTGCTGACTTCAGCGCCGCAGTGGACGAAGCCGTGAGCCGTAGACAGAACAGCAACTGTTATCTGCTTTTCACCATCAAGAACTATACCCAAGCTCACAGCGCATGCCGGCCCATAGCCGATAGTGGCGATGCCAAGGCCCAGCATCATATGGCCAGCCTGGAACGCACCCGCGGTGATTTCCCGGCGGCTTTCGCCTGGGCCGGACGCTCCGCCGGACAGCAACATGCGCCCGGGCAGTTAGTCCTCGGGCAACTCTACCAGGCTGGCCAGGGCACCGCCGTAGACAAAACCAAAGCACTGCAACTGATGCGCCAGGCGGCCAATCAAGGCCTGACAGAAGCTAGCTATTACACCGGGCTGGCTTACAAGGACGGCGCTGGCGTTAGCCAGAGCGTCAGCCAGGCTGACAAGTACCTGAAGCAGGCCGCCAGTCAGGGGCATATGCCCGCCCACCTGGCACTCGCATCCTTGTATGAACAGCGACAGCCCGACACGGCTCGCCACTGGCTGAACCAGGCAGCGCGCAAAGGTTCTGCCGAAGCGCAGCTGAAGCTCGCCAACGACTATGCCAGTAGCGCCAGCAACACCTCCGATCAGGAAGAGGCTTATGTCTGGTATAGCCTGGCGCTGCTCAATGGGAATAGCCAGGCCAAGGCCGGCATCGAACGACAGGAAAAGTTGTTGAGTGAGGATCAGCTGGCAACGGCCAGGTCCCGCATCCAGGATGGAATCAACGGCAAATGGAACTGAAAACACCGGCAAACTTCTGGACGAAGTTCTCGATCATGCTGGTTCTCAGCGTGCTCGTCGGGGTGTTCTTCATCGCGATCTTGTTAATGTCTTCGCTGAATCTGAAATTTTCTCAGGCAGCCATGAGCGAGCTGCGCCAGCAGCAAATTGCCGACACCTTCTACGCCAACCTGAACCGTATCAATGCGCACCACCAGTTGATGGAGCAAAACACCGCCAATCTGGCGCATGTGGGAGAAATCCTTCGGCGCGGGTCTGGCCAGGGTAATGCTACTGAAGAATTGGCACATGGTTTACGCTCTGCCCTGGCCAACATGCCAGAGGCCTACGGTGCAGAGATCTGGTACGGTAACGCCGACAATCTGCAACAACAGCGTTCAGCCTACGGCTACCGCAGCAACGCCGAGATCCACATCCAGCCAGTGGAAAATCTTTATCATGTGCAGGATTGGTACCGGCGCATATTGCCCGAGGCCAGGTCGGAAAACCGCCGTCCCGCGACGCCGCATTTCTATTGGACACCCGCCTACTACAAGGAACTGATCGACAACGTGGTGATCAGCTTGACCACCGTGATGCGCGACTCGCAAGGTGCAGTGATCGGCCTGGCATCCACCGACTGGCGTGCCGACGAGATCATCCGCCTGGTCAGCCGCGTGGAGGTAACCCCCGGCGCGTTCGCCTTTCTGCTCGATAGCGAAAACCGCAATCTGTCTAGCCTGGCGATCTCTAGCGACGCGCCTGATGCCCAGCAAAAGATCGATGCCATCATCAACAGTCAGTTGCACAGCAAACTGACCGGCCCCTTGCCACAATCGGCGATCATCTCCGGCCGCCTGCTGGTAGCCCCGATGCAGACCATGCCGCTGAACATCAACGAGGAGGACCATGCGCTGTTCTTCAGCCGCACACAGGCCGGGATGATCTTTGGCGTCGGCGTACCTCAAGCGGAAATCGATGCTGTGCTCCTGCCCATGCGCAAAAGCAACCTGAAAATTGTTTGGCTGGTCAGCGCTCTTACGCTGGGGCTGTCGGGCATTATCTTGCTGTTTGTCGCCAACCTGCTTAATCGTGTGCATATCCTGCATACCGATACCCTGACGCAACTGCCCAATCGCGAGAAATTGCTGGTCGATCTGGGCAAGGCTAATTCCGGCACCCTGGTTTTGATCAATATCGACTCGTTCAAGGAGATCAACGACTTCTACGGACACCAGTGCGGCGACCATGTCATTGGCCAACTGGCGAGTGCATTACAGACATTTCTTGATAGCTTGCCTGCGGGGTCGGCTGGCCGGCTGTACCGCATGCCGGCAGACGAGCTGGCCATCTGGCTGCCCGAGAGCAAGAACCCCCAGGGTTTGGAGCAGCTGATCAGCGCGCTTCAGGATGTACTCGGCGCACTGGCGGTGAGCTGGATTGAGCATCGCATCCCGCTCAACATGACACTGGGCGTGGCCACCAGCCTGCAACCCGATGGGTCGCAGCAGGCCGACGGTCAACTGCTGACATCGGCCAATATTGCACTGAAGTCAGCACGGCGGAACAAACTCAGCTGTCAGGTCTATGATCCGGGCCAGAAGACCCGCGAAAGTTATGAGCACAACCTGGTCTGGGCTAACCGACTGAAGAAAGCCCTGGACGAGGGCCGCATCGTGCCCTATTTCCAGCCGATCATGGATCTAAAAACCGGCCGTATCGACAAGTTCGAGTGTCTGGCCAGAATGATTGATGAGGACGGCCAGGCAATTAGTCCGCTGGAATTTCTCGCCGTGGCTAAAAAAATCCGCCTATATCGCTACATCACCCGCACCATGGTGCAGCAATGCTTCAACCGCTTCGCCGACAACGACTATGAATTCTCCCTGAACCTGTCCTGCGAAGACCTGCTCGACCCTGAGCTTATGACCTTTATTGTCAACAGCCTGGAGCAGAGCAGCATCGCACCCAGGGTGATTTTCGAGATTCTCGAATCAGAAGGTATTGAAAACTACTCGGCCGTTCGCCAATTCATTGACCGCGTCAAGGAGCTGGGCTGCCGCATCGCGATTGATGACTTCGGCACTGGCTACTCAAATTTTGAGCATTTGCTGCGGCTCAACGTGGACATCATCAAGATCGATGGAACCCTGGTCAAACACCTGGATACAGATTCTGTGGCTTACAGCGTGGCCCGTGGCATCCAACAATTTGCCGCCGGGCTAGGCATGCAGACCGTGGCTGAATATGTTCACAGCCCGGCGATTCTGGACAAGGTCCAGTCGCTGAATATCGATTTCGCCCAGGGTTACCATGTGGGCAAGCCTCTGGCGACCCTAGTGACAGACAGCGACAACAGCCTGGTCAGCGCCCAGGTGCTGCGCTTCAATAGCCGCCGCTAGCGCAAAAGGCAGGCCTGGCTGGCCGCCACCTCGGGACATTAGATATCACGGCGCATCGGTGCCAAAGCCTGATACCTTGCTCTATGCATTACGACTCCAATAAGCAGACAGGTCTTCGGTCACGCCGGATCCTTGTCTCGAGGCCCGCCTATTCAGGTAGGCGGCCTGCAGTTTAGTCGTTAGCATGACCTCATTATTTCTTTCTGTGCAGGAGTACTTATGTCGAGCCAAGCCATTCCCTTATCCGTACTGGATCTTTGCCCGGTTCCCCAGGGCTCAACTCCGGCACAGGCGCTCAACAACGCCCTTGCGCTAGCCAAACACGCCGACATACTCGGCTACAAACGTTATTGGGTGGCCGAGCATCACAACATGACCGGCATCGCCAGTGCTGCCACCTCGGTGGTGATTGGCTACCTGGCCGCTGGCACCCAGCGGCTGCGGATCGGCTCCGGCGGCATCATGCTGCCCAACCATGCGCCGCTGCAGATTGCCGAGCAGTTCGGCACGCTGGAATCACTTTATCCCGGACGAATCGATCTGGGCCTGGGGCGTGCCCCGGGTACCGACCAGGCTACGGCTCAAGCATTGCGCCATGGACGTGGCGATGGCTCTGATTTCCCCCAGATGCTGGATGAGTTACGCGGTTTGTTTGCCGATCCGCAGCCAGGCCAGCGCCTGCGCGCAGTGCCCGGAGCGGGCCTGAATGTGCCGATCTGGCTACTCGGATCCAGCACCTTCAGCGCTCAATTGGCTGGGCAGTTAGGGTTACCCTTCGCTTTTGCTGGGCAATTTTCGCCGGATTATCTGCATTCAGCGCTGAGCACCTATCGTGAGCATTTCCAGCCCAGCGCCGACCTGCAGAAGCCGCATGTGATGCTAGGCATTAACGCCTATGTAGCAGAAAGCCGGGAGCAGGCGCATTTTCTCGCCAGCTCGCATCAGCAGGCCTTCCTCAATCTGATCCGCGGCACACCCGGCCCTATGCCGCCGCCAGTGGCCGATATGAGTGAGCTCTGGTTGCCGCATGAAAAGCATCAGGTTATGTCGACGCTGGCGGGTACATTGATCGGCGACGAACTCACTGTCGCCCAGCAAATGGCGGACTTGATTGAGCGTACGGGCGCAGATGAGCTGATTGTCAGCAGTTCGATCTTTGATCAGGCGGCACGCCAGGACAGTTATAGCCGGCTGATCAAGATCGCAGCGGGCATCCAGCGACCTGTTTAACAAAACCTGCTCAAGATAATGGGTTAAGAGAAATAATCTATGAAGGTGTTTGCCGAACGCTGAGCAACTGCTTAGAATGCGCAGCACGCGGGTGTAGCTCAATGGTAGAGCAGAAGCTTCCCAAGCTTACGACGAGGGTTCGATTCCCTTCACCCGCTCCACTAAGCCTTTGATTATAAAGACAATTTCTTCACCCTCTCAACGAAGTGTCGAGAAAGTGTCGAAATCACGCCCGCTTGGCGCTTTCTGCCTCAAGGTCAGAGAAGTTACTGATTTTCACGTCTCCTTCCGGAAAACGCGCCACAAGGTCCAAATGCCCCCCCATAGCTTCAATATGGCTGCGCAAGGTGGAAAGGTACATATCCGTCCGACGCTCCATCTTAGCGATAGAAGGCTGCTGAACATTCAATATTTCAGCCAGAACCTTTTGTGACAAGCCGCGAGCCTGGCGCAACTCGTTGAGCGGCATTTCAGCGAGCAAAACCCGAGCCTTCACCTCAACCCGAGCCTGCGACTCTAGAGACATTTTCTCGCGAAGGTTACTAAATTTGTTAGCCATCAATCAGGCCCTCTTTTCTCAATTCTTCTAGATGATCGTCATACAAGCGGTCAGCGATTGGGATATTGTCCAAGTACCACCGATCATCACCTGTTTTATCACCACCAATGAGCAAAATAGCGGAGCGTCTAGGGTCGAAGGCGTACAGGGTGCGGAATGGTACCCCGCCATGCTGAGTTCTAAGCTCTCGCATATGACTGTGTTTTGACCCGTTTATGCCACTGCTATGGGGAAAGCCTAGGTGAGGTCCGTTGTGCTCCAGCAAGGTCACTGAAACAGCGACCGACTCCTGCTCATCCTCACTAAGACTTGCCCACCACTCTCCAAATTCATCGGTATATTCAACATCCCAAACCATACACGACATTCCTTAGAAAGAATATTCCTTTAATGGAATATAGCAGATGATAGTGGGTTAAAGCGAATAGCGTCTGCCAGATGATCTGGCGAGAGATGCGCATAGCGAAGCGTCATCGCAAGAGATGAATGCCCGAGTATTTTTTGTAGGGTGACGATGTTGCCGCCATTCATGATGAAATGGCTAGCGAAAGTATGACGTAGCACGTGAGACGCCTGGCCTGTGGGTAGCTTGAAGGAAGCTCGTTCCAAAGCTTTCCGGAATCATTTGACCACTACAAAGAGCCACGTTGACCATCACGCGCTTGCCGACTTTTAGGCTGGGGAGGTAGCCGCGATCAATCCACGTGCGGACGACGATAGGTTCGTCACCCATACCGATCCACTCAGCGAATTTCTGCCAGGGCATCAGCGGCGGGCATCCAATCAGTTTTTGAGGGTCTAGACCTTCCATATCCATCAGCTTTGTTCCACTATGTTTAGCAATAGATCCGCAGATAGTAATTTGCATATAGCGCAAGCCACTAGATGCAAATATATCAAATTTGCGCATGACATCCACCACTATGTGCACATTATTTAGAACGTTATGGAATGATAAGAGAGCGAATTATTACAATTTGGGATCACCTAGAAATCTCAGCGCCGAAGCTAGAGAAGGTGAGCGGTATCGACCGTAGCAAGTGGTATCACCTGAGGAATGGGAAGCGTAGGGCTAATGAGGACGATATTGAGGCAATCGTTAAGATAGCTCCCCAATACGCTTTATGGTTGACGACGGGAAATATCATCCCGGAAGCAGGCCAGACCAGCCCCGAATACGACGAAGCTAACTCAAAGTTGCCAATACACCACGCGGGATAGCGATCACCAAAGAAGTGACTAGGCGCTGGTACGCCCGAAAGAGTGGACATGGATGAAATCAAAAGGAAATTAGAAAGATGCCAATGCCTGTAAAGACACTAAAATGAAAAAGGTTGTTAAGGCGACCCCGAAGAAGCCAACGTCCCGAGTTAGGATACAGGCTCCACCGTCGGTGTGTATTTATCATAAAAATGAATATAAATACACGGCATCGTTTTTTGATCAAATAGATGTTGAAGTCTTTGGAAGATTCAACTACGTAGAGCTAGACTTTTCCGAGACCTCATTTATTTCTGCAGCAGCTGCATTGATGGTGTTCGCAAAAGTTACAAGGTGTCAATGTTGGGCCTCACATAAAACATTCTCAAGCCCTGAGCAGATAATAACCACCATATTACCAAAAGACAAAGCAACTAGAGATATCATTGTAAAAAATGGTCTATGGGCTGCAATAAAGCCAGGAGGCCAGAGAAAGCTAGATGAGTTATGGAAGGATGTAAGAAATCCGTACAAAACAGGAAGCGATCCAGCAAACGAGATAACCGACATAATTAAGATCTTGCAGGTGCAGTGCAACCCATTGCCTAGGCATATTGTTTCAGCAATGCAAGAAGCTTATTTGAACATAGCGCATCATGCCTATGAAAAATTTAAAAACGTAGAGAACCCACTTCATGAATTTATGATAGGAAGGTGGTGGCAATACGCTTCAAAAAATGAAAAAGAAAAGAAAATCACTATAATTATCTACGACACAGGCTCGGGGATTCACGACACTATAGGTGCTGAAAACTTTTTCTCTAGACGTAATAGTGATGAGGTGGAACGAGCCATGTCCCCTGGAGTTACGCGGCTAAGCATACAGGGCCGTGGGATGGGTTTTGAAAACATCAAGAAACCGGTTAAGCTAAATGAATTTCCTGCATACCTAGTGGTCTATAGCGGCAAAGGACAAGTGGTATATAAGCGGGGCGAAATTATAGATAAGTCAGAGCATTCTTATAAAATTGGCGGAACGCTAATTGAGTGGGTTTTTGGAGAGCTAGAAGATGAGCGCTAAAAAAACGGTTGAGGTAGATGTAGGAAAGTTTTCGAAAACTCCTTTTGGGCGATACGAGGACGATGGTGAATATAATGGCACAAAATTTAGGGAGCTTAAGTTAAAGGATCTTTTTCTAGACCCAGGGGTTGAAAAGGTTATAGTTCAGCTTGATACCGTTCAAGACGGCTATGAATACGGATCTTCATTCCTGGAAGAATCATTTGGCGGACTAGTTAGAGAGTACAAGCTTTCTGCTGATGAGGTTTTCAAAAAACTTGAAGTAAAAACAAAATATCAAGATTACGTTCTAGAAATAGAGGACTATATCAGGAGAGCAGAGAGCAATGCCTGATATATCCAATGTCACGCTATGGGTTAGCATCATATCTCCAGCTTTGGTGATAATTGGATGGATGGTAATATTTTCCAACTCTAATAGAATTGCCACGCGTAGCGAAGAATATATAATAATTAATAAAACTATTGATAAGATAATGGCACTAGACCAAAGGTGTGCGAAGTATTGGTTAACTGCTGATAACAGAGAAAATGCTAACCACTGGATAGCGGGCACGCTATCAGAAATTTATGGCATCAGAGCTCTTTTAGATATTTTAGAAGCACACCATGATTTTAAGAATAAAGATGAGTTGCTTTATCAGATGAGAAGCGCAGCAACTTTAGATGCAGAAAAAGCTACTGAGCTTTCGACTAATAAGATCAAGTTAAAGAAAACCACTCAATCCTTGGCTTTTGGAAGCGCTATGAAATCGCTTTATATTCACTATCGTAATAAAAACTCTTAATTAAAAAGTAAATGGCGTGAGATAAACATTAATCCGTCTGATACGTTACCAGCCAACGTGGTTTTTCTGCGTTGACTGGAACCCGCTCGGTAGGAATGTTCATCTGACCCGAATTTTACCACCACGCGGGATAGCGATCACCAAAGAAGTGACTAGGCGATGGTTCGCCCGTAGCGAACGCAAGGAGAGCGAAGCATGAAAGCAGATTGGGATGATGCACCTGCGCGTGTAAAGACCAAGGAACGTAGAATTCCCCCCTTCCACGTAAGCATCGTTGCAACCGTAATGATATTCGGAATAACTGCCTATCTAGCGAAAGACCAAAGCTGGATGCATGGCTGGCTGGAAAACTTTTCTAGCAGTGCCGATAAGAGCCAAGAGGTTGCACATCAGCCTCCAGAGGCACCCCAATTCGATAGGTCAACTACAGCCGAAGATGTGTTCTGGCAGGAAATAGAGAACGAAAGAAATGCAACTGAGGGTGAAGAGCCACCGCAGTTCAGGCAAACAGTATTCAATAACCAAAACTACACGCCCAGAACCGACATCAATACGGTACAGCTAAGACACGCCGTCCGAGCAGACCAGGAAACGAGCAGAAGACGATCGGAGCATGCAAGGAATGTCTCCAACAATACGTTGAACGGGTCAAGCAATGCGCATTTTAGGTGGGGGGATGCTAGGGGCCGAGTGACCCAGTGGAATACGTCCTACACCTACCAAAATAGCAGAATAGACAATTCTACATTTTGCAGAAACTACGGATCTGGCTCGATTGAATATCGAACTTGTAGAAAAGCAGCCCAGCAGTGGCTAAAAACACGATGCGGAAATGCCAATAAAGTGCAGGATGAATGGCAACGGATGTATTGTCTAGCATACAGCGGCTTCAGAACATAGCTATAAAAAAAGAATAGGGGCTAAAATGTACTATTCCGATAGAAACTTGCTAGATGCTGCAAAAAACAACAGCTTGGAAATACTATGTTCCAAAATCATAATTAGACAACAAACCAAGATCAACCCCGCAGTATATGTGGGAACAGGACTACTAAAGCAAAATAAAAATGGTGGCTTAGCGTTACAGGCCATATGGAAGAACGCTGAGAAAACCCGTTACAGAACTATAGACACCGAGACCCTTTCCAGGAATCTGGCACAGGGAACTGTCTTTCCGAGAGATATATACTTTAGTATTGAAGCCACCTCAGTGAGCGGTGAAGTATGGGTGGGTTCAGATATATATCTTGATTCTATATCGTTCGGCAACACTGAAAGCCTTGTACTGAAAGGTGAGATACTAAGCATTGAGCAAACAGTGGCGAGATCGCAAAAACCAGGGGCGAGCTTCGCGAAAACAATTCATTGCACCGCTAAGAATTTTACGATAGCTCAAAATAAAGTGACAGACATGGGCGAGCTTGGTGCAGAGCGAAATAAAACAGAAATTAAAATATTGAATATTGACTGCATAATCACAAAAGTAAGTAAAGAATATATTTGTATAGACCTGCTGTCAAAAAAAAGCATAAGCGAAGAGCTAGCCAAAGGATTTATCAATGGGTTAGAGATAATATGCGGATTAAGCATAGAGCCACTAATCGAAATAACCTATAGCAAAACCAGAATAACAAAAAAGGTATACTCAATTACAAAGCTGGAAAATGAGTATGGGTTGGGCAGACCAATACCCTGCACCAGACCAGACAGCCTGGGGGACATCAATGAATTCTTAAGTAAATACTGCAGACAAAGCAAGATTGACAGAAAGAAGATTGAAGAATATTGGAAAGAAGTTAAAACAGCAAGAGAGTCTGCCACTGAAGCCTATGCTAAAGCTTTAGCAGCCAATGCAGAAGGTCTGCTAGATGCGTTTTTCTTCGAAAGAAAAGTAGCTGACATTGAATTTAGGAACCAATGCCAGGAATGGGTTGGGCGAATCGACGCTATGTTAAGTGAGCTAAAAGTTCCACCAAGAGTACAAAGAAAGCTTTTGAGCAACCTAGAAAACGCAGGCGCTGGTAGCGTTAGATCTGCATTTTACGAATTGTTTGGGAAAGATACTGCTGAAATGTGGAATAGCCTTCGCCATCCATCCATGCATGGAAGCATGAGTGTCAAATATCCGGAACCACAAGAACTATTCAAAGACCTGGACGGATGTTTATATATTTTCTACTCACTAATAATGATGAAAATAAATTACAACGGTAAGCGATACAACTATGCAAAGCAAGGATACCCAATAGAATGAGCGAAGCTGGAGAAAAGCAGGAATTGGGGTCAGATGAAAATTAATCCGCAGCCTGACTTGATTCCTTGCCTTGAGCAGTCGAGGTTTTGTGGTGAGGCCTGATTGGGGCATTCATCCATGGGCTAGCAGTAAAAGGGTTGGTGTCGATAAAGTGTCGAAAACATAGCGAATCAGAGCAGATAAATGATGGCTGAAAGGGACTGAAACACGCCCATTGCCGAGGTTTGCTGATTAACGAACAATGCTAGACAAGGATTCGATTCCCTTCACCGCTCCACTTCTAGCATCCCTGCGCTATCCCGAATTACCGCTGCGCGTGCTATCTTTCCAGAATGTCCCGCACTACCCGTCTATTTGATCTCATGCAGTTACTACGCCGGCACCGCAGACCGGTGAGTGGTCGTGCGCTGGCAGAAGAGTTGGGCGTATCCCTGCGCACCCTGTACCGGGATATTGCCGACCTTAAGGCGATAGGCGCACAGATTGATGGCGAGCCGGGCATGGGTTATGTGCTGGAGCCCGGCTTTATGCTGCCGCCCCTGATGTTTTCCGCAGAGGAAGTCGAGGCCCTGGCGCTGGGCCTGAAATGGGTTCAGCGCCGGGCTGACAGCGAACTGGCGGGCGCTGCTGCGGAGGCGCTGGCCAAGGTCTCTGCGGTGCTACCCCGGGAACTGCAACACCGGCTGCAGGATTCCGCGCTGATGGTCGGCCCAGGCTGGGACAAGTATCAATCGGTAGAACTGAAGGTCCTGCGCCAGGCGATTGCCGAGGAGCGCAAACTGCAGATCGAATACCGTGATCGCAAGGGTGCTGCCTCGTCGCGCATCATCTGGCCTTTTGCGTTGGGCTTTTTCGAATCCACCCGCATGCTTGCCGCCTGGTGCGAAATGCGCGGTGGTTTTCGTCAGTTCCGGGTCGACCGGCTACTTACCGCCAGTCCTTTGTCTGATCGCTATCCTTGCCGGCGCCAGGCGTTGCACAAGGCCTGGATGACTGAGTTGGGGGCTGCCGAACTGACTGCCATAGAGCCCGCCAACGCGACAAGCTCAAACGCTGGAAGCCTAGGGTGTCGGCATAGCGAAGCACTACTGACAGAATCTGTCAGCACCCCCGCCTATGCTGTCACTACACCAGCAAGCACCCCAACCAATGGATCTCTGGAGAACAGCATGAGCACCGATCTTGTTTTCTACACCAACCCCCAATCACGCGGCGGTATCGTGCATTGGATGCTCGAAGAGCTCGGCGTGCCCTATCAGGTCGAGTATCTGGAATATGGCACCTCAATGAAGTCACCCGAGTATCTGGCAGTCAACCCCATGGGCAAGGTGCCAGCCATTCGTCATGGTGACGTGGTGGTTACCGAAGCCGCTGCGATCTGTGCCTATCTGGCCGAGGCTTTTCCCGAGGCCAATCTGAAACCCGATGGCGCAGCACTTGGGCCCTACTACCGCTGGCTGTTCTTTGTCGCCGGGCCCTTCGAAGCCGCTGTTGGTCTGCGCGCGTGCAACGTCGACCTTAACGCAGAACAGGAGATGGAGTTAGGTTGTGGGCGCCTGGAAAAGGTCGTTGACGTGCTTGCCGAGGCGGTACGCGGGCGCCAGTACATTGCCGGAGATCACTTCTCAGCGGCGGATGTCTATGTCGGAGCGCATATCGGCTGGGGCATGCTGTTTGGCACTCTGGAGAAACGACCAGAGTTCGTCGAGTATTGGAACGGGTTACAGGACCGCCCGGCCAATCGGCGCAGCGAAGAACTCGCCGAGAAAGCCATGACCAAACAGGCCTGGACTGGCTAACAAGGCTGATGCGCGTCATCAGCGGATGGCGCGAACGCGGTTGGCAGCTGTGTTGCCAACCATTTGATCTGATGTTATTGGCTTAGAACGTGAACTTGATCTCTAAGATTATCGGTACGCGAGGCAATCAAACTCGGTGTTTCGCCATCTGCACAATTCAAGTAGGCGGACGTCTGAATCCATTGTTCATCCGGGTAATAAGCAAACAGAAACTGACCCCCTTTGAGGTTGTCGACTACGCTGCGAATCGCCTGCTGTGATACGGCGGGACAACCGTGACTGCGGCCAATGCGTCCCTGGCGGACAACCCAGCTTTCATCTACGTAGTCCGCGCCGTGGATGACAATGGCACGGCGGCGGGCCTGATCGTTGATGCCCGGTTCCAGTCCGTCCATACGCAGGGAGTAGCCGTGTTGCCCGTAATAACTTTCCTGGGTGCGGAACAGGCCTACGCTGGACTGGTGGCTGCCTTCGATATTGGAAAACTGATTGGCATGCTTATCACCTGAGCCTTGCCCGTGGGCTACCAGTTCGCGCATGATCAGCGACTTGGCTTGCAGATCAAATAGCCAAAGCCGCTGCTCGGATGAAGGCAGAGAAAAGTCGATGACGGCAAGCCGGCTGGCCGCTTCTGCGCCATGATTGATGGCGCAGGTCATCGCTATTACAGCGCGCTCCAGCGCCAATGGGTTTAATTCGGGTGCTACGCTGGCGAGCTTGCTTTTCAGTGTCTGCCCGTCAGCATACGCCGGACTGTAGCCGAGCATCATCACCAGGACGCTCAGAATACTGACTGCGCCCCAAAACCGGCGGGGATTCCTGCTTGGTTGCTCACAGAGCATGTTTTTTCTCCGGGCTTGTTCAGGTTGCCGTATTGCCGCCATGTCTGCAGCAATGTCTGAGGGAACAGGATTAGCGTGATAGGCTTCCGTTAAGTATTCGATGCTTCTACATTTGCCACTAGCCCAAGTCGACACATGAGGTTGCCTGTTGAGCAGAGATTTCACAATGCTTTTCCTGCTGTTTGTGTACGGCCTTGTCGTCAGCCCAGTAGCCTACCCAAACGCCGACAGTCTGTCTTCAGTAACCCTACAGCAGGCGCTCATTGGTGATGCGGCGCAATCCTGTGTCAGTTTGCCCACGCTCAGATCGACTTCTCTGCAAACGGCACTGATCCAGCTGTACCAGAACAATGATTATAAAACACTCTGGGAGGGTGCGCAGCAGCGGGCTGCCCTGAAAACAGAGCTGGAACAGCTGGTCGATGATGGCCTTTCACCCGAGGATTACGGTTTTGCGTTGCAAGCCCGACCGCCGGTGAAGCAGTGTGACGAACTGCGCATCAGCAGTCAGTATTTGCTGGCGCTGGAGCATCTGAGCCGCGGTCGTCTCGCGCAAGCGGACCATGAACCCTATTGGCAGGCTAACGCGCTGCCGCCACCATCCGCGCCTTTGCTCTCAGAACTTGCCCTTACTGGCCTAAGGAAAGGCATTGCCGCCTCTTTTGAGCAGGCGCGCCCTGCGCTGCCTCAGTACCGCGCTCTGCGCGCTGCTTATGCCGCGATGGACAGGCAGCCAGCTTCGCGCGCGCCTTTGCCGCCTGGGCCGGTGCTGCGCCCGGGCATGAGCGACGAGCGAATCGAGCAATTAGCTGCGCAGTTGCAGCAGGATGGGTTCCTGCTGGAGTCACCTGCCGCCTATGTATCGGTAAGCAACTATAACGGGGCGCTGGTGGAGGCAGTACGCCTTTATCAAGCCCAGCATGGGTTGCAAGTAGACGGCATAATCGGCCCTCTGACCCTCACGGCATTAAACATATCGCCCGCGCAGCGTGTGCAGCAGGTGCGGATCAATCTGGAGCGGCTGCGCTGGGTAAACGCGCAGCGCAGCGATTATCTGCTATTGATCAATGTTGCCAGTGCACGTCTCCAGCTCATGCGCGGCAATGACACGCTCTGGCGGGCGCGGGCGCAGGTAGGACGATCAAGCAGGCCAACGCCGCTACTAGTGTCATATATCAACCGGATTACCCTGAATCCAGGCTGGACCGTACCCCCAACCATCCTGCGCGAAGATATCTTGCCGAAGATACGCCGCAATCCAGACTACCTTGGCGTGCACAACCTGCGGACACTGGACACCCAAGGCAAGCCGCTGGATCCGCGACACATAGATTGGAACAATCCAAGAGGCATTATCCTGCGTCAACCGCCTGGGCCAACCAATCCGCTGGGAGAAATCGTGTTCCGTCTGCCCAACCCGTTTTCAATCTACCTGCATGACACTCCCAGCAAGCACTTATTCCAGCAGACGAACCGAAGTGTGAGTTCGGGCTGTGTACGTGTAGAAAATGCAAACGAACTTGCGGCCCAGCTGTTTGCTGGTTTGAGTTTCTTAGAGCACGAGCACATCGCGCAACAACGAGCCAGCAAGCAAACACACGAAATCGCACTGACGAACGGTCCGCGGGTGATACTTGCCTATTGGACAGCGTTTGCCAACAGCGAAGGTCAGTTGGCTTTTGTCGCTGATAGTTACGGACTCGACCAGGCGCTGGTATCCGCTATGGCAATCATGCCCGCGCCGAAGCCTGCGGCTAAAGCCCCAATTGCAGTGCCAGCTGAGGCGGGATGTGCTGTCTATGACCGCGCTCCGTCATGATTGATTTTTTTCGCTGCGCCCGTACTCTTACTCTTTTGAACCGTCAGAACCGTCCGCGGCCATCCGACCGGCTGCGCTGCCTGTTTCGCTGGCTGAAAGCCTATCCTGCCAACCTCGATTGAAGATGACCCGTGAAAAAATTCGTGCTGATTGACTCTACCCCCCTTCCCGATGAAGGCGCCAAATTGTGCCTGTTTGAATACGGCGAAGATTTCATCATCAAACGCGAGGACGGCAAGGGCGGGCAGTTGATGAACACCCGAATGCACGGCTCGGAAGATGCTCTGGGCAGGCTAGCCTGTACTCAGATTGCCAGCCGCGCCAACCCACGGGTATTGATCGGCGGACTGGGAATGGGTTTTACCCTGGCGGCAGCATTAGCGCAGTTGGGCGATCAGGCACAGGTGCTGGTCGCAGAGCTACTCGAAGGCGTTATCCGCTGGAACCAGGGGCCTCTGGGAGCCAAGGCGGGCTACCCCGCCAAGGACCCACGCGCTCAGATCCTGCACGAGGATGTGGCGCGCATTCTAAAGACCGATACCCAGGGGTTTGACGCCATCATGCTCGATGTGGATAACGGCCCAGAAGGCCTGACCCAGTCGATTAACAGCTGGCTATACAGCATTGATGGCTTGCGGGGTTGCAAGCAGGCGTTGCGCCCCGGCGGAGTGCTCGCGGTCTGGTCTGCCAGCATCGATCAACGCTTTAGCGCGCGGCTGCGTTCGGCCGGATTCAGGACAGAAGAGGTGCAAGTCTACGCCCACGGCAACCGTGGGCCCAAACACACCATCTGGCTGGCGAAGTAACCTGAGAGCGAGCGTAGAACGCCCAAGGCCAGAGGCTCAGATGATACGCGAGAAGCGCCCGTTTTCCGCCTGCTGCTGATACGCATCAAATACCATGCAAATCGAGCGGACCAGCAGGCGGCCGGCCGGCAGCACCTCAATAGCGTCGTCATCCAGACGAATCAACCCATCGGTTTGCATTTGTTCCAGGATCGGCCAGCGGTCGGCAAAGACGTCACGAAACACGATCCCGAAACGGGCTTCTATATCAGGGAACCACAGACTGAAATGGCAGATCAGCTGGAATATGATTGCGCGCCGCAGGTGATCTTCAGGCCCGCTGGTGAGCCCGCGCGCGATCGCTAGCCGGCTTTCCCCGAGACACTGCTGATAGGCTTTGATATCGCTGGTATTCTGGCTGAAAAGATCACCCACCTGACTGATCGATGACACACCCAGGCCGATCAGATCGCAGTGGCCGTGGGTGGTGTAACCCTGAAAATTGCGGTGCAGCTCTCCGGTCTCCTGCGCCAGACTGAGACTGTCATCCGGCAGCGCGAAATGGTCCATGCCGATATACCGGTACCCGGCCTCGGTCAACTGCCGAACACTGTTCTCCAGCATCGCCAGCTTGGCCGCCGCAATCGGCAGATCCTCTGATTTGATTCGACGTTGCGGCAGAAAACGCTCCGGCATGTGCGCGTAGTTGAATATGGATAGCCGCTCCGGACGCATCTGGATAATGGCGTCTACCGTACGTGCGAAGCTGGCCGGACTTTGTTTTGGCAGGCCGTAAATCAGATCAATATTGATCGAGCGATATTCCAGCGCCCGCGCTGCATCCATGATGGTCTGCGTCTGCTCCAGACTCTGCAAGCGATTGACCGCGCGCTGCACAGCCGGATCAATGTCCTGAACCCCGAAGCTGACGCGATTAAAACCGACCTCACGGAGCATGCCCATGGTCGACCAATCGGCTTCCCGCGGGTCGATCTCGATGCTGTAATCGCCAATATCGTCGTCATGCAAGGTGAAGTGCTGTCTGATTTTGTCGACGAGTCCGCGCATCTGTTCATGGCTGAGGAAGGTCGGCGTGCCGCCACCAAAGTGCAACTGCTCTACCTGTTGGTCGCGGCCGACATGTTCGCTAAGCAGCTCGATTTCACGATACAGCGCTTGTAAGTAAGGCACGGCGCGGCTGCGATCTTTGGTAATGACCTTATTGCATGCGCAGTAATAACAAATGTTGGCGCAAAACGGGATGTGCACATAGAGCGACAGATCACGGCCCGCGCGCCGACTCTCAGCCAATGCCCAGAGCATATCGCCGGGCTGGATGCCTTCGTGGAACTGCAGCGCGGTGGGGTATGAGGTGTATCGCGGGCCGGCTTTGTCGTAACGCCGGATAAGGCCTGCATCCCAGTGAATGGGGTTGGACATGAATAGACTCCGCAATGGTAACTTCAATGCCGTGCAGGCTAAACCCTGTCCGAAGTGACCACTTTGATGCAGGTCAAATTTTGGTCAACTGAGCTCTCAAGCTTTCATTCCGAGCCTGCGGGCCAGCTTGTGCAGGTTGCTGGCGTCCAGGCCAAGCAACCGCGCTGCCGCTGCCCAGCCATCGTCCGTCTGGGCCAGGGCCAGGCGGATCTGCTCGCGCTGGCAGGCGTCCACCGATTGTTTCAGCGGCACCACCGGCCCGGCTGGCGCAACCTGCCGAGGGCCTGGCTCTGCGGCTGGCGGGTTGTTGCCCACCTGAATATCAAGATGCCCCGATTCAAGGGTCAGAATCGCCTGGCGCGAGCCGTTAAAACCCAAGGCCTTGATCGCCGCGCGACTGATCACATGCTCCAGCTCACGCACGTTGCCAGGCCAGAAATACCCGAGCAATACCTGCTCCGCTGCCACGGACAAGCGCAACCCGCGTAACCCGAGCCGCGCCCGGTTGAGTTCGATAAAGTGTCCGGCCAGCAGCAGTATGTCGTTGCCACGCTCGCGTAGCGGCGGAATCAGGACGGGGTAAACCGAAAGGCGGTGATACAGATCGGCGCGAAAATCGCCGCTGGCGACCCGGTCCGCCAGATTGCGATTCGTGGCTGCAATAATCCGTACGTTGACCCGCAACGGCTGATCGGCGCCCAGGCGCTGGATCTCGCCATTTTGCAACGTACGCAACAGCTTGGCCTGCACGGTCAAGGGTAGCTCGCCAATTTCATCGAGCAGCAGCGTACCGCCATCGGCGGCGTCGAAACGTCCGCCGCGGTCACTGCCGGCCCCTGAGAAGGCGCCCTTCACATGACCAAACAACTCGCTCTCGGCAAGGGATTCGGGCAACGCGGCGCAATTGACCAGCACCAGCGGCTTGTCAGCCCGCCCGGAGTGATTATGCAGCCAGCGTGCGAACAATTCCTTGCCGACCCCGGTTTCGCCGCTGAGCAGCACCGGAAGCTCCGTATCGGCAACCACAGAAAGCTCCTCAAGCAGCTTGGTGACCGGGCTGCTGTGGCCGATGATGCTGTGGTCCTTGGCTTCGGACAACGTGCCCTGGCCGACCACCCGCGCGATGCGCAGCGCGCGGTTGTCCTCCTCGAGACGGGTAACACGTACACAGGTCTCGATCAGCGGCGTCATCCTTTGCAGCTCCAACCGCGCCGCTTCGTCGAAGGTCCCGGCCTCAAGCGCATCGAGTGTTAGCGCGCCCCACAAGCGCCCTTCCAAGTACAGGCTCACGCCCATGCAGTCATGTACCGGCATGGGCTCGCCGGGGGAGTCGTCGAGGAGACCATCATAGGGGTCCGGGAGCGGGCTTTGCGGGTCGAACCAGGTAGGCTCGCGGCGGGAAAGCAACGCCGCCAGACGGGGATGACGTGCAGTCTGGAAGCGCCGGCCCAGCGCGTCCTGGACCAGCCCGACGGCCGCCAGCGGGCGCAGGCATTCATCCGAATGTTGCAACAGAACGACGGCGCCGCATTGAAAATGTTCGCGCAGCACCTGCACCAGTCGCTGTAGCCTGACAGCCGCAGGCAGCTCGGCTACCAAATCTGGCAACAGTAGGGGCTCGATCATGGTATCAATCACCTTTCAGGGTTTTATTAACCTTACTTCATCAGGGTATTAAATACCCGCATTAATTCAAGTACATGATTTTAGTATAATTTATTTTGTGGCATGCGCTTTGCTCATATTTAGGCAGGCACCTAATCCAATCGGCCTGATACCTCTACTTGAGAGCAAACACCATGTCTGCAGACTATCTGAACAGCGCTTTGGGCGACCTAGCCCGCAGCATCCCGGGGGCCACTGCGGTCTTCCATGCCAACCGCCTGGACTTTTGTTGCCAGGGCCACCGCACCTTGGCCGACGCCGCTGCGATAAAAGGGATTTCGGCGGCGAACGTGGCCGCGCAACTGGCGGCTCTGATCCCCGGGTCGACCGCTACGCGCGACTGGCAGCAGGCGTCTACCGCAGAGCTGGTGGAGCATATTCTGGGGCGCTTCCATGCACGGCACCGCGAGCAATTGCCGGAGCTGATCCGGCTCGCTCGGCGCGTTGAGCAGGTTCATGGCGACCGTACAGACTGCCCGAACGGTCTCGCCGATCACCTCTCGTATATGGCCCAGGAGCTGGAAAGCCACATGCTCAAGGAAGAACAGATCCTCTTTCCATTGCTGCTGCAAGAGCGCCAAGCGATGGTAGCCGGGCCGATCAGCGTGATGCGCCTCGAACACGAGCAGCATGGTGCGGCGCTGGACCAGCTCATCAGGCTGACCAACGACATCACGCCACCGGCGGGCGCCTGCAATACCTGGCAAGCGCTGTATCGTGGACTGGAAGAACTGCGTCAGGATCTGATGCAGCACATTCACCTGGAAAACAACATTCTGTTTGCCGGGTCACCGCGAAACGACAGTCAGGCCTGCTGCACTAAAGGGTAAACATGGCCTTGGCACAGAACACCAGCACCACCGCGTGCACCAGCAGACTGATGTTCAGCAGGCGCATACCGCGCTCGGTGACGCACTCCTGGCTACGCAGCGCGATCAGCGCCACGTAATGTCCGATGATCAATACCGCCAGCAGCAATTTCAGCGACAGCAACACGCTAAAACTGCTGGCCAGCGGATCGGCCAGCGCCTGGCGATAGGGCCAGACCAAGGCTACACCAGCGCCATAAAGGAGCAACGCGACCCAGTGAATTACCCGACGCGCCTGTTGCCCGTATAGGACCGCCATGCGCCCGCGCAACTCCTGCGAAAGCTGACGCCCCACAGGAGCGAGGATGAACACCTGGAAAAACAGCGTGCCGATGAAGGCGATGGCCATCAGCAAATGCAGCGTCTTGAGTGACAGATAGAGCATGGGCAGCTTCCTTCAGTGAACGAACTATCCTACCGGGTTCAGGCGCTTTGCGGGTGCTGCAGGCGGGGTACCCCCATTGGCATATTGCGGCCCAACGAACTGCAGGTGAGCATGCAACAGATAATGGAGTAGCACATGAGACCACATCAACCCCCGAGATCGGCCTTGTTCGAGCTCGGCTTTCGCCCGTTCTTTCTCGCCGGAAGCCTCTTCGCTGCGGTGCTGATACCCCTGTGGGTAGCTGCATGGCTCGGCCAGGTCGGCGATTGGCAACCCACGGGCGGCTGGTTTGCCTGGCATATGCACGAAATGCTCTTCGGTTTCGTTGCGGCGATCATCGCTGGCTTCCTGCTCACTGCCGTGCAGAACTGGACCGGCGTACCCGGCCTGAGCGGTACGCCACTGGTGGCACTCGCGGCTGTGTGGCTGTTGGCGCGCCTGGCCTGGCTGGCGGCGCTGCCGCTCTGGCTGGTGATCGCCTTGGACATGCTGTTCCTGCCCGCCGTTACAGTCGCCATGGCCCGGTCTGTGTGGATCGCACGGCAAAAGCGCAACTACCCGATCGTATTGGTGCTGGCCTTGTTGGCCTTGTGCAACCTGGTCAGCCTGATCGGAATAGCCTCGAATGATTTTGCCCTACAGCGGCAGGGCAACCTGGGCGCGCTCTGGTTGGTCGCGGCGTTAGTGGGCATGATTGGCGGGCGCGTGATCCCGTTCTTCACCCAGCGCGGCCTGAATCTGCCGCAGCCTGCGCCAGCACTACCCTGGCTGGATTACCTGCTGCTGGCGGGCAGCATCCTGGTAGCGCTATTGATGGTGAGCGGAATAGCCCTGCACCCTTCCCTCCCTGCCGGGTTGTTGTTCGCCTTGCTCGGAGCGGGCCACCTGGCACGCCTGCTGCTCTGGCATCACCCGCGACTTTGGACAGTGCCGCTGCTCTGGTCGTTGCACCTGGCCTATGCCTGGCTGGTGGTTGCCCTTTACGCGATGGCCCTGTGGAATGCCGGCTGGCTAGTGGACTTCAGCCAGGCCGTGCATCTACTCGCCATTGGCAGCATCAGCGGCATGATCCTGGCGATGATCGCCCGCGTCAGTCTGGGCCACACAGGCCGACCGCTCGAACCTGCGCCGGCAATGTCTTTGGCGTTCATTCTGCTCAACCTGGCAGTACCTGCGCGCGTATGGATCGCGCCGGCATGGCCGCAATTCGGCTTCTGGCTGGCTGCGGTCAGTTGGGCTGGCGCCTTCATGCTGTTCGTTTGGTATTACGTGGCGATTCTCTATCGCCCGCGCCCTGATGGCCGACCCGGCTAATATCCACCGAAACAGGCAACCACCATGACGCTGACCCCACAATATCGCCAATTGCTCCTGCAGCATCCCATGCTCGGCCTGCTTCCAGCCGCATCACAGAATGCCCTGTTAAGCGAAACCCACTATCGGGAATACCCTGCGCAGGCGCTAATATTGCGCCAGGGCGACCGGGCCGAACGTTTTTTCATCGTGTTGGAGGGCAAGGTGAAGCTGTTCCGGATTTCCGCCGACGGCAAGGAGAAAGTGGTCGAGATCATCCAGCCCGGCCACACCTTCGCTGAGGCAGTGATGTTCATGCAAAAGCAGGTCTACCCAGTGTGCGCCGAAGCGCTCGAACCGGTACAACTGGCGGCACTGCCCAATCGGCTGATGTTGCATTGCCTGCAGGACAATCCGCAAACCTGCCTGCATTTACTCGGACATCTGAGCGTGCGCTTGCACCAACGCCTTGATGAATTGGAAAACCTGACTTTGCAGAACGCTACGCAACGTTTTGCCTTGTATCTGGTGGGACAGGTAAAGGATCGGCGTGAGGATGATGCCGAGTTGGACCTGATGTTGCCTAAGGGCCTGATCGCCGCACGTCTATCGATCAAACCTGAAACGCTTTCCCGGGCGATGGCGACCCTGCGCGATCGCGGCTTGATCGAAAGCCACGCCAAGCATATCCGCATCCCCAGCGTCGTCAAGCTGCTGAACACCTTTACGCTGGAAGCCCAGGGCGTCAGCTGATGCTCCGGCAACTGCTGTGGCGCTGCCTGGCCTCCGTGTTTCTCGGCCTTGGCGCGCTCGGGGTAGTCTTGCCCGGCCTGCCGACAACGCCTTTTCTGTTAGTCGCCGCCTGGGCCGGCGCCCGTGGCTGGCCCGCGCTGGAGGCCAGGCTGCTGGCGCATCCGCGCTATGGCGGCATGATCCGCGATTGGCGTGAACGCCGTGCAGTGCCGCGCAGGGCCAAGTGGCTGGCCTCGGCGATGATGCTGACCAGTGCCTCGCTGCTCTGGCTAACGCCCACCGCACTGATGCTTCGACTGGGCGTCACTGCCCTGCTGTTGTGCGTTGCACTCTGGCTGTGGACGCGTCCCCAAGCATAAGCAAATCTGAATAATGTATCGCCCTGTGGCGGCCGTCGGTGTCAGGACCCGGTCGCCATAGCGATACTACGCCGCGAGGTACTTTTTACCATTTACGGTACTTAAGACCATTATTGACGCCAGGTAAAAACCACCATTACTTTAATTTATTTATATATATCAATAGCTTAAAATATGGCATCGGCCTTGCATTAGATCTGTTACTGATACTAACAGGGGCTCCCGCCGTGAATAACCTCACCTCCATACCATCGCTAGCCAAGTCGGATGCAAAACCGTCCTACTATCGGCCGAGCGGTAACGAAATCGACGTGTTCGAGCACGCTGCCAGCCACCGATTGCCGATCCTGATCAAGGGCCCGACCGGCTGCGGCAAGACCCGCTTCGTGCAGCATATGGCCGATCGGCTCGGTCGTAAACTCTTTACCGTGGCCTGCCATGATGACCTGACCACCGCCGACCTGGTGGGCCGCCACCTGATCGGTAGTAGTGGTACCTACTGGCAGGACGGGCCGCTGACCCGCGCGGTGCGCGAGGGCGGCATTTGTTATCTGGACGAGATCATCGAGGCGCGCAAGGACACCACCGTAGTGCTCCACCCACTGGCTGACGATCGACGCATTCTGCCGCTTGATGCGACCGGCGAGTGCCTTGAGGCGCATCCGGATTTCATGCTGGTGGTGTCCTATAACCCGGGCTACCGCAATCTGCTCAAGGGTCTCAAGCCGAGCACCCGGCAACGCTTTGTCGCCATGAGTTTTGATTATCCCGACGCCGTAGCCGAGACCGCCATCCTGATCAGCGAGAGCGGCATCGACTCTGCCACCGCAGCCCGCCTGGTGCAGCTATGCGGCGCGCTACGGCAACTGGGTTCGCATGATCTGGAAGAAGCCCCATCGACGCGACTGTTAATCCATAGCGCCCGGATGATGCTCAGTGGCATGGATCCTGTTGCCGCGTGCACCGCCTGTCTGGCCGAGCCGCTAAGCGACGATCCGACCACCCAGGCCGCCATTCTCGATGTAGTCCGCGCGCACTTCATCGCGACTGCAGATGAAAACGATGTCAACCACAACAACCCGGAGCTTCGTCGCAGCAGCATCTGATGCCGACCCGCCAAGCTGTTTCTGCCAACTAAAAGAGGATCACATCATGTCGGAAAGATTTACCAAGGGCATGGCCCGCAACATCTACTACGGCGGCGGCATGTTTTTTATGCTGCTGTTCGTCGGCCTCACCGTGGACACGGTGGTCGCGATTCCCGAGCGCGAAAACCGCGACCAGTTGACTGAAGAGGTTGCCCACGGCAAGGAGCTTTGGGAGAAGAACAACTGCGTTGGCTGTCATTCCTTGCTCGGTGAGGGCGCGTATTTCGCTCCCGAACTGGGCAATGTGTTCCCGCGCCGCGGCGGGGACAACGAAGAAGCCTTCCACGCCTACTTTAACGCCTGGATGCAGGCCCAGCCACTGCCCGTCGAAGGGCGGCGGAAAATGCCGCAATTCAACCTGAGCCCTGAAGAGACCCGCGCGCTGTCCCAGTTCCTGATCTGGACCTCGCGTATCGATACCAACAACTGGCCACCGAACAACGAAGGCTGATGCTGACCCCGGACCTATAATGCAAGGATTACTGCCATGAAATACGCTAGTCAGGCGGAAGCAAAGCCCTACTTTGTCTTCGCCATCATCCTCTTCATCGGGCAGATCGTGTTCGGTCTGATACTGGGGACCCAATACATTATTGGCGACTTCCTGTTCCCGGAAATCCCCTTCAACGTGGCCCGCATGGTCCACACCAACTTGCTGATCGTCTGGCTGCTGTTCGGCTTTATGGGCGCGACCTATTTCCTCTTGCCCGAGGAAACCCAGTGCGAACTGCACAGCCCGCTGCTGGCCCGAATACTCTTCTGGGTATTTGCCGCCGCCGGCACGCTGACCATCATCGGCTATCTGGCGGTGCCTTACGCGACACTGGCGGAGCTCACAGGTAACAAGTATTTCCCGACCATGGGCCGGGAATTCCTCGAGCAGCCGACCATTACCAAGATCGGTCTGGCCCTGGTGTTTGTCGGCTTTCTGTATAACGTCATCATGACTGTCCTCAAGGGTCGCAAGACGGTGGTCAACATGGTGCTGATGACCGGTCTTATCGGCTTGGCAGCGTTCTGGATGTTCGCCTTCTACACCCCCGCCTCGCTGGTGATGGACAAGTACTTCTGGTGGTGGGTCGTGCATTTGTGGGTCGAAGGCGTATGGGAATTGATCCTCGGCGCCATCCTGGCCTTCATCCTGATCCGCACTACCGGCGTGGACCGCGAAGTAGTGGAAAAATGGCTGTATCTGATCATCGCCATGGCGCTGATCAGCGGCATCCTCGGCACCGGCCACCACTTCTTCTTTATTGGCGCACCGGAGTATTGGTTGTGGATTGGCTCGATCTTCTCGGCGCTCGAACCCCTGCCGTTCTTCATGCTGATGGTGTTCGCCTTCAGCATGCTCAAGCAGCGGCGGCGTGACCACCCGAACAAGGCCGCGGTTACCTGGGCAGTCGGTTGCACCATCATGGCCTTCCTCGGGGCTGGCGTGTGGGGCTTCATGCATACCCTGGCACCGGTGAACTATTACACCCATGGCTCTCAGCTCACCGCTGCTCACGGGCACCTGGCGTTCTATGGCGCTTATGTGATGATTGTTCTAGCGATTATCTCTTACGCCTGGCCGATCCTGCACGGCCGGCAGGCCAACAGCCCGCAGGCTCAACGTCTGGAAATCGCCTCCTGCTGGACCATGAGTATCAGCATGCTGCTGATCACCCTGCTGCTGACCGCTGCCGGCGTGGTACAGATCTGGCTGCAGCGCATTCCGGATAACGCTGACGCGCTTGGCTTTATGGCCACCCAGGACGCCATCACCAACATCTACTGGATGCGTCTGGCTGCAGGTATTGGTTTTGGTATCGGGGTGTTCATGTACCTGGCCAGCTTCGTCGTCGCCGCGCGTACCAGCGCGCCAACCGAACCGGTTGGCGCTGCCGTCACCTTGAACTGAGCAGCAGGACCATCGGATACGGGCGGCAGCTGCTGCCCGTATCCCCCTTTTCATCAAGCTGACTGGAGGCGAAGACACTATGCAACTGGCAATGCTTCGCCGCATCAGTCGTAGCGCTTTCTTTATCCTCTTTCTGTTGGCGCCTGTGCTGGATCTGTTTCGTCTCGATCTAAGCAGGGGCCATTTTGTTTTTCTGACCATGGACTGGACCCTGGGGCTTGATCCCCAGACCAGCGCCCTGGATCCCTCCGCCATCACCCTGCACCTGCTGCTGCGTCTGGGCTTGCCCGTTCTGCTCACGCTCGGCGTACTACTCTGGGTGGTCTGGCGCTGGGGCCGCCTGTATTGCGGCTGGTTGTGCCCGCATTTCTCGATGGTCGAATGGATCGACGCCATCATGGCCCGCTGGCTCGGCCGGCGTTCCGTCTGGGAGCCGCCTTCAGCACCGCGTCGGGCTGGCGCGCGCCTGGTCATGAGCGTGGTGGTGCTGGGCGGATCGGCATTGTGGGCCGTTACGCTACTTACCTACCTGGTGCCGCCCATCCCGCTATGGACTGGTCTGTTCAGCCTGAACCTGCCGGCCTGGCAGTGGTTTTTCATCGGCATCGGCACCGCCCTGTTCTGCATCGAGTTTGCCCTGGCGCGGCATTTTTTCTGCAAGTACGGCTGCGCCGTGGGCATCTTCCAGAGCCTGATCTGGGCAGTGAACCGTCGCGCTATGGTCATCGGTTTCAAGCGCGAACGTGCGCGTGATTGCCGTGACTGCAATGCCTGCGACCGGGCCTGCCCGATGCGCCTGCCGCCACGCGGCATGAAGCGCCACAAGATTACCTGCACCCAATGCGGCGTCTGCGTGCAGACCTGCCAGCAGGTCCAGGCCAACAATCCCGATGGCGCACTGTTGCACTGGGTCAGCGGTGACGCGGCAGTGAAGATAGACAAGCAACCAGGTAGCCACATCGCAGCTCGCATCCCTATTCTGGAAAAGGATTAGCACCATGGAAGAATTTGTCGGCATGCGCTGGCACAATCTGATCAACCGATTGGCCCGCACCAGTTATCCCGAAGCCCAGGTGCGCCTGGAAGACGAAGGCCCGCGGTTGGCCATGGTATTCCGTGCACTGGGCGGTGATCCTGGCCTGGTCATCAAAGCCGCCACCGAACGCGCGCTGAAACCCCCGCGTCACTGGCTGGAAAAAATTGCCGGTACCGGCCGCCAGTACGCACTGGCCTGGCGTGACGAGGACAGCGTTCGGCTGCCGCCAGTGATTCAGGCTTATCCTGAGCGCGAGCTTAACCGCGACCTGTACCTGTGGTTAATTGCACTGGCCAGCCAGGCCAGCACCCCGGAACCGGACCAATGGCTGCAGTGGAATCAGCAACAGGTGCTGCTAACGCTTCAGCGTTTTCCCGGTTTGGGTCCGCTGTACCAACGCCTGGCCTGGGGCCTGGTGGCGGTGCGCCCGTCACTCGATAGCCTGAATGCCGCCCAGCAGCGCCGCGAGCGCTGCCTGCGCACAGCCATCCTTGAACCGGGCAGCCAACAGGCTCTGCCCGTCGCCGATGGCGACAGCCTGCCCGTGCCCTTGTGGCTGTATCCATCCCTGCACCCGGCCAAGGCGGCCGTATCGAGACAGGATGGGGGTAGCGATGTGAGTAACGGCGGGCTCAAGCCGAAGCAAGGCAAGGGCCGCAAACGCGCAGAATTTATCGATGACATCGATGGCAAGGATGGGCTGATCGTATTCCGCCTGGAGAGTCTGTTTTCCTGGTCGGAGTTCGTACCTGTCGACCGCACCCTGGACGACAGTGAGGATGACGAAGCCGACCGTGTCGCAGAAGATCTCGATCACCTCAGCCTATCCCGCCACGGTGACGCCGGTGCTTCACGCTTGAAGCTGGACCTGGATCTACCCAGCGCAGCAGAGGACGACATTCCCCTGGGCGCCGGCATGCTACTGCCCGAATGGGACTGGCGCAAACAGCTGATGGTACCGCGCTATTGCCGGGTTATTCCGATGCTACCCAAGGATGCCACGCCATGCGCCCTGCCCGACCGCCTGCAAGCAATGGGTCAGCAACTGCGACGGCGCTTTGAAGTGCTGCGCCCGCAACAGGCCTGGAACAAACGTCAGCCAAGCGGTCCGACGCTGGATCTGGAAGCCTGCATCGATTTTGCTTCAGCCCGGCAACGCGGGCTGGCTAGCGCACAGCCAGCGCTGTGGCGTCAGCAAGCCGCGCAGCACCGGGACTTGGCTTGTCTGGTACTGGCAGATCTTTCTCTGTCGACCGAGGCCTACGCCGACAATGAACATCAGGTGATCGACGTGGTGCGCGACAGCATGCACCTGCTGGGTGAAGCGCTGGACGCCGGAAACGATGCCTTTGCGATGTATGGGTTTTCCTCCAAACGCCGTGACCATGTGCGCTTTAGCGTGATCAAGAACTTCGCTGAGCCCTGGGGCGAGCCCGTGCATGGGCGCATTCAGGCCTTGCGGCCAGGCTACTACACGCGCATGGGCGCAGCGATTCGTCAGGCCACCGAAATTCTCAAGGAGCAACCCGCCGAGCAGCGGCTGCTACTGTTACTGACCGACGGCAAGCCCAACGACCTGGATCTGTACGAAGGCCGCTACGGCATGGAAGATACCCGCCATGCACTGTTGGAAGCGCGCAAGGCCGGCCTGGAGCCATTCTGCGTGACGATCGATCAGCAGGCTGCCGATTACCTTCCGTATCTGTTCGGCCCACAGCGCTTTCATTTGCTGCACAACGCAGCCGAACTACCCACGCTGCTGCCACGTCTGTACCTGTTGTTGACCGGGAGGACGCCATGACCGCAATGCAGCGTCTGCCCATTGTTCACTCCACAGTCGCCGCCCGCGAGCTACCCGGCGACCTGGCGATGTGGTGTTTTATTCTTGCCGAACTGGCGGTATTTGCACTGCTACTGGGTAGCATGGCCTACGTGCGCGGCAGATGGCCGGAGATGTTCAGTGCTGGTGTCGCTACCCTGCATCCGCTCGCCGGACTGGTCAATACGCTGGCCCTGCTCACCGGCAGCTATTGGGTCGCCAAGGGCGTAGCCGCCCTGCGCCAGGGCCGATCCGCACAGGTGGCCTGGTGGTTCCGGGCGGGCGCAGCCAGCGGCTTGTTCTACTTGGTGGTCAAGGGCCTGGAGTACCAGCAAATGTTCAGTGCCGGTTACAACCTGCGCACCAATACCTTCTACTTTTTCTATTTCTTCACCACCTTCTTCCATCTGATGCACGTAGTGCTGGGGATGGTCATCCTCCTGGTCGTGGCGGCGCGTTTCCAGCGCGGAGCTTATCCTTCAGGTGCTACGCGGCAAATGGCGGCAGAGTCGGCAGCCAGTTACTGGCATATGGTCGATCTGGTCTGGTTGATGTTGTTCCCATTGCTCTATGTATTGCCTTGAGGTGAACCATGACGCATAGACTGACGCTAAGCTGGCTGAGCCTCCTGGCGCTGACACTGCTTGGCTGGTGGCTCGGGCACCAGCCGACACTCGCGCTGATCCAGGGAGAGTGGCTGTTATGGGCCGTTCTGGTATTGAGCGCAGTGAAAGGCCAGTGGCTGATCGATCACTTCATGGGGATGAAAACGGCGCCCATGGGGTTGCGCCTGGCTGTCAGCGGCTGGCTGCTGGCAGTGCTTGCCGCAATGGCCCTTTTCCTTTGAATCCCCGTCCCGCAATGTCTGGTTATACAAGGAGGCGCGATGCAGACACTTTAACCTTTCCAAATAGGCAATTGATGATATTACTGGTTGTGAAAACACCCAATAAAGACATGATGAGGAAATAATGATGCTGAAAGTTTTATTTGCTTCGACCCTGCTTACCCTTGGCATGACCGGGATGGTCCAGGCCGCTGGCGATGCCGCTGCGGGCGCAGGAAAGTCAGCCGTATGCACCGCCTGCCATGGCGCGGACGGTATCGGCCTGGTGCCGATCTATCCGAACCTGAAGGGTCAACAAGTGGCTTACCTGGAGTCTTCCCTGAAGGCTTACCGAGAGGGCCAGCGCACGGGCGGCAACGCTGCCATCATGACGCCGATGGCCAAGAACCTGAGTGATGAGGATATTGCCGATCTGGCCGCCTACTACGGCGCCATGAAGTAAGGATCTAACCGCAAGACCACGCTGAGACACCATCGCAACTGCGGTGGTGCATCTCAGCGTCATCCCCCGGTTGCATTCATAAACCGGACAATCTGAACCTCGCCATCTGCAGAAAAATCATGATGTGCGGGCTTGCTTTGCAGGGCCTTGGCCAAAGCGGCCTGCAAGGGCACATCAGTGGTTGGGTGGCGCCGCACCAACGCGCGCATGTCGATGGAATTCTCCTGCCCCAGACACAACAACAGACGCCCCTCGGCGGTCATTCGCACACGGTTACAGGTTGCGCAGAAGTTATGCGAGTGCGGAGAGATGAAACCGATGCGGCTGCGCGGGTATCCTTCGACCCGGACATAGCGCGCTGGCCCTCCAGAGTTGTCAGTACTGTCGAGCAATTGATAACGCTGGGCGATCACGGCTCGCACTTCGTCACTGGAACAGAAAGATTCACCCCGCGAACGACCCACATGACCCAGCGGCATTTCTTCGATAAAGGTGATATCCAGCTCACGCGCCAACGCATAATCCACCAGCGCCGGTATCTCGTCCGCATTGCGCCCTTTCATCACCACCACATTGAGCTTGATGCGCTCGAATCCGGCATTACGCGCGGCATCGATACCGTCAAGCACCTGCTGCAGTTCGCCGGTTCGGGTGATAGCGCGGAATTTTGCTGGGTCCAGACTATCGAGACTGATATTCAGGCGCTTGACGCCAGCATCTGCCAACGGTTGCGCCAGCTTGCCCAATTGCGAGCCGTTGGTGGTCATCACCAGTTCGCGCAAGCCAGGCAGCGCGCTGATGCTAGCGCACAGTTCAACTATGCCGCGGCGAACCAGGGGCTCGCCCCCGGTCAGGCGGATTTTCTTCACCCCCTGGGCGACAAACAGCGCCGCCAAGCGCTGCATCTCCTCCAGGGTGAGCACCTGTTGCCGAGGCAAAAAAGTCATATCCTCGGCCATGCAATAGACACAACGGAAATCACAGCGATCAGTCACCGACATACGCAGGTAATCGATGCGTCGACCCAGTCCGTCTATCAATTGTGTATCGGCCATGACTTTTCCCCTATTGCAGCAGTGGTGACGCGGCTCCGCGCATGACGATGCCCTCGATACCCGCCTCACCTATCAGCGTCTCGATGTACTGTACCACGGCTTTTTGCCAAACTCGTTCAGCCAATTCGGCCTGAATACTGTCTCTGACCAGCTCGAAGGGCAATTGTCTTCCATCGATTCGCTGGTCTACCAGGACGATATGAAAGCCATAGCGCGACTCCAGTGGCTGGCCGGCCAGACCTTCATCCAGGCGCAGTAGTTGGCGTTCAAATTCTGCCACCGTTTGCCCCGAACTGATCTGCCCCAAGGCTCCGCCCTGCTCTTTTGACGGGCAGTCCGAGTACTGCGTGGCAAACTCGGCGAAACGGCCGGGCTTGTCACGCAGTTGGTTGAGTAATGTTAGCGCCTGCTCACGGGTGCGGCTGCGCCCGGCAACATCATCCGGCGCAACCGCCAACAGAATATGCCTGGCTGCCACTAGTGGCGCCGAACTGAAGCGCTCTTGGTTGGACTGATAGAACTGCTCGAGAGCCTGCTCATCGACGGCAGGCACCTGTACTTCCAGTTCCAGCAGCCCGCGAATCAGCGCTTCCTCGTCAGTCTCATCGGCCCGATTGAACACTTCAACCCCTAGATACGCCGCGCGCTGCTCCAACAGCTCGCGGATAACCAGCGCCTGTGCGGCAAGAAAAATCGCCTCCTCGCGGGTGTCGGCCGGGTGGTATTGCATCTCCTGGGCGATGGCTTGCGGATCAAGCGGCACACCGTTAATGCTTACCCGTGGCCACTCCTGCCGAGTGCTGCTGGCAATAATGCTGTCGGTGCTCATGATTGCTCCTTGGTGCCCGCAGCGGGACGGACGGAGGCCGCCCTTGAGGGCGAGGACGCTTTGAGTCTGACGATCTGGTAGCTGCGGCCCAAATACCAGACCGGAGCACTGATCATATGCACCAGGCGGGTGAACGGGAACAACACGAACAGACTCAAGCCGAGAAATACATGCAGCTTGTAGATCAGCCCAACCGGCTCGATGGCCGCCGCGCCCAGCAGCGGCTGCAGGGTCAGCGTGTACTGTGCCCAGTTCGCCAGCATGACCATCACGGAACCATCCAGATGCTGCACGGAGAAGAAGATGCTGGTCAGGCCGAGCAGCAATTGCGCCAGCAGTACCCAGAGGATCATGATGTCGGAAAAGCTCGACTGCACCCGTACCCGCGGATTAGTCATGCGCCGATGCAGCAGCATCACCAGGCCAATCAAACACAAGATGCCGAAAAAGCCGCCCGAGACGATCGCCAGCATTTGCTTGCCAGAGGTACTGATCACATGGTGATAGATGGACTCCGGGATCAGCAAGCCGACAAAGTGACCGGCAAAGATAAACAGGATACCAACATGGAACAGGTTGCTGGCCAGACGCATGCCCTTGTTGCCCATGAGCTGACTTGAATGGGCCTTCCAGGTGTACTGGGACAGGTCAAAGCGCGCCCAGCTGCCAATAATGAAGACCGCCAGAGCGACATAAGGGTAGACCCCGAACAACAGAAAATTGAAGTTTGACATGTCTGTCTCCTATGCCCTGCCAGCCGGCACGGCCTTGTCATTGAAATCCACCCAGTGCACCGGGACCGCTATTTCTTCCTTGGACTTGACGTTCGCTGGCCGGGTACCGCAAGCCGCAACGCTGTCGCCATTAAGAAAGGTCACCTGCTCCTCTTCCCATTCCTTATCGAGGGCCTCCAGGCTGTTGTCCGGAATTTCCTCGAGCACTTGCTCGCGAATCGCCGCCATCGCCAGCTCGGGAATGGTGCCAGCAATCTGTAGCAGGGCGCGGAAACAGGCGGCATAGTCCGAACCGCGCTCTTCCAGCCGGCTGGCCAGCAGTGCCAGCAGGTGCTCGACTTCACCCAGTCCGGCGCGTGCCTCTTCGCCGTCACGGGTAGCGAGAAACTCCAGATAC
This sequence comes from Halopseudomonas pelagia CL-AP6, assembly GCF_000410875.1. Classification (GTDB taxonomy): domain Bacteria; phylum Pseudomonadota; class Gammaproteobacteria; order Pseudomonadales; family Pseudomonadaceae; genus Halopseudomonas; species Halopseudomonas pelagia. The sequence continues at coordinate 67,503 of NZ_AROI01000022.1, forward strand.
AGCGGGATGTAGTCCGGCAACTCCTTTACGCCGATGGCAAAACCAGCGCTTTCATACTGGGCCATCAGATCAACCATCGCCTGGCCACGGTCACGGGATTCGCCGTGCACGTGTTCGAACAGCAGGAGCGACAGGTAGCGACCACGTTCAAATAGCTCGGTATAGGCTTCCTGCACGTCCAGCAGGTCGCTGCTGGCCAGATGGGTGAGCAGCCCAACCAGGTCCTGACGTTGCTCGGGGCTGATCTCGCGGGAGGCCAGAATGGCTTCCTCGAGCTCGGCGCGTGCCTGCTGCACGGCTTCCACCGGATAATCCATCAGCAGGGAAATCACCTTGAGAATCTTCATATTCACTCCTCCCAGAGCTGGACGGTTTTGAGCACATCCCGGCGGTTGGCTTTTTTGCCACCGAACATATTGGTATCGGAACTGCCGGAGCAGCCGCTGCCAAAGCTGAAGCCGCACCCGTTGCGTTCGGCGAACACTTCACTCAGCGCTTCCTCACGGTGCGCGGTGGGAATCACAAAACGGTCCTCGTAATTGGCAATCGCTAGGTAGCGGTACATATCTTCGGCTAACGCGCGGGTCAGACCCACGTCCTCCAGCACCTGCAGATTCTCCACACCCTCGACCTGCTGCGAGCGTTTGTACACGCGCATGGCCAGCAGGCGCTTGAGCGCCAGTTTGACCGGCGCCTCGTCGCCTGCAGTCAACAGGTTGGCCAGATAACGCAGCGGAATGCGCAAGCTATCGACATCCGGCAGTATGCCGTTCATACCCACCTTGCCAGCCTCGGCGGCGTTCTGAATCGGCGATAGTGGCGGCACATACCAGACCATTGGCAGGGTGCGATATTCCGGGTGTAGCGGCAGCGCCAGACGCCAGTCAACCGCCAGTTTGTACACCGGAGAAGCCTGCGCAGCGTCGATGACGGACATCGGTACGCCATCGGCCAGCGCCTGCTCGATCACCGCCGGATCGTGGGGATCAAGGAACAGGCCCAGCTGCTCTTCATACAGGTCCTGTTCGCTGGGCGTGCTGGCTACTTCATGGATGCGGTCGGCGTCATACAAGAGCACCCCGAGGTAACGGATGCGACCGACGCAGGTTTCCGAGCACACAGTGGGCATACCGGCTTCGATGCGCGGGTAGCAGAAGATGCATTTTTCCGACTTACCGCTCTTCCAGTTGAAGTAGATCTTCTTGTACGGGCAGCCACTAATACACATGCGCCAGCCGCGGCACTTCTCCTGGTCGATCAGCACGATGCCATCTTCCTCACGCTTGTAGATCGCACCGCTCGGGCAAGCTGCGGCGCAGGTGGGATTCAGGCAGTGTTCGCACAGGCGCGGCAGGTACATCATGAAAGTATTTTCGTACTCGCCGTATATGTCCGCCTGGATCTGATCGAAGTTCTGATCCTTGCGTCGCTTGGCAAATTCAGTACCCAGAATTTCCTCCCAGTTGGGGCCCCACTCGATCTTCTCCATGCGCTTGCCACTGATCGCAGAGCGCGGCCGTGCAGTCGGTTGGTGCTTGGATGACGGCGCAGTGTGCAGATGCTGATAGTCGAAGTCGAAGGGTTCGTAATAATCATCGATGGTCGGCATATCCGGGTTGGCGAAAATATTCGCCAGCACCCGAAACTTGCCACCAATACGCGGATTGATCGAGCCATCGGCATTGCGCTTCCAACCGCCCTTCCACTTGGTCTGGTTCTCCCACTCTTTCGGGTAACCGATGCCAGGCTTGGTTTCGACGTTGTTGAACCAGGCGTATTCCATGCCCTCGCGACTGGTCCAGACGTTTTTACAGGTGACCGAGCAGGTGTGGCAGCCGATGCACTTGTCCAGATTTAATACCATTCCTACTTGTGAACGAATTTTCATGGCCGGTTCCTCACTCGATATCCTGTGGCAGGGGCTGTGGCAGGGATTCCCCGCCGAGGCCACCCAGTTCGACGTCATCCAGCCAGTCGATCTTGTCCATCTTGCGCACCACAACGAACTCGTCGCGGTTGCAGCCGACGGTGCCGTAATAGTTGAAGCCCCATGACTGCTGCGCGTAGCCGCCAATCATGTGCGTAGGCTTGAGCACCACCCGGGTAACCGAGTTGTGATGGCCGCCACGGGTGCCGGTCATTTCACTGCCAGGCATGTTCACGATGCGTTCCTGGGCGTGATACATCATCACCATCCCTTCCATCACCCGCTGACTGACCACCGCACGGGCGACCAGCGCGCCATTGGCGTTGAAGCATTCAACCCAGTCGTTGTCCTCGATCCCGGCCTTGACCGCGTCGACTTCGGACAACCAGATGATCGGGCCACCGCGGCTCAGGGTGAGCATGATCAGGTTGTCGGAATAGGTGCTGTGGATACCCCACTTCTGGTGCGGCGTGATCCAGTTCAGCACGATCTCGCTATTGCCATTGGGCTTCTTGCCCAGCACGTAACCGGTGGTGCGGGTGTTGACCGGCGGCCGATAACTCATCAGCTGCTCACCGAAGGCCTGCATCCAGGGGTGATCCTGGAAGAACTGCTGACGGCCGGTGATGGTGCGCCAGGGTATGTACTCGTGCACGTTGGTGTAGCCGGCGCTATAGCTCACATGATCATCTTCCAGGCCGGACCAGGTCGGGCTGGAAATGATCTTGCGCGGCTGCGCCTGAATATCCCGGAAGCGGATCGCCTCGTGCTGTTTGCCCACCGCCAGATGGCTGTGGTCACGACCGGTGAACTTCGACAGCGCTTCCCAGGCCTTGACCGCCACGTGGCCGTTGGTTTCCGGGGCCAACGAGAGAATCACTTCGCAGGCATCGATTGCGCTATTGATCTGCGGGCGGCCCTGGCTGATACCCTCATCCAGCACTTCGTGATTAAGCTGCCCAAGGAACTCGACTTCGTGATCAGTATTCCAGCTGATGCCCTTGCCGCCGTTACCCAGTTTCTCCAGCAAGGGTCCGAGGGAGCTGAACTTCTTGAAGGTGTTGGGGAAATCGCGTTCGACCACGACCATGTTCGGGCAGTTCTTGCCCGGCACCGGTGCTTCGCCAGCGGTCTTCCAGTCGGTGCCGCCAAACGGCTGAGCCAATTCGCCGGGGCTGTCATGTAGCATCGGGATGCTTACCAGGTCCTGTTCCACACCCAGCTCGCCCTCGGAGATTTCCGAGAACTTTTTGGCGATCGACTTGTAGATATCCCAGTCGGACCGGGATTCCCAGGCCGGATCGATAGCCGCGGACAGCGGATGAATGAACGGATGCATATCCGAGGTATTCATGTCGTCCTTTTCGTACCAGGTCGCGGTCGGCAGGACGATGTCGGAGTACACGCAGGTCGACGACATACGGAAGTCCAGGGTGGTCACCAGATCGATCTTGCCAATCGCGCCCTCCTCCACCCAATCGGCTTCGGTCGGCTTGAGCCCGTCGCGCTTGCCCACATCTTCGTTCATCACGCCATGCCTGGGCGTACCCAGCAAGTACTTGAGCATGTATTCGTGGCCCTTGCCGGAACTGCCCAACAGGTTGGAGCGCCAGATAAACATGTTGCGCGGGAAGTTATCGCTGTTGTCCGGCTCCTCGCAGGCAAACCGCAGACTGCCATCCTGCAGACTCTGCAGTGCATATTCCTTGGGATCCATGCCTTTGGCCGCCGCCTCGCGGCAAATTGCCAGCGGGTTACGGTTGAACTGCGGCGCACTCGGGAGCCAGCCGCCACGCTCGGCGCGGATGTTGTAGTCGAGCATGTGCTCGGGAAACTGCGACTTGTCGGCCAGCGGCGAAAGAATCTCGTGCACGCTCATCTTCTCGTGGCGCCATTGCGAGCTGTGGCTGTAGAAGAAGCTGGTGCCGTTCATCTGCCGCGGCGGACGGCTCCAATCCAGACCAAAGGCCAGCGGTAGCCAGCCCGTTTGCGGGCGCAGTTTTTCCTGGCCAACATAGTGTGCCCAGCCGCCGCCAGTCTGACCCACGCAGCCACACAACATCAGCATGTTGATCAGCCCGCGGTAGTTCATGTCCATGTGGTACCAGTGGTTCATCGCCGCGCCGACGATGATCATCGAGCGGCCTTTGGTCTTGTCGGCGTTATCGGCAAACTCACGCGCTACCTGGATGACTTTCTCGCGGCTGACGCCGGTGATCTGCTCTTGCCAGGCCGGGGTACCCGGTACGCTGGCATCGTCATAGCTGCTAGCCACGTTGGCGCCACCCAGCCCACGATCAATACCCAGGCCGGCGGCCTGAATGTCGAATACGGTGGCCACGCGCAACTGCCTGCCATCGCCCATGTTCAACAGACGGCTGGGCAGATGGCGGTACTGGATCTCTTCACCATCGGCCTGCTGGAAGTGATCGTGCAACTGGCCACCGAAATACGGGAAGGCCACATTGACCACTTCACCCTTATCGATCTGGGTGAGTTGCAGCGACACCTCACGGCCTTCGCCACCCTCACGCGCCTCGATATTCCACTTGCCTGACTCGCCCCAGCGGTAACCGATGGAACCTAGCGGCGAGACCAATTCATCGGTGGTGCTGTCGACGGCGATGGTTTTCCATTCTGGATTGTTATCCTGGCCCAACTGGTCGTCCAGATCCGACGCACGCAGGAAGCGCGTTGGCTTGAAGCCCTGATCAGTTTCTTCGAGCAATACCAGCATCGGCAGGTCGGTGTAGCGGCGCACGTAATCGGTAAAGTACGCGCTCGGATTCTCCAGGTGAAATTCCTTGAAGATCACATGATTGAACGCTTGCCCCAGGGCCGCGTCGGTACCCTGCTTGGGATTCAGCCAGAGGTCGGTCAATTTGGCGACTTCGGAGTAATCCGGCGTGATCGAGACGGTCTTGGTGCCCTTGTACCGGACTTCGGTAAAGAAGTGCGCATCGGGGGTCCGTGTCTGCGGCACGTTGGAACCCCAGGCAATGATGTAGTTGGAGTTGTACCAGTCGGCCGATTCCGGCACGTCGGTCTGCTCGCCCCAGGTCATCGGCGAGGCCGGCGGCAGATCGCAGTACCAGTCATAGAAACTCAGGCACACGCCGCCGATCAGCGACAGGTAACGGCTGCCTGCGGCGTAGCTGACCATCGACATCGCTGGAATTGGCGAGAAGCCAACCACGCGGTCCGGGCCATACTGCTTGACGGTATAGACGTTGGCTGCGGCGATGATTTCGGTCACCTCGTCCCAGCTCGAGCGGATAAAACCACCCAGCCCGCGTTCGGCCTTGTAGGAGGTCGCCTTGGCTTGATCCTCGACAATACTGCGCCAGGCATCAACCGGCGCCATGGTGGTACGCGCGTCACGCCACAGCTTGAGCAATGCCTTGCGCACCTTGGGGTATTTAAGGCGGTTGGCGCTATAGATGTACCAGCTGTAGCTGGCCCCGCGCGGACAGCCGCGCGGCTCATGGTTTGGCAGGTCCGGGCGGGTGCGCGGATAGTCGGTCTGCTGGGTCTCCCAGGTAATCAGACCGTTCTTGACGTAGATCTTCCAGGAACAGGAACCGGTGCAGTTCACGCCGTGGGTCGAGCGCACGATCTTGTCGTACTGCCAACGGGCGCGGTAGACGTTTTCCCAGTCGCGCGATTCGATGCGCGTTTCACCGTGTCCATCGGCGAATTCGTCCTGCTTGCGGTTGAAGAAGCGTAGCTGATCGAGCAAGTGGCTCATGGTGTTTCTCCTCATTCGGTCTGGTCTTCGCCGGACCGGCTATCACGTAGTTACAGGGCACCGCGACGCGGCGCACACAGGTTCGTATTCAGACCACTTTCTGCGCGTTCAGGGCCTCCAGTTCGCGGTCCACCGAGGACACGTAATATTCTTCCGAGAACGCCCCTTCAGGCTCCTTGAGCCAGAGCAGGCAGAGGCCGAAGCTGACGAAGGCGCCCGCAGCGATGATCAGGAAGAACTGCGATGGGGTAACAAAGGTGTACAGGGTCAGGTAGCAGACTGCGCCGACGTTGCCGTAGGCCCCGGCCATGCCGGAGATCTGCCCGGTAACCCGGCGTTTGATCGAAGGAATGATGCCGAAGGTGGCGCCCTCCGCACCCTGAACGAAGACCGAGCAGGCCACGGTAATGAACACCGCGACAAACAGCGGCCACTTCTCATTCATCAGGCCCATGAACAGGAAACCCAGGCCGATGCCGAACATATAGGCGAGCATGACGAAGCGCCGATTGCCCATGCGGTCAGAGACCATCCCGCCCATGGGCCTGGCGACCAGGTTGACGAAGGCGAAGGAGGCAGCAATAAGCCCAGCCACCGTGGGTGTCAGGCCCCAGGTCATTTCGAAGAACATGGGCAGCATGGACACCACTGCCAGCTCGGCGCCAAAGTTGGCGAAATAGGTGGAGTTCAGTGCCGCGACGCTGTTGAAGGGGTATTTGTCGTCCTCAGGTACGCCTTTTTTCAGAATCGGGACATTCACCCTGAGAATCTGTACCACCTGGTAGACCACCACCGCAGCAATGACCGCGTAGCAGATCCAGGCACCGGTCTCGGACAGGTAACCCATGCCTTCCACGCGCCATACCAGGATCGCCAGCACCCCGACCATCGGGATAGTCCAGGCGATCAGTTTGATCATATCCGCCCAGGTGCTGACCTCCAGCGCCGCGGTCTTGTGCGGCTTGCGATGGATAGTGCCGACGGGGCCGTCGGTTATCGCAAACCAGTAGTAAACGCCGTAGACCGCCATGATGATCGCCGAACTGGCCACCGCCCAGCGCCAGCCGTCCGGCCCACCAAAGGCGTGGATGGCAATGGCCGGCAGCGTCATTGCGGCTGCGGCGGAACCGAAGTTACCCCAGCCAGCGTAAAAGCCCTCGGCAAAACCGATGTCCTTGGGCTTAAACCACATCGCGGTCATATGAATACCAACAACGAAGCTGGCACCTACCGAGCTCAGAATCAGACGCGACACCAATAGCTGGACCCGCGTGTCGCCAAAGGCGAAGAACAACGCCGGCAGCGCCATGACCACCAGCAGGATCGAAAACACCCGGCGCGGGCCAAAGCGGTCGAGCGCCATGCCGACGATGATGCGCGCCGGAATGGTCAGCGCCACGTTGGCAATGGCAAACAGCTTGATATCTTCGGGGGTCAGCCAGTTCAGGCTCTTGAGCATGCTCGATGCCAAAGGCGCCATGCCGAACCAGACGAAGAAGCTGATGTAGAACGCCAGCCAGGTCAGGTGCAGGGCTTTTATCTCCGGCCGTTTCCACTGGAAAATCTCTGCCACTTTCATACTTCATTCTCCACTTTGCGCATCACGGGCAGGCCTGGATCAGTACCGGACAGGGCGCCCGGCGAGCCAGAAAGGCGCTGACACTGCCAAACGTCATGTAATCGAGCTCATCCACCAGCAGGTTGAGCGAACGCGAGATGAAACCGCCGTCGGGCTCCTGGCTGTGGCGGGCGATGACCAGCAGGTCTGGTTTTTTGTGCTCGACTGCCTTAAGGATCATCTTGCGCACGTCCCCTTCGGCGATAATCACTTCGGCATCCAGGCCCTGCTCAACAACCTGTTCGGCTGCCAGGCGCAGGTAGCCCTCAAATTCAGCCCGCTGCTCCTGATAGCTTTGATTGGCCACACCGCTGGTATCCAGACTCTCCTCCACGACGCCGACCAGCATGATCAGCGGCTTCAGCGGTTTGAACATGTCGATGGTGTTCTGCAGTGCCGTGATGGCGTTGCGGGAGTGGTCATAGGCAATCATGATTCGCATATCCGGTACTCCGCTCAGGGGTTTTTGACGTAGGCATTGGGGCGCAGGTAGAACCACCAGTTGAGTACCAGACAGAGTGCGTAGAACACCGCAAACCCGTACATGGCCACCTCAGGGGTACCCGCCTTGACCTGCTCGCCGATGACGATGGGGGCAACAAAGGCGCCGTAGGCCGCCACTGCCGAGGTCCAACCCAGTACGGGGCCGGCCTTCTCGCGGTCGTAGATCACCCCAATGGTGCGGAAGGTCGAACCGTTGCCGATGCCGGATGCCGCGAACAGCACCAGAAACAGCAGCAGGAAGAGGAAGAAATACTGCTCTGGATGCGTCGAGCTGTAGGCCAGTTGCATCACGTAGCCTGCGGCAACGGACGCAGCCACCATGACCACGGAGATGACCTGGGTCACGATCGAACCGCCGACCTTGTCGGAGATCCAGCCGCCCAGCGGTCGGATCAGCGCCCCGACAAAGGGACCGATCCAGGCATAGGTCAGCGCGCTCGGAGCATTGGGGTTAAGCACGCGGGTCACGCTGCCATCGAGGGCGACTTCATTCAGGTAGCCGAAGATCACCGTAATCGACAGCGGCAGAGCCATGGAAAAGCCGATAAAGGAGCCGAACGTCAGAATGTAAAGCACGCTCATGGACCAGGTGTGTTTATCCGAGAAAATCTGGAACTGGCGTTTGATATTCGGTTTGATGCTGCCTGGCAGCATGCGCAGGATGAACAGGGTCAGACCCATGATCAGGATCATGGCCACCCACATGTTCAGCACGCCGAGCCCGGTGGGCGCCGGCAAGTACAGATACAGCCCCAATCCGGCGGTAGCAAAGCCCACCGCATAGAGTCCAAGGATCTTGCCAAAGGCCGATAACGGGTTTCCGGGATTGGGCGTGATAGTCCGCAGGTTGTTCATGCCGAACCAACCGGCAAAGCCCAGCGGGATAAGAAATACTACCCATATCCAGCCGGCATTCTGTATCCAGGTTTCAGTACCGGCGGCGATACGGCCGATCAGGGTTCCACTGTCACTGAGCAGCGTCATCGAGCCGCCAGCGAAGGCACCGAACACGCCTGCTGTCATCACCAGCGGAATCAGAATCTGCATAGTGGTGACACCGAAGTTACCCAGACCAGCGTTCAGGCCCAGGGCCAGGCCTTGCTGATTCTTCGGGAAGAAACCACTTATATTGCTCATTGAGCAGGCAAAATTGCCGCCGCCAATACCGGACAGGAACGCCAACAACTGGAATACCCACAGCGGCGTATCCTGACTTTGCAGGGCCATCCCCGCGCCGGCAGCCGGGATTACCAACAGCAGCGTGGTGAGGAAAATGGTGTTGCGCCCGCCGGCGATGCGAATCATGAAGGACGCCGGTATGCGCAACGTGGCTCCGGTCAAACCGGCAATCGCGGTGAGGGTAAAGAGTTCCGCCGGGGCGAACGGGAAGCCCAGGTTGATCATCTGCACCGTGACGATGCCCCACATCAACCAGATGGCAAAACCCATTAACAAGCTGGGAATGGAAATCCACAGATTGCGATTCGCTATTTTCTTGCCGCGACTATCCCAGAAGTCCGGGTCTTCCGGGTTCCATTTTTCGATATCGGTCATACTGCGCCCTTCCCTATTGCCTGCTGTGCCATCGTCCGACGTCCCGGAGCGGTGGGGATGGCTGGCACCGTAGAGCGCGACCACTTTGCTTAACTTGACCTAGATCAATATTTGGTGGGCCGCAGCAATGCCATAACAGGCCCTATACCTCCTTTGGGATACTCCCAAAATCAAATAAAATTTCAATATAATCATTAGCTTGAAAAAGCCAAAAGAGATCGACCAGCTCACCCCGCACGGCACCGTGGCTTAAGGGGTATACTCCCGCCAATGCAGGATTTTCCCATGGAGCCGCCCTAGATGATGACGCCCAGTACGCGCAACGAATCCGAGGCAAGTGATGCGAACTTACCTGCACCGCGCCATTCGATCGTGTTCAGTACCATGGTCGCGTTCGTCATCATTATTTGCGTGACCCTTGTCAGCATGATCGGCGGTCTGCATATGGCCGACTCTCTGGAGGGCGATGCCGGGGCCATAAATCAGGCCGGGAGCCTGAGAATGCAGGCATATCGCCTCGCCTTGATCGCCGACCAGGACCCCACCACGCTGGAACATAAGCTACAGGCGATGGATGCTACGCTGGGGTCGGCTTCTATCGAGGCGGCGCTGCTACGACATGATGGTAGCGGCCTGAGACAGCTGCACACGCAGGCGCTGGAACAGTGGCAGCAGACCATGCGGCCGCTGCTGCAAACGCCCGCCGGAGCGGCTGCGTTCCGCGCCGAGGTGCCGCAGTTCGTCGCGCAGCTGGATCAATTCGTCCAGACCCTGCAGGAGTCGTCGGAGAAGAATCTGGAAATCATCCGTGCCCTTCAAGTGGGCACCCTCTTTGTAACCGTACTGATTGCGTTTTTGCTGATCTTCGCGCTGAACAACAAACTGGTAACGCCGTTGCGCCAGTTGACCGCCATGGCACGGCAGATAAGTCGCGGTAACTTCACCGGCCAGGTGAGCGTGGCCGGAGACACAGAATTAAGCATGCTTGCGCGCACGCTAAACCAGATGAACCAGGAGCTGGCCAGTCTGTATGCCGAGATGGAAAGCAAGGTCGACGAAAAAACCGCCGCACTGACCCGCAGCAACGCCACCCTGCAATTGCTTTTCGACAGCGCCCGCTTGCTCTATAGCCGTCCGGACGAGCCGGTGCTGATAATGGGCCGGCAACTGTCGAAAGTCCGTGACATCCTCGGTTGCGGGCCCGTTTCACTGTGCCTGAACCGGGTCGCCGAGGCCGGCAGTCACACCGCGATGACCTCTACCAGCTTGCAGCCGCCAGCGTACTGCAAACTACCCGATTGTCAGGCGTGCCCGGTGAACCACAAAGGCGCTCAACTAGCATCGGGTAGCCTCCTGATCAGTTTCGACTTGCGTTCCGGGCAGACTGAGCTTGGGGCGCTGCGTATCGAGCAACCGCCAGGAGAGCAGCTCGAGCCCTGGCAAACGCGACTGATGATCACGCTCGCAGACCTCTACGCGGCCTGCCTTATCTTGAGCGATCAGGGCCAGCAACAAGCCAGAATGGCATTGATGGAAGAACGCGCAGTGATCGCGCGCGAGCTGCACGACTCGCTCGCCCAGTCGCTGTCCGCGCAGAAATTACAACTAGCCAGGCTTAAGCGCCAGACGGCTAAGGGATGTGCCCCGGCAGAGCTGACCGAGACCATGGAGGAGATCGAGCGAGGCCTCAACGCGGCCTACCGGCAGTTGCGCGAGCTGCTCACCACCTTCCGTATCAAGGTCAACGAGCCAGGACTGAAGCCGGCATTGCAGGCCACAGTGAAAGAGTTCGGGGCCAATTCGGGGGTCGACATCCAGATGGACTACCGGCTCGACCATTGCCCCCTGACGCCCAACGAGGAAATCCATTGTTTGCAAATTGTCCGCGAGGCGCTGAGCAACGTGGTCAAACACGCCCAAGCAAAATCCTGCGCTCTGAGATTGACACAGGACAAACAGGGCACTATTCACGTCACCGTCGATGATGACGGGGTCGGCATTGCCGAGGCGATCTCTCCGGCAGGGCATTATGGCGTCAGCATATTGATCGAGCGCGCCAATAGCCTCAATGGAACACTGACCATTACCCCGCGCGAGGTAGGCGGCACACGCGTGTACCTGCGTTTCCCGCCAGACTATCGCCTACTCAATCTGAAACAGGAGCGGACCGGATCATGACCGAGCATGCCAGTGCTACCGACACCCCGGCAGAAGACCCGATTAAAATACTGCTGGTGGACGACCATCCCATGATGCGCAGGGGCCTACGCGATTTACTCGCAATGGAAGATGACATGGACCCGGTCGGCGAGGCCGGGAGCGGCCCGGACGCTCTGCGCATGACCATCGAGCTGGAACCCGATCTGATTCTGCTAGACCTGAACATGCCCGGCATGGACGGTCTGGAAACCCTGCGGCAGATGCGTGATCAACAGGTCGACGCGCGGATCATCATGTTCACTGTATCGGATGATCAGAGCGATGTGCTCGAAGCCCTGCGTCACGGCGCCGACGGCTACCTGCTCAAGGACATGGACCCCGATGCACTCGTCGAACACGTGCGTCTGGCGGCACGCGGCAAGCTGGCCCTGAGCCCAGAGCTGACGATGGTGCTGGCCGAAGCCCTGCGCGAGCGACCTAAAACCCAGTCACAGGTTCAGGCAGCCAACCTGACCAAGCGCGAAAAGGACGTACTGAAGCTGATCACCAAGGGCCTGAGCAATAAAATGATCGCGCGCCGGCTGGATATTGCCGAAGGCACGGTAAAAGTCCACGTGAAGCGGCTGCTGAACAAGCTCGGCATGCGTTCACGCACCGAAGCGGCGGTCTGGGTAGTGGAAAACAATATCGCCTGAACGACGTTAGTCGAGCGAGGCGCAACCCCGTCAGCGTGGCCCGATCTACCTTTGCAGCCGCCAGATCATGTCCACCAGCTTGTCCTCGAGCTGGTCGGCCTGAAACTCGCTGCAGTCTTCGCCGAAGCGTTTGCGCAGGCCAAAATCACCCAGCATGACATGCAAATCCGGCTCTACGCCCGCTTGATGCAAACAGGCTTTCGCACACTGCAACTTGCATCCGTCGATCGCTACAATCGGGCGGCCAGACTGGGCGGTACGGACCAGCGCCGGCACACCCCCACCGACCCCGGCGATACAGGACATTTCAGCAATCCCGCTGCGATCGAGTCGCAGCGCCAGGGTATTGGCCAACTGCGCCACATTCGAGCAGCCAGAGCACGAGTAGATCAACGGGTCGGTCTTGTTCAGCATGGCCGCCTCCTTTGCAGTGATAGGTCAGGCTGGGTGCGGCGGTACCGGCGGACACTCGTCGGCCGCAACGCCCGCGCCCAGCCAGCGCAAAACCCGCCACAGGCGCGGTGGCAGTTCCTCGGGATCGAGGCTGTCGATCAGATTCTTGATCTCCAGACCCAGTTCGGTGTCACCCTCAATGGTCAAGCGTCGGCGGAAAAACAGGGTGTCAGGATCTTCATGGCGACTGGCCAGTAACAGAAACTCCCGCCAGTTACCGCGAATCAGCAGATCTGCCGATGCATGCTCGCCTAGCTGCAGACCCAGACGCCCACGCGTCACATTCCAGGCCAGGCCCAGGTCCGCAACTTCAAGACGCAACCAGCGGCCCTGCAGGCAAGCAAAGCTGCCGTCCGCCAGCGGCTCGGCAAACAGGCTGGCCATGGCCTGCTCTATCAGCAGCCGCTGCAGCACAAAGGGCGCATGACGGCCCAGACCCAGCAATGGCCCTGTCGCCCGTAGCGCCAGGTGTACGGGGCTCAACATAGACCCGCCTCTTCGACCCGCAGCATGCCGGGCTGGCCATACCAGTAGCCGTTACAACCATCTACTGCCAGCGGTGGCTCGGCGCCACGTCTGACCTGATCAAAACTGCTGATCACCTTTTCCATGCCCGTTGCTGCAGGGCTGAGGCGCAACATGTGAATCCCCAGCGCCTGCATGCGCGGGTATTCGGCGAGCAGATTACTGATGCCGGCAGACAGGGTCTGGATACCGTTGAGGGTAAACAACGGCTGCCCTTCCTGGCTCAGTAGTGGCATGCCTTCGGGGTAGTCCTGGCAGATAAAACCACAGTCGTCCTTCGGGCGATTCTCGGCCCGCGCGGTAAAACAGCGTGCGGAGTACGCCAGGGGTAAATAGCCCCAGGCGTAGATTTCGATCTCTGGCAACCCCAGCCCTTGCTGACGTGCCTGACAGATGAGATCACGCAGCAACGCCTCGGAGCATTCTACCGGCGGCACCCAGCGCGTCATGCCCAGCCGCACCAGCTCGTCCAGGGCGTAGGCGTTATACAGATTCAGTGATGGACCGCCGGTGAACTCGACGCCGGAGCGACTGAGATACTGCACTGCGGCCATATCATTGGCCTCCACACGGATCTCGCCGTTGTCGCACAACCTGCGCAGGGTGGAGAGTTCGGACGCCGCCTCGATCAGCGCCATGCCGGAGATCACCAGCTCGGCAGCGGTTTCGCTGCGCAGGTCGCGGGCCAACCCAAGCCAATCGTCAAGGGACAGCGCGCGGCGTTTGGAGCAGACCGTCTCGCCGAGATAAATGGCGTCAAGCGGCTGCGTAGCCATGCTCGCGTAAAAATCCATGGTTGTCTGGCGACTCCAGTAGAACAGAATCGGTCCCATCGAGAGGTTCATCTGTTTGCGTTCCTCATTGCCGCTCATTGCCATGGCCGGTGATAGGCACCCAGGGTGGTCTGACTGCCCTCGGATAATTTCTCCAGCATACGGTTCCAGCTCGCATCCACCGCGAACCCTGTTGGGTTTGCCGCATAGCAATCCAGCGCCTGGCGCCAGACCTGGGTGACTTGTTCAACATAGCTGGGGCTGCGCTGGCGCCCTTCAATCTTGACTGCAGTAACACCGATGGCGGCCAACTGCGGAATCAGATCCAGGGTATTGAGACTGGTCGGTTCCTCCAGCGCATGAAAACGTTTGCCATTGACCATAAAGCGCCCCTTGCACAGGGTCGGATAGCCCGCCGCCTCGCCATCGGCGTAGCGATCAATCAACACCTCATTAAGTCGCGAGACCAGCGCTTCGGGCTCTTGGCTCCAGCGCACGGCACTGGCCGGTGAACAGACCCCGCACAGGTTCGGCGATTGCCCGGTGACATAAGAGGACAAGTGACAACGCCCCTCGGCCATGATGCACAGACTGCCAAAGGCAAAGACCTCGACCGGTACCGGACTGGCCTCAGCCACCTGGCGTACCTGATTCAGCGATAGCACCCGCGGCAGCACTGCGCGGCGGATGCCGTAGTGCTGGTAGTAAAAATCCAGCGCCGCGGCATTGGTCGCCGAGCCTTGTACCGACAGGTGCAACGGCAGTTGCGGATGCGTCCGACGGGCATAGGCCAGCACCCCGGGGTCGGCGGCAATCAGGGCATCCGCCCCCAGGTCGGCAGCCTGATCGACGGCGCGCTGCCAGCGCGGCCAGCCATCCGGTAGCGCGTAGGTATTAACGGCGATATACAGCTGCTTACCGGCACTGCGAATCAACTGCAGTCCGCTTTCCAATTGTTTTTCAGTAAAATTCAGACCAGCAAAATGGCGCGCGTTGGTATCATCGCGAAATCCGGTATAGACCGCATCGGCGCCCTGCCGAATGGCGGCTTTCAATGCCGGCAGACTGCCGGCGGGACAGACCAGTTGCATAAAATGGCTCCCTGACTCAGATCAAACGGCACTTTGCCGTAGCAGGTGTGTTCGGTCCTTGATACGGATCAATACTGCAGTTCAGCCAGGGGCCAATAACGAACCAAATCACCCTGACCCAGTGTCGCGCCCGCGCCAATATCGGCCAGACCATCCGCCCAGCTGGCGGCCGCGAGCATGGCTGAACCCTGGTGCGGATGCACAACCACCTCCTGGCCTGCGCTGCTCGGCTGCAGCCTGGCACGCAGGAACTGACGCCGGGGTTTGGCCTTGGGCCAGTCGAAGGCGGCCGGCATCAACCAGCCCGTCGGCGCCAGCTCATCGCGCCCCTGGGCCTTGAGCAACCAGGGTCTGGCGACCATCAACGCGGTGACCCAGACCGCCACCGGGTTGCCGGGCAGCCCAATCCAGGGGATACCTGCGACCTCACCGAAGGCCAGCGGCTTGCCAGGCTGGATTGCCAACTGCCACACATCCAGCCGCCCCAGCTGACGCACCGCCGCCTTTAAATGATCCTCTTCCCCCACCGACACGCCACCAGAGCTGATCAATACGTCGGCGTTAGCCGCAGCGGCCAACAGCTGGTCGCAGGTCTGTGGCAGGTTGTCGGGCATGACCCGACTCTCGCTGATCTCGCAGCCCCAGCCCTGTAGCAGATTGGCCAGGGTATGCCGGTTGGCGTCGTAGATCTGGCCTGCAGCGAGTGGCTGACCTAGCTCGCACAGCTCATCACCGCTGCTCAATAACGCCACGCGCAGCGGCCGGTGTACCGCGACCCAATCGATACCCTGACTGGCCAATAGCCCCAGATCATGGGCACGTAGGCGTCGGCCGGCAGACAACAACGGAGCACCCGCACGCAACTCCTCGGCCCGCTGCCGCACATGTTGCCCGACCCTGACCGCCGGCAGATGCACCGCGCCAGCCTCAAGCTGACAGTCTTCCTGGGCGACCACGGTGTCGGCCAACGCGGGTAAGGGTGCGCCGGTAAAAATGCGCAAAGCGTGACCCGCGGTCAGGGTGGCCGCCGCCTCGCCCGCGGCACTGCGCCCAGCCAAGGGTAACCAACCGCCTTCGGCCGGCAGGTCAGCGGCGCGCAAGGCATAACCATCCATGGCACTATTGTTCCAGGCCGGACTATCCATGCGCGCCAACAGCGGCTCTGCGAGTATCCGCCCGCAGGCGGCAGCCAGCACCACCCGTTCAACCGCTGGCGCTGCGGGTGTCTGGCTCAGTAGCCGGGCTATGGCCTCATCGACGGACAACCAGCTGTGCCTCTGCGGTCGCTCGCAGTCACAGCCACTCATGCTCGAGTACCACAGCAAGCCAGCGCCTGCGTCTCAGCCGAGCCCAGGTGCGGTACCACATTGCAGGGTTTGCTGCGCGAATCCAGTTGTGCTTCCAGAATGCCATCCCAAGCCGTGCGGCAGGCCCCCGGTGAGCCGGGCAGACAGCAGATCAGCGTGCCATTGGCAAAACCGGCAAGAGCACGAGACTGCACAGTGGAGGTACCTATGTCGGCATAGGACAGTTGACGGAATAACTCGCCAAAGCCATCCATCAGCTTGTCGAGCAACGGGGTAACCGCCTGCGGCGTATTGTCCTGCGCTGAAAAGCCGGTACCACCGGTAATCAGCACCACCTGTATGCGCGGATCAGCAATCCACTGGGACAGCTGTGCACGCAGCAGATAAGTGTTGTCGATACACAGCTGGCGGTCAGCTAACTGATGACCCGCCGCGTGCAGACGATCGACCAAGGTCTGGCCGGCGTCGTCGGTTGCCAGTGAACGGGTATCGCTGACGCTGAGCACGGCTATCGGTAGCGCGATGAATTCAGTCTGACGCAGGTGAGCCATGGGGGCTGCTCCGTTGGAATTTACGGCAGCATGCCAAGGCCTGGGGCAGAACTGTATTCCCCCTTGGGGGTAGCCGGCGGGGGCATTGTGGGGAGTCTTTGCGGGGACTTTTCTATGCTATTGGGGGCTAGCGAGCTATCGACGGGCTAGCGCCACTTGTCCAGGGCCTGACTATCGCTGTCCCGGGCATCCACCCAGCGCGGTCCGTCGGCGCTGTCTTCTTTCTTCCAGAACGGCGCACGGGTTTTCAGGTAATCCATAATGAACTGGCAGGCGTCGAAGGCCGCCGCTCGATGGGCCGAGCTGACACCAACAAAGACGATTGGCTCGCCGGGCTCAAGGCGCCCCACGCGGTGCAGCACCTCAACGCTGAGCAACGGCCAGCGCCCCTGCGCCTCATCAACGATTATCTGCAGGGCCTTTTCGGTCATGCCCGGATAATGCTCCAGCAGCATGCCCGCGACCTCCTGCCCGTCGTTGAAATCACGCACATAACCGGTAAAACCGACCACCGCGCCCACCCCCAACTGCTGGGCATGCAGACGGTTAAGCATAGCGCCTGGGTCAAAACTGGCTGTTTGTACTGTAATGGCCATCTCAGCCACCGGTCACAGGCGGGAAAAAGGCCACTTCGTCACCGTCCCGCAGCGGCGTATCAAGGCTGACCATGTCCTGATTGAGGGCGCACATCAGCCGCGGTTCGGCGAGCACCTGCCAGGCCCCGCCACGGCTCAGCAAACTGTCACGCAGAGCACGCAGCGTGTCCAGTTCAGGTGTCCACTCCAGCTGCTGCTGATCAACCCCGAGCAGTTCGCGGTAACGGGCAAACAGCTGCAGGCTAATCATAACGACTCTCCGGCGTGCTGTGCTTCTGCCTGAAAGTGCCCGCTCTTGCCGCCGGTCTTTTCCAGCAAACGGGTCGATTCGATGACCATGCCTTTGTCCACCGCCTTGCACATATCATAGAGAGTCAAGGCGGCAATGCTGGCAGCGGTCAATGCTTCCATTTCCACCCCGGTTTGCCCGGCCAGCTTGCAGCGCGCGGTAATCCGCACAGCATTGGGCAACTCAGCACTCAGCTGCACCTTGATGCTGGTCAGCAGCAAGGGGTGGCAGAGGGGGATCAGTTCATGCGTGCGTTTGGCCGCCATGATGCCGGCAATACGCGCCACGGCAAACACATCACCTTTAGGGTGGCCGCCCTGCTGGATCATCGCCAGGGTTTCCGGGCGCATGCGCACCAGGGCTTCGGCCACGGCCTCGCGCTCGCTGTTGGCCTTGGCGGTAACATCGACCATATTGGCCTCGCCCTGGGCATTCAGGTGCGTCAACATCGGCATATCCTGTTCTGTAGTCATGACCACTACTGTACCGAAATCCCGACGATCGGGCATTACCTCTGTGGAGGCATGCCCGGATCTAGTTAAGCGCTCAGCGCCGCAGGCTGTCAGGTGGCGTCAGGTAGTCACTGCTGCTGCCGCGTCGGTCCTTGCCGGCGTCAATTTCCAACCGGGCGATGCTGCGCAGGTGCACTTCGTCCGGGCCATCAGCAATCCGCAGCGCGCGCGAGGCTATCCACAGGTCCGCCAAGGGTGTATCGGGGGTCAGGCCCATGGCTCCGAATACCTGCATGGCCCGGTCTACTACCCCCGCCAGCATACTCGGCACCACGGCCTTGATCATGGCAATTTCCCGGCGCGCGGCCTTGGCGCCTACTTCATCAATCATCCAGGCGGTTTTCAGCACCAGCAGACGGGCCTGTTCGATCTCCATGCGCGAGCGGGCAATCCAATCGCCGATACTGCCGTGCTGATGCAGATAGCGCCCGAAGGTCTTGCGCTCCTGGGCCCGGTCGACCATCAGCTCCAGCGCCAATTCGGCCATACCGATGGCCCGCATGCAGTGGTGTACACGACCGGGTCCCAGCCGGGCCTGAGCCATCATAAAGCCGTCGCCCTCGGCGCCTAACAGATTGCTGACTGGCACCCGCACATTGCGCAGCAGCAGCTCACTGTGGCCTTCGGGAGCGATATGGTGCATTACCGGAATATTGCGCAGCAGCTCTACCCCCGGCGTATTGAACGGCACAATGATCATGCTCTGCTGGCGGTGTGCGTCGGCCTCGGGGTCGGTCTTGCCCATCACGATCAGAAAAGCGCAATCCGGATGCGAGGCATTGGTGATAAACCACTTGCGGCCGTTGATCACATAGTCGTCGCCCTCACGGCGGATCAGCGTCTGGATATTGCTCGCATCGGATGAAGCCACATCCGGCTCGGTCATGGCGAAAGCCGAGCGTATCTCCCCGGCCAACAATGGCTGCAGCCATTGGCGGTTCTGCTGCGGGCTGGCAAACAGGTGCAGCAGCTCCATATTGCCGGTGTCCGGCGCATTGCAATTGAACACCTCGGAGGCCCAGCTGACGCGGCCCATGATTTCTGCCAGCGGTGCATAGTCAAGGTTACTGAGGCCGCGACCCGGCTCGTCAGCTTTCAGGCTGGGCAAAAACAGATTCCACAGCCCTTCTTGCCTGGCCAGCGCCTTGAGGTCGGCCATGAAGGACACCGGGTATTGACCGGCTGCCACTTCCTGCTGCCAAGCGCCAATGCGCGGAACTATATGGCTATCGAGAAAGTCCCTGAGTTGTTGACGCAGGGCCTGGGTGTTGGCGTTATAGGCAAAATCCATGATTCACTCCCTATCCAATACTGTGATTGTTGCAGTTTCGGCAACCGTGCAACACTTGTCACAAAGCGCTGGCAGGATGGCGGAAACTGGCTAACGCGGTCTGGAACAGGTACCTTAGACCGTGGCTACCCACAGTTGAATTGATTTTATGAATGTTGGAATTGATCCAAATCAAAGTAGATTATTCAGCCAGCCCCATGAATAATAAATCATCAATAGTTTTTACCTATACACCGCTTAGCCTTAACTTATTTCAATTTTGCTCACCAGCCCCGTATATTTAGTCCTTCTTTCAAACCTACCAATCAACTCTATGAGGAGTTACTAATGTCCGTTATCAATACTCAAGTCAAACCTTTCAAAGCCCAGGCTTACAAGCACGGCGAATTCATCGAAGTGACCGAAGCCGACATTCAGGGCAAATGGTCCGTGTTCTTCTTTTACCCTGCTGACTTCACCTTCGTCTGCCCGACCGAGCTGGGTGACGTAGCTGATTACTACGACGAGTTTCAGAAAATGGGCGTGGAAATCTATTCCGTTTCTACCGACACCCACTTCACTCACAAAGCGTGGCACGATAGCTCCGAAACTATCGGCAAAATCCAGTACACCATGATCGGTGACCCGACTGGCGCCATCACCCGTAACTTCGACAACATGCGCGAAGATATGGGCCTGGCTGACCGTGGTACCTTCATCATTGACCCACAGGGCATCATCCAGGCAGTTGAAGTGACCTCCGAAGGTATCGGCCGTAACGCCGAAGACCTGATGCGCAAGGTCAAGGCCGCTCAGTATGTTGCTGCCCACCCTGGCGAAGTATGCCCGGCCAAGTGGAAAGAAGGCGAAGCCACTCTGGCTCCCTCGCTTGACTTGGTAGGCAAGATCTAAGTATTGCCAGATAACCCGTCCCGCCGGGGAGCTATGCTCCCGGTAGGCGGGCCGGGTTTTTTATCGCCTGCATTTAACCAATTTAAGGACGGACACGCATATGTTGGACGCGAATCTGAAGAAGCAACTGGACACGTACCTGCAGAATATCGTTACCC
The DNA here is from genome assembly GCF_000410875.1 of Halopseudomonas pelagia CL-AP6. GTDB lineage: Bacteria > Pseudomonadota > Gammaproteobacteria > Pseudomonadales > Pseudomonadaceae > Halopseudomonas > Halopseudomonas pelagia. The sequence continues at coordinate 88,146 of NZ_AROI01000022.1, forward strand.
CGATAGAGCTCAGCGTGTCCGTGGATGAAAGCCCCAAGAGCAAAGAGCTGAGCGAACTGGCGAGCGAAATCGCCGAGATGTCGCCAAAAATCGCTCTGAACTGGATTGAAGCTGAGCGCACGCCAAGCATGAGCATCGCGCAGAGCGGCGTACCGCCCCGCATCAGCTTCGCCGGTTTGCCCATGGGTCACGAATTTACTTCACTGGTATTGGCCTTGCTGCAATCCGGTGGCCATCCGTCAAAGGCCGATCCGGTGCTGCTCGAGCAGATCCGCCATCTGACCGGCGAGTACCATTTCGAAACCTATATTTCGCTGTCATGCCAGAACTGCCCGGACGTCGTCCAGGCGCTGAACCTGATGGCCACGCTGAATCCGAATATCACCCATGTGATGGTCGACGGCGCGCTGTTCCAGGACGAAGTGGAAAAACGCCAGATCATGGCAGTGCCTTCGGTCTATCTGAACGGCCAGCCTTTCGGCCAGGGCCGCATGACCCTGCCAGAAATCGTCAACAAGCTGGATACCGGTGCAAGCAAGCGCAAGGCTGCCGAGCTGAGCGCCAAAGAGCCCTATGAAGTGCTGATTATCGGTGGCGGCCCAGCCGGCGCTGCGGCGGCAATCTATGCCGCGCGTAAGGGTATTCGTACCGCACTGGTAGCCGAACGTTTTGGTGGTCAGGTAATGGACACCATGGGCATCGAGAACTTCATTTCGGTCAACTACACCGAAGGCCCCAAGCTGGTCGCCAGCCTGGAAGAACACGTCAAGGAATACGATATTGAAGTGTTTACCGAGCAGACTGCCAACCGCCTGAGCGCAGCAACCGCTGAGGGCGGTTATGTACAGCTGGAGCTGGAAAGCGGCGCCAAGCTGTCCGGCCGCTCGGTCATTCTCGCCACCGGTGCGCGCTGGAGAGAAATGAATGTGCCCGGCGAACAGCAGTATCGCGGCAAGGGCGTGGCTTATTGCCCGCATTGCGATGGTCCGTTATTCAAGGGCAAGCGCGTGGCCGTGATCGGTGGCGGTAACTCGGGCATCGAAGCGGCTATCGATCTGGCTGGCATCGTCGAGCACGTGACCGTACTGGAATTTGCCGATACCCTGCGCGCCGATGAAGTGTTACAGCGCAAGGCGCGCTCCATGCCGAACATCAAGATTATCAAGAACGCGCAAACCACCGAAGTACGCGGTGACGGCAACAAAGTTGTCGGCCTGACCTACACCGATCGCGCCACGCAGGAAAACCAGCAGGTAGATGTTGCCGGTATTTTCGTGCAGATCGGTTTGATCCCTAACACGGATTGGCTCAAAGGCGGCCCGGTAACACTGAGCAAGCATGGCGAGATCGAGATCGACAGTCGTGGCGCTACTTCCCTGCCCGGCGTATTTGCCGCAGGCGATGTGACCACAGTGCCGTTCAAGCAGATCATCATCGCCATGGGCGCCGGCTCTACCGCCGCCCTGGGTGCTTTTGATTACCTGATCCGAACACCGGCCCCGCAGAACGCGGAAACTGAAAGCAAAGCAGCGCAGCCAAGCAGCGTACCCGCCTGATTAAACCCGCAGGCACAAAAAAGCCGCGCCCTATTGGGTGCGGCTTTTTATTGCCCGCTTTTAGCTTGAGGCTTACAGCTTGAAGCGATTGACCAGGTCGTTCAGATCCACGGCCAAGCGTGACAACTCTCGGCTGGAGCTGCTGGTTTGCTCCGCCCCTGCCGCCGACTGGGTGGACAGATCTCGAATATTAACCAGATTGCGATCCACTTCCCGCGCTACCTGCGCCTGCTCTTCAGCTGCACTGGCAATCACCAGGTTGCGCTCGTTAATCTGGGCGGCGGCAAAAACTGAG